>JAHJTV010000066.1 GCA_018829445.1 bacterium
TCTGTCATGCCGGACTTGATCCGGCATCCAGCGTTTTGAAATAATTATGGATTCCGTATCGAGCACGGAATGACAACATATCAGCTTTCTATAGTCTTAAATTTCAATAAATTATATAAGAACTCAAAACTGTTCAGTTAATAGGTATTCTGTCCCCGGAATTCACCCGGAATTCCATATGCAGCAAAACCATTAGGATCAACAAACATCACCGAGTTGTTGGAGGCTTAGCCGTAGAGGTTGACGTCGCCGCCGGCGAAGCCGATGGGTCTTCGCTGATGAAGCGGCCAGCTTCGGGGTCGTAGTATCTGGCTTTCATGTAGCTTAAGCCGTTGGGTTCTGTTAACACGCCGAATTGACCGTTGAATTTGAAGGGTTATTGATCTCTCTCGACTGCAAATTTTCTTAAAACGCGGTTTTTGAGGTTGAAAAGACAACTCTAAGCGTGAAAAAGGGGTGTTTTCAAAAGCCATATCCCCTTATAATCGATCACCGCTTTGGTCCGAGTCCTTCTGGCAAAAATAGGTAAAAAGTTGGGACTTTAAGCATTAAACACCGATTTTCGCGCTCGTTTAAACCGTCAAATCATATAAGAATTTGGCGGTTAACGGCACTATCTGAATTTCAAATTCACCTGGCAATCTTCCAACCATGAAAGCTTCGAGGGAAGACGGTTCCAGGGGATATCCCATAAAATGGGATTATGGATTTTTCGGGGGTATGTGACGGTCAAATGATTAGAGTCGATTCTTATTTTCGCCTTTTCCCGGATAAAATTTCTGATTTGGTTTGTCTTCAACCTTTTCAGGCTTTTCATCTGACTCCTTCGGAATATCCAAGCCGTTTTGAGGTGAAAACTCAGCATTTGCTATGACTGCGACATAATCGTCGTCGCCTGGTTTGGTCACGAGTTTGATTTCATCTTTGACATATTTAAGATCGGTGATCATCGATCCCAATCTTTGTCGAACTTGTTTTGATGTTCCATTATTTCCTCCTTTTGATTGGTTAAAATGATTATGTAACCATATCAAGTCATGCCTATTTCTTTGTTTATTAAGGTTATTGTTTGAAAATTCGAGTGTCACGGAAGTTAACGGAAGTGGGATTTATGTCACTACAAAATGGGCTAAATAGAGCTGGGATTTGGACCGGTTTTTTTATTGACTTGGAGAAGCCATTAAACTATTTTTAATGTAGTGCTAAACACTACTAATTGGAGATCTATATGAAAACGGTTACAGCCGCAGACGCAAATCGGAGATTTTCGGCCATTCTGCGTGAGGTATCGCAAGGAGAAGAGATGACGATTGTCTCACGAGGAAAACCTGTAGCAACTATTGGTCCTGTCAAAGCAGATAGCCCCGATCGTCATGTTGCTAAAACAAATCTGATTAATAGATTGAAAAAGAGAGATACATCTGGCAGTCGAAATTGGACTCGTAATGAATTATATGATGACTAACTATGAGAATCGCCCTTGACACGAATATACTGGCATACGCAGAAGGAATTGGAGATGACGAACGGTGCAACAAAGCAGTTTCACTGATCGAAAACCTACCGAGTAGCCTGGTACTATTACCTGCTCAGACACTAGGAGAACTGTTTCGGGTCCTAAATAAAAAAGCTAAAAGAAATTCTGAGGAGATTCGCGACGCAATTCTAAACTGGGCAGACAGTTTTGATATAATGGATTCAACATGGTCATCATTTCAAGCAGCATTTGATCTTTCAACATTTCACAAATTACAGATTTGGGATGCTTTGATTCTATCTGTTGCTGCTGAAAATCGATGCAGGTTTTTGTTGAGTGAGGATTTTCAAAATGGTTTTACATGGAAAGGTGTAACGATTGTCAATCCCTTTGTTCGCCCCTTGAATCCTGTATTTAAAAGTATCTTAAGCGACATTAACGATTGAGTCGTATCCTATACCTAATAGGTGTCAAATCTCCGCAATTTCCACCATTTTACCCCACAACCCTTCCGTATCAATCTCAGCACTCGCTGTAGCTCCATAAAATCATAGCTATTTCTTTGTTTATTAAGAATTTTATCTGAAGATTCGCTTGTCCCGGAAGTTACAGGTAGTGCGTTTTATGTAACTACAGAATGGGCTAAACAGGGCTGGGATTTGGGCTGAAG
This sequence comes from bacterium, assembly GCA_018829445.1. GTDB lineage: Bacteria > SAR324 > SAR324 > XYD2-FULL-50-16 > XYD2-FULL-50-16 > JAHJTV01. The sequence goes on from JAHJTV010000066.1 coordinate 2,148, forward strand.
GTGTTTTAGAATTAAGATATATTGAAGTCAAACGTCAAGCAACCGCCTACTGAGGAGAGTCTGCATATCTCGCCTGCCATCTACGATAAGCATAATATAAACAGTTCTTTTTATGATTTGGTATACCAGTCTATAAGGCTTGAAATAGACCTCACGATATTGCTTTATGCCTAGATTTATCAATTCGTCTGGGTATGATCCTCTTTCCGGAAAATGTGATAGACGGTCAATTGCATTTTCAATCTGATTAAGTACATATTCTGCACTACTTGGACTATCATTCAAATGAATATAATCGAAGATTTCATCGAGGTCTTTTGCCGCATCATTTGTTAAAAGTACATTATACGACATTGGTATCTCTTTTTTTTGTCCTAATCTTGTCCAGAGCTTCCGGTGCTGATATTACTTCTCCGTCCTCAATTTGCTGATTTCCTAATGCAAGAATTTTAAGCATTGCCATTGTTTCTCTATCTTTTTCGAAGCTTTCAATGTCTTGAATGATCGCTTTGGCTTCTCCATTCTGTGTAATAATCAGCGGATCCTGATGAGATCCGATGTTCCTGATGATGTCAGCTGCATGTGCTTTTAGAAAGCTAATCGGTTTGATATTATTTGATAGTTTCATACTATCTCCTGTAAAAATGATTGAAGTTGTCTAAATTTAGTCCGAATTAGGTCTATAAGTCAATTGGTTTTGCAGTTCAGTATTTTTTCGACAGATAGCTAGGCTAAGGAGAGTATCGAGTTGGTTTTACTTTAAGGTGTCAAATCTCCACAACATCCACCATTTTACGCCAATACTTCAAATGACCAATGAATCCATCGCTTTTTGTCCTTGTCAAACTTAAATAAAAGCTCCCTTTTATAACACCAGTGAGTAATATGCCATACATAACCGAGATGATGATATCTGGTTGTACAGGGATGATAGATTTATCTTTTTTGTGATAATTAGACTATTCTGAAAATCTTAGACAGGCTTATTTAATACCAAAAAGTGCTTTCTAAGGTAAAATGATAGGTAAGGAGCTTGGTCCGACCGACCTAATTCTGTGCAATAACGCTCTATATCTAGCAAAAAATAAAGTGACCTGTTTACTAATGAGAAATGGATGTTTCTATTCTGCGTAGGAAGGACTCAATGAAATAAGCAATTGACCACCTGCATATAGAATAGGTCCCGCTAACATTGGCAGTACCTGAGCATAAGCATGCAAAGCAAACTCAATATCGCCCAGGTAGACCATTCCAGTCCCAGCAGTTAGCAGCACGCTCTGTGTTTTCGAAAACTTCCCACTAAAAAAGGTTGATATCGCTCGTGTCACCAAAAATGGTAGAATCAGACTGTAAATCAACCCGGGGATTTTCATTTCTCCCAAATGTGGCCAGAGGTAAATCATCAAAGCAGCATTAAACAGCAGTGCAACCACACCGACGAAAATATCTTTAAAATGGAACCCGTTGATAATAGTCAAACCGATGGCATAGGTCATGTAAGCGACGACGAATATCACCAAGCCCCGAATCACAACATATGGATCATTCATGTTAAGGTTCAAGAAATCACCGAGAAGCGCCACTGCCAAACCGCAAGAAATGCATAATATTAAAGCCCTGCTATGCTTGTGCAGGCGAAGCGCCAAAAGTGCTATTCCAATACAGAGGATGGTGATCAAGGGTTGAACAATAGAGACAACTGATAGATCGTTATTAATACGAGCCCACCAGTAGATACCGATACAAATAGTTGCAATAGCCGCTAATATCATATGAAGTCGCATAACTTTCCTTTGTTTAGGATTTTTCGAAAAACATTCCAATTTTTCTGAAGAAAATTTTGGAAACAGTTAATTGATCAATTCTCAACTGGATGTTCGATCAACGGAGAATGGGGTCGGACCGAGCTAATGGACGATTATTTGTCCCCCGTGCTGACCGTTCCCTGTTTCTATCGATTTAAAAGGTCGCACAGGCAGTCTCTTCTCTTGCCTGGATGAAATGTATGCAGAATCTAAGTTGTGGGTAACCAGATGTCAAATTCTGTTCCTTCTCCAGGAGAGCTGGTTACACTGATGTTTCCGCCATGATTATTTACTGTTGATTGAACATAACTCAAGCCCAGACCATTTCCTCTTTCGGATCGGCTTTTATCACCACGGTAAAATGGATCAAAGATTTTAGGAAGATCATCAGCGGTGATTCCTGGACCTGAATCTGATATCCTTATATTGACACCGCCGTTGAATTGACTGATGACCAGTCCAATTTTCCCGTTTTCCTCGGTGAATTTGATGGCATTGTCCAGGCAGTTGGCGATGATTCTCTGGATTTTGTGAAGATCGGCATGAATCATTATGGGCCTTTCACTGATTTCAAAACATAACTGCTGATTTTTAAATTCTGCAAGTGCGCTAAACAGCTCTTCAGCATCGTCTAGAATTTCACAGATATCAAATGTTCTTTTGTCCATGATCTCAATTCCTGAATCCATGGCAGCTATTTCCAGCATGGTATTGATCATGGTTTCCAACTTGCCGCAATCTTCTATCACATTTTCCGCCATGATCTTGTATTCCTGAAGGTCATCTGATCCGCGAAGAGTAACTTCGATATTTCCCCGGATGCGAGTCAAAGGGCTGCGAAGATCGTGGGCAACACTATTGGAAACAGTTTTTAATTCTCTAATCGATTTATCGATCTTATCAATCATTAGATTAAAGGTTCTGGCAAGCTGTTCAATCTCTTCGGGATACTGACCGGTTGGCATTCTTATATCAAAATTCCCTTTGCTGATGTGAGAGGCCGTGACTGTTACTTTTTTAATCCCCTTGGTAGCAAGGCGGGAAAGGATGATACCGATTCCAATCCCACCAATAATCATAATGACGACAAAAACCGCTGCCGTTTTGATAATAAGTTGAGTAATAGTACCATCATCGGATATAAGGGTTCCCACAACAATCGTAATACCTGCCCTGGTCTTCCTGTATAAAAATCTAATACTGGTCTTAGGAGATGTAATTTCTGAAAAAAAAACTGGTTCGCCAACTTTCAAATCTGCAATCAATGAGCGATTGATTACAATCGATTTCCAGGAACTCAAGTCAGAGGAGGCTAACAGGTCTCCTGTGGGAGAAAGAAGCTGAATAAACCCGGATTCAGATTCGTTTTCGTAATCCTCCTCTCGAAGTATTTTTTCTATATTTTCAAGGGATTCTTCGCTTATTTGCTTTTCCACTCCATCAGCATATAAAATCAGAATGTCATCAAATCGTTGCTCAAGACCTTTCAGCAGGGTAAACGAAAGAAAAAAAATCATAATGAGAGAAAGAAAGCCGGAGAGTATGGCGTAGACAAGTGCCAGGCGACCTGCCAGAGTTCGGGGAAGTCTAATTCCGATCTTCACAGACATAACCTAATCCTTTGACTGTGTGGATATAATTCTTTTCACAAACATCAGTCAATTTGGAACGTAACTTGGAAATCTTGGCTTCAACAACATTGGTTTGAGGATCAAAATTATAATCCCAAACATTTTCCATGATCATTGTCTTTGAAACGACTTTCCCCTGGTTCCTTATCAGATATTCCAATAAAATCAATTCTTTTGGTTGAAGAAAAATCTCCTTGACGTTTGCAAAAACTTTTTTACGAAGGAGATCAAGGGTGAGTTCTCCAACCTGAAATACAACCGAGTTATCGTTTTTGTTTGAACGGCGAATAAGGGCGTGAATCCTGGCCACCAACTCGGAGAAGGCAAATGGCTTTACCAAGTAATCATCACCCCCGCTTTCCAGACCTTTGACACGATCATAAACTGTGTTCTTTGCGCTGAGCACAATCACCGGCAGAAAATTTCTCCGAATCCTTAACTCCTTAATCAGTGATAATCCGTCCAGTCTGGGCAGCATAATATCCACGACTGCAACGTCATACTGTTCACTAGTAGCAAGATGCAACCCGTCTTCACCATTAATTGCGTGGTCAACACAAAAACTTTCCTGGTTAAGACCTTTGATCACAAAATCTGCAGTTCTTTGATCGTCTTCAACGAGTAATATTTTCACCTGCTTCCGATTGAGTATTTTAGATGTCATTTCTATCCGAGATTGTTCAGATGGTACTCGTCATAAATCTTTTCTGTCAAAATAAGAAGTTCCAGATATAGCTTTTCATATTGCACCCTGGCCAGGATTTCATGTTTTTTTGCTTCAATGAGTTCTTGCTGAACCTGTGCCAATTGAAATCCGGTGCTTTCCCCGACTTTATACTTTACCATCTCCTCTTTCAAAAGGGATTCCATCAGCAACCTGTTGTCAGAAGCCAGACCGATTGCTTTTTTAGCAAGATCGATATTGATCAGAATGGATTGTAGTCCTGTTTTAAGTTGCAGTTTTATTGTGTTGATTTGAATTGTTAATCGGCTGTTTTCCAGTAAGATTTTTTTCTTTTTCTCCGGAGTGGATCTGTCGAAAAGAGGGATGCGCCATGTCAATCCAAGTTGATAGTCATTGAGTCGATTTTCCGCCATTCTATCGGATGCAAAAGACGATTCTCTGGAAAAACCGTTTATGTTGTACTGAAGATTCAGATCAATATCCGGCTTTTCAAGGTTTGCGATCTCTTCCATGGCAAATTGATTCAACTGCAGCTCGCTATTCATTAGAGCAAGTTCCCTGTTCCTTTTCAGGATAAGAGAAAAAAGGGATTCAAAATCTATCAATTTATCCCTGATATGGGGTTTTTCCGAAGGATAGTAGCATAATGGCTGATCTTCGACCTGAAGCGCGGTTCGAATCGTGTTTTCGATGTGACTTTTATTGGTGATTTCCTGTTGAAGGGCTAGCCTGGTTGTTGCAAGATGGCTTTCACTGTGTCTGATTTCAATTGGATTAGTTGTTCCAAGATCATATCGAAGTCTGGTTTCCTTTAATAACTGTTCAGCCAGGTGGGCTGCCTCTTCCAACATTTTCATATTCTCGTGGCTTACAACCAAATCCCAGTATGCATTGCTAATAGACTTAATCAGATTGAGTTTCGCAATCTCCGATTGTATTTCCGCCTGATTTATAGTCACCTCTGCATATCGCTCAGGAAGAACATTGACGTCTCCCCAATCCCTGAAGATTGGAATACTAACCGCCGCAGAAAAGGAATCAATGTAAACAGGTGGATCTGTTTTGCTCCAGCCTCCAAAATCACTGGAACCATTTTCCATATCTCCAGTCTGCATCTGACTTTTAATTTTGCTGTATCCAATGCTGTAACTAATTCCGTTTCGATCCATTTTGTTCCAGGCTGCAGACAGAACCTGTGAATCCGCTGCAACAAAGTTCAGATAAGGTTCTGCAGCAGTCTCTACTCCCAATACATTCAGGATTTGCCTTACCTCCGATAACCCACTGGATGAAGAGGGCGTTATTTTTCGATTCACATCCATTGATGTAGTGATTGCCGGTTGAAAAGACTCCTGTGATGTAATGCGGTCAGTCGAGGCTATCTGTTTATTCAATTCGTTTATTTCCATTGTTGAACTTTTCTCCAGAGCCAATCTCAATAAATCAGCAAGGCTAATACTCTTAGCATCTTGAATTCCTGTTTTTTGCTCTGAAGACAGATCTTTATAAATCATGTCAGGATTGGCAGAAGCGAAGGCACCCTGATAAATTGTTATTAAAAGAATAAAAAGAAAAACAATATCTCTTTGTATCTTTGTTGGAATAAGCGTGTGATACATATCCGGCATGGTTTACTCCTGTCTACATGGAAAATACGAAATAACTAACAGCTGATACTATCAGGCTGACATTGATTATCCGGAGTGACCAACACATACAGGCAGGGAATCAATACCAGCGAGAAAAAAGTGGCGGCAATTAAACCAAAGATAATGGCAGTGCAAAGCGGCATCCATATAGTGCTACTCAGTGCGAGGGGTACAAGCCCTATACAGGTTGTTATCGTTGTGCTGAGAATCGGCCTGAGTCGATCAGCAGAACCGCTGGCGGCCGCCTCCTTTCTTGAAAATCCGTTTTTCAAATTAGTGTTCATGGTATCGATCATCACAATGGCGTCATTAACAACAATTCCGACCAGTGCAACGATACCGAACATAGCAGGAAAAGAGATGGGTATCCAAAAGAGAAAAAATCCGCAAAAGGTTCCAATCAGTGCAAACAACACACTGAACATTATAATCAGAGGCTGTAGAAACGAATCGAATAGCAAAGCCAGAATGGCAAATACCAGGAACAAACCGATCCCAAATGCCTTAAACATGTTTTGATAGGTCTCAGAAGTAGCTTCAACTTCTCCTCCCAAACGGTAATCATATTCATCAGGCCAATTTTTCTTCAATATTTCCAGTTCTGGAATTAGCTCTTTAAATATCTCATTGACTGTGCGGTCTGAATTCCTGGCCATTAAGGACACTGTCCGATTTCCGTTAAGACGGCTAATGGAAGGAGGGGATTCGAGAATAACCGGTGTTACCAATGAATTGACTTGAACCCGATTTCCCTGTTCATTCACAACAGCAATTGATGCAAGATCTTCCCATGTTGCTGGCATACCAAGGCGGTTTTTCTGCTCTGACCAACCAGTCCCGATCCACATATCCATTTTTTCCATTCGATCAGGCAAATAAACATTTCCCAGTTTCTCAGCATTCATTGCCAACCGCATCTGAAAAGACATATGCCCCAGGTCGACATGCTGCAAACTCATTTCTTCCCGCCTGGGTTTAAATTTTACAAATCGCTGCATCTGCCCGATATTATCCCTGACATCAGTAACCCCCTGAATTTTTTTTAATTTATCTTGAATGGCTAGTGAAATGTTTCGCAATTGTAACATCTGATGGCCGGTGATTTCTATTTGAATGGCGTCCCCTGAATCTGAACCTCCAACATCAGGCGACATGGTCAATCGGGCTCCCGGTATTCTGTTGACAACCTGAAGGAGTTCAGTGCGTAACTCCTCAGAGTATTCATAGCCCAACTTTTCACGATTGTTTTTTTCAACAAAAATACAGGAGAAGCTCACCAGATAGGGTGCATGGGTTTCTGAAAGCCAATCAACCATGGAATTGAGCGAAAAGGGACTTTTCATACCAACCAGCTTTGAAACACTTTCAAAGTATGGTTTCTGTCGAAGAACCTGTCCCATGAGCTCTGCATGTTTTTCAGATTGTTCAAGGGAGGTGTCATTGGGAAGCTCAACTGTAATCCCCAGTCGCCTACCGTCAGATTTTGGATAGAGTTCCCCGGGTAGATAATCCACACAGACCAGACTGAAGAAAAAAAGCATAAGGGTAAATACACACCAGGCAAAAGCCACTTTCCTGTTGGGAATGGCATAACGTTTCAACCAGCTATCCAGGAGAGCCGAAAACTTATCATTCAGGTGGTCAACTCTTGTTTTAGACACTTTTTGGGACTTGAACCGCATTACCAGTTGGGAAAAGGGAGTTGCAATGAAAACAGCAATAAAGTAGGAAAGGGCCAGACAGATGGCAGCAGTTATTGGAATGAAGCGAATGAATTTCCCTTCGACTCCTCCGATAGTCATCAACGGCAGGAACACAACAATGGTGGTCAAAATCCCTGATAGGAGAGGTGAAGCATATGTCCTCAAAGTAAACGCAACTGCTTCAATCGGAGGAAGTTTCTTAATAAAAACGGCATCATGCATCCCCTCCATCATCAAAATGAAAGAATCGATGAGCAGCCCCAGCGCGATGACCATACCGATAATCACCAGTTCATTGATAGTGAACCCCAACACCCATAATAGCGCAACTGCCCCCAAAAAAGTCAGTGGTACTGAAATTGTGGCAATCAGCGCTTCCCTCCAGGATAGCATAATAAATAAGACCAGTGATACTGCAACCATTGCTTGCCAGATGTTGTTGAATATTGTTTTTAACTGGCTGTTGATGTTTTTCGATTCGTCCGCAATGGTATCGACGTTGATATCTTTGGGCCAGTCGGACGATTTCTGCATCTGCTCAATAATATTTTTGGCCTTTTTGATGATACGAATAGTATCCTTGCCGGGGAGTTTGTATATGGACAGGGAGATGGTTTTGGTAAACGGGCCATTTTGTTTACTAAAATATGCTTTTGTTGTCTCACGATTCTGAAGGATGCTTACTTCGGCAATATCCTCAAGATTAATTACACGTTCAGCGTCCAGGTGTATGATGGGAAGTTTTTTCAGATCTTCAATATTTTGGAAACGCCCTGAAAGCTCAAAGTAAGAATTAAAATCGCTGCTATCGAATTGTCCCCAGGGAAGATCAATATTTTCAGTTTTGATTCGTTCCACAACCAAATAGGGTGATATCTGCAGAGCAGAAAGCTGATCCGGTTTGAGACTGATCTGGAGAATCTCACTGCTGTCTCCTTCAATATCCACTTTTTTTACACCTGGGATTTTTGCCAGACGATCCTTGACTTTTTTAGCCGAAAAATTCAATTCATTCCCATTGAGCTCTCCATAAACCTGAAAGCTGATAATGGGGAAATCGGACATCAGAATAGGTTCAATATATGGCTTCTTGGCATTTTTTGGTAAATATGACTCTGCTTCCGCCACCTTAGACCTTAAAAGCTGCATCGATTCTCCCATGGATGTATCAGCATGAAACTCCACTGAAACAACCGAAGCTGAGTTGGAAGAACCACTCCTGTATCTTTTTAGTCCTTTGATGGATTTTATTTTATCTTCGATTTTGGAGGTGACCTCTTTTTCGACTAACTCTGGCGATGCACCCGGCCATTCTGTAAAAACCAGAGCCTGGGGAATCTCCAAATCAGGATTCGCCTCTTTGATCATGCTGTTATAGGCAATAAGTCCTGCAATCACAAGAAAAACGGCCGTTAGAATACAGAAAGTGGTCTTTTTAAAGAAAAAATCGTAAACAATAGAACCTGAATTTGCTTTCATTGGTTAGTCTGATATTTGATGATTAAGGATTTTTACTTTCTCTCCATCGGTCAACCGCTTCTGACCTTTGATGATCAACAGATCGCTTTCGTTGAGTCCTTCTACGATCTCAACAGAATAAAGCCCTTCTATCCCGGTTTTGACATGGGTTTTATGGGTAATCCCAGTTTCTCGATCAACTGTAAAAACAACACTCTCTTTTTCTGAAAAAAGGAGGCTCATAATCGGTACTTGAAGCACATTTCGTTTTTCCTGTGTCAATATGTAACATTTGACATACATGCCATCTTTTAAGCCTTTCTCTCTTAACGTTGTTCTAAGTCTGACCCTGCTAGTGCGATCTCCCGAGTTGATAGAAGGATTAACAGAATAGACAACGGCATTTAACGCATCTGTTTGATTCTTCCCCGGATTGCTGGAAGTATCTTGTGTTTGCTTGTTGTTGAAAGCAGTGATTACCGCAGATTGATTCGGTTTTATTAGCTCAGATTCAATGGAAGGAATGTGAAGCAAAACTTCAAATGGATTTTCAGACATAATCACAATGGGCGAGGTAGACAGGAAAGCTTGTTCATTTGATCTATCAATCAATTCAGGTGATACGAAATCTCCCGGTTTTATATTTAGGTAGGATATAACCCCATCAAAAGGAGCAAAAATCCGGGTGTGTTCCACATCAAGCTCAGCCAGATTCTTCTGTTGAATCAGTATTTTTATCTGCTCTTCAGCTGTGGACAATTCGACTTGCGCCATTGAAAGTGCCGATTCGGCATCGGAGAGATTGACCTTATATTCTTCGAACTCAGCTTTTGTTACCAGTTTGTTTTGGAAAAGTTTTTCCGAGCGTTCAAACTGTTTCTTCCTCAAATCCAGCCTGATCTTTGATTGCGAGACGGCTTCTCTGGCATTTTGAAGACCTTGTTGCGCGGCATTCAGCTCAGCCTCTCTAATTTTAAGCATCTGAACCTGAGAGCGATCATCCAACCTTGCCAATAACTGACCTTTCCCATCCCCATGGGAAGTACCCAACACTTTGGAACCTTCCTTTATGGGGCGATTTGTTATATCATTACCGACAAAAACGACTTTGCCTGCGGTCTCAAAACTCAGGTATTCTTTCCTCAGCGCTCTGACAGTTCCTTCTGCGCTGATCCATTGTCTGATAGACCCTCTGTTAACCCTAACGACCGCAACGGTCGGCAGCTCATATTCAACTTTTATTGTTTCTGGAGTCTTGTCGATTTCATCAAATCGTTGAAGAAATAAAAGAACTATGAACGCGATAATGATAAAAATGAAAATTGTAATTATTGCTCGTTTTGTTTTTGTCATATTTTTATCAGCCTTTTAATACGTCATTGGAATTGAACTTTCCAAAAATTCTAGTCTGAATGTTAGACCCAAGTAGTTTTTGGGATATATTCACTATGCTGATTGAATGTTGTTTAATTTTATTATGCAGGAGAGATGTTGTTGCAAGATTACCTGAAGATTGCCATTTGGCAATCTTGGGAGGAGATAGATAAACAAATGTTAGCAGCAGAGAGATATCGAGTTTCAAATTCAAAATACTCCTATTCTCCACAACCAATATCGTCATTTGATGATTAAGGTATTGTCGAAGACTCTTACCGAAAGGATGGATGATAAGAACTTGCTTTTCGTGTGTCAAGCTATCGATCATGAATTTTGAAGAAAACGAAGCTCAATCTTGAATTTGAGTCTCAGAATTCAGGTTGAATCCAGGGAAAATGGTAAGGTTCATTCGGAAAAACTTCAAAGTCAGACCCAATTCATCAAGATCTACAGAAACTTCAGCATTCTTCGAAGAACAGGCTTTCGGAAGGTCTAGCTGACAAGGTCATCCATTTCACAATGCCAGCCATCATCAATCGGGGTATAAACAATCTCTTCTATAGCAATCGGTGAATCTCTTGAAGATTCCTCATCCCACAATTCCAGGTATTTTAGAATCTTTTCAATCGGCACACTCTCTGTTATGAACGAAATAATTCTCATTTCATGCTGACATTCAGGACAGATCAAAGGGTCCTCTATCCAGATCTTCTTTATTCGGGGGACATAATACTCATCTTTGACCTTTAAGACATTTCATGGTAACGACTTCGATATAATATAACTTTTTTCCAATTCGAGTTTTACTATTCGCAAATCATACTGGTGCAACTTATATGGCTAGATTAGCAAGAGTGGTAATACCTGGAGTCGCTCATCATGTCACTCAACGTGGCGTTCGCTCTATGGATATTTTCTTAAATGACTCTGATCGTGCTTTGTACCTATCACTGCTCAATGAACAAGCGACAAAAAGGAACGCGCGATTTCTTGGCTATTGCTTGATGGATAACCATGTGCACTTCCTCATAATACCCGAAGAAGAAGACGATCTTCGAGCAATATTTGGCGAGGCTCATCGGCGATATACTCGAAATATTAACTTTCGACAAAAGACCAGGGGATATTTATTTCAAGGTCGCTTTTTTTCGTGCCCACTTGAAGACAGGCACCTTTTAGCCGCCGCACGTTATGTAGAGAGAAACCCTGTACGAGCTGGAATCAGCGAGACGGCAAAAGAATATTATTGGTCAAGCGCGAGATTCAACTTAGACATGGTCGCTGAAGATATTTTGATTCCGAAAAAGCATCCTTTATTCGGAAAAGCAAAAGAATGGGAAAAATGGCTGTCATCAGATCCTAAAAACGTGAATGAATTAAGAAAGAACTTTCGTACCGGGAGACCTTTAGGTAGCTATCAGTTTTTAAGGCAAGCGGAGCGAATCACGGGAAGAAGCCTAATTCCAAGAAAACCTGGACCGGAAAAACAAAGTTGAGTATTATGTCCCCCGAAATCCCATGATTAAGTTTCAATGTTAAATTTGATTGTGAATTTTGTTCCGTTTTTACTTTCCATTTCGATTGAGCCGTCGAGCTGGTTTTCAACTAAAGTTCGAACAAGTTTTAGTCCTAAAGAACTAGAGTCTTTCCAGTCCAATCCATAAGGCATTCCAATACCGTCATCCTTCACAATTAATGTTAGTTCCTTATCCAACTTTTTCATAGTTACACTGATTTCTCCTTCCCTATCTTTAGGAAAACCATGCTTTAAAGAGTTGGATATTAGTTCATTAATAACTAAACCAAGTGGATAAGCTTGATTAATACTGATCGGTAGGTTTTCAATGTCACTATTTAGTTTAATTTTTCAATGATCGTTACAGTATGTTTGAAATATGGAAGTTGTAATTTTGGATAGATAGAATTTCAAATCAATGTCTGATAATTTTTCAGACCCATGTAGTGTCTCATGGACTGCTGACATTGCGTAAACTCTACTTTGACTGTCCTTGAGAATTTCTTTTGTTTTGTCATCATCAATATTGTTGGATTGCAATTTAAGCAAACTATTGATGACTTGCATGTTGTTTTTAACCCGGTGATGGATTTCGTGAAGGAGGGTTTCTTTTTCTTTAAGGCTAGCTTTGAGTTGTTTTTCAGTCTTTTTCCGTTTTGTAATATCCATTACTCCCGCAACAGCACCAATATATTGATTGTTTTCATGAAGGGGTCAGGCTTGCGTTATTGCGCAATTATGCATAGAATGCTGAAAATATAGGGAGTAATTTCGTTTAGGATTTTCTCCATTCTGGTCTTCCAACCGACCACCTACCCCCAAACCCAATAATACCAGCAAAGTTACATTTTCCACCATTTTACCCCAATACCTTCGTTATCAGTCATTTCGCTTGTTGTAACTCCATACAAATCATAGCTATTCCTTTGTTTCTTAGTTTTTTTTTGAACGGAAGTGTTGATTTTTAAATTATTTGGGCAGGATGTCCCTGTCATGCGATAATGGGACCATTCAAAAAATTGATAATACATGATTATCAAATCATCAATCCATTGCACAGTGATATCCGCTTATGCAATTCATCGGTCATTTTGAAGCCAATTTCATAAGATGTAGATTCAAAATCGACAGCAATGAAGAAATACGCTGATATCATTGTTTATGCCCGTGGGGTGAAAAAAGCAATTCCTTTCTAAACATCCTGTTTACAATACTTGCAGGAAAAAAATAAACAATATTTCCGTCCGTGCCAACAATTGTGCTTCCTTAGCTGTCCTGTTAGGCTTCCAGAAAACAAGGAATTCCCCTATAAATTTAGACAACTATAATATTCGGAGAGGTTGATGATGGAAGCTATGGAAGCACTGGTATTGGTAAGTGGACGTGTTGAGGAAGAATTACTCGTGAGAAATGAATATCTGGCAGCGGAAAATAGGATTCTCACATCTAAAGTCAAAAAACCAGTGAGCTTCAACGATAGTGAACGGATTCAGTTAGCTAAAATCGGGAAACGAGTTGGCATTAAAGCTTTGAAGGAGATATCTTGTATTGTTAAACCGGAGACGATTCTGAAATGGTTCCGAAAATTGGTAGCAAAGAAATTCGATGGGTCCAAATTCCGCAAGACATTTGACAGGCCTCCAATCAGCCCTGAACTAGAAAAACTGATTATCCGTTTTGCTGAAGAGAATCCAAGCTGGGGATATGATCGAATTTAAGGAGCTTTATCAAATCTGGCTTACAAGGTGAGCGACCGAACCGTGGGAAATGTTTTGAAACGCAATGGTGTCCCTTGAAATTACCTCCTCGGAGCCCGAACTTGAATGCATTCGCAGAAAGGTGGGTATTGTCCATCAAGTCTGAATGCACCTCAGGGCTAATTTTCTTTAGCGAAGAGAGCTTACGGCAGGCTTTGAGAGAATACACAACCCACTATCACGAAGAAAGAAACCATCAGGGAAACGGAAATCGATTATTGTTTCCACCTCAGGAATACGATTCCGTCAATAAAGACAGTGGCATTAGATGTCACTCTCGGCTCGGAGGCGTGCTTAAATACTACTTTAGAAAGGCTGCTTGAGGGTGATGGACAAGATATTCATTTCAAAATCCCTTATGGATCCTTTCTATTCTGGAGTTAGCAGCTGATTTACTTTTTTCACCCCACGAGTATAAAATTCCTATTTTTAGGAGTAATAAGAAAAATCTCCTTTTTGTTCAGGACCAGTTTTTAGAGGTGAAAAATAGGAATTCACATTACATCACGTAATGATGGGCACAGCATTGCCCATCCTACGATTAATGGAGGCTTAAACATGCATTCTTGGTCGTTTGTCCTTTTTCCTAATATCCGTTTTTTTTGCGTTTTTCACAGATTTTTCCTGTTTTTTCATTATGTTTTGCGCTGTTTCCCATTCACCAGCTTCTGCAAAAGCGACAGCCATTGCCATTGCTTCAAATCGTTCAATGAATCGTTTCATTGTTATCTCCTCGTATGTTAATAAAGATTAATTCCTCATTTACACCTTTTTACTGCTCCATCACCGATGTATCACCGCATGCTATCTGCCACTTTTGGCAATCCAGACCGGATTTGAGTTATTCCTTATAACCTGCTCCATCACATTTTCCGTCAGGTATTTTTTGATCACGTTTTTGTGATTAAAACCAAGAATGATCAATCCAGCTTTGATGGTTCGTGCCAGTTCACAGATTTCCCGTGAAGGTTTTCCGTGTCGCTTGATTGTTTTGATATGCCGGACACCATGCTCTTCCGCTATTTTTTTTGCTTCATCCAGGAGTTTCATCGCATCGCCATAAGATTTATCCCAGATGTTATGTTCATAATTAAATCCTTCCAGCGGGACTTCAAACGCCGTGACAATGGTCAATTCTGAGCCATAAGTGACACTGAGATCTATTGACCTTTTAAGAGCAACTTTGGCTCCTTCGGAGGCATCGTATGCCAGAAGTATCCGATCCAGATTTAGAGGTGCATCTTCAGGGATCACCAGGATATCAGCACTGCTCTGACTGATCATTTTTGTATCAATGGCACTGACAGGTACCAGATCCATGAAAGTGGATGATTTTTTGTCTACTACAATTAAATCCACATTTTCATTCTCTGCCAGATTTAAAATCTGGCTGAAGGGATCCCCTTCCTGAAGAACAGATTTCCTGTTTAGATTATAAGCTTTGGCAACGTTTTCGGCATTTACCAATGCTTTTATATAAGAGTCTTTTAACTCCACCAGCACATCCTTTTTTCCCATCAGACGAAGATCACCATCATATGAAGGAACCACCGACAACAATACAAGCTGACTTTGTTCCGAGCGAGCCAAAGCTGAAACCTCTTCCAAAGCATGTAAGGATGCAGCAGAGCTATCAATTGAAACAAGCATCTTGGTTATCATTTTGCCTCCTTCAGTGTTTTCTCTTTAGGGCGAACTCAGACCCAGTGATAATAGACCTTCCAAATGGGCAATGGTTGGCTGACTGTGTCTGAGTTCTTTTTAGAACTGGCCGGTTTTTCTTTCCCTGTCTGAAGACCGATAATACGCGATTATCAGTCAACTATCCAGGCGCGGCACTAGCCTTGGCCAATAGAGTTTCTGCTCTTTTTGCTTTGAACATACTACCCAGAATAATGACGGCACCCACGGTCAAAGCAAGACACATGACTGCGAAGCTGGTCTTATCCAACCAATAAATAATCTGTTCATCAATCTCGACCAAACCAATTTTAGTCAGATAGTTGGGAATGGCTAAACCACGACTAACCGCCACCATCAGCATGATTGTACTCATCACCAGTTTAATCATATAATCTTTGACATAGGTTGTTCCGATTGCTCCCAACTGAACACCAAAAAGAGAACCTGCCAGAATAATGACAGTCAGCCTGATATCGATCAGACCATGAAGCCCCCAGTTGATAGATCCGGAAAATCCCATTACAAATGCAACCACCAGTTCGGTTGCAGAGGCAACCAGACTTGAAGCCCCGATTACATAAATCATTCCCGGAACACCGATGAACCCGCCGACAGCAATGGTTGCAGCCAGCAGCCCTGTGGCGATACCCACGGGGATCGTAAACCATACGGAAATGGTTAAGTCAGCAGTCTTAAGGTGGATCATCGGGGGAAGATTGATTGACTGCAGTTTCTTGGCTAACTTTGTTACAACACTGTCTTCCCCTGATTTGGACAGCTTTATTGCATCTTTCATCACATAACCACCAACGGTAATCAATACCACAAGAAAGGCAATACTGACATAAAGGTTGGAACCCGCTTCGCCCCATGTCTCTCGAATCCAATGTTGAATCTGAATCCCTATTTGAACGCCAACTCCAGCGGAAACAGCCACAATAAGTCCAAGTTTTATATCCACCTGACCATAACGAAATCGCTTATAAGCACCAATCATGGCCTTTGGAAACTTATGACACATATTACTGGCAACTGCCACTGTTGCAGGAACTCCCAGACTCATCATGCCCGGGGTAAGAACAAATGCTCCCCCGGAGCCAATAAATCCGCTAACCAGTCCACCGATAAACCCGACGATGAACAGGAATGTTACGTTAAAAATATCCAGATCAATAAAACTCATACCTTGTTGAATCAAGTCCATTCTTCATCTCCCCGATTTCAGCTAGTTGACAGTTAAACGAGCACGCTGGTCTTTCTTGACAACCGGCTGTTTTTGTTTCTTAATGGTGGTGCTTGCAATGGTGCTTTTGCTGGCAGTTATTCCCAGCATTTCCAAGCATTGTCCTGCAAAAGCACCATGAATAATCGAAAAGGCAAAGGCGGTTAAAACGGGTAATGCTGCATAAAAACTTCCTTTTGTATAGAACTTGGTAACTGTTGCCTCGTTTGCAAACAGCGCCGCATAAATACCGACGGTAGCTGCTGCCAGTAAAGCCGTTTTTAACCATTTTCGACTTTGAGATTGTGGTGATTGGGTCATTATTCTTAAATCTCCTATTTAAACAGTTGAAAAAATTCGGACGCCTCCAACCGGAATTGACAGCGTGACCTTTGGAAAAATGCCGAATTTTACTTTTCCGTTCTCTCTTTATTGAGGGTTGCCAGTTATAATCTGGAAAACGGGCACTCCCAGGTTTAAAGAAAAATTCTGATCCTTTTTGACCTGAACCAGTACAAATTCGATCTGTCGGATCTGTGAAAGTAGCTTTTTGATCTGCGATCTAAAATCGTTCAAAATAACAATGGATTCACATCGGATTCGATACTGTTGGGTTTTTTCCGCCAGGGAACAAAAAAACTCTTTCGCTTTTTTTTGTAAAAGAGTGTTTTTTCTCCTTTGAAAAAGACTAAAACCCAGTGAACGAGGCATGGCGTTTACTGCCAACACATCGTAATGCATCCTGTCTGCAAGATTGACAGCGTATTCAATGGTTTCACTTGAAAATTCCGAATCCAAGGCTACAACCATCATTTTGGGATTTTTGCTTTCATTCAGACGTTCTATTTTATCCAGATAGTTTTCAGCGGTTTTCCATTCACCCGCTTCTGCATAAGTTATTGCAATAGCCGTGAGGTCGAATTTTTTTTTCAGAAGTTTGATTTTATTTTTCATGGAATCGTGACTAACCATCAAAAGTTGACTAAATTAACAAACAGAAACAATCCAAAGATTTCAAAAGACCAATTTTCAGGTTCGCAATCTTATTCGGAAAAAGAAGCCGATATAATCCGTGGTTCTATTCTCCTACTCCACTTTTCATACCACCCTTGACCCTTTACTATAAGTGTTTGTAATATTTATCAAATTTACTATAAATGATAATTCTACAGTCAAGTTGTTCTGTTGCGATATGCAACAGAACAAAATGCAGAAAACTATAAAAACCTATTATTTCAGCAAATTAAAGATGCAACAACAACTCCATTCCCTCCGTTGCACATTGCAACAGTATCCCTGGTTTAATGGATGCGGATTCTGGAACAGCAGATAGAACCGGGTTATTTGGGATAAATTCTGGTTGATAGCAAACTCAACAGGGAAAGGGCTGTTGGGAATGGGGTGAGGGACAAAAATCATAATATTTGAAATTTGAGTTTTCTTCTGGCAGATTTTTTGAAGGTATATAAGGCTAGTACCATATTGAGAAAAGCATTTCTGTTTTCAGCCGGTATTTTAATGAATAGGGAGAGGATTTTATGGGCTTGTTTAAAAAAAACATTGAGGAAGAACCAGCTACGGAAAAGGAACCGGGATATTTGCAGGATTTGTATAAAGAACTGGATCAGACGTTTTTACCTGACCATGCTCAAAAAGCAGTACGAAGAGAGCTGGAACGTCTGGAAAAGACCGATCCTTCCATTGCTGAATTCAGTGTTGGTGCAAATTATATTAAGTTTGTGTTATCTCTCCCCTGGGGAAAGATGTCGGAAGATAATCTTGATCTGGAACGGGCTGAACGAATTCTGAACGCTGAACACTTAGGGCTTTCGCAGGTGAAGGAGAGGATATTGGATCATTTGGCCACCAGTATCATGTGTCAATCCAGAACCTACCAGATCCTGGTTGTTGATGATGAACCCATTGCATTGGAAAACCTTGCGCATACCCTGAAAAAAGAGAGCTACAACGTTTTTACGGCCTCAAATGGTCAAGAGGCATTGGATCTGTTTGAATCAACTCCTTTTGACCTGGTGGTAACTGACCTTAAAATGCAGAAGATGAACGGCATTCAACTTCTGGAAAATGTCCGAAACATTTCACCGGAAACAAAATTCATCATCACCACAGGTTATGCAACCGTGGAATCAGCTGTTGATGCCCTCAAAAAAGGAGCAGCACACTATCTGCCCAAACCGGTTAAATTGGAGACTTTAAGACAGACCGCTCGGGAATTGCTGGATCAGAAAAGACGCTATCAGGTACCACGAGGTTCTGTTCTCTGTTTTTCCGGACCCCCAGGTATCGGCAAAACATCCGTTGGCCGTTCCATTGCCAATGCATTCGGTCGCAGTTTTATCTGTTTATCCATGGCCGCTTTAAGGGACGAGGCTGAACTCAGAGGACACAGAAGAACATATGTTGGGGCGTTACCCGGAAGAATCCTGTCTGAAATACAAAAAGCCGGAGTGAAGAATCCCGTGTTGATGCTGGATGAAATAGACAAGATTGGTCAGGATTTTCGCGGAGACCCCGCTTCCGTTCTGCTGGAAGTGCTGGATCCAAAACAAAACAGCCGATTTCTGGACTATTACCTGGATATCCCCTTTGATCTCTCTCAATTGATGTTCATTACCACGGCAAATAGCGTGGAAAAACTACCCTCCCCTTTGCTGGACCGCATGGAAATTATTCCCTTCTCCAGCTACACCATGGGGGAAAAAAGGCAAATTGCCCAAAATTACTTGATCCCCAGGCAACTTGAGGCTCATGGTCTCAATAAAAATGATCTTATGTTTTCGGAACAAGCTTTGGACAGCATGATCATGGGCTATACGCGTGAGGCCGGATTACGTAATCTTGAGCGGGAAGTAGCGCAAATCTGTCGAAAAATCGATCGATTGATCTTTCAGAAAAAGGAGACTGTTCCAAAGAAGATTGAAAAAAATGATATCGATCAGTTGCTTGGTCCTCCCCGATTCACCTTTGAAACACGCACTGTAAATGTTCGCCCTGGAGTGGCAACAGGTTTGGTTTGGACGGAGTTTGGCGGACAAATTATTTTCATTGAAACTGCAATTATGAAAGGAAACCAGAATCTTATAATGACTGGTTCCCTGGGCGAGATACTGAAAGAATCCGCCCAGACTGCGCTAAGCTTTGTTCGGAGTAGTGCTGAACAATTTGGTATAAATCCTGATTTTTTTAATGGACATGATATTCATATTCACATCCCGGCAGGATCGATTCCAAAAGATGGACCGTCGGCAGGAATAACGATTGCGGTGGCGCTGCTCTCTCTTCTTACAAAAAGACCGGCAAAAAGTGAGGTGGCAATGTCAGGTGAACTAACTCTCAGCGGCGAACTTCTCCCAGTCAGCGGACTTAGAGAGAAAGTCCTGGCGGCTCAACAAGCAGGACTTAAAACCGTAATATTTCCTTTAAAAAATGAAAGGGATATCAAAGCATTGAGCTCGGAAGTCAGGGATGCAGCGACCATTATTTCAGCTGAATCCATAGCAGCAGTTGTTGAATTGGCACTTGAAAAATCGTTGAAGACTTAATCCGGCATAACTGTCAGATTAACCCTCAGTTTCTATATTGTAACGATTCAATTTTCGCCAAAGAGAAACCCGGTCTATGCCCAGAATTTGGGAGGCTTTGGTCTTGTTGCCATCGGTGTGTTTAAGGACAGCTTCGATATAGTCCTTTTCATTATCCGCCAGGGTTAACCATTCATTGCCAGCCATTCGCGTCAAATTGATATTGGGAGTTTTCAGGTCGGAAGGCAGGTGATTCACAAGAATAGTATTCCCATCGCACATGACAACGGCTCTTTCAATGATGTTTTCCAATTCTCTCACGTTGCCGGGAAATTCATAATTCTCCAAAATCCGAATCACATCATCGGAAATCGACTCCACTTTTTTATCCATGGCCTTCTTGTGCAATTCAAGAAAGTGATATGAGAGCAAGGGAATATCCTCTTTACGATCTATGAGGGGAGGGATGATGAGATTGACGACATTGAGGCGATAATAAAGGTCTTTACGAAATCTCTCATTCTCGACTTCTTCTTTGAGATCCTTATTGGTGGCAGCCAGGATACGCAGATTCACAGGAATCTCATCGGTTCCGCCCAGTTTGATCAGAGTCCGTTCTTCCAGAACACGAAGAAGTTTGGCCTGCATGGAAAGAGGCATATCACCGATCTCGTCCAGAAAAAAGGTTCCACCATCAGCCACTTCCAGAAGTCCCTTTTTCGATCCCTTAGCTCCGGTAAAAGCTCCCGCCTCGTGCCCGAACAGTTCGTTTCCCAGAAGTTCTTCAGTGAATGAGGCGCAGTTTATGGCCATAAATCGATTTTTGCTCCGAGGGCTCAAATTATGAATCGAGCGGGCTATCATCTCTTTACCGGTTCCGGTTTCTCCAAAGATTAAAACATTGCAGTCAACAGCAGCTATCTGTGCTATGGACTCTTTCAAAGCTTTCATCTTGCTGCTTTGTCCTATGATCGTTGGAAAGGCAGATTCTTTGATTTGAAGACGTAATCTACCGACCTCCTGAAACAAGGCGCGTTTTTCCAAGGCTCGTTGCACCAGGATTCTTAATTCATCAATTTTGAAAGGCTTGGGAATATAGGAGTAAGCTCCCTTTTGCATTGCTTGTACTGCAGTGGCAACAGTTGCATAGCCGGTTATCACCAAAACCTCGGTCTCCGGATGTTTGTCTTTCACTGCCTCCAGGAGTTGGATGCCGTTGATATCCGGCATTTTCAGGTCTGTTATTACCAGATCGAATTCAGTTTGCTTTAACAGCTGCATGGCTTTCATTCCGTTTTCGACAGCAACTGCATCGTACCCGTCTTTCTTGAGGATGTGTTCCAGATTATCCCTGGCGATCTCTTCATCTTCGGCAATGAGTATCTTCTTTTTGATCATTAGGCTCCTTATTTTTCCCAATAACTAATCGATAGCTAAGGTTATAATCATGCGGGTGCCACCGGTCAAGAGGGTTTCAACACGAATTTTACCGTTGTGTTGCAGAATAATGCCATAAACGATATATAGTCCCAAACCGGTTCCCATTCCAATATCTTTGGTAGAGAAAAAAGGATCAAATATACGATTTCTTATTTCCACCGGTATTCCTTTTCCGGTATCTTCAACCGCAATAACGACCTGTTTTTTTTCATCATTCTGAACGGCTGTAACAGATATTCTACCTGAATCGGGTTGAATTGACTGAATTGCATTGAGGAACAGATTTAAAAATACCTCCGCCATTTTCTGTCGATCCAGTTTTATTACAATGGATTCTGGCACCTGATGTGTTATTTCAATTCCCTGCGGAATTTGACTTGATATAAGCCTGATGGATCGTTCCACTACATCCTTTAATCTGTTTTCCGTCAAAACAAATTCCTGGTTACGAGAGAACTCCAGTAATCCCCTGACAATATCCCTGGCCCTGAACGTTTCCGATTCGATATTCGACATCATCTTAAGTGCCAGATCGGAGGTAATATCCTTGCACTCCTCCATCATGATCTGACAGGAGGTGGAAATGTTGTTGAGCGGGTTGTTTACCTGGTGAGCTATTCCCGATGCCAACGTTCCGATTGAGGAGAGTTTCTGCGCCTGTACCAACTGGTTCTGTCGTTTTTCCAACTCCTCAACCATCTTATTAAAAGCTAGCATGACCTGTTGGATTTCATCGTTTGTATTCCAAACCTCTACCTTTTTAAACTCTCCCTTTGCAATCTCCTGGGTAGTAACTTCTATTCTTTTCAACGGACGCACAATCTTGCGAACAATATAAATTAATAAAAACACAAAAAACAAAGCAATTAACAGGGATGAAAGTAAAAAGTTGTTGGTTAGCCTGGTGTTGATGCTTAAAATCAGTTTTCGTTCATAAATCACAAAGTCTTGTGAAAGTTGCACCATTTTCTGACCCGAATTACGAAGGTCATCTATCAACCGGTTTTTAACCACATCTGCAAGGTAAGGAGATGCATGGATATAATCGAGGGTTTTCTCATAAATCTCTATATATTTTGATAGATTCGACAGTACTTTTAATTGTTCCTGGTTACTGACATTTGGCAGGATCTCTTGATGTAATTTTTTCCCTTCATCAATAAACCGTTTGGTTTCCCTGAAATCATCTTCCCTGGAAAATAAAAAATAGTTCTTTTCATACCGTCTGATTTCAAGAATTATGTTGCTGAGATCGTAGGCAGATTCCACAACGAAGAATTTTTCTTCAATTTGTGCAAAATTATAAACGGAGATAATGCCCAACAATCCAAATGAGAATAGTGACAAAAAAAAGATTATAAACATTTTCTGTCGAATATTCAGACTTCTAAAAAAAAGAGCTCTCATGGATTCCGATTGGGATTAAATAGGTTGTTGAAGTATGTGTATGAATATCAAGAATAAGCTACCCCCCACCATGTCATTGAACAGTCCATCAACAATATCATGGAAAACCCGAAGGTTCTTCGTATCATTAAGACAATTTAACAGGCTGTCTTGAAAATAACCAGTGTCTGAACGAAAAGTCCCTGTTTTCAATCATAGTACTGCTTGAAGCGGTAAGCAGGGATCTTCACCGTGAATGTCTGCTTCCCATAACAAGGCTTAACTAGGTATTCGTTCAGACATTAACTAACAGTTATTGTTGAAATTTGTCATTGAATTTCATTGGCCGGAAATACAACGTTAAGTACCTGAACACCCTCATCGTGGAGCCAGGATTCAATTTGGCCAGCATGATATTTTCCACAATCTGATTTCAGTTTTACCATCACCCGACTGCAAAATTGCCTGTCATTTAAGAATATTATACTCTATGATATAGCCAAAACCACGATATCAGCATTTTAAATTTAAAAAAGTATACGGCTATGGAAGAAAAGCGAAAGAAAATTAGATACATGAAAGAATTAACGGTTCCCGAGCAGATGTGGCTGGCTAAAGCCGTGATTACCATTTTCCTGGCGGACAACATTGTTGAAGACAGCCAGGTGCTGTACATGAAAAGATTGAGCGAGGTGTTTCTTGATGAGGAACCCAGGGATACCTTGAAGGAGATTTCCAGATTGCTGAAAACAAAAGAGATTCCTGTACTGGAAAAGCTTGAAGTTGAAGACCCTGAGCACCTGATATTCATGCTCAACACCCTGGTCACTTCGATTTTTGCCAATGAAAGGAAATCGGAGAATGAGGTTAAGAATTATTTTATTGCCGGACTGAAGCTGGGCGTGACTTATGAAGTGCTAATGCTGAAACTCACTTACCAGAAGGAGCGCTTTAGAATCAAAATGGCTCAAAAGCAGGTTGACAGTACAATTCGAGAGATTGTTGAGGTCAGAAAACAAAAAAAGCTGAGGAAACAATAATGTCTCCTCACATTCAGTGTTTCTCAATTCCTGAAAAAAGGAGCTCACAAAGATCGTCCGTCAGCTCATCGGGATCAAATTCTCTTCCAAAGACAATATGGCTCAGGCAGGTGTGCTCAATGCAGCCCAGGATTCCCTGTCTTATAAATTTAGCGGGAATATCGTCCCTAATCTCACCTAGCTCAATCCCCTCTTCAACAATGTCCAGTATCATATCGCTGTACTCCTTTACAACACCGTAGGTTTCGCTCTTATAATAATCCAAGTGATTTCTAACCTCGATTATAAGGATTTTGGCAAAAATCCGGTTTGAGGAGTAGGTGTGAATATGCACCCAAATCAACCGCCGCAGTTTATTCAACGCCCCCTTAATACCCTTTAAATCCATACCGAATCTGATCATGTAGTCTTCCAGGTATTCCTTTAACACCTGGTGCAGTAGGTCGCGTTTATCTTTAAAATATTTGTAAATCAAAGCTTCAGTGACACCGGCATTCTTGGCAATCTCAGCGGTTGTTATTGCCCCAAACTCCTTCTCTCCGATCAAACCACGGAAAGAATCCATGATCTTTGTTTTGCCCGCAGGTGAAGGTTTTGGTTTGCTAATTTCGTTTTCGGGTTCTTTTGCCATTGGATTTGATTTTGTATAGGGTTCTTTAGGTCCCGGCTGATAGTGTTGATAATCCGACCAGGGATAACCCTGGATGATAGTTTTTGGAGTGGACTCGGAATTAATTAACCCCAAAAAGGTTAACTTCACTTATCTAAAGCAAGTTGAAAAAATATCATTTGTCAGGTTAACGGTCAACATGGATTACATCAGCATTCAAATATTATTCAAGCCTTTAAGAACCAGGTTGAGATCCAACAATCTATATTTAGTTAATTAAATTCACCTAATGTTGTATTTTATAATATTGTAAAATTACAGGATTAAAGGGGTATTTCAGATGGAAATAAACTTGACTTATTTTGCTTACGTTAGTATTACTTACTTATATTAAAATTGACACTATTTATTCTGGTTTTTATTTAAAAAAGCAAAAGATTTTAATGCTGTTTCCCGATATGAGCTTGAATTCTTACATGTTCATGGACGTTTATGAAATACTAAACAGCTTAATGGGGATGGCACATCAAATCTGATTATTGTATGGTTATGACGTTTAAACAGGATAATCAATATTAAACCTCACTAATACAGGAAGTATCTATGACAAGGGAATTTAAAACAAAAATCACGGAGATGCTGGGTATTCAATATCCTATTCTCTGTGGAGGAATGCAGTGGGTCAGTAGAGCTGATTTCGTCTCTCATGTCTGCAATGCAGGAGCAATCGGTTTTATTACGGCTGAGACCTTTGAAACACCCGAGGATTTACGACAAGAGATCAGGAAGATGAGAACTCTGACCGATAAACCGTTTGGCGTTAACATTTCAATGCTTCCAGAACTGCCATTAAGTGATCGTACCCAGCAGTTTTGTGAAATTGTGTGCGAAGAGGGTGTTAAATTTGTAGAAACGGCGGGTAGAAGTCCGGAAGCGCTTATCCCTATGCTAAAGCAATCGGGAGTTAAAATAATCCACAAACTGACCAACATCCGTCACGCAAAAAAGGCGCAGAAACTGGGTGTTGATGCTGTCACTATTCTGGGCTATGGTTCCGGCGGTCATATTGGTATGGATGATGTGGCACTGTTCATCCTGCTGCCAATAGCTGTAAAAGAACTCGATATCCCTGTGATCGCTGGAGGAAGTGTTGCCACCGGGGCAGGTTTGTTAGGGGCCTTAGCCATGGGAGCGGAAGCGGTATTAATGGGAACCGCTTTTTTTGCCACGGAAGAATCACCGATACATCCCAATATTAAACGTAAAGTAATCAACGCCAGGGAAGTGGATACAACGTTGGTGATGAGATCAATTCTGAATCCGTTGCGAGTGGTTAAGAACGAATTATCAAATAAAATACTGGCAATGGAAGCAAAAGGTGCGACTCTTGAGGAGATTGTATCCGAATTGGCCGGTGGCAAGGGCAAACTCGCTTATGACAATGGAGACACGGAAATTAGCCCCATTGCCGGCGGACAAGTTGTTGGACTGGTAAATGAGATAAAACCGGTTAAAAAGGTAATTGACGACATAATAGCAGAAGCCAGTCAGTTAATGGAGCGGTTGGAATCAATCGCCGGAAAATGAAATAACTAATTTAGACTGCAAACAGAGAGGATAATCATGAAGGATTACGATGTGATCATTATCGGAGCAGGAAACGGGGGACTAACTGCAGGTGCAAAACTGGCAAAGGAGGGAGCATCTGTTTTACTGCTTGAACGTCATAATATTCCCGGGGGTAGCGCAACAAGCTTTTGCCGGGGTCGATTTGAGTTTGAAGTCGCTCTGCACCAGTTGAGTGGGATGGGATCGGTGGCACAACCGGGACCACTCAGAGGCATTCTTCAGGATTTGAATGTGATGGAAAAACTTGAGTTTGTGGAGATGGATGATCTGTATCGGGTGCAGATAAAATCCGAGAACTTCAATCTCACCTTGAGACCGGATATCTCAAAAGTGGTTGATGAACTTCAGCAACGATTTCCCCATGAAAAGCAGGCAATTAAAAACTTCTTTGATTTTCTCTATCTTTTTTTCACCGAAGTGATTGGAGCGTACTACCTGCATGATCCCGAAACCAGCCCGGAGAAATATCCCCTTTATTTTCGATACGCCCTAAAAAGTACGCAGCAAGTCTTTGATGAGTTTTTTAAAGACCCCTTGTTAAAAGCGGTTATTTCGCCCTATTGGACCTATATCGGTCTTCCTCCCAGCTTTATGAATTTCAGTGATCTGGCTGCCATGTTTTTCGGATTCTGCGAATTCAAACCCTATCATCTAAAAGGGGGATCACAGGCGTTATCCAATGCACTGGCAGATACCATCACGCAGAACAAGGGTAAAATCCGGTATAATTGTGGTGTTGATAAAATCATAGTGAAGAACAGCAAAACCGAAGGTATTATCACCGAACACGGGGATGAAATTACATCAAAATTTGTGATCTCAAATGCTTCCAAAATCACTACCTATGTTGATCTGGTAGGAGCAGATCACATTCCGGAAGTTGTAACCCGGGAATTAAAACAGAGCAGGGTCGCACAGTCCGGTTTTATTCTTTACATGGGTCTTGATTGTGAACCGGATGTTGTAGGAATTACGGAATCGACCAACTTTATCTTCGGCAATATCGACATGGATAAAGCCTATCAGCAAATGAAAGTGCTTGATATCAATTCCCAGGATGCTATGGTACTAAGCTGTTATGATCTGAGAGACCCCGAATTTTCACCACCAGGCGCCAGTCAGGTGGCATTGGTAACCTTAAAATACGGACATCCTTGGTTAAGTGTTCCTCCGGAACAGTATGCGGATCAAAAATACCGCTGTGCCGACCAGATGCTGAACGTGATTGCTCCACTCTATCCTGAACTGAGGAACCATATAGAAGAGGTTGAGGTAGCAACACCCATAACCTGCATGAGATACCTGGGACATCCAACGGGTTCCATCTATGGATTTGAACATCATATCAAAGACACTGAAAACTTTATTCCCAATAAAATGCATATTAACGGATTATTAGGCGTCGGGGGCTGGGTAGGGTTGTGCGGTTTTCAACCCACTCTTGAGTCCGGGGTAATTGCCGCCAGAAGCGTTTTACGACAACTGGGCAGGAACTAGGAGGAAGACGATGAAAAGTGAAATGTTAGAAAAAATGGAAGGATACCAAGAAGTTATACAGGAGATCCATGCGGATCGGAAATACGGTGCTGACTTTCTGGATGAGAAGGGCGCTGTTAAAAACTACATCAATCGAATTCATCCTGGTCGAATTGATTTGAAAGTTACGGATATTTTTGATGAAACCCGTACCACAAAAACGCTGCGCTTTTCTGCTATTGACGGTTATCTACCTCCTTTTCAGGCTGGACAGTATATTTCTCTGTTCACAAGTATTGGCAACATTAAAACCGCTCGGCCCTACAGCATCTCTTCATCTCCCACGGAAAGAGGATATTGGGATATAACTGTCAGAGCAGTGGAAAACGGACTGGTTTCCAATTATCTACTCAACGATATCCGGGCAGGCGACAATTTTGTCAGTTCCGGTCCTCAGGGCCAGTTCTGTCATAATCCGCTATTTCATGATAACCACCTTGTTTTTCTGGCTGGTGGGAGTGGTATCACCCCGTTTTTAAGCATGATACGGGAAGTCAGCAGAAAAGGAATAAACCGCACCATTGTATTACTATACGGTTCCAGGACAACCGATGAGGCAATTTGCCATGAGGAGCTGAATACGCTTGCGAAAAAGTCTCCCAGTATCAAGTATTTCCCGGTTATTGAACAGCCGGAAGATACCTTTGACGGCCTGACCGGATTTATCACTGCAGATGTTATATCAGAGGCAACTGGCGGGATAGACGGAAAAACCTTTTATATTTGCGGACCTCAGGCCATGTATGATTTTTGCGTACAACAATTGGAGAGTCTCAATGTGCCAAAACGAAAGATCCGAAGAGAGATGTACGGCGTTCCTGTAAATATCTGGGAAACCGATGGCTGGCCCGAGGATGTTGACAGGGATAACGAGGTAACAATAAGCATCAACGGTGAAAAAATAGCGACATCCAAATCAAGTGAAACCTTGATCTCTGTTCTCGAAAAAACAGGTCATATCATCCCATCAATCTGTCGCTGTGGGGAATGCAGTATGTGTCGGGTTAAACTGTTAAATGGAAAGGTCTATCAACCACCGGGATCTCTCGTGAGAAAATCGGACCGACAATTCGGTTTTATTCATGCTTGTGCCTCTTATCCGTTAACGGATGTCGACATCTGCCCTTGATCAGCACTGCGGAATAATACCCTGCCTGTCGATTAAATCACCATCATTTGAGGAATAGAGTGCTTCAGGGCCTGACACCCCTGCAGCATCGTTCCTTGTCAGAAAAGACAAAAAGTAACTCTCCATTGTCGTTTCCAGCAACTCTGTACTATTATCCCCGCACAAGGGTTTGTTTTTTTTGTAAAGGATGAATTCAAGCAGTTTTTTGATCATCTTTTTGGAAACAGCAAAATCGATTCAATTCAAAATGCTCGCTATTCAAAAATACCACATTTAATATATCGAAGAATTCCGGTATTTGTTGGTCGAGTTGTAATGCAGTTTGGTCTCTTGGCCGAGCTGTATGTTTTTTCGCTTTTGCTGCTACAGCTGGAAACCGGGCCTATGGATATCAGCAATAAAGAAATGATTAAAAGTGCTTTCATCCTTAAAATATATCGGTACATAAATGAATACTCCGTTTGTTTGGGAAGAGAGCGAACCTCAGGATTCTCGTCATTCGATGTTGGATTTACCAACTATATTCCCATGATATCAAGTATCACCAACACAACATACCATAGTGAAACATATAGCACCGCGATACATCCAATTAGTGGAAAGAGTACTCTTTTTTTGCGAACGGTAAACAGAAGCTATAAGCACAAGCACGATTTGGCTTTTATAACAGGAATTTACATCTTTTTCATAAAAGGTCATCTACAAATAAATAATTTTTAAAAGGTAAAAAAATCTCAGGTCAGGTGTATTTTTTCCGATACTGGATTTTTCGCCTTAATCGGTTTTTTCCAATAAAAGATAATTGCAGAATGATTCAATGAAGGAATTGGGATTTAAGACCTTACTCTACAGCGGGGGAAAAAAGAAAAACAACCGGATTAAAAGAAGTTTGGGTAAAGCTTCTTAAAATGATTGACGTAATTACGGCCAATATTCAGCTTTTGGATCTCATCAGGTTCAGTTTTAATCTTAACTTCAAAGTCGATCTGGTTTTTCTTTCGAACGCTCAGTATTTTATTGGGATTGATAAAATAGGAGCGATGAATTCTGAGCATATTTTTTTCGTCGAAGTAAGCCTGGATATCCTGCAAGCTGATCTGTACCTCTTTTGATGTCAGGTTATTATCCTGGTTATAGAATACTTGTGAATAGGGATGGATCGATTTTATATAGACAATCTCCTGCAGGTTTTTATTGATAAAGGAGACAGCATCCACTAATGAGGTATTTGAAAAGAGTTTTCGGAAATTCTGCCTCATCGTATTCATGGTATGGAAAATACTTTTCAAGTATTCGATTTCATAGTTCGAAAACCCGGGATTCTGGCAATCACGGAAAACCAGGATATTCATGTTTTCCAAGTCCTCCAGGAAAACACTGATAACACTGGAATCAGTGATATCCATATCTGTCTGATTCTGATAAAAGCGGCGAAGCGGATGATCGGCAGGAATCTTGTTGCAGATATATAAATCGGACTCATTGCCGGAATCAAATTCGATAAACAGGTCTTTTGGAGGTGCTATTTCCAGGGAGGACTCCTTACCATCCTGGTTCAGTACCTTTATCATTTTTTCGTCCTGAAACAGCGAGATTCCTGAAGTTGAAATCCCCATTTGAATGGTGTTTAATGCCTCCAACACCATGCTTTTAGCATCACGCTTGTTAACAATGGAATGATTAAATGCCCTCAAAGAGATCATATTTTTATTAATTCTTGATTGGTGCAGCTGACTATTAACCCTTGAGACCAGTTCATCCCTCAAAAACGGCTTTACAATAAAATCATTGGCTCCCAGGGAAAAGGCCTCAACAAGATCGGATATGCTGTTTTTGGCAGTTAAAAATATAATCGGCAACTCAGTCATCGAAAATTGATCCCTTATTTTCCTGCAGAGCTCAAAGCCAGAAGTCTGCGGCATTAGAACATCCAAAAGAATCAGATCGGGGATGTTTCCTGAACTGATGTTTTCCAGAGGTTCCGATTCTTCATAGTAGGAACTGATTCTGACGTGATCCGAGGAAAGAAAGCCACTGACTATCTGCTGGTTTACGGGGTCATCATCAATTATCCAGATTCGGGTAAAACCTGAATCATCTGCTTTTGAGTCGCAATAATTCTCTTCTGAAACCACATGAGTCTTATCTGATAAAAGACCGGGAACTTCAGAATGTGTCCTGGACTCTTTACTGGAGGATGAACACTCTGCTAAAGGCAGTGAAAAGCTGAAACTACTACCCATATCCACTGTCGAATTCAACCAGATATTTCCACCTTGTATTTCGATCAGCTTTTTAGCGATGGAGAGTCCCAATCCCAGACCTGTGTTTTGTCTCTCTTCCCAGTGAACCAGTTTTTCAAAATCCTTAAAAATAGTTTTTTGAAACTGCTTCTCAATTCCAATTCCGGTATCTGTAATGCTGATTTTGGCGTGATTACCGTCTTTTACTGCAGATATTTCGATTAATCCACCGTTTGAGAATTTGATGGCGTTTTCGATAAGATTGTACAACACCTGATAGGATCTTTTCTTATCCCCGATAACCATGGGGAATGAGCAGGAGACTTTATTGATTAAATGGATCGATCTGTGTATTGCATCCAGTTCAGACAGTTCAATAACGGAATCGACCAGGGAGTGGACACGGAATTGACCCAGGTTCAGATGGAGCCGGTTGTGAGTGAGCCTGGTAAAATCCAGTATATTGTCAATTAAGATAGACATTCTTTTGCAATTGAAGCAGACAAGCTGAAAACTGTCGGAGAATTCTTTGGGAATGCTGGAAGCGAATTTTTGCGCCAGGGATTCTGTCAGGCTGACAACCGCTTGAAGTGGAGCCTGCAGTTCTCCCGATACACTAGCCAGAAACTCTTCCTTAAGCCTCCCCAGGCCTGCTAATTCCAGACTTTTTTGTTCCAACTCACTCTCTTTTTTTTGCAGCTCAAACGACAGAGTTTTAAAAACAGTATGAGATTGTAGATGCCGCCTCAAAAGCACCAGAGAGTTGGATAGGATAAAAATCGCCAAACCCAATGGATTGGCATATTCAACCAATGGCAAAAAGGACTTGGTATCATGTAAAAGCCCGGAGCTGAATAATATCAACAGCCCAGATGCCAACAATGTTGAACCGTTACGTTTTTTAATCCATGCTTTGATAGTGATCACAGCAAAATAACACAGGATAATAGCAGGAAAGAGAAAAGCGGTCAGGTTTTTGTATACTGTGTCTACAAAGAGCAGTACCAGCGCGATCAGAATTCCTGCTGTCAGCATCAGAATCAGAAACCTCTCGATACGCCCCATAAAATCTTCAGGATAAAAAAAACGAGTCAGGGCAATCAGGAAAAAAAACGGAGACAATGAAAGCACAACGCCGATAGCTTCGGGAATCATTGTTTTTTTAATTATGAAGGCATCAGAACCGAAGAAGAGATACAACGCCAATGTCAGGCACAAACCGCTTAAGATCAGACTGGATTTCTCATTTGGCAAATACGTATAAAACAACATATGAAGTAATCCTGTTATCGCCAGGATACCCAAGACAAAAATATAAATTGAAGGATATAGAGCTGAATCTCCAAAATTGAATTTATTGCTCAAAAAGTTAACTGAAAGCAGCACCAAGCTTGGATGATCATTAGGATGAACATTTTTCCCCGTATCAGATTCGGCGGTTGCAAATAAATCCCCTTGAGTTATTGAATTGTGAACTCCGGTATCGCAACTGCTTATGAAGACAACAGTTATAAAGATAAGAAAAAAGAATACTGCTTTTAATCCATGTCTATTCATAATCCGATTCAAATATAGATTGCATCCGGAAGGATTAATAGGGTTGAGGCGGAAAGACGTTCCGTTCCTGTTTCAATTCTTATCAACTGTTTTAATAAAAGTAAATCGGAACTGCGCTGATGAGGGAGTTTTGCTTTATTGACAGCATCCGGTTAACCAAATGGATCCACGTAATGCCGGTCTGAGCAGTGTATTGTAGAATAGCGATCAACCGGATCAAGGGAAGATGAAAAAATCTGGTCTGATAAAGATTTAATAATCTCCGGTTTTGAAGGTTTTTTCCAGATTGATTCTTGCTGTTCCGGTTTCAGTTTTATATCAACTGAAACCGGATTTGGGAGTGATAGCCTAATACCCTTCCAATTTTGCTATTATATCTCGCATTACTTCATCAGCACCTCCTCCGATGGAAAGACCACAACAATCTCGATAATATCTGGATATTAGCATCTCATTCATAAAACCCATACCCCCGTGCATTCGCAAGCAACCTGCCACGATTTTCTGAAAGATTTGCCCGGCATGCAATTTGCCCATGGATATCTCCTTTGTGGCATCCTTGTCTGCCGATTTTATGCGAACAATGTGATAGATTAGCTGCTGCAGACATTCGATTTCCGTTAACCATTCTGCTAATTGATGCTGAAGCGCCTGTTTTTTAATTAACGGCTTACCAAAAACTTCTCTTTTTCGTAGATAATCGACTGTCAGACCGATTACATCTCTAGCTGCAATACAGGTAAACGGCAGCAGAGAAAATCGTTCATGCTGAAATTGTTGCATCTGGTAGATAAATCCTTCTCCCTCTTTTCCAATCAGATTCTCTGCAGGGACCTTTACATTGTCAAAAAACAACTCTGCCGTGTCACTTATTCTGGCTCCCAGTTTATCCAGTTTTCGACCGACGGTAACGCCCCCAAGGTCGGAGGGAACCACAAAAAGACTGAAAGCGTGATATCCGGGATTATCGTTGGTTCTGGCGAGGAGAGTATAAAAGTCAGCCTGGATGCCGTTGGTGATGAACATCTTGGAGCCGTTCAAACGATAAAAATCCCCCTCCCTGATTGCCGTACTCTGAATTGCAGCCACATCAGACCCTGCACACGGCTCGGTTACGGCAATCGCCGACACCATTTCACCGGTAATAGCTGCCTTTAAATAGGTTTCCTTCAAATATTCAGAGCCGAATTCAGCAATGGCGGGAGTTGCCATATTGGTCTGTACGGTAATAGCGACCGCTAATCCCAGGGATTTTATATGCCCCAACTCCTCTAAAAACACTGTCTCGTACCAGTAATCCAACCCCTGCCCACCAAATTTAGGATCATAGCGGATACCCAAAAACCCGAGGTCTCCCATTTTTTTAAAGATGTCATGCAGGGGTGCCTCACCTGCCTCTTCCCATTGATCAACATAGGGGTTGATCTCCTTTTTAATAAAGCTGGCAACGGATTGACGTACCAAATCATGATCTTTGGTAAAATAGATCTGGTTGTTGGAGCTGACGATTGATCTCATTCTTCTTCCCCTGGTCGGTTTAAGTAATTCGATGGAATTGTGATGCTGTCCGAATAACATGAGAGATCTTGCTTGGCAAAGGTAAAGATCCAATCAACATCTCTCTTAGCAACTTGAGTTAGTAATACTTACTTTCAATTCGTGTGTCAATAAACCAGTCTATAAAAATAGTCATTAACAGATTTTTTATTACTAACTATATCTGTTTCAAAAGTCCCCCGATAAACGGGAAAATGTTTTAGGAAGTTTTTAAAAC
Source organism: bacterium (assembly GCA_018829445.1). Taxonomy (GTDB): domain Bacteria; phylum SAR324; class SAR324; order XYD2-FULL-50-16; family XYD2-FULL-50-16; genus JAHJTV01. The sequence continues at coordinate 36,520 of JAHJTV010000066.1, forward strand.
GCCAAGATGAGAGGACAGAAAACCTCAGGTATCATCTCTGCGCATCAATTGAAAGCGTCAATAGAGCTTTGCATCAGAGATCTGGAATTAATTGCCAATCCCGCAGAACCAGAAGATTTTTCTTTGAATTTTAATGTGTCCCGGAAGTTAACGGAAGTGCATTTAAGACCACTAGGGCTAGGGAATGGGCTTTATCGGGCTGGAATTTAGGCTGGATTTTAAATATAAGTTGCATGAAATTATATCCCAAATAAGCTATGCTTCAAGTAGACGTTTACTTAGAAGAGTTTGCATATCACTTCGGCCATCTGTAATAAGCATTATATTAAACAGTCTCTGTTTTAATTTGGTATATTAATCTGAGGGAATAAACCTGTAAAGTCATCCCAAAATACGGACATGATCTTAACAATCTTTTTTAGGGAGGCTTCATCTTTCAAAACGATAAATCCCCTGGATTGTGTGTTTAAAGGCGAAGGAGCCTGACAAGCAGCTCCCAGGTCTTTTCCACTGTTTCAGGTGTAGGATAAGAAGGTTTGAACCTTCTTATCCTACACCTGCTTTTAGTCAGTTCAATAAACTGATGACAAGAGGTTTCATCTATATTGAAGTCGACAATTTTTGATTAAAGGTTTGTATTTTTAGTGTATTGGCATTCTCCAACGGTTTTAAGCTCTTTTGTCTGTTTATCAAATTCTGGCATTCTATTTGGTTCGTGGTATTAAGTTGTATGTGATAGATGACTTTGGATTTACCATTCAGCATGGAAAAAAGACCATTCATCAAAATTCCGATACCATTCGTGAACAATCTATAGATCAATTGTATCTGAACCTCTAAATCTAAGAATGAATGATAGGTTTTTTTAAAACTCATATTGCCGATAAAATGGTTGTTAGAAGTTTAAAAACGTCTGTGATTCAAAAAATACAGTTTGAAATCTTTTGTCGTTTTTTGCGGATTAGTATTTTGAACTGTTGTTTCGTAATTGATTAAAAGGGAGAAAAAATGAAAATACTGAGAAAGCTAAAACTGTTCGGAATCATCTTTATTTCAAGTCTGGTTGCTACCGGCTGTATATCGATGAAGGTAAACCTTACCGATTACACCGATCCGTTGAAAGAGGTAACTCTTGAGGGAAAGGGGAACAATAAGGTTGCTGTTATACCGATAAATGGTCATATCTCCGATAAAGAGGAAGAAGGAATGATGCGAAGGAAGCCAAGTCTGGTGAAGGAAGTTGTATCACAAATCAGGAAAGCTGAAAACGATCCGGGTGTGAAAGCAATTGTGTTGAAAATCAACTCGTCGGGAGGAAGCGTTACAGCAAGTGATATGTTGTACAATGAGATTAAAAAACTGAAAGAAAAAACAAATATCCCTGTTGTCGTCAGCATGATGGATATCGCCACATCCGGAGGATATTATGTTTCCCTGCCTGCAGACCACATCGTCGCGCATCAAACGACAATTACCGGTTCAGTGGGCGTTGTGTTTATAAGGCCAAAATTCCAAGGGTTAATGGATAAGATTGGTGTTGGCGTGGAAACAAGTCAGTCTGGTGTGAGCAAAGATATGGGATCACCTTTCAGGCCCACAACCGTTGGGGAAGAGAAATCCTTTCAGATAATAATTGATGAGATGGCAGATATCTTTGAATCCAAGGTGCGCCAACATCGAAATCTTAGTGACGCGGCAATGGAAGAAGTAATGATGGCAAAAGTTTATACAGCTAAGCAGGCACTTGCCATAGGGCTTATTGATGAAATCGGATATACTGAAACAGCCATTTCCAAAGCAAAATCCATGGCCGGTCTTGAAGAAGATGCGCGCGTTATCATGTACCGCAGGGTTGAATTTGCTGATGACAACATTTACAACGATATTTCTGCACATTCAGCAACAGGATCTTCTCTGGTAAATTTAGGTGCCCTCAGCCAATTATCGGATATAAAGGCCGGATTTTACTATACCTGGCCAGCTGTAACAACCAACTAACTTCAGTTCTGCAGTATTGAATTGATTCTGCCTCAACATAATTGGAGGCAGAATCACAACTTTATGGAAACAAGTCTGTTTCTACGCTAATTCTGATTTCTGACGCTTGATCTCTTTTTTGATTTGTCTGAAATGATCTGCTTTATTTACTCAAAATCAGTCATTAAAAACCTCCTGTTTTTTGTTTACTTAGAATCCCAGTTTAAAAGAAATCATCATGGCAGGAGGTTTTTTTATTTTTGCAGAGACCTCATTTTTTATGTTTAGGATCTGATGGTGGAGTGTGCCTAACCTCTGATTCTATATATAACGTTCTTTACAAAGTATACAAAACCGTTATTAAGCTGTTTAACCGGTAGAATGATCAGGAAAGATCAAAAGCCCATCTCAGGCAGTATTAGCCGTTTTGCCGTATCGTTCCGGTGCAGACGCAGAAACATGGGCACAGTTGGACAGAGGACTTTAGCAAATCCCTCCTTGAGATCAACACATTGCAAATGGGAGCGAACCACTTCCCATAAAGACAACGAATAAATCAAATAAGAATGGAAGTTGATTGCATAAAATTACACTGATTAAAAATTTTATATCGGAATCAGCTGTGATCCCCTTATTTTAAAGAAATACGATTTATCGGTGAAATCAGATGAAGTTGACAACATGATACGGATTATACACTATGTTTTCTGAAAGGAAGCTGCGGTGGGAACAGTTTTGATATCATTCTCTTTCAGCTTTAATCACATACAGTTTAAATTTTTATTGCCCGTTACGGTGCAAAAGATGAAAAACCTAATCACAGGCTTATTCACGAACAAATACAGGCATTTATAAAAAAGAATACATTTCGGACTAAAGTGGAAATAACAATATCGAAATAAAAATGCACATCCGGAGCCGAAAAGATGCGAGTCCGGGGACTCAAGTATATTTTAGACAATTTTGCTTTGAAGGCATTAGGGGTGAATACCCCGGGATTGAAGAAAGTCTTTCTTCAATTCAGAGTTCCCATTTGCCCTTTTAAAGCATTTGGTTAGTCCATTTCTGTCCTTTTAAGTAATATGCAACTGGAAAATTCACGCATTCATGAACATAATTTGCTGCTTCATCCTTGATTGCCGTTTTTCCTGATGTATAATCCATCAAAGCCCACGATTCGGAATTCATCTTCTGATTTTTAACAATTTAATTAACATTAGTCCAAAAAACCTGAACAAATAAGGATATCAACATGTTTATTGCGAGAAGGTCCAAATGAAAAATGTAAATGCTGGACCAAAATACCTGGTAAAATTGAGTTTCGAGGAAATAAGACTTCCACCTTTTGATGATATCTTAATATTAGGGAAAAAATGCCCTCAAGGTAAAATCGGAGTACGAAAATCGTTTGAACTATTGGTCCCAAATGAGTTTGAATCGTTTGAGGTAGTTTCAGATGAAGTTGAGATTGTTTTTATCAACAAACGGTTACTAAAAAAAATGAATAAAGACATTATCATTAAAACACTTGAGGAAAAAGTTTTTCCCTACGTATTAGAATCGGAAATTCTAAAAGTCGATTTTAAACTTAAAATATCATACGATTATATTGAAATCGAAGATCGCTTCTACAAACCATGAAAGTTGAAAAATATACTCTTCAGGAGTTTCCTGAAGTCCATCCTTTTACAGGAGTTAACAGCATCTCAAAATCGCTGCTTGAAAACAAGTTTTTGGTAGTGCGTGATGAAAAGTTAACCTATTTTGGCATTCTACTGCCCTCCGATATAGTTGTCAGACCGCACAAACTGGTGGTTGATTGCCTGAGTGAAACACATAGAGTTGATGCAGATGATGATCTTCCGTCAGTGTATAATTTTATGATTGATAAAAGGGCATATGTATTGCCGGTATTCAAAAACGGTGTATTCATTGGTATCCTCTCAGTTGATCAAATTGCAGGTACAATGAATAAGTTTACAGAGAGACTTTCGGCAAGGTTGATTAGGAATGAGCATCAACTTAAGGTAACCAAAGAAAAGGCGGTGATTGCTGAGAACCTGAAGACAGCGATTTTGGAAAATATATCTCATGAAATTAGAACACCGATGAATGGGTTATTGGGATTCTCTTACCTATTGGCTTCAGAAGGTATTACAGATGAAAAACGTTTATCTTATATTGAACACATTGAAGAGTCTTGTAAAAAGTTAACCAATGTGATTGATAACATTATCGAAATCTCATGCATCCAAGCAGGTGATAATCATATCGTTGATCACGAAGAATGCACTGCAGGAGATATCTTGCGTGAGCTTCACATATATTATGACCATGAGAAAAAGAAACTGGATAAAAATCAAATAGAATTTATATGCAAGTATCCGATTGAGAATAACTCATCAATCAAATGCGACCCTAAAAGATTGAAAGAGATACTGAGTTATCTTATTGATAATGCATTTAAATTTACCGAGAAAGGTTTTGTTGAAATAGGCGCTCATATTAAAAACACTCTGGTATTTTATGTTAAAGATACAGGGATTGGAATTTCTGCTGAAAACCAGAATGCCATTTTTAATGCCTTTTCTAAAATTGTTGAAGAGAAGGGACCTATTCTATATCCCGGTCTCGGATTGGGTTTAACAATTGCCAAACGGTTGATTGAGTTAATGGGGGGAAGCATCACAGTAGAATCCGAGTATACAAAAGGCTCTGTTTTTTATGTTACAATGCCATTATTGGAAAATTCTGTTTGAGGTTATCTTCTCTATGAAGCGATTGATAAGAATTTGAATTTTGTGTGTCAAGGTTTTGAGCCAGATACTGAATAATACGAAGTCCAATATGGGCTTGAATCTCGAATTTCAGGTTGGACTTGAGGAGAAAGGCAGTAATCAACAGGAATATCATCAAAGGTGAATCATTTGTTATCAGATTTAAGGAAACCCCTGTCTTCCTCGAAAAACGCGTTATCGGAAAATCTATCCAACCAAGTTATTTGTTTCATGCTCCCAACCATCTTCCATGGGGACGTAGATAACTTCTGTTGTAGCCACAAACGATCTCTTGAGTATCCCACCTCCCACAGATCCGGGTTTTTAAAATCTTCTCTGTCGGTACAATTGACGTAATATGCGAAATAATCTTCATTTCATGATCGCATTCCGGGCAGATGAGAGTATCCTTTTTATGTGTTTGGCCTGCTCTATGGAAAGTTTTTTTTGGAAGCAGGAAAACTTTGGATTTCGACCTGGATAACCAACCGGAACATGCGGTAAATAACTGATTATAATTATGGGGGTGATGGAATTTTGAGAAGAGACAGGTTTGAGCCCGGTGAACCATTGCAGGTAAGCTTATGATGCACCGGGCAGAAAAAGCACACCGGTTGGTTTTACCGGCTTTTGGCAATTTCTTCCAATGTCTTGCGAGCTGTCGGATGAGGCAGAATCTTGAGGAGTTCGTCTATCTTGGTACAGGAATAATCTTTACAATGTCCGCAGGTTTCAACGGCCTTCTCCATACCACACAATCTGACCGCACAGTTGGCACAATGCCCGAATAACCGGCCTTCCGTCTTGTGGCATCCATCGCAATTTATATCCTCTTTTTTAAAAGGAACGCCAAACATTTTGCCCCACATGTCAGCTACTTTTTGACGTTCAACATCATCATCTTTTTGAGTTGCAAGATAGGTTGCGCATTGTGCACAGTCAATTCCGCAATAGGATATCATTTTCTGCATGATTATTCTCCAATAAAAGAATGTGTAATAAGGGAATTAAACAAGGAGTATCAATAATTCACAATTTGTCCGCTTACATGTGAAATACCGATTTAAATTCCTGGCTTTGAATGGTTTTACGAATCCACGCTGTCTGGTTTGGAGGATCTAAAAACGCTTCGTTTCCATACAGTTCAGCCAGCAAGCTCTGGTAAGATTTTTCCGAATTTTTCTCACCCATATTTGTTACTTCAGACACAGGCGGGTAGGAACGATTATATTTTGCCAGTTTTTGTTGATCAATAAGTCCCTGCTCGGAAACAACTTTGAGATACAGAGAGCAACGGCAGGGATTTTTCTCATCAATGAGTCCGCATTTCTGGTCGAAAAAATTGATCAGTTTTTCGCGGGCTCTCGAAAGGATCTTCCGGAAATTGGCTGCTGAGATCTCCATGATTTCACCTCCAATAGTTCCGGTGACACCCAATATCTCACCAAGGATAAATACCAGGCGCTGCCTACGATCCAGGCAAAGAAGCATACCATTCAGGCAGATTGATTTTGCTTCTTTTAACAGTACCTTTGACTCAGGGTCAGGAACCATCTGTACGTTTTCACTGTTTCTAACCCGTTTCATGCTGGTTCCAATATCATCGATATCAATCAGGTGCAACTCATGCGTTCGCTTCTTCATATTAATGATATGGTTGGCTGTGATGCGGTACAGCCAGGTTCGAAAAGCACTTTTCTCCGGGTCATAACTGGAAAGCTTGGTTAGAATCTTGATCAGTATCTCCTGGGTTACATCTTCTGCGTCATTCACATCGGATGTCATCTTGAAGGCAATATTAAAAATCCAGGCCTGATGGCGTTTAATCAACTGTTCCAACCCTTCCCGGTTTCCTTCCAGTGCCAGTTTGATCAGGTTAAGATTACAACTGTTGTCATCTTGGCTTTCATTGAATGGGTTATACATGTCTCTGTCCTGAAATTGGTTTTTCTTTGTTTTATCCCTTATACAATCTCAACTTCAAAGTGTGACAGCAGAAAAATAATTTTTCTGTTTTTCCGACATCCAGATGCCTTCATCGCTAAAGAAGGGGACAAAGTATACATATCATCTAAAAGTCAAACCTTCATTGTCGAATAAACGGCTACCAACCTCACAATGTCCCACATTTTATTTTCTGCAGATCGGCCTGAATAGGTTTTGCTGCAGACTGAGTTTAAAACTCGGTTCCTATTTCTTCGAATCCAAACTGAATAGCTCAACTCTTAAATCAAATTTGAGTCTGCAAAACGATTCTATTGAGAGGAAAAGGTAGCAGGTTCATATGACAAACGGTGGGTCATCTGGATGGCGTCTTCATGATTGCTGTAATATCCGCGAATGACTCGAACTTCCTTGTATCCCAGTTTTTTGTAAAAAGTGCGGGCGGATCTGTTTTCACTTCTAACTTCCAGCTTGATAGAGGTTAGACTTAGAGCGGCAGCCGATTGTTCCAGGATCTTTACCAGACGACTGCCAATTCCCAATCGCTGATAATTCGAGGAAACACCAAGCAGGACAAGATTAGCCGTGTTCTTTTTGAATTCTGTGATGACAAATGCGATCAGTTCCTGTTCTTCACGGGCAACCAGCACCAGCGAATCTTGATTGTGTATTTGTTCGGCGACTTTTTGCGGATTCCAAACCCAGTTCAACAGTCCCACTTCAATCAGTTTTTTGGATAGGACTCCAATCCGTTCAATGTCGCGTTCTCTGGCGATGTCAATATGAATGCCGTTTATGTTTGAGAACTCGGGCAAAATGGAATACTGATTTTTCATAAAAAACTGAGGCGTCAATAAGTTGAAAATTCCTTAAAGTTCTTCTTTATTTTAATCAGTATCGTTCATAATAACAACGATTCTGTCCAATTTAACTCAATTACGCGTCTCTGAGTGATTGACAACGTTGGATTTATAGAAGAATATATTTTGAAACGACGCGGGGTGCACTTTGCTGAGATCATACCCGCGAACCTGATCTGGATAATACCAGCGTAGGGACGTCGAAAGAAATAAAACACCTGCCAAACAGTAGATCTGTCTACTTCCGCACATTGATTCTATTCTTGAAACGTTCTTCAGCTGGTTTTCCATAACTTTTCTTTCAATTTTGGCATTCACCCTGTTTTTGTGTCTGCCGGAATTCTAAGGGATTTAGCTGGAGTTATGAGATGGAAAACCATTCAATCATTCAAGGAGTATATTTGGTGGGAGGATTGCGGTTTCATCGTGATTCTTCCTCTTTTCTGGAAGCGATCGAGCACGCTTTTATAGGTGGCATTCGATTATTTCAGCTTCGTATTAAAGACGAACTCACCGATAAGGAGCATTTGAATCTTGCACGGCAGGTTCGAAGCTTAACGCGACAATACGGTGTGACCTACTTGATCAACGACCGGCCCGATATTGCTAAACTGTGTGATGCAGACGGTGTTCACGTTGGACCGGATGACCTTCCTGCAAGTGAAATTCGAAAAATCATCGGAAATAAAATCATCGGGCGGTCTTCCCATTCATGGAAACAGGCAGAAATCGCCCTGCAAGAGTCGATATCCTATCTTTCTGTTGGACCGGTTTATGGAACGGACTGCAAAAAAGTATCTGATGCAATGGTGGGTACGGCTTTGGTTTCTGAAGTGATGAAACAAACCAACTTGCCTATCGTTGCCATTGGAGGGATTACAACGAAGAATATGGGACCGGTCAGGGAGATCGGGGTTAACTGTGTCGGTGTGATTAGGGACATTATGGGGTCTTCCGATCTGTGCAAAGCTTCCCGGAACTACATTGGAGCTTTCAATATAAGTGGAGAGAAAAAATGAACTCCATTTGTTTAAGCATTGCTGGATCTGATTCCAGTGGCGGTGCGGGAATTCAGGCTGATTTGAAAACCTTTGCCAGTTTGGGATGTTATGGTGCCACAGTTATAACTGCCCTCACTGCTCAAAACACAAAAGGGATCAGATCCGTTCAGGAACTAAAACCGGACTTTGTCAAACAACAATTGGAAGCCGTTCTGGAGGATTTACCGGTATCGGCCATAAAAATCGGGATGCTCTGCAATGCGGAGATCGTCCAAACAGTGGCTGAGGTGCTTTCGCAAACATCTATCCCGATTATCCTTGATCCGATTCGTTTTTCAACAAGTGGAATCCCGCTCTTTAAATCTGATCAAAAGCTGTTAAGTGATCGTCTCCTTCCTTTGTGCATCTTGATCACACCAAATATGAAAGAGGCATTTTGGCTGGCGAATCTACCTGAAAATTCAACCCGCTCCATTGACACTGTGGGAGAGATGTTGTTGCAGGAAGGTGCCCACGCAGTGTTGGTAACAGGTGGGGATCTTTCCGGAAAAACGAAAACAGACTGTCTAAAAATAAAAAAAGCAAATAATCAGATTCACACTCGCGTCTTTAAACATCATGCTGTTGATTCTCAAAATACACATGGCACCGGCTGTACCCTGTCCTCTGCCATAGCTGCTTATCTTGCCAAGGGAAACGGATTGGAACAATCCGTTGAAAAAGCGATCAGTTATGTTCAAGCATGCCTCAAGCGGAGTGTTCATTTTTATACAGGCAAGGGGAATGGAGGATTGAATCACTTCCCTTCAGACATATCACACAAGATGGAAAACAATGAAAGTACTCATTAATAACAAGATAACCGACCTGAAACCCAATACGACACTGAATGATGTTGTAAAAAGCTTAATGTTTCAGCAAGAAAAAGGATTTGCAGTGGCGGTCAATGAGGAAGTTATTGCCAAAACAGAATGGGAAACGCGGTTATTAAAGGAAAACGATCAGGTTCTGCTGTTTGGAGCGATTCAAGGCGGATGAACACAAAACCTAACCCAGATAAACTGGATAAGCACCGATAAAGTATTTCTGCCAAAAAACGCAGAAAATAACTCATAAGGCGCCAAAACCAATAACCTAAAAAAAAATCATGAAAACAAAACAACACATACCAAGAAAAAATCTGATTACCCGGAGTCCCTATCCCGGTTCAAAAAAAATCCATATCAAAGGATCAATGCATGGGATCAATGTTGCCATGAGAGCGATTGATCTCTCGGGAAAATCTTATATCACCTACGATACAAGCGGTCCCTACACGCATTCGGAAGTTGATATTAATATTCATCAGGGACTCAAAAAAATCCGAGAGCCTTGGATACTAACCCGAAATGATGTGGAGCAGCATCAGCAAACCAAACAAAAACCGGACTGCACGCCAAGCCATATTGTTTATCGAGCCAAAACCGGCCAAAAAGTGACCCAAATGGCTTATGCAAAAAAGGGGATCATTACCCCTGAGATGGAATATGTAGCAATACGGGAAAACCAACAGCTTCGCGAAATGAAAAAGATATTCGCTGATGCGGTTCATAAACATCCCGGGCAGAGTTTCGGTATTCCCATGCCTGAAGAGGAGATTTCACCGGAGTTTGTCCGCAAGGAAATTGCCGAGGGAAGAGCCATTCTACCGGTAAACATCAATCATCCTGAGGTGGAGCCGATGATTATCGGATCTCGTTTTTTGGTCAAAATCAATGCCAATATCGGGAACTCTATTAGTTCCTCCTGCATTGAAGAGGAAGTGGAAAAAGCTGTTTGGGCTTGTCGCTGGGGGGCTGATACGATCATGGATCTTTCAACAGGAGAATACATCCAGGAAACTCGGGAATGGATCTTAAGAAACTCCCCGGTACCGGTGGGTACCGTGCCAATTTATCAAGCACTGGAGAAGGTGGATGGATATGCTTATGAGCTGACCTGGGACCTGCTTAAGGAAACCATCATTGAACAAGCGGAACAGGGGGTGGACTATATCACGATTCATGCCGGTTTGCTCAAAAGACACATTCCCTTAACCGATGGTCGCTTAACAGGAATCGTCTCCAGAGGGGGCTCAATTTTAGCTAAATGGTGCCTAATGCATCAGCAGGAGAATTTTATTTATGATAATTTTGATGAGTTGTGCCATATTGTTGCGCAATACGACATGGGGCTTTCATTGGGTGATGGCTTACGTCCCGGTTGCCTTGCAGATGCCAATGACAAGGCACAATTTGCAGAACTTGAAACACTCGGAGAATTAACCCAAAAAGCCTGGAAGCAGGATGTGCAGGTGATGATCGAGGGACCGGGACATGTTCCCCTGCAACTCATCAAAGAGAATGTGGAAAAACAGCAAAGAAACTGTTTTGGTGCCCCCTTTTATACCCTGGGGCCGATCACGACGGATATTACACCGGGGTACGATCATATTTCCTCTGCTATCGGAGCTGCAAATATCGGCTGGTATGGAACTTCAATGCTTTGTTATGTAACTCCCAAGGAGCATCTGGGGCTGCCAGACAAAAACGACGTGAAGCAGGGCGTGATCGCTTATAAACTGGCTGCCCATGTCGCCGACTTGGCGAAAGGGCATCCGGCAGCACAACTCCGTGACAATTTAATGAGCAAGGCTCGATTTGAATTTAGATGGCAGGATCAATTTGCCCTGTCGCTTGATCCGGATACTGCCATTGAGTTCCATCAAGCTGCCAAATCAAAAGAGAGTTCGGATTCAGAACACTTTTGTTCCATGTGTGGTCCTAAATTTTGCTCAATGAAAGCCACCAAAGAATTTAGAGATCAGTTTCAGACAAAGCCGGAACATCATTAAGCCATCCCAAACTAAGGAAAAACCATGTTGACAATAGAAAATAGATCATTCAAATCCCGTCTGTTCACGGGCACAGGAAAATTTCAATCGAACCGGATGATGAGAGACGCTTTGATCTCTTCCGAATCGGAATTGGTGACTGTTGCATTAAAACGGGTAGATTTTGAATCACGACACGACAACATTATTGAGCATTTGAATATTGCCGGCATTCACCTTTTACCGAACACTGCCGGTGTTAGGACAGCAAAAGAAGCGATATTTGTGGCAAAAATGGCAAGGGAGGCCTTGCACACTAATTGGATTAAGTTGGAGATCCATCCTGACCCAAGATACCTGATGCCGGATCCTATTGAAACACTCAAGGCGGCTGAAGAACTGGTCAAAGATAATTTTGTGGTATTACCCTATGTCAATGCTGATCCTGTTATCTGCAAACGGTTGGAAGATGTCGGCACGGCAGCGGTTATGCCACTTGGATCGCCTATTGGAAGCAACAGGGGGCTGGAAACAAAAGCGATGTTAGAGATTATCATTGGACAGAGCAAAATCCCGGTGATTATTGATGCCGGAATTGGTGCTCCATCTCATGCGTCAGAAGCTATGGAAATGGGGGCGGATGCCGTATTAGTCAATACGGCTATTGCCGTTGCTCAAGATCCGGTTAAAATGGCAGCTGCTTTTAAGAATGCGGTTATTGCCGGGAGACAGGCCTTTGAAGCTGGTTTGGGGGCTCAGTTGTCAGAAGGTTCGGCAACATCCTTAACCGATTTTCTGGGGAATTGAGATGAGCTTTTTAACTTGTTATCGACAATATAATTGGAATAGCATCCAATCTGATATTTACCAAAAAACACCCGCCGACGTGGAGCGAGTGCTCAGTAAAAGAGGGTCACGCACCTTGGAGGATTTTAAGATATTGGTATCACCGGCAGCGGATTGTTATCTTAAGGAGATGGCTGCGATCAGCCGGTTGTTGACCCGGCAGCGGTTTGGTAATATTGTGCAGATGTATATTCCCCTTTATCTCTCCAATGAATGTACCAATAGCTGCAAGTATTGCGGCTTTAGTAAAAAGAATGAGATCCCCCGGATCACGCTTTCCATCGATCAGGTTTTATCAGAAGCTAATGTTATTAAAAACATGGGTTTTGAACATGTGCTCTTGGTTTCCGGTGAATCCAAGACAGTGGATGTTGATTATTTAAAAACCTGCATAAACATCCTTCAGCCCCATTTTGCCAATATATCCATCGAAGTGCCACCGCTGGAGCAAGTTCACTATGAATCTTTGATAGAAGCCGGTTTGCATGCCGTTTATATCTATCAGGAGACTTATGGGCCCGAATATTCAATCTTTCACCCCAAAGGTAAAAAAAGCGATTTTAATTATCGTCTTTTAACTCCAGATCGACTTGGAGCGGCCGGTGTTTACAAAATGGGATTGGGCTTTTTGATCGGGTTAGATGATTGGCGAACGGATGCCTGGTTCATGGCAGCGCATTTGGATTACCTGGTAAAAACTCATTGGCGATCCAAATACTGCATCTCTTTTCCTCGATTGAGAGCCGCAGCAGGCAATTTCCGTCCTCCAATTGAAATTTCCGATCGTCAACTTGTGCAGTTGATTTGTGCTTATCGAATTTTTGATGAAAATGTGGAATTGTCTCTTTCAACCAGAGAAACTGAACTTTTTCGAGATCATGTCTTTCAATTGGGCATCACTGCCATGAGTGCAGGATCAAAAACCAGTCCGGGAGGTTATAGTCTTTTCAACGATATCCTGGATCAGTTCCAGGTCGAGGATTTAAGGACTCCCGAACAGGTAACAGCAATGATTTCTGCAAAAGGCTATAAGCCTGTTTGGAAGGATTGGTTTCGGATGTAAGTGTCTGTTGGAATAAAATTGATATCGATTACCTGCACAGAGACCGTTCTGTGCGGGCTTAAAAACATAAAATGTCTGTCCAGTCCATTAAGAAAAAGTTCAACGTTGCACCTGTTTTCACTCGATTATAGTATTGGCATTTTAGGCTAAAAAAGGAATAGGTTTAGACATGGGGCTGAACGGTATTAATCATCAAAACATTTGGCTACCAATGCCATTAATACCTCTCTGCTCCAGCTTAAGAAACGCTCCTGCTGATCGTTTTTTTCACCTATGGAGACGCTGAATAGGCTGTTGGATGCACGGTAGAGATAAAGTCCCAGATCCAGCAATTCGGTTTCCTGCCAGCGACAGCCATATCCTTTCAGATATTGAGCCAATCGAAGTGCAACATTATTGGCATGTTTTGTTTCCAAGGGTTGAAGATCGGGGAAAAATTCCATTGCCCGGGAAAGCTGTTCGTCGGCTTTTTCACTAAAGCAGGGAATCTCCAGCAAATGGTTTGATAGCTCCAGAAAAAACTCCGGCCAGGTTATCTTCAGATATTTTTCTTTCTCAAGCTTGTCCATTCTTTCCAAAACTGTTCCAAGAAACTGCTGGTACAGGGTATAGATGACCGCGCTTTTATTAGGAAAATACTGGTAAAACGAGGCAACAGCAACACCGGCTTCTTTAGCTACTTTGATTGCTGTAATGCTTTCAACACCGGACTTTTCCAGCAGTCTGATCGTCGCTTCAAGAATACGCTTAACTTTCTCCTTGGATCGATCTTGTGAAGGCTGTTTTCTGGGGGTTACCGAATTCTCTTTCATAACGGTTGATTCGTATTGTATCCGTCAATGTTCCTTTTTACATAGCAGAAGACATGGTTACTGGCAGAAAAAGGCATGCCTCCGTTTGAACTATCATTAGTACTAGAATGGGATTAAACCGTAAATATCTTTATCCCCATTAGCTGAAGGAGCTATCTAACATGCTTTGCTAAGGCTAACTGCCTATTTTTCCATTATGATAATCCCGAACAGCCTGGTCAATTTCTTCTACGGTGTTCATCACAAAGGGACCATGCCTGACAACCGGTTCATTCAACGGACGGGCGGCCAGCAAAAGAAAACGCACAAATTGATCCTGGGTTTGAACATTTATATAATCACCATCACTTAAGACCCCTAATTTTCCCGAATCAAGGGAGATGGCGGTATTGCTTGCCGCATCACCAAAATACCCTATCCCCTCAAACACGTAAACAGATACACGATGACCTTCAGGCAATGTCTGTGACCAGTTTGTATGTGGTGGAATCAGCACATCCAGATAAACCGGTTCCGTGTGAAGCTGATGAACTGTCCCGTTCAATCCCTCTAATTCACCGGCAATGGCTTTGACAACAACACCATTTTCCACCCGGTATTCAGGTATTTCTGCGGCGGTCAGATTTTGGTACCGGGGTGGCTTCATTTTATCCTTACCCGGAAGATTGATCCAAAGTTGAAATCCTTGAACCAAACCGCTTTTTTGAATTGGCATTTCAGAATGAATAATGCCGCGCCCTGCTGTCATCCATTGGACACAACCCTCCGTCAATATCCCTCTTTCGCCTGTACTGTCTTTGTGCTCAAAAGCGCCAGCCAGCATATATGTCACTGTTTCGAAACCGCGATGGGGATGATCCGGAAAACCGGCAATATAGTCGTTGGCCTGATCCGACTTGAACTCATCCAATAGCAGAAAAGGATCAAGATCCGGTAACGCAAATGATCCGATGCTCCTGGATAATTTTACCCCGGCGCCATCCGAAGTTTTCTGAGCTTGTACAACTTGTTCAACTGATCGAGCAACTCTCGTCACTTTTTCCACTGATTGCACCATGACAGCCCCTCTGTTAAATTCCTTCAAAAAAAAACTTCCTTAAAAGGGAGTTATTATCGTTATTGATTACTGTTCGCTTAGACACTAATTGAATCATATCGGTTTTTTTGATAAGAAAAAAGAATAAAGAATAGACCATTTTATTCAAAAAAATAGATCGAGTGGGATAACAATGACTTTGGATTAATAACTCGTCTTGCTTGCAATACAAAAAACCGGCAGCTTTAGAACCGCTTCGAAAAACTTTCAGCGGGGATAATCGGCTGTAAGTTATGCCATTAAATATCTGAAAGAGGAACTGAAAATCAGCATTTATAATCGCGAGGGCTGCCGGTCGCAACTTACGGTTGAAGGACAGGCAATTTATCAGAAAGCAAAGGAAGTGGTCATGCGGGCAGATGAACATAAACAGCTTGGGGGCTATCTGGCAACAGGAAAGGAATCTGAGATAAGACTGGCTTTCAATACAATTGGTTCCTTTTTGAGAATGAACACGTCAAAGGGATGATTTCAAGGAATGAAGTACCACGATTGTTCTTCAAGTGGTATGGTGAATTCCAACAGAGAAAGAATAAAGTCATTATCACCGGTTAGCAACAGGGATAATAATGTAACAGGAAACCTGAATTCAATCGGATTTATTCAATTCGGTATCTGCATGTAGAGTTTTGAGGCAAATTCATGGATAAAAGTCCAGATAAAGTGATCAATTTGAACAAAATGGTAACCGCTTCAAAGAGGATTGAGAGCATATTGAATGAGATCATTCTCAACAAAGGGCTTTCTTCTGAGGAGACAAAAGTCCTTGCGCAACAATGTCTGGTTGCTGTTAATGAATATACGGAAATAACCAATAAAAACATTGGACACCTGAAAGAACAGGCTCAGGAGATGTGGGAAAAAGTAAAATTTGTTTTAGATGAATCTGTAATCAATGACCCCGATTCACAAGACGAGTCGGATATCGAAATCAACTGAAAAGGAGAACAAATGGATCTGAAAAATTGTGTTGCCATTGTAACAGGAGGTGCTTCCGGACTTGGAGAAGCTGTCGTTCGCAACACCCTGGAAAAGGGAGGGAAGGCGGCAATCCTGGATTTTGATGCTGAGCGCGGTAAGATGCTGGCAAACAATTTGGGAAATGACGTGATCTTCTGTAAAACAGATGTAGTGGATGAAATCAGTGTTCAA
This sequence comes from bacterium, assembly GCA_018829445.1. Taxonomy (GTDB): domain Bacteria; phylum SAR324; class SAR324; order XYD2-FULL-50-16; family XYD2-FULL-50-16; genus JAHJTV01. The sequence continues at coordinate 52,899 of JAHJTV010000066.1, forward strand.
GCTTCGATTGATGCCACGCTTAAAGCTTTTGGAAAAATTGATGTTGTGGTCAATTGTGCCGGAGTCGGAACTCCCCGAAAAGTGATTGATCGGGAGGGAAATCCCATGCCCATTGATTTTTTTAATAAGGTTATCCAGATCAACCTGGTGGGCACCATGAATGTGATCAGGTTAGCTGCGGCTGAGATGATTAAAAACCAGCCCAATGAAGATGGTGAAAAGGGCGTGGTGATCAATGTTGCCTCTGTTGCTGCTTTTGAAGGTCAGATTGGACAGGCTGCTTACAGTGCATCCAAAGCAGGAGTTGCAGGAATGACTCTTCCCCTTGCCAGGGAATTTGCTGCTCATGGCATTCGTGTTAACACCATTGCTCCGGGAATCTTCATGACCCCCATGGTAGCCGGGTTACCACAAAAAGCCCAGGACGCTCTTTCCCAAATGATGCCGTTTCCAAAACGTTTGGGAGCCCCTTCGGAATTTGCCATGCTCGCCCAACAGATTATTGAAAACCCCATGTTAAACGGTGAAACCATTCGACTGGATGCAGCTATCCGTATGGCCGCCAGGTAAGAATATCTGAATTGAGGTTAATTGAATCTTCGCTGTCTGAACATGGGGCAGCGAAGATTGTTTTGTTCCTTCCATACAATACAAAAAAATAAAATTAATCATTCGAATATTCTATAACTTACCCACTGTGTCTTGCTTTTATTATTTCCATAAAAGCGCCGATTCTGTTTTCTATCTGACTTTCGGAGAAGTTTCTGTCGTCGGTCATGTCTGCTTCAATTATCAGAACAGGAATATTGCATTTCTCCTGAATGATATTTTGGATATCATACTGCCCAAGGGAGTACGGTTTACAACTGCGATTGGAATGCATCACCAAGCCGTCGGCGCTGTATTTTTTAACCATGCCACTAACCTCTTCAGCCATGGCATCAACACCGATATTGAGATAAATTCTGGAATACCCCTGAACCATGGACTCATAAAAATTGCTCTCATCCAGGTACTTTAATGAGCTGCACCAGGCTGAAGTATAAGTGTCTGCCACAAGGCAGGCGCCATGACCGGCGAATGTATCGGATAGCCATTTGGTTCTGTACCATATGGGCAGATTGTCCCACAGCAGCCTGATCTCTTCATTGGGCACTGCACTGATTCCCTCTTTTACTCTCTGGTTCATCTCGGCCAGCAACTCCTGGTAATAATCCACGGCGATATCGGTACCTCTCAAGGTGACAATGAGAGCCAGGTGGAAAAACGCATCAAAAGCACTCATGGGTGACGGTTTATGCATGGTTGTATCAAGGACGGCCTGCCACAGTTTTTGTCCTTTCATCGAGATCCTGCCCACTTCCTCCAGGCGATCGTGATCCATTGCCTTTCCGCAGTGTTCCTCCAGAAATGAGATATACTCATCAAACTGCTTTCTCACATATCGATGCGCCTCGTCGGAGAAACCGGTGTGGCTGATGGGGGTATCAAGAATAAAAAGTGGGACATTAAAATAACGGGCTTGCACCTCATACCACTTTAATACCGTTCCACAAATATTGTTGCAACAGACCAGCATATCCGGTTTGGGTAAGCCTCCAATGGGACCGCCGTTTATGGTGGCACACGCAATGTCAGCCCTGGCATATGAACATAAATCCCTGGGATATCCCATCTCCTCTGCCTTTTCGCAGAGATCTGTTCCCATCTTGGAGGCGCCGATCATGGCACCATGATTCTCCGGATAAACCGGAATTACATCCATGGCAATTAGAGGTTCAACAGGACCGCCACTGGTTATCCACGCCACTTTTTTCCCGGTGTCAAACGCAGTTTTGGCTTCGATGTAATAATTGGTCATGATGTCTTTCATCTTCTTGACACACTTGATCTTTTGCCTTTCTTTATCCGGGTCGGTTTTAACTTCGTTTGTTGTCATGTCAACTCCTGCTTTTGGCAATTGGCGATTAGCATTTAGCGATTAGCATTTAGCAATTAGCAATTAACGATTGAGTCCACTCCGAAGAGTATTATAATGTTCAATTTAAGCCTTTTAACTCAATAATCAAAAAACCATAGAAATTCTGAACCAATGTCATGCCGGACTTGATCCGGCATCCATGAGATTTAACCAAAAATCCAAAAACCTGGATTCCGGCTCGAAGGCCGGAATGACAAGAATATCGACTTTTGGGAGTGAACTCACGATTAGTTTGTAACAAAATGCCTACAACATCTCCACAAAAGCTTCACACCGGGTTTCGAACTGTCCTCCGCCAGATAGCTGATCTTCGATTTCATAGAGCATGCAGGGAATCTTGTTTTCTTCCAGCATATCCTTGAGATAGGGGTAATCAAACCCGTGGGGGTCACAAAATTTCAGGTAAATAAACAATACTCCATCCGCCTTACTTTCCTGAACGATTCTCACCAGGTTTTCGCCACGGGATCTGATACCTGAATGTTTGGCCGGACAGACATTTCGATCAACATACCGGTTTGCAATGGATTTTAACGAATCAGCACTCTTTTTGATATTCTCTTCAAAAAAACGATTCCCGGTACACAAATCATCCCTGACAACATAAGCCCCCGCATTCTCAATGACACTGTAGATATCAGGCATGTTGCATAAGCCACCCGAGAGTACCAGTCGCTTTCCCGCAAAAGCTGATCCTTCCTGACTCTTTTCCAATTCATCCGCAATATCGCGAACCAGGGATAAAAAGTCATGGCGATCCATCATCATACTTGCCTTAACCATGGCGTGAATGTCCTCCCCCTTTATCTTCCCGGGGAATTTCTGACGAACAGCATAAATCCTGTTTACCGTGTCTCGAATCTGATTGCAGGTCTCGGTGGCTTGCTCCAGTGCCTGCTCGGAAATATTTGTTTCCAATTGTGTTTCCAGGTTTTGTTTAAATGCCTTGATCACATCGATCATATAATCTCTGGAACTCTGGGTGTTTAGTTTTACCGGCATAACCAAATCAATATGAAAACCGGTTTTTATATTCATGCGCCAGATATCCGATAATCTCTGGATTGAATCACAAGTATGGGGAAAGATCACCCCATCCAGAAAATCAAGGCCTCCTGCCAGTGATTCTTCCATGGCCCCGCGTACCAAGCTGCAGCTGTATGCCTGCAAATACTTGTCAGCCATGGAAACCGCTCCCCCCGTACCAAAGATCCGATATCCAAGAGCTCCTGCCGCCAGGATAATCTCTTCAGGTGCATAGCTGCAAAAGGTGCCGATTATTTTTCCGTTTTTTTCTGTTTTCCATTTTTGAGCGTAGCTGCTGGGATTGTCCACTATTTCATGAAAAACCCTGAAATCTGCCATATCATCTCCTAACGCTGACGGTGCTTGCTGCTTTGGTTACAGGGGATCTACTCCTTTTTGAGTAGATCCTGTTGTTTTTACGTCTTGAGGTTTTTATACCGAACGGCGGTCGACATGTCAACCGCTACTTGATTACCTTTGGTTTGTATGGTATGAGTAATGTCTAAAAAGCAAACAGAATCAGCAATTCAGGACAGATATGGCAAAACTGGCTACTCTCAGCAAACTCAAAGAGAAAGAAAGGGAAACCCGGCAGAAATTGATTATTGATGCCGCCCGTAAGGTTTTCGAAAAAAAAACATACGACAGTGTCAGCATGGCAGAGATAGCAAAGACCGCTGGCATGGCCAAGTCTTCCATCTATACTTATTTCAGCAGTCAGGAATCCCTTTACGTCGAGGTAGCCTATAGGGACTCCAATTATTTCATCAAAGAACTCGAAAAGAAGATTCAATTATCGGAGACGCATTCAGTTGAAACGGTAATCACTCATTTTTTAGACTACTATATTCTGCACAAGGCCCAGTGGAGAATGATAACTCACTTCGCCCTACATGGAGACACCGTTCATGAGTCGGTTGAAAAGCTTAACGAGATTTCCCGGAAATTGATGGATACGTTTGATTCTATTCTGAAGAAACTGGACTATAAGGGGAATACCAGACTGTTGGCACACACCTTATTTGCGTCGCTCAGCGGTATTTTAATCTCTTTCAGGAATTACCCGGGCCGAACCGAGGAGGAGCGCATCGCTCACATGAAACGGATTGGGGAAAAGATTAAAGATATGATGATTGCCCTGATTGAAAAGGACGCCGGAACCGGAACCAGCCCATTTTGATCTTAAACCATCACGGGCTGATCCCTGTCCTCTCCTTTTCGTACGACTGAAATGTTTTATACAGGAACTACCTCTTCTACTCCCTCCACTTGCTCCCCAACCGGCAGCAGGTACTTATATGAAAATATCGAAATGATCCCCGCCAGGTACATAATCAGACCAAAAATTCCAGATGTAACAAACATGGAACTGAAAAAATCGCCCATGGAGTCCTGAATCAGTAATGCAATAGTCATTGCCAGGGCACTGTTTCTCAAACCGGTTTCCAGAGAAATCGCCCGAGTCTGGTAGTTGTCAATCCTGAACAGCTTCGAAAACAAAATCCCAAACAGCATTCCCAGCATTGTTATGGAGAAAACCGTTAAATAGAATTTGACACCATAGCGGGCAGTATCCGTAAAAATGGTCAGGTTACTCAAAACTCCTGCTATAATAAGCACCAGAAGGGCAATGATCCCAAGGGCCGAGAAAAACGGGGTCATCTTTTTTGCCAATTCCGGCCATTTTCCCCTGAACGACATACCCAGTATCAGTGGAATAATCACCAGGATTAAAATGGTCTGAATCACTACTTTGACCGGAATCGTTATTTCAGGCATGTCAGAGCAATAAAACGCCAGTAGCAGAGGTGTAAATACAATGGATAGAACAGTTGAAAACGATGTCAGGGATATGGATAGAGCCAGGTCTCCTTTGGCGTAATAAGTCATCAGATTTGAAGTGACACCGCCAGGAATGGCCGTGATCAAAATCATTCCCACAAAAATGAATGGATATGCTTCATAAAACCCGAGAACATGCCCCAAAACCATGGCTAAAAATGGCATCAAGCCAAACTGCAATAGCTGCCCCACGAGAATTCCACGAGGTTTTGTGAACACCAGCATAAAGTCTTTGATCGTCAAAGTCATCCCCATACCTACCATCACAAAAAACAGCATCAGGATAATACTGGCTTTAAACACACGATCCAGCAACACCTGCTCAGGTTTCGCTGTTAGTTGAGCAAATGTGTAGATTTTGTCTGCCACTGCCGCATCCACCCTCTTTATTTTAAATTCCATTTTGTTTTCAAACGCCGTGTCCAAAAAAGCATAAGGGGAACTGCTATTCTCAGCCAGATCAGAGAGGTTTTCCGGTACAGAAAGGATAAAAAGCTCACCCGTAAGTTTTCGAATTAAATAGATCCCGGGAATAGTCTCAGCATCGCCCGTGTGCTTACTTCCAACGATTCGCAAATTCCCGACGAATTCTGTCTCTTCGGCTTCACTCCAATTCAGACTCCTGGATTCCTCGTTTAGCTTTTGTATTAAGGATGAGTCAGCTCCGCTTTCCAAGGCTTTTGAAAGCCTTTCATATGTTTTCTGACCAGGGACATCACTCGCAAAAACTGTCGGAACCATAAACAGAACAACCAAAAAAAGGGTAACCATTATCGAACCGAGAGTTGTGATTCCATCTTTCTTTGTCTTTTTACCGCTTATTTCCCGGATTTTTTGTACACATTCAACCATCTAATTCTCCTTATGTTTGAGGGGACATTTACCTAAAGTAGAACTTAATCTCTTCACTATACTTTAATCTACTGTTTTTATTACGAGTAATACAGAAGAATCAAAAGTGAATTGACTACTTGTCTGCTGGTTTAGCTACCGAATGGTGGTCGGTTTGTCAATCAATATCTGTAATACATGTACTGGCGAATAACATGAAAAGTAGTTGGGGAGCCTTGGCGACCTGAATAATCTCAAAGGTCGCAAGATCGAATTCCTTTTAGAGCTTGGATCTGGTTGATTAAGGCTTTGCTGCGCAGAACAAATTTACTCTGATAAAAATCTTTATAGGTTGAAAAAAAGGTCGAAATTATTGACACTTTGGTATAAAGATAGAGCAACCAACAATGAATGAGGCAGGGAGCCTGAAGCCGTTCGTTAACTCCTGCAATCAACTTAAACGAGATTCGGCAATGGTTACAAAAAATTTATTTATTTCAATTCTTCTGCTTAGTATTTCACAGTCTCTGTTTGCCGACGACTTTATCAATTTTCTGGGTATCCGTTTTAAGGATATTTCCGCCGGTAGTTTTTATATGGGAAGCTGTAAGCCCTTAGGCGGCATTACGGAAAAAAAGACGGGTCTGTTCGGATTAATAACCGAGAGCGTCTGTCCCTCGGGCGGAAAAGCCGATATGGCGGCAGAAGAGGATGAACAACCGCAACACCTGGTTAACATTAGCAGGCCTTTTCAGATCGGGATTCATGAAGTGACTTATGGTCAGTACAAACAATACCTCAACGACAATAATCTGATAGCATCCGTAAATTTTACGAAACACAACTCCCATGGAGATGATTCAGCCCTGGTATGGGTATCCTGGTTTCAAGCCCGGTCTTTTATCGACTGGCTCAATCTCAAAAAACCGGCTTCTGACAATGGAAAATACAGACTACCGACTGAAGCAGAGTGGGAATATGTAGCTCGGGCAGGCACAACCGATCCCTATTTTTTTGGTGATCAAAGTTTTCAAATTGGTAGATTTGCCTGGATTATCAAAGATTTACATGGTTTTGGGCAGATTTGGTCAAAACCGGTTGGACAAAAACAACCGAATCCCTGGGGGTTATATGATATTTACGGAAATGTCTGGGAATGGGTGCAGGATGTATATGGAGAAAATTATTATAAAAACAGTCCGACCGATGATCCAAAAGGACCAGTCACCGGAGGTACACAGGTAGCCAGAGGATGCAGTTTGTATACAAGTGCCGTAAACTGCCGTTCTGCAAAACGCTTCTCTCTGGCAGCGGATCAACGAAATGGCACCATTGGTTTCAGACTGGTGAGGGAGCTGCCTTAATAGACTGGCCATTATTAAAACTCAGAATCACGATCTTGGTCTCAGTGTCAATCCGTAAACCAACCCGATCACAACCATTTCGCCCAAACCGGTTAACAGCACATAAAGATGCGTGACGTTCGGCACTTTGAAGATCATCCAAGATGTGGCAACGCTCATCAATACCCTGAAGAACCAGATCATGAATCCATAAAAAACACCTTTTATCCAACCGGCTTTACCGGGAAGCCCCTGGTACAGAACCAAAAACAAGCCTGCCATGACAAAGCCGTAAAAAAGATCAATAACAATACCAGCCTCAATATTGACCGAAGATTTTAAAATCGGTTCATAGACCGACAACAGTCCCTGGGCTAACGGGTTTGCATTTATCACCCCATCAAGAAATCCGAAAACAATCCCACTAACAATGCTGACGATAAGATAACGAATCATTTTCTTGAAAGATTTAATTGTTTTGAATTACCTCATGCCTGATGAATGAAAGGATATAGTCATCCCCCATGAAATCAATTGTCTTCTTTTTGAAAGGCTGCCCGGCATTGATAATCAGGATGTAACCCCTTATATACATATCATATTTTGTTTGCAAGTGCTTCAAGCACAGTATGCCAGGCCCGATCCTGCCATTGTCTGGCCTCTTCCCACTCTGCAGTACTGCGCCAACCCGAATGAATCACATGCAAGTCAGTTCCAACGCTGCTTGGAATGAAGAAGACCACAACATGTGTCAGGGGGTCGGCACTGTTTGCAAACTCCTTATACTGCTTCGGACTTCGCCATTCGAATGATAGAAACTGGTTGGGTTTGATTGCTGTAACCCGACAGCCTATTGTGCTATCATTTTCTCTGTCTTCGGGTACCCAAAATAATTCATACTTGCCACCAACTTCTGGTTCAACTTCTGCCACACGGCACAGCCATGACTCCAACTGGTGATTGACAGTAAACTTCTCAAATGCCTTGTGCGGATCGCACTGCAACTGAACTGTCTTGTGTATGATTTTATCCATAGTCAGTTTCTCCTTTTTGCTTTTATATACAAATCATTTAACAGAATAATTCCCTTTGTACCTTTTTTCTCCAAAACCTGTTCAATCGACTGTGTAAGAATACCAGCCAATTAGCATCAATGCGAATCCTGACAATTCTTAGCATATATTTTCCAAAAAAACAAAATTAATCCGGGCATTTTTAATCGTACGTCTGGGATAAAAAGGGGCAAAATTGAACCGGGATTGTTGGCCGTTTTCGTTTTCTACCAGGGGGTCAAGTTTCTTGTGATTAACAGTTAAAACAATAAGATAAAGTTTCAGCTGCGCCAGGAGGAGAGAAACTACTGCCAGAGTGAGCCGTATAACAGATAGTCTTGTTCAGGCACCAATTTTCTGCACAGGTACTCATCGTCTACGATGATAACATGCAAAAACTTTATATTTGACAAATCCAAGGTTTCGATGATAATAATGCAATATTATTGCATATAAAGCAATCTATGGAACACAGATAACCGGAATCAAGTGTTTAATTCACTTAAAAAATCGTTTATAATGCTGTTTTGAAGAGCCTAATAACCTTATCAAAGCAACTAAAGTTGGCTTTTATACAGAATCCTGCCAACAAACACAGTGAGTTCTATACTAAAAAGTGAACAACAATAATTATTAGAGAAACCTAAAAGAGGACAGATTATGCTTCAGACAATAAGAGAAGAAAGAATGACACGGGCGAGACTAATCAGAGATGCCGGCGGTCTCAATAGCGCGATTGAATCCGGAAGTCTGGCCCAATATATTGATTTATCCCTGTCCGAAGCTATTGTACTAGGTCTTATTCAACAGGATGTTAAAAATTTCGTTGGCATTTTTGGTCATGGATCAACTGAAGTCGCTGAAGTATTGCGAGTTTACGAGGCTGAAGGGCTGGTAAAAATGTATCCTGTCAGAAATGAAATCGAGGCTGTACACGCAGCAACTGCTTTGCGATGGGTAACCGCAGAAAAGTGTGCGGTTGTGACTTCAATAGGCCCCGGGGCAATGCAGGCTTTTGCCGGATCGCTGGTGCCTTTGAGCGAAGGTTTGGGCGTTTGGTTTCTGATTGGAGATGAGACTACTGAGGATGAAGGTCCGAATATGCAGCAGATTCCCAGTCATGAACAGGATCAGTTTCTCAAGCTGTTTTCTGTTATGGGACCAACCTATAAGCTTCACACGCCCGGAGCAATCAACACAGCGCTGACACGAGGGCTGGTTACCACCGAACATCCGATTCGTCAGAGTCCATTTTACCTTTTGATGCCGATGAATACTCAGCCGGAAATCATTCCCGACTTTAACCTGAAGTCATTTCCTGCAGATTATCCCCCGAAACTTGGTGCCGCAGCAGACAATGGAACTTACCTGCAGGTAGCCGAAGCACTTTTGAAGTCAGAAAGGATTGTTGTCAAAGTGGGGGGTGGCACAATCAAAGCAGGTGCTGAACTGCTGGAATTTCTTGAGTTAACAGACGCCGTGGCCGTCACCAGTCCCCTGGTTCCGGGATTGGTGCCCTATTCAAATCCGAGAAATATGATGGTGGGTGGTTCAAAAGGCACCATCTGCGGAAACTATGCCATGGAAAATGCAGATCTGCTGGTGGCAATCGGCACTCGCTTTGTCTGTCAGTCAGATTGTTCCAGAACCGGTTATCCAAATGTCAAAAAAGTAATCACCATTAATGGCGATGTGAACACAGCGCTGCATTATCGAAAAACAACTGCCTTGGTGGGTGACATTCAAGCCACCTTGTCCGGACTGAACGCTGTTCTGAGGGAAAAAGCAACCGATCAGAATGATCAGTCCTCTCGCTGGTTGCAGGATTGCAGCAAAAAACGGCAGGATTGGGAAGCTTTTAAACAGGCACGATACTCGTCTCCCTGCCTGTATGATGAGATGTGGAAAAAAGAGGTTCTAACCCAGCCGGCAGCTATCAAGGCAGCACTCGACTGGGCAAGAGACAACCAAGTTGTTTCCTTTTTTGATGCGGGAGATGTCCAGGCCAATGGTTTTCAGATTGTTGAGAATGAACGCTATGGACAAACATTCACCGAAACGGGAGCAAGTTATATGGGGTTTGCATCATCAGCTCTCTTGGCTACGGCCATGACAAAACAGCCTTTTTATGGCCTGGCATTTACTGGTGACGGCTCCTTTGTGATGAATCCCCAGATTTTAATTGATGCTGTACAGCATAGGGCAAGCGGTTGTATCCTGCTGATGGATAATCGCCGGATGGCTGCCATTTCCGGTTTGCAGAAAGATCAATATAAAGAGGCGTATGCCACCAATGATAGCGTTGAAGTTGATTATGTTGCCTGGGGCAATGCCATAAAAGGGGTCAGAGCTGGCGATGGCGGCTTTTCCGTTGAATCACTCCTGGAAGCCCTGAATAACGCCAGGAAGCATAAAGGATTGTCGTTGGTTTATATAAGAGTTTACTCCGGGGATGACCCTCTGGGGGGCATGGGAGTTTTCGGTCGCTGGAATGTCGGTAACTGGTCAAAGGAGACCCAGGCACTGCGCCATAAAATTGGTTTGTAATGTCATTAGTATGGTAGAGCGGGGTTACATCCTATAAGCGCTTACTTAAGCAAATATTACCAAGAGCAAGAATTACGGTAGGGCGGGGTTACATCCCCGCCAGAACCGACTCAAAGGCGGCCATGCAAGACAGCCCCACCGTCAGCTTTACGAATGTTTAACAGGTCTATATCAATCGGAGGAATGGATATTAACGTATCCCTTTTTTTAGAACTCCCGGTTTTACCAGGGATCTTTTTATTTAACAAAACACCAATCGGTACAAATCGATGTCAAAAAAAGAGCATATAGAGGGGATCAATCGGAATCTAACCAGTTATGGGGACGTTGGATTCAGTCGTTACCTGCGGCGAGCTTTTTTATCATCTGCCGGCTATGATCGCATCGACCTGGGAAAACCAATCATCGGAATTGTTGACACATCATCCGATTATAACAGTTGCCACCGACAGATGCCGGAAATGGTTCAGGCAATTAAAAGGGGTGTTCTTCAGGCGGGTGGGTTGCCACTGGCTTTCCCCACAATTTCCCTGAACGAGATTCTGACGTCTCCAACCACCATGTTTTTTCGAAATCTCCAGGCAATGGAAACCGAAGAGATGATCCGGGCTCAACCCATGGACGCAGTCGTCTTGGTAGGAGGATGCGATAAAACACTTCCGGCCCAGATGATGGCAGCTATTTCGGCTGATATACCCGCTGTCAGTGTGGTGGCCGGCTCCATGCTGACGGGAAGTTGGCGCGGGGAAAGGCTAGGGGCCTGTACCGATTGCCGGAGAATGTGGGCAAGGCATCGTTCCGGCGAGTTAAGTGAAGACGAAATCAATGAAATCGAACAGGCGCTCTGTTCAACCGGCGGAACCTGTATGGTGATGGGAACTGCATCCACAATGGCCTGTGTGGTTGAAACACTGGGATTAATGATGCCTGGCGGGGCCACTCCGCCACATTCTTCCGGCGACCGTCTGAAGAATTGTGTGGTTTCGGGACGACAGGCGGTGGAATTGGCCAGATCAGGTTTGAAACCTTCTGCCATACTGTCTCCGGCATCATTCAGGAATGCGTTGACAGTTCTGATGTCTCTCAGCGGTTCCACCAATGCGGTCGTGCATATCACCGCCATGGCAAGGCGGGCTGGGATCAGTCTAACTCTCGATGACTACAATGCAGTTGCGGAAAGAGTACCGGTTATTGTCGACTGCAAACCGGCCGGGAAGGGATATATGGAAGATCTGCATCATGCCGGCGGTGTTCCGGTATTACTGAAGGAGTTGGAGTCATTGTTGGATTTATCAACACTTAGCATAACCGGTCAGACACTTGGAGAACAGATCAAGAATATAAAGGCACCGGGAAGCTGGCAGACAACCATTCGCCGTTTATCCGATCCACTCTATCCAAAAAATGCCATCGTCTCCCTGAAAGGTTCCCTGGCACCAAATGGAGCTGTCATCAAAGCCGCGGCCGCAAGTCCGCACCTTATTCGGCATACCGGGAAAGCTATTGTTTTCGAATCACCGGAAGATGCAATTGATCGCCTGGACAATCCCGAACTGGGAATCACGCCCGATCATGTCATGGTATTGAGAAACGGTGGGCCTATTGGCGCAGGTATGCCGGAAGCCGGTTCACTGCCGATTCCAAAATATCTGGCTGCCCAGGGTGTCAAGGATATGGTTCGGGTCTCTGATGCCAGAATGAGCGGAACCGCTTATGGTACCATTGTATTGCATTGCTGTCCTGAAGCGGCAGTGGGCGGACCTATTGCGCTGGTCAGAGATGGTGATCTGATTGAACTGGACGTTGAGCAGAAACGTATCGAACTGTTGGTGGGAGAGGATGAACTGGCGTTGCGTAAAAAATCATTCGTACCACCACCAACTCCGAAAAGAGGGTGGGCAAAGCTTTTTGCGGAACATGTGACACAAGCGGACGAAGGGTGTGACCTTGATTTTCTATAAAGTATTTGTTGCACCACCGCCCTGAATTTAAAAACAATCGCAAGTTCGATTTTAATAGGAATGGACAGACATGGGAAAAATCAGAGTAGGGCTGATCGGATGCGGTCGGATTTCTGACCTGCATTATTCAGGCTATATCGATAATAAAGACGCAGAAGTCTATGCCGTCTGTGATACAAACCAGGAGCTTGCCAAGAACAGACAGAAGGAGTGGGGAGTTGAGAAATGCTATTTTGATTATCAGGAGCTGCTCAATGATCCCAATGTGGATGCAGTGGAAATCCTGTCGCCGCAACCGATTCATGAAGAAATGACAACTCGGGCAGCAGAGGCAGGGAAACACATTGCTTTGCAAAAACCGATGACCATTAACCTGGCCAGTGCGAATCGTATGCTTGCCTGTACGCGTCAATCCGGAAAAGTGTTCAGAATTTCTGATAACTACCTGTTTTACCCCCCCATAGTTCTTGCCAAAAAAATGATCGATCAGGGTGAGATAGGAACCCCTACAAACTTGAGGATCAAGATGATTTCAGGCGGTTCCGGTGGCTGGGATGTCCCTGCTTCATCCTGGGCATGGCGGACAGCCGAGATGAATGAAGGCAGGGGGTTTCAGGTCTTTGATCATGGCCATCATCTCTGGGCAACCGCATGGTTTTTGCTGGGCGAAATAGAACGGGTAACCAGCTGGATCGACTCGCTCGATGGGATTATTGACAGCCCGGCAGTCATTATGTGGAAACATAAGGATGGGATAAAATATGGTATGTGTGAATACGCCTTTGCCCAGGATATGGTCATCCCTTCCAAATACTACGCCAATGACGAGTGGATTGAGATTACGGGAACAAAAGGTGTCCTCATTATCAACCGCTGCACCGGTAATATCTACGCAGGCCCGGTTTTAAGTCACTTTGACGGCAGCAAATGGAAGTCTTATACCGATGTTGAGTGTGATTGGGCAAAAGGATTTATCGGAGCGACAAAAAACTTCATTGATTCCATCAAAGGTAATGCTAAGCCTTTGTTGTCCGGGGAACAGGGGAAGGAGATTCTTAAAACAACACTCGCCATCATCAAATCATCAAAAGAGAGACGAGAAGTATATGTTGAGGAAATGGAAAAGAAGTTTCCTTATCTCTATACACGTAAACGGATCAAAGCGGAAAAAAGAAGGGTTGCTGGAAAGAAGCGTTTTTTTTCGTCCGTATTCGGTAAAAAAGATATTTCCTACGCCCCTCAGGCCAAAGCACTGACCGAAGATTTAATCAATCGATTCAACCCGGATCTGGTTGGAGACTGGCAGTGTGTTATCGGCTTAAAACTGTTGCCCCAGGGCGGTGTTGATGAAACCTCTTATGTGCTGAACATTAAACAAGGAAAGATGGAGATAAAAGAGGGTGAGATACCGGAAACAGCAGACATGATTTTAAAAACACCGACAGGAACCTGGGCCAGTCTGCTTCTTGGAAAAAGGACTTTTGAAACGGCTTTTCTCACGGGAAAGCTGAAGATTGACGGAAAAGCCGAACATGGTTTGAAACTGAAAGAAATTTTAGAACTCTAATAGAGGCGGGATATGAAAGAAAACAAACTTTCGATGAAAATAAAACTGGGATACGGTGTCTGTGATCTTGGCGGGAATCTTTTCTTTACTGTTATTGCTTTTCTTTTCCTAAACTACCTGACCGATACGGTTGGTATCAATCCGGGACTGGCAGGTATGGTGATCATGATTGGCAAAATCTGGGATGCGATTACCGATCCAATGGTTGGGTATCTCTCTGATAAAACAAAAAGCCGATGGGGAAGGCGCAGACCCTACATATTTTTTGGGTCCTTCCCGCTGTTTGCCGGTATGGCTCTGATGTTCACCAACCCGAACCTGTCCAGTCAGACCCAACTCTTCATCTGGGGAGTCGGCGTTTTCTGTCTGCTTTGTACAGCCTACACCCTTGTCAATATTCCCTATAACTCTCTGACACCTGAATTGACGAAGGATTTTCATGAACGATCGGTTTTGAACGGATATCGCTTTGGATTTGCCGCAGTCGGAACGCTTCTGGGTGCTGGAGCAGCGTTGCCATTGGTGCAGGCATTTCCAGATCGCAATTTAGGTTTTTCCATGATGGGAACTATCTTCGGTTTCATTATGCTGCTGACTGCTTTTATTACCGTTTTTGTCGTCAAAGAACCGGAAACAGAGAGACCGGAACAATTGAAGGGCTTTTTTGAAACCTATTTAAAAGTGTTTAAGAACATACCGTATGTCCTGATCCTTCTTACCTATACACTTCACATTGCAGCCATTACGGTTGTCAGCGGAATTATCATCTATTATTTCAAGTATATTCATAGGGATGAGGCAAAAACAACTCTGGCAATGATCATCCTGCTGCTAACCTCCATGGTCTTTATCCCAGTCAGCGTTAAACTTGCCAAAAAACTGGGAAAGAAATTTGTCTATGGCCTCGGAATGGCCATCTTCTTTGTTCCGATGATAATTATATCCCTCGTTGGCCATCTCTTTGCAGCAGAGTTTACGCTGATTATGATGTTCCCGGCAGGAATTGGAATGGGTTTGACATATCCTCTGCCCTACGCCATTGTCCCTGATGCCGTTGAATATGATTATCTGCTGACGGGAGAACGAACAGAAGGTGCATTCTACGGAATATGGACCTTTGGCATCAAGATAGGTCAGGCGGTTGCCCTGGGAATTACCGGACTCGTGCTCTCGATAACCGGGTATGTGCCGGATGTTGCGCAAACCGCAACTTCAATCATCGGTATCAGGCTCCTGGTTGGACCAATCTCAGCTTTAATATTTATACTGGCTATTGTGATATTGTATCACTATCCCATTAATGAAAACCGGTACAATGAAATAATGGCTGAGATAAAATTAAGAGATGCAAAGTAAAACTGGGACGGTAAAAAATACAAATAGTTAAGAGGAAACATGTTGAAAGAAGTTGTTGTTAATCTGGAAAAAATGACGGTTCAGATCTCCCCTGTTGAAGATGAAAGCCTGACTGGAAAAGCGTTAGCGGTTAACCGTATCCTGGAATGCAAAACCCCCGAGAAAACCATCTATCTTACGGGATATACCCCCCTGGCAGCAGCGGGTCTTGGTTTTGCAGGAAAACTGAATGTTTATGGTATCAGCCTGCTGGGAAACAATCTCCAGGGAAGCCGGTCCGGTGGAATTTTTTCCTCTTATCTGACCAGACTCGGCATTATCGGCATCAAAATTTCCGGGGAAATTCAAAATCAACATATCTTGTTTATTAGTAAATCGGGGAAATGCCAGCTTATACCACTTTCAAGGTTTAGCGAGAATATCTCGGGGACTTTCGATTTTGCCGGACGATTATACGCAACTTATGGCGATGAAATCGCCCTGGCACTAACCGATCCACAATCCACCGGTTTTGATTACAATGCCATTGTCTGTAATGTCGCAAAAGGATACCTGCCTCAAAGGGCTGCAGGACGTAGTACCAGCATATTCGGTAAAAACGGATTGGTGGGGATCGCCGTGGAGAAATCGGAAAAAGTCATGCATCCCCTCCAATACGACAAGAAAGAGCTGGCAAGCCTCTTGCGGCAGATCAACAAGGTCAAAGCCAACATCACGTTGACAGGCAGTTCAAATCCGGATCATCCATTACTGGGAGGAACTTATGGTTCCGCAGCCCTGTTTCGATTTGACCTGGGTCATGGACTGACAAACCTCTTCCGGGATGCCCATATTCCTGAGGAATTTAAAGAAGAGCTGGTTCCTGATTCCATCGTTAGACAACAGATTGCCAACTCACAGAAAAGCGGCATCGATATCAAGCGTCACTCCTGCATGCCCGGCTGTCCGAATAAGTGCAGTCAGATGGTGATACTTCCCGATCCCGAAAAGGGCTTCAGAAAAGGGAAGGCTGGAGAGTGGGAGACCTACCAGGGTTTGATAAATTTAGGAGTTTTCAAAAACACGATCGAGATCACGTCCTGGGTGATTGAGCACTCCAATAACTTTGCTTATGATCATATAGAAGGGTTGGTAACACTGGCGGCGTTGGCGCTGGTGTCTGAAGTGAAAGAAGATACGGGTGTCAGATACGGTGATGGTGAATCCGTTAAACAGGCACTAAATGAAGCAGTCACAGGGAAAACGGATTTAGGACGACTGGTTAGGAAAGGAGCCAGCGCGGTTGAAACCCACTATGGCATCAAAAGGCACTTTACCGTTGGCGGTCATGCGCTGCCCTTTCATAACGGCCGAAGCACTCTTCAGACGGGAATCGGCCTGTCCTGGACATACGGCAGACATGGTGAATCATGTGCCGGCCCGGGGCGACATAACTTTCTTGGTTATCCCTATGATGCGTCAGATCGGTCTCAGGATGCCGAAACCCTGGTTCTGAATACGATACACGGCATGATCATGTATGGTGCCATGGATGACCTGGGGCTCTGCTTTTTTATGGGACCGAGCATCGATTCCCTGGTTGATAACGCCAGGCTTCTCTCCTGCATGGGAATTAAGGCAGATCCAAGAGAGATGATTGCTTCTTCAGCCAGAATGCTTAAGCAGATTCATGAGTTTAATAAGAACAGAGGTGTTGAAATCCAGGCGCTTCCCGATGTTTTCTATGAAAAAGCTACTCGCGGAAACCTTCAGACTGATGAGGAAAAAGTTGCATTTTCAGTTCCGTTTGAAGTGATCAAAAATGCAGGTGCCAAGGTTTTAGATGATGTGGCAACAGGCCGTACAACCCTTCCCGATGCAGTTCTGGAAAAATCATGGGCGCGGTATGAATAAGCAAGTCTAATGGGTAATGGGGATTTTCCCCCATATTGATTTTTAGTTCAATTTTTCAATCTATCTTGCTTTGACAGCAAGATCTAGAGAGTTCTCTTTATAACTGCTTGACACCTTAAGAGAAAGCTTTTATTGTTCGAAGCCAAAAGACCTGAACAACTACAAAGATTCTCCACAAAAAAAGGATACTAAATGGTTAAACTTATAGGAAAAAACAATAGAGTTAATTACGGCTGCATCGATGAGCCCATCGAGTGGAATTATGAGGATTTTAAGCTTCTGGATTTTTTTAATAAAGAGATCAAAGGGTTTAAAAAGAAATGGGCATATCACCAATTCAATTATGTTGGTATCACTGCAGGAGACTACATAGTCGGTTTTGCAACGGTTGATCTGGGGTATTTGTGCAATGTTTTTGCATTTATCTATAGCAAGGAAAAGGGCATCATTCTTGAGTCTGATGATAAATGCCTTGGATTTTCAAAGAAGATGAATTTTCCCAGAAATCCTGATAACTACCTCACTTCCTTTAAATCCGGAAAAACATCCGTCTCTGTGGAGAAGAGCCACGAGAAAGGAATGCTGAGTATTGACTGCAATTTTAAGGACCGGTTGAAATTCAAAGGCACCTTCCCGTTTTCGATAGACTCTCATCAACCCTTGAGGGTACTGAACCCAAGTGTTCCAACCCGGTTTACCTACACGGAAAAATGTTCGCCCCTGAGACCAACTCACTTTGAACTCTCTCTGGACGGCAATCCGCTCAAATTTGAAACCGACAAGGTAGTGGCAATATATGATTGGTCGGGCGGATACCTGCGGAGAGAAACCAATTGGTACTGGACAGCCTTTGGCGCAGTATTGCCGGATAAAACAAGTATCGGAGCCAATTTGGCTGCTTTGACCAATGAAACATATTTTTCTGAAAACGCTTTTTGGATTGATCACAAAAGAACACGAGTATCAAGGGTATTATACGATTTTAATCAGCTGGAACCTTATGAAACCTGGCGTATTTATGATGAAGCCGGGTCAGTGAATCTGATTTTTACTCCCGAAGGCGAAAGGAATGACAAAATAAATGGGGGTCCGTTTGTAAAAACAGTTTTCCGTCAATTTGTAGGGGCATTTGATGGGTTTTTCAAACCGGAAAACGGCGAAAAAATAGAGTTCAAAGAGGTAAAAGGATTTTGCGAAATCCATCGGGCAATCTGGTAACTTCTTTTGCTTTTCTTATAATTCCGGGGGCGATACATTGTTATATTTTATTTCTGTGTTCCGGTGTTATAACCACTTTCCCTTGGGTGTGTTCTTCTCCAAAATGTCGGAGAGCTCCCCCTACCTCACTTAAGGAGTAGCGTTTATCGACAACAGGTTTGATTTGCCGGCATCAAAAAGCTCAATGAAAAAATAAAATCCTTGTTTGATTTCAGCAACAGGAGACTCCATTACTACCCCTTCTATAGTGAGTTAAAATTGACTAATGGAAATGTTTGATGTCTGAGAATCCTTCCATTGCATTGTTCGTATCAGCATTTAATTTAATGTTCTCAATTATTGATTCCTTATTATCAAGATCTAAAGCTATACTCTCCAGATATTCATCATTAACATAAAGCGTGTTTCCCGTTACATATAACTCATAGATTCTATCCTTACCATCCTCACCTTCTTCAGCTTGTAGTATCAGTGGAATATAAGATGTTCCACCTTCCTCACCTTCTTCAGCGTCTTCGATTTCAACCCAAAGCTGGTACCATGTTGTATTACTTCGCCAGTAAACATATCCCGCAACGCCGGGTTCAAGTTCATATCGTGTATTTCGGGAGATCGTAGAAATATCCTCTTTTATAACATTACTTAAGTCTACTGCATTTATGTCGCTCCCCCAGTCAAGTGTAAAATAAACCTTTCCATCCTCACCATCTTCTCCTTTGCATCCAAGAAGTAGTACCACAACAAAAAAAATGAAACAGAATTTGCATAGTATTTTCGACATTTTTTCTCCCACAATAAAGTAAATAAGAATTTAAATCCGCTTAAATGAATTGAATTACATCAAGCAATAATCAGAAATGAATGATTTTAATCAGGTCTTTCATTTTTGCCTTTTGCCAATACTAAGATGTCAGGCTTTTATTATTTCATATTGGTTATTATGAATATTCAGTCACTAAATTTGAGCAAGCCGACTCTCTTTATAGTACAAAAGTGAAAAAATTCAGAATTGATTAACATTCTTTTCGGATCTGTATTTTTATTACAATAGATTTTTTAAAATGGCAAAAGCTATTTGATTTATTGGATTATTTATTGTCTGTCGCATAAATACGAAGGCGGAATTCGGGGTTGTAGCACACTGTCGAGAAATAAAATTCGAATCTGTAATGATAGTTATTAAATTTCAATATTTCACCAATTATTTTTAATAAAATGTTGATTACAAAATGATCAAAGTCCGGATCATCCCCTCCATTATCCTCTTTTTATCCTTATACAGCTTTCGGGTTCCACTCCATTCTTTGGAGGCGTTAGATAGGATTTTGTGACCATTGATGGTAGACATCTGCTTCCCAATCAGCCCCGTACTATCGCAGAGAACCAGAACATCAGTGAAGATGATTTTTATCTTTTTAGTACTTTATAAATTATCTGGGTTAGGTAACTTGAAGATAAAACCGGTAATAGTGCCAAAATGCAGCTGTAAGTCGCACGAGAATGCCATGAGGATAATGTTTTCTCTGCTTGATGTAATCCTCTGGTCAGGCTGGCAAGACAACTCCGAGTAAAGCCTTACTTTTATGCACATTGTCCCGGTTTCATTTTTTTGGTTTTTACACAATTCTAAGATTTCAGATTTATCCTGGTAGCAGCAAGCGTTTGTTAGATTATGTTATTTTATCCCAAGGTTATAGCTACATTTCCCTTCTTGTGGCCTTTTTCGACATATCTGTGTGCCTCAATAATCTGCTCCAACGGATAACACCTATCAATAACCGGTTTTATCTTTCCCTCCTCAATGAGCTTTTTAAGAAATATCAGGTCTTCAATATTTTCGCCGCTGCCGGAATGAGTTAAAACGTTTAGATAAACTCCTGTCTTTTTTAATGATTTTTTTGCTCGCGAAGCTGGTATCTTGGCTACTGCGTCGAAAATGACATCATAAGTCTCAGTGTTTTTGGTAAAATCTTCTTTTGTGTAGTCAATGACTGAATCTGCCCCAAGAGATTTTACCAATTCCAAATTCGTGGTACTGCATACGCCAGTAACATCTGCTCCGAAATATTTGGCAAGTTGAATTGCATTGGTACCTACTGCCCCAGAAGCACCATTGATAAGTACTTTTTGTCCCTGCTTTAATTTTCCTTTTCTGAGACAACGCAATGCCGTCATCCCTCCTCCTGGTGCAGCGGCTGCTTCCTTATAGGTTATACTGGTCGGTTTGATTGCCAGCATTCCATCTTGAGGAAAACACTTGTATTCGGCATACCCTCCAAACTTCAGCCCGAAAGTGGATCCAAAAATCTGATCACCTTTCTTAAATTTGGTTACACTTTTACCTACTGCTTCAATTTCCCCGGCTATTTCCATCCCAAGTATAGGACTCTTAGGTTTTATGAGACCAAACACGATATGCAACATAAGAGTATAAAATCTGGAATCCGGGTGTCTGCCACTTCGGACAATTGTATCCCCAATGGTTGCCGTTGTTGCATAAATTTTTACCAATACTTCATTGTCCTTGGGAATCGGCTTTTCAATTTCCTTGAGTTGAAGAACCTCAGGAGGACCATATTTTGTGCAGACAATAGCTTTCATGTGATTCCCCTATAGTATTCAAAACCGTGCAGAAAAGGACCTCAGTGCATTGTATAGGTGCATGAACACATTGGATGAAAGTCCCCAGTTGGAGAATCTCCTCTTAAATCTGAATTTATTGAATTATGCGGTAAATTACCAGAGGAAAGCAAGGGCAAAATCAGAATTAGAATAATACATCTAGAGCATAGGGGATATGAGCTCTGGAATTTTGACTTTTTGCATAAAGGTGGAATTCAAAACAATAATTTATTCTCCTTTTAACAGTATATATACAGAAGGCAGAATTGATTTTTCAATTTCATGACCTGCAAAATACAGAAAACTTGTCCAATAAGAGCTCAATATCTGTGTCATAATATCATTAATACCAATATTAAAGGTACCATCCAAAAAGCCTGCCCAATTCAGCTTAAGTTCATAATTTAAAATAATGTCAAATTATTCTGAATAAAGAAATGCAAGCCTGACTCTGCGACATCTCCTTAAACAAACTATCAGGCTCAAAATTATCGTTCCAAAGATGCTCGAATACTTCTCCCGAATCTTAACTACTGCCTTCTTACAATCAAAAGATACAATTGGTAACCGGTTATCTGTCTGACTTCAGATTTTAAAATGTGATGCACGGGGAAAGATTTAGTCTTGACAAAAATCATATTTCAAACAAGAATGTCGATATTGAAAGACCGAGCGCTCAGTCGGTCTTCTTCAGTAGCATCATCACAAGAAAGATCTGGTTATTCGCAATTCAAAAAGCCAATAAATCCACTAATAGAGGAGGCAAGTTATGAATGAGCGTGTTGCAATCATCGGGATAGGCACCACCGGGTTTTCCCCGGTCAGTCCTGATCTTTCCTTTAAAGAATTAACTTACAGTGCAGCGGTTAAGGCTTATGATGAAGCAGGACTGCACCCGAAGGAGATTGACTCTTTCATCACCGGTTCCGAAGATTTTATGGAGGGATACAGTATTTTTGATGAGTACATCCCTGATCAAATGGGAGCTGTTATGAGACCAGCCCACACGGTTTGTGCCGATTTTATCCAAGCCATGGGGATGGGGTGTATGATGATCAATACGGGTCAATTCCGAACCATAGCTGTCGAAGCACACAGCAAAGCATCCAATATAAAGACCTTGGATGAAGTCAAGGCATTTGCTCTTGATCCAGTATATATCAGAACCTTGAAAGAAAATGCGGAGTTTGTTGCGGGTTTGGAGATGAGGCGGTTTCTGGGTGACACGGGCAATACTGAAGAGCAATGTGCTGCGGTTGTTGTTAAAAACAGGAGAAATGCGTTGATGAATCCTGATGCCGGACATGGCGCAGTTTTGACCATAAATGATGTATTGTCCTCACATCCGGTTTCAACACCTTTAAAGCATCTGGACGCAGCTGCTCCCTCTGACGGGGCTATTATGATCGTACTTGCAGCGGAAGAGGTTGCAAAAAAACTCTGTTCCAATCCTATCTGGGTAAAGGGATTTTCCTGGTTTTCAGCCGAAGGAAATCTATGGAATCGGGATATGAGTGAGGCCAAATATGCCAGGCTGGCTGCAAAAAAAGCCTACGCCATGGCGGGAATATTCCAGCCTTCCAAGGACATTGATTTTGCCGAAGTCTGCGATGAATACTCCTACAAAGAATTACAACACCTCGAAGCCCTGGGCTTTGCCAGGAAAGGAGAGTCCGGATTTTTGACCGAAACCGGGGCAACATCACTGGGCGGCGAGATGCCCGTGAATACATCCGGCGGTTCCATCGGGGTTGGGCACACTTTCGAAGCCAGTGGTGGCATGAAAGTTAATGAAGCGGTTTTACAACTGAGAGGCCTTGCCGGAAAGCGTCAGATCAAGGGAGCTCGCACCGGGTTGGTTCAATCCTGGAGAGGCGTGCCAACGGCTACCGGTTCAGTCGCCATTCTTTCCAACGAACTTTAGGAGGAGCAGACCATGGGAAAAAGAAGAGTTGCAGTAGTAGGAGTCGGCTTGACCAAGTTTGTCAGGCGAGCCCAGGAAACAGGACCGGAGCTGTCCCACCAGGCGGTGAAAATGGCTCTGGATAGTGCGGAACTCAAGTTGAAAGATATTGATATGGTAACCCTGGGGACTGCACCGGATGCTTTTGATGGTGTTCATATGAAGGGAGAGTACCTTCTGAGCGGAGCCGGTGGTAATAACAAACCTTATATCAGGAATTTTGTGGGCGGCGGTACCGGTGTATTTGCCCCAATTCACGGCTGGATGCATGTCGCTTCAGGCGCGGCAGATATCTGCATGGTGGTGGCTGAGGAGAAGATGTCATCCTGTCACCCTCACCCGCAAGGAGCGTTTTTAACTATTTTTGATCACACCACGGAACAGCCGTTAAAACCAACCCTGATCTGGATCTTTGCCCTGGAGATGCGTCGCTACATGGAGGCATACGGATTAAAAGGTGAAGACATAGCCCGGGTTGCGGTTAAAAACAAGGCTAACGCCCTGGATCATCCCTCTGCCCAGATTGCGGAGAAAGTAACCATAGAGGATGTCATGAATTCCGAAATGCTGGCTGATCCGGTTCACCGGTTGGATATCAGCCCGGCATCGGACGGAGCAGCTGCCATGATTCTGGCCAGCGAAGATGTGGCCAAACGGTTGACAGACAAGCCGATCTGGCTGGATGGTGTCGGCTGGAATCTGGATACCTCCTATTGGGCCACCAAGGACCTGTATTACCCAAGATATGTTGAGAAAGCCGCTCGAATGGCTTATGACATGGCGGGGATTAAGGAGCCTTCCAAGGAGATCCACATTGCTGAACCTTATGATCCTTTTGATTACAAAGAACTGCACCATATGGAAGGTCTGATGCTTTGCGAAAGAGGTCAGGCAGCACAGATGACTGCTGACGGCGTTACCGCCCGTGACGGCAATCTACCGGTTTGTCCATCCGGTGGCGCATTGGGTGTGGGTAATCCCATAGCGGCAACCGGACTGATGAAAGTGATCGAAATTTATCTGCAACTAAAAGGAGAAGCCGGGAAGCGACAAGTTCCGGGTGATCCGAGGGTTGGCGTTGCCCAGGCGTGGGGCGATCTGATGCAGGTAGGAACCGTAACCGTTCTCAGAAGATAGGAGGGAGTGATGACGATAGATAAAGTACCCGTAAAAGGACTCTCAAGTCAAGAGTATGAAAAGGCGCTCAAAGTCACCTGGCAACCTGATCTTCAGTACGCCTGGGACAATGGAATTGCCATTGGCAAGTATCTGGAAGCATTAAAAGACGGGAAAATTCTGGGAGCAAGATGCGAAGAATGTGGCAGAATCATGCTCCCGGCCCGATCATTCTGCGAACTTTGCTGGCGACCGACCGATGAATATCTGCCTGTCAAGGATACCGGAGTGGTCAACACCTTTTCCATCTGTAACGTAAACTGGGATGCCAGTCGATTAAAACCGGAAGAACCCAGGCATTTGCCTGCCGTAATAGAAATCGACGGTGCATCGGCAGGCATGGGTATCTTGCATATCCTCGGCAACGTCGATCCAAAAGATATCAAGATAGGCATGAAAGTAAAAGCCAAGTGGAAGCCTGAAAAGGAACGAGAAGGTTGTATTACCGACATCCTTTACTTTGAACCCGTTTAATCATAAAGGAGATTGACCATGTCATTCAAAGATAGCGTTACGCAAACAACAAAAATTGGCTATTTTGAGGGAGCCATCCCGGTCAACTACCAGTATACCTTTGGGATTGCCGGGGATAAGTTTTTCAGGACCATCATGGAGAAGGGGGATTTCGTTGCCTCCAAATGCCCCGATTGCGGAACCATGGCAATTTACCCGCTATCATATTGTGAGCAGTGTTTTGCCGAAGTAACAGAATTCGTATCTGTGGGACTGGAAGGCGAACTCTATTCCTTCACCGAATGCCACTATGATTTTCAGGGTAAACAGCATGTGGAACCTCATATCATGGGTCTGATAAGGTTTGAGGGTGTAGACGGCGGAATCATCCATCGTGTCCAAGCAGGTACCGGAGGACTGAAGCTAGGTATGAAAGTCAAAGCCAAGCTCAAACCGGCAAATGAAAGGGAGGGGTCGGTAGACGATATCCTCTATTTTGAAAAAGCCTGATCAGTACAACCAACCGGTGGAAACGGAAGCAGGCGTTTCCACCAGCTGGTTAAGTCAAAGAAGCAGGTTTTATGACCTGCTTTCATAAAACCATGGACAACATGGTAATAGTGTTTTATGGGCTTTCGTGGTTAGAATTTAATTTTCTGCGCCTTAGAACGAATTTGCCATAAAATGTTAAGTCGTGGAATCCGTTTTTTCGGACAATCTTTTACCAAAAACCTTTACCCCGTCTCATCGATGCTACTGCTTACTCCCCGCCACCAAGCCAGGAAGGTAGGAGCCTTTTTTTCCTTATTGGGATTAAAAATAATGAATACTTTTCAAGGTATTGATATATCGCCTCCGCAAATCAAGGAACACGATGCCAATTCATTACAGCTCCGTGTTCCCGGATCTAAATAAACAATTAAGCAAAGCCTGGCCCCTTCACTAACAAAGCATAAACCAAATATTTTTATCACCCTGTCTTGGAAAGAATACCTGATCACTTTGCGGCTCAATAAAACGGAGTTTTAAGTCATCGTTTATCATCCAGTTAATGGCGTGAGGACCGGGTAACATACCCCACACTATACCGAAACAATGAGAACTTCGTCTTTGTCCATCCGAATAAGATGCCTCGGCAAAATGTGATTTTAAAACTAGAGCAAAATCATCACAATCGAAGCGATCTCGTATCCATGTGTGACGATCCACGGCACTTAGATTAATAATACTCTGAGCATCGGTTAAAGGTGGACAGTAGTATTCACCATCAGCAAGGTAAAGCTGGAAACTTTGGTCAAATTTTCCTCTCAATTGATCCGCAACTAAAGCACGCAAATCATCATTTGAAATGTACTGCTTCTTAAAACGTGTTACTTCATTTGGTTGATGCCAACGTCGAATCAATTCATCCGCCATAATTATACCTCCAACGAAATTGTTTCTTTTATTCTGAAGTTACAGCGATAGAAAGCAAGATGGGTTGGTTAAATAAAACGAAATGGAGTAAAAACTTTTTTCTTCTAAAAAGAAAATTCCGGAAAGATACTAAACTAAAAATACGTAGTAACTTGAATTCAGTTTCCCGGTAAAACCGCAGAATGGGATTTTGCAGATATGTCAAAATAAAAAATCCCATTACATTTGGAACGTTTTTTATTAGAAACCTGTGCCACCGCGTTTCATGTACTTTGAATACGCTTTGGCAAGATTCTTAAATTCAGAAGGTGCCATGCTAATTAATTCGCCTAAGGCTTCATAA
Source organism: bacterium (assembly GCA_018829445.1). Lineage (GTDB taxonomy): Bacteria > SAR324 > SAR324 > XYD2-FULL-50-16 > XYD2-FULL-50-16 > JAHJTV01. Next base: position 79,489 of record JAHJTV010000066.1, read on the forward strand.
CCTGATTTTAAAATCAGAACGTCGAGATTATTAGCCAACTCGAATTGCAGAACTCTTGATTTGTTTGTTATTTTTTGTCTAATGTTTCTCAGATTGATTAGAAGTTCCCTTCTTTTTTTGGTGGGATTTTTATCACTATTTTCTACGCTGTTCCATTCTATATATTTTGTTTCAAATTTCTGCGCTATGGGGAATATTGGACCGGTTAACAGACCCCCGGTTGGTATTTCCGTTAAGGAATTAACAAAGCAGCCAAGAGCCTTCTGAGCGATTTCGCATTTATCTTTTTCTAATCCATTTTTTTGTAGTACTACTAAATCATTGAGAAAATTAGTCAGTAGATTTCCCTTGAATTGATTGTAAGCATAAGACACCGTTCCCCTGGAGGAGTCGAGTGAACGCAGAGGAACATCTTCTACCTTGGAAAGCCCAAGCATTCTTTTACGCTTTCGTCTGGATCCCATTGTTTTTCTCCGATGGTTAAATGAAAAGTAAAAAATTGTTTATAAACCATTTTGCTAATGCAAGGGTGTGAAAAATTTCCGGGTTGATTCACAGCCTTTACAATCCTGCACTTCCTTACCACGAATTCTTAAAAATTACAAAAAATATTTGCTTTGTTCGGGTTGTTTTTCTTTAATCGTATAAATAGGATAGAGGCGTTTGGGGATAACCGGGGGTATTTTAGGTGTAATTTGAGAGTCTTTCCTTGAAGAGCATTTCCTTCATGTTTCCAATTCGAATGGCACCGGCCAGGTATTAGGTCTCAGATTCCCTGACTATAAATCACTCCTGTTTTCTCACATTATTTGAAAGAGACCATCCCAGTTGGAGTTATTGAGCATGGGAATAGGGTCTTGTATTTTGACTTTATATGAATATGTCAAAATTAAAGACCTGACCCCCAGTCCTTTTACTGCACTGATGGTGGTTTAACGATGCTCTTTGTCACGGAGCTTTGGGAAAACAACCTACCGTAGGCGATATGCAGTCCGGTTTATAAAATTGTTATCTGTCCATAACAGCGCGGTCTTCCAAAATATACAGCCTAAGTTTTCTCTCGCTTCGCATGACATAAAGTATGTAAACCTGGTTCTTGTCAATGCGATAGAATATATAGCAAGGACCAACTATGATTTCAAGATAGTCAGTATTGTGTAATTCAGGAGGAGTTTTACCAGATTTTGGGAATTGCTTCAGACGTTTTACCGATGCAAAGACGTCTTTTACTAATTTTTTTGCTGCACTAGGTTTGTCGAGAGCTATATATTCTGCAATTTCATCAAGGTCAATGAGTGCTGGCTCGGCCCATATTATTTGAGCCATTTACTCATCCTTTCCTCTGCTTCTATTTCAGAATATATTCGACCTTCAAAAGCCGCTTTCTCGCCTTTTGCAATTCCCTCAAGAATACTCATTCTACTTTGCATTTGCTCAAAGTCATCGACATCAACAAGATAAGCGGACGGCTGTCCATGCTCTGTTATTAGTACAGGCTCTCTTGTTTTATGCAAGTCAGCAAGTATCTTGGTTGCTTGTCTTTTTAATGTTGTAACTAATTCTGTTTTCATAATAGTGATACTATTCTATCACTTTTTAAGTTGCAAGTAATATTTTGAAGATAACACATTGAAACACATTGATAAGCAGAGTTTTCTCTACCTCTTTCAGTTCAAAGCCTTAAACGTAGAGAAAATTCTATAATATGATCATATTCGATTTGGTAATCTGAATTGGGTTATTCACCTTCAATCGTATAAACAGGATAGAGGAATTTTGGGATATCGGGGGTATGTTATAAGTGTAATCTGAAGTGTTTTCCTTAAGAGCATCCCCTTCATGTTTACAATTCAAGCGGCATCAGTGAGGGAGTTCAAGATGCCAATTGAACTCCTTAACCTGGACGACAAACTGAACGCCCTGAAGTTGGATTTCCTGTTCAGAGAACTCACCGCCCTGTCAATCAACGAAATCGCCCCTGACATATTGATCAATCTTGAAATCACAATTTGTAATCTCAAGCAAACACCCCACAGACGCGATTCTTTTAGCGTGCTATGTGGTATATTTTTATCGCTAAAAGATCTGCCTGTAAGGGGTATTACATTGTAGATCAAGAAATTATATGAATGCTCTTGATGAAGTTTTTTCCTTTACCGGGAGATACAATCGCAATACGCAGTAAAACGGCTTTGACAGAAAAAACGGCCGGGTACAGAGTTAAGCGGTTTTAATGGAAAACTCTCTTTTGGAGTTGATCAATCCGATTTTTTTTTGGGCTGGAGATACGACAGTCTTTGACAGTATGATATGTATTGACAGGCGATGTTGAAGAGGTCTCAACCGATTTTAGAAACCGTTTCTTCATCACCATCCCGGAAGAGCTGGGGAAGACCCGGACAAGACGATCAAGAAGAAACTGGAATAATGGCTGAAGCAGAGGCTGTTAATGGAGAGCCTATGATTTGCCGACCGCTACAGCAGAAAAACCGGTTTGCAGCCGGGGAACATCCGGGTAAAGGAACAAAAGCACATCTGGAGAAGCCCGTCGAAAGACGGGATCATCAACTGGCTCCTGATCTTCGCCCCAAACAGACTCTGGAATACGTGATTGCTCACGACATCTGCCACCTGAAACACCGCAACCACTCAAATAATCAGTGGCGATTGCGGTTAACTGAATGCATTTGTATACAAATCGTTTGACAACAATACGGTGTTACTTGATTCCAGTTAGCAAAAAAATAGGATATTTACCATGTGGTTTGCAAGCGACACTCGCTGACGTAATTTTAAGATTTTTAAACCCAGCATCTTTTGCGGAGGTTAAAAATTTTTTCCTATCAAATCCAAAATGGAATACCCCCGTATCTTCCGTGTGAAAGCTACCATCTTCTTCATCCAAATCTGCAATTGCTAATATTCCATTTTCATTTAACATCTCATTGAAATTATATAACATAGTTGGTATATCTTCAACATGATGCATTGTCATTGACGAGATAATTCCATCAAATTTTTTATCTAATTTGGTTTTTGATAAATCCATTTCTAGTATTTCAAGTCTGCATCCCAGTCTATTTCTTTTGGCTTCCAATTCCTTGTTCATGGAATCGGAAATATCTACAGCAGTAATTTTCCCAACAAATGGAGCTATTTTTTCTAACAGTAAACCAGTTCCAGATCCAAAATCCATTATTTGCATGGATTTATGAAATGTATAACTTTTCAGTATAGAGTTAGCGATATTTTCCACATTATTGACTCTTTTTTCATCTTGCTCATAATTACCTGCCTTTTGTTGAAAAAAATCTTTGGTCATATTGTATTCCTTTGTAAACGTATAGGATTAAATGGAGTGGTTGATGAAAAACGGACTTATTCCGTACGAAAAATCAGACAGCTTTTGCCCTCATATAGTCAGGAAATATCATGCATTCTGGAGTTGAATAGTGGAGGGATTAACATTCAGACCGTAGGATATTCTATAAAAAAACACCATGGGAACTGTATGTCACATCTTCTTGACCAAAAATATCAAAGACAAAAAGAAACATTAACAAGTATAATATGATAGCTTTTTTATATCAGCCTTTTTTTCAGTAGATTTGTGATTTGAGAGTCAAATTTTCACACCAATACTGTTAACAGCAATATTGATTATCCGCAACTTGCATCCCTTACTGTGAGCAGTAAAGTTGATTATCGCCAGACAAGACCGAGCTATCGCTCTCCCTCCAATAAAATCATTAATTTAATTTTGATTTTATTGGAGGGAGAATGTTTCCATAATAGCCTCGATGCTATTTTGAGGTGTCACATTATACGCGGACCGTTTCACCCGAAAAAGGAACAAAGGCTTCAAACCCCTCAGACTGCAGTTTTTCGGCAAAACCCAGCGATTGCTGTTCTTCACCGTGTACTACCGCGATCCGTTTAACGTTCAAATTGGATTTTTTCAAGAAGGTTAGCATTTCGGATTGATCAGCATGAGCACTGAATCCGTCCAATACTTCCACATGAGCCTTGAGTGGATATTCTTTGTTGAGAAATTTTTGCACGGGCGGCTTCCCCTTTCTGCCGGATTCCTTATACTCCAGACCTTTTTCCATGAGTCTTCGGCCCAGGGTATGCTGTGCCATAAAACCGACAAACAGGATAGTGGTTGCCTCATTATGGATTTTGAAACGAAGATGATGGAGAATCCGTCCGGCTTCACACATTCCCGAAGAGGCAATTACAATATGGGGCGACATATCCCGGTTTAAGGCCATGGATTCCTCGACCGATTCGATAAACTTCAGCTGAGCAAAGGCAAACGGGTTTTCACCTTTTTCCAGAAAGGTTTTATGAGTGGCTTTATCATATACTTCCGGATGATCGCCAAATACCTTGGTGATCTTGCTGGAAAGCGGACTATCTACATAAACCGGCAGTTTTGGAATGCTGTTTTCATTGTAAAGCTCATGCAGCAGGTATAAAACCTCCTGTGTACGACCATAGGAAAAAGCAGGAATTATGATAGCGCCTCCCCTTCCTACTGCTTTGTTTATAACGGTTGCCAATCCTTTTTTTAAATCACTGACCGGATCATGGAAACGATCTCCATAGGTGCTTTCCATGATAAGCAGATCAATATCCCTGTCCTCCTCTGCAAATTTAAGGGTGGGATCATTTATAATCGGTTTGCCGAATCGTCCGATGTCTCCGGTAAAGCAAACCTTTAGCTGGCGACCATTAACAGTGTGACGGATGATACTAAAAGCTGATCCCAGGATATGTCCGGCATCATAGAGAGTGCAGACTGTATTTTTGGCAATCTCAACTGTATGGCGGTATGGTATGCCGTTAAATTGGGTCAGGGATTCTTCAACATCTTTGGAAGTGTATAAAGGCTCAATTCTCTCAAGACGATACTCTTTTGTAAGCTTGTCTATTTCTTCCACATCCAGGCGATGTCCATTCTTTTTAAGGACTTTCTGAATATCCCGTTTTTCTTTATTGGTGTGCTGTTTCTGAGTTAAAACAGCCCGTGCGGTTTTGTAATTGAGATAAGTGGCATCCGATTCCTGAATATGAGCTGAATCAAGCAATAACGGTTTACAAGCATCCTGACTGGCAGAAGAACAGAAAATTTGTCCTTTGAAATTCTGTTTGGTCAGGTAAGGAATGCGACCCGAATGATCAATATGGGCATGAGACAATATTAAATTGGTGATCATCCGTGGATCAAAGGGAAATGACCGATTTTTGGCATTTGTTTCCTGCCTTCGCCCCTGGTACATACCACAGTCCAGTAATATCCGGTCCTGCTTTGTGCTGATCATGTGCATTGAACCGGTGACTTCCCGTGTTGCTCCGTAAAATGTGACATTCATATGACTATCCTTATTTTCAGGTAACTGTTCGGTAGACTGAAGACTCCATATATAAAGAATTCAGGCATGGTCAAAGTGTTATAATCGGGTCCACGATATGAAACTATCACCAGCATAGAAAGACAGGAGCAGACATGACAACTACTATTAAAGAGAGTTTGGATTCAAATCAATGAATCTAATCAATTGAAATAAAAGAGATAGATATTGCATGCTGTTATCAGCCCTTTATTTACCTATCTGCTCTTCCTCTTTGAGTATTCGTCTTATCACTTTACCGACGATGGATGTCGGCACTTCGGTGCGAAACTCGATTTCGCTCGGACATTTGTATCCGCTGAGTTTACTCCGGCAATGATCTATGATCTCCTCTTTTTCGGCTGATTGACCGGGGCGGAGCTGGACAAAAGCCTTGACTTTTTCTCCCTTTTTTTTATCCGGAACACCAATTACAGCCGCCAGCGCCACTTTGGGATGGGAAATGATGATCTCTTCAACTTCGGCAGGATAAACATTAAATCCACCAACCAGAATCATATCTTTTTTTCTGTCGGTAATGATCAGATATCCCTCATCGTCTATTCGACCGATATCCCCGGTCAGAAAAAATCTTTCGCCATTCAGCTTACGAAAATCAGCTTGATTGGCATCAGGACGATTCAGGTACTCTTTCATCACATGGGGGCCGTGAACGGCAATCTCTCCCTCTCCTCCTTCGGGCATTTCTATCAGGCCAGTTTCGATATCCACTATTTTGACTGTTGTATTGATACAGGGAAAACCTACTGAGCCTATTTTTCGACCTTCAAGACTGGTAGGATTGATGCCGATAGGCAGACACTCGCTCATTCCGTAACCCTCAAAGATAATGGCACCGGTTTTTTTCTCAAATCGAGCCAGCGTCTCAGTAGCCAAAGGAGCTGCTCCTGAAGCGCAGCAAATGATGGAACTCAAATCAAAATCATCAATCATGGAGTGATTGGTCAAAGCGGTAAAAATGGTGGGAACCGCGGCCATTATGGTAACCTTGTATTTTTCTATGGATTGTAAGGCTTCCTTAAACGGTGGGTTTCCATTGCGGGGATCGGGTATGCAGACCACCTTATTACCGGCAAGGCAGCACCAGAGCATGGAAGTCCATAAACCAAAAATGTGATACCAGGGAAGGATCCCCAGGTAGCAATGAAAACCACCCGATTTTGCCTGACGGGGTAATCCACCTGGTTCTTGTGAGAATCGAGCCCATTCGTGCAGATTCATAACTGCAAAAACCAGGTTGGAATGGGTCAGACAAGCTCCTTTAGGACGGCCCGTTGTTCCACTGGTATACAGTATCATGGCCAGATCCTCATTGGGGGCGATGTCCGGGCTCGTTTTCAGCGGGGAGCTGCCTTTTAACAGATCATCAAAAAACAGGTGTCCCTCTTCATAACTTCCGGCCTTGGGTATTTTTCCCAGAACTCCCCCAAAAAATCCCTTAATTTTTGGTAAGTAAGACTTAACCCCACATATAATCACGGTTTCTATTCCTGTATTTTTAACAGCAGTTACCGTGGTTGGATAAAAACCGGGATGGTCCATGCAAAACACAACTTTGGCGTCACAATCCTGGAGCTGAAAATTAAGTTCATCCGCCGTATAGAGAGGGTTACAGGTGACACAGACAGCACCTGCTTTTAATATTCCAAAAAAGATCTCCGGGAATTGAGGGATATTGGGAAGAAAGATGGCAACACGATCACCTTTTGCTACTCCCATCTTCTGCAAAAATCCTGCTACTTTTTCCGCGGCCTCTTTGATCTGAGAATAAGTGCGGGTTGCGCCCTGGAAAATCGTAAAGACTTGTTGAGGGTATTTTTCTGCGGAATCGTCCAAGAAAGTAAACAGCGGTTTTTGGTATCCATCCAGTTTAAGTGGAACACCTTCCGGCCAATTTTTAGGGGATTCAATTTTGGAATTCATGCCTGTCTCCTACTCTTAAAGTCGGTTATACTGATCAAAAAAGTTAAACAAAACGCTAATAACATAAAACTAGTCTTGCTATTCAAATCATTGACATCACTATCGGTTATCTACGGTTCTCCTCCATTTGTTCCTCATCCGGTTGGCTAAGTATTTTTTGACGACCGGCAGCCTGTTGAAAAAGGCGATCAATTACATATCCTCGCATGACCCTGGCAATCCGGGACAAATCTAACGTCAGCATTATTGCTTTATCGATATCGGTTCCTTGAATCAGGCGTTCATGAATTTTCATCTCCTCATTGACGATTTTTTGCCCCAGTTTTGAATAATAAGTGATCTCTTTTAAGGATAATCCCAATTCAAAGATCTGATGCAGAAGATTACCTAAAGCCAGATCCTCGGAATCAAAGCTGTCTTCCTGTAGTGGGATCAACAGTTTTGCCTTTTTAGCTTCTTTAACCTGCCTGGCATTTAAACCGGTCTGTTTGCAGAATGTCTCCTTATCTATTTTAACCGAATCCCCTCTGCCATATATCGTATCATGCATCTCGATCAGAGGCGCGATCTCTTTACCGGAATCTTTTTGTAACAGAATTTCTTTTATCCTGGTCAGTGAGAGACGATGCTGGTCCTGCAGCTTACGGATGAGGTTTATCCGTTCAACAAAAGAAAATGGATAAAACGCCACATTGGGACTTGTTTTGACAGGTGCAGGCAATAATCCCTCTTTGATATAAAAAAGAATGGTTGGTTTTTTAACGCCAGTTGCTTCTGCAAGCTCCCTCATCTTAAGCATTTGTTTGCCGTTTGTTGCAGATATCGGTTGGTTCAACGGTTTTTCCTTCAATACTTCCTCCGGATTCCAGGATTGTATATTTTGTAAATGTCACTTACCTTTAATGAGTTATAACGAAAACTGTCAAGTGTTACTTTGTGTTTTGGTAAATCCCCTCACCTTGCAGGTTTATGAAAAGTATCTTGCCGAAAATGTAAAATACGGAGTAAATATCAGAAGGTATGAAATTTTGACCACTCAATGAAAATGCAAAACAGGGAGGTCTTGTGAATCAGAGTCTTTTTAAGCAGATTTTGAAGCTAATCAGATTTGTGCTGTTGAGCAACACGGTGCTGGCAGGTCTTATTGCTGTGGTCGGATACTTTAGAAGATGGGAAACGGGTTTTCAATATGGAGAGGGATTTTCCTTTGGCGGGTTTGCCATTATTGGGGTTGGAGTTTTAAGCCTTATTGGTTTTTGGAGTTCTACAAGGGATTTTTCCTATCAATACTCTCAATCTGCTGGGAACCAGTCCATTCTTGATAGATCCGTCCAGCTTTCATCAGAAGTACTGCAAAAGTTCAGCTTCCAAATTGATACCATCCTGTCCGGAGCTCTTGCAATTGTCATTGGAGCCATTCTTCAAACCTGTTTTTGAAACGGGTTTTTTGTTTTAAATGGATTTCAGGATAATATTGACATCTTCAACAGACTATTTCTTGGGCTGTGCTTAGTTTTGGATATTGAGTGGAACCTGGCCATTTTCTAGCCGACGGATATTTTCTGCCACTTCCCTCACAATTCCGCTTATGGAGACATCTGTCGATCCGGCAATGTGCGGTGTTGCTATTACATTGTATCTAAAAATAGCATCATTTGGATCAGGGGGTTCTTCCCAGAAAACATCCAATCCTGCTCCTGCAATCAGCCCTGAGGCAAGTGCATCTCCTAGTGCATCATGATCAATCAATCCACCCCTTGATAGATTGATTACGTAGGCACTTGATTTCATTTTGGCCAACGAAGATTGATCAATTAAATGATGGCTTTCGGTTGTATCTGGAAGGCAAAGAATCACAAAATCAGATCGTTGTAACAGGTAATGTAAGTCTGTTGGTGTTCCCACCCATTCCAATCTCAGGTTTTTCGCGGCCTCTTCCGTGTTGTGACGTTTAATTCCCATCATTTTGACATCAAAAACCCTTAGCCTTCGGATCAAAGCCTGGGCAATACCTCCCAATCCAATAAAACCGACTGTTTTTCCTGTCAAGGCCATACCTTGTGGTTCTCCCATCTTTCTATTCTTCAGGCTGTTTGCCATACCCCTGACATCTCTTGAAAGTCCTATCATCAGGTATATTCCCAGTTCAGCTACCGAGTCAGCATTTCCTGAAATATCGGTGGGAACATTGGCTACCAATACTCGGTGTTTTTTTGCTGCATCAAGATCAATCATTTCGATTCCCGAACCACACTGTTGAATCAATCGCAACTGATCGCCAGTTTGAATGACTTCTTCGGTAATTGGGCTCATGGTGGGAATCAATACATCGAATTCTTTGAGACTCTCAACTTTAAATTTTCCTGTTGCTACAAAATGATGATGAGGCAGTTTTGCCTGAATCAAACCTAAAAATTCTCCCCATGCATTTTCGGGAGCCGCAAACAGAATGTTCATGTGAAAAATCCTTTAGATGACTGTTAAATTTTTTGAGGAAGAAGAGACACGGTTAATCCTTGTGATTGGATTTGCATGAATTGATTCGGCGCTATAATGTCTTTGATCTCTTCACGTCCAACGCAAGGTTACAACTTTATCAAAACAGTCTTATTGGAGCAATAGTGGATTGGCACGAATCAGATTAAGTTTGTTCAACGTAACAATGCCTTTATCAATGCTGTTCCAATCTTTTGTGAGAGCAACATCCGATATTTGCAGTTGATTTTTAATCTTGAATTGGACAGTATATCGCAAGTTATCTATTATCAATGTTCTTGCATTTTGTTTGAATATTCCGGCACATTTTTTTGGATGTAAATCATTTAGAAAAGGGGAAACATGGATGTTATCGATGCTATTAAAAGCAGGAAAAGCATAAGAGGTTTTAAACCGGATGCGGTATCAAAAGAACTATTAAAAGAGATACTGGAAGCGGCCTGCAGAGCCCCCTCGGCTATGAATACTCAACCGTGGGAGTTTTATGTGGTCGGGGGTGATGTTTTGAAGAAAATGAGAGTGGAGATTGTGGACAGCCTAAACAGTGGTGTTCCGATTATCCCGGAGCACAACGTAACCGGTTGGCCCAAAGAAAGTGTATTTCGTGATCGACAGGTTGGTTTGGCCATTGAGCTTTTTAAACTGATGGATATCCAGAGGGAAGACACTGAAAAACGGGCTGCCTGGATGGAGAGAGGATTCCGCTTTTTTGATGCTCCGGCGGTGATTATTATCGCCAATGATTGTCAGTTAACCGAAACCGGTCCATTACTGGACTTAGGAGCAGCCATGCAGAATATCTGCTTAGCGGCTTTGGCTCAAGGCCTTGGAACTTGCATTGAAGATCAGGGGGTTTTATATCCGAAAATCTGCCGTAAATATGCCAATATCCCTGAAAACAAACGAATTGTGATCTCCATTGCCATTGGCTACCCGGACCCTGATTTTCCAGCCAATAAACTGGTTAGTAGCCGGGAAGCCGTGGACAAAGTCACGACCTGGACAGGATTTTAAGAGTTATTGAGTTATCAATGAAGCGTACGACCTAACTAACTGAAACATTTATCGTTTGTTACTTTGCGAAAAAACTGGCATATGAAAATAGAGAATCAGGTTTGCTCGGTTGATCAGGCAAAACGATTAGTAGAACTTGGAATTCGTCTGCAAACCTTCTTTCAGTGGGAATTGCCCGTTAATACAAAGAGGTCTGATCCGGATGTTTTTTCCTTGTCTGTTGTTTCGTCTATCCCCGGGAAAAAGGTCATCTCTTACCCTGCTCCAAGTGTGGCGGAACTTGGAGAACTGCTGCCCACTGTTATCAGTCTGGAAGAGGAAGATCTTTTTATCCAGGGATCATTGGGAAAACGTCGGGGTGAATTCCACTATATCTGGTTTCAATCATCGCTCGACAATGTGGAATGGGAGCTATTCCCTGCCATTGAAAAAGATACCGAAGCGGAAGCCAGGGCGGAGGCCTTAATCTGGTTGATTGAAAACGACTATGTCAAACTTGAGGATTTAAGGGAGGAGGCTGGATAAAACCATTGATTCTTGAGTAAAAAACTCAACCTTCCGTGATCGGTTGTTTTATACAAAATGATCGACATACCGGAAATATTGGCAGGTTTTGATCTTTTGTCAGCTTGTTACACTTACTGCATAATTCCCCTTGTTTCTCGTTCATTGTTCTGATAATAATACGTTTTCATAACAAGAGAAGGCGAACTATCTGTTATTTGAAAATAGAAAGGAGAGAAGAATGAAAGGCAATTATGATATTCTGATTGTCGGAGCCGGAACAGCCGGCGTTTATTTTGGCTGGCAAATGGCATTGCGTGGCCATTCAGTGTGCATTGTCGAACGTAGTAAAAGAGAAAATGTTGGAAAACGGTTAGAAGTTTTTCATATTGATAGCATTAAATTCAGTGAATTCCAGGTTCCCCCACCCGAAGAGACCTCACCGGAGTTTTTCTGCAAATTCGATACGGGTCTTTTTTATGCCCCGGATGGTTCTTGCCAAAAAGAAGTAACCTATCCCTTTCATGTCATGAGCCTTCCGCTCTTCCTGCAAAGAATGTTTGAACTGGCTGAAGAGGCAGGGGTTCACTTTGAATTTGAGACCAGCTTTGAGTCTCTTGTTCTCAAGAGCGGTAAAATCAAAGGAGCGGAAGTTAAACACCAGAATGAAATCTGGAAAATAGAAGCAGGTCTGTTGGTTGATGCATCGGGTATCAATGCCCATGTACGTTCACAGCTCCCTCAAGATTATGGTATTGAAACGTTTGAACCGGGCCCCAATGAGAAATTTTATGTGGTGCTGCGGTACATAAAATGGCTGGGTACGGACTATCCAAAGATCCAGTATACAAAAAGTTGGAGCTTTTATAAAACCTGGCTGGCCCCTTCCACCGATGAGAGCAGGGCTATTATCGGGGTTGGTGCGACCGGATCATATGATCATGGGGAGGAGGTGCTCAAAGATTTCTTCAACACAATTGAACTGCCACCATATGAGATCGAACGTTTTGAAAGAGGGGTAACCCCGTTTAGACGTCCACCTTATTCGTTTGTCAGCGATGGTTTCCTGTGCCTTGGAGACGCCGCTTGCCTGACAAAACCCTTTTCCGGTGAAGGCGTAACAGCAGCCTGGAAACTGTGTCAAATTGCGGCTGATGTGGTAGATAATGCCTTGAAAAGCGGCCAGCTATTGTCAGCCGAAGCCCTGTGGGATATCAATGTACAATACTATCGCAACCAGGGTGCCAAATTCGCCGGAATTCTTTCCACGGTACCTTCTGCCGCCAACACCAGTAAAAAAGAGAACCATTATATGTTCCGAAAAGATATTGTGTTTTCCTCGGAAGATTTCACAGACATGAACAGGGATTTTGAAATGCACCTGTCCATGGGAAAGATCCTGAAAATAGTATTCAATCTGATTAGCGGTGTTCTTACCGGAAATTACTCGTTGGCCAGTCTGAAAGCCATGCTGAAATCGGTTACTATTTCCGGAAAAGTGAGACAACACTATGAGAATTATCCAAATACTCCCAAAGAGTTTCACTCCTGGATGCTTGTGGCAGATACCTTATGGAAACAAGCCAATGCTGAAATGGCATAGTCACTTATTCACATAAACATTTAGCTGTTGGCGATTGGCAGTTGGCTTATAGTGAAAGCCATTCTGGATCAGCCCGGTCCGATCCCACGCTTTGTCGGGGTTCATCTCTTTGCCTATAATACTACCATTACGGATGTTTACAATTTTGTTCAAAGCCTTGATCCCGACCGTGTAAAGGTTGTCAGGGCAGATGAATTTCTCCTGGCTGCAGAGCAGTATCTGAGCTAGAAATTGAGTATAACCATAACAAAAAAAAATGGAATGAAATCATTACGTCTGTCTACAAAGATTTATTACCTGTTCGGTGATATCGGGGTTTCCACTTGTTTATCGGCCATTGCCTTTTTTATGCTCTTTTTTTTCACGGATGTGGCTCATCTTGATCCCGCCCTGGTGGGAACCGTTCTATTGATCGGCAAACTATGGGATGCTGTCAATGATCCCCTGTTTGGCTGGATCTCCGATCGAACCCAGTCTCGTTTTGGTAAACGACGGGTATATCTCCTATTCGGCACAATCCCGCTTGGTCTCTCCTTTGTTTTACTTTGGATGATTCCGACAGGGGCTTCCAATGCCTTGGCTATTGTCTGGCTGCTGGGAACTTTCTTTCTGTTCTATAGCTTTATCACTATTGTTTCTGTGTCGTACTATGCCATGACACCGGAACTTACACGCGACTACGACGAGCGCACCAGTCTGACCACTTTTCGCATGATCGGTGGCAGTGCCGGGTATATGGCCGGCGCAGCATTACCGCCCCTGATTGCCGGGCTTTTTGTTACGGAACAGATAGGTTGGAGGGTGATGGGGCTTTGCCTTGGCGTTTTTACAGTACTATGCCTTTTTATCACTGCTTTTGGTGTAAGAATAGATGAGAATATGGAAAGTCCGCCTTCGACCATGCCTCCGATTAAATCAATTCTATCCTGTTTTAAAAACCGACCCTACAATTACATTCTGATCCAGGGCGCAATTACCGGGATGTCATTTATGCTGATCATGTCTTACATGTCCTTTTACTTAACCTATCAACTGGATATGAGAGATCAGATCCCGCTGATAATGGCATTGTATATCGGCACTATCGCACTTTTTCTATTCTTCTGGAAATGGCTTGCAGATCGGTGGGCCAAGGGACCGACGTATGCATTGGGACTGTTTATAGCCTTTGGCACCCTTGCGTTATCCTTTTTTTTACCCCAGGGACGAAGCAACCTGATCTATGTTATCCTGTTAATATCCGCATTCGGTATGTCAGCCCAGTGGGTGCTTCCCTGGTCAATTTTACCGGATGTTGTGGAATATGATGAATTGATGACCGGTGAGCGACGGGAAGGAATGTATTATGGCCTCAGAGGACTCCTGGGGAAAATTTCCGATGCCGTAGGTATATTTGTGGGTGGCTGGGTGCTTAAGCTGTTTGCATTTGTCCCGGAAACCGCCCAGACTCCGGAAACCCTGTTTGGTATTCGCTTGTTTTTCGGACCGATCCCTGCTCTGCTGATATTTATCAGCCTGCCTCTCTTGATCTGGTTCCCCATCAATCGTCAGATTCATGCTGAAACACTGGAAAAGCTGAAATTAATGCGATTCAATTAGTATTGAACAATAGGGCTGCCCGTAAGGCCGCCCTATTGTTTTAAGATGTGTTTTATCCGTTTAATTCCCATCTCACCCCAATTCCCGCCTGAGTTGCGGATTGGCAACGGCCGTCTGATATTTCTATGTTATCCCTCGTTCCATGCCGGCTTATCTCGGTGTTTTGAATGTGATTTTGTTTTTTGGCCTGTCAATCCATAGTTCCAGAAGTACCATTTTTTTACATGCAGAAATTTTCTAACAGGTGTTTTAATAACAACAAGCAGCAGTCCGATTGAAAACAGGCACCAGACAGCAGGCCACTCATTGAGGTTATTGGTTAGTAGATGGGCCAATGATGGACCGACCAGCGCGTGATAGAGTGTCATTCGCCATGATCCATACAAAACGGGTAAAACAAAGGCGGGAATGGTGTATCCCAAGGTATATAAATAGCTCAGTCCATTCAGGGGAATATTCCAGGCAATATGCCAACTGCCGTGAACGGAGCAGATATTCTGTGCGCAAATAGGCTCCGTTCCAATAAGGCAACTTCCAGACCAGGCAAAAGGATACAGTTTGATGATCATTATTATGGTGCCGGCAAAACAGACGGCATAGACATAATATGATATTTTATCCCGGATCTGCTGCGGAATAAAATTCATCGATACCATATTTATGAAAAACGGCTGAAAGGCTATGTGCAAGTAACCTAACACGGTTAAGACCTGGTTTACATGAGAGCTGCAATTATCGATGTATGTATAGGTTATCGCTTGTAATAATTCCATTAATGAAAAATACCCCAATGGTATCCAGAGCTCTTTTTTTTCCTTTTTTACTGCCACATAGATCGTACTTGTAAGCCCTACGGTTGCAAGCACAGCGGACGCCTCACCACTCCAGCACATATACTCACCTCTTTTATAAGATTGATTGAAAGTTACAAAATTCAATAAAATGAGTCCATTCCGTAAAGTATTATCATATTCAATTTTAAGGCTTTTATCTCAATAATCGAGAAGCCATGGAAATTCTAAACCGCTGTCATGCTGGATCCCCGGTCAAGCTGAGGACAGGCCCGATTCCATAAGCGCTTACTCAAGCAAATATTACCAGGAGCAAGGATTACGGTAGGGCGGGGTTACATCCCCGCCAGAACCAACTCAAAGTCGGCCATGTAAGGCCGCCCTACCGTCAAAGTCGGCCATGTAAGGCCGCCCTACCGTTTTGAAAAACTAAATTTTGTATCGAACACATCCTTATTTAAGCGCTTATGGGACTTGATCCGGCATCTATGGGATTTAACCATAAATCTAAAACCCTGGATTCCGGCTCGAAAGCCGGAATGACAAAAAATCGACTGTTCGGAGCGGACTCATAACTCAAGTTTCGCACCTGTTTTGATAGCTGGTGTTCATACTGATAAGCATTTTTTATTCATGGGACTGCCTAAGAGCTCTTAGTGATCAGTAATTGGCTGTTAGCTTTAATCTGACTCGCTTCGCTCCATTATATTGATATTATGATAAAACGTACCAAAGGTGCTCAATATAAAGCAAAAGGCTAACTGCTAAAAGCTGATTGCTTTTCTAATACTACTGCTATCTAAAAACGCTGATAGAGTTTTAAAAGAGCAAAACAAGGGTGCGAAACTTGAGTTATAAAATCTAAATATAAAAGGTTTGAGCAAACTGAGTGTAAAACAAGCGTAAAAAAAAGGGCTCTGTTTTGGAGTTTTCTCAAAACAAAGCCCCTTTTTCAGGGGGGAAAGACGATCAATCAAGATGGGAAAAGATACAGGTGTTCCGGATTTAACTGGTAAAAATATAACCGGCAATGCGAACACTTTTGATAAATATTGGGTTTGATGGGTCAGGTTCAAAGTATTTCCTAAGACGCATGATAAAGTTATCAACCGTGCGGGTTTCCATTTCCGTACTTACATTCCAGACCTTATCCAACAACTCTTTGCGGGATACAATCCGGCCCTTATTAACAACCAAATACTTTAAAACCATGGCTTCATGAGATGTCAGACAGAATTGACGAGCTCCGGAACGGCAACTCAGGTCATCGAAATTCACTTCATTGTTGCCGAAATAATAGATAGGAGTCACATTGGACGCCTCATTATACCAGGTCTTCCTTCTGAGCATTCCCTTGATTCTTGCCAGCAACTCCTGCAAATGAAAGGGTTTGGTGAGGTAATCATCAGCTCCCAGTTCCAGACCCAATACTCTGTCTTTATGTTCGGTTCGAGCTGTCAGCATCAGGATCGGCAATCGGGGGGATTTTTCTCTGATGCTCCTGGCGACTTCAAACCCGTTATAGTAGGGCAGCATAATATCAAGGACAATCAGGTCAAACGAATACGACCTGAAATATTCCAGGGCTTTTCTACCGTCATCTGCCCTGACTACCGAATAACCTTCTTCCTGAAGATTGTATTCCAAACCAATGGCCAGTGTTTCTTCATCTTCAACCAATAATATCCTGCTTCCCTTATAATCATTGTTATCCACGATTCACCTCCTGTCTCTGTCGCATTAATCGGGTAATTTTCAATAAGCTGCTGAGATATCGCTTTCGGGTGACATTAAAAATCGGTAGTTTAATTCGAAAGGTGGTTCCTTTATACTCCCCGTCACTGAACAGCTCTATCTTCCCCCCATGGTGCCTGACTATTTCCTTCACCAGATAAAGTCCTAAACCTGTCCCTTTCACATTCGGAATATTCGAATTGTAGATGCGATGAAATTTGTCAAATACTTTTTTTTGCTCCGGGAAAGGAATTCCGATGCCGTTGTCGCAGAATTCGATCACAATCATTTTTGTATTACGTTTGAGGTTTATTATGATTTGAACGGGATCTATGGAGTATTTGATGGCGTTGTCAAACAGATTTCTAAAAACTGTTTTTAAGGCGTTGAGATCCGCCACAAACTGAAGTGAAACTTCTCCACGAATCGTCACAGTATCAACCGGCAGTTTAAGCTGTTGTCGAGCTTCGTCAATAACCGTTCTCAACGCAGAATCGGCATTATAGACCTGACACTCAAACAGCATCCTTTTCTGCTCAAGTCCGGTAATCTCCAAAACAGAATTAACAAGACCGGTGAGGCGGTTTGTATCCCTTCTCATCATTGCTATGAACTCTTTCTGTTTTGAGCGGGGAATATCGCGGTTATCCATGGTATCCAGGTATAATTGAATGGAGGCCAGGGGTGATTTAAGTTCGTGGGTGATATTTCCTATAAAGTTATCATACAGTTTGGCGATTTTTAACTGGATATTCAGGTTTCTGAAAATCAGAATCATGCCCAGGTAGATGGCAGCAAACAGGCCACAACCGCAGATCAGTATGATCACATCTATCCCTTCCGTCGTTACCCGGGATGCAATGTCCTTTTCGATTTGTGTGATGTTAAGATGGTTAAAAACATACCTGAATATCCAAAGGCCCAGGAGTGAGAACAGGGCCAGTTGGGCAAAAATAAACACGATAAGGTAAAATAGTTGTGAACGTCTTTTTTTCATAGGGAGAGATAAGGTTGTAGTGTAACTCCTCTGTTAACAAGTCACCAAAGGAAAGTAAATACGTTCTCAATGTATGATCCCCCCCTAACATAATGATTTGTACTCGTTTCTTCCAGAGGGCACCATTATTTTTACCGTTCTTTTACATTGATTCATCAATATCAGGGGCATCTCAGAGCTTATCTCCTTCCTGGCGAAGCTTATTCCGATCAAATAAAAAAAGGATAAACAAAGGCTAGATAGTTCATTCCCCTTATTTTTTTTGAGATAGGCTCTCTTTTTATGATGGCAATGGCAATGGTTAATACGCTGTTATCGGTAAAGCGGCAACGGGAATCAAACAGGGGAAAATCCTTTGTTTTGATAAGAGAAAAATTCATAAACAAAACTAACAATATCTCCAGCAATGGCGCTGATCATATCTGCTTCTCCGGTTTATGAGTTTAACCAGGTTAGCCCTTAAAATCAGCGATGGGGATTCAATAATCGAATATCATACTCTGCCAAACTCTTCTATTGCTCGTAGTACATCCCTGCGACTGAGAAGTCCTACCAGTTGTTTTCCATCCACCACGGGAAACCGTCTGAAATTGTTATTCTGAAACATCTCCACAGCTTCTATAATTGATCGATTCTGATCAATGGAAATCACCTCTGTACTCATGTACTTTTCCACCTGCCCGCCTGGCAATTCGTGCATCGTCATCTCCAGCAAAACTCCCAGACAATCCTTCTCAGAGATAATGCCGACCAGATCTCCTTTGTTGTTTATTACCGGGGCTCCTGATATGGAATGTTTTATCAGGATTTTGATAACCTGATGTATGTCGGAATCCGGTTTAAAAGAGATGAGATTATTCTTGATTGTCATATAGTCTTTAACCAGTTTCGTTACCATGTGTACTCCAATTATGACGGTTTTTTTTTAGTGTTGCTTGGTTAAGATACTTTTAAAGCTGTTGATCACAATTGCCAACGGATGTGATCATTTGGGTCGAAATGGAGCTGATCTCATTTTATATGGAAAAAAAGCAAAGTCAACACGGATCACTTTTGCCTTCTCGTTGATTCCCGTCTGCTGTCATTCAAGCAAATGTAAGAAACTTCAATGCTTTTAAGTTTTATTTTTTACTTTTTTCATTCTATTATTTAACTTTCACGATATAGAATAACAGACGTTTCAAAACCGTCTTGATTGATTGCAGATTAGTTTTCCCAGTCTTAGCCAATGATACCCAGATTTTTAGATAGTTATTTCCTTTTCCGATATCAGAATTCCGATTTTATCACTCGGCAAACGGTAAGAGTTCTTTCAACTACCATAATATTCTGTGCACTAATAGTAATCGGTTTATTTTCCTATTTTTTATTTCTGGATCTCTCTTTTGGTAATTCCATTGGAAGGACATTTGCGCTGTTTGGTTGCCTGGTTTTGCTGGTTATGATTCGAAAAGGGCATTATCTGTTAGCAGGCACTCTTTTCTTATTGCTTATTTTTTTCCTGGTTTGGTCGGTGATGTTTACAGAAGAGGTTGACCTGTTAATGAAAGCCGATACTATCGCTTTTATAATTTGCACATTTTCTTCCTGCGCCTTAGTGTTAAACAAAAACAGACGGTTAGTCATTGTTTATTGTCTTTTAAATATCGCAATACTTGGGATATTTTGTTTTCATCTAATTTCCATGTATAATCTTTCCAGTAATTTGGTATTGGAATATTTTTTCGACAATTCTCTTGCACTGTCTTTTATCGCCTTCATCTCCTACCAAGTTATTACCATCAACACCAAGGCGCTGGATAAGGCAAATGAGTCGATTCAAGCGGCAAATCTCGAGATACAAAAAAACAGAACATTAACCGAAACGCTGGAGCAAAAAGTATTGGAGCGCACCGAGGCGCTTTCAAAGAACAATGAAGAATTACAGAGGGAGATTCTTGAACGGGAAAAAGCGGAAAACAGGCTGAGAGAAACCCAGCAAAAACTGGTGGAGAATGCACACAAGGCAGGTATGGCAGAAATAGCATCGGATACCCTTCATAACGTTGGAAATACTTTGAACAGTATAAAAACATCTGCACACGTTATAGAACAGAACCTTAATCAGAGTCCGCAAAAAAGGTATTCCAAAGCGTGTGATCTGATCCGGAAGCATCGGGATGATCTTGATACTTTTTTGATAAAAGACCCCAAGGGGAAAGCTGTGCTGGAATATTTCCTGAAGCTGGATGAGGAGTTCATCAGGGTTTTCGACGAAATAGGAGACAATACCAATTATCTCAATGAAAAAGTGGATACCATCTCAAATGTAATACTTGCGCAACAAAACTATGCCGGGACATCATCCCTGATAGCATCCGTAACCCTAACCGACGTAATAAATAATGCATTGGCAATCATTCCTGAGCTTATTGAGAATCTTAACATCAAAATCGTTAAGGATTTCCAATCAACACCGACAATGAATCTTCAAAAGACAAAAATATTATTCACCTTCGTTAACCTATTTAAAAATGCGGTTCAGGCCATGAGTGCTTGTGACTCCAAAAACAGAATCCTGACTGTAAAAGCATTCACGGAAAAAGCAAAAGTGATCGTTGAAATCTCTGATACCGGAAGTGGTATTGCTCCTGAAAACCGGAAAAGGATCTTCAATCATGGTTTTACCACCAGGATAGATGGATATGGGTTTGGGCTGCACAGTTGTGCAAATTATTTAAGCGAGATGGGAGCAACCATCGAAGCTCAGAGCGAGGGGTTAAATAAGGGCTCCACCTTTATTCTCACTTTTCCTGTTTAAGGCTAATTTTATATCCATCTTTTATGGTAAAAAACTGCCTCAAAATCTAATCCATCATGTTGGGTAGAAACATAATAATTTGTGGAAACGCGATCAGAAAAGCCACTTGAATGGCATCGGCGATCAGGTGGGGGTAAACACCCCGGAAGATCTTTTTAATGGGGACACCGGAAATACCTTTGATAATAAAAACATTCATTCCCACCGGAGGTGTAATCAATCCCATCTCCGTCACTCTGACGACCAGAATTCCAAACCAAATAGGATCAAAATTCAAATGAATGATGACGGGATAAAAAACCGGAATAGTTAATAATACTATTGCCATGGAATCCATGACACAACCGAGTACTAAAGTGATGAGAAGAATAATGATCAGAATGGCGTAACGGTTTATGGAGAGATCGGATACAATAGTTGCCATATTTGAAGGCAGTTGCGAAACCGAAAGGAAATATCCGAAAATCATAGCTCCCATGATAATCAGGAAAAGCATGCCGGTTGTGGAGCAAGTGTGCTTTAGACTATCCATGAAAACCGAATAGGACATTTTCCCCCTGGCCAGGGCGAAGAAAAAGGCGCCGAATGCACCAACACCTGCTGCTTCAGTGGGTGTGAATATTCCAGCGTAGATTCCTCCGATTACAACGACGAATAAAACCAAAACCTCCCAGGTTTTTTTGAGAGAGGAGAACCGTTCCCTCATGCTGAATTTTGGGCCTCTGGGACCGTGGTGCGGCTTAAAAAAAGTCAGGTACCAGATGGTGATCAGATAGAAAACCGCTTCCATAATACCCGGGATAAAACCGGCCAGAAAGAGCTTTCCAATGGATTGTTCCGTTATAATTCCGTAGATGATCAGAATCACACTGGGAGGAATGAGAATTCCGATGCTTCCGCCTGCGGCAATGGCACCGGTAGCCAAACCATCATCGTATTTGTATTTTCTCATTTCCGGAAGCGCGACTGCACCTAATGTTGCAGCTGTTGCCAGACTGGAACCGCTGATGGCAGCAAAACAGGCGCAGGCAATAATTGTTGCCTGGGCGATACCGCCTCGAAAATGCCCGATCCATTTGTAGATGGCATCAAAGATATCCCTGCTCAAACCGGCTTTGAAAGCAAACGACCCCATCAGGATAAAAAGGGGAATAACACTGAGGTCATAGTTGGCAAAAGTTGAGTAGGGAACCGATTTAAGAAGTCCAAAAGCCGGATTTAACCCGATTAGAAATGCAAATCCCCCAAATCCCACCAAAGCCATCCCAGCACCAATCGGAAAACCGGAAAACAGCAGGACGATCAGTATTCCAATCCCAAAAAACCCAACTAAGAGCGGATCCATCTTGAAAGCACCTCCGAAGCTGAACTGATAAACTGTTCGATTAATATGAGAGTCAGGACTAAAAAGGCTAAGGCAACCATACCGACAAACGGAAATACGGGGATGTATAAAACCGGGGAGGTCAGGTTTGACTCAAACTCGTCAATAACATAAATAAACGACTGCCAGGTGATGGGTATAAAAAGCACCAGCATCAGCAGATTGCTCAGACTCTCCAAGACTTTTCTGGTAAAATCGGAAAAGTTCTCAATGACAAGGTCAACTCCGATATGCATTTTTTTTTGGGCACAGAAGACAATGCTGAAGGGAATGACAATGGCCATCATGAATTCCACGATCTCAGCCGCTCCCTGGATGGGACTGTTGAAAATGTATCGAAGGAGAACGTCAACAAACGTTAGAAACATCATTATAGCAAGGGCCCAGGTAGAGAAGGTATTCAACACTTTTACTATCACTTCATTTACCTTGCCCAGGGGATTCCCTTTTTCTAGAACTGACATGGTACGGTTCCCATAATAGAATAAAAACAGCTAATTCCGACATTCCTGGATCTATCCAATGGTGATGGATAGCTGATTGTTTTGTGGGTTTTCCTCCTCCCATGACTAAATGGGAGAAGGAATCACTGGATTGTTAAAACATCGCAAGGAGAGCATCAAGAATTTCCTGGGCTTCCGGATGACCATCGGCTTTCATTTTTGCAAGCCAATCTTCCCAGATAGGTTTGCCGGCTTCCTTCAACCATTTTTCTCTTTCACTCTGAGGCAAAGGATAAATATTCATTTCATAGCCCTTATCCATTGCTTCCCGAATCATCGCTTCCCGAGCCGTATCAAAGAAATTTCGTCCCCAGAATCTGGCACCGTTGAGTCCGCTTTCTCTGGTAAAAATGTCCTGAAGATCTTTTGGCAGGCTATTCCACTTATTCTTGTTCATGGCAATGGAGAAGTATACCACCGGGAATGATGTGTCGAGAGTATAATATTTTACCACTTCATAAAGCCTGAAAGTAAGGATCGATTCCCATGATCCACCCATTCCATCCGTAACTCCTTTTTGCATAGCGATGTAGTTGTCCGGCATGGGCACAGACATTGGAACACCACCCAATGCTTTCATCATTTCGGTGGAAGGTCCCCCCATCATTCTTATTTTTAATCCCTGCAAATCTTCTTGTGCCTTTACCTGTTTTTCTGTCGTGATCAAGAAGTAAGGATCTGTTGTATAGAGCAACAGAATGTGATTGTCGGCAAACTGTTTTCTGATCTGCGGGAATTTTTCATAGAGTTTCCACAGGGCGGCACTTCCCTCTTCGGAGGTTTTAAACGGCAGTGACGGCATGCTGATGACATCCGCCAGAGAAGTCATTCCCGGCCAATATGGGTGAAAACACCAGCCCATGTCTGCAATACCGTACTTGACTGCATTCCAGGTATCTTTTCCCTTGGCGAGGGTTTGACTATGGTATCCCTTGATTTTGAGTCTGCCACCCGAGGCTTTCTCGATTCTTTCAACCCAGGGTTTCCAGGCTTGTGATGTACCCCAGCCCAATTCAGGATTCTGATTTGCAAAGGTCAGGGTGATGGTTTCTGCTTGTGCAGAGAAAGACAAAACCATGACAAAACCAAGTCCGACCATCAGTTTTACCCATAAGCTCTTTTTCATTTTTATCTCCTTGAAATAATTTACACAACCAGAAGAAAAGGATAAAAACCTCACCAGCTTCAGCGAGGAGTAAATAAAACCGATCTGCTATCAAATTCCATATCCTTGACCAATTTGTCAAGCTCCCCAAATTTCATGCAGAAAGACTGGCAATGCTTTACGCATGCTGGATCTTCGCCGGTTTTGAACCGACTTGCGCAGAGATCGCATAACTCGGTTAAAAAGGGCATATAGTCAATAGCCACCGGTTTTTTGACGGCCTCATAAACATATTCCGTGATTTTTATTCCACATTTTCCAGCCGGATAGTCATGCTCCTGCTGGCAGGCGACTGCACATGTCTGGCATCCTGTACAAAAATCATAATTGATGAGTAATCCATACTTTAACATTTTTCTCTCCTACAGATCCATGCTGCTGATTTTTACAAGGGTTGTCTTATATTGCCCCCCACCAAATCCCGAATCACTATATTGCGGACCGGGGATAAGCTGATTGATCTGGTAATCCCAGACTCCAAACAGATCCGGTTCCTTGCCGTTCATCTCCGGTTTCCACCAGGAATGCAAGGTGTGGATCATTTGGGGATGAACCCGCAAGGTGGTACGCACCTTGCGTTGTACCCTGCCCAGATCGTTTTCAAGAAAAACCCACTCCCCGTCGTAGACACCATATTTTTTTGCTGTTTCCGGGTGAACCTCAACATAGGGCTCCGGACTTTTTCCCCGCAACCAGGGGATGTTTCTGTGTTCGGAGTGAAAGAACAGGGTTGATCGAGCACCGGTAATCATGATCAAGGGGTACTTCTTAAAAAGTTCCGGAGTCCTGACAGGACTCTGCGGCGGCTCATCATAATAAGGCAATGGATCCAGCCCCCAACTTTCATACATTTTGGAACACAACTCGACCTTACCGGTTTCGGTTTCAAAGCCGGGTTTTCCGTCCTTTCTCAACAAGCCTCGCTCATGACAAAGATTAAAAAACAGTGGGTATCGTCATAGCCAATGCATTGATGCGGAAAAGATCCGAATAGAAACTTCATCTGGCTCTTGCCGAGATTGAAGATCTTAAAGATAATCTTGAAGCTGAGAATGTCTATCTGAGAAAGGAGATTCGTCTTCAGCATAAACACAAGGATTTCATTGGCCAGAGTGAAATTGTCAGGAATGTCCTCAATCGTGCCGAGCAGGTGGCAAATATAGATACAACTGTGCTGGTGCTGGGTGAAACCGGAACAGGAAAAGAGCTATTGGCCCAGACGGTTCACAATCTGAGTCACAGAAAAAAACGCCCAATGATCCTGGTGAATTGTGCGGCACTACCCTCAAACCTGGTTGAAAGCGAGCTATTTGGCCATGAAAAGGGAGCGTTTACCGGGGCTCATTCCAAACGGATAGGGCGCTTTGAGTTGGCTGACGATTCAACCCTTTTTCTGGATGAAATCGGGGAATTGTCCCTGGAATTGCAGGCCAAGCTGCTTAGGGTGCTGCAGTTTAACCAGTTTGAACGGCTGGGAGGAAACAAAACGATTACAACAGACGTAAGAGTAATCGCTGCCACCAATCGAGACCTTTTGCAGTTGGTTAATTCCGGAGAGTTTCGCATGGATCTTTATTATCGTTTGAATGTCTTTCCCATTGTGGTTCCGCCCTTGCGAAATCGAAAAGAAGACATCCCTGAACTGATCAGGTTTTTTGTTAAGGAATTCTGCGTAAAAATGGGGAAGCAGATTGGTACGATATCCCAAAACAGTATGCAAAAGTTGCAGAATTATCACTGGCCGGGAAATATCAGGGAGCTGAAAAATATAATCGAGCGGGCAATGATTGTGACAACCGGCAGCATTCAAAAAATTGAACTTCCGGAACCGCACACTTCCGTCAATACACGGGTGAGAGCCCTGGTGGATATTCAAAGAAACCATATCCTGGATGTCTTGAATACGACAAATTGGCGCATTCGCGGGAAAAATGGAGCGGCCGAGATTTTAGGTCTTAAACCGACCACTCTGGAAGCAAAAATGGCCAGGATCGGAATCAGACGTGTGCGCAGATAGTTGGATAGTTGATTATAAGTTCTCCTGTTCGAAATACTCCCTAATCCGATATTGTTCTGATGGATTCAATAAGATGCGGAAAGGCGTCCAAGACAGACTCAATTTTTACCACATCATAATTTCTGCTGTGGATGACCAGATTCTTTCCATATTCAATTAAAACATCCAAAGAATACTCTTTGCCGAATTCCAAGATCTGACTGCCAAAGTCCTTGATTTGATCGAATGATTCGTTTTGACGGACAGTATCCCAGCGTTTTTTGAAGTCACTTTCCAACCGTTTAGCTATTTCAGGAAGTAGCGCTCGTGTCTCAGGTGTTATCGGCCTATGTTCCTCTTCTTCACTGGCAACCTGTTTTAGCTCCTTTTTTTGATAATTGTAGTCAAGATACTTACACAATTCATTTATTAGCTCTTCCCATATTACCGGTTTAGTCAGGTAGCTGTTAAAACCTTCCTGCATGATAGAAGCAATGTCCTTATCCATTACCGAAGCTGTGATGGCAATAATGGGGATTTTTTCCAGTTCATGGTCTTTTCTAATCAGACGGGTGGCATCAACGCCACTCAAAACAGGCATTCTGATATCCATCAAAATCAGATCGGGTCGATGCTTTTTTGTTAAGATAACAGCTTCCTGCCCGTTTTGGGCAGATATGATATTAAGATTGGTTGATCTAAAAAACTCTACCAGGATCTCACGATTTGAATCGACGTCGTCTGCCACCAACAAAGTCCCTCCTTTGAATTCGATATCCGAAAGATTAAGTTTTTCTGAGGCTTTTACTTCGGGAATATCGGTTCCTATGGAGACATCCGGTATTACAACCTCAAAAACGCTACCTTTACCGGGTTCACTTGATAGAGAGATTGTTCCTCCCATCATTACCACCAAACGTCGAGTAATAGCCAATCCAAGGCCGGTGCCGCCATATTCCCTGGTAATCCGTTCATCCTGTTGTTTGAACGGATCGAATATGCATTCCTGGAACTCTGCCGGTATCCCAATTCCGGTATCTTCCACCCCGAATACCAGGTTAATTTCATTAGTATCGGTTTTTTGATCACTTTGAATTGTTTTTGTGTACAGTTTCACCATTCCTTCCCGCGTAAACTTAAAGGCATTGCCCAATAGATTAAGAAGCACCTGGCGCAACCGGATTTCATCCAACAACAGATTGTCGGGGATATCCTCGGAGACTTCCTGCAAGAATCCAATTTGTTTTTGTGATATCTCCAGGGAGAAGATTTGTTCCATTTCAAAAAAAATATGGCGGACGTTAATCTGGCTTCGACTAATTTCCATTTGACCGGCTTCGATCTTTGAAAGATCAAGAATATCGTTTATCAATGTCAACAGTCCCTTTCCACTGGATTTGATCGATTCTAGGTAGCCCAGATGCTTTTGATCCATATTGGTGAGACGCAGTAGATCGGAAAAACCCAGGATAGCGTTCAAGGGAGTGCGAATCTCATGGCTCATGTTAGCGAGGAAAGCACTTTTTGAGCGGTTGGCATCTTCCGCTTTTTCTTTGGCAGTCTGCAACTCCTTTTTAATTTGTTCCCTATGAATGAGTGCTCCCAGATCATTTGCAATTGTTTTCAAAACATTTATTTCATCCGGAGTCCAGAAACGTGGTTTACGACATTCATTAAATCCAAGAACTCCCCACAACTCTCCTTCAGAAAAAACAGGAAGAAGCAGAATCGATTGAATATCAAAAGCGTTCAGTGTTTGTTGAATCTCTTCTGAAAAATCGGTTGTTTTCCCGCATACAAATTGACCGTCTCTTAATTGATCGTGCCAGTTAGCTGTTTTTATTAAGGTAGCAGCAAATTTCTGCATTTTGTCTTTTTCATCTGGCCTTTTACACTCTTCAGTTGTCCATTGGTGGTCCAAAGCAGTACATTCCCGACTGCCATTCTCGAGTACTGCACATTTAAATATGTAGGCTTTGCAGGCTTCTACGCCTTGTCCTATCTGTTTCAAAGCCTCGGGAATCGCCTGTGCAAGATCAATTGATTTTAATAATTTTTCTGCTGCCAGATTGGCTGCTTTTAAAACACTGCCGTGGTATCGGAGTGATTCCTTTGAAGATTCTGCAGCATTAAGAGCGACTTTCAGTTCCTTATTTAAAGCTACCAACTCGCGCTGCTGCTCCACAGCATTTTCATATGTGGATAAAAGCAGATCCAGGATTTGTATCCGATCCGTATTCAGGAAATGTTTTTTACCGGCAAAAAAGACTTCCACACCCATGGTTACCCCGGATTCCTGTCTCAGTTCCATGTTTGCCAGAATATATTCAATACGGGACAAAAGGAAATTATTGTCATATGGTTTCATGATGAAATGATCTGCTCCGGCTGCAAGCCCTTTGATCACGTCTTCCGGTTCGGTAAGGGAGGTCAGGATAATCACCGGAAGGTTTTTAAACCGTTTGTTGTTCTTGATTCTGCGGCAGAGCTCAAAGCCTCCCATTTCAGGCATAACCACATCACTGATTACCAGACCGGGGATGTCGGTTTCCAGGAACCGAAGGGCATCCAATCCATTTTCGGCAATTGAAACGAGATACCCCTGCAGTTCCAGGGTATGCTGAAGCTGCAGCGCCTGGGTTTGACTATCTTCAACTATCAGTATTCTTATCTTGTCTGCCATTTTGGATCTCTTTTTTTTCTAATTGATACCCTTTTTCTTTGAAAAGCTGTTCACAAGCCTTTACTACATTCGGATCATATAAAGTCCCGCTGTTGGAAGAAATATGATCCAATGCCTTATCCAGATCGTAGGCAGGTCGGTGCGGTCTGGAAGTGGACATGGCGTTCATCACATCTGCCACAGTCAGGGTGCGGGCCTCAATCAGGATTTCATCTCCTGAAAGTCCCAGGGGATAACCCGAACCATTCCATTTTTCATGGTGTTGAAGGAGAATATCCGCCAGAGGCCAGGGAAATGAGGTTTTATTGAACAGATTGAAGGCAATCCCGGGGTGGGATTGTATGATATACTGTTCATTTTCAGTCAATATCCCATTCTTGTTTAATATGGACTCATTGACCTGGAGGTACCCAATATTGTGTACATGCGCCGCCATTTTTATTCCCTGGGTTTGCTTTTTGGAGAGCTTCAATTCTTTGGAGATATTGCATGCCAGGTTTGCTACCTTCAGAGCACTGCCGGTTAAATAAGGCGTACGATATTCAATTGCCCGGCTGATGGATTGGGCAAGCCCGTCTGTTGTCAATTCCAAATCGGATATTTGACTCTGTGATTCCTGCCTCATTTTTTCAAAAACCTGGAACTGCTCTTCAAGTTTTGGATGTGATCTGACTATTTCCCTTAACTCCCTGTTAGATCTTTCCAAATCCCTTTTGTTTTTAAGAGCTGTCTCATAGGTCGCAAAAAGAAGATCAAGAATCTGAATTCGGGTTGAATTGATCTGGTGCTTCTTGCCGGCTAAGTATATCTGGAGTCCAATATTGGAACCACTTTGCCGACAAACTTTCTCGTTGATAAGAATGTAGTTGATACGAGAAAGCAGATATGCTTCATCATAAGGTTTTACTATAAAATGATCTCCGCCGCATTCCAGTCCCTTGATGATGTCTTCGGGGTCTGAGAGAATCGTCAGCATAATTACGGGAATTGTGTTCCATTTTTCATCGGATTTAATGGTACGGCAGAGTTCGAACCCGTCTATTCCAGGCAGGAGAGTATCACAGATAATAACTTCAGGTTGAAAAGTCTTGAGGGATTCAAGGGCTTCCGCACTATTGCTGGTAAGGGTAACGGCATATCTTTTCTTTTCCAGTAGAGAGCGAAGATTTATTGCCTGGTTTAGATTATCTTCCACTACCAGAATATGAGCTTTTTTCGAAGATTCTTTATCTTTTGCCACCATGATTATCCTCCCTATGAAGTGTGAGTTGAACAAGTTTTTCCGCAATTTTCTCAGGAGGCAGCTCAAATATGGCTGCTCCCAGTTTTTGCGCTTCGCCGGGCATGCCAAAAACAACACAGCTCTCTTGCTGCTGAATGATGGTGACAGCTCCCAGTTCTTTCAAACGCAGAAGGTCGCGGGCTCCATCTTTGCCCATTCCCGTCAGCAATATCCCTACTGCATGACGTCCAAAAACTTCGGCAACCGATTGAAACAAATGTGAAACCGCAGGGCGCATATTCTCCTGCGGATGACCATTACAGAGAATCACCTGATTTCTTGAATTGATTCCCATTTGAAAACCGACAGGAGCTAGATAGACATTACCGGGTTTTAGATAGTCTCCATGCCTTGGTATATGAATAGGAAGCTGAGATGTCTGGGATAGCCAGTCGACAAATCCCTGTAAAAAACCTTCGGCGATATGTTGAACGATGACAATGGAAACGGGGAAATACTTCGGGAGCAGCGAAAGAATGATTTGCAGCACCGGTGGTCCACCGGTTGAGGCACCTATAGCCACAATTCTGGGAGGGAAATAACTTAACCGGGGAGTTGTATCGTACCAGATTTGCTGCTGTGAATGTGATCCCCTGGAGTCTTTTTGTTTATAGCGACGGATTACTTTAATCTCTGACATTGTTTTAATGGTGTCCACCAACTCTTTCGCTTTTTGCTTAAATTGTGGATGGTCAAGCCCCGGTGGTTTTTCCACCATGGAGACCGCCCCGGTTTTCATCACCTGAAAGGAGGTTTCCACACATTTCGGATCCAATACGGCGGTTACAATAACTATGGGAACCGGCTTTAATTCCAGTATTCTACGAGTAGTTTCCAGCCCGTCCATTCCAGGCATTTGGATATCCATGGTAATCACATCCAGTTTACGGTTTTCGATAGCTTGCAATGCTTTTTCACCACTTTCGGCTGTTCCGATAACATTGATATCGGGGTCAAGATTCAGAATGTAAACCAGAAGGTCACGAACGACCAAAGAATCATCCACAACCAACACATTGATCATAATTTTCCTCTGAAGTTTTAAAAAGAAGTTGGTTTCTGGCAGAGAATATCCCCCCGTATCGCTGGTAAACTAATATGTACTTATCTGAATTCATGGAACTATATAATAGAGGTTACTTATTTTCGGACTCTCCTCCAATTCCGTAATTGAAAGCCTGTTTAAATCATATGCCTGATTACATCCAGTAGATTGTTCTGGTCGAAGCTGCTCTTCATGATGTAAGCGTTAGCGCCGGCTTCCATGCCATGTTCACGATCTTCCTTTGACTCAAGGGCTGTCACCAGTATCACTGGTAAATCCGATAGTGTTTCATCCTCTCGAATATTGCGAGTCAGGTCAAAACCATTCATTCGAGGCATTTCAACATCGGCAACCACCAAATCATACGGTCGCTCTTTCAATGAAGTTATGGCATCCAGGCCATCCACCGCAGTATTAACCTCGTAACCAGCGGACTCCAATATATTCTTAAGCAGTATCCTGGCCGTTACCGAATCGTCCACCACCAGCAAACTGTTTTTATGCCCTGCTTTTTCCGTTTCGGTTTTTACCATGGTGATTAAGTCTTTACCGATTTTTCTAGTGTGTTGCATTAAATCAGGAACATTGAGAACTGGTACGATTTTTCCTTCATCAAAAACGACAACACCGGCAATCATTTTCACTCGGGGCAACTGTTTTCCCAGGTTTTTTACCAATCCTTCCCGTTCACTGATAACCTGCTTCACGGAAACTGCAATACGATCATTGCCATATCTTAACACAACGATCTGTGTCAGATTTTCGTTTTTCTCCTGTTTTCGAGATAGTTCCAAAACCTGATTAAGGCTTACAACAGGCACTGTTTGATCATCTACCAGAATCGTTTCCCGGCTTTCAACGGTCTTAATCTCTCCGGGTTTGATTTGGAGTACCCGTTCCACATTTACGGTAGGAATTAGGAAATATCGGCCCGCAGTTTGTAGAAGAACTCCCCGGAACAGTGAAATACGGACCGGCAACTGCATCCTCAGTGACATACCTTTGCCCGGCTCCGATGTCAGCGCCAGATTACCATCAAGTTTATGGGTCTTTTCCTGAACAATGGACAATCCAAGACCTCTTCCGGAAATATCGGTAATGATCGGACTGGTTGATACTCCTGACCGAAATACCAGGGCATGAATTTCATCGGATGATAACTCTCTCTCCCGGTTTTGAGAGATGACGCCCTGCTTAATGGCAATGGATTCCAGTTTTTCCGTGTTTATTCCCCGACCATCGTCTGATACAGTTAGTTCGATCAAATTTGCGTTAAGCTGCGAAATGGTAACTTCAATTTTTCCCTGCCGGTTTTTACCGAGGCGTTCCCGTTCTTCCGGTAACTCAATGCCATGATCGACAGCATTTCGGATCAAATGAATCAACGGATCTTTCATCTCTTCGAGAATACGGCGATCGATTTCAATTTCACCCCCATCAATCATCAGTAAAACGTCCTTCTTCTGATCCCTGGCAAGATCGCGTACCATTTTAGGGAAAAGTTCCATTAAAGATGAAAATGGTAGCATCAAAACTTTTTTCATATCGTCCAGTTGCGAATCGACTGCCTGACTCAAAAACCGGTGATTCTCTTCCACCGCTGTTTTCAGTTTTGTAAGTTTACCCTCGATCTCCTTTATAAATAACTGATTCCATTTCATAAAACTCAATAGACTGACAGTTGAAAATGTCTTCGCCTCATCAACTATTTTGTCTGTAGGCATTCTCCCCGTCGGTGTTTGAAGGCCAAGCTTTGCCCATTCCTTATGCCATTGCTCCAGAGAGTTGATTACTTGCCTAAGATTCTCTTCATGTTCTGCCAAAGCTGACTTGGAAAAAACCATTTCCTCGGTCTTCAGAATAATCTGATTCAGTCGACTCAGTGAAATGCGTACGGTATCGGAGAGTTTTATTTCGGACGGCAATGATTCCTTTTCGATTTTTTTTTCAGTATTACCTGCACCTTTATCGACTATTTCGGGGCAGATTGATTCTGAAGTCTCATCGGAATCCGGCGGCTCCACCCCTTCTTCTTCCATTATCAATTTTTTAAGATCTTCCAGCAATGGAACCAAAACATGTTGAGTGGTCTCAGGAGAGCTCAATCTTTCGCCAATGGCGTCCACGGATTGATAAAGAATGCTAAAGTGTTCTGTCTTAGGGTACTGTTTCTTTTTTTTCCAAACACTAAAGAGATTCTCAAGAGATTTGCAGACCTCCTCGATATCATTCTTGTCCACTGCTCTAGCAGCGCCCTTCAAACTGTGGGTTTCCCGGAAGATTCTTTCCAGGGCGCCCTTTCGTTCTCCATCATCGGAGGTTTGATCGAGCATGACCAAATCGGAAGCGATGATTTTTATATGTTCATCGGCTTCTATGTCAAAAGCCGCTAATAATCTCTTTTTAAATTCTTTTTCACCCTGACTCATGGTTAATCCATCTAAAATGAGTATTTTCCCACCAGTAGTTTTAACCGTTGCCCAACATCGCTTAATTCTCCAGCGGACACTTCCAGTTGCCTGGAGTTGTCCAGGGTTTGTTCACTGGCTTGTCTGACATCATTCATTGCTTTTGACACCTGATCCATGCCCACCAGTTGTTGTTGGCTGGATACGGAGATCTGGGTTGCAGCCTGGGCGGATTCGGTTACGTTTTTCGCTAGTTTACGAATGGATTCTCCCATCAGCATCCCCTGTTTTTCCGTGGCATCCACCACCTTTCCACCCTGTTCCGTTGTCAGAACTGTTTTACTTACAGCTTTTTGAATGTCATTCAGGATATTCCTGACATTGATAGTGGCCTCTTTGGACTGATCAGCCAGACGACGGATCTCCAGGGCTACTACATTGAATCCTTTTCCGTATTCGCCGGCTTTAACAGCTTCGATGGCAGCATTAACCGCCAGCAGGTTTGATTGTTCGGCCAGATCCGCTACTGTGTTGATGATGTCCCCTATAATCTGGCTTTGCTCACTCAGTTTTATGGTGCTCTCAGCAATAAAATCCATCTGTTGTTTAATGTCAGCCAGTCCACTGATTGATTTTTCCGTTATTTCAATCCCATCCAGTGCTGCCTGTGAAACTGCCTGTGAACTGTCAGAAACCATTTTGGCCTTTTGATGGGCGATTTCGGCTGTCTGCCTGACTTCATCCACCGTGGTGGATGTTTCGCTGACGGCAGCAGCTGATTCGACGGAACTGGAAGCCAATTGGGATACGGATTCGGAGACCTGTTTGCTGGAACTTGCCAGGATATTGACACTCTCCATGATTTCGCTGATCTGAGTTCGGAGGTTTTCCGTCATGATGACCATATTGGCATAGAGTCCCCGCTTGTCATGGACTGATCCCAGATCCAAAGATAGATTACCTTTGGCTATTTCCGACACTATTCTTGCCACCTCTGCCGGTTCTCCTCCCAACTGGCGCATTACGGTGCGTACCAGAGTGAATACGATAACAGTACCTAATACAACTGTTAACAGAATACCGAAAATAACAACATTGTTAGCCAGGTTAGCAGTATTAGCCGTCACTTTTGACCTTTCAGCCAGCAGGTTTTCTTCGATACTGATAAATTCTCCAGAATTAGCCCGGATTCCATCCATGGTTTTTTTCCCGAGGCCTGATGCCACCATAGTTGCCACATCATCCATGGAGATTGTAATTTTGTTCACCTCATTTCGGGCTTCTATTTCCGGATAAACCGCTTTCTCCAGCCACTCCTTTATCAAGGATTTCAGATCATCTATCTCCGATAAACCATTAACGAGATTTTCACTACTAGTAACAAAGTTTTTATATGTTTCCAGGTTTTTATTCAACGAAGTATGCCCCTGGTGAAAAATCTCAAGTGATTCTTCCAAACCGTTCAGCAGAAATCCCCTCTTACCCGTTTCCATATTTACCAGATCTATTATCAGTGCTTGGACACGGTTTTGCCCCATTTGATTTTTATTTCTTTGGTGTTTTTTATCCATTGTTGATAAGACATCACGGATTTTATCGAAGATCCGTTTCCCATAAACCCTTGATTGTATCTCCTTGAAATTCGCCTGGACTTCGGCACCTTCGTTTACCTTTCTTTTTGCTGCTATCTGAACTGTGGCTATCATTTCGATCCATTTTTCAGCCTGCTTTTCTATCTCCTCCAGCAGTCTTACCTGTGATGGATTATCACTAACCATGATTTTAGTAGCCGCCATCACTTTGGTAAAATCTTCCCGACCTTTGTTATAAGGGTCAAGAAACGTCTCGTTGCTTCCAACCAGAAACCCACGCAAGCCGGTTTCCATGTTTATCATTTCTTCCACCAGCCTGTTTCCGTTTCCAATCACTTTATAGGTATGTGTGACTAGTCTGGAGTCTTCAATCAAAGACTCTATGCTTTGATACACAACTATTCCAATCACAATCACCAGAATCAAAATAATGCTGTTACCTAATATCAGTTGAGTTCTGAACTTAATATTGTCTAACATTTTACCTCCTTGAATAATATGGACGCCAACTATAATGACGTTATATCGATATCTGCGTAACCTTTTTTAAACCTCTTGATTCACGCCGATTTTTTCATCCAGCAAAATTTTTACAATATCAAGAATCACCAGACGATCCCTGGTGAATCCCCTCAAGTACTCTGCCTGAATCCCGCTCAAGGTCTGCAAGGGTGGCTGAATATCAGCGATCGGAATAGAGTGTAAGCCGATGATGGCGTCTGTCAATATTCCAAATTCCATCACTTTGTTGTGAACGATAATGACCTGATTAAGATTGGTAATCCCTTTGTCCGGCAGATCAAAAAAACTCTTAAGGTCCATCACCGAGAATATCTGCCCCCTGACGTTGATTATTCCCAATATGTAAGGCGGCAGAAACGGTAATGGTAGTAGTTCGCGTAAGTGAAAAATTTCATGTATATACATGGCTTCAATACCGTAACGTTGATGTGCCAACTGAAATTCGACGATTTCAAGACAGATTCCTTCGAGTTGCTCATCCACCCTTGTAGCCGCAAGTTCTCTGGCACGTTCTCTTAGTATTTCCCTTTTTTTTTCGGGTGTAAGATTCGTCCTGTTCTCTCTTTCTTCAACCATGTAGACCTCACCGGTTGGAATTTGACACATCCTGGAATTTGGTGTCGAAGTAAGGATTCATAATCGTTTCAATACGCACATTTTGCCAAAAGCATGGATTACGGTAGGGCGGGGTTACATCCTCGCCAGAACTAACTCAAAGGCGGCTATGTAAGGCCGCCCTACCCGTTTGAAAAACTGAATTTTGTATCGAAAACATCCTTATTTAAGCGCTTATGGGGTTATATCCCCGCCTGTAATTCCTTCAAGGTGGCCATATAAAGCCGCCCTACCGTTCAGGAAATACGTAATTTACTCCAAAAAATACTTATATGAACGCCCTTATGAATCAGGTCTGGTTAAAATACTGATATATTTTTTTAGATTTCCTGCTGTCATCCCTTCGGAATTCGGAACCGGATTTTCATCTGCCGATTTCGATAGCAAAGAAAGCGCCTGGTTAAAATACCGGTTTGACTCTTCGATACGGGCTTGACTGCGGTTGAGGTTTCCCAGTAAAACACAGGCCAGAATAAAACCTGAATCAAGATAAAGTACCTTCTTTAGATCTCTCATCGCCTCATGGATATTGTTTGATTCTTGATAAACGTTGGCCCTTAGAAAATATAAATCGGGATTCAGTTTGTCGTCGGTAATACACTTGTTACATAACCTTAATGCCTCTTCAAATCTGGCTAGGTTGGTATAGATTTTTATTAACCACTGAATTGCCAGAAAATCGTTTGGATTCTTCTCATGAAAAACCAATACCTTTTCCAGGGCTGACAGATAATGGCCTTTTGCGTATAAAACTCGGATTTTCTCCAGCCCCGATTCAACCGTAATCTCCGGATCAATTTTGCTCCCGATCTCAGTTAGTGCTGACTCTGAAGGGGAAGACATCTGAGCTATTGGAGAAGCTGGCGCCATGTAGGCGGCTTTATTGCCTTTTCTGTAAAACACGGCATTTGAGATTGTTTCGGCTTGGTATTGTTTGAACAACATCTGTGAAGTCTCTGCCGGACTGACAATCAGACAGCCGTCTTCTGCCAGATAACCGTAAAGAGAATCTATAACCTGTTTTACTCGGACCGGATCGAAATACATGAGAACATTACGGCAAAAGATGATATCCGACCCCTGAATTTTACTTGTTAGATGATAATCGATTGGATTCACAAGGTTGAGAATACCGAAATTCACCATTTTTTGAATGCTGGGCAAAAGCTGAAACCGGTTGTTTTCTGCAGGCTCAAAGTATGTCTCTAATAGCGGCGAAGGCATGTTTCTAAATGACCAATTTCCGTAACATGCTGATTCGGCTTTCTGCAAAGATTGGGAATTGATATCGGTGCCCAGGATTGAGATTCGCCAACGCTTCAAATCGGGAATCAACCGATCCAATAAAATGGCCACCGAATAAGGTTCTTCTCCCGAAGCACAACCGGCACACCAGATCTTCAGTTTCGGGTTGGTTTGTCGTCGCTGATCTATTAACTCCGGTAACACATGATACTCCAATGCATTAAACACATGACGATCCCTGAAAAAATAGGTTTCTCCCGTGGTTAGATAAAGGATCAGAATGTTTATCAACTTTGCCTGGTCAGGGGAGGACAGTATCCAACGAATACAAGTTTCAGCTTTCTGATGTCCAAATTCCGCTGCGGCAGAGGTCATTATTTTTTCCAGGTTTTTAAGCTTGTCCCTGGGATAGAATAGACCGGTTTTTTCCGCGATAAAATCGCTGAATCTTGTGAGCAGATGGTTTGATAGAGTAGGAGTCATGGCTTCAATAAGGTTTTTCCAGGGGTTTCAAGAGTTTTCTCCAGCATTTTTTCTACTTGAAATGAAAGCAATTGCTCCGGGTTACAGACATAGATCATTCCTTCGTCACAGGCAATCGCACCTTCAATATAGTTCATATCCGATAATATGCTGCTTGCCCGAACAATGTCCTGCACAGGCGGATCAGTGATACTGCATACTATATCGACCCAAAGAGCAAAAGTGCGTCCGGGCGTATTCGTTATAATCAATTGGTCTATGGGATCCATTTCTCTGGCTGGTAAACCAAATAGTGAACGAGTATTAATTACCGGTATAATTCGTCCATAATAGTTGATTAATCCCAGAATCGCTTTTTGTGCCTCCAGCAAAGGTGTAACCTCAACCGCCCTTATTACTCTTTCAACCATTGAGACCTTAAGAGCAAATAGTCGGGTCTCTATTTTAAAAACAAGAAGTGAATTTAATGAATTTTCCAATTTCTACGCTCTCCATATCCATTTTTTGATATCATAGATTATTGAGAAAACAGTGCCGTGCCTATCAAATCTGGGCCAAATTTTTGTCAGTCACCGGAATCATAAACGTAAAATCACTGCCTTTCTCTTTCTCGCTATTTACCCAGATTTTCCCGCCGTTTTTTTCAATGAAATCCTTGCACATGATCAGACCCAGACCGGTTCCCTTTTCATTATGAACACCGTCAGTTGTGTGATGGAGATCCAACCTGAACAGTTTTTTTGTATCAACCTCATCAATGCCTACTCCGGTATCGGAAACCGTTACTTCTTGATGTTCTTGATGTTCTTTTGAGGTGATCCGGACACTCCCTCCTTCCGGGGTGAATTTTAGGGCATTAGATAGTAAATTACGGATGACGGTGGAGATCATGTTTGGATCGCCAAAGGCAATGGTTCCGGTTTTAATCTCCGATTGTAATTCAATCTTCAGGTTGTCTGCATTATGTTTCAGCAGAAGAATATTTT
Organism: bacterium; assembly: GCA_018829445.1. Taxonomy (GTDB): domain Bacteria; phylum SAR324; class SAR324; order XYD2-FULL-50-16; family XYD2-FULL-50-16; genus JAHJTV01. The sequence goes on from JAHJTV010000066.1 coordinate 118,276, forward strand.
GTTGTGCAATACATCCCAGGTCGATTTTCATCGGATTAAATTCTATTTTATTGGTCTGGATTCTACTCCATTCCAGCAGGTTTTCCACCAGTTGATAGAGATGTTCAGATGTTTCCAGAATACTGCCTACAAGTTTTTTTCGTTTTTCGTCAGAATATAAGTTATATTTGTCCAAAAGCAGCTTGGGATAAGATAACAGGGCATGAAATGGCCCTCTTAAGTCATGTGCAATAATGGAGAGAAATTTATCCTTGGTGGCATTGGCCAGTTTAAGTTCCTCTTGCACATCCTTCAGTTTCAAGTGACTTCTTACCCTGGCCAACAGTTCAAGACCGTCAAAGGGTTTGCAGATATAATCAACGGCTCCGACGGTAAATCCTCTCAGAGTGCTTTCATTTTCGTTCCTGGAGGTTAAAAAAATTATTGGAATCTCACAGGTTTCAGGGTAGTTTTGCAGAGCTTGGCAGACTTCATAACCGTCCATTCCCGGCATCATGATGTCCAGCAGGATCAAATCGGGTTTCAGCAACTTGGCTCGTTCAATTGCAGTCGGTCCGTCTTTGGCAAATGACATACTGTGATTATCTTTTTCCAGTAGACTGGCAACAACTTGGATATTCTTGGCATTGTCATCCACAATCAGAATATTGTGTTTTTTGCTCCTTTCCATCATCCTTCCCCTGAATAGTAATCAATTATGATTGTCTTTGTTCTTTTTACCGATTCGTTTGTTTTTTCCAGGGTTGGTTATTCAATTCTCTCCTTATGATTTTTTATCCCTTTTGGTGGAACCTGTTGAATACTCTTCGTTATCTTTAAAACTTGAGAGTATGGGTTTCTCTGTAATGCCGTATCCCCAGTCAAGCTGAGGACATGCCCGATCCGGCATCCCGTGTTTTGAAATAATGATGGATTCCATGTCAAGCATGGAAGGACAACAACCCCGCTTTGGATGTTTTGTATATATTTATCCGGAATTATCAGCCAGGTACCAACTACTCTGAATCAATTTTTCAGCTCGCCATCTCTACCGGAACCTGTTGTCCGGCTTGCTGGACAATTTCAAGTTCGTCCATGGAGAAGATTTTTTCAATATCCAGGATGATAATAAATTGATCATCCTTTTTGCCCATTCCCTTTATATAATCTGTATTCAGCTGAGTACCAATACTGGGTGGAGGTTCTATATGCTCGGAATCAAGATTCATGACCTCACTCACTGAATCGACCATGGCACCAATCATGGTGACTTCATTATCTATTTCGATCTCGGTAATAATGGTGACTGTATTGACCGTCTTTTCGACTTCACCCATACCAAACTTTACACGCATATCAATCACCGGTACCACACTGCCACGAAGGTTTATCACCCCTTTTAATATATCCGGGGTTTGCGGTATCTTGGTTATGGTGCCGTATTCCAATACTTCACGGACTTTTGAGATGTCAAAGGCAAATACCTCACCGTCCAGTCTGAAAGTTAGAAACTGCATAGTTTCAAGTGCCACTTTTTCTTCCATTTTATATCCCATAGCAATATTAGTTTTTAAGAATTTGACAGTTGAAAGTTCTCTTCTACTTTACTGAAGTTATAAATTATATTGAACAGAGATTGTGTCATTCCGGCCTTGAGCCGGAACCAATAATGATTACAGTATCATAGAATCCATGGATGCCGGGTCAAGCCCGGCATGACAACGAGAACTTTAGACTTACACGTTAAGAATAAATCAGGCGGTTAATACTGCAAAGACTCAAGTCTCTTTAACATACCATTTAAAAATATATCCGTTTTACAGGTTAACCCCCTTGTTGATATTGAATTCAATAGTGCAACATTAATTCTAAATCTCCATGGAAAAGGACCAGTTCTCAATATCGTTCAAAAGCACTATCGTCCGCTATATCATCTCTCAAATCCAGGGCGACTCCCGGCAATTTCCTGACAGCCTCCATATGGTTGTTTTTTATAACAGGCTGTTGAGTTTTCTGTGGAATCTTTGGTTTTGGTGTTTCGTGAGAGAATTGCTGAGCAGCATGAACCTTGACAGCATGATGCATGCTGGCCGGTTTTCTAGCAGACAATGATCTGCTCTGTCCGTTTAATTTAAAGAAACCGATAGTATCCTGAAGTTGTTGAGCCTGGGAGGACAATTCTTCCGAGGTGGAGGCCATCTCTTCGGTGGCGGCAGCATTTTGCTGGATAACCTGATCAAGCTGAAGAAGAGCTTTGTTAATCTGTTCCGCTCCGGAGTTTTGTTCGTTGCTGGAAGCACTAATCTCCTGCACCAGTTCGGATGTTTTCTGGATATCCGGTACCAGTTTATTTAACATATCGCCTGCTTTTTCTGCCACATCAACACTGGAAGCGGAGAGTTCCGAGATTTCTCCGGCAGCATTCTGGCTTCGCTCAGCCAGTTTGCGTACTTCAGCCGCCACCACTGCAAACCCCTTGCCGTGCTCTCCGGCGCGGGCTGCTTCAATGGCCGCATTTAACGCCAGGAGATTTGTCTGACGGGCGATCTCCTCAATGATGGAGATCTTACTGGCGATCTCTTTCATGGCGATCACCGATTTGGATACTGCCTGCCCGCTTACTTCGGCATCTTTGGACGCTTTCTGAGAGATTTGCTCGGTTTGATTGGAATTATCGGCATTCTGTTGAATATTGGAACTCATCTGTTCCATGGACGCAGTAGTTTCTTCAACAGAAGCTGCCTGTTCAGTAGCCCCCTGAGAAAGCTGCTGAGCCGTTGAACTGAGCTGTTCACTGCCGGAAGCTACGTTGCCTGCAGCGGACAGTACCTCCCCGACAACCTCTTTTAATTTGTCAACAGTGTTTTTGATCTCCTTATAGACACCCCTGATATTGGTTTCATCAAATTGGATATCCAAATCTCCCTGTCCGAGCTTCTGAGCCACTTTGCTGATTTCCTGCGGATCTTTGCCCAGTTGTGCCAGTACTCCCCTGATGATGAACAACGCCAGAACAAAACCGATAATGATGGCAATCGCTGCCAGAACTGTGACCATCAAAATCCCCTGATCATTGTCTGCCTGAACCTTGGGGCCCAGAATATCCTGTTCCTGCTTGACTGAAAGCTTGGTATCTTCCACCGCTTTGGCGATCTCTGGCCCTAGTCTGTCCAGGGTACCTGAAGTTATCTGGTTGCGATCAAAAATTACTTTAACCAGCTTGGTAAAGTTTTCCGTGTAAATATTCTTTGCTTCGACAACCTCTGACAACCATTTTTGACGCTGGGGATTCTGCAGTTCCTTGTCGAGTATATCCAGGTTGTTCTGCATTTTACCGAACTCCACATTTACCCGATCGACATGACTTTGTTCATTTTCGTCAAGAAACTTTGCCACGTAGATGCGCCCCAACAGCAAATGCTTCATGGAAAGGGCGGAATAAAAAGAGGCTGACATGTCATTATCTTTTTCAGCCGATTCCAGAATGGATGTCAGGGTGTTTTCCATTAGCTCCCCCTTTATATTTAGAATATCATTAACCAGCGAGTTGCGGACTTTACCGGCTTCTACAACTTTTTCAAACCCTTTTTCATAATCCGTCAGAGCGGTGGTAGCCTGATCCACCAACCGGGCTCTTTCGGTGTTCTGGATCTCCTTATGGGCTTCTTCGAGAAATCCATCGGTTATTTTTACATAATCATTATATTGCTCCTTATCTTGATCACTGCCAGTGATAATAAAATCCTTGACATTCATACGGACCATCAGCATGTTGGCCTGAACACTGCCCATCAAGTTCGTATCCCTGGCCAATCCCCGGTAGGTTTTAAAATTTGTTGAGGCGTTATCGATCGTAATGTACGAGATAACACTCACCAAGGCCAACAGAATTAGAATAAAGGAAAATCCAAAACCCAGCTTTTTGGCCAATGACATATCTTTAAACATTTCACCCTCCTGAAAAGGTTCAAACGGTATTAACTGATTTACAGTCACTGTTTTTCTTAAAAAATCAGCGATCGTAACAGCTCCCTTATGGCAAGTACGATTCAATGAAAGCACATTGCCTGAAAAAATAACCTATCTCCCTGCCTATCCTGAAATAGGTTAAAAAATGGTGTTTTATAATATTTCCAGTGAGCATTGAATTTATATCTGTCTGGCTGTCTCCTTCTCATTTCTGCTGATAACAGGTTTTTTCTCCATTTTTTTACTGACATTTGAATGAACACGGCTATGGGTGTTTATAAAGTTTTCCCCGGAATATTTGGCAAAAAGAACCGTTTTTATTTTGTCAATAAACTCAACCATATCAATTGGTTTGGCGATGAAATCGGTGGCCCCGGCCTTAAGCCCTTTTGCCTTGAGCTCCGGAGTAATCAGATTTCCAGTGAAGAGCAGGATGGGAGTATCTTCCAATGATTTTACCGCCTTCAACCGTTTGCATAATTCAATACCGTTACTCCCCGGCATTTGAAAATCCAACAGAATGGCATCCGGCTGATGAGCGTTTGCCATTTTAAATCCTTCCCCGGGATCAGTCGTTAACAACACTCGATGATATCGCAGGTTATGTTTAATTAACTGTTGAAACACCAACAGGTTTTCCAGAATGTCATCCACCACCAGGATTGTCGGAAAAACGGTCTGTTTTTTTTGTTTATCGGTTGTGACCATCAGTTTGTCTCCATTGGGGATGAATAGATCCGGTTTTTCACCCGATCAACTGCAATAGCCGTCTTTTTCCGGTGTGTTTGGTTGTTTGTCGGATAGCCTGATAAGTCTTTATAGAGATTTCTCAACTGGTCAATTGCTCAAATCGTGCCCGAATAAACTTGTCATAAAAATCAGTTCATAAAGCGTTCAAGCAGGAGTGGAGGAAATTCAAGAGAAGAGGATCTGATTGGAAATGGGTGACATCCAATCAATTGGCGAAAAAGGTGATAAAAAATGGAAAAGTCTTAAAGGTGAACCACTTTTGATCAAAGTTTTATATCCTGTATTTCTTAAGTTTTCTATACAAAGTGGTCAAAGAAATTCCCAGTAAACCAGAAACCTTTTTTTTATCGTAAGACGCTTGTTTCAGGGCATTAAGGATAGTGTTTTTTTCATTTTTTATCAGTGAATCATTGACTTTTGGAGAGGTTGATTCCGGTTTTAATTTCTTTGGCAGATGTTCATGGGTTAAAATATGGCCCTTACTGACGGCAAAGGCATATTCGATAACATGAAAGAGTTCACGGATATTCCCTGGCCAGGAATAAGACAGTAGACGCAGGATAACCTCGGAAGATACATCCCTGACCTCACGGTTTTCCGAATGATTAAGCTCCTTTAAAAAATAGGAAACCAGAGCGGGGATATCCATTAACCGGTCTCGTAGCGGTGGCAGGTTGACGGAAATAACATCAAGGCGATAAAAAAGGTCTTCCCGGAATCGTTTCTGGTGGAGAAGCTCCTTCAGGTTCTGATTGGTGGCGGCAATAACCCGCACGTCAACCTGGATGGATTTTGTGCCGCCGACCCTTTCAAATTTTTGCTCCTGCAGCACCCGCAGAAGTTTTACCTGCATTTCAAGAGATATTTCGCCAATCTCATCCAGTAATAAAGTTCCCTTATCTGCCAGCTCAAATCGGCCCACTTTCCCTTTCACAGCACCGGTAAAGGCTCCACGTTCATGACCGAATAATTCACTTTCCAGAAGATTGACCGGGATGGTAGCACAATTAATGACGTGAAAGAGATTCTGAGAGCGACGGCTGCGATCATGAATCTCTCGTGCCACCAGTTCCTTGCCGGTTCCGGTCTCTCCTTCAATCAATACGGTGGTGTTGCTGTTTGCGATGGTGTCTATGAACTGAAAGATTTCGATCATCCTGCTGTCATTGCTAACCATCCGGCCGAATCTCATTGCTCCCGTCTGCTCACTGATCACTCGCTCCTCTTCTCTTTTATCCCTGAAAAGCAGCAACCAACCCTCTTTTGATTCTTTTCCGTTTAAGGGTTTGATGGTCAAATAAACGGGAATAGTTGCCCCGGTTGACAAGTGAAACAGGGTCTGAATTTCTGAAATTTCTTTGGAATGCTCGGGAAGATGCATCAGGATGCCGGACGGTCCGGCCACAAGCTTTCCCAGAATTGAAACCGCCGGTTTCCTGAGAGCTTTGTCCTCTGTCACATCCAGGATCCGGCAGGCTTTATTAGATAGCATCTCTATTCTGAGGTTGGAATCGAGGGTTATCACTCCTTCGGACATGCTGTCATAAGTTTTTTTTAAAAGAAGATTGGTTTTCTCTTTCTCCTTTTTTTCCTGTTTAAGTTTTTCTGAAAACTGTATTAAAGCCAGATTGCTCTTTACCAGACCCAGAATTTCATGAATATTCACCGGTTTTCTCATGAAGGAGTGAACCCCCAATTGATAACAGATCTGCACTTCTTTATCGGTTCCATAGCCGGTCAAAACGATAATCAGGTATCTCATATCGTCAGTGGACTGCAACTGCTTGAGAAAATCGATCCCTCCCATTTTCGGCATCTTCAAGTCGAGAATAATGATCCGGGGTTGGAAGGAATTCATTAAACTCAATCCCTGCTCACCGTCTTCAGCCATCCTGGTTTCATACCCTTCACTGCTCAGGAGTACATGGAGCATCTGTCGGATATTTTCTTCATCATCAATAATCAGTATTTTTTCCATCTGGAATCGATTTTAATAGTCTTTAGTATTCCATTTTTGACTGAGAAGGTTTCTTCTGGTCCAACACCTCTCTCATGGAGCCCACCAGTTTTGTAATATCCAAAGGTTTCAAAAGATATTTTTCGATTCCTATGTTAATGGCTTGCTCTTCCGAAATAATCTCACTGTAACCGGTGATAAGAATGATAGGGATATCAGGACGGACAGTTAAGAGATGCTCCGCCAATTCGGCACCTGTCATTTTGGGCATGGTTTGGTCTGTGATAACGAGATCATATTCATGGGGGCAGGAGCGAAATGCCTTCAAGGCGTCCGTACTGGCATCGAATCCTGAGACTTTGTACCCGAGTTCCTTTAATATTTCACGTTCCATCACCATAACCGAGTGCTCATCGTCAACAACAAGAATTCGTTCCTGACCGCTCAATTGCTCCTTTGAAATCTGATCTATTTTTGATGTTAGAATAATGTCGGTTCTGGGCAGGAATACTTTGAAAGTTGATCCCTTGCCAGGTTTGCTTGATACGGAGATAATCCCCTGATGTTCATCGACAATCTTCTTTACGATGGAGAGTCCCAGCCCTGTTCCTTCATGACCGCTTTTGGTTGTAAATAAAGGATCGAAGATCTTATTCATCGTCTTCTTATCCATTCCATGGCCGGTATCACTGACTGTCAATTCCAGATAAGCGCCAGGATTGAGGTCAGGGAATACAGCCCGGTTTTCCGCATCCACTTTGATTTCTCCCAATGACACTGTCAATGTGCCTCCTGAATTCCGCATAGCATGATAGGCATTGGTGCAGAGATTCATTACCACCTGATATATTTTGATGAAGTCGGTTAAGATAGATCCGCAATGGTTATCGACCTCCTGCTTGATCTCGATAGTTGTTGGCAGACTGGATCTGAGCAGTTTCAGGGTTTCCTTGATAATCGGTTGAATGGCGATCGGTTTATATTCACTGATAGTACCTCTGCTATAAGTCAGTATCTGCTTTACCAGGGCCGAAGCTCGATGAGTGGTTTCCTCGACGGGTTCCAGGAGTTTTATAACCTCTTCATTTCCCTCCAGCTTTTTTATTGCCAGTTGTGTATATCCCAGTATCTGAAACAGGAGGTTGTTAAAATCGTGGGCAATACCGCCGGCCAAGGTGCCTAATGATTCCATTTTCTGTGCCTGGAACAGTTGCTGTTCCAATTCCAGACGTTTTTTTTCGATCTGCTTTTTTTCCGAAATGTCACGCCAGCTTGATCGACTAAACAGGATATTTCCCTGGTCATCACGGACCGCGGAAACATTAAGGCTGACGTCTATCTCACTTCCGTCTTTCCGCTTTATTTTGAGTTCAATTCCCTCAATTTTACCGGTTCTGACAAAAGTTGGAAAAACATGGTTCCTGGCGTAGGCGGAACTTTCAGGGGTATACATATCAAATATTGATCGACCGATTATCTCCTCTTTCCTGTAACCGGTTGAATCAGCCAGTGTCTGGTTACATTCGATGATACAAGCCGTTTTTACATCAACGGAAGCATACATATCGGGTGCATTATCATAAAGATCCAGATATTTCCTCTCCGATTCTTTTTTCTCATTAAGGGATGATTTTATTTTTTCTTCCGCTGATTTTTGTTCGGTAATATCATTCGCAATAATTTGCACGCCGATGGTCTTTTTTTCTGCATTGGTGACCCTGTTGTAGGTCGCTAAAAACCATTTCTTTCCGGATGGTAATTGCACATAATCTTCATATGTTGATTCTATGTCAGAATAAACCGTTTTTTTGATTCTTTCATGATAAAGCGACGCATTTTTGGCATCGAACAGATCAAACAGAGTCTTCCCTGTAAAATCCTCCGGATTTCCGTTAAGCTCATGGGCAGCCGTTCTGTTAAAAGAGATGATCCTACCCTCGGTATCGTAATAACCGATTCCCACGCCTGCATTTTCAAACAGTAAACGGTGTCTCTCCTCACTTTCCTTCAATGCTTCCTCTGACTGCTTGCGCTCGGTGACATTCTTATCCAAACCTCGGTACCCGATGAGGTTGCCTTTATTATCTAATATTGGTGAGGCATTGGTCTGAAGACAGATCTTTTTCCCGGTTTTGGTCAGATTCCAGTTTTCCAGATCAACAATCGGCTTTTTTTGAGCGGCGATCTCCTGGAAGGCTTTAAAAACACGATCCGCCTCATCAGGTGGCATCAGATCAAAAGGAGTTTTTCCTAAAATTTCCCCAGGTCTGTATCCGAGAAGATCCTCAATTTTAGTGGACGCATAAGTATATCTGGAATTATGATCTACCTCCCACACCCAATCTGACGAGCACAATACGAGGTCATGATATTTTTGTTGAGACTGTTTTAATTTTTCTTCCGCCATGCGACGTTTTGTATCAACCGTTGAGGCATACAACGCCAATTTCAGGGTAACCCTCAAATCTCTTTCCCGTATAGGCTTCAGGAGTAGTCCCAACGGCATGGCCAGTTTTGCTCTTTCCAGCTTATCATCATCCATATAGGCGGTTAAAAAAACAATGGGGATATCAAATCGTAACCGGATTATCTCCGCTGTTTCAATGCCGTCTAATATGCCTTTTAGTTTAATATCCATGAGAATGAGATCAGGACGATACGAATCTGCTTTCCCGATCGCCTCCTCGCCTATATCAGTGGTTGCAACAACCTCATGTCCCATATTATTTAGAATGGCTTTAAGCTCCATGCATACAATTGCCTCATCCTCGACAATTATTATTCTTGCCATAAAGTGAACTCTGAAGGGTTATGTTCGTTTTAATCGAATCAAAAATCACTTGATCCTGGGGTAGAATACTACAACCTGGGCTACAAGCGGGTTAACGATCAATAGTCAATTAAGGATGCCAACCATAGGAATATGATAAAACATTTCCTAAATCAAACGAGTCACCATAAATTTTATCCTGCCATCAAAATATATTCAAGTTAAAAGAATCTTTAAGCCAAATCGAAAAAAGCTTTGTAATGCTTAACAAATACCTTGTTAACATTCAGGAGTCGTTTTTCTTGAGGAACTTGGCTGTATAAGCCATTGGATTATTTGACTTAAACATATCGAAAATAGGTAAGATAAACTGGAATCGGCAGAGCAAAGTTGTTTTATAAGAGAATAGTATTATCAGTAGATTGACACTGAAACTGAGAGGAGCCTTATCAGAATGTAGAGCTTTATTTTTCTGAACTGTTATTTGTCCGGTTATTAAAGACAATGAGCGCGTTTACAAATAGTTTTTTAATAAATAATACTTTTTCACGATCTATCAGTTTTTGGAATTCGGAGTAGTGCGAATGGTCTAATGCCAGTTTTGGCGGGGAGTGGAAGTGTTTGTAGGTATTTCTTTGAAACATGGAGATCAAGTCAATTATGGGGATGTTTTCATCCGGGTATTCTACAATCCATGATAACCTGGATATTAATTCAAATCTTACCCTGTCGGCCATCAAAAGATGCACATCCATCATTTCCAGTTCATCCTGTTTACTGATGGATTGCTTTCTTTTTTGTAGTTGAGGGTGTTTTACACAATGGATGATTTCATAAAACGCATTTGTGCTTTTTTCCCCGGGAGATGCAAGATACAACAGGGTTTTGTCAGACAGATCCTTCAAGGTGGTAGACTCATCATAACTTTCTCTGAAGCGTTGATTCCAAGGAGTAAAGCAGACCTTTCCCAGGCGTTTTTTCTTATAGTGATTCAAATCGATGACTTTGGCCATTGAGGAATACAGTAATAAAGTTGTTTGGATTAATATTCTTTATCTTGAAATTACAGCTACTTTTCCCTTTGCCAATTTAACCAGATCACGCGGAGTCATCTCTATTTGCAGCCCCCGTTTCCCGGCACTGAAGTAAATGGTTTCAAAGTTTTGGATGGAGCAATCAAGAATGACAGACAGATTCTTTTTTTGCCCCAATGGGCTGATTCCACCAACGACGTAACCTGTTGCTTTTTCTGCATTGGCAGGAGTTGTCATTTGAACCTTCTTAGCACCTGTTTCCTGTGCAAACAGCTTGAGATCCAACTGTTTATTGACCGGAACAAAGGCTACCGCAAGCTTGGTGGGATCATTATTCAACTCGGTTACCAGGGTTTTAAAAATCCGATCTGAAGGGATGTTCAGTGCCAGGGCTGCCTCTTCACCATAGGATTCTTCTGAACAACCTGGTGTGTACCGATGAAGGGTGAATTTTATTTTGTTCTTTTTAATAAGATCGATGGCAGGGGTCATGCGTTTTCCCTGAAAATCCTTATGTTAATCAATCCAATGTATTGTATTCCCACCTGACGTAATAATGGATTGTATATCCTTCCTTGTCTTTCAATAATTTTGAATTACATTTTACATCCGGTCAACCCACGTTTTATGTGGGAAGTTAAGTGAAAGCATTGGATACAGTTTCTGCTGCTCTCACTGTCAATCTCCACAATTAAACCATCGCTGCTGGAATGTAAATCTGCCTCAGATCAGTCTTTAAAGACTACACACTCATCAACGGGAGCTCGACCCACGCGAGTATTATTAGCAGGGACAGAAACGTCTTCATAACCAAAGGCGATACCGAATAAAACACCTAGATTGTCACCAAAACCGAAGACCTCCCTGGAAACCTGGGGGTGGTTTCTCATGGCGCCCATTGGGCAAGAGCTGATTCCTAGTGATGTGAAAGCCAGCATTAAGGTTTGAGCATATAGACCTATATCCACGGCTATGGTTGCAGGGAATTCTTTTTCCATACAGATAAAAGCCATATGTGGAGCGTCAAAAAATTCAAAGTTTTTCAGTAATGCTTTCAAGCGTCCCTCATGATCATCCCTGGCAATTCCCATTTCCTTATAGAGTGTGACAGCACAGTCTACCTGCCGTTTGCGATAAACACCATCGAATTTTCCGGGATAATCAAAATCGGGACTACCGATATCGCCTGAGGTAACAAGCTCAATTAAACGATTGCGAATTGCATCTCGCGTTGCACCGGATGCGACAAAGACCCTCCAGGGCTGTATATTGCTGTTTGAAGGTGAAAGCTGAGCCAGTTCAAAAGCTTTTTGAATGGTCTCTCGGGGGACAGGTTTATCTAAAAAGCCGCGAACGGTTCTTCTTGCTTTTAGAGTTTCCTCAAACGTCATGTTTATTTTGCCAGAATCAGTCATATCAAATAAGTAAGAATTATTAATCGATTAAAAACCAATACCGCCAGATCGTCGGTATTATAAACAGAAACATGTTATCTTGTTTGCATTATAGTTACCTGTATGGTTATCGACCAGCCCAAAAATTCCTGGAGAATAGTTTCAAGTGTGCGATTTGGTAAACACTTTTTTCCGGTTGACCTCAGGAGAACGATAACCTACCATAAAAACAGGGAATTAATTTTAAGACACCAGGAACTCTTGAGGTTATCTGTGTTTTTTATGAATATAATGATCAATGTTTTCATTCAGTGATAACAGATATTTCTGAATGGAGATCATTTGACTTAATCGATTAATTCAGCCCCAAGGGGGAGCTTATCATGAAAAAACTGAGTCTGATGAGTTTGATCATCTGCTTTGTCATTTCATCAGGAAATGCACAAACGATAGATGACCTTCTGTTGATGTCAGAAGAATTCCCTCCCTATAATTATACCGAAAAAGGAAATCTGAAGGGGACATCTATCGATTTGGTTGTTTTAATGTTGGAAAAACTTCATTCCAAACAAACCCGTGATGATATTCATATGCTCCCCTGGGCCAGATCCTATAGAATACTTGTAAATACGAAAAACACTGCTCTTTTTGCCGTAACCAGAACGGCAAAAAGGGAAAAACAGTTTAAGTGGGTTGGCCCTATTTCCAACGCAAGAAATGTACTGATTGCCAGAAAAGATGCGGCGTTGAAGATAAGAACCGCTGAAGATATTCAACACTATCAGGTTGGCGCTGTGCGAGATGATGCCGGACAACAACTGTTAATCTCCAAGGTCAACCTTAATAAAGATGATATTGTAATAGCCCATAGTGCCACAATGTGTGTTTTAATGCTCAGTAAAAAAAGAATTGACCTGTTTGCATATGATGAAAATGTCACAAAATGGCTGATAAAAAAAGAAAACCTGAACCTTGAAGATTATGAAACCGTCTATGTGCTGGAGGAGGGATTGCACTACATTGCGCTTCATATCGACACACCGGATACATTAATAACAAGAATGCAATCCGTGTTAGATGAGATTAAAGAAAGTGGTGAACATGACAGCATTTTAGACAGGTATTTAAAATAAAATTATCAAAGGCCGTTTAAAGACTTTTCTCATACTTTTAAAACCTATCGGGCGACCATTGATTATTCCTTTCTCAAACGAACGGGCATCATTTAAACCAACTGACTGATGATCGAGATATTTTTAAAACCAATTGATTACGCAAAAGAGCATCCTCTCGTTTTTCGCCTTCTTTTTTATATCCTGTTATTCAGTTCCGTGGTTACATTGCTTGCAACAGCACTCCAACTGTATTTGGACTACCAAAAAGATGTTGCACTGATTGAAAGGGAGCTAAAACAGATTGAAGAGAGTTATATGCAAAGTGTTGCTCTCAGCGTGTGGAAAGTAGACCGGGATCAAACCCAGACATTATTGGATGGCATTGCCAAGCTGCCCGGGATAGAATACCTGGAAATCAAGTCAGAGGATGAACTGATCGCAAAGTCCGGAACACCCCCAACAAGATTGATTATCACCCGGGCATTTCCGCTGGTCGCTGTTTTGAAGAAGGAAGAAATAAGAGGATTTGGCACATTAAATGTCATTGCCTCCAAGGAGGAAGCTTTCCAGCGTTTGACCCAAAGGGTTGTTATCATTCTGAGCAGTCAAGCCTTTAAAACATTCCTGGTTTCTCTTTTTATTCTTCTTGTGTTGCACTCTCTTGTCATGCGTCATTTGGCGACGATGGCGAACTTTACAAAACAATTGGATCTCGCCAATCTTGAAGATGACCTGGTTTTGAATCGGGACCACAGACAATCAAAAACCAGAACGGACGAATTGGACAGGGTGGTTACAGCGATCAATGAAATGCGTTCCAGGCTTCTTCAGGACATTTTAATCCAAAAACAATCAGAGGAAGCCTTACGCGCCAGTGAACAGAAGTTTCGGGCCATTTTCAATCAAACCTTTCAGTTTATCGGGCTGCTTTCTTGTGAAGGACTTTTACTTGAAGTAAATGAAACGGCCTTGCACTTTGCCGGGATCACTGAATCTTCTGTTTTAAACAAACCATTCTGGGAAACTCCCTGGTGGGCTCATTCAACAGAAGTGAAAAAACGCATCGAAAATGCTGTCCTAACCGCTGCTGCCGGTGAATTTATACGATTCGAAACCAGTTCCCAAAGAAGTGACGGGACTCTTTTAGATGTCGATTTTTCGTTAAAGCCCATAAAAGATGAAAGTGGGGAGGTTATCCTTCTTATCCCGGAAGGCAGGGATATCAGCGAACGCAAAGAGACCGAACGTGAATTGCAGCACTTGAGGAACCTCCTTAAAAACATTATCAATTCAATGCCATCGATATTGGTAGGTGTTGACCGTGATAACCAGGTAATTCAATGGAATGTAGAAGCAGAAAAGGCAACCGGGATCAAAGCAATTGATGCCCATAAGCAAGTGTTGACCAAAGTCTTCCCCCAACTGGCAAAAGAAACGGAAAGGATCACCCAGGCCATAAACGATCGCATGATTCAAAAGAATCAAAAAGTTGCGATGGTTTTTAATAATGAGACAACGTTCTCGGACATCACCATCTATCCCTTGATTTCGAATGGGGTGGAGGGGGCTGTGATTCGTATTGATGACATTACTACGCGCGTCCGCATAGAAGAAATGATGGTTCAATCTGAAAAAATGGCTTCCTTGGGGGGACTTGCAGCGGGAATGGCTCATGAAATCAATAATCCGCTGGCAGGTATGATGCAGAATGCACAGGTATTAAGAAAACGACTCTCGGAACACAATATGAAAAACCTTCAGCTTGCAGAAGAGTGTGGTACGAGCATGGAAGCCATTCAAGCGTTCATGGAGAAACAGGGCGTTACTCAAATATTCAACTCCATACAGGAATCAGGTTTACGTGCCAACCACATCGTAAAAAACATGCTCAGTTTCAGCCATAAAAGCGATGCAAAATACAAGGAACACGACCTTGGTGAACTGATGGACAAAGCCATTGAACTTGCAGAAAGTGACTATAATCTTGCCAGGCAATACGATTTTAAAAAAATAAAAATTATTAAGAAATACGAAAAGAACATGCCAAAAACGCAATGTGAGGAGAATAAAGTCCTGCAGGTTTTTTTAAATATCCTTATTAACGGTGCCTACGCTATGGGTGAAGGTCTTGATGAAAAAAGGAGTCCCTGTTTTACACTAAGCATCAAGTCTGACGGCCAAATGGCATATGTTGAAATAGCAGACAATGGGCCGGGCATGGAGGAGGCTGTGAGAAAACGAATCTTTGAACCATTTTACACTACAAAAGACATAGGAAGGGGAACAGGACTCGGATTGTCGGTTTCCTACTATATCATTTCAGACTACCACGATGGTTCGATTTCTGTTGAATCGGAGTTGGGAAAAGGATCTAAGTTTATAATTCGGCTGCCCTTCAGAAGACCTTCCCTTATTTGATGCTTTCAACCCTCAGTGGTTCGTAAAACAGAGCCTTAACTGTTGATTCTAAAAGGTAATTTCATCTGCAGATAAAATCAGATGTGGAAAAGAGAATCATGGATTATAATAATCAATTTTCAACACAACAAACACAAAAGATTAACAGTTTTATTGGCAAACAGGAGAAGGGTATGATTAATACGCGGATCATCTGCACCATCGGACCTGCGAGCAACACGCCGAAGATGTTGCACAAAATGGCTGAAGAGGGGATGAACATTGTTCGGTTGAATATGTCTCACGGTGACCATCAATCTCATCTTGAAGTGATAGAAATGGCAAAGCAGATAAACAAAAACGCCCAATATCCCATTGCACTTCTACTGGACACGCAAGGACCTGAAATTAGAACCGGATGTATGGAAATGGATCTTGTGGAGGGTGAAATAATAACCGTCAACACACCACCTCTTCCCGAACAAGTGGAAGGCTGCCTATATGTGAACTACCCCCATCTGGTGGATACCGTCAAAGTTGGAGACCGCATCACTGTGGATAGTGGATTGATAAACCTTGAAGTAGTAGACAAAAACGAGCGAACCATGCAATGCCGAATTCTTGACGGGGGTTATATAAAAGGCAGACGGCACGTTAACCTGCCTGGTATTCATGTGGAAATCCCAGCTATTACCGAAAAAGACAAATCGGATATTCTTTTCGGGGTTGAGAATGGCATCGATTATATTGCACTCTCCTTTGTCAGAAATGAAAATGCTATATTCGAGTTAAAGGAGCTTTTGGGAGAAAAAGGCTGCCACATCAAAATCATTGCCAAAATAGAGAACTATGAAGGTGTACAAAATATGGAGGAAATTATTAAAGAGGTTGATGGTATCATGGTAGCTCGCGGCGATCTTGGAATAGAAGTGAATATGGAGGATTTACCCAGCATCCAAAGACAAATCGCTTATCACTGTGCTGTTCATGGTAAAAGCCTGATTGTGGCGACCCATCTTTTGGAATCGATGATTGAAAACCCTATTCCTACCCGCGCCGAAATCACCGATATTGCAAATGCTGTATACGAAGATGCGGATGCCATCATGTTGTCCGGGGAAACTGCCAGCGGGAAATTTCCCGTTAGGGCCATTCAGAGTATGAAAAAAACTGCTCAAAAAGCTGAACAGTATCCGGGTGTGCAATATGCAAAAGATATTGTCAAAACGGACGATCTTCAGCACATTGCCTTCGCAGCCATACAACTGGTCGACGATCTGATGCTAAAAGGGATCCTCGTTTTTACACAAAGTGGACGATCGGCTGTGATTGTCTCCCGTTGCAGACCTGCCCGTATAAGAATTTATGCCTTTACCAATTCTCCAAAAACCCAGTCCACCCTTATTTTGAATCGTTCTGTCTATCCATTTATCATCGAATTCCATGACGACTTTGAAAAAACAGTTCAGGAAGCCTTGGGAAGACTGAGAGAAACCGGTGATTTCCAAAAAGGCGATCAGATGATCGTTATCCACGAAATCGTTACCGAAAACGGTGATATGGCCCCATCGATCCAGGTACGAAACGTGTTCTAATGCAAGAACTTTGATGGGTTACCCTCTTTTCTAAATATGCCACAGAAGAGTGCCGATTGAGTCTCCTTATTTTTAATTTGTAGAAAAATGTTTCTTTTTAAGCATTAATGGAATTTTTCATTGTTTCTTCCCATTTCAATATTTGCATTAATTTTCGTTTGATTTATCATAACTTTATTGAAGTAAAATAGCAGTCAAGACAAACAACCCGTAAGTGCTCTTTTCAACATTCCGAAGAGATAAAGTCAATTGAAAGTACTCCATTCAAACATTAAGATCAGTGTTATAATCCTGAGTATTTCCATCCTTATCGGCGGTTTGATTAGCCTCATCATCGGCTGGACTGCTGAACGGTTTATTCTGATTACTCCGGGGATTGTAGTTTTTGATTCATTTTTTTTAGGAATTGCAGTTCTTGTCAGCATGTACTTCACCGGTAATTTTGTCGGAAAAATCAACAATAACAGCCTAATTTTGTTCCTTTCCTTCGGATTATTACTCGGTACAGGGATATTCGCTTTTCTCGGTTTTTTTTTCAATTATCCGGCGGCTTTTATCTATTCCAGTAATAAAACGATACCTTTCTTATTAATTAATCTGCTGTTTTTTATTTCCATCAATATCATTTCCAGTGGTTTTGTCATTTTTCAGCATACTGTTGTTAAAAAAGAAAAAGCTCTGGCAGAAGAAAAAGTCATCAAAACCCAGATGGAGGCTGAACTCCAAGCTAACAAACGGGTTATGGACAGTATTCAGTATGCAAAAAGGATCCAGAGTTCTTTGTTACCAAGCGAGATGGATATAAAAAAACATCTTCCTGATAGTTTTTTCATTTGGTTACCGAGGGATGTTGTCGGGGGCGATGTCTATTTCACCTCTTTTTTTGAACGTGGCTATGTACTGGCTGTTATTGATTGTACCGGGCATGGAGTACCGGGTGCTTTCATGACTATGCTGGCTTCTTCAGGATTGAACAGAATTATTAATAGAGAAAGAATTCATGATCCCGCTGAAATCTTGAAACGATTGAACTTTTTTGTTAAGAAGTCACTGAATCAGGATACTGATGAAGCTCCTTCCGACGACGGTATGGATATCGCGGTCTGTCATGTTGATTTGCAGGAACGGACCCTGACATTTTCCGGTTCCCGTCTTTCCTTAACGTACCTCTACAATAATGAAGTCCATTCAATAAAAGGCGACAGGCAAAGCATAGGATATAAAAAGTCCAATCTGGATTACAGTTTCACAAACCATAAAATACAAATTAAGGAAGGGATGTCTTTTTACCTGTATACCGACGGTATAATCGATCAATTGGGTGGGGAAAAACGCTATAGCTTTGGTAGAAGACGATTTAGCAGCCTTATTCGTGAAGCAAGCGAAGAATGTTTCGATGCTCAACAAGATAGAATTATCAAAGCATTTGAAAAATACAAAGGTAAAAACGAGATCCAGGACGATGTGACAGTTATCGGATTCAAAGTATAAAGCGACTTAAAAATGGCTCTTTATCGAAATGTTTATCCACACATCGATATTCAGTCGCCAAATACAGATTTGAATGGCATCTTTGTACTCAAAGATCAGAAAATCCCGAGTCGTAATCATTGAGGTCAATATTTTATAAAATGCAGTCTTGATCCATTTGTTTACAAAGGAGTCAAGACGAGTTGCAGGAGAAATTAATGATCAAAAAGACAATTTTAATTCTAATCGCCATATTACATGTTGGGCTCAATTTGAATGCAGTTGTGTTGAAACATGAAGCGGACGAATTGATAGAATCCGGGCAGTATGAAGAGGATTATCTTTTTGTTGGGAACAGGCTTGAGTTTAGCGGAAAAGCCAAAGATCTGTTCGCCTTCGGGGAGACAATTGACTTTTCCGGTACAACAACTCTGGCAATAACAACAGCTGCCAAATTGATTGGAGTGTCCGGATCAATCGGAAATGGAATCAAGGCCGCCGGACAAACAATAACTATTGAGGGAAAAACGACAGGCACCAGTTTTTTGGCTGGCGATACCATCCTGTTTGGTCAAAAGAGTCAAATCGATGGGGATACCCTGGTTGGAGCCAGAAAGGTCACTATCAAAGGGAAAATGATCGGAGATTTATATGCCGGAGTCGGTGAACTGTCTGTTCAAAATGAAATCCAAGGTAATGTGAATGTTTATGCAGGAGAGTTGACCATACCGGAACCGGGAAGAATCACTGGGAATCTGATCTATCATTCTGAGCACGAATTGAGAGCAGAAGAAGCCGCACGCGTGGCAGGAAAAATTACTTTCGAAAAAACGGAAAGCAGCGAATCTTTCGATCGTTTCAATGAAGGTTTTTTTTCGGTATCGTTTTGGTTTGAGCTTTTCTTCAAGATCTCCTTCATTATTATAGGGCTCCTGATGCTCCTATTACCCGCGACCAAAGCAATGGAAAAACGTCAAACCCATAAAGAGGTTTTTTCTCAATCCCTTTGGGGACTTATACCGATTTTTGTGTATCCCTCGGCTATTGTCATTTCAATGGTACTGGTGATTACCATACCACTTGGGATCGCACTACTACTGGCTTTCTTCCCGATAATATTAACAACCAAGATCCTGGGTATAACTTTAATCGGAAATTTAATCTCCAACCAACTAAGTCTCAATATAAACAGCCGTTATCTGTTTTTTCTTATCGCTGCCATCCTTTACTCTGCACTCAGCTTTATTCCCTATTTAGGCTTTTTACTCATGCTGATTGTAAGTAGCATCGGATGTGGATGGATCACATTCTCGCTCTTTCAAAAAAGATAATGGGGGTCAGATAATGGGGGTCAGGTCTTTCATTTTGACATTTTAATGGATGACCCCGATACTACCGAAACTATTTTGGTCGACCGCTCCTGTCAAAAGGCTGGCAAGCAATCGCTCCAAAATGGAAGTGTCATTGACCATGGTGAGGCATTTGGGGGAGTTTTACGTCAGATGGAGCAGTCGACTTCCTGTACGGCAAGGAGCAGGGCAGTTGTTATGCGTTCTTTACGGCTGTAGTTCTTGTTAGATTTTCTAATACTTCCTCTTACCACAATTTGGAATTATCAGAAAAATAATAAAGTACACGCTTTTCCAATGGTGGGTTTTTGTAGAGCAACAGATGGGTTTTCGTTATGGTAATAAAGTCACCAAAATGACTTTATTTTAAGAAAACATATCGGCAAACTAAAGCCGGGTTACATTCGCTGCCGAAGGTCCCTTTTGTCCCTCTTCGATATCAAATGAAACACGATCCCCCTCTTTCAGAGATTTAAAACCTGCTGAATTGATGGCGGAATGATGAACAAATACATCTTTTCCGCCTTCTTGTTCGATGAATCCAAACCCTTTTGAGTCGTTAAACCATTTTACGGTACCAGTAGCCATATCGGCGATCTCCAATAATTGATAGTTGAATATAAAAAATCCCGGTTTCTTGCGTTGGGGGGTATGCCACTTTTGCTGTTGAGGATGTACACCTTTGGGAGGAAACCAATGCACTTCACATAAAACAGTACATCTCCTCCGAGACTGAAGGAATACTGGCAAAAGTCAAGAACTAAATGATTTTTTATTTTCAATTGACATTTATTTTGCCAAAAATTGACACACATCCAACCGCTTTTACCTGTTAGGCAGCAATAGAACCATCCAAGAAACTGATAATACATCATTTCTTTGCGTTTTAAACTCTTTCATCGGTCATTTGAAGTGTAATTTTACATGGATCGTATCATCATAAATGGCCATAAAAAAGGGGACGTTGTTGACAAAGTGTACAAACTATTTTCTTCACAGTACCTATACTGCTGCTATTACAGAGACATCCACCTTCTTGCTGTTTTCTCCAGCAATATTCCCCATTGATCCAGGAATTTGACTGCGCGTATTTCCTGACTAGAGGTGACGGATAACGTTGGATCCGCGATCGAAACATTGCCATTTCCATAATATCGAGCTTTTTAATCCTTCTTATCTTACATGATGTAATGTCCTTGGAGAAACCTATCTCAGTACTCTTGGTATTTGCTTCCATTTATTTGAAGTTTATGTTTTTAAAATTATATACATAGGTCTTTATGTATAGATAGAATGTCCCCAAAATACTTGTCGAGATGGTGTGAGGGGGCAAACATGCTGCCAGTGTTATAAGTTTGACTCTGCTGGATCATAGGGTATAATCATCAGTATCGGACAATACATTGTCTGTTTATGAATCATTTGCCCGTTGGATAAAAACGGTTGGTTTAACAGGTAAACTTGGCCATTTATGAAAACAGAGGCAGATAAAGAGACCTCCCGGTTCCTTCTTCAGGATGTGAAAAGCAGAAAAGATAACAAGATATGAAGGTTTTAATTCAATTGCTTATCATCAGTTTATTATTGCTGCTATTTGTTGTTCTGGGGGTTTCATGGTATTTTACTTCCGGTTTGCTGCAACCGGGAAGCAAGGACTGTTCTGCAGAGCACTACGTTTTTTGTAACAAGCCATCTGAACTGGATTTACCTTTTGAAGATGTAGCTTTTCAAACGAAAGATGGGGTGACTATAAGGGGTTGGTATATTAACGGGAAATCTAAAAATGCCGGTATCCTGTTGGTACATGGCAGTAATGGTTCAAGACATGCCGGTTTAAGATATGCTCCCTCTCTGTATGAGAAAGGCTTTAATCTTCTGTTGATTGATTTAAGAAACTGTGGAGAGAGTGAGGACTTTTACGATTCCATGGGATTCCATGAAAGAAATGATATCCATGCCGGGATTAAATTCCTCACAGAAATCAAAAACCTCTCTTCTATCGGGGTCTTTGGATTTTCCATGGGTGGCGCCGCTGCGATAATGGCAATGTCGGAGAACCCGTTAATCAAAGCAGGAGTGTTTGAATCATCGTTTTCAGATGTTGAGTCTGTCATTGCGGATGAGTTAAAAAACAGGTTCAGGATGTTCCCCAATCCAATGATCTCCTTGGTCAAATCTCTTTATGAAAAAAGAATTGACGGGGATATTTCCAATTTAACGCCACTAATTGCTATTCCCAGAATATTCCCCAGACCCATTTTTATTATTCATGGAACAGGAGACAACAAGTTTCCCATCATACACGGAGTGAAGCTTTATATTGCTGCCAAATATCCAAAAAAGATATGGCCCGTCAAAAACGGAAAACATGCACGATCCTGGCAGGCCGATAGGGTCCGGGCGGAAAAGGAGGTGCCGCAGTACTTCCAGGAGCACTTGAAGTTATAAAACCATCCCCCATTAATGGCTATTCTGTTACACCCTCCTTTTTTGATGATTCTACTTTATCAGGAGAAAATGCCATTTCCTCCATTATCCAAGTGTTTACCGAAAGTAAGTGGTAATTTGGTCGAAAGGATCTCAAATCTTGATTTGGGTGATTTACGATCGAATGCCATAAATAGGTGATTAAGCTCTGAAAAAACACCCCGTTTTAAGCCTTAGAAGCAACTTTTAAAATATCGGTTTTTAAAAATTATTCTCCCTTAAAGAGAAGTGATTCACCTAAAGTAGCCACAACATCAGTCTTCACCTGGAAAGTATTTATTAATAGGGGAGTTGGAGTGAGAAGAAACAGTTAAGAGTTTCTTTACAAATCATAAGGAAGGCGCTATATCCAGGGTTGTCTCAGTGAGACAATCCTGGTATTGTTTAAATCGTTCATTGGTAAAGTAAAGTGTTTAAAAAGTTAGTGTAGCCGGGGCAACAGTTCAAACTCTGATGTTAATCCGACTGCTTTGTCGTTTAACATACTTCGGAGCTAGTATTGCGATGCTTGGAAGCAGAATTCTTTTTTTGAGTAAGCACAACGCAGTCAGAAGCCAATTGGCTGAAGCTTATGCCAGGCAGTTATGCAAAAAGGGCGTTACCATTAGTAGCGGCGGGGTTGATACAATTTTGCCTATACATCCGATTGTCTCAAAGGAACTAAAAAAGTTGGGTTGTTCGGATCAGGTTAGCAAATCAATCGATGAATTCCGAGAAGATCGATTTGATTTGGTAATCACCCTCGGTATCGCAGCTAAAGATAGAATAACTGCATTGCCAGGGGCACCGGTCATGGTTCACTGGCGTGTTGATGATCCTTTAACAGATGACTCTCCAAAAATCTCCTCAAAGAAACAGGTCAATCAGTGTATCGATCAAGTCAAAACTCTGGTAACCCACTTGTTTTCCGATGGTTACCTCGATGCTATTATTCCGCAGAAGCGAAATACGGACCGGATTTTTGACAGTCTTTCTGAAGGCATTATCGCCCATGATATCAACAAAAAAGTCTTCCTGTTCAGCAAACGGGCTTCTGAAATAACCGGGATTTCAGAAGAAAAAGCGATGTCCTGTGAGTGTCATGACATTTTTGACAGCCCGTTGTGCGGTCCGAAATGCTCGTTTTGCAATGATAATTCCATAGATGAATTTGAGACTAAAGAATATAACTCCGTATTTTACGATTCAAACGGTGTGAGAAAGGAATGCCATGTTACGGTGGTTCCCATCAGGAGTGAGTCAGGGGAAATGCAAGGGGTTGTTGCTTCTCTCCAGGATCTAACCAGCCAAAAATCGTTGGAGTGGTTGTTGGGAAGGGAAAAGGTTTACGAGGGTATTGTCGGAAACGATTCTAAAATGCTGCAGATTTTTCAACAAATCCGAGACGTTTCGGCCTATGAATATCCGGTCCATATCTCAGGAGAGACTGGAACCGGCAAGGAGTTGGTCGCGAAAGCAATCCACAACGAAAGTACCAGAAAGAGCGAACCATTTATTCCAATCAATTGTGGTGCTTTACCAACAGGTCTTATTGAAAGTGAACTTTTCGGTCATGTAAAAGGCTCTTTTACCGGTGCCATACGAGATAAAAAAGGACGCTTTGAACTCGCAAACAAAGGGACCATCTTTTTGGACGAAGTCGCCGACCTGCCGAAACATGTACAGGTTAAACTTTTACGGTTTTTACAAGAGGGTATTTTGGAAAGGGTTGGCAGTGAAAACAGCATAAAGGTCGACGTAAGGGTCATCAGCGCTACCAATGTTGATCTTCAGACGGCTGTTGATCAGCATGATTTTCGTGATGATCTGTTTTACCGGTTAAATGTCATACCCATCGATCTTCCTCCTCTGCGCCACCGGAAGAATGATATTCCCCTGTTGTGTGATCATTTTTTAAATCAGGCCAACGAAGAAAATCAATCACAACACCTGCGTATGTCCAATCGAGCATTATCTTTACTGATGGACTACGATTGGCCCGGAAATGTACGAGAGCTTGAAAACGCAATTCGCTTCGCCATTGTCAAATGCCAGGGACATACCATCAATCCCGACGACCTCCCTCCGAAGATCGGGAATTCCGAGAAGCCGGTCAGGTCAAGCAGTAATGCCGTCCAACTGGACAGGCAAGCGGTTGTTGATGCATTGCGTGTTGCCGAAGGACACAAGGGGAAAACGGCCAAACTGCTGGGAATTGGACGCGCCACTCTGTATCGTTTTTTCGAGAAAAATCCTGATCTCATTAAGAAGAGAGCTTCATCATAGCATTTTGTCTCTTGAGACAAAATTTGTCCCGGTGCCTGCTGGGACAAAAATAAATACTAAAAAAGACGTAATATCAATAATTAACAGATTCTCCCTTCAAACCGATAAACCCACCCACCTCAATCCGTTTGTCTCACCATCCTTGTATTTCCTAATTAATTTTTAAGGAATTCAATTTATGTATTTGTAATATTGAACTAAAATTAGTTTTAGCTGGAATTGGTACGATACTTGGAACATGTTCACCAAAGCTAATTCATTCTTGTTTAAACCATCAACTTATATAAAACCGACCATACTCACTCTTTAGTCGGTTGATGAACTTTCCAATAAGATTTTAAAGCTCATACAAAGGAGAACGCGATGCTAAATGGAATCCATTTTTTACTGACTTACAAGTGTAATTTCGGTTGTGATCATTGTTTTTTGTATTGTGGTCCCTCAGCCAATGGGGTGTTTACACTGCAACAACTGGATGAAATCATGGCAGATGCAAAAAAAATGGAAACAGTGGATACAATCTACTTTGAGGGAGGAGAACCGTTTCTGTATTTTCCGCTGTTGCAGGCAGGTATCAAATCAGCCCGAAAACATGGATTTTCAACCGGGATTGTGACCAACTCATATTGGGCGACATCGGTTGATGATGCCATGCTGTGGTTGGCACCACTCAAGGAACAGGGAATATCCTATATCGGATTGAGCGATGATTCGTTTCACTACGGCACTAGAATAGATACCCCGCCGAAAAACGCATACAAGGCCTGTAAACTGCTGGGAATTGACTGCGATTATTTTTGTATTGATGAACCGAAGGTAAAGACAAAGGCTGAAAATAACAGCGCAAAAGGTGAGCCAATCGTCGGTGGAAATACGGTTTTTAAGGGGAGAGCCGTGGAAAAGCTGATTCACGGGCTCCCACAAAAGGACTGGCAGGGATTGAGGAGCTGCACCCGTGAAAAACTGGATGCGCCCAATCGCGTTCATATAGACCCCTATGGAAATGTTCATGTCTGCCAGGGGTTGATCATTGGAAATGTTTTTGAACAACCGCTGTCGAAACTCATGAAGTCATTCAATGCTTCCAGTCATCCCATTACCGGTCCTTTGATTGAAGGTGGACCGGCGCTTCTGGCGGAAGAATACCACATCCCGCACCGGGATCGGTACGTCGACGAGTGCCATTTCTGCTACACCCTACGCAAAAGTCTGCTGGATGAATTTCCCCAGTATTTGGCACCCAGGCAGGTTTACGGGTTGTCAAACTAATCATTTTCAAGGATTGACCTGCGTTTGAAATCCTATTTTTTTAACACATTCAGGTGAAGGCAGTCTTTGCTGAACCTGAATGTGCCGGGAGCGTTCGGCTTTTAGCCGGCCGTTTTTATCACCTTAATAAGGTAACTGTATGCAAAGTGAAAAATCCCGTCTCTCTTTGATTTATGTTTTAGCGCTATCACAATTTGCCGGTACTTTTATGTACTCCGGCGTTGGGATCACGTTACCCGTAATAGGACAAGAGCTGCAAGCAAGTGGCGTGCAACTGGGATTAATTGAAATCATTTACTTGGGAGCCGCCAGTGCTTTTTTACTGCCAGTAGGACAATTTGCCGATCTGACCGACAGGGCGAGAATATACAAAATTGGATTGGTATTCTATGCGTTAACCACACTGGCATTGGGGATTGTCTCCTCTGTCCCGGTTTTTATTGCTTTGCGATTTATTCAAGGTTGTGCCGGAGCCCTGATTATGGCAACCAATATGGCCATTCTGACAGATAACGTTCCCAGTGAGAAATTGGGAAGAGCGATGGGGATGAATATCGGTGCCGTCTATTTAGGACTTTCTGCGGGACCATTCATTGCAGGCTGGATCACAACTCAATTGGGATGGAGATGGGTTTTTTATATAACATTTCTCCCTCTAATGGCTTCCTTTCTGTTGGTTCAGGTAATATTGAAATCCAAGTGGAAACGGCCGACGGTCCAGATTGACCGGTTGGGAACCTTAACGATCAGCACCTCTGTTTTTCTTCTGATTGCCGGTAGCGCCGTTCTAGGGAAGTCTGTTACCGGCTTCTTTCTTTTAGGGGCGGGAATGTTGGTCGGTGGTTTGTTTTTTGTTGTGGAAAAACGAATGTCCCGCCCTTTGATTGACTTTAAAAGTATCAGGGAAAATTCAACCCTATCTGTTGCTCTGGTCGTTCAGCTCTTGATGTATGCTGGTGCATTCGGGGTCTCATTTCTGTTTAGTATTTATCTACAGGTCATCAAAGGGTTAACACCGCAAGCAGCCGGAAAGGTATTGATGATATCACCTGTTGTTATGGCTTTATTATCACCGGTTTGCGGTAGACTGGCCGACAAGTTTTCTCCCAAGATGTTGACGTCTCTGGGATTGGCGTTCAGTCTGGTTAGCACCCTGGCTGCAGTCAGAGTCGACGGAGATACCGGATTGGTTTATCTGATGGGGGTTTTGGTATTCCAGGGACTCAGCTTTGCATTGTTCTCATCACCCAATATGACCATCATCATGAACAGCGTCAAACCAATTCAATATGGACTAGCGTCCGCCTTATCGGCAAATATGAGATCATTGGGGATGGTTGTAAGCTTATTGGTTGTCACCATCTTTATATCGCTTTTCATTGGCAAACACATGATCAATAGCGATCCATCCGAATTTCTTAATGTCATGAGCTTTTCTTTTGTTTTCTTCTCAATCTCTGCATTGATAGGAACCTTTCTTTCAATACGAAATAAATCAGGTCTGAAAAGTCAAAAATTTCGCTATCAGATTCGGCCGAGCGAAGAGATGAGCAACTGTTCTTATCCCGTTTTTCTGAAAAATCGCCCAAAGTTTGATCAACCCTAGTCTCTCGAAACACGGAAAATAACTAAACACCTTCATGGAAACCGAATAGGAAATCCTTATGGAGAGCATAATAGTAAAACACCTTCGACCAACCTATGAACCGGTTGCGGTCGTCTGGAGTGATTCTATTCCAGATGATGCCATTCAATACAAAACAGGAAAGTTCGGGTGCATTCTCTACTTGTTTGCAAACGCTTCCCGCCGTGGAAAGGTTAGTGGCGGAAGCCGTGAAACCGTTGTTTGCCCGGGTGGCCGAGCTGCGATGGGTTTTGGTGTAGGCCTGGATTCATCTGAAGAAGATTTTGCGCACTACACTGCCATTTTTAGTAAAGGACTTCAGTCAGCGTTCGATAAATCCGCATTTCAGGCACACTTAGAAGCAGCACCTCCCAAGTGGCGAGACCTGTATGCATTTGGCGAACGACGACACTGTAGCCCAGAGTTGGCTGGTGAATGGATTAGGAGAGGATTGCCTCGTTATGATATATCCCAGAAATTTGTACTCTTCAAACCACTGAGTTTGGCGACAGCCGAGGATAATGTTAAGGCGGTGATCTTTGCTGTCAATCCCATTGAACTTGCCGGATTGGTGACTCTGGCGGGATCAGTGCTACCCGGGACCGATCCTGTTCAGGTACCCCAAGGGGCTGACTGCAACACTCTGGGTGCGTTCGCCTACGCCCAGGAAGAATCCGATTCTCCTCGGGCTGTGCTTGGTATGCTGGGTGTTGACGGCAGGGAAATGATGCAAAAACGTTTTAACAGCGATACTCTTACAATCACCTTGACGCTGTCGCTATTTCGACTGATGGAAAAAGAGGCTGACAATTGTGTCTTACAACTCCCCTCTTGGAAAAAACTGGTTGGTGAGTCGGGAAAAGTGAATAAAGCCCGCACTTAGATACATCTGAAACAGGTGTTTATTAACAATTACCAGAAGAAAGAATGAGTAAAAGCATGGGGTCGCGTCTTTCATTTTAACATCATCAAAGAGTCAAAAAACAAAACGCTACCCCAGGTTCCGCTTTGATCGGTTATTTTAACACGCCCTCCCCTTTTAATGATTCTATTTCAGCCGGAGAATATCCCATTTCTTCCATTATAATTTCTGTATGTTCTCCTGTCTGAGGAGCTTCGGATTTTAGTCCGGCACTGTTTTGACTGAAATGAACAGGATAGCCGGGAATGTTTATCTCGCCTAATCCTTTGTAGTTATAAGGTTTAACATATCCATTTATTTGTGCCTGGGGATCATTTTGAACATCTTCTATTCTTTGAATCGGACAAAACATAAGCTTGCTTTTAAGAAATATCTGCATCCATTCAAAAGATGTTTTTTCGGCAAACACCTTGTCAAATATACTGGCAAGTCGAGGATAATTCTTGGGACGGCCCTTCTCGGTGGTGAATTCCGGATCTGAAAACAGATGTTCCTGGCCGGTAATTTCGCAAAAGGTTTTCCAATATCGTTCTTCCGGGTGATGAGTACCCATAATCCAGCGGTTATCCTTGCAACAAAATACGTTTCGCAAAGGAGAGTGAATATCTCTTGATGAGGAAACGCACGGATTAATGGAAAGAGCATTTGCCAGCATGAGGTTAGGGTGCTGCAACCAGAGGGATGAGCCATATAAAGAGACCTGTACCGCTTGCCCATGCCCCTGTCTTTCCCTTGCCAGTAACGCTGTAATGATAGCGTGGCTGAGGGAGATTGCTGTCGCTTGATCCAGTATTCCAATATGTAGCGGAGCCGGGAATTCCTGACCTGTAGCAAACATCAAACCTGAACAGGCCTGCCCAAGAGGGTCGAAAGCACCGATATCTTCCATGGGGCCTTCTGGTCCATATCCGGAAACGCTGGCGTGAATGATCTTTGGGTTGATTTTCCTGATCGATTCATAGTCCAGTTCCAGTTTGGATTTGGTAGGTTTTCTAAGGTTAGTCATGAAAACATCCGCTGTTTTCACCAACTTCTCAAAAACTTTGCGACCGTTATCACTCTTGATATCCAGGCAGATATTTCTTTTATTTCTGTTGGACACTTCATACATGAGGCTTTCACCGTTGGACATGGCCATGCTGATACTGCCGACCTCTGTCCAGAAACGGATAGGATCGCCTGCCGCAGCTTCGATTTTGATTACATCAGCTCCCAGGTCCCCTAATATTGCCGTGCCTCCCGGACCGGCATGAAAAACGCCATATTCCACCACCTTGATGCCATCCAATGGCCCCCTGGTTTCCTGCTCATTTGTTTTCATATTTGACATTGCTCCATACAATAATATGATTGATCAGCCTCTTAATCAAACACACCCTGCAAAAGAGTCTGTTTTTTATTCACTGATGATTGAAGGTTAAAAACCATAAAATTTCATCTTAAAATAATTACTATTCAATAACTTGCGCTAATACCTGTTGCTCTTCAACACCGAAACCCATCAGGATAAAGTCTGTCATGGCAAGGGTGATCTCTTCCACAGACAGATCGCCCTGGGGGGAATACCATTTCAATATCCAGTTTAGTGCACCTATGGTTGCCATGTAAGACATTTTCCAGTTTTTAGATTTAAACTCACCACTCTCGATTCCTTCCTGTATAATTTTTCGGCATTCATTATCAAACTTATCTCGTTCAGCAATGATCAGGTTTCGCCACTTTTTAGGCAGAATCAATTCCTGCTGTCTCAAAGCTCCAATAATATGTTTTTGCGTAACAAGTTCAACGTATTTGCTTATGATATCCTTGAGTTTTTGTGAAGGGCTTAAACCGGATTGCATAACCTGCTTAACTGCCGCCAGGATCTCTTCAAGTGCATCCAGTTGAATCAGAAACAAAACCTCTTCTTTGCTTTTGACATAATGATACAGGCTTGCCTTTGTCAGCTTTAAACAGGCAGCTATTTCCTCCAGAGAGGCTTTTTCATACCCCTTTCTGGCAAACAGTTTCGCCGCGCTCTGAAGGATTTTTTTTCTTTTCTCTCCGTAACGAATCTCTCTAAAAGAGGATTTTTTTTGCACAAAATTCCTTAGAAGTATAAAAATAAGGTTTAAAAACAGGTAAATATAACGACATTAAAATCAACTTAAGTTCGAAAACCAACCGATATTAGATAATTTAATTTGAATTAACCATACTGTCAAGCAAATAGAGGCTGTATAAAAATACATGAGTATTGGTAGCGCGATGTTTTATCATATAAGGACGAGAATTTTGGCAGATTTAATTCAGCAAATGCTGTGGGGTGGCAGATGAGACAATGAGGCAGATGGTATTGAAAGATCGGTTATGAAGCGAAATGTCGGAAGATAAGAAGGACACAGAATACAGTCCTTCTGGTGATTTTAAGCTTTTCTCAGTTAAAACCTGCTTTGGTGGTTAATGACAAAACGGATTGGGTTTTTACAATAGAGAAAGGCTAACTATTTTAATTTTGCAGGTTCAATCTATCCCAAAATAGATATCTCCAAAATCACCTAATCCTGGAAGAATAAAGGCATTTTCGTTTAAGCCCCTGTCTACTTCAGCTGTGATCATCTTAATGTTGGGATAAGTGCCCAGAACTGCCTCGATTCCTTCAGGGACTGAAACCAGGTTAATAAAGATAATTTTTGATTCATCCACCTGATTTTCTTTCAAGGTTGCAATGG
Organism: bacterium; assembly: GCA_018829445.1. GTDB lineage: Bacteria > SAR324 > SAR324 > XYD2-FULL-50-16 > XYD2-FULL-50-16 > JAHJTV01. Next base: position 149,333 of record JAHJTV010000066.1, read on the forward strand.
TCGCGTTTGCCGATCCACCGGTTGCCAACATCGGATCAAGAATAAAAACATATCGCTCTTTGATGTCCTCAGGAAGCCAGGATTTATAAAAAATCGGTTTTGCGGTTTCCTCATCTCTTTGAATCAGGATGTGGGCAATTCGGATTTTTTTAGCAACCTCCCGAATAACACTTTCCATACTCAAACCGGCACGAATAATGGGGACGGCGCATATCTTGCCAACGAACTCAGAGCCTACATATTCTTCGCCGGTTCGTGTGGTAACCGTTTTTTCACTGGTCGGCAAGCAGTTTAGCCCCTCCTCAATCAGCAATCGATTGATTCTGTCTGCATAGAAGATGAAATCATTACGTTTTGTGTTTTCATCCCGAATGATTGTCATCAGGGTTCTCAATTGTGAAGTCATTTTGAGGATTATAAGTTGTGGGTATTCCTTGCCGTTTACGATTGCCATTAAATTGCTCCGGTTTTTGATTTAGTAAAGAAATACAATGTTCCAATGAAAGATTCATGTTTATGAATGAGTAAAACATCCCCTGTTTTCCGTCTTATGGAATTGACCATTCGTTTTAATTCAAAGATTTTCTCCTGCTAATTTTTAGCAGACAGGAACAAAAATACAATAGTTTTCTTGTTCCTTTTTCCGATTATTATTCTTTAGCAAAAAGCTATTCAATCAGTAGTTAGTTACTTTCATGTTTTTATTGATAGACTTGTCACTGGATTTTATTTTTGCATGGTATCTGTCAACTTTGAGAACTAGAATGATCATTCTGTACAAGCCCTTAATTAGAAACAAGACTGGTTAAAGGAAAAAGAAAAAACCCGGATATTTTAGACTTTTGGGCTCTAATTTTATCATTATTATTTGCTCCTTCACCATAGTCTTAAAATCTCATTCTTGGAGTAATATTTTATTTAAATTTTTAGCAATGGGGGTGACAATTTTAACAATGTAGATTACAATAGCTTGTTTTATATGAATCCTTAATCACAAATCAAAGTTGACTTTTGCCAAAGACTATTTCAAAGTCCTATTGAAAATTTTTATAAGTATTGGTATAAAATTGTAAAAATTCCGAACATTTTTTTATTATCCGACTTGAATATAATATTACGATTATGAAAAATTTCATTCTGTTATCTGATTATTTATAATTCACAGCCCTTTGTAGAAGCCTCCAAGGTAAAGGAGGAGTGTGTGCGGCTGTATAGATTAAGTTGATAAATAGTGACCGCAAATTAAAGCGTCGATTAAAGCGATACTGGAATTCTGATAAA
>JAHJTV010000067.1 GCA_018829445.1 bacterium
CAAGTAACATACATATAATACACAATATATTCTTGAATAGGCAACACAAATATCAACTCTATAATAAGCTGTATTTATTGCATAATATCAGCTAACAAATTGCTAAAGACCGACCGCCATCGCGCCCTTGCAGAATCAAAGCTGGTTGATCTTGGCAAGTAACATCTATACGTAAAAACCGTACAGGCGGCGGCTTAGCATGGTGTTAAGGCTTTATATTACTCATATTGGAGACTATATGAAAAAGATAGCATTCACAATTTCATTTCTGATCTTTTCCATCAATATTCAAATATTTGCAGTCGATGGGCAATTAACAGAAGCAGGATTGGGATTTGAATTTGGGACAACATTTCAAAGATATCAAGAAAGTAATTTTAGGCATGGTGGATCCAACTTTTTCCGTTTAAATATGAGAAACCCGAAGGGATCCATATTTTATTTACACAATGAAAACGGATCTATTGGTACTGAAGTAGGTGATGCTGCGACTACCTTGAACACAAGTGTAATCGGAATTGGCTCCGTTTATAAACTTGGAAGTAACTTTGACCTTTGCTTAATGGTTGGTAATGCAACTATTACCGGTTCATCAGAATTTGGAACTGGATCAAATGCTATATCATCAATTCAAAGTACTTCACCTGTTGCTGACATTGGAGTTAGTTGGATGATCTTTGATGAGAATGCATCATTTGCTGGTGGTATCGCTTATCGTTATTTAGCATTATCTAATCCAATAACTTTCACAAATAGTTCTGGCAGAGACGATGATATTACTGATTTAAGCGCTTTGAATCTGAGTTTAAGCATTACCTATTCATTTTAAAAGTATTCTTTTATTTCGCCTTAACATGCACATTCACCGGACAGCAAACGCCCTTGGTGGGCGGAAGTTCGTGCCATTTCACGCATTGATCATTGATTAACCATCGGTGCAGCTGCCGGTAATGGCAGTGTTATAAAGAATTTTTATGAAACATCGAACGCCTAGGGTCAGGCTTGCGTAATTGCATAACTGTATATTCACGATATCCAATATACAATAACGCAAGCCTGACCCTCAATTCTCTAACCGAAACAGCTTTCCGGTAAATGTTGCCAAACACCGGTATAATAAAAAGTTGGCTTAAAATAAGATTCCAAGCTTGACAATAAGTCCATATTAGGTACCATATTTAGACTACATAAAATTTGTCTAAACGAAAAATCGGAGGATCACGTGAACTTGTCAACTGACATCAGACCAATAAGTTACCTGAAATCTAAATCAGCCGACTTATTGAAGCAGGTTAATGAAACACATCGACCAGTTATTATTACCCAAAATGGAGAACCAAAAGCGGTATTGCAAGACCCTGAAAGTTACGAAAATATGCGTAATGCTTTAGGAATACTAAAATTGTTGTCTCAGAGTGAAGAAGACTTAAAGAAACAGAAAGTAAATTCTCAAGAAGATGTTTTCTCAAAGTTGGAAGCAAAATTGAAAAAGAAGAAATGACAAAACAGTATTCAGTAATTTGGTCAAGAACAGCAGAATATGACCTTGAATCCATAATAGATTATATCGCTGAAGACAGTCCATTTGCCGCTAGGAATGTACTTGCAAAAATAAAACAGAAATCTTCTTTATTATATTCCTATCCTGCACGAGGGCGTATTGTACCTGAACTTAAAGAATTTAATATTCTGCAATATCGAGAAATTATAATCGATCCGTGGAGAGTTATTTATAAAGTTACAGATGACAAAGTATTTGTCATGGCCGTAATAGACGCCAGACGTAATGTTGAAGATATTTTGTTAGAACGGATGATAGGTAGATAAAATTACATAAATTCCGCCAACAACAGCATTAACTCGAACGGCTATCACCCTCCGATTACGCTTTTCCCAAAATTTCAAATCAAACATCACTGTTAATTCACTTTCATCACAACCGCCGGTTATACCAGTGTTGAGCCTGTAGAAGTACATTTACATAATTGATATTATTAAGCATAATATGTTTATATTTTCAAAATACGACTTAATACGTAAAGGACGATCATGCCTCGATACCAACCAACCAACTTTGATCAGATCACCATAAAAAAGGGGACGTTCTTTACAAATTTTACTAAAGACAGAAGGGCAGGTCTTTGTTTTTCAGCATCATTTTCCTATTAAATCTGGTTTGTTGCCTGATTGTATATATCTCGTTATTTTTCTGCACAAAAGGATAATGTTAAGAACATACCCAGATTAGAAGGATGTTCCCGCATTACAATTTCTCCGCTGTTGTCGGCCCTATAGAGTTTTTAAATAGTCCTCCTGATACAGCTTCAACCTCCTTTCAGGTTAATTGGAAGCAGTGACACTCCCAATGCTTTCGTAGATCTCTTTTTGCATTCAAGTCATCTTCTACTTTTGATTCCAACATAATTTCAGAATACAGGAACTTTAAATTCCTATTTACTTATTAAATCGGAACTTTAAATTCCGATTTAACCCTTTCATTCAGATTAATTTTCAGGTTTTGTTACATGTAAATTTTTTTTATGCTGAATTTATAGATTATTTTCCTGTGAGCTTTATTAATCCTTTTTTTTTAAAAGAATTGGCAACAGGGTTGCAGAAGTCTTCTTCACCTGTTTTTAGGCAAGAATAATCTAATCATTCTTAAGGGCAATGAAAGCCTTTGGAATCTATATTAATTTCTTGAAAAACTTAGGGAAATGAAAGGGGAAAATAACAAACAATTTCAAAGAAAACTGATCGATGAAGCAGTGAAAGACTTTCTGTCAAGGGGTGGAACCATTAAAAAAATCGATTTAAAAACATATGATGACGGAAAAGAATTCAGGAACAGAAACGATGATCCGGACGAACTTCTTGAGAGTTATCCGCCCGAGACATCGCATTTTGTATCGATCAAAAAACATGATGATTTTGGAGATTAATGAGGGTAAAGTGATAACCTTTTTCTCTCATAATTAAACAGCAAGCTATCCTGCTTTCAGGGAAACCGATTTAACCATTTTTTCTGTCATGGCTATCTTTTTGTGCCTTTCCCGGCAGAAGAGTTACCGCGACGCTCAATTGCCATTGCAAGAAGATAAGTAAAATAAATGTTTTGGAAAAGGCATTTTGAACATTCGTGCTAATGCTTGAGAGTTTAAAAGCTTTCTATGGAAAAAACTAAAGGTCATGCAAATGTTATCAGTGTTGAAGGAATACTAATTCCCAATCAATGGAATTCTGACAATCAAATTACATCTATTGTATTAAGCTCTTCGGGAGAAAATGACTATAATATCGATCTATCGAATCGGCTAGGCATTGAACTTTCAAACCTCCTGAGTCAAAAAGTAAGGCTTACAGGAAAACTTAAGTCCTACCACCCCAATACAAAGGTATTAACGGTATTGGATTATGAAGTAATGGATTGGTAGGATCCTGCTTTTAAAAATAGTATCTGCCAGATGGCTATAGACTTTTCCCCGGTCTATTGATGCTATTTTTTGATTATTGCCCCCATGCAATAAAATTGTACAAGTCTTTTTAATTTTATCTATTATTTTTACACAGTGGGTATGAGGTATTTTATGAAAACAATTGGTGCTCAAAAAATTAATTATGCAAATAACGAGGAAATGACGACCGCATTTGACCCCATCGACTATCTTGAAGAGAATTATACCGGTCCTGATCAAGAAGATAAATTTACGGCAGAATTCATGACAGAGGCTAATAAAAAACTGGATACCGCTCCTTTGGTACTGGAATTCGGGGGTGGACCAAGTCTTTTAACGGTAGCAACTTATGCTGAACTAGCCAGGGAGATCCATTTTTCGGATTTTGTCCCCAATAGTCTCAACGAAGTGCAAAGGTGGTTAAATAAGGACCCTGGCGCTTTCAGCTGGAGAAATCGTATAAAAAGGATCCTTATTGCCGAGGATAAATTTCCGACTGACGATCTAATCGATGTCAGGGAAAACGATATCCGTTCCAAGATTACCAAGTTGGTGGTTGGTGATGCCACTCTGGAAAAGCCCATCGGTGAAACATCAGTAATGTATGATTATATTAATGCTCACCACTGCCTGGATGTAGCAGCCACGAACTTCGATGAATGGTGTCAGGTAATGAAAAACATTGCATCCTTGCTGAAACCAAAAGGTTGGCTGGTAATAAGCATTACCACAGGCACTACGACGTATACTGTTGGTGATATGAAGTTCCGCTGTTGCAATTTAAGCCAGGATGATGTCAGAGATGGGTTCAAGCAAGCAGGATTTGATTTGGATACCATGTTAATTGATTCGATCAAAATCCCGGCAAAGATCGGTCGTGAGTATAATGGAATGACAATGGCAATGGTTCAAAAAAAATAGAAACCTAATTCAACGAGAGCTTAGAATGAGTGATTATTGAACTAAATCGTGGGAATGCCCACAAATCAAATCGTTTTTGATAATCGGATATTGTAGATATCTGAAGCACTAAGGTGCCCTTATATGGGCACCTTAGCTACCATCGCCGGTTCCATTTTAGCAATTAAAGCCCCTACACTGTTTTTTCCTCTGCGGTTCCCTCCTGCCACCTACTCAACTAAAAAATCTCCAAACTCAAAAATATTAGCAATAAGAAATTGGATTCCAAAAGCTAAAGAATTCTTACCATTATTGGAGCCAATGCTTGATGTTGATATAGTGATCTAAAATTGCCTTTTTCAAGGATGAGGCAGGAAGAAGCTGAATGTAGCGCCTCCCAGGGAATTGTTTACTGCCCAGATGGTGCCTTTATGGTCTTCTATTATTTCTCTGCAGATTGCCAGTCCCAGCCCTGTGCCTCCGGCTCCTGTCTTTGTTTTGCTGCTCTGGGTGAATTTATCAAAAATGACATCCAATTCATCAACAGGAATTCCTATTCCCTGGTCCTCAATCGATACAGTCACGCCAAACCTTACAGCATCACCCTGACCAATTTTTCCTTTTTGGCAGCTGATAATTATCTCATTTTCTTCCGGTGTGTAGCGAATGGCATTATTCAACAAATTACGAACAACCTGGCCGATTTTGAATTGATCACAAAAAACGGAAGTATCGGCACAAGCCTCTTCTATGTTTACAAATAGTTCCTTTTCTATTAGTAGCGGTCCGAGTTCATCGACTGCATCCTGAATAATATTTACAAGGTTACCGGTTTCAAATCTGTATTCCACTTTCCCTGCTTCCAGCTTCGACAAATCCAGGAGATCATTTAGCAGGTTCATTAACCTGTCTCCCGAGGTTCGAATCTGGATAAAATAGTGTTTCAGTTTATCCAGTTTAACTTCGTGGAATTTTTCAATTCCATATTTGGAATAACTGAGAATGTGATGCATGGGATTACGCAGTTCATGAGAAATATTAGCAAGGAATTCACTTTTTGCCTTGTTTGCCACTTCTGCCTGCACTTTGGCATCATATAACTCCCGCGTCCGTTCTCTTACATGTTGTTCAAGCCGTTCATGGGACTTCTTCCTTTCTGCTTCCATTTCTCGTCGTTCTGTTATGTCCCTACCAATGACAATAACATGGGAAGGTTTTCCCTCCTGGTCCTTCAGAATGGTGGCATGGTATTCTGTTGGTATGGTATGGCCGTTTTTTGTTATTAAGGAGAGCTCAACCTTTGCGTGTCCGCTTTCTTCGATGATCTGCATGAGTGAAGAGGTCTTTTCCAGATCTTCAGCGCTGTACCAGTCGTCAGGAGCCTTCTTGCGGAAAATCTCATCGTCACGATAACCGGAAATTTTGTTCAAATTCTTATTCCAACGTATGGCTTTCCCGGTTCGCGGATCGTACACAAAAAAGGTATCAACAAGTCCATCGATTGCGGCTTCGGTAAATTCTTTCTCTCTTTTCAGGTCGGATTCAGCTTTCTGTCGTATTCTGTTTTCATTGAGGAGATTTAAAAAAGAGTGTTTTAATCGTTGCCTCATATCGACAAAAGCGATTATCAGCTCATCTATCTCATCGGTTCGGTCTGATTTTTTAATACTGTCTATTTCAATTTCATTCAAGGAATCCTTGTCGGCTTCCAGCCTTTTTATTTCACTGAGAAGTCGAATTATGGGCAGTCCGACCCTGCGAATCGTAATCAGAGAATTAACGACTAAAATGGCAAGCAGTAACAGAACCAGCGTAAAAACAGTATTTCTGTTTTTGATCTGCAGACTTTGAACTTGCTCATTTGAATTTTTAGCCATTTTGAACATGGTCATAAGAATGTCCTGCGAATTGACCAGGATCTGTTCCACGAGCATTTGCTGAGACTGCTTTATTTTATTGATTTCAATCCCTTGAAGCCCTGTTTTTGTCAATTTTTGAATTATCCTGTTTTCTGATTTAATTCGTGAAAAATATCTTTTCAAACGATTCAGCAGATCGATGGTTGACCGAGAGTATTCAGAATCTTTTTCACTTGAAATTTTAGCCAGAATTGAATCAAACTGATACTCCCACTGCTTTTCGCTCCGTTCATTATGGAGTCTCAAATAATCGTTTGTCAGAATGATCAGGTAGGTTGTTTCTTTTACCAGATTATTCGCTAATTCCCCTTTACTCATCTCTTCATTGATCACCACTGAATTCCAGACAATCAGCAGAGAAATTGCTACAGTCAGTATGATGGACAAAATGGCACTTATAAAAAGACGGGTTCTTATTTTCATTTTATTTTTCTAATGAGTGTCACCGCTTCAGGATCAAATGTTTCCAGTGGCTGATAAATAATATAATCCAGATAGTTGGGAAGCTCTTTTGCTGGCTCCGATTGTTTGGATACCCATCTTGCTTCATTCTCCATGGTCAGAACAAGAAGTTGATCCAGGGATAATTTGTAGTCTATTTCCTGCCAAAATTGATTAACCAGATCCCTATCCATGTCAAGTTTCCGGGCAAGTATTGCCTGGGATTGGTCTGTTTCAGTATTCATATATTTGATCGCCTTATCCAAAGCACGAATCACCTTGATGAGTACCTCCGGGTGGCGATTGGCAAAGTCATTCATGACAGCCATGTTGACTGCAATACGATACACCTGTGAGGTCGATATCCGAATAGACATTTCAGGCAACAAATTTAATGCGTGATAGGCATGCGGTTCCCAGACCGATATCGCATCCACTTCGTTTAGTTTTAAAGCCCCCGGGAGCTCATGACCTTTATAGGCTTTCATCGTGACTTCTGAGGAGAGTATTTTGTGGTATGCCAACAGCAAATCAATAAGAATCTCGGAAATGGTACCCGGTACCATTCCGATGGTTTTTCCTTTAAGGTCGGCTGCAGACAGGATTTGTTTGTCTTTCCTGGCGACCACTTTGATACCCTCATAGGTGGTCAAGTAGGTTAAAAAAATTGAATAATCCCGGCGTTGGAAGCTGTTTAGAACCACGGGTATTGTGGCCGGAGTTGACATATCAGCCTTTCCGGCAAGCATGTGATCAAAGGACCCCTTGCCACTACTGAACTCCCCGGTGATTTCGACCTGCAATCCAACGTCAGAAAAATAGTTATTTTCAAGGGCAATGAGAACCGGAGCCGTGATAAATGCCTTGGCAACGGCCAACCGCACCGTTTCTTTTTGTCCCGTGTACTCTTCAAAATGTTCCTTGCCGGTATCATCATGCTTAAACCAATAACCTGCCAGAGTAAAAAGAACACCAAGAAAAATAATTATAAAAAAAATCTTTGATCTTTGCATAATTGTCTCTTTTCCAAAACCCTCTCAAGCGGCAAGCCTTGACCAGTTTAAACAGCACGTAACTTTGCCAAAAAACGGATTAAAATATCAACAATGATTCTATACTTTTTTCACACTGATGCCCACTAATTTTGCTGACTTTATGTTTTTTCACTCAGGGAGGGCTCCGTAATCTCTTTCTTCCATTATGACCTTAAAGAGAGATGCAGGGGGATGAAATTATTTTGGATGGGTTTTGACAGGGTTTTAATTTGCACATCCCCAATTCCACTGACAGGAAAAAAATAGACACGCCCCTAAAAATCATGATACCATGCAGGAAAATGAGCTCAGTGTTACCCGGTTTCCGGCTGATGATGGTTAAAACGATTGAAGAATGCGGATCTCCAAACGGATTTACCCCTTCAGACTGTCACAACTTCTCAAATAAATGGGAAATCGGGTTTGATCCTGAAATGACACTGAAGAAAAAATCCAAAAAGCTTGGGAGGACTATTTTTTGGATTTCAACTTTCAAATTTGAGGAGAAATCAAATGAAAAAACCGGTTAATTTTATAGCTATTTTATTGGTCACATTTTTACTGATTCCGGTTGTGGGATTTTCACAGGGAAAAGTCATCCAAATGGCTTCATTGGATTGGCCCCCTTATACCGGTGAGAGTTTACCTGATGCTGGTGCAAATGTAGTAGTGGCAAAAGCAGCTTTTGCGGCAATGGGATATGAGTTGGATGTGAAATTCTATCCATGGGCCAGAACCATTGCACTGGCAAAAACACCCAAATATGTCGGCTATTTTCCCGAGTATTATGCAAAAGAGATAGAAAGCGAGTTTATTTTCTCCGATCCCATTGGGGACAGTCCCCTAGGATTTGTAGAGAGAACAGATACACCAATAGCCTGGAATACCGTGGACGATTTGAAACTTGTCGGTTCAATCGGGACAGTCAGGGGATACGTGAATACGGAAGAATTTGACCAAATGGCGGCCAGTGGCGAAATCAAGGTGGATGAGGTGGTTGATGATACAACCAATCTGCGGAAACTATTGGGAAAGCGGATAAAAATGGCTGTAATTGACAAATCCGTTATGCTGTACATCCTGAAATTCGATACTGACTTTACGGGAAAACAGAGCCAGCTTCAATTTAACTCAAGATTGCTTGAGAATAAAAAACTTTATCTCTGTTTCCAAAGAACCGATAATGGAAAAAGGATTGTTGGTATTTTTAACGAGGGATTAAAAAAAATAGATCAGGATCAAATCACAAAGGATTACTTTTCCAAGATGCTTGATTAATTCTTTGATTGTATAGGTATTTCACAAGTCCGGCATCCATATTTTCACAAGTGCTGGACTGTTCTATCTGTTTTTTCCTCTTATCGCAGTATCCTTATGATCATTAAAACGCCGGTCAGTTTATCCAGAACCGTTCTTTACAGCATGTTGATCGTGATTTCGATTTCATTCGGTGTTGGAGGATATCTGTGGTTTGAACAGGAAGTCAGTCAATTCGGAATCGACTCACAGATACTGAGGGAAGACTATGTTGAACAGCAGAAAAAACAGATCAAGGAAGAGGTGGAGAAGGGAGTTGATTATGCAAAATACATGATGGCTCAGACAGAAAAACGGCTGCATGACAACATTAAAAACAGGGTTTATGAAGCCCATGGAATTGCCACAAACCTGTATCACCGCTATAAAGACACACTTCCCCCGGGGCAACTGCAGAATATTATCAAAGAAGCCTTGAGACCGATTCGATTCAGTGAGGGCAAGGGATATTACTTCGCAACCCGGCTTGATGGCCTGGAAATTCTTTTTGCCGACCGGCCTGAAATGGAAGGGATTAACATGCTGAACACACAAGACACCCAGGGAAAATATGTTATCCGGGATATGATCGATATCGTCAATAAGAAAGGTGAAGGGTTTTACAGCTACACCTGGACCAAACCAAATGCTTCCGGGTCTAACTTTCGCAAAACTACCTTTGTTAAACACTTTGAACCCTATGGCTGGCTTATTGGAACCGGGGAGTATATTGATGATGTCAGAGAGGTTATCCAGAATGAAGCCCTGCAGCGATTGATTGAGGTTAGATTTGGGAAGGACGGATACCTGTTTGGCAGCACCTTCGAGGGTGATCCGCTTTTTACCAACGGAAGAATAACCGTTGGCACCCGAAGCGTCTGGGATCTTACAGATCCTGAAGGTATCAAGATCATTCAAGAGCAAAAAAAGGCGGCCAAAATTCCTGAAGGAAGTTATTATCACTATTCCTGGATCAAGCTGCAAGGGACAATGCCTTCGCCAAAGATATCCTTTACCAAGGCAATTCCTGAATGGGGATGGATGATTGGAGCCGGCGCATACGTTGACGATATAGAAACTGCCATTGACCAACGAAGACTCCTGCTGACTGCTTCCATAAAAGCTTATCTTTTAAAAACGCTACTGGTACTGGCTTGTTTGATACTGGTTGTGCTTTTTCTGGTTCACATCATCACTTCAAAAACCCGACAGGGATTTGATCGGTTTACCGCCTTCTTCGAAAAAGCGTCCAACGAACTGGTTGAAATTCGACTAGACGATCTTCACTTTTCAGAGTTCTCCAAACTGGCAGATATCGCCAATCAAATGGTTAGAAATCTTCTGGCAGCAACGCAAACACTCAGGATGAATGAGGAAAAATACCGGATGCTGTTTCACTCCGTACCGTTGGGGATAATAGTAACAGACAAAACCGGTGAGATTATTGAAACTAATTCCACCTCGGAAAGGCTGCTGGGGTGGTCAAAATCTGATCATAAAACACGAAGGATTGATGCCGACGGGTGGAAAACTATTCGATCTGACGGAACAATGATGCCGCCCAGTGAATATGCCAGTGTCAGGGCTTTAAAAGAAAATCGCATTGTCGGTGATATCGAAATGGGAATTCTAAGCCTGATGAATCAAAAAACCTGGATTAGTGTTACGGCTGCTCCAATTCCTCTGGATAATTACGGAGTTTTAGTGGTTTATACCGATATAACGGATCGGAAACTGGCTGAAGAGAAGATCAAAGCCTCTCTTAAAGAAAAAGAGGTACTCCTGCAAGAGATCCACCACCGTGTTAAAAACAACATGCAGGTTATTGCGAGTCTACTGAAGCTTCAATCAAACAGCATTAACGACATCCAAATAAAAGATGCCCTCAAAGAGAGTCAAAACAGAGTATATGCCATGTCTGCAATCTATGAGATTCTTCATCATTCGGACGATCTGTCCCAGATTGATTTAAAGTTCTACTTATCAAAAATGGGCCGGATGTTATTACAGACATATTCTATCATACCGGGAAAAATCTCTCTAAATATTGAATCTGACAATATTAGGTTAAACATTGATAAAGCCAGTCCCTTAGGGCTGGTTTTTAATGAACTGATCTCCAACTCACTAAAATATGCTTTTCCCGAAAATGGGACCGGCACCGTGAATGTGAGTGTAAAACTCCAGGGAGAAGAGTGTGAATTGATTGTATGGGATGATGGCGTTGGAATGAAAAAGGAATTTGATTGGAGAACCTCAACAACACTTGGACTTCAGCTTGTGCGTACCCTGGTTGAAAACCAGCTCGATGGTTCAATAGAATTGGTAAGTGGGGACGGTGCAAAATTTTTAATTAGATTCAATACTAAAGAATCCTGACAAAAAATAAAGAGCTCGACAAACTGGAATCCGGACACATGGAATACCAGATTACAGAAAATAATCTGCCTGAAATAATAGCCGAAACAATATCAAAATATAAACCATCCTTAAAATAGGAAATGGGAATAAAAATCATGATAATATGTATGTTATATTAAAATTAAGACATGATGAACATTGGAATACTTATTGTTGAAAATAAAGCTGCTACCGCCAGGAAGTTAGAAAAAAGTCTCGTGACTCTGGGATGTCAGATTACGTCAATTGTCAATGCCAGCGAGAAGGCAATTGAAGAGATCGAAAAAAACAAACCGGACATAATCCTGATGGATGTCGATATAAAGGGGAAAATGGATGGTGTTGATACTGCCGGAATCATCCGATCACGATTTGGTATTCCTGTCATTTTTATGACGTCAATCCCGGATGAAGAGGAGATTGAACGAGTTGGATCTACAACACCTGTTGCCTGCCTTGTAAAACCCATTCAGGAAAGGGATTTAAAAGGTACGATTGAGATGGTTTTGTATGTAGCCAAAGCTGAGGCAGATCGCAAAAAAGCGGAAATTGCGTTAAATGACAGCAGGGATTTTGTTCGTCGACAAGGAAAAGCCATTGCCAGGCTTGCGATCAACGATGCAATTACCATGGGTGACGTGCCTCGGGCCATGCGGGTGCTGATGGAAGTGACAACTGAGATCGTTCAGGTGGATCGTACCAGTGTCTGGCTTTTTTCTGATAACGGTGAGGAGTTGCGATGTATTGCACTGTTTGATGTCAGGACCAGGGCTTTCAGTGAAGGTCCCGTTTTAAAAATAGCAGACTACCCTCGCTATTTCGAAACCATCCAAAGTAAAAACCGGGTTTGTTCCGATAATGCGCAAATCGATCCGCAAACCAGCGAATTAACAGAAACCTATCTCAAACCTTTGGGAATCATATCCCTGCTGGATGCTGGTATTCACGTAAATGGCAAGTTGGTGGGGATTATCTGTCTTGAACATACAGGAAAGAAGCATTATTGGAATCCTGAAGAAGAGACCTTTGTTAATGCAATAGCGGCCCTGGTGACGCAAACACTCGCTAATACAGAGCGTAGACGGGCGGAAGACGCTTTGCGTACGAGTGAAAAAAAATATAAGGAACTGGCAAATCTATTACCACAGGTTGTTTTTGAAACAGATGAAAATGCAAACCTTACTTTTGTAAACCGCTATGCCTTTGAAATGTTCAAGTACACTGAAGCTGACTTCGACAACGGTTTAAACGCGCTTCAGATGATAGCCCCTCAAGATCAATCCAAAGCAATGAGCAACATCTCAAAGGTTTTAAATGGTGAAATAGTTGGCGGAGTTGAATATACCCTGGTTAAAAAAAACGGTGTCCAATTCCCGGTTATTTTATATGCAACTCGAGTTATACAGGAAAGCAAGTCCGTTGGATTAAGAGGCATCATTGTGGATATTACCGATCGAAAGCTAATCGAGGAGGAACTCAAAGCCAGCGAAAAAAGATACCGGCAGATCTTTGAAAACGCCCAAACACCATATTTTGAAGCTTCTTTCGAAGGAATCCTCCTGGAAGTAAACCCAGCTATGGAAAAAACCCTAAACCAAACAAGGGATAACCTTATTGGGAGATCAATCCTTGATTTTTTTGCTGAAGCAGACCAGCGTGAAAGTTTTTTGGTGAAGCTTAAACAGGCTGGTGAGGTCAATGATATTGAAATTAATTTTTCTGACGCCAACGAAATCGGGAGAAATATTCTGGTCAGTGCCAGAATTCTCCAAAATCAGCAGAAAATAACAGGTTCACTGCGCGACATTACGGAACAGCTAAAAACAGAAAAGGCACTTAAAGAATCTGAGGCCCAGAAAAAAGCTATCTTGGATGGTATTCCCGCGGAAATCTCCTTCATCAATGAAAAACTTGAGATCCTGTGGGTCAATAAGGCGTCTGCGATATCAGCCAATAAAATGCCGCAAGAGATGCTGGGTAAGCCCTGCTATTCTCTTTTTGCCCGACGGCAGAAACCATGTGAAAACTGTCCGGCTGTTAAGGTTTTAAAATCGAAAAAACCTGAGCGGGCAATCATATCTGCCTCAGATGGAAGAAGCTGGGATGAAAGCGGTGAGCCGGTTTTTGATGCCAAAGGGAATCTTATGGGGATTGTGGAAATCGCGCTGGATATAACCAAACAGAAACAAGCTGAGGAGGCATTAAGGGACAGCGAAGAGAAATATCGCAATGTGGTGCAAAACGCCATCGAAGCAATCTGTGTTATTCAGGACGGACTGTTTGTATACTTTAATCCTGAAGCGGAGAACCTTTTTGGATATTCGGCAGAAGAACTCAGACAGATACCTTCCGAGAAAACAATCTACCCGGAAGATAGAGAACTGGTCACCTCACTCCGCCTGCGAAGGCTGAGGGGAGAAAAAGTAAGAGGTACTTATTCCCATAGAATTGTTACCAAAGATGGAAGCATCCGCTGGGTTGAGATCAAAGCTGTTAGCATCAACTGGAATCAGCACCCTGCCGCCTTGGTTTTCCTTACTGATTTCACCGAGCGAAAACGAACAGAGGAATTGATAATTCAGAATGAGAAGATGCTCTCCGTTGGGGGACTTGCAGCCGGTATGGCTCATGAGTTGAATAACCCGCTGGGAGGTGTACTGCAGGGAATTCAGAATGTACAACGCCGTTTATCACTGGATTTGGAATCAAATTTTACCATCGCTCAAGAAACCGGAATTGATCTTCATAACCTACAATCATACATAGACAAAAGAGGAATTAAGTCTTCTCTGAATGGAGTTCATGAATCCGGGAAAAAAGCGGCTCAGATAATTTTAAATATGCTTCAGTTCAGCCGTAAAAGTGAATCCAAAATGATTCCCACCAGTTTTGTCGACCTGATTGAAAATGCCCTTGATCTGGCTGGCAAAGTTTACAATTTGGAAAAGAAATATGATTTCAGAGATATAATAATAAAAAGGGAGTTTGATTCAAACCTGCCGCCTGTACCTTGTGCCAAAACGGAAATAGAACAAGTAGTGTTAAATCTTCTTAAAAACGCAGCACAAGCCATGGCAGAAAAAGGTCGGAAAGATCCTCATCATATTACTATTCGATTATTGCGTGATGAAAATATGGTCAGAATAGAACTTGAAGATAATGGACCAGGCATGGATGAAGCGGTAAGAAAGAGGATTTTTGAACCTTTTTTTACCACCAAGCCAGTGGGCGATGGTACCGGATTAGGCCTCTCAGTTTCATACATGATTATTACCAATATTCATAAAGGAACCATGGAAGTGGAATCTGAATTGGGAAAAGGAACCAAGTTCATTATCCGCTTACCATTGAATCAGAAGTCCATATCTTAAACTCCGCGAAATGTGGAAAACAAAAAAGTTAGGCTCAAAACTTCCCTTAAATAAAAGGAATAATCAGCAAATTCAAGCAATCGTCTTGTATTATCCGTTCGAACAGATAGTAAGATCAGAAGTTTTTTACCTAAATCGGTAAATGGATCTAAACCTGAAAATTGTTATCCCTCCTCTCCTAATCCTGCAGAATCAACGGCTTTTTTGTTGGTAGTTTAGAGGCTTTTTACTACCATTGACAGACAGGCGTGTATCATGTAATCGAATCTAGACGACTTAACTCGTGCTATGGAATTCAGGCCCTTTGATTATGGAGGGTTACGTGGATTTTACAATATCTGACACATATTTGAAGGAGAGGGTATGGGGATTTATGATAGCAGGTTCTGGAAAAAGAACTGGGACAAAGGTTTAGATGACCTGAAGCCGGAGGAGTATGATACGACTTATCTTGAATTGCTGGAAGACAGTTTTAAAAATTGTGCCGATAAGATTGCGCTCCACTATTTGGGAATTACCGTGACATACGGTGAATTAGACAAGTACACCAATCAGTTTGCCAATATGCTGATAGAAAACGGGTTTAAGAAAGGGGATGTTGTCGGTATTAACCTACCCAATACGCCTCAATACCTGATTGCTCTGGTAGGTTCTCTAAAGGCCGGCTGTATTATCTCAGGCGTTTCACCGCTGTTATCAGCGGAGCAGATCAAGTACCAGATTAACGACTTAACCAGTACCGGGAAAAAAGGTGCCCTGGTTACACTGGATGCCATCTTTGCCGGTCATATCACCAAAATTGCGGCCGATATGCCAGGATTGGATCTGATTGTTACCACCAATCCTGCCAGTTTCCTTCCTAAAATTAAACAATTCCTGGGAAAACTCCTTAAAAAAGTACCGACCGGAAAAGTGACCCCTTTGCCAGGAAAAACCATTTTGGATCTGCATAAAGATGTTTTGCAGAAGCAACCAACCAATCCCGCTGGTGTCAAAGTATCCGCGGATGATATCGGATGGATTCAGTATACAGGTGGAACAACGGGTCCTCCCAAGGGCGCAATGCTGAATCACAGAAATGTCGCTCACAATATCAAGGCAATCAACCGTTGGCTTGGCTGGGATAAAGCCAAGGGAGTATTGCTATCCGGTTTTCCCATGTTTCATATCGCAGGTTTGACAGTTTGTGAAAGTGCACTATATCTGGGATGGACGCAGGTATTAATCCCTAATCCAAGGGACACCGACCACATCTGTGCGGAGATAGATAAGTTCAAGCCGACCTATCTGGTTAATGTGCCCTCTCTTTACCAAATGCTGGTTGCAAATCCTAAATTCAAGGAACTGGATCACTCCAGCCTGCTGGGTTGTGTATCTGCAGCTTCTCCTTTTCCCAAAGAATCCCAGGTTGAACTGGAGAGTGTTATCGGACAGGGGAAACTGCTTGAATTATATGGCATGACAGAGACTTCACCCGTTTCTACCATGAATCCTTCCAAGGGCCAGAAAAAACTGGGAACGATCGGTATGCCATTTTTTAATGTGGATCTTAAAATAGTCAACCCGGAAAACGGTGAAGAGGTTCCCCTCGGAGAAGCCGGTGAAATTTGTGTGAAAGGGCCTTTAGTGATGCAGGGGTATTTCAACAAACCGGAAGAAACCAAAAAAGCAGTCGATAAAGACGGTTACATGCATACAGGTGATGTTGGGATCATGGATGAAGAGGGTTTTATCAAAATTGTTGATCGAACCAAGGATATGATCATCGTGGGTGGATTTAAAGTGTTTTCCAGCAAGGTCGAAGATATCATTTCAAACCATCCTGCCATCGGTTTGTTGGCACTTGTAGGAAGGGAACACCCTGACAGACCCGGTTCCGAGCTAGTTAAGGCGTACATTCAGCTTGATCCGGTGTATAATTTTGATGGGAACTACGACGCCTTAAAAGAGGATATCATCAAATTTGCCAAAGAAAACTGTTCTCCTTACGAAGTTCCCAAAGAGATCGAGTTTGTCGCCGAGATTCCCCTAACGACTGTTGGTAAAGTCGACAAGAAGGTTTTGAGGGCTAGGTAACGTTTGGCTGTTGGCAATTGGCGATTTGCCGGTTGCCAACGGTTTTTTTGCAGAATTTGTATGGCGGGCGTGGCATCCGGATCATGGAATCAGGTTCTGGGACAAATGAAAGAGCAAGGGCAAAGTAAGTAATGAGAGTACTGTGGAAACGATCAAAACGGAGCCTGCGTACTGTCCGTTAACTCCATAACGGATTGGCAGAACAACTGAAAATACAGCCGATGGCAGGGCCGAAGCGATCACAACGACGGTTGCAGCCATCCCGCTAAACCCGAACAATAATGCCAAGGCCAGACCGAATAGAAATCCGAAGCCTATTCTAATCGTCACCCCCAAGAGGACATGCCTGTCAATCCTTATTTTATAGCGGTTTAATACCATCCCTATGGTGAAAATTGCCAGGGGAGGAGCCGCCTCTCCCCCGATTTTCAGTGCATTTAACAGGGTCGGATGAACTTCGATCTGCGCCAGGTTAATCCCAAATCCGACTACAATCGCCCAGATCAAGGGAGATCGAATCATTTCAATAATTCCTGTTAAGCGATAACTCCCGGTAACAATAATGATCCCCAGCGTAAAAATATAAAAAGTCTGGATCTGGTCATAGATAATGATCAGGTTCATGGCCGTTAACCCGCCCCATAACTTCATCAGGGGAATCCCCAAAAAACCGGAATTCATGAACAGCAATGGCGGCATCACCGCTTTAATATCAAGTTTGAAAGAACGACAATACAACCAGCCAATGGCAAATATCAAGGCAATCAACAGACTAACCACCCCAAACAATCTGTAAATGTGATCCAGTGGAATTTTTGTTGTGCAGAAAGAGTGCAACACCAATAGTGGCATGAAAAAATCAGTAACAATTCTTACAATCGCCCCTTCCGGTATCGAAAACAGTCGGCTGATGGCAAAGCCGCCAAGTATTAACAGAAATAATGGCAATAAAATATTTAGAGAATCAAATTCCATTTGGTTCTTCGCTTGGATAATAAATGGCTGTTTGCAGTATCACACCTGGATTCAAGCAATCTAAATTATACTGTTTCACCATCTCTTGCAAGCCAAACACATGACCCAAATCCACTATTAGTTTATGGGGTGGTAGTAATTCTGATGGTGGATTTTGGAGTTCATTATCACTTCACTCGCGTGAAATGATGTGATATTGATGAATGATCGTCGACACAGACATTTTGGAGTTTGATGATTCGGAGAATACACGGATAAATTTGATACAGAGGGGATTCGCATGAAAAATGTCATTATAACCGGCAGTACCGGTATGATTGGAAGCCTGGTTCTGGAAAAATGTTTGAAGAGCGACACCGTTGAAAAAATTACCGTCATCGCCAGAAGAAAAAGTGGGGTACAACATCCCAAGTTGGTGGAGGTAATCCACGATAATTTTCTGGATTATTCAACCGTCATCGAACACCTGAAAAACCAGGATGTCTGTTTTTACTGTGTCGGGGTTTATACCGGTGCTGTTTCGAAGGATAAGTTTAGAGAAATAACTGTTGACTACACAAACGCCTTTGCTGAAACCCTTAGACTTTACAATGATAGAACAACTTTTTGTTACCTCAGCGGACAGGGTGCAGATTTGGAGGGGAAAAGCAGGATAATGTTTGCGAAGGATAAAGGAGCTGCTGAGCGGCTATTAATAAAACTGAATTTTGACCAGATCTACCTGTTTCGACCGGGGTATATCTATCCTTCCACTCCCAGAAAAGAACCCAATATCAGCTATCGGTTCATGAGGGTGATTTACAAACCCATCCTGTCAAAACTTGGTTCAAATCTAAGCGTGACATCGGACCAACTGGCTCAGGCGATGGTAAATACAGGGCTTCATGGAGGGAAAAAGGTGATCTTTGAGAACAAGGATATCAGGGAAGTATTGATCTGACCAACATTGGCTTGAAAGACGATTTTATCAGTTTTACCGGTATCAGCAAATCTCCCGATAAAAAAGCAGCCGTTCCTCCCACATACCGTGATGTCATTCTAAGAACTACCAGGGGAGGTTTGCCAGATCCACATTACCGCCGGAGATAATAATGCCGATGCGCTTTCCCTTGAATTGGGATCTGTTTTCCAGTATTGCTCCGAAGGGAACTGCGCTTGAAGGTTCGATAATAATCTTCATGCGCTCCCAGGTATGCTTCATGGCCGCAACGATGTTTTCTTCAGTTACCGTGACAATATCTGTTACATACTTTTGAATCAGGGGAAATGTAATCTCTCCTGTCGAGGTTAACAAACCGTCAGCAATGGTGGTGGGATTCTCAGAAGAGACAAAGGAACCGCTCTTAAAAGATCGATAGGCATCATCGGCCTCTTTGGGTTCTGCTGCGATGACTTGTGTTGTGGAAGAGAGATAACGTGTTGCCAGTGCGGTTCCTGACAGTAGCCCGCCTCCTCCAACAGGAGCCATTACTATTTCCAGGTTCTTAACCTCCTCATTCAATTCCAGGGCTGCCGTTGCCTGTCCGGTAATGATTATCAGGTTATCATAGGGATGGATGAACAGGGCTCCCGTTTTTTTCTGAATATCAGCAGAGGTTGATTCACGGGCATGTAAAGTAGGTTCGCACAAAATGACCTCTCCGCCGTACCCCTTCACGCCATCGATTTTAACACGGGCAGCTGTCCTGGGCATGATAATATAGGATTTAATCCCCCGATTGGTTGCAGCCAGGGCAAGGGCCTGGGCATGATTCCCCGAGGAATGCGTACACACCCCTTTGCCGGCTTCCGCATCCGTTAATGAGAGCACGGCATTGGTCGCTCCCCTGAATTTAAAAGCGCCCACTTTCTGAAAATTTTCACATTTAAAAAACAGCTCCGCATCAACCATCCTGTTCAGAGTCTGACAGGTGAGGACCGGTGTTCTATGGACAAAAGGTTTGATTCTTAAGGCAGCTTGTCTGATCTCTTCCAAGGTTGGAATCGACATCATATTTTCCTGGTTAGTCCGGGTATAATCGAGTTCTCTTTGGAATTTGTATCAATGTACTTTGTCTTTTTTTGATTTGTCCAATTCCAATGTGTATGTTCATTGCAGTTCTCTAACGGTAGCTTATCAAAGCTTTGCAACCTGCTGAAAGATCTCATCGACTGATAAAGTCGATGATTCTTTCTGACAGTCCATTATCGATAAAGCATATTCACATATTCAATCATCAACCACTCCCTTTGATTTGTCGGCAGAGCGTTCATCATTTCATTGATCTTACCCCAGCGGTCGGGGAGCCCTCCGTCGACTCCAGCAACCTGGATGAATTTGAAGAATGTTTCCAGATTCAGGTCTTCTGGTTTCAGGTCTGAAGAGATGGCTCTGGTTTCCTCGGCAACCCTGTCCAAATCGGCATGTTTTGCTCTTTCAACACAGGTTTTCAAGTCACGGATAAAATCTTTCACCCATTTGGTGTTGCCAATCATAACGGATATATGGAGATGTTTTCTGGTATCCTTATAACCGAACTGGGCTTGAAGATGCCAACCGCAGTCCTTTAGTTCATCCCAAAGAGCATATACATTGATCGTATCCGAGGCGATCGCCAGCATATTGGTATCCGGCCGGCCCTCAATGAACAATTCCTCGATCTCATCGATCGCCTGAATGATTTTGTTCCTGGATTCAAGCACTTGCCGAAACCGTTCCAGGTAACCCTCATCCCCGATGTAATTCAGAACCGCCCAGGCTGCAGCCAGTGGGCCGGCTGTTTTGCTGCTTAGAAGCGTGGTGTTGATATGGGTGTAACCTGTCCATTCCGCACAGGCGTAAAGCTGAAATCGTCTCAAATCTTTGTTTTTGTACAGAATAACTGAGGCACCTTTGGCTGCATAGGCAAACTTATGCAGGTCCATGGAAATGGAGGTCACACCGGGAACAGAGAGATCAAAATCGGGAACATCAACGCCCAGCCTCTTGAAGTACGGCAGGATAAAAGCGCCGATGCAGCCATCTACATGTAACAGAAGATCATGCTCCAATGCCAGATCTCCCAACTCGCGGATGGGATCGACAACCCCATGGGCAAAAGAGGTGGCTGAGCCGATCAGCATGATTGTATTTGGGGTTATTGCGTTACGGGTCGCATCAACATCAGCTCGAAAGGTATTTCGGTCTACCGGTACAATCTTCTTTTTCAGTCCAAGAAATTTAATGGCTTTATGGAGAGACCCATGAGCCGTGTCCGGCAGAATTACTTCAGGTTCTGTAATATGAGGCTTCTTAACCGCCATATAGTCCCTGGCGGTTTTGACTGTTAACATGTTGCTTTCGGTTCCGCCCGCAGTGAAGTTGCCCGAGGTTTGCTCGTCACCTCCCAGATGATTCACTGCCATGGCTACCACGTCATTTTCCAATGCGAGTAGACTGGGGTATACATCTGCATAGAGTGTATTCTCAGATAAAAAGCTCATATAAGCTTCTTTGATGACCGCTTGTATCTCCTCCCCGGGATCATAGGTAAAGCCAAACGCTCTTCCCTCTTTCCAGTTAAGATCTCCGCCGCGGTACTCTTCCAATCTTCGTGCAACCTCATCCCTGCTCAATCCTTTTTTGGGCATTTTCATATTTTCTCCAATGATTTATCCCATTAATTTAAAATGAGATTCGTTTTTTGTCATCACTTCCACCAGAACGGCTTCCGTGCTTTCGATGGCTTCTTTCAGTGCCGCTTTAAGATCCTTGGGGTCATCAACCCGAACTCCTTTCAGTCCGAATCCCCTGGCGATATCAGCGCAGTTCATGGTGGAGTATTCGGAGGCAATTTTACGGTCCGGTGCCTGGTAATCGTGGATGTTTCCAAGACATGAATTGTTCATTATCACGTAGGTCACAGGCAGCTTCAAATCTTTGGCATGTTCAAGGGCATAGAGCTGAGTGGAAAAGCCACCATCACCAGTCACACAAACAACTCTTTTATTGGGCTCTGTAATTTGGGCACTGATGGCTGCGGGAGTCCCATAACCGATGGCGGCAGCTCCTCCCCCGGCCAACACTTGCCCGGCTTGTTTGGATTGAAAATGTCGACAACACCACAAACGGGCATTACCTGCATCCAGTATCAGGAGATCATCCTCATTCATAATATCATTCAGTTCCTTTACCACTCTTTCGGGAGCGATGGGTGTTTCATCCGAATAGACCGCCTCCTCATCAAAGTACCTGCTTTCTTTTTTATCGGCCATCAGGGTTTCGACTCGCTTTTTGGCATCAACTTTTATTGGGTGTTGTTTAATTGAGGCGATGATCTCTTTTAATGCGATTTTTGCATCGGAGGTGATTCCCATTTCCACCGGAAATGTCCAGCCTGCATTCAGGGATTCGATATCAATGTGGATGATCTTCTGCTTTTCAGCATTGATGTAGTCGCGGGCAAGCCATTTGGTGTTGTCAGGAGCAAGAGAGGTCCCTACTGCCAGGATGACATCCGCACCGGTAATCTTTTGATTGGTAATTTTCTGAGCTGTGCCGCCCATCATTCCGACGGCACAATCATGAGTTTCTGCAATGGCACTTTTCCCCAAGTAACTGGTCGCGACCGGCATCCCCAGTAATTCAGCAATCGCCACAACCTCATCGTAGGCTTTTGCGCTACGAACACCCTGTCCGATAACCATCACAGGATTTTGTGCTTTCACCAGTAGATCAGCTGCCTTGTTAGCATCCTCTTGTGAGATGTGAGGAGGGGAGTTTCTAAGGTAACCGGCAATGGGAAAATATTTGGGGTTAGTATTTTCAAGATCGATATTTTCAAAGGGAACGTTCCAGCGGATTACGACAGCTGCAGGTCCAGGTCGGCCAGTGGTGGCATGCTTTATGGCCAGCTGTAATCCATGCATGAACTCCGTAGGGTTAGTGGCTACCGTTGTAAACTTGGTCATGGCTTTCAACATGGCCGGTACATCAGCAGCCCCGTAGTCTCCTGTACCATTCTGGTAAGG
The DNA here is from genome assembly GCA_018829445.1 of bacterium. Lineage (GTDB taxonomy): Bacteria > SAR324 > SAR324 > XYD2-FULL-50-16 > XYD2-FULL-50-16 > JAHJTV01. The sequence continues at coordinate 22,857 of JAHJTV010000067.1, forward strand.
ACCGTGCAGCGGCAGGGAAAAGTAATCGCTGGTATCACAGATAATGATCATGGGCAGCCCTGAATAAAATGACTCCAGAATACCGAATCCCCCACTGGTGGCAATAAAGGGTCCCTGTCCAACCACTACGGCGGGCTTTCCGGTGATTCTGGCATGCATGTCAGCCATTACGGAAGCTCCGCCTTCATGCCGAACCAGGATGGTTTTAATTTTATCTTTTTTATCAACAAACCCGTCAAAAATGAAAGGGGTGTTGCCTCCGGGGATTCCGAAAACATGATCGATGCCAGCTTCAATCAGGATATCAGCAAATAGTAATCTAACCGGATATTCCATGGTGTTCTCCTTCTAAAAACATGTTAATTACTTGGTAATGTTACAGCATATCATTAAAATACCTGTAAAGAGATAATTTTGCTCTGTTTGTAGGCTCGGACTTGACTAAATTTTATGGATAACCAAACATTTTTCAGTTGTTACAAAGTCTTTAAGCCTGAAAAAACAGCAGAGAAGTCAATATTTGATCATCCTTCCCAGAATAAACATGATCGTGCCGGCTATGGCACAGATAAAAGTGATGGAAAGAATTGCAGTTTCATAACTTCCGGTGGTAGCCAGCACCTGGCCGATGACAACTGGCCCAATTCCACCGCCCAGCATCATGGTAAATCCATTATAAAACCCCACACCGGCTGCCAGGTTCTGCTTGGGAACTATTTTCTGCATGATGGCAAATTCATTGGAGGCAAAGGCTACATTTATGAATATGGTGACGGTGAAAATGGCAACTGCCACATAAATATTGGAAGCAGTGGTAGCAAAATAGGCGCAGATTCCAGCTCCCAGGTAACCCACTCCTGCCAGATAGGCTCGTTTGTTGGTTTTATCTCCAATGAAGGACCAGAGCATAATCCCCACCAGGGACAGTGAATAGGGGATCGATGTCGCCCAGGTCAGGCTTGAAAAGGGGAGCCCTCTGCCTTCGGTGAAGTATGTCGGCAACCAGCTTAGGAGGCCGAAGGCAACCATGTTATTACAGATTCCGGCCAGCATCGCAACCCAGTACGCTTTTTTTCTGAAAAACGATTTGTATCCCTCCCAAATTGTGCTGGTCTGCGGTTCTTCCGGTTCCATTCCTGCCTGAATATAATCGATCTCCGTTTCCGTCATGGCAGGGTGCTCTTTGGGGGTGTCACGAACAAACAGAAATACAAAAGGGATCGAAACAACCATTCCTGCCACTCCCAGAATATAGAACATACTGCGCCAGCCCAGGTGTTCGATAATGGGAACCACGATGAACGGCGCCAACACCATGGAAAGGAACAATCCCAGAAGCCATATACTATTGGCCCTGGAGCGTTCATGGGCAGGAAACCAGTTCCGAATAAGGATATTCATCATGGGAAAATGAATTCCTTCGCTCAAGCCCAGGCAGATTCTCACAAAAATAAAAACCGTAAACATCATGGCAACCGGGGCGCTCAGTACCGTAAATAAAGAAAACAAGACGATGATGACCATCAGGCTTTTTCGAGGGCCAAATTTTGCACCAATGGGGCTTAAAAACATATTGGCCAGTCCGTATCCGACATAAAAGATACTCATTAACAATCCGCCGTATTGCCCTATCTCCTTTGTTCCCCAGCCATATTCTGCTCCAATTTTGGCAATGGCGTAGGTAATATTCATCCTGTCAAAATAGGAGATCAACACCGTGACTAACAGGACCAGCGGCAATTGCCAACGAAGTCTGGGGATAATAGTGATATCTGAAGCGTTGACTGAGGTTCTCATACTGTTGTCTCCCTGTTTCGTTAGAAAAATAGTTTGATCTGGAACTCACCTTGGATGTTGAATTGACACTTAAAGACTGTGATATCTCTTTTAACCTTAACCGTTCCTTGTTTCTGTTTTACAGATCTTTTATAAACATTTGCCATTCCCATTCTGTCAATCATGGTCTTTTAACCATGTGCAGCACCGTTTCGAACGCCGAAAGTGTTTTCTTAATCTCCTTGTCGGTATGAGCCATACAGGTAAAAGCCCGGTTTCCATATTTGGTGATAATGCCTTCAGCAAGCAGGGCAACCCCGAAATTATCCACAGCCTGCTTACGCTCCAGAGCTTCCATGATCAGATCCGGATTCCTGATATCCACCGCTAGCGGAATCGAGGTTTCAAAGTGCACCAGGGAAGCAACATTATAAGAAAAAAACGGAAGTTTCAAGGTTCTAAACAGACAATTTAACCCATCCCTGAGCTTTACAGCTGCATTGGTTGCTTTTTCGATGGCATTTTCCTGCTCAATCAATTTGATTGCCCAATAGGTTGCTGCAGTAGATATTGAGTTGCCCGCCATGGTTCCCGCCACAAACGGTTTGGGTTTCCCGGGACTAATCCCGGCCAGGCAATCCATAATCTCTCTCCTGGCTCCAATGGCACCAGATGAAGGAAACCCGTGTGTTATCAGTTTGCCCATTACCGTGATGTCAGCATCTATATTCCAGAACTCCTGAGCTCCTCCCAGGGCTACACGAAATGCAGTCACCACTTCATCGAATATAAGAAGAGATTGGTATTGATCACACAACTCCCGTGCCTTGCTGTTAAAATCCGGATGCATGGGAATGGCCCCGGTCTCGCATCCCATGGGTTCAACTATTACAGCTGCCACCCCGCCATCTTTTTCCACCTTCATGAAGGCTTGCTCCAATCCATCAAAATCATTCGGACCTACACTAATGACATTGGCAAAATGCTCTTCCGGGATTCCGTGGGTTTGAAAGGTCCCGGAGTAAGGGATCTGCATGTCATAGATAAATTCATCATTCCAACCATGATAAGCACCGCCGACTCGGATGATTTTCCTCTTCCCCGTAAACACCCTCGCCAGCCTGACAGCCGCCATATCGGCCTCTGTCCCCGATTGGAAATAGCGCACCTGTTCAACAGACTTGATGTGTTTAATGATTATCTCTGCCCCTTTAGTTTCCCATTCAGATGACCATCCGGAGCCGATACCCTCTTCCTCGATCACCTTTATCACCTCTTTGATAAGGGAGGGATAGTTGTGACCGAGAATAATGGGGCCTGCCATCATCAGGTAATCGATAAACTCATTGTTATCAGCATCCCACATGCTGGTTCCCAAGGCTTTACGAATGGTCAATGGCCAGGGATTTTTATTGACCAGCATGTGCTGATAACCACCGGGGATACTGTTCTTAGCTTCAGCAAACAATCTTCCGGAATTTGGAGTTTTTGTTCTCAGCTTCTCCACTGCCTTTGTCAAACCTTCCTCCGAAAGAGCGTAGATCGGTTCTTTAACAAGTTCTCTTCTTTTTTGGATGATCTCTTCGTATTTCATTTTGACCTTTATGAATTTAAATTAAAATATATTCCTACGCCCTTTTTAACAGCCTTTTCATAGCATAAAGCAGCCCCGGCGACGTCCTGAATCGCAGTTCCTGTTGCATCAAAAACGAAGATTTCCTGATCTGATGTTCTACCCGGCAACTTGCCAGCCGCTATAGCTCCAAGGGTTCCATAAATATCATCAATCTTTATCAAACCGCCTTGAAGAGCATGATGCAATTCCCCGACTTTTGCGCATTGTTCCGGCAGGTCGACCACAACCTTATTTCCTGCTAAAAGCGTTTCTTCAATCTCCTGCTTGTCCGGGCTATCTGCTCCCACCGCAGCAATGAACATCCCCGGTTTAGTAAACTCTTTTTTAAGATAGGGCTTCCTGGCGGGTGTACAGGTGACAATGATATCACTATCCAAAGCAGCCTTTTTTAGATCTGACACCGGCTTAACCAACAGCGACAAGTCACGACTCATTTCTTCCGCGAAGCTTCGGGCTGATTGGTCGGATCGGCTGTATGCATAAACAGTTTCGAGGGGAAACTGCTCTTTCAGCATCTTTAACTGGATTCGCCCCTGGTTTCCGCATCCGCAAATTGTTATTGTTTTTGAACCGGGATTTGCCAGAAATTTGGCTGCCACAGCCGTCGTCGCCCCGGTTCTGTTCCTGGTGATATCAATGGAATCAAGAATCGCCAGGGGAAACGCATTATCAGCATCAAACAGGAGAATGGTTCCCATCATGTTGGGAAGCCCAAAGCGTTTTACATTGGTATAGCAACTTCCATTCGCTTTGATCGCAAAGTAGGCACGGGATAGATGCAAACCTCCGGACTTAATATGAAACTCCGTGTCTCCGGCATCCGCATGCAGCATCCCGGTCCCGAAGGCTTTTCCTTCCGCAATCATGCTGAATGCTTCTTCCATCCCTTTGATATAATCCTTTGGTGTCATCAACTTTTCGATATCACTGCGCTTTAACAGCAAAGTTCCTTTTTTGTACATTTTTTTTGCCCAGTTACCAGGTTAAGCGTTGACGGCATTTCTGTTTTCAAGCTCCCTGCGAATCTCACTGTATCGCTCCTTAGTAATGGGGAACAAAAATGCACCTGCCAGTCCGATCAAAACAAAGGCTAAGGGGGCCAGTGCCATGGTAAACCGAATGCCCTGCAGAGCTTTCGGTGTCTGGACAGCATTGGCCACGTAACCGGTTAACTGTAGGGTCATGCCGATGGAAAAAACAGCGATCGAATTTGAGATTTTCATCAAAAACGTCATGACACCCGAATAAACCCCCTCCCGGCGCTCTCCCGTCATAATTTCATCCTGATCCAGGACGTCCGGAAACATGGCCCAAGGCATGGTATGAGCGCTTCCATATCCAATTCCCACAAGAGCTCCAACAGCATAGATGATAAAATCAGGCATGGTTGGCGTAATAAAAATCCACAGCATCTGGGTGACTCCCCAGAACAGTAATCCAAAAATAGCTGTTTTTTTCTTGCCGTATTTACGGGACATGATACTCCAAAGCGGTAGGGTAACGACGCTGGAGATCACAACTGATACAAACAGAATCGGCATCTGATCTTCCCTGCCGATCCAGTACTTCATGTAATAGATAACAAATCCTTCGATCACGTTGATGCCGGCATAACTGCCAACATAGATGAAAATCAGGGTACGAAAGGATTTATTCCGAAACATATTGGCAAATTGCTTGAAAAGCTGAAGTTTTTCCCTGGGAGCCCGTTCCTGATATCTTTCCTTGATCGTGAAAAATACAATAAAGGGAAAAACCATAATGACTAGACCGACAATCAAAGCCGCCATCATGTATCCTTCCTGAAGGTAGGGAATAAAAGCATCCGAGGTCTCGAATCCCTGCTTGACAGCCCTTCTTAATTCATCCGGAACAAAAGAATCGGCGAACATCTTGGGGAGCACTGCCGCCGAAAGACCAAACACAAACGTAAAAAACATGCGGTAATTCATAATACTGGTGCGTTCCGCATAATCGTCGGTTAACTCCGCTAAAAGGCTCAGGTAGGGTATGGCATAGAGTGTCACCGAGGTGATAAAAAGAATATGCACCACCGTGTATACAGCGGTTTTACTGAATTGGGATTCAACCGGAAAGATGTTGAACATCAAAAAGAAAAATAATCCCAGGGGAACAGCAGCTATGATAAAGAACGGTCGTCTTCTCCCCCAACGGGTTCTGGTTCTGTCGCTTATCATACCGATGGTTGGATCGGTGAAGGCATCCCAGACACGGCCGATCATAAAAACAATACCTGCAAAGGCCGGCAGTATGCCCACAATATCTGTCAGGAAAAACAGAAAGAGGATACTCATCACCGAATAAGCCATCACGTTCGGAATTTCGCCCATTCCCATTACTGATTTTGTTTTGAATGTCAGCTTACCGTTAGGTTTCATTTTTTTCCTCTTGGTGCAGGTTTATTTATACATTATGAATTCAACACCTTAAATGTCGGTGTTGCACAGTTGACAAATGAGGTTATACATCACCCGGATTCCGAACTTTAAATTATTGATCGATATCCGCTCATTGATGCCGTGAATCCGTTTCAGATCTTCAGGGTCGATAATGCAGGGTATAATGTCATAACAGGGGATGCCACAGGGCCTGAAATGTTTGGAATCGGTACCACCAATGTCCAGGAGAGGCACTACCAGGGCATCGGGAACCTCTTCCAGTAAGACCTCTTCAATAATTGAAAACGCTTTGCTGGTAAACGAAGTCGGTTCACCCGGTACCGGTTCATTGATAACCTCTGTCGAAACTGTAAATGGTGCGACCTGTTTTTTGATATCCCTGGTGATATCTCTGAAATCCGTACATGGTAGTAGTCGTAGGTCAAGATATGCTTCTGCAATATCGGGAATGGCATTGGTTGCTTCTCCGGCTTTCAGAACCGTCATGCAGATTGTATTGCGTATCATGGCGTTCAAGGTTGAGTCTTTCTTGAACTCTCTGTTTAGTAAAAACCTGAACAGGGGGTTATTGGGATGTTTCAGCAGAAGGGATTCAGGGAAGGATTTTCTCTCTGCAAGACGTTTCAGGGTTTCTTTCACAATGGGATGAATTTCCATGGGATACTTCAGTTTGTCAACTGCTGCCAGCCCCTGCACCAACCTCGTAATAGCGGAATCCTTGCCCGGCTGATTGGAATGTCCGGGTGCTCCCAGTGCCGTCAACTTAACCTTCAGAGAAAGCTTTTCTGCTATGACAATAGGGAAAACCACACCATTAAACATCATGTTCCTGAGTCCGTAACCACCTTCATTAATGATAAGCGCCGGATCTAATTCTGCCAGGTGTTTTTCTGCAATCACCTTAGCGCCCAATTCTCCACTATTTTCCTCATCAGGTATTGCTAGAAAGGTTACTCCCCGTTTTATCGGGACCTGCCGGTGATAAACAGCCAGGAAAGCCATCAGCTCCATGATCCCCATGCTTTTCATGTCAAGAGCACCCCTTCCCCAGATAAATCCATCCTTAACCAGACCAGAAAAAGGTGGTATTTCCCAACCGTCCTCCTCCGCCGGTGCTACATCAATATGCCCAGCCAGAACCAAAGGCTTTAACTCAGGATCGGAACCCGGGAGAGAGCTGATCAAAGCCTCCCTGCCTGGAGATGTTTCAATAATCCTGGTTTCAAGCCCGTTTTCATCGAGAACCTTTTGCAAAAACCTCGTTCCCAGTCTGTCATTTCCAGGAGGGTTGACAGTGGGGATCTTAATGTATTCGGAAAGGAGATGAACCGCTTTGTTAAAAAACGCGTTGCTAAAACCGGAGGATTCACTCTCTTCAGAAGGTAGAAATAAATTCATAATAGAAATAGATTGTTATCCCGTGAATTAGCTGAAAACTGCTGGCTGCTTTAATAAAGGTTAAAGGTTCAACTTTTTACAAGTTGCCTTGCTCTTCAATCATCTGTCAATAAAAAAATTTCCTGTATAAGCCATTTATGATTAAGCGATGAAATCGTCAATAATAATAGCCATTAAATAATGATAGCTTTATGTAAACTTGGATAAAGTCAGCTATTCCCGAAATCCACATTTTCAACAGGTAGATTGATCAATAATCACTTTTATCTAATATTACAGAAAGTTAACAGATTTTTGATTTTTAAAAAACGAAGAGTTGCCAATCATTAAAAAGTCGATAGATAAAATGTTGAAAGTTTAACTTTTAAAGTACTTTTTTGGAGAGTGTCTTCAAAACTTTTCAGGGTAAGGACTCAGAACAATTTCATTTTGAAGGGAATAGCGATTTTAGAACAATCAAAATACCCCAATATCAACCGGATTAAAATACCTGTTAATTACCATGAAACCGAACACAATACGTATCAACCCCAAGGACAATGTTGCTGTTTGTCTAGAGGACATCGGCAAATGAATATCGGCGGCTTTTTCAGATGGCACCGAGATCATAGCGCTTACGGATATTAGGTACAGCCACAAAATCCTGCTTGGCGATGTCCAGGCGGGAGATGAAATTATTAAATACGGAGAGGTGATCGCCCGGATTAGCTGCGATGCATCCAGGGGCGTTGGGCTGTATTGCCAAAACTGGTTCCGGCAAAATAAAACAGGTAACCGCTTATGGAGAGATCCCGACGGAAAAGGGATTGATCATAATGGATGGTACCGGTTATGATACGGTATCGATGACGGGATTGGCAGCTGCCGGGGCTCAGTTGATTATATTCTCTACCGGTCGGGGAAATCCCATCGGTTTTCCCATTGTGCCCGTAGTCAAAGTAGTCAACACCAGTCGGGTGTGAAACCATTTGTCAGATGATATCGATATTATCGCCGGAGTTGTCCTCGAAGGCAGCAGCCTTGAAACGGTGGGAGCTGACGTTCTGGATCTGGTCAAAAGGTCAGCCAATGGCGAGCAGACTATGGCAGAGATCAACAGACAAAACGGTATCCTCTGCATTTACACTCAGACGACATCATTCTAATGGCAGGTTCATCGTTACGAATTTACGGGTGCAATGTCGTATTCTCCATTATCACATTGACTGCACTTCATGCCAATGAAAGCATTTCCTTTTACCTGATTATTGGTAAAAGTGCAGGTACCTCGACTGCAGCTCTTCCCGCACTTGACGTCACCACAAAAGATGCAGCGATAGACAACAGGGATGCCACAAGGCGGCCTGTCGACAGATTTAATCTCCATAATAGTACTATTCATCATTTGTCAGGGAACAGCTCACTTGGTTATCAGCAGTCGTTGCATCCCTGCCCATTCGGCCATTTCACCTTCCGGATCTGACACCGCCAGGATCTCGTTAAGTTGGACAAGGGCTTTATCGTTCTGTCCCAGTTTTCGATATCCTTCGGCCAAAAATCGATTGATGCGGATCTCAATCGCCGGGAAAACTTCATGTTCCAGAGTCCGGATCAGCCATTCGGGAATGGTTTTCTCTTCCAGCTTTTTTCTGGTATCCGGCCAGCTCAACCTGGAAAGGATTTCCACACCTTCCTGATGTTGATTAACGGCATTGGGCAGTAAAACATAGATAGCTCCGCAGATGAACAACGCCAGGTATTTGGAAAAAACGTACCGTTCGTTGGATTTTTCGATCCGTTTCAGATAAGCCAACATCTTCTTGGCGTTGAACATGGGAACGGAAAAACCACCTTCGTCATTGATAGAAAACAGGTAGGTTAGGGCGGCAATAGCATTGTTCAAGGCATAAGAGGATGGCTTGGGCATATGTGTGGTGACCTTTTTCCGGGCCTCCTTGAGATTGCCGTCAAGGATGTCTGCCAGAATGCTGAAGTTTACCTGATCATAGTCGGCATCCTTTCGCTTTCTGTTTCCCAGGGTTTTTTGAATGGCTTTATAATCCCCTTTACATAAGTAATAGAAACATCGTTCCATCATGTTTTTAGGGGGTTGTTTTGGAAGCTCCAAACCTTCAATGGGGAAAAACACCAGGATCTTCAGACTATTTGCCAGATCGTTGACTTCTTTAATCGCTTCTTCTCCCATTTTTCGGAGCATTTTATAGCGATAGATCACCATAAAGTTGTCCAGCGTCTCATCTGCTTCAGTCAGCAGCTTTATGGCTTTTTCAGCGGATATATCTCCGATCATATTGCGGGCAAACAGGCTGATATCCTTTGAGACCGCTTCCTTGATGGCGTCCCGATAGATTCTTAATGTTTCAACCGAATAATCAAATCGGGCTCCGATTTCCTCCCGCTGTTTCATCATGGCAATGATCTGACAGTCACTATCATCATAAATTTTTCCGTGGTTACTGATCTCGGGATGAATCAATCCTTCGTTTTCCAAGATATTTATTTTCTCAACAGGATACCCGCTATGGCGTTCTATCTTGGATTCTATCACCTTTTTTGCCTGAAGGGGTACTTTGTGCGATTTGATAATCGCCTCCCCCATCTCCAAATGTTGAGCATAAGAATCCCCGGAGTCGATCACCCGTTTGATCATATCAAGCGGGAGAAATTTCTCCTTCTGAATTTTTTTGATCAGTTTAATCCGCTCGATACAGGACTCCTCATAATAAGCCATGTTTTTACTTGGCTTAATGGGTTGAGGCAATAATCCCTCATTAATATAATGTTTGATGGTAGGGGCGGAGACACCTGATCGTTTTACAAGCTCACTGATCCGAACCAGATTTTTTTTTGTTTTAGCCATCTGCTTTCCTTTTTGGCCGATGATTCCAACAGAAATTTCCGAATTGTGATTTCATCCAGAGTAGAACCATCGCTTATTAAACACTGTTTTTCCTGAATATCTTGATTCCATGCTAAGGTAGTCAGTTTTTATGGTATAAATCTGCAAGTTAAAAGTCCAACTTGTAATGTGAAATAGCTTGACTGAGTTACTTAAGCTATTGTAAAAGTTGAAGATTATATTGCATATGGGTCGTCTTCCAAGGGGAGCCTATTTTATCTGTGGCTTAAAGATTATCAGCAAAGAGGGCAGAACGATCAAAGAGCCACAAGCCGTTGTAAACATGGAAACTGCGGTAATCCAACCGATGTTGGCAATCACGCCGTATTCCGAGAAAAGAAGAACCAGAAAACCGATTCCCACGGCAGATGCGTTGGAGAGGATTGCTCTGGAAGTGCCGGAGATCGCATGTATCAATGACTCCTGATAGTCACCTGTTTGTCTGAACAGCAACCTGAATCGAGTGAAATAGTGTATTGCATAGTCGATCCCTACTCCCATCCCGACGGAGGCAATGATGGAAGTTCCGATGTTGAGTGTGATATCAAACGCCCACATGATAGTAAAATTAAAAAGAACGGCGATAAACACCGGAAGCGCTGTGAACAAACCAATCATCGGCGATCGAAACATAATTGACATCAGAATGGTGATGGTAACCAACACCGTCAACAAACTATAAATCTGGCTGTCAATAATCAGGTCCATCATCACGACCCGAATGTAATGATTGGCATAATCCACTTTTACTGTGGGTGGAAAATGCTCTTTGATATAAGAATCCAACTTTTGCACCAGAATCTTCAATTCTTGGCTGCTCATGTCTTTCAGCCGCACTGAGATCCGGGTTGTTTTGTAAGGTGTATCAACATATTGTCCGGTTGAGTCACCTCCGCTCATTTCATACAAAAGCAAAAACTGGGAAACCTGTTGATACCCGCTAACCTCCTCTTCAATCTCTTTTTCCACTTCGATCCCATCGATCAATTCATAAACAACCCGCTTAACAGCCTCCTTTTCAGCTGGCAGCCTCTCAAATTGAGAATCATTGTCATGAAGGACAAAATTGATGCGTTTTATCAAATCAACCAGGGACAATGAGTAGCTAACCAGCTCATCTTGCTCGCAAAATCGCTGCAACGCTTCGATTTTCTTCAGTAGTGTGGGTTGTTTTATGGAATTCTCCTCTTCCCCCTCAATGATGATATCCAGGCTGGTGATCCCGCCCAGGTTTCTCTGGATACTCTCGGTTGCAGCCCTGAATTCATTGTGCTTTTTAAAATATCGAACTTCATCCGATTCAACTTGAACATTGAATATACCGAGGATCGATAACAGTAGCATTACAAAAGCAATGGATACCACAACTCGGTGGTGGCTAATCACCCTTCTGGCGATTGGCAATACCCGGGCTTCGAATGCACTTGTGGCAACCATCTCAAAATGAGGTCGGGGTTTCCCTGGAATCGGATCTTTTTTCTGCCGAAAAAAGGAGATCATGGCAGGAATAAATAACAGGGAATAAATCATGGCGATCAACACGCCAAAAGCCAGAAAAATACCCATATTTCGTATGGAAACACCCGGAGCCGTCAGCAATGAAACAAAACCCAACCCGGTGGTAACAGAGGTCAAAATCACCGGTAGTGTCAGGACATGCATAGTCTTATGAACAGCTTCCTTGACCGGAACACCTTTTCGATACAACACCAGAAATTCACTGATGATATGAATACCGTCAGCGCAACCGATGGCAATCAATACAACGGGGATTGCAGTTTCAACAATGGTAATGGGAGAGTCCAGAACAGCCTTTAAACCAAAGGTCCAGATTACTGCAAAGATCGTAACCAGCACAGGCACTAGCATTCCCAGAAAACTCCGCAATACAACCAGAATGATTAAAGCCACCATCACTATTGCCATGGGGAAAAGAACCTTTAAATCCCTCTGCATATATTCGGAGATATAGGCTTTCAGCATGGCAGGCCCGGAGAAATCCAATGTAATATCAGGATATTTGTCACCCAATTCGGTTAATTTATTTAGGACTCTTTTTTTCAGTGAGCCGATTAACTCCTCCTTTAGCCCGATACTGAGAGGAACTCCTGCAAGCACAACAGCGCTTTTTTCATCCAGACTCACCAGTTTCCCCCTGAAAAGCGGGTTTGACCTTATTCTATCCCGCAGTTGCAGCAAGTTAGACGAATCAAGATTCTCGATAAAATCCTCATCAACCAGGGTTTCAATAATCAATTCACCGTTGTTACCCTCCATATCACTGATATTAGTCAAACTAAGAACATCATCCTCGTCTATCTCCTCCAGCTCCTCCAGAAAAACCGTTAATTCATAGATAAGTTCAACGGCTTCTTTGGTAAAAATCCCGCCGGGTGAATTAACCCCGATCACAATTTGGTCACTCGCCCCGAACAGTTCCTCAGCTTTATCTGAAATTTTATAAGCAGGGTGGGTTTTTGGAATCAGGGAGGAAACACCGGCATCCCGCGTCAGATCTTTAATTTTATACCCAAAAGGGATTGAAAGAACGATCAATCCCAGGATCAATATTATACGAAATCGAAGAATCAGGTTAATCATGGTTCGTTTTCTCTGCAAATAGATGGTGAGTGCTAAAGATTTGCCTACTTCTGTGAGATCCTGTTTATCAGAATATAGTGATACAGGTTATCTCCAGCCTAGTCCAATTCAAATTCCTGCTCCCACTTGTTTGTTTTAAAATTTTAACATAACAATTGCTCCACTACTATTCGCATCAGTGGGATGATATTTTTACAATATAACTGTAAAAATAATTGCTTAGTGGTTTGGTCTTGACAGATGTCTGATGCATCAGATATCAGTAAATCAGATAATTATATAACACCTGCTGGGTACAGCGGGAATTTGTCCCTGCAATGAGTTGGGGTAACCACAAATGATCGAGGTAGGAATATTATGAAAATGACCACTGAAGAGGCCTTTGTAAAGGTTCTCCAGATGCACGGCATCGAAAATGCGTTTGGAATTATTGGTTCGGCGATGATGCCGATCTCCGACCTGTTTCCCAAAGCCGGAATTACCTTCTGGGATTGCGGCCATGAATGCAATGCCGGTATGATGGCGGATGGTTTTACCCGTGCTTCGGGCAAGATGTCCATGATGGTAGCCCAGAATGGTCCTGGCATTACCAACTTTGTGACACCGGTAAAAACTGCTTATTGGAACCATACTCCCCTGTTACTGGTAACCCCTCAGGCTGCCAATATGACCATGGGACAAGGCGGTTTCCAGGAAGTTCCCCAGATGTCCCTGTTCGAGGATATGGTTGCCTATCAGGAAGAGGTTCTGCATCCTTCCCGTGTTGCTGAGGTTCTCAACCGGGTAATTATGCAGGCAAAACGAGCATCGGCTCCGGCACAGATTAATATTCCGCGGGATTTCTGGACACAGGTAATTGACATTGAATTGCCTGCTATTGTCGAATTTGAGCTTCCCGCCGGTGGTGAGGAAGCAATCGCACGTGCAGCAGAACTTCTGTCCAACGCCAAGTTTCCTGTTATTCTTAACGGCGGTGGTGTTGTGATCGGTGGTGCCATCAAAGACACAATCAAACTGGCCGAGCGCCTGGATGCTCCGGTTTGCTGTAACTATCAACATAATGACGCCTTTCCGGGCAGTCATCGGTTATTTGCAGGCCCACTAGGCTATAACGGCTCCAAAGCCGGCATGCAATTAATTGCCAAAGCGGATGTTGTACTGGCACTGGGTACTCGCCTGAATCCTTTCTCAACCCTGCCTGGTTACGGAATGGATTATTGGCCCAAAAAAGCATCCATTATTCAGGTTGATATCAATCCTGATCGCATCGGTCTGACCAAACCCGTTGCAGTCGGTATCATAGGTGACGCCAGCAAAGTTGCCAATGGTATTCTGGCCAAACTCTCCGCAACCGCTGGTGACGCTGGTCGTGATGAGCGTAAGGCAACCATTGCAAAACTGAAAGCGGACTGGGATAAGGAACTGGCGGGCATAGATCACGAAGAGGACGATCCCGGAACAACCTGGAATGAGCGTGCTCGTAAAAGTGACCCGGAAAAAATCACTTCGCGGATGGCATGGCGGGCAATCGTTGAAGCCCTGCCCAAGGAAGCGATCATCTCTTCCGATATTGGAAACAGCTGTGCACTGGGTAATGCCTACCCGACTTTTGAAGAAGGTCGCAAATACCTGGCGCCCGGGATGTTCGGACCTTGCGGTTACGGTCTTCCTGCAATCTGTGGTGCAAAAATCGCCAAACCCGATGTTCCCGTTGTTGGTTTTGCCGGTGACGGTGCCTTTGGAATCTCAATGAATGAAATGGCTGCAGTCGGTCGCGATGAATGGCCCGCTATTACCATGATTGTTTTCCGCAACTACCATTGGGGAGCTGAAAAAAGAAACACTACTCTCTGGTATGACGACAATTTTGTAGGAACTGAGCTGAATCGGAATGTATCCTATGCTGCCGTCGCAAAAGCTTGTGGTGTTGAAGGTATTCAGGTCTCCACCATGGCTGAGTTGACCGAGACGTTAAACACTGCCGTCAAGGCCCAGATGGAAGATGGCAAAACCACCTTTATCGAGGTTTTAACCAATATGGAACTTGGCGAACCCTTTAGACGGGATGCCATGAAAAAACCGGTGGCAGTCGCTGGTATTAACAAGGCTGATATGCGTCCACAGAGAGGCGCATAAAAGCTGATTGTTCCTTGCCATTGTCGTTTGGAATGGTGAGAAGGTTTGCAGTTTTATAAACTGAATCCGGCAGGATGGAACCTACCGGATTCAACAACACATCCACACAGACCCGTGATTATCCGGCTGCTGTGTCGATTGCGGTATTGAAGTCCACTGCGGGGACAAATCTCAGATTAACTCCGGTATAAGATTCACGCTTAGTATAAGTATGAGGAAATTCTCAATGGAAAATAAAATCGATTGGCTTGAATATGATGTTGAAGAGATGGTGGCAGGCGATAAAGATGCCTTATGGCATCATTTAAAGCCTCACAAAGTTTTTGAATCCCAGGAACAGATGATCATAGTCGAAGGCAAAGGGCTGATGGTCAAAGATATCCGTGGTCGGGAATATCTGGATGCTACTTCAGGTGGCGTCTGGAGCGTCATGGTTGGTTACGGGCGGGATTCTATTGCCGAAGCGGTTTGCGAACAACTCAAAAAGATGCCCTACTTTGCCGGTGTTTTCGGCAATATTCCAGCTATCAAGTTTGCCAAGAAACTGCTGGAAAAATTACCCAATCACGATAAGGTGTATTTCTCCAACTCCGGTTCCGAAGCCAATGAAAAGGCTTTTAAGATAGTACGCCAGGCATCTCGCATAGATCCCTCAAGAAAGGGCAAATATAAGATCATGTATCGGGATCGTGACTACCATGGGACTACTTTCGGAGCCATGAGTGCCACTGGACAAGCCCAGAGAAAGCAGGATTTTGGACCCTTTCTGGATGGTTTTGTTGAGTTTCCTCACTGTGCTTGCTATCGTTGCCCCTTTGATAAAACCTATGAAAATTGCAATATCGACTGCGCCCGCAAAGTTGAGGAGATCATCCTCAAAGAGGGAGCCGATACTATCGGTGGCTTGATTGTTGAACCCATTACCGCGGGTGGTGGAATCCTGAAGCCCGTTCCCGAATACTATCCCATTCTCCAGGAGATCTGCAGAAAACATGACATCTGGATGATTATGGATGAGGTTGTCTGTGGATTCGGTAGAACAGGAAAATTCTGGGGACACGAACACTATGAGGTTGATCCTGAAATCATTACCATGGCCAAGGGTTTAGCCAGTTCTTATGAAGCCCTGTCAGCCACGGTGGTTAAACAGAAGGTGTATGATACGTTCTTGAATGATCCTTCAAATCCGGAAACCCGACTGAACTATTTCAGGGATATCTCAACCTACGGAGGATGCACCTCTGCCCTGACAGCAGCTCTTGAAAGTACGCGAATCATTGAAGAGGAGAACCTGGTTGAAAACAGCGCCAAGGTGGGAGCCTATCTTCTTGAACAGTTGGAAACCCTGAAAAAATATAAAAACGTCGGTGATATCAGAGGTCAGGGACTTTTTGCCGGAATTGAGTTTGTAGTGGACAAGGTCACCAAAGAGCCTATTTCGGAAGGCCAGATGGCACAGCTTATGAGTAACGTTATGGCGGAAAAGGTTATTGTCGGACGAACCAACTCAAGTTTTCATGGGCTGAACAATATCATGAATTTTGCTCCTTGCCTGATTATCACCAAAGAGCAAGTGGATACCATTGTGGCAGCCGTGGCAAGCGCCATAGAAAAAACATTCGGTTAGGACAGAATAATTGGGTGATGCGATTAATTTAAGATAGTTCTCTCTACAAATCTGGTCATTACGGGGAAGTAGTAAAAGTGGCTTTCCCCGTCTGACCGATGATACTATCTCTTTTTTTTGATCTGGGTAGTCGCAAAATATTCAGATTATAACCCCACTTACGAGGATTTCAGTTTTGATAGGCCAACTTGATGTATTGCCACTCAGGGAGCATGTTTATGCTTACCTGCGTCAGCAGATGAACCTTGGTGCCCTGACTCCCGGATCAACCATAAATATAAAGGAGATAGCCAATCATCTTGGTATCAGCAACACCCCTCTCAGGGATGCGTTGATTCAGCTGGAGATCGAAGGGTTTGTTACAATTTTGCCCAGAAGGGGTGTACGGGTGAATATACTTGAGTTGAAGGATGTCAAAAACGCGTACGATGCCATTGGTATGGTCGAGGCTTCCATTGTTCAGGACTGTTCTGAAAAAATCGGGGCATCCCATATCAGCAAACTGGAGAAGCTGAACAGGATCATGATATCAGATATTGAAAAAAACGATTTCAGGAGACTGTTTAAGACAAACCTTGAGTTCCATGATGTCTATATTAACGTGTCGGGAAATGAGCTGCTGAAAAAATTCATACTTCCAATCAAACACCGGCTTTATGACTTTCCCCGGCATAATTACGACGGGGAGTGGGAGATGAGAAATTGTCTGGAGCACCAGGACTTCATTGAAAATCTGAAAACAGGCAATTCAAAAAAAGCTGCATCAATATTGAAAGATGCCCACTGGTCCTTTGAATACCAGGAACATTTTATTAGAAAGTTTTACAACATGGAATCCTGAAACCATAAAAGCCGGATATAGTGAGGTTTTATGGTTATTTGCCCGCGTGCCTCAACTGGCTCCGGATTCCAGCTGCAAAAAAACAGGTCCTCTGGAATTCTCGCATCCGCAATTGATTCTATAGTCTCCGGGAAAAAATCATTCCACTTCCAGAAAAACATAGCGGGGAATCTGCAGCTTAAGCGGGCACCTTACGACGGGGCAGGATTTTATCGGGTCATCTTCTGTTAAAGAGGCACGTTTTCCGGTTTGTTTCTGTTGCCAGATCCTCGCCTCCTCTTCACTATTGGCAACCCCCACTTCTATGATTCTTTTTCCAAAACAGTGAATATACTCGCATTGTAATCTAAATTGACCAGACATGATAGTTCCTTTAAAATTAGTCTTTCGAATAGTATTCGATAAATTAAATAGTATCTTTTTTATCAAATCCATGTCAATAGCAGTGTATTCTTCGACTCCCCGGGGAGCATGAAAAAAATCATAATTATAATGTTGACACATGAAGGGAACTCTACTAAATTTGCCTTATCGAATACTATTCGGCTATAAAACGCTTTTCAAATATAGAGCAAAGAGGAACATATGGCATATGATGATTTAAAAGGCAAAGTGGTATTGGTGACCGGTTCCGGCAAAAGGACGGGAATCGGGTACGCCATCGCCAGGAAATTTGCATCAAACGGTGCAAACATCATTGTATCTGATTTGGGAGATCGCAAGGATGAGCAGAACCCGATCAAAACGGGTTCCAGTGTGGAGATGCAGGAAATTGTCGAGGAATTCAAAGCGGAATTTGGAGTTGATGCTGTTTCAGTAGGGTTTGATGTTGCGGATAACGCTTCGATACAGAATGCTCTGGATCAGATTAGTGATCAATTCCCCCGGATTGATGTGCTGTGCAATAATGCCGGGGCCACTTTTGGGGTACCCAATGCGGTTCATACCTATGATGAAGCGGCATGGATGAAAACGATTGATATAAACCTTCACAGTGTTTTCAAGGTTTCAAGGGCTGTTTTGCCAAAAATGATGGGCACAGGGGGAGCGATTGTCAATATTGCCTCCCGGGCGGGCAAGGTTCCGCCCCTTTTTAATGGGGCCTATGCAGTGGCAAAAGCCGGAGTGATCATGTTGACAAAGGTGATGGCCAAGGAGTTGGCGGGGAACAGCATTCGTATCAATGCGGTCTGTCCGGGACAGATAATGACAGATCTGGAAGCCTGGCGGTTTGATCTGGAGGCCCAGTTCCTGGGAACAACCCCGGAGAAGCAGAAGGAGGAGATGTGCAAAACAATTGCACTCAATCGATTGGGGTCTCCCGAAGAGGTGGCGAAACTGGTTGTTTATCTGGCATCGGACGAAGCCTCCTACATCACCGGTCAAGCCATCAACGTAACGGGTGGACAGTTAATGGAATTATAAATAGGGTTTTCGGCAAAGGATTTACCGGAAAATCATTTTATTCAGTGAATTAGAATTTAGGAGTAGGCAATGGCAAAGATTACAGGCGGACAGATTACCGCGGAAGCGCTGCGTGACAAAGGAGTTAAGCAGGTATTTACCTTGAGTGGAGGACACATCTCACCTATTTACAAACATCTGAAGGCGTTATCCATCGAGCTGTTTGATACACGGCATGAACAGAGTGCCGTTTTTATGGCTGAAGCTTACGGCCGTATGAAGAGGGAACCGGGGATTGCCATTGTCACGGCAGGACCAGGTTTTACCAATGCGTTGACAGCCGTGGCCAATGCCTACATGGCTAATTCGCCACTGGTTTTGATTTCAGGCTGTGTCGGGGTAGCAAGTGTGGAAAAGCTGGATCTCCAGGATATGTATCAGGCGCCCGTCATTGAGCCTATGGTAAAAAAAGCATTGGTTTGTCATAATACTGAACGAATAGCCGAATTTGTCGATATGGCGTACCGGATTGCCATTACCGGACGACCCGGGCCTGTATATCTTGAACTGCCGGTAGATGTTCTCAAGGCTGAAGTTGAACAGGAGTCTGTTAAACGACTCAACAACCGCGCGGTTTCCCATCCGGCAGATCCGGAACAGGCTGACCAGCTTCTTGAGATGCTGTCACAGGCTTCAAAGCCTATCATTATTGCCGGGAGTGGAGCCTGGTATGCTGATGCAGGCGATGAACTGATTGAGTTTGTAGAAAAAACAGGTGCGCCTGTATTAACCATGGCCGGCGGACGCGGCGTGATACCGGACACTCATCCCCTCTGTTTTGAATCCGCCCTGGCCATCCGACCGGGATCAGCCTTCGTCGCCAATGCCAGCGCTGACCTGGTTCTATTCTTGGGATCACGATTAAGTATGCTCTATATCTTTGGTGATATTTTCAGTAAAGATGCCAAATTTGTCCAGGTGGATATTCATCCCGATGAGATCGGCAGGAATCGCAACGTTGACCTGGGAATTTTAAGTGACATCAAGGGATTACTGAAGATGTGTAACCGCCGCATCGATGAAAACGGAACTGCAGATAAACTGCAACAGCAGTTTAAAGGCTGGGTAAGCGATGTCAAAGCCGCTGACGAAGAGGGTAAAAAACAATCCCTGCCTCTCTGGGAGAGCAAGGAAACTCCGATCCATCCTATGAGGCTGGCCCAGGAGGTCAATAAGTTCATGAACAAAGAGGATGATATTGTGATTGCCGATGGAGGAGATACTCAAGTCTGGATGGGGATGACCAGAACCGTGGTCAAACCGGGAACGTATATGGATTCAGGGTTATACGGCTGTCTGGCTGTGGGATTACCCTATACCAATACGGCCAAGTATCTAAATCCGGATAGCAGGGTCTGTCTGATTATCGGAGATGGTTCCACAGGATTCAATTTTATGGAGTTCGAAACCGCCATTAGAAAAAAACTGCCCATAGTTGTGGTAATATCCAATGACCTGGGCTGGGGAATGATCCGACACAGTCAGGAGCTAGCCTTCGGCAGCGCCATTGAAGACGGCACCTTTATCGGCTCAGTGCCTTATCATAAACTGGTGGAGGATCTGGGAGGCAAGGGCTTTCTGGTGACCAAACCTGAAGACATAGCACCCACTTTGAAAGAGGCATTTGCCTGTGGCAAAACGGCCTGCATCAATGTGATGACCGATCCGACAACCGTGAGTCCGGGAAGTATCGCCCTGGCTAACCTGGGTACTTATTCAGCATAGGGTGAGATAACCTTTTTTTTTGAAGTGGCAGTTTCCGTAACTGGGGAGACTGCCTTTATCCGTCATTAAAGTTTATATCTTTTTCTTATCAGCGTAAATCACTGGGTACCAGCGATAATTGACCGTCGGCAGGTCTTGGATCGCGGGAATCCGTTTGCATGGTATCAATGAATGCCCAAGGGATGGAGACATAGGAATGGATGCAGTAGCAATTGATCAAATTCGGATTAATTTTAATCCGCAGATGTTGTTTGCAATTAACGTGGCAATTGGAATCATGATGCTTGGAGTGGCTTTGGATCTGAAGCTGGAAGACTTCAAGAGAATTATCAAGTCTCCAAAAGCGCCCCTGATCGGGCTAACAGCCCAGTTTGTTCTGTTGCCTGCCTTTACCTTTTTATTGACCATGGTACTGCCCGACAGTATGGTTACGCCTTCCATGGCGCTGGGGATGATACTGGTGGCCGCTTGTCCTGGCGGTAATCTTTCCAATATCATGACCTACCTGGCCAAAGGGAACTCCGCCATTTCCATCAGCATGACTGCCATCTCCAGCATAGCCGCCATTGTAATGACACCGCTTAACCTGACTTTATGGGGAAGCCTGAATCCAAGAACAGCTCCCATCATGAAACAGGTCAGTTTAAGCCCGTCGGATGTTTTTATGACTGTATTTATCATCCTGGGAATTCCCCTATTGACTGGCATCACTCTGAACAGGTTATTTCCGGCCCTGGCAGACAAGGTTCGTAAACCATTCAAAATCTTTTCACTGATTTTCTTCATCTCCATTGTTGCCGGGGCTTTAATATCTGCCTGGGACATTTTTCTGCAGGTAATCAACCTGGTGATTATTGTGGTTTTTATCCACAATCTACTTGCCCTGATGACGGGGTATTTTACAGCCAGAAGTTTTAAATTGGATGCAAGAGATTCCCGTGCGGTTTGTATTGAGGTTGGAATCCAGAACTCGGCCCTGGGTCTGGTTCTGGTTTTTAATTTTTTTGGTGGTTTGGGAGGAATGGCGATTATTGTTTCCTGGTGGGGGACCTGGCACATTATCGCCGGTCTTTGCGCCGCATTTTTCTTTACGCGGTTTCGATTGCCGGCAGTGGTTCAATAGTCCAAATATAACTCAAGTTTCGCACCTTTGTTTTGCTATCTAAAAACTCTATCAGCGTTTTTAGATAGCAATGGTATTAGAAAAGCAGTTAGCTTTATTGCGGAACTTGAGTTATAGTTCCGGGACGTAAATAACGGGTTGAATAGATGTTTATGGACGTCCCGGGAGGTTGTTACACCCAATGGCCTTCGGTATTGGGTTGATCTGTATAGCTGTATTTGCCTTGTTTAAAAGCTTCCACCGCATCTTTGACAATTCCGTTAACTTCCGTGGCAACTTTAATTTTGGCGGCATTTAGGGTTTGTACGGCGTTGGGGCCGCAGAAACCGGTCAACAGCACCTCCGCTTTTTTGTCGCTGATCAGAGTGGCAGCCTGGATTCCGGCTCCTTTGAGTCGATTGACATTCTCCTGGTTGTTGACGACTTCACAATCCAGTGTGTCAACATCAACGATCAGTATATAGGCAGCCCTGCCAAATCGCGGATCAACTTCGGCGTTTAAATCCGTTCCCTTTGCGGTAATTGCAATTTTCATTATTATCTCCAATATCTGTTAGTGTGCCTGACCGCCTCCACAAACCTGGTCTTTTTGAATGATTTGCAGTTTTCCGGCTATTAAGTCTTCCACCACCGGTTTTATCTCTCCCCTTTCCGCTTCATAGTAAACATCGATATTAAACTGGTTAAAACCCATCAAGGGTCGTAACCCGATGCCCCCGACGACTAAAACATTGACATTATGCTTTGCCAGTAATTGAACAGGCACCATACACCCCCCCTGAACATGTTCTTCATTCTGGATAGTTGAGACTTGTTTGATCTCGCCGTTCTCTACATCAATCAGGGTGAACACGTCACAATGACCAAAATGTCCTGCCCGCATACCTTCCAACCCACCGTTTTCAAGTGATGGAACTGCTATTCTTCCGTTTTTCATGTTGTCTATTCTCCAATAATAGTCTTAACAATAATCGAGGTGGATCGAAGAGCGAAGCGTTAGTCCACCTTTTGCTATGAATAAGGGTCGCTTCACAAAACCCTCAGAATTAAATCTAAATTCTTGCTAGTTTTTATTAAGCTGTAGTTCCGTAATGACATTCATTTCGGGAGCACGAATGATCTGCTCCCAGATTTCCCTGATTATATTACTGGCCACTGATTCAGGAGCATATTCCAGGATTGTCTGCGCTTGAATCATCGCTTTTGTAAAATTCGGATCATAGGGAATTTTTCCCAGAAACCGGATGTTTCGTTTAGAGATGCTTTCAATAATCTTCTCGGTTTGATCCGCATTCAGATCGTATTTATTGATACACACCATTACAGGCACCTTGAAGTTATTGGCCAGTTGAATCACCCGCTCCATATCATGTATTCCGGAGAGGCTGGGTTCGGTGACAATAACGACAGCCGTTGCTCCTCCCAATGAGGCAATAACAGGACATCCAACCCCCGGAGGGCCATCGGTGATGAGCAATTCTCGATTTGATGATTCTGCAAGCTTTCTGGCTTCCTGGCGCACCAGACTGACCAGACGCCCTGAGTTTTCCTGGGCGATACCCAGTCGGGCATGAACCATCGGTCCCAACCGTGTCTCAGATTTAAACCACTCCCCACACTTGATCATGGGGAAGTCTATGGCGTTTATCGGACAAAAATCAACGCAAACCCCGCAGCCCTCACAATCGAGGGCATTGATCTTAAACTGGTAACTAATAGCCTCAAATTTGCATAATTCGATACAGATACCACACTGCATGCAGATATCCAGGTTTATGGAAGCCTTATGACCGCCCATAAAATCGGATGTTTCCAGTACCTTTGGATCCATCAGAAGATGAAGATCCGCCGCATCAACATCAGCATCACAAAGCATACTGTTTTGAGCCAGACAGGCAAATGCGGCCGTGATACTGGTTTTTCCCGTTCCACCTTTGCCACTGATTACGACAAGTTCTCTCACTGTTTTTCCTTAATGAGTAATTAGATCGTCTATTTTTTGATAAAGAGATAAAAAAGCATTTTTCCAGTCCGGAGAATGCTCGGCCAACAACTCACCCCTGGAGTATAATTCGGCAATGGTTCTATCGAAGGGGATCTCCATCAATATCGGAATATTGTTCTGCCTGGCGTAGTCTTTGACTCCATTATCGCCCACATCAGAGCGGTTAATAACCAATCCCTTGGGGATACCCAGTTCATTGACCGCTTCCACGGCCAGTATCAGATCATGCAATCCAAAAGGAGTGGGTTCCGTTACCATCAACACAAAGTCAGTGTCTTTCATTGCCGCGATGACCGGGCAGGAAGTTCCGGGAGGGGCATCTATAATGGTGATTTTATCTTTACTGCTGTTTTTACGCACCTGTCTGATCAAAGGCGGTGACATGGCTTCTCCGATCCTTAATAAACCATGGATAAATTCCATCCCGTTTTTGGTGCCTTTTTCAACGATACCAATCTCCCTGCTGGACTTCATGACCGCATTTTCAGGGCAAATTTCAATACATCCGCCGCAGTCATGGCAGAGCTGGGGAAATGTCAGGATTGTCTCTCCCACAATGGTAATGGCATTGAAGCGGCAGATCTCCACGCACTTCCTGCAAAGGGTGCATTTTTCCTTATCAACAGCTGGTACAGTGGCCAGAACCGGAATGCTGTTCTCCATCTTTGGTTTTAAAAAAAGATGGGCATTGGGTTCTTCAACATCACAGTCCAATATCTGAACATTGGTATTCAGGGAATAGGCCAGGTTTGTAGCCACTGTGGTTTTCCCTGTACCGCCCTTTCCACTGGCAACACTTATAATCATTGGTTCACACCTTGAGCTTTATTGTTTAGATTTCCCCAAAAAGCCATCCCTGGCATTAAAGGACTTCCGTGAAAAAAGGCTCCCGAAGGTTTACGGGAACATACTTAGAATCTTCCGAAGCTGAGTGATCAGATTATCGACATCTTCGGCAGAAGGTTTTGTGGGAAGTTGTGTCAACACCCCAAGACCTTCTGATGCTTCATGAAACTCTTCCGGGGCCAGATCACTTACAATGACCAGATTCATCATCGGGTTCGCGGCAATGATTGTTTCGGCAAACTTAAATCCAGTTTCTGCTTCAACTTTTTCATCAATGATAACGAGCTTAAGGGAATCCTTCTTTACTTTTTCCAAAGCAACCTTGCCGGAATCGGTTTTCATAACAACCACCCCTTCCTTTTCAGAAAGCAATCCGGACAGGGTAGACAAGAGACTATCATTTGCTCCGATTAGCAAAACCTCAATCATGGTGAATCCTTTTAAACATGAGTCCTCCCCGAAAAGTCGATTTTCTTGTTATTCCGGCCTCCGAGCCGGAATACAGCTTTTTAGATTTTTGGTAAAATCTTATGGATGCCGGATCAAGTCCGGCATGACAGTGGTTCAGAATTTCTATGGTTTTTCGATTATTGAGTTAAAAGCCTAAAATTGAATATCATAATGCTTTTCGGAGTGGACTCAAACACGGGTTATGCAATTAGTTGGTTTTTCCGGGCAGCCTCTGCTCGAGATTTTCCAGCATCATAGCCATTGACCTGATCTTGGATTTTATCCAGGAGAGGTCATCGGTGCTTTCAATCGACCTTTGACCCATTCCCCGGTTAAAGAAACGGCAGTTTCCTCTTCCCCTGCCCATACGATTAAACCCGCCTCTTCCCATACCAAGCCGGTTTTCTCGGAAAAAACCTGTTTCGGTTGTTTGAGTTTCAACAGTTGTCTGACAGTTTCCCATTCCTCTTCCTGTTCTCGGACCTTGTCCCAATGGTCCTCTTCTATCAAATCCTGGCATTGTTTTTCTCCTGAAAATAGGTTCTATTAAGAACGGTTTTTAACCCTGCCATTGCGTTGGCAACATCGCCTTTCATCCGCTGCAGGTGCAGTTTTTTGTGCTGCTCTCATCATCCCCCTGCGTCTACAACCCGGCATCAAAAACATCGGTACAATGGGGTTTCCCTTTGTCAGCTCCCTGATAACAGCGTCAGCATTGCCGGAGATAAAAGGAACCAGCTTTAGTGATTCATTCTCCAGTATCCTGGCCGGGAATTCTGAAATAGCACCACAGATCAGGTGAGAAACCTCAAGCTTATTAAGCTGCTCCAGCAGTACCAAAGGCTGTTCCGCATTAAATGGCACCTGCTGGCTGCTCACGATCCGATTGCTCTCTATTTCCACCACTAACAGGGTTTGCGCTGAATCAAATACTGGGGATATCCATTTCCCCCATATGGTCATTGCAATTTTCATAAGGGTAACCTCTCCGTTTTCCTCTAAATTGCAATTGGAATACCATAAAAAATATCGTGCCCAATTTTACATGATAATGTAGCGATAACAGATAATTATTGAAGAGATACCAAATGGAAGGTTCAAGAACCGAAGCGAAACGGTCGCAAAATTGCGACCGTTTACAGAGTTGAGGTAGCAAAACTGAGACTAGTTCTCCTGGAGTTTTGAATGGCTTTCCATATCCGGCAGATCAATTTTAAATTTATTGATTTTTCTGAACAGGGTGCTTTTATGAATTCCAAGCTCGCGTGCGGCTGCCAGCCTGTTGAAGCCGTTTCTTTTTAGTGCTGCTCTGATAGATTGCGCTTCACTGGATTCCCTCGCATTCTCCAGCGTTTTCTGATCCTGAGGTTGAAAGTCTTCAGGCAGTACTTCTGCCGGGAGATGATCCGGTTTAATGATACCATCTGTACAAAGAATGAAAGCCCGTTCCACAATGTTTTCCAGCTCCCTGATATTGCCGGGAAAATCATGCGACATCAAAAACTGTAAGGATTCCTGATCCATCCCCTTGATTGATCTACCTCGGAGCCGATTAATCCGTTTTATGAACCGATCTACCAGCAAAGGAATATCCTCTTTTCTCTCCCTGAGAGGAGGTAGCTTTAGACAGATAACATTGATCCGATAGTAGAGATCCCGGCGGAACTCACCGGACTCAACCAGGGAAGACAGGTTTTTATTGGTTGCGGCAATAATGCGCACATTGGCCTTAACGGGTTTGACGCTGCCAAGGGGAAGATATTCCTTCTCCTCAAGTATCCTTAAAAGCCGGATCTGGAAGGCCGCACTGGTATCCCCGATTTCATCCAGCAATATGGTTCCACCTTCAGCTGCGGCAAAGTGACCGGGCTTATCCTTAACCGCATGGGTAAACGCCCCTGCCTTATAACCGAACAGCTCCGATTCCAGCAGGTTATCCGGCAATGCTCCGCAATTGATGGCGATGAAGGGTTTCTCCTTGCGATGACTGAGATCATGGAGGGCTCGGGTCAACAACTCCTTTCCGGTGCCGGTTTCCCCTTCGATCAGAATAGTGCTGTCGCTCTCGGCTACCTGGGGCAGTATATTGAAGATCTTCTTCATTGCACTGCTGCGGCTGACCATGTCTCCAACTTGATTGCGACCATCCAGCTCTTTTCTCAGCTCCTCCACCAGACTCAAATCACGGAAGGTTTCCACTCCCCCTAAAATTTTTCCGTTGCTGTCTTTCAGCAGGGAAGTTGAGATACTGATGGGAATCCGTTTTTTTTCGCTGGTGATAATGTAGGTGGAAGAACTGGAAGAGGATTTGCCGTTTTCCATGGTACGACGCAAGGCGCATCCTATTTCACACATGTTGGAGCGGAATACTTCCCAGCAATGGCGTCCAACGGCTTCTTCTCTGGGAACACCGGTTATCTCTTCGGCAGACCGGTTGAAGGAAGTGATCTGCCAGTCCTGATTAACTGTGAAAACACCATCCGAAATGCTTTCAAGGATAATGTCAGTTGCGTTTTGTAAAATTGCTCCCTGTCTGTTTTTTTTTGTCACGATCCAATTAATTGCGAGTACAGTAAACTTAGTAGATTAAAGGCTATTATAACCGGATCAAAATAAATAAACAATGAGCAGGAAGGGCTATTCAAGTTTAATCGGATCACATTGATGGTTTGCAATATAAACGCAACCATTTTCACGATAGATGACTACGCCCTCCAGGTAGTCAACTTTACCAACCTCTTCATGGCGCAGTCCCATGCAGTATTCCTTGATAAGATACATGTTCCAATCGTGGGTAACCCCGATGTCAATCCGATTTTTAGCTGCCCCTTCAACTTTTTTAACAGGAAATGACAAAATCTCCCGAGCTACCTCTTTCGGGTCTCCTATAATATCTTTAGAAATACAGCCATCAAACCAGTAGCGAATAAAATCGGGCGGCTTGTTTCCCATGAGAGCCGCCAGCTCAAACGGTTTTTTGACATAATAGGGGGATAGTAGTGCCTCAACTGAATTGCTAACCGTCTGACCACCCCGGGAAACATATCCTTTATCAATCAAGTAAGCTGTTTCGATGCATCGTCCGAATGCACTGGAAAAAAGCCGGGCAGTCATTTTCTCAGGCAGGGATTTACCAAGATCAAATGAGAGCTCCTTTCCTTCATCCGTCAGAACCATAAAGGGTTCCGATTCCGGATGATCATAATCATAATACCTGGCAGAATGTCGCATTATCACGGAGATATTGCTGATACCTCTTTTAACCAATCCGTGGACTAGGTCCAACGTTGTCCGTCCAAATTCCTTTTCCGACATTTTTTGTATTCCTGTTGATGGTGTAAAAGTGGAAGGGGTGCCCCGATTATAAAGTTTATGGCCGATTCTCAACAAATCCGCAATGTCTTAATAGAGCTTCCGTGCTGGGCTCTCGTCCTCTGAATTTTTTAAAGACCTCCATGGGGTGAACTGATCCGCCCAGGGACAGCACCGTATTGCGAAACTTCAACCCGATCTCTCTTACGGTTTCTTCGGAATCCAGCCCTGCTTCCTCAAAAGCTGCAAAAACATCCGCACTGAGCACTTCGGCCCATTTATAGCTATAGTATCCTGCTGCATACCCCCCTGCAAAGATATGACTGAATGAACACAGGAAACGATCCTGTTCATAGGGAGAAAAGACTGAGAATTCTCGGGCCAGATCGAAATAGAGATCAAATACGGATTGATTCCCTGATGGATCAAACTGATGATGCAGTTTCATATCCACCAGACCGAACAGCAGTTGTCTCATGGTCTGATATCCGGACTGGAACGTCCGGGAAGCCTTGATCTTTTCAAACAACTCGTCGGGCAATGATTCTCCTGTCTCCACATGAGCCGTTAGACCGATGAGGGTTGGTTTGTGATAACACCAGTTTTCCATAAACTGACTGGGCAATTCCACGGCATCCCATTCCACACCGTTAATACCAGCCACATCCGTTTCGTTTATGGTTGTCAGCATTCCCTGCAGCCCGTGACCGAACTCATGAAACAGGGTTTCCACCTCTCTGAAACTCATCAGGGAGGGTTGATCTCCAACCGGAGGCGTACCATTGCAACAAAGGTGTATAACGGGCAGGTGAATCTGTCCGTCGATCACTCTGCGGTTCATGCATTCATCCATCCAGGCACCGCCTCTTTTTTCCTGGGGTCGGGAATAGGGGTCAAGGAAAAAAGAAGCCAGTCTTTCATCATCTTCATTGTTAATATAAAACAGTTTTACATCAGGGTGCCAGCGGGGGAAATCTCCCGGTTCCTCTTCAATGGTTATTCCGAACAGCTTCTGAGCAAGAGAGAACAGGCCATCCAATACCCTGGGCATTTGAAAATAGGGCCGAAGTTGATCGTCGGTATAATCGAATCGTTTCTCTCTCATGCGTTCGCTCCAGAATGCCCAGTCCCATTGTTTGATCTCTTCGGTCTGTCCCGACTCAATTGCCAGCTTGACAACCTCCTGATACTCCTGATCGGCAAAAGGTTTTGCTGCCTGTTTCAGTTCCAAAGACATGGTTTCAACAGCGGCGACATCAGGCGCCATCTTGGATGCCAGGCTCAAGTCGGCATACGATTGGTATCCGAGGAGCCTGGCTTTCTCCTCTCTAAGCTGCAGGAGCTTATTGATCAAGGGTTTATTGTCCAGCTTTCCCTCTGAAGCCCTGGTAACCTGCGCATGATATACAATTTCCCTCTGATCTCTTTTACGGCTGTGTTGCATGAAAGGCATAAAAACCGGAAAATCCAGGGTTATCCTCCAGGGGCCCTCCTCCGGGGTAGCTTTATTGTCTAAACCGGGATTGCTTATATTAAAGGATTGGGTGGCAATCTGTTTCAGACTCTGTGGCCAGCCCTCTGTATCCGGTTGATCGTGGATATCAAGCGCAAAGGCCTTGGTGGCATCCAGAACATGATTTGAAAAATCGGTACTAAGCCTGGATGATTCGGTTTCTATTTCGATAAACCGCTTCCTTTCCTCACCTTCCAATCCAACCCCTGCCAGATCCGCACTTAAAATCTTGAGTTCAATGACTCGTTTCTGTGCAGGAGAATAGGAATCCCAGGATTTACCGTTTTTAATGGTCTTCAAACCTCGATAAATGGCGGGATTCTGTCGTAGCCTGAGCGAAAAGGTTACCACCTCGTTTAAAACCGCTTCATGAGCTTTTCTCAATTCGGGAGAATTCTTAACCCCCAACAGGTGATTGATCGGTCCCCAGCTATACTCAAATGGAATTCCCATCTCTTCCAACGGTTGAAGCAGCCCCTCCCAGGTAGGTTCATAGCTTTTTTCCAAAGCAGCCAGTTTCTCTTCGGCTTCTTTCAGAATTTGTTTCATGGCAGGGATTACATGCTCAGGCTCAATTTTATCAAACCGGGGCAAACCGTGGAACTGGAGCAGGGGATTGTTTTCAAGATCATGTTGTTTTTCAACCATGCAGGACTTCCTTTTATTAAGGGTGGTTTTTGTTTGATTGATTTTGTTATGTCCCATGATATTAGGGAACTATTTCTCTGTAAACAACCTGTTTTTCCGGTTTGCGATTAATATTGAATCAATTTGAGTCTGATCACTTTGAATATAAAGAAGAATCATGAAAAGCTGGCAAGGGTTTGGTTCAACAGTTATACTGTGTTTTGACAACCTGAAGGAAAAACTCCGACAATTATTAAATATGAGCATAAAAGAGATTTTAAAACAGAAACTGGCAGACCTGGATCAAAAAGTAAAAGCCCGCCTGGCGGTTCATGATATGGAACCAAAATTGAAAAAGAAGTGGGAGATCCGGCAAAACTTCCAGGAAGTGGGAAAAGATATCGATGAGAACATAGACTTGATCGAAAGAATGAAAACGAAAGTCGAGGATATGGAAAAATAGCGGCTGTCAGCCATCAGCGGTCAGCTTGAATTGCCCGTGCGTTTAAAGCCAATGGTTAAATGCTAACTGCCAATCGCTAACAGCCAACCGCTAATGTGATATCAATTTTAATATCAGCGGGGCAGTCAAAATCACAAAAACCACTCGGAAAAGATGAAAACAGGTGATGACTGTTGCATTAACATTATTCTCAAGGGAAAGAACCAGCAGCACCGTCATGGCTCCCGGGCTGGTTCCCAGGTATCCGGTTCCAATATCCACCCAACCCAGCTTGGTAAAGAGAAAAGCGATCAGCACGCCCGTTATCACCAGAATAAAGCAGGAGGCCACCACCGGAATTATGATCTTATGAAAGGTTGCCAGCAGGGAAGGATGAAAGGTTGATCCGACCATCACTCCGACCAGTACCTGCAATAAAAAAATAATATTCTTCGGCAATGCATATTCCGATTTTAATATCACCTTCACCAGGATAACGGCTACCATAGCCCCCATCAATGCACCGGCCGGTATCTTTAATTTCTGTCCGATCAACCCACCAACCAGCCCGACAAACATTAACATCGTAAGATTTGCTATATTTCCCATTTTAACTCCCGGAATATGGTGTTCAAAATACCGATTACTTAAATTCCATAATAAGCTGCCGTAATAAAAAAGTCTCAATTTTTTCCTCTTGTCATCCCGGACTTGCAGACTGTGTCATAATAGAGAAATCGAAGATTTTTCCAATATAAACAGACGTCAAGTCACACTTGTCATCCCGGACTTGATCCGGGATCTAGTTGAAATATATTGTTTTTTAACCTGGATGCCGGATCGGAGTCCGGCATGACACAGTGCGAACTAACTCAGCTGAGTTGCGCTTTCTGTATTATGACACAGCCTGTTGATCCGGGATCTTCTCTTCTATTACATTGAAATAAAAATTGATACCCTGTTAAACTTGGCATAACAGTTGACCCGGTTTTTGGAGTAACTCAGCTGTTTTTGCATTGTGACTTATCCTGCAAGCATGATCGGGTCAATGATAGTGACAGCTTGCTGCTTTTTTGAAACTTCCATTTATATTATGGTGACCGAGCCATATTGAAAAAAAAATGCGCGGAATCAGAAGAAAATTGTTTTGATGTTATAATAATCTAACGAAACAGAAAAGGGAGATCAATTATTCAACGAAATTCCCGAACCTGCTCTTGAACAAATCAATGATTTTCACTAGACTGATAAACATGTTAAGGACAAGTCACGCCTATTAGTGATCTTATCCCCCATCCAACATCTTCAATATCGGAGTGTAGCTCAGCCTGGTAGAGCACTGTCTTCGGGAGGCAGGGGCCGGAGGTTCAAATCCTCTCACTCCGACCAGTTTATATCGAGTTTTTCCTGCCTCATTGCAGGAATGATTGATTATCCCCCACAACTTCTCCCATAAATACTGTAAAAACAATTCTGTTTTTCACCAATTTGGCCTTTTTGTTATTTGAAGTTTGTCCCAATTCTAAGTGCAGGAGCATCAACAAACTAATTGCGGGAATACCACCAAAGGTCTTATGATCCTTGTTATTAGATTGAAATACTAAACCGTCAGTTTGATCAAACAGGAAATTTTTACAGAGACTTTTTGAGACAACCGATTCCGTCAAAATGGCAAAAACCGAAGCCCAAACCCGCAAAGATATTATTGATATCAAACTATCCAAGGCTGGCTGGAATGTCTCAGACCGCACACAGGTAGTGGAAGAGTTCGACATCACAGTGCCTGTTAATGGGTATGTCAGCGAAACGCCGGGAAAATATCGGGAGAAGCAGTTCAGTGATTATGTGCTTTTGGGTAAAGATGGTAAGCCTCTCGCAGTGGTTGAAGCCAAACGAACTTCCAAAGACGCGGAAACAGGTAGAGAGCAGGCGAAACAATATTGTTATAACATTCAAAAACAATATAATAGTCCACTGCCTTTGTGTTTTTATACCAACGGGCATGATATTTTTTTCTGGGATCTGGATAACTACCCACCCCGCAGAGTTTATGGTTTCCCAACCCTGGATGACCTGGAACGGTATCATTTTATCCGTAAAAACAAGAAGCCATTAGCCAGTGAGCTAATCAACATCAACACGGCAGGAAGGGATTACCAGTTACATGCGATTCGATCAGTCATGGAAACCATTGAAAAAAAGCGGCGTAATTTTTTATTGGTCATGGCCACCGGAACCGGTAAAACCAGAACCTGTATCGCGTTGGTGGATGCCTTAATGCGTGCCGGTTGGGTGGAGCGATCCCTTTTTCTGGTGGATCGCATTGCTTTAAGAGAACAAGCCTTAAACGCTTTTCAAGAGCACCTGCCCAACGAGCCCCGTTGGCCGAAACCGGGGGAAAAGCTCATTTCAAAGGATCGTCGGATCTATATTTCAACCTATCCGACCATGTTGAATATCATCAGAGATGAAGAAAACAGTCTGTCTCCTCATTTTTTTGATTTGATTGTCATCGATGAGAGTCATCGCTCTATTTACAACACCTACCAGGAAATTACCGACTATTTTAACACCATCCGCCTGGGACTCACCGCCACGCCGACCGATATTATCGATCACAATACTTTTGAGTTGTTCGAATGTGAAGACGGTTTGCCGACCTTTGCCTACACGTATGAAGAGGCTGTTAACCATATCCCGCCTTATCTCTGCAACTTCCAGGTGATGAAAATCCAGACGAAGTTTCAAAGTGAAGGCATCAGTAAGCGCACCATCAGTTTGGAAGATCAGAAAAAGCTGATTCTGGAAGGAAAAGAGGTTGCCGAGATCAATTTTGAAGGTTCTGACCTGGAAAAAAAGGTGATCAACAAAGGGACTAACACGCTTATTGTTAAAGAGTTTATGGAGGAGTGCATCAAAGATCCCAATGGTGTGCTGCCAGGAAAAACCATCTTCTTCTGCTCATCCATGTCCCACGCCCGCCGAATCGAAACAATTTTTGATACCCTCTACCCGGAATACAAGGGAGATCTGGCGAAAGTGCTGGTTTCAGACGACCCCCGCGTTTACGGGAAAGGTGGACTGCTGGATCAATTCACCAGTCAGAACATGCCCAGGGTCGCCATCAGCGTTGATATGCTGGATACAGGTATTGATATCCGTGAGCTGGTGAATCTGGTTTTTGTTAAACCGGTTTATTCCTATACCAAATTCTGGCAGATGATCGGCCGTGGTACGAGGCTTTTAGAAGAGAAAAAGCTCAAGCCCTGGTGTCCTGAAAAAGATGTTTTCCTGATTTTAGACTGTTGGGACAACTTCGAGTATTTCAAACTCAATCCCAAAGGCAAGGAGTTAAAACCACAGATTCCCCTGCCGGTTCGGTTATTCGGGCTCAGATTGGACAAGATTGAAAAAGCAGTAGAACTGGGAGAGACGGACATCACCTCCAAGGAAATAAATAACCTAAAAACACAGATTGCCAGTCTGCCGGAAAATTCAACGGTGATACTGGAAGCTTCTGCCGATCTGGATAAAATGAATGATCCGAATTTCTGGAATCTGTTGACGCCGGATAAAGTCAGTTTCCTGAGAACGCTTATTCAGCCACTGTTCAGAACCATTTCCCAGGCTGATTTTAAAGCCATGCGCTTTGAAAAGGATGTGCTGGAAATCTCACTGACGCGCCTAAACGATGAAAAGGAAAAATTCGATGCCTTAAAAGAAAACCTTAAGGAGAAAATCAGCGAGCTTCCGCTGTCCATCAATGTCATTGCAAAAGAAGAAGAACTGATCCAGTCTGCTCAAACCAACCACTATTGGGCAAAAGTTACGGATATTGGTTTGGATCAGCTCTCAGAAAAATTGGCTCCCTTGATGAAATATCGTGACACTATCAAACCTGCAGGGCCAGCCATGCTGAATCTGAAGGATGTACTAAAAGCCAAGGAAATGGTGGAGTTCGGACCGGAACATGAATCGGTCAGTATCACCCGTTACCGGGAAATGGTGGAGGAAACCGTCCGAAAACTCACCGAACGCAACCCGATTCTGCAAAAAATTAAAAATGGCGAAATAGTCACGATTGCGGAAACCACCGAACTGGCAGAAATCCTCCACGCAGAACATCCATATATCACCGAGAATTTGCTAAGACGGGTATACCAACATCAAAAAGCCAGATTTGTACAGTTTATCCGCCACATTCTTGGCGTGGAAATATTAGAGAGTTTTCCCGATACCGTTTCCAAATCCATCGGCCGGTTTATTCAGGAACATACTTACTTATCAACACGTCAACTGGAATTTTTAACCATACTCAGGGATTTTATCATCGATCGGGGTGAGATCCAAAAAAAGGATCTCATTCAATCCCCCTTTACCATGATTCATCCCAACGGTATCCGCGGGGTGTTCACTCCGTATGAAATCGAGGAGATCGTCAATCTAACCCAATCTTTGGTAGCCTGATGATTTCAGAAGAAGAGTTATCCCTGATCCTGCAAAATGGCGAAGGCTACAAAATAGAGTTCAAGGAAAATGTAAATGCTGATCTGCTCAAAGAATTGGTGGCGTTTGCCAATTCAGCTTTGCGGGAAGCCATTGTCAATGCTGTTTGCCATAGAGATTATTTTGAAAAAGGTGCGAACGTGATGGTTGAGATTTATGATGATCGAGTGGAGATTACAAATCCGGGAGGTTTGCCCAAAGCGTTAAAAGCCAAAGACTTCGGTAAAAAAAGTGTTTGTCGAAATTCAACCATAGCGACATTGTTGCTGCGAGCCGAGTATATTGAGAGAATGGGCACGGGTATCAACCGCATCAAAGAGGCCATCAAATCCGCAAAATGCCCGGAGCCTCAATTTGAATTTGATACATTTTTTACACTGACATTTCCCCGACCACTTTTGGATAAAAAGGTCGGGGAAAAGGTCGGGGAAAAGGTCGGGGAAAGGCTTTCAAAAAACCAATTGAAAATAGTTGAATTAATAAGAGCGAATCCGCATATTACAATTCCCATGATGTCGGATGTTTTAGGAATTTCTAAAAGAAAGGTAGAAGTTAATATTCGTAAATTAAGGGAGTCAAATATTATCAAACGAATAGGCCCGGCCAAAGGCGGGCATTGGGAAGTAACGTAGGGTGGGCAACGCCTTGCCCCAAGTGTTTCCACGTCACGCAAAAAGAGAAACACATTGTATACGCAGAAAAGAGATTCAAACAAACGTCGAACAAAGCGTTGTCCCAAGTGTTTTCCATTAGAGAAAAGAAAACACGTTGTTCAACCCACAATTATTAATGGAACCCAAAAATGCTGCAAAACAATCCGGCGATTAAGGCTAAAATCAATTTACTCTGGGACAAAATCTGGTCCGGCGGTATCGCCAACCCTTTAACCGCCATCGAACAGATCACCTACCTGTTGTTTATCAAACAGCTGGATACCCTGTATCTCAAAACCAAATCCGATTCTGAATTCACCGGCGAAACCTATGCCACCAAATTCGATGGGTATTGGGTACCGCCTGAATTTCGGAACATGCCCGAAGAGGATCAGGAAAAATATCGGATTAAAAAAGACGACCTGCGCTGGAGCAATATCAAACGCATCACCTCCACCGAAGAGATGTCTGCCCATGTCCAGACCCGGGTCTTCCCGTTTATTAAAGAGCTGAACGGAGGCACCTCTGCCTTCACCAAACACATGAGCAATGCTGTGTTTATGATTGCCAGCCCAATCCTGTTGAAGGAAGCCATGGGCTCCATTGACGAGATCTTTGAAGAGATTGAAAAGGACGCCAAAGATGGCAAACAAACCTTCCAGGATATCCAGGGGGATGTTTACGAATACCTGCTGAGCGAAATCGCCTCCGCCGGGAAAAACGGACAATTTCGCACCCCGCGCCATATCATCAAATTGATGAGCGAGCTGGTAGCGCCGCAACTGGGGCAACGGATCGGGGACCCGGCCAGCGGCACAGCAGGATTTTTACTGGGGGCTTACCAGTATATCGTCACCCAGCTCAACAAAAACAAAGCGGAAATTCCACCGGATGAGGATGGGTTTGTTCGTACCATCTCCAGTCACCTGCTGACGGAACAGGTCAAACAAACCCTGGAGCAGAGCATTTTTGGTTTTGATTTTGATGTGACCATGGTGCGACTGGGGCTGATGAACCTGATGATGCACGGTCTGGATGTGCCCCAGGTGAATTATGCCGATACCCTGGGCAAAGGGTTTGATGAAAAGGGATTTGATATTGTGATGGCCAACCCGCCCTTTACCGGCAGTATTAACAAGGGCAATATCAACGAGGACTTAAAACTCGATACCACCAAAACCGAACTGCTGTTTATCGAGCGGATCCATAATATGCTCCGTTCCGGTGGCACCGCCGCCGTGATTGTGCCCCAGGGGGTGCTGTTTGGCGCTGGTAAAGCCTTTGTCGCCACCCGGAAAATCCTGATTGAAAAATCGGAACTCAAAGCCGTCATCACCATGCCCAGCGGCGTATTTAAACCCTATGCAGGAGTCAGTACCGCCATTTTGGTTTTCACCAAAGGCGGTGAAACCGAAACCGTCTGGTTTTATGAGATGTTAAACGACGGTTACAGCCTGGACGATAAACGCGCTAAATTGGAAGGCTATGGTGATCTGCAGGATATCGCTGAAAAATTCAAAAACCGTGACCCTCAAAAAGAAAGCGACCGCACTCAAAAATGCTTTTTTGTCCCCAAATCAGAGATTGTGGCTGAAAACTACGACCTCAGTTTAAGCCGTTACAAAGAGGATGTCTTTGAAGAAATTGAGTATGAAAAACCGGATGCAATATTCAAAAAGCTAAAGGATTTTGAATCAGAAATTGCCACAGAATTGAAAGATCTTGAGGGGATGTTGGGATGAACTGGAATAACGTAAGTTTAAAGGATTTAACTGAAAACTTGGATAGTAAAAGAATTCCTTTAAATGCTAGGCAAAGAGCATCCAAGCAAGAATCAAAATTATATCCTTATATTGGGGCGAATAATATCCTTTGTTACATAAACGAATATATTTTTGATGAAGAAATATTATGCGTTGCGGAAGATGGCGGGAGTTGGGGGAGAACAGAAAATTGTGCTTTCATTTATAATGAAAAGTGCTGGGTAAATAATCATGCTCACGTATTAATAAGCAATGGAAAATCATATTTAAACTATTTAAGATACTATTTAAACTATGCAGATTTGAATAGATTCATTACAGGAGCGACAAGAGGTAAACTTACAAGAAAACTGTTAGATTCTATTAAAATCCCCATCCCCGAAAAATATGAAGACCAAGTCCGAATTGCCACGATTCTTTCCCGCGTCGAAGCGCTGATCGCCAAACGCAAACAAACCCTCACCCTCCTCGACGACCTCCTCAAAAGCACCTTCCTGGAGATGTTCGGAGATCCAGTCAATAACGTAAAAGACTGGAAAATGGATTCCATAAAGAATCATATTGGTAAAGTAATTACTGGTAATACACCCTCAAGATTGAAGATGGAGTTTTACAATAGTAAATATATCGAATGGATTAAGACAGATAATATCGACATAAATAAAATGTATGTGGGAACAGCTCAAGAATACTTATCTGAAGTTGGAATGAATGTAGGGAGAACAATTGAAAAAGGAGCTCTTTTAGTAACTTGTATTGCAGGGAGTTTAAAATCGATAGGTAATGCAGCATTAACAGACAGAAAAATATCATTTAATCAACAGATTAATGCAATTGAACCTTTTCAAGATGTGAATTCTCTTTTTTTGTACTGGCTATTCAAGATATGTAAGCAATATGTTCAATCTGTGGCTACAAAGGGGATGAAAAAAATAATCATAAAAACAGAATTTGAAAAAATTCAAATGATTAAACCTTCTTTTATACTCCAAACCCAATTCGCCCAAATCGTAGAAAAAGTCGAATCCATCAAGGCCAAATACGAACAAAGCCTGAAAGAGCTGGAAAATCTCTACGGGTCCCTTTCTCAACGCGCCTTTAAAGGCGAACTGGATTTAAGCAAGGTGCCGGTAGAGTTGGAACCGGAATCCCAATCAGTCTCCCGCTTTGACAGTGCTGACGTAATCGCCCATTTACCAGCTGACGAAAAAAGAAAAGCCGCTATCAAAGAAATTGATGATGTCATAGAGAATGTTGCGCAACTCAATTCAGATGCATTGCGGACTGTGCTAAAGGATAAAGCGTTTGAGGAGCCGTTTCGGTTTGATCAAATCGCGGAAGCCTTTAAGAAACCGGATTTTGAAGATGTCCCTGAATATGATGTCGTTAAGAAAGTCATTTTTAACGAACTGGGGAATAAGGCGGGCATCCTGGACCAGGTTTTTGATCAAGAAGAGAAATCCATCAAACTTAAAAGAAAACCATGAGATTGATCCGGTTAAAAATAAATAATCCGAGCGGTTTCCGCAGTCTTCAAGCCGGTTTTGAAGTCTGTTTTTTAAGGGAATGGGATTACGACAAGGCCAACCAATTTAATCCCAATATTCTGGTTGGCCCCAATGGAAGTGGAAAATCCAATGTCCTGGAAGCATTAGCGGCTATCTTTTATCATATTGATTGTATGCTGTTGGAGTTTAGACCGGACACGTTTGAGTATGATGAAGAGCAGAACCCGAATGGATTTCAAGTTGAGAAATCCATTCCTAACGCATTTGAAGTTGAGTATTTCATGCGTATTCCTCCCGAGCTAAACCAGCTTAATCAGCCTGGATTTGCCCATATTTCCATTGTTAAAAATTCCGGGGAAGCACCCGTTATCCAATGGGTAAACAGGCGTGAATTTAATAATGAAGGTGACCAACGACTAAATGATTTGGAAGCTAAATCGTTTTATCCACGCTTTGTTTTGGGCTATTCTTCAGGAGAAAATGAAATCTTAAGCCTGCCGTTTTTCAAAACCCGGTTTATCCAATTTGATGAATACTGGGACTTTCTCATTCGGGATGATTATTACAATCAGGAACCTGAAAGTCGATTGGTGTATCTGGATCAACAGTTTAGCCAGGCAATCCTGCTCAGCAATTTTCTGTTTCACTCAAAATCCGTATTGTCCCCCTTGAAAGAAGAAATTGGATTGGAGAAAATCCTGGAGTTTCGAATCATCATTAAAGGAAAGTCATTGTCTCTTTCAGAAGAAGCATTTTCTGAAGGATTTTCAAAAGGGTTTGAAAGCAAGCATGCTGATCCAATCATTCTTACAAAAAAGCTTGAGGGTATCATTGAGAAACTAAAAAACTGTGCAACTGCCACCTATCTGGATACTGAAACCGACACATGGTACCTGGATTACTGGGTTAATGAAGCAACCCGAGAAGCCTTTCGTCTTCATTTCGGTTCTGCTTTGGAGCTTTTCCAAACCTTTCAAATCCTGCTGACTTTAAATCTTTATCAGGTTACCACCAAAACCAAACAAGAACTCTATGGTTCTGATAGTGTCTATGTAAATGAGACAATCCCCATTCCGCCATCAGACGAACGTATCATGCGATTTAAGGATTTTGTGCTCAAGAAAACAGGAACAACTAAAACGATTTACAGCAAATCGCTTTCCGATGGAGAACACCAGTTTTCACATGCCTTGGGATTGTGTCTGTTATTCAAGAATGAACCCTGCCTGTTTCTTTTGGACGAGCCGGAAACCCATTTCAACCCCGACTGGCGGGCCAGTTTTATATCCAGACTGCGGGACTGTTTTAAGGAAGGAGATGCGGCTGATATCATGCGTGACATGCTGATTACAACCCATTCTCCTTTTTTGGTGTCTGACAGCAAACCGGAATATGTTTTTATGTTCAACAAAGAAACGGAGACTCAGAAGATTACCTCAAAACAGCCCGATTTTAACACCTTTGGTGCTTCCATCAATAAAATCACACTGAAAGCCTTTGCAAAACCGGAAACCATCGGCGGTTTTGCCGGTCAAAAACTTCAGGAGCTTCGACAGCGCTTTAAAGCCGGTGAGAATGCAGAAA
Source organism: bacterium (assembly GCA_018829445.1). Taxonomy (GTDB): domain Bacteria; phylum SAR324; class SAR324; order XYD2-FULL-50-16; family XYD2-FULL-50-16; genus JAHJTV01. The sequence continues at coordinate 63,712 of JAHJTV010000067.1, forward strand.
GCATTCTGAATGAAGTCAACCGGGAAATGGGGGATTCCATAGAAAAAACCCTGTTCATCAATGAACTATTCCAGTCAAGGAAGGATTGAGCATGCTGTTCACCTATCAATATGTTCCCCATCAATTGGATAAAATGCAGGAATTTCTGGATTTTATCTTCTATAAGGTTTGGTGTGTGGCGCAGGGAAAATCATATGACCTTGAGTTGTTTGAGGCTAATCCTGAATTGTACGAGATGATGAAAGCGTTGCACTATTCGGACACGGAGTATGGGGATCTGTTTGCCACAACCATTGAAAGAGTTTTCGAGATTTTTAAAAGCCTCACGCCCCACCAGATTAAACATTTGAAGAAGTGGTATCTTGCCAACAATGAGATTGAAAAGCTTTGTCGAAAGGAAAAGGATTTAGATCCCATCACTTATAAAGAACTGGATTTGTTCAACCCGGATTTAAAACAGGAGTTGAAGAAGCTGTTTGGGAATCTCTATACCCATATCATTTCGGTTGCGGCCATCAAAGACAAAGTCGGCCAGATAGAGGATCATTACCAGCAGTTTGTGACTTTAAATGCCATGGGAAAATGCCCGTTTTGCGGGATTGCGGATATTAAAGGGATTCATCATTCCAAACGGGAAGCTTATGATCATTATCTGCCCAAGGGTACTTACCCGTTTAATTCCATCAATTTCAAGAATCTGGCCCCCATGTGTCATACCTGTAACAGCTCCTATAAACTGGTGGCTGATCCTTTATTTGATAAACAGAATAATCGACGGAAAGCTTTTTACATTTATGCCAATCAGCAACCGGATTTAAAAATAAAATTAACGCTTAAACACAATTGTATCGACCAATTGTCTTCGGATGATATTGAGTTGATAATCGAATCTGATACCTGCGGCGAAGAAGTCCAGACCTGGATGGACGTTTTTGGGATTGAGGAGCGTTATAAGGCAAAGTGTTTAAGCGATTCCGATGGAAAGTATTGGACCACACAAATTCAGGATGAATGTCAGAATTACGAGATGGAACCACTGGCGTTTTTGAGTATTAAAATTCGAGAAGCGGAAAGCTACCCGTTTTCAGACACCAATTTCCTTCGAAAACCTTTTCTGGAAGCGTGTAAGCAAGCGGGAGTTTTTGGAACAATGGATAATTGAGGTATTTTACAAAAGTCGGACAAGGCGTTGTCCGACCTACTGTTCCGTTTAACCTGTAAGCACGGCAGGAAAGCATAGTAGGGTGGGCAACGCTTTGCTCACGCGGGATCAAGAAAAAGGAGAAAAAGGAAATTCACTCTTGATCCGAAACAGATCCATAGAGATTACTATTATGACTGACATAAAATTATTTAAGATCAGTATTTGAAACCAGTGGATCTGAAAAAGGTCGTTTAGTTACTATCGGTATCGATGAGGATTTTTGTCCGGTTATCATCGAGTATAAGCAAAACATGGGGGTCACAAAACATGGGGGTCAGGTCTTTCATTTTGACATTTTACATGACTTGACCTCATTTTTTTTTTGGCATGATTTAACTGGGGTTACGAAAAAGTCAAAATACAAGACTTGACCCCACTTTTTTTTATTACATGATTTGACCCCATTTTTTTTTCGAAAAAGTCAAAATACAAGACTTGACCCCACTTTTTTTGACCCCACTTTTTTTATGCAGACATTTGGAGCTGATGCAGAAAACCCTCGAAAAACATGTGGAAAGTGATTCTTGAGATAATCCAAATTTTTAAATTAGCAAACCTTCCCAAAAATATCGTAAAAATCGATCGATGGGTACAATCTCAATTCCGCCTACTTTTCTCTCTTCGGTTTCCGAACAAACCACGATTGCTCTTTTGAGTGGAAGTTCTTCGCTCAAAGCTTTTAAACCTTTCAAATCAGCTTGACTCACACGACTGGTACCTTTGACCTCGATAGCAATTTCATCGTTTATGAGAAAATCGACCTCAAGTTGTGATCGGCTTCTCCAATAGAACAGCTCAAAATCAAGAAGATTGTAGTCCCGGTAGGCAAGCAATTCTAAAAAGATCAGATGTTCCAGGGCATTGCCGAAGGCTTCTGATCGTTCCTGGACCATCCCTGCTCTTGAAAGGTTTCTGGCAACCCCGATATCAAAAAAGTAAAACTTCTCGGTGGAAACAGGCTTCCGTTTGGAGGTTCCCTGAAAACAGGGCAGCAGATGAGCGATCATCGTATCGCTGAAAATCCCAAAATAGTCCTTCACTGTTCTGGGCGGCACTTGCGCATCGTTGCCCACTTTGGTGTAATTGACCTGCTTCCCGTTTAAATGGGAAGCAAAATTTAAAACCCGTGAAAAGTTTTCAATCGACCGGGTTGCCCCTTCTGCCTGGATTTCCTCCTTAAGGTAAGTACCGACATAGGCATTCATGTCCTGATCCGGAAAGGGAGAATCGATGATAGCCGGAAGCCCTCCCCGGTTCATACGATCAAGCAATCGCTCGAAAGATAATTCCGGTGAAACCAAAGGATGAAGTTTCAGGAAAAGGGCTCTGCCCCCCAAAAGATTGGCTTTACCTTGCTTCAACTTTCTGGCGCTGCTTCCGGTTAACACAAAGCGCAGATCCTTGTTGCGATCGATCATAAGCTGAACCTCGTCCAGCAGTCCAGGTAGCTTCTGCACTTCATCAATTACAACGACATCCCTGCGCTCCCCCACTCTTTGCCTTAGCGACTCGGGAAATGTGCTTAGCTCCCGAAACGTTTCTGACTCCAGTAAATCAACAAAAACTGCATGCGGCAAAATCGTTCGCAATAAGGTGCTTTTACCCGTTTGCCTGGGCCCCAGCAGAAAAACACTTTTTCTATCAACAATATCATTGAGCTGGAAGTGTCTTTGATACATTGGTGACTTCTCCACAATATTACATGTAATTCCGTGACGAAGTCCATAATACAGTTTTCAATTTGGAATATCAAGGGATAGAAAGCAGATATCAGAACAATCGCATAAAAAACCTGAGTGAATACTCAGATTTTGCCATATATAAGCTGAAGTACCTTTTTCAAAATGCGGGTTGCAAGTGAAATATCAAACATCTCTGTCCTTGTAGTTGTCGGTGTAACCGATATTGGGCACAAGATGGTTTTAAAAATGCAGTCCGGCGACAAAGAATCTGCTTCAACCTGGCGGCAATTCTTTAAAGATTTGAAACGAAGAGGTTTAAACGCTTCGTCCATGGAGTTAGGAATGATAGACGGCTTATCCGGACTGGAAAAAGTTATCAAAGAAGAGTTTACGAAAGCCAAAATCCAACGCTGTCAGGTACATGTTGCGAGAAACGTTCTTTGCAAAGTGCCCCGGAAACAGAAGCAGGAAGTTGCCGATGATTTAAGGTCTATTTTCCATGCTGGTTCAAAGAAAAAGGCTTGGAAGTTATTCTACGATTTTGAAAAGAAGTGGGAGAAAGACCTTTCCAGTGCTGTAAAATCCCTGAGGTATTCCATTGGAAGGTGCCTTATCTTCTTTGATTATCCTGAAGAGGAACGGATATCACTGAGGACAACGAATGTAATAGAGAGGCTAAACAAGGAGTTTAAAAGAAGAACCAAAACAATGGAAATCGTAGCAGGTGAAAATGCCTGTTATCGGTTGATGGCTTTCATCGCATTGAAGATGGAAGTTCACGGGAGATCTAATTCGGCAGGGAAAGTCAGGAAAAACCTCCCATTTTACAATAAGTTAGAGTTTTGAAAGAATTAACAAAAAAAGCTTGCAGTGCCTCACTGAATGCATGAATTGACTTAGTACGCTAATATTGATAGTATCAATTTTTCTTTTTTGATACTATCACCGATGCATAATTATGTACTCACCACCGATAAGAATATCTAATATAATCGTTGATCTTTGTATAAAGATATCGAACTTGCTGGGATATGCCAAGGGTGTTAACCTGCCGGAACCAAAGCCGAAACTCAGAAGAGAAAACCAGATCAAAACGATTCAGGCAACCCTGGCAATTGAAGGCAATAGTTTTTCAGTTGATCAAATTACAGCATTAATCGATGGCCAAAGACTCAGCGGCAAGGAGAGTGAGATTTTAGAAGTAAAAAATACAATCGCGGTTTATGAAAAGCTCCACCAGTGGCTTCCAACCAGAAAGACATCACTGCTCAAGGCGCACAGACTACTTATGCGCGACTTGATTGACAATCCCGGGGAATGGCGCTCTGGTGGAGTTGGTATTATCAAAGAACGCCAAATATCTCACATGGCACCGCCTGCTGATCGTGTCCCTTTTCTGATGGATGACCTATTCGGTTACCTGACTAAAGAAAAAGAAACTCATGCTATAATCAAGGCCTGCGTTTTTCACTATGAGTTTTTATTTATCCATCCTTTTATTGATGGTAACGGTAGGATGGCTAGACTCTGGCAACAGCTCATTCTAATAAACCATAACCCGGTTTTTCGCTTTATATCGATAGAATCACTGATAAGAGAACACCAAAAAGAGTATTATGGAGTCTTGGAAAAATCAGATAAATCGGGTGAATCAACCGTGTTTGTTGAGTTTTTATTGGGACTTATCCTCTCAGAATTAGGCTCGTTGGTTCAGAAACTTGATCGCAAACGGCTATCGTCTGATGAGCGGATCAAACAAGCTGCTGAGCAATTTGGAAAGCAACTGTTTTCACGGAAAGAATATCTAAATAATTTTGAGGAACTTTCGAACGCAACTGCCAGCAGAGATCTTAAAAGAGCAGTAGACCAGGGATTTCTGCAAAAGTTCGGCGACAAGGCAACAACCCAGTATCAATTCAAATAAAGTGGTACCTGAATCTAGCCTCCGATTGCGTTTCTATCTGCAAAAAAGATCTCTTTCGGAATAAACCTGCTGTAAATTTAGTGATGTCGATTAATCCCTTAAAGATTAAAATCCTCTCATAGTTCCCACCATAAAAAACGACACGAATCCTAACAATAGCAGGAGATACATCTTGATTGGCATATCCATTATTCAATTGTTTCATAAGATATCCCTTAACAAGCTACAGATAAGGCTTATGGACGTTTAAAAGAAGTGAGGCTTTATTGAATAACAGTGAATAGTCAGAGTTTTTCGAGTGCCTCGTTTTTCTGGTTTCCAGGTCTTGTAGCCTGGTTTCCGTCGACCATATCTGGAGGCGATCTCATGACCCAAAAGATGAAAACCGATATTGCGGCTTCAATCCTCCAGCGACTATTGAATCAAGCTCGGACAAATAAGGAAGACTTCAATCATTTATTGAATCGTTCTGGGGTGGAGCGTTTTCTCTATCGTCTCAGCATTTAATCGTACAGTGAAGAATTTGCCTTAAAGGGCGCCAGCCTCTTTCTGGTATGGCAAGAGCAGAGTTATCGGGTCACAAAGGATGCTGATTTTCTCTCATTTGGAGATCCGAACCTGGATAGATTGAGTGAAATATTCAGGGAAATTTGTCATATCGAATGCTCCGTGAAAGATGGCATTGTATTTTTGCCTGAATCAGTCAAAGCGCAAGCCATCAGGGAAGATCAAGCATATGATGGTGTACGGATAGTATTAGAGGGCAATCTTAATAAAGCGAGGGTCTCCCTGCAAATTGATGTTGTGACGCCTTCCCCTGATTCGAACTCTTAACACAATACTTGTCAGGTTCTGCCAAAATAGCCGAAATTTCATTAGTAGAAGGGATACACCCGCGATTCTCCGATCCCGTGAAGCATAACAAAGCGCAGTATTTATTGTTGGTTTCTGCTTCGCACAACAGCATCACCGCTTCCGATGATTAATTACGTGGCTCAATACCTAGCCTGTGGATGCCTTCGCTAACACTTCATGACAGAATTTACCCGCTGTCACGCATAACTAAAGGACCGGGCGAGTGGCAGACTCCTATCCAGGGAGGACTTGCACCTCCTATTCAGTCGCTCGCTTGCCTGGCATACTATGCGTTAAAAAACCGCACCCTGATTTCAACAAAGCAGTAAATGGAGTAATGAGGACAAGCAAATATTCACGAACATATGTGCAAGTTCGTGAATATCAATAAAAATAATTTGCATTTTCCCAGTCTATTCACGCATATTAAAAGATTTTGCATGCTTATTAGCATTTTCTTTGAGTACATGATCTTTCTGTATAACTGCAAAGGTAACAATGAAGAGAAGTTTTTCAACTATCCTGGTTTTATTCTTAATCAATACTTTTTTAATTTCTTGTTCCCAAAATACACTAATACTAACAAAAGGCTCCATCACCGTAACGCAAGGTGAAGTCACAAAACAATACGACACCCCAAATTCAAAAGTGGCTTTGTCAAAAAATCAGCAGGTAAAAACAGGCAACAACACACGACTAATTGTCAACTTAAAAGAAACTGGTGACACCATTGAGCTTTATTCAAACGCACAGATATTGCTTCCTGAAATAGTGGCCAAAGATGCTCCTCAAGTGTACTTTATCCCAGAGGGTAAGGCTCGGTTTATTGTTAAAAAATCTACAGATAGTAAGACCCAGCGATCAATAACCGTTCGAACAAGTACAGCTTTGATTGGCATTAAAGGGACTGATTTTGTGATAAGTTCAAGTGGCAACTCGACGAAATTATTAACCATGGAAGGCTTGGTAGCACTCAGTAATGCTGAGGAGCCTGAAAAAGAAGTCATTGTAGCAGCCAATCAAGTCTCGAAAGTTGATAAAGGTTTTTTACCTACCAGACCGGTAAAAGTGCCAGCTGCAATGATTGACAAAATACTAGCTGAAGATGAAGTGGGAAGTTTAAATAATGTTCCCTATGGGAAAACCATCGGGGTACTAACAAAGAAAATTGCTACTGCAGCACCTCGGGTCAGGAGTATAGGGAATGCGATAAAGCTCAGTTGGCTCAAAGAAAAAGGTGTTGATTTCTACAATTTGTACTGGAGTAACTCCGCAAACGTGTCTCCCCAAATAGGCCATAAAATAGATCGATTAACAGACAGTTTCCTTCATAAGAATTTAACTCTTGATAAAGAATACTACTATATTCTGACACCTGTCATAAAGGGTCTTGAAGGGATTCCATCGCCTGTTGCAGTCGCAAAACCAATTTTGTCACTTCAGGCACCTCAAAACTTAGTCCCAGTCCGTCAGATGACCTCAGTGTCGCTAGAGTGGGACAGAGTTGAAAATGCCGAAGGGTATTATATCTATTGGAATATTGATCAAAAAGAATTAACAAATGCCGATACCCCAATCAAAGTCACTGGTAATGGATATACTCACTTGAATTTGGATAAAGACAAAACCTACTATTACGCGATTCAGGCTTTTAACGGTGATCTTCTCAGCCCCTTTTCTCAGGTAAGAGAGGTAGCACGGTTAAAAGAACCGGTTCCAGGCATTCCTGGCAATCCTAAAGTCGAAGTAGGAAGTGGTGCGGTGTTTCTACAATGGGATAAAGCCGCACACGCAACCGGATATACAATTTATTGGAGCACTGAGAAGGAAGATCTGAATGATACAAAAGCAAAAAAGATTCAGGTGAAAAAGAATCAATTCCTACATGACGAATTGGATAATGGAACCACTTACTACTATTCAATCAGTGGGATCAATAAAGATGAAGAAGGCAAAAAGACTGAGGTGTTGCAAGCAACGCCTCAAATTTGGTTATCCATTATCAAATTCTTTAAAGATTTAAGGAATGAGGATGAAAACTCAGTGGAATAAGCTTTTTGTCGAGGCTTTCCTGTAACGCGCTTATTGCAACAGAGAAAAACATGGGGGTCACCATTAAAGTTTAGGTCAAGCGAAAAACACACACCTCCCTGCAAAAAATTTAGTGTTTTTCGCGGTACGCTTTCCTTCCTCAGATTTACTCTGGCCTCACTATTCGCGCCTCTTGTTTTTTTTTGGAAATGGGTTTGTAAGATTTATCTAAGTACAGGACAATAAATTCAAAATGTTTATAAATTCAGTAAATTTGATATCAATGTTCATCAAAATGTTTTTTAGATAATCAAGGTCATAGCGAAAGATACTCCGCGCCTTTCTTTTATGGCTTTTTATCTTAATGGGTTTTTGTTTATCCAAAAATTCACCAGCACAATGTGCCCAACAGAACGATATCGTTGTATTCTTTTGTAATTAGATTCAAAACTTGCTTCACCTTCAATGGCGGCGGCTATATGTGTGAAATTAACAGATGATACCTTTACCAAGGCGATAATAAATTTGGCGAAAAAATCTATTCTTGCCCCATGCCAGTTGAATGCTGGTTTCAGAGTTTGTTTCAAACGATTCATAATGGACCTGATAGTTGCGGTTATGTCAGCTAAAAATTAATTAAATCAATAAAATTGATTAACACGCTGTAATTATTAGGTCCAGAAAAATATTACGAATTACTCACATCTATTTTTGTCCTGTACTTAGAGGATATTTAATAAATACACTGGAACGATCCCATGCAAATTTATTAAATGAGGGGATTTTACCAAAAGTTCCCCAGATAATACTATCCTGCTTCGTTTTCTGCTTCTACAATCCTTTTAAATATTTCTATTCAAATTCCGATTAACGAATGCAATGGGTGTGAGAATCCTGACAATTCGTGATCAACAAACAGAAATAATAACATATCGATAAGACTTTTTAGTGATCTCCCTGAAATTATTTTCCTTTTTTTTACAAGCTGCATGACATCAGTGAGCTTGCAAAGGTTCAATAATAGGAAAAAATATGTGGAAGTCGAAAAGTTAAAAAGTTGAATGTCACTCTCGATATTGTTTTTTTCAACGAATCATTAAAGTGATTAACATCAAACTATCAGAGCAATCATCATGGAAATTCTGAAACAAATTTCTGAGTTCATTCAGCAGGGAAAAATGAGTGAAGTTGCCAGACTCACTCATTCAGCGATCGAACAACATATCAGTCCCCAGGAAATCATTGATAATGGATTGATTATAGGTATGGGCATTATTGGAGAAAAATTTAAAAACAATGAGGTGTTTGTTCCAGAGATGCTGATTGCGGCCAGAGCTATGAACAAGGCTCTTGAAATCCTGGAACCAGAAATGATTAATTCAAATATCAAACACAATGGAACACTGGTTGTTGGAACCATTGAAGGTGACCTCCATGATATTGGGAAAAATCTATTGGGAATTATGTTCAAAGGGGCTGGATTCAAGGTGATAGACTTGGGAGTGGATGTTCGTGCAGAACAATTCATCAAATCAGCAAAGGAAAACAATGCAGATTTTATTGGGATATCGGCCTTGCTGACAACCACAATGATCAATATGGAAGACACCATCAAACGTGTAAAATCAGAAAATCTTCCGATCAAGGTGCTTGTGGGTGGGGCACCGCTTACAGAACAGTACGCTAATGAAATCGGGGCAGATGGGTATGCCGCAGATGCATCAACAGCAGTTGATGTAGCTATCTCACTACTGACTCCTTAAGAATCGCAACAGATTTTGATAGATAAAACAGGTGATATCGAAGTTTGATAACAAGGGATTCTTAAGGGATCTCTGTAGATATAGGTTCTTTTCGTGATTGTTGTTTTTCAAAGGTTCCTTAAGTTATATTGCCCTAATTGTTCGCATAATCAACTGGTATATATTTGAACCACTCACTTCAAGTAGGGATATATGGTATTTGGATTATTAAGTCTCGTTTTTGTTTTTTTCCCAATACTGGTGATCTATTCTTGTTACAAATACCCATTGGTGGATAAGTTAGGAGCGGTGGTTATCTGTTACATTGCAGGAATTATCCTGGGAAATACAGGGTTGTTACCTGACGGATTTGCAAAAGTGCAGGAAAGCATTACAAATTTATCAGTCATTATTGCTTTGCCGATCTTATTGTTTTCCCTGGATGTAAAAAAATGGACCCGGCACTCTGGCAAGGCAATACTTTCGATATTTCTGGCGACGTTTTCTATTATTATCGTCGCCTCCATTGGTTTTCTAATTGTTAATGATTCAGTCAATGACGCATGGAAACTGGTGGGAATGGCTATTGGGCTATATACCGGTGGTACGCCTAACCTGGCAGCGATTAAAACGGCTTTGGATATTGACCCAACCTTATACCTGACTTTTCATACGTATGATGTCCTGGTTGGCAGTGTTTATATCATCTTTTGTATTACAATTGCCCAAAGAATATTCGGTAAATTTCTGCCCGCTTTTGATTCTAAAAAAGGAGATTCTGAAGACATCCCGGTGACAGATTATGAGCGAGAAGAAATCAATTCCTACCAGGGAATTCTGAAATGGAGCATAATTAAGGGATTGATTGTCTCTTTAGTGCTTTCCTTAATTGTAGTTGGCCTTTCTTTTGGCGTCGGCCAGTTGTTTCCTGATGAGTATCTAACTTCGATCATCATTTTAATGGTGACTACTTTTGGAATTGCTTTTTCATTTGTTCCCTTTGTAAAGAATATTGAAAAAACGTTTCAGTTTGGCATGTATATCATACTTATTTTCTGTTTGACTGTGGGGGCCATGGCAGATCTGGAGAAAATATTTGTAACCGTCAATTACGACATTTTGTTTTTTGTTCTCGGTTCGGTCTTTGGATCGATGATCCTCCATGCTCTGTTGTGTAAACTATTCAACATTGATACAGACACATTCATTGTGACTTCAGTTTCAGCAATCGGCTCACCCCCTTTTGTGCCTTTGGTTGCTGACGCCTTAAAAAACAAGCAAGTTGTATTATCGGGTATGACAGCCGGTATCATCGGTTATGCCATTGGGAATTATATAGGCGTTAGTATGGCTTATTTGATGAAATCCATAATGTAGCACTGTCATTTTACGGGAAATACTAAAACCAATCTATTAAAAAAAACACGGAAGGACATGCGATACTAAAACAATAGTGATCATCCAAAATAGTGGATAAAAAAAGCTGAATACAGCTGAAAAGGTTCATCAGAGCCAACAACTTTATAAGGGCTCGTCATTCCAATTTGTATTTTTTATTTTGACCTGAACCAGCCAAAACAGTTGCTCATTTTGAGATCACATTCTTCATTTAAACCATCTTGTAAGAAAGGAGATCATGAAAGGTATAGAAAGAATAACTAAAGCACTGAATCTTGAGGAGGCCGATCGAGTTCCTTTATATATTCATGCGATAAACGAAGCCCCGATAATTGGCATCGGTAAGCATATAACCGATGGCTTGCCTGATTCTTCAAAGAAATTCGAGGAAATGAACGATAAGGAACAGATGAAGTTGATTGATACTCTTTTTCTGTTACATGAAGAGTTCGGAGTTGATGGCTTCACCTCATTTGATATCGGACAGTACAAAGATATTGATTCAAGTTATGTTGAGGACCACTGGGGAGTGACCTATAAACGGAGCGACCACGGAATACCGGTTCCGGTCGGCCATCCTTTATCCGATATCAGTAAGCTGAGCGGCTTTGTACCTCCAAATCCTAAACGTGAACATATGATGCTTCTGGAATTAGGAAAAGACCGCTTCAAGGGAGAAAAAGCCCTGTTCTGGATGATGCGGGGGACATTTGTTCGGAGCTGGCGATTAACAGGTATGGAAAACCTGATGATTATGATGTATGAAGCCCCTGAGACTGTTCATAAAATTGCACAGATGACATTGGAATTTCACCTGAAACTGGTTGATATGATAGCTGAAGTAGGTGCAAATGTGATCATTTTGGAAGACGATATCGCCTCTTCAAAATCACCCTTAATTTCACCTAAGCACTATAAAGAGTTTGTCTTTCCCTACAACAAGAAAATTGTTGAATATGCCCACAGCAAGGGATTAAAGATTGTTCAACATAGTGATGGAAATCTCTGGCCTTTGCTGGATACGATTCTCGATGCCGGTTTTGATGGCCTCAATCCCCTTGAACCCCAGGGTGATATGCAGATGAAGAAGGTAAAGGACTACTGCGGTGACAAAATATGTCTGCTCGGTAACATTGACTGCATGCATCTGCTTCCCAACGGAACACCAGAGGAGGTCGACGCCTCGGTAAAACAAACCATTGAAGATGGCGCCAAAGGTGGCGGTCTGATCATTTGTTCGTCCAATACGCTCCATCCCGGAGTGAATCCGGAAAACTGTATTGCCATGTTTAAGGCTGTCAAAAAATACGGTCGATATTAGCCGAAAACCGCCAAGCTCTACAAAAGATGATAAAAACTTGGATTTCATATGTCAGGTGTTCATCCCAGTTTTAACCAAAACGAAATCTCATGTCCCTACTTGGCGGAAACGGGCCATCTAATGGGGAAAAATGGGGGTCAGAAATGGGGGTCAGGTCTTTCATTTTGACATATTGGCATGATTAAACTGGGGTTACGAAAAAGTCAAAATACAAGACTTTTTCTGACCGCACTTTTTTTTTGTAAAAAGGAAAACAATGCAATCAAGTAATAACACCGTATTAATAACAGGTGGTGCGACAGGTATTGGTTTTGCTCTGGCTAAGAAATTCCACGATGTCGGTGGGAACAGAGTGATCATCGCCAGCCGCAGTGAATCCGCACTGGTAAGTGTAAAAAACACCTTGGCCAATGTCGAAACCGTTCGGTGTGATATAACAGTTGCTGAGGACAGGCGCAAACTGGCTACTGATTACGCTGCTACCAATATACTTATCAACAATGCAGGTATACAAGTGAATGGTGAATTTTGGAAACTTGATGATGGTTTTATCAAGAATGAAATTGATGTAAATTTTCAAGCGCCTGTTTTGTTGAGTAAGCTATTTTTGCCCAATCTTTTAAACAAAAAATCTGCCGCCATTATTAATGTTTCATCAATCCTTGGAGTAGTCCCCAAAGATTCCGCACCAGTCTATTGCGCAACAAAGGCAGCCATTCACAGCTTTTCAATTTCACTGCGATGGCAACTGGAAAAAACGTCGGTAAAAGTGTTCGACATTTTACCACCATTAGTTGATACAGCAATGACTTCTGGTAGAGGGAAAGGTAAAATATCTCCAGAGCAGCTTGTTGAAGAATTTTGGCTTGCCTTTCTCTCCGACAAACAAGAAGTATTTATAGGAAAAGCGAAATTGCTGAAGATTCTTACTAGGTTTCTTCCGGCTTTGGCTGAGAAAATTGTGCGCAAGAACTAAAGGTCGGAACATGGGGGTCAGGTCTTTCATTTTGACATTTTGGCATGATTAAACTGGGGTTACGAAAAAGTCAAAATACAAGACCTGACCCCACTTTTTTCATTGCGTCTGTAAAAGCGAGATATGAGTCGGGAAGGGGGGACGAGATGGTTGACAAGCATCTAAAGGCGGCATGATGTGCCTGCAAGTTTTTGGTACACCCTTGAAAAGGTCAGACTTGCGTTAATACATTTTGATTATTATAAATATGCAATCATACCACTATAGAAACCTTCCACTTTGATACATTGAATTTTCAAACATGGACTCTATGGATTCTGCAATACAAAGGTACATGCATGATACTTTGGTATACTACGGAGACCTGCCAATCTCTGAGTGGCAGAAAGCGATTGGTTTGCTTAACCTCCTGCATTTGAAAAAAAATGAGTATTTTATCAGACAAGGAGCCAGTCCGGATCGGTTGGCATTGATTGTTTCCGGGATCTTCAGGGTGTTTTGTATTACTGAATCAGGAGACGAAAAAACCTTATCTTTTCGAAACAAGGGTCAGTTTCTTGCTGCCTATACACCCTTCATTGAAAACAGGGAGACCTGGTATTCCATACAGGCACTGGAATCAAGCGACCTGGTTTACCTTTCTCTTGAAGACTATAAAAAACTGCTGTCGGGGCATTCCTGTTGGGAAAAAATAGCCAAGGAATATATTGTCAGACTTTTTATCGAAAAAGAGGATCGGGAAAGGTCCTTTTTAACTGAAAATGCCAAAACCCGCTATTTAAGGTTCAAAAACAGCTTTCCCGGATTGGAACAACGTATTTCCCAGTTTCATATTGCCTCATATTTGGGAATATCACCGGTTTCACTCAGCCGAATTCGTGGTGAACTCAAATGAATCAAGAGTCTGGAATTAGTTAATCTCCTCTTCTTCTCTGCCCCGTTTATCTCCACAAATTAACATATGTTAATTACTCCCTTTGGCTTCTCCCCTATTCTCTTATTCATCAGACCATCTGAAGTTTAAAATTCAAAAGTTCTGAGAGAGTACAAAATTTAACCAATTTTCCCCTATGGTTTCACTAGGATCGACGATTGGTGTTTTTCCCCACCCATCAAAGTGAAAAAATGAAAAAAGCATTCATAACCGGAGCAACCGGTTTTTTAGGAATTAATCTGATTGAAAGGTTGCAGTTGGATAATTGGGAGATTACAGCTTTTCATCTGCCCGAGGAGGATTTAAGAATCCTGTCCCGATTCGAAGTTAAATGCATTCCCGGAAATATTCTGTTTTATCCATCTTTGTTAGCGGCAATACAGAAAGACCACGAAGTTGTTTTCCATCTGGCGGGCGACACAAGTATGTGGCCTAAAAATGCCAAAAGACAATATCAGGTCAATGTTCAAGGCACAGCCAATGTCTGTAAAGCTGCCATTGAAAAAGGAGTCCAGCGTTTAATCGTAACCTCATCCAGTTCTGCTTTTGGATATCATGGGAGCAGATTAAGCGAACAGACTGTTTCGAACGCTCTGACTTGTGGAATGAGTTACAATCAAACCAAATTCCTTGCCGAGCAGGAGATCAGGAAAGCGGTTGACCTTGGTTTGTTCGCTGTTATGCTGAATCCCTGCAATATTATTGGCCCATATGATCCGGGAGGATGGTCTCAACTGATTAAAAACGCCTGCCATCATCAATTGCCCGGTTTTCCTCCGGGGATAGGAACCTTTGCCCATGTAAGAGATATTGCAGACGCTCACATATCGGCTGTTAAGAACGGTCGAAGAGGAGAGAATTATCTTCTAGGCGGCGTTGAAGCAAGCTTTAAGGATGTTATTAACGAGATTATCAGAATTACTGGAACGGATCTTTCTTTAAAGGAAATCTCAGGGTTCAAGTTAAGAGCTGCCACCTTCCTGTCTTCACTACAATCTTTTTTTACCGGTCGGGAACCGACATTAACGTATCCCAAATATAAAAGACTGGTGGGAAAACTGACCTGTGATGATTCCAAAGCCGTGCGAGAGCTTGGATTTAGGACCACTTCCATATCCGAGATGTTGATGGATTGCTATCGATGGCTTCAACAGGAAAAACTATTATAATTTTTTTCATTAATGAAAAGGAGTAATGCAAATATGGATAAGAAACAGGATCTGCAAAAAGGATGGAGTTTAATCAGCGAGTCCTTCATCAATGCCGGGGTTGATTATATTTTTGGATTACCGGGTGAGAGTATCAGCCCGATTCAATATGCAGTGGAAAAAACGCCCATCAGGATTATAACGGCCAGGCACGAACAGGCCGCCACTTTCATGGCCGAGGCTTATGCTCGAATGACCGGAAAACCGGGAGTTGTGCTGGTCACTTTCGGTCCCGGATTCACCAATACCATTTCGGCCATGGTGAATGCACAAATGTCAAATGCGCCGGTTATACTAATAGCAGGTGCCCATGGTACCAAATCTCCGGAGCGTCTTGGTCTTCAGGATATGCGACAGGAGCCGATTATTGAATCCATTGTAAAAAAATCACTGGTTTGCCGAAAAGCTGAAAGAATACCTGAATTTATCGAGATGGCTTTCCGCATCGCTACCCAGGGTCGACCGGGGCCTGTTTTTCTGGAACTGCCGATAGATGTGCTGGAGGCTGATGTGGAAATGGAACAGGTGAAAAAAACTCATACAAAAGTATTATCCAGGCCGATTGATCTGAAAGATGTGGCACTGATGATGGAAATGATCGGAAACGCCAAACAACCGATAATCATGGCTGGCAGTGGCGCCTTTTATTCCGGAGCTGGTGTTGAATTGACCGATTTTGTTAATTTATCGGGTATTCCCGCTTTTACCTTAAAAATGGGAAGGGGCGTTATATCAGATATGCATCCGCTCTGTTTTGGATCCTCCATCCCGACAGTTCCGGGATGTTCAGGAGTGGCATTATCGGAAGCTGATCTGGTTATTCTGTTGGGAAACCGGCTTTGTCTTTACACGGCCAATGGATTGTTTTTCAACCCCAACGCAAAACTAATCCAGGTTGATATCGAACCCGAAGAGATTGGGCGTAACAAGACGATAGATCTGCCCATTTTCGGGGATATCAAAGCGTTGCTGGAGGAGTGCAACAATACCATCACCCTGGAGGGTAAAAGTGAAAATATGAAATCACGTTTTCACTCTTGGACTGAAAGGTTGAAGCAAACAGATCTGGATCTGAAAGATGCAGCCCAAAAGGAATATGTAAGAGATGCTGTTCCTATTAACCCTGGTGTCTTGGCCAGAGAGGTGGATAATTTTATGGATCGTGAAAGTGATATTATCATTGCTGATGGTGGAGATGCTCAAACCTGGGTTTTGGAAACGAGAACCTGCCGAAGTGAGCTGAATGTTCTGGATTCAGGACTTTTTGGTTGTCTGGGGGTAGGACTTCCATATGGGATTGCCGCCAAACTTATAAAACCGGATCGTCGGGTGCTTGTTTACACAGGGGATGGCTCCATCGGTTTTAATTTTATGGAGATTGAAACATCAATCAGAACAGGATTGCCAATTGTGGTTGTTATCGATAACAACAAAAAATGGGGGATGACCTCAAACAGCATGAAGATGAAATTCAAACATTATGTTCAGGGAACTGTGGAAATCGGCAATCTGCCTTACCATAAAGCGGTTGAAGCAATCGGAGGCAAAGGCTTTCTTGTTGAAAAAGCTGCTGATATCCGTCCCGCTCTTGAAGAGGCTTTTGCTTCCGGGAAAACAGCATGTATAAACGTGATGACCGATCCGGATATCATCGGTCCCGGTTCAAAGGCATTGGCTCTCTTTGAATCACTGTAGAGTTATAAAATAGAAAGGGTATCCAGCCAATAAATCAACTTTTGGCTCTTAGCAACAGCATTGGATGCCCTTAAAATCTTAATCAGCATACTTCAAAACAGATTATAACGGCTTTGTTTGAGGTCGTTTTTCGCAAAGAGGTAATATTATGGAAGCATCAATAATTACCAGTGTTATCGCTCCGTTGACGATTGCTTTTATCATGTTTGGTATGGGACTTTCCCTTACCAAACATGATTTTAAACGTGTATGGCTTCATCCCAAGGCGATCTCAATCGGAATCATTCTTCAGATCGTTGGTTTGCCAATATTGGGCTTTTCATTTGTCTCTGTTTTGGAATTAGAGCCGATATTGGCTGTATCGGTCATGTTATTATCATCTTGTCCCGGGGGCGCAATAACCAATCTGGTTTCGTTTATATCAAAGGGTGATGCTGCCTTATCTGTTAGCTTAACGGCTGTGAATAGTTTCATTACCGTGGTTACAATTCCAGTATTAGTAACATTTTTCTTAGGGCATTTTTTGGGGAAAGAAACCGCAGCACAGGTAAATATATTAAAACTGTCCCTGGGTATTATTTTGATAACAATTCCGCCGATTATTTTTGGTATGATTACCAAACAAAAAGCGCCTGAGTTGGCAAAAAAATCCGAGAGCTGGGTTCGAAAAGGGACAATCATCTTTCTTGTCATATTAGCTTCCATTGCCAGTTACGGTGAGAGGCAGATGTTTCTGGATAACTATCAGAAATTCGCTTTGATTGCAGTTTCACTCTGTATGTTAAGTGGGCTTATGGGCACCATCGTTGGCAGTATTGCCCGATTGCCCAGGAAACAGATCCTGACACTGGCCATTGAAGTGGGATTGCCTAACAGTGGAATGGGAATCGTCATTGCTCTCAGTTTCCTGGATATTAAAGCACTTGCGGTGTTTTCAGCTTTTTACCTGGTTGTTGAATACGGATTATCCGGCATATTGATGGTAACTATGAACAGCAGAATAGGTACAAAAATAATGGGACAAACTTCCCAAGTAACGCATCAACTTTAAAGCAACTTAGATCCGGACGACATTTACAAATATCAATAACATCTGCAAAGGAAACGGTAACATGGTTTTTTCTCCTTCTGTGCTAACTTGCCCCTTTTGATTTCCTGGAAAAGTTGCTATAGAAAATCAGAACAAGCGGATTTACATAAAAATGCGAGAATTGAAAAATCCAGCATTTGGTCCCGTACTCAGGTTCTTTTAAAAATAGTTATCCGGATACCTCTCGAAACAATTATTGATTTTTGGATTGGGACGCTGCTGAGAAACAGGGAATGCTCCGGACGCCGGGTATCTGAATAGTTTTAAAATGAAGGAGAAACATGACAGTCAGAAAAGTTATTTTTGTTTTATCTTCCATTATTGCTGGTTTGATAATTTTAGGAATAGTCCTGGTAAGAGATTGGAGAAAAACTGAATATGGTACCCTCGACACAAATGCGGCAATCCTGCTGAAATTTATTGAAATCAGTAATATTGATCCCTTTGAAGATGGGAAAACTCCGGAACAGATTCGGGAGAAATCTGCAAAAAGCGGCGCGCTTTTAAAAGGTTCACCGACTCCCATCGATCAGATTCGCAACACAACGTTTCCAGGTCCGGCCGGTCCGGTTCCAGTCCGAATTTATATTCCCCGGCAACAATCAAACCTGCCGGTAGTCATCTATTATCATGGTGGGGGCTGGATGTTGGGGAACCTTGATTCTCATGACAACATCTGCCGCTTCCTGGCAAAAAAGTCTTCAGCAGTCGTGGTTTCGGTGGATTATCGACTGGCTCCCGAACATGCCTTCCCGGCTGCAGCTAATGATGCATATGCTGCCTTAGAGTGGGTATCACAAAATGCTGCAACCTTTAACGGCGATACATCCCGCATCTTTGTGGCCGGCGACAGCGCCGGTGGCAATCTTGCCGCTGTTGTCTCGTTAATGTCCCGTGATAAAGGCGGACCGGGGATAACGGCTCAAATCCTGATATATCCGGCTACCAATTTGGCGGATCTGACAACAGAATCACATCAGCATTTCGGTAACGGATATTATTTGACACGACGCTATATAGAGATATTCCGGTCGATGTATTTGCCCCGTATGGAAGATTGGCAAAATGTTTATGCCTCTCCTCTGCTGGCAGAAAACCTTGAAAATCTGCCTCCTGCCATGGTGCTTACAGCAGAATTTGATGTATTAAGGGATGAAGGCGAAGCCTATGCCCGGAAACTGGAAAGCGCAGGAGTACCCGCCAAACACAATCGTTACCAGGGAATGATTCATGGTTTTTTAAGTATGGATAGACTGTTTTCCCAGTCAAAAGTGGCAATCGACGACATCGTTGCTTTTATAAAGTCCAAATAAAAGCGGTACCGGTCACGTTATCCCGGCGCCCAGGCAAGGGCGCTATACTGGCTGAGTGAATGGCTACCTCAGTCACGTTTTTGAAGGGACCCAGGGATCGACATATTTTAATAAAACAGAGGCGGTAAGGGTTAAGGGAAAAACCAGAAAAAAAGCGGACGTTAATCCAAGATCAAGAAAACTGGTACCAAACCCAATGATCAGCCCGCCAAAGGCCGCAGTCCCGAAATTGGATACGGAAGAAAAGGTGGAAAACATAAACCCTTCTATTCCGGGTTTATCTGCGGAAATTGCTTCGGACAGCTCCATGGAAATCCGGTTAACCGGCGCCATAAAAGCTCCCAGGTTCATACCGAAAACTGCCACGATCATATAACAAAAGGTGATATCCGATTGCGCATCAATCAACAGGAACAGGGAAACCCCGATCCAATACAGAATGGCGCAGATGGTAAATGTTTTACGGGCTCCAATCATATCACTGATTTTTCCGAAAATGGTGGCTCCGAAAAACGTTCCGATCATCGCCAAGGCATAAGCAATGCCCAGCTGCGATTTTGTCAGAGTAACAACTCCGTCCCCGCCAAACAGAGGGATAAAAAACATGTACGGAGCTGTGGTGGTCATGGCCACCACAACAAATAGTAATCCCATTAGAACCTCTTTACGGGTAAAGGTCTCTTTAAGCAGGGATGTGAACTCCGGCAGATCTTTTTTTTCGACCCGTCTCTCTTTTATCAACAAGCCGAACAGCGCCTGAAGTATTGCAAATAGTCCTACGATGGCCAACCCCACTTTCCATCCCAATGAGGTACCAATCATCATAATCACCAAGGCGCCCAGGACGCTCCCGATTCCTCGCGCTCCCCAGGTACTGCCCTGTACAATTCCCATTTTATTGTCAGGCGTGACATCCACAGTCAAGGCATCCAGAGTACCGTCAACCAGCACCCATACCCATCCTGTCATGATTACAAAGAACACCCAGCTCCAGGTAATAGCCTCCTCGTTATGGGTTAGAATCAGCCCGGCAAAGCAGGGAATATAAAGAACGGCTCCGATCAGGATATAGGGCTTTCGCCTTAACTTTTTGATGGGAAACCGGTCACTCACGATGACAAGCAACATTTTCAGGTAATTGGGCAGGATCAGCAAAGCCGTTACCAGGGCGAAGGTTCCGGGATTTAATCCATTTTCGACCAGGAAATTGTCTTTGTATAACCCCAGGGCAGTGAAATAGAATCCCTGGAATAGATAGAAGCCGGCGATTTTCAGAAGAATAGATTGCTTCCAGTTCTTTGTTTTTTGATCGGCAATCATCCATTCTCCTTTTTGAGATTCAGTTTTTCCAATGCCAACAGATCAACTTCAGCGGCAATGTGTGCAAATGCAGACCACTGCCTGCTCTCTTTTAACAGGTTTTTATAAAGAACCTGTGCCCTGTCTTTATCGCCCTTCAGATTATAATAAAGCGCCATACCATATCTCAGTGTTACATCCGTAATCTGCGATTCATAGGCACTTACCCCCGCAACAGGTTCAAGCAGGGCTTCGGGCTTTAGCTCTCCTTTGTAAACCAGCAACCGATTATAGTACATTTTGCTCTCCTTCGCCTTTAAACCTGACGGCAGATTATCCATGATCTTTTGCGCTTCTTCATTTCTTCCCAGGCGTAGTAAATTGGTGTGAATCCAGCAGGTGGTTGCTATGAGATCATCATCATTTTCGTTGTACTCCATACATCGCTCTGCTGCGCTTAAGGCCCCTTGGTAATCTCCCACCAAGTATTTGGCAACATTCTGATGGTAAAAGATCTGCCATTGGGTTCGTTCCGGTGGAATGGGCAGGCGACACCTGATCCCGTCCGTTTCCCATTCAAGCGGTTTTCCTTCAACCAGTTCGGCAGCTTTATTAAAATCACAGACAGCCTTATCCAATTGATAGGTTGATATATGCCGGTGTCCCCGGTGCCTGTATAATCTGAAAGAATCCGGGAACCGCTTGATACCATCATCATAAACTGCAAACGCTTCCTCAAACCGGTTGGCATAGGATAACAAGCGGCCATACCAGATGGTATACCGTTCATTTGGATTTTTCAGATATTTCCTTTTTGCTTCCCAAAGTACCAGTTTGCCCAGCAACAGGTATCGCCCGGGAATAGGTTGCGGATAGCACTCTTTTCCCATCAGGGAAACGGCTACCGGTATTTGATTTTTATTCATATTTATTCCTGACTTTTTATCCATTTAGTAAAACGCTTTTAGCAGATGAGCAAAAGTGATTCCCAGATAATTTCCTGATGCGTAACCCAAAATACCCGCAGCAAGACCGGAGACAATAACTTCCCTGTTTTTCAGGGATGAAGCTACCAGCGGTACAAAAACGGGAGAAAAGATAGCAGCAACGGAAGTGATAATCTGAGTGTCGGTGTCAATGCCGAACAGTCGGGATAGCAAAATGTGGAGCAACCAGGCTCCGTACAGTACAACTGCAGCAAACAGGATTATGGTGGGCGATGAGCTGAGTAGCATGTTAAAATCCGCTGTCGTTCCGATGGCCACACAGAATATCAGGATAATATATTGTCCCAGCTGAAAAGACTTATCAATATTGCGTACAGCCGGAATAAAAGAGCTGAAAATACCCAGGGTGGTGATGGTCAGCATTAAAACCGCCATATTGTAACTTTCAGGTGTCACCGAATACGCTCCAAAGCCAATACCGAAAATAATCATCGCTAAAACCAGGGCTTTAATCAGAGGCACCAGTTTTTCAGGTTTCAACATCTCCGAATAATCCGATATCGAAGCTTTATCTTTTTCACAAGTATTAATGGCATCAAGGGAATCAATACTTGTGACAGTATCCGCACTGCAAAACGGAAGCAGAAATTTGCCGATTACCCTTTGTGACGCTGCAAGAATAAAGATAAACCAGGGGACTTCCACCAGCCAGGCTGCGGCATTTGCCAGCACCAGCATCTGCTCATCAACCTTCAAAGCCATGGCAACGGCAAAGAAGTTTGGGGTGGCACCGGTATAGCCACCGATAAACATGCCTGCAATCTTCCAGGCTTCATCAATTCTGGATTTGAACAGAAAAAAAGCTAAAAACGAGACCAGCATCACAGACAGGGCTATCAGACAAAATGAGAGCAAACTTTTTCCTGCCAGTTTCGTCCAACGTTTAAAATCGGTGGAAAAAATCATCAACGGAATGGAAAGCGGCACGGTGATATGCATAAAAAGCTCCCGGGTGCCTTTAATGCCCTCCGGTAGTATTCCTAAATTACCCAGTAAAATTCCCACGGCAAAGCACAACATTCCTGCCCCGATTTTATCGATGATTGCACTTTTGTGACAGCTATAGAGCGCAAATGCCGGGAATAAAAGTAAAAAGACAGAAAACAATCCGATCGTCATAAACAGCTCCTATTTCCAGACCTCTTTAAAAATCCGTAAGAAATTCAATCCCAGGATCTTCCTGATTGACTCATCATCAAACCCCCTGTCCAATAGTCCCTGGGTAATAAGCGGGAAAAACGCCAACCCCGGAAACCCTTCCAGATTGACCGCTTCGGCATTCCCGGCAAAATTGTTGTAATAATCTCCCACCGATCTCGGTAGATGCTCCAGCTCTCTCAGAATCAGGTCCCGTGGATAAGCCCCGGGAGTTGCCTCTTTGTCGGTGCCGATGGCGGCATGATCCACGCCTACCATGTCGACAACATATTGAATGTTGTCCAGGAAGTCATCCAGGGTTGGGACAACCTTACCGCCATCCCAATTTAGCGGCGGAAAAGGTGTCAGTGCAACAATTCCGTCTTTTGCAGCAACTTTCCTGATCTGTTCATCTGTAACATTCCTGGGCTGGTTACTTCTGACTTTGGGATTGGAATGGGAAAAAACACAGGGGGCTTCACTCAGTTCTATTGCCTCCAGACTGGATCGAATACCAGTATGGGAACAATCAATTACAATCCCCGCCCGATTCATCTCCCTGATGAGCTCCTTGCCCTCCCTGCTCAATCCGGCATCGGTACCTGTTACACAACCGTCGGCAGCAAAATTGCGGTCATTGTATGCCAAAACAACCACCCGGGCTCCTAACCTGTAAAAGACATCAACCATACTGCCAATATAGTAGTGCGCCATGGGGCGTGAATTTTGAAAGCCAACAATAATGCCGACCTCACCCTGCTGCTTCGCTGTTAAGATATCATCAGCCGTTTCAATCAATACCAGTTTCGGATTTCGACGAATTACTTCGTAATAGTCCGCAATGTGCTTAACGGCTGCTTCCACATCATCCGAAGGATGGGGGACCGTGATGTTTAAAGCGGTTAATCCCGAAGCCCGCAGATTATCGTTATATCCTTCACAAAAAAAAGAACAGCCATCAATGATAATGGAATCATCGTGCAGCTCTCTCGCCTTCTCTGAAACCTCTCTTGAAAATGCCATCTCTCCTCCTTTGATTTGATGAATACCCGATTCCTCTCCGCTTGACAGTTTCACCGGGATTATGATTCGCTGGCAGAAACATGAATAAAATATCGTGTTGATAGCCAGATAAATACGATATATTATTCATGTTTGTCAACAACAGAGGCAAATCAGGAAATTATCATGTCCAGGGGGAGTATGGCAGGTATCAAGCAAGAGGTTCGAATTCCCAGGCAACAGAGAAGCATAGAAAAAAAGCAACGGATAAAAGCTGCAGCTGAAAAATTATTCGCAGAAAAGGGATTCTATCCTGTTAACTCAAATCAAATAGCATTAGCAGCGGGAGTTTCCGTTGGCAGTTTTTACTCCTATTTTAAGGATAAGAAAGCACTTTTACTGGAAATCATTACCGAGTTTCATCAGCGATTCCAAACAGAGGTTTTCAGTCAGCCCATGGAGAAAGGCTGGAAAGATTGGGATCTGAAAGAGATTATTCGTTATTATATCAACAACACCTTAAAAGCATTTGAGCTTTCACCGGATTTTTTCAGGATGATTTACTCCATGCTCTATTATGATCCTGAGGTAAAAGAGGTATTTGATGCGGCAGAAAAAAAGGAGAGAGAACAGATCAAGTCTATCCTTTCCAATCTGAAAAGGAGAATTTGTGTTCAGGATATTGATGCCGCCGTTTTTATGATATACAGCTCCATAGCAAATGTGGTTCATCGGCTCAAATTGTTAGGGTTGCAGATGGAGGAGGAACGACTGATCAGTGAACTGACGACCATGCTCTACCGCTACTTAAAAAAGGATACTATCTGAGATTTCATAAAATTGTGTAATATCTCTAACAAGCCATTTCCATGGAAACCTTTAATCCCAACGTCAATTTTTAAAATCGGAATTCCGGTATCATTTAAGCAGACAAATAACACCCAAAATTTAAAACCAACCTCATTTTTTTTAATCCCCGATTGACTTTTATGTCTTAATTTTATAGTAATGAGCCGATAAAACTGCAGGTCACTTATGCTGAAATGTTGATCGTGCAGGTAGGTAATTCTTGACAGGCTACTTAAAATAAAGGAGATTCGTTTTTGGGTGCAAAAAAATTAAACAAAAAAAGGAGGAAACGATGAAAACTGTTTGGTTATCAATTATTACTTCAATTTTAGCCCTGTTTTGTTTTGCAGGTTCAGCATTGGCAAAGGATACGGTCATAATTTACACATCTTTGGAAAATGATGAGATTGTCAAGTACCTGGCGTTGGCAGAGAAGGAGCTCCCCGATCTTGATATCAAGGCGATTCGTCTTTCAACCGGTGAGTTGGGAGCTCGAATGCTGGCTGAAAAGAGCAACCCTCAGGTTGACGTAATTTGGGGCTGGGGACTTACCAACATGGCAGAATTTGTAGATAAAGGAATGTTGGAGCCTTATAAGCCCAAGAATTGGGAAATGATTCCAGCAAACTTCAAAGATCCCGATGGCTACTGGACAGCGATAGATCTTTATGCAGCAGCATTTGTAGGCAATCAGCAGGTTCTCCAATCCAAGAATCTGCCCATGCCGAAGAGTTGGAACGATCTTTTGAATCCCGGCTATAAAGGTCTTCTGATCATGCCAAACCCGGCCAGTTCCGGAACAGGTTTCCTGCAAATCGCCAGTCTGCTGGTCATAATGGACCCGGACTATAAATCCAAGCCGATTGAGGATAATTTGGCCTGGGACTTTCTCAAGAAACTGGATGAAAATATGGGGCAATACATCAAAAGCGGTTCCAAACCAGCAAAATTGACGGCAGCGGGAGAATATGCCGTTGGTTGTTCGCTTGCCTTTGTTTTTACATCTCTCAAGGAAAAAGGCTTTCCAGTAGAACTTGCTTTGCCGGCCGAAGGTGTAGGTTATGAATTGGAAGCGAATGGATTGGCGAATGGTGCAAAACATAAAGAAGCGGCCAAGAAATTCCTTGATTGGGCTATTAGTAAAAATGCCATGGAAGAATACGCTAAATTTAAACTTGGTGTTACTTATCCGGGAATTGGCGGACCAAAGGAGCTTCCCCCGATTGAAACAGTTAACTTAGCTCCCATGGACTTTCCCTGGCAGTCAAAAAACAGGGAAAAGATCCTGAACGTTTGGTCAGACCTCTTCTTAAAGTAAGTATTTTCGGGGCAGGGTTCAGCCTGCCCGTTACCTCTGTAGAAAAATCCAATCATAATTTAAAGCATGGAGTTCGATTGTGGGGAAATCAGGATCAATCCCTATTCACTTCCTTTTCCCCGGATGCTTTGAATGATTCTTGAACAAAGGTATTTTATGTCCCAAAAGCTGGTTTTAGAAAATATCAATAAAAATTTCGGATCTCTTGTTGCCGTAAAAAATGTGAATTTAGAGATTGATCCCGGGGAGTTTCTCTGTTTTTTGGGCCCTAGTGGCTGCGGTAAGACAACCTTGTTGAGAATCATTACCGGTTTTGAGCAACCCAGTTCCGGCGTTCTCAAATACGATGACAAAGTTATCAACAATATCATTCCTCAAAAAAGGGATTTTGGGATAGTATTCCAGTCTTATGCGCTGTTTCCCAACATGACTGTTCAGCAGAATGTTGCCTTTGGGCTGAAAATGAGGAAAATGCCAAACAAAGAGATTGACGGCAGGGTTAAGGAGATTCTCAAACTGGTAGGATTAACCGAATGGAAGACCCATTATCCCGCTCAGCTAAGCGGTGGTCAGCAGCAAAGAGTAGCGCTGGGACGGGCCATTGCAATAAAACCGAAAGTCCTGTTGTTGGATGAACCTTTAAGCGCCCTGGATGCCAAGATCAGGGTAAGACTGCGAACTGTCATTAAAAGACTGCAAAAGGAGTTGGGGATTACCATGATCTATGTAACCCATGATCAGGAGGAAGCCTTATCCATGGCGGACCGGGTTGCCATTATGAAAAATGGTGAAATCCGACAGATTGGGTCTCCCTGGGACATATACAAGGCTCCGGAATCCAGTTTTGTTGCCGGTTTTGTCGGCACCTCCAATTTTATTGCTGGCAGAAAAGAGGGTTCGTCTGTAAAAATTGATGGCTACAGCTTTAAAATAAACGGATTGGAGGAAATCAAACAAAACACTGTCTACCTGGCAATCCGACCGGAAAAGATTGAACTGATCTCTGATCAAACCAATATGCAACAGGTGGAGAAGAGCAATATCGTCGACGTCATTGCTGAAGTTATTACGTTTCTGGGTGCTGTGGTTCAGATCACTTTTACGATTGATGGAATAGAAATGAATGTGGACATAACAGAGAATGAATTTGAACGGTTGGAATTAAGACGGGGTGATAAAATCAAGTTGCATTTTCCGCCGGATAAGTTTCACCTGTATACGGAAAAACCCGGAAATCTTACTTAATCAATAAACTAACACCGATCCCAATGTTACAATGAGCATAACAATAAGGTCGACTATAGAACAACAATATGAAGTTCCAGCCCGCAGGCTGGAGATGGATCGATTTGTGGTACCGGCTGTAACCATCGTAATTGGTCTGCTTCTGGCATTTTTCCTGATTTTTCCCATCTTCAGCATCCTGCAGCTCAGTTTTTTCAAGGACGGTGTTGTCAGCCTGGCAACCTTCACCCTTGATAATTTCTACAAGTATTTTACCACGACCTATACCTTGAATGCATTGTGGCACAGTCTGTATGTCTCTTTCGTCACAACTGTATTTGTAACGGTGATCACATTTTTCTTTGCGTATGCCCTGACCAGGACAACAATTAAAGGGAAAACGGCCTTCAGGTCGATCATCATGATGCCGTTGATCGCCCCATCCATTATGCAGGCTCTGGCATTGATATATCTCTTTGGCCGCAACGGATTGATTACCTCACACCTATTTGAAACCGACTGGAATATTTATGGCCCCACGGGGATCATCGTCTCCGAAATACTCTATTGTCTTCCCCACTCTTTCGTTATCCTGTTCACCACTCTGTCAGCAGTGGATATCAGACTGGATGAAGCAGCGGAAAGCCTGGGAGCGTCGCCCTTCAAAGTATTTACGAAAATCACATTGCCATCGGCCAAATATGGGATTTTTAGTGCTGCGGCCCTGACATTCAACTTGACTATCACCGATTTTGGTAATCCCGTGGTCATCGGCGGCAACTATAATGTGCTGGCAACAGAAATATATTCACAGGTAACCAACCTGTATCGATTTGATCTGGGAGCAACCATCGCCATCATCCTGCTGGTGCCGTCTATGATGGCTTTTTTATTGAACTACTATATCTCCAGAAAATCATTCTCAATGATCAGTGGAGCCGCACGACCTTTTATTCCACCATCAAAACTATTGAAGAAAATCAGCTTCACCAGCTATTCCGTTTTGGTTTCGGCTTCCATTATTCTGATTTTCGCAACAGTTATCATTGGATCATTTGTTAAGGTCTGGCCCTATGACTGGTCGTTGACCCTGGATCACTATACCTTTCCATCCATTGGCGGCTATTCAGCCATATGGACCAGTTTCTGGATCTCGGTCATTGTCGGTATTATCGGATCATTTGCCACACTGGTAGCTGCCTATGTCATGGAGACCCGCAAGCCGTTTTTTAAACAAACACTCTATTTCTTTTCGGTGATGCCGGCAGCGATACCCGGTCTGGTGATGGGACTGGGATACATACTGGCCTTTAACAAGCCCTATTATTTCTTCTTCGGAACACCCTGGATAATCGTAATCAATATTGTTGTCTGTAATTTCACCCTGGGAGTTCTTTCCAGTATTTCTAATCTGAGAAACATTGATCCCTCAATCGAGGAAGCATCGATCAGCCTGGGAGGTGATACCATCAGGACATTCTTCAGGATTATATTCCCATTGGCGCGCGTTGCGTTTTTCCAGAACTTTACCTACTTTTTCATGCGCTCCATGACTACGATCAGCGCAGTGATCTTTCTGGTCTCCGCATCGGTGCATCTGGCAGCCATTGAAATCATCATGCTGGACAATGACGGTTGGACAGCCAGCGCCAATGCCATGTGTACCTGCATTATTGTAATTGTACTGGTAGTACTCGGGATTTCGAACATCGTCAATAAACGCACCATACGCCACCCTGAAGGAGGAGCGCAAGCCTGATCCGTCATTATGGATTCAGGCTCTACAAGTTGTTCAACAATTCAATTTTTCAGTTAAAGGTGGATCAGTCGCTTTGTTCGAAGGCGCATAAATAGCCTCTCATGATCCACCCCACGTTTTTATACACTGATATTAACAGTCTATAAGCCCGGAATAACAAATTCATGAATGAGAGCCATCTCAGATTGTTATCCGATCAGCCGTATCTCTCCCTAATTAACGAATTGAGCCTGTCCTCCGCCTGACTGGGGATCTGCCATGACAGGGGACAATGTGAGACTCCAGACAGTCATCCTAATACCTTTTTAGCTTTAGAACAGATTTACCTCGAGTGAGTATCAGGGTAAATTTGTTCTATGGCTCAAAAGAGCTGATGGAACTCCTTCAGAGTACTGATAATTGTGGTGCTTTACTTATCCTGGAGTAGTGCTCATAAGTTCGCTGAGCCCAGGCTGTGAGCATTTAAATCCCGTTGGGGTGTTTTCTCCGTACGATTTCGGCTTGATATTCCCCGAAGGGGACAAAGATCAATAGCCCAGGGTCAGTGAGCTTGCGAACGCCACCCTGGGTATTCAATCACCCCAGCCAAAGGAACGCTGAAGGCGTTCAATATGTTAAAAGCTCATTCATTTAACATTAGGCTTAACAAAAGATCAGATTCAGCCCATGAATCCAAACCGGTCAATGTTTTGCAGCGTAGAGCATATTTACCCCCTGAGTGTATATTCTTGACTTGTATGAATTGTCATTTGTTGCCAAGATAGAGAAATTAGATTTTAGGAATGGTTACCTACCTGTTATTGTTCGTCTGTAAGAATATTTTAAAAAGGAAGAAAAAGATGTTTGATCAACTTATTAAGCAAACGGTTCAAAACCAGATGAGCGCGGATGCCAATTCATCGTTTGCCATGTCCGGAAACCGGCTGGAGGATTCTCATATTGTGCCGGATGTTGATCACAGCCTTCCTGCCGAAAAAAATGCGGAGATTATCCTGCAACAGATGACCCTTGAGGAGAAAGTCAATATGTTGGGGGGAGAGGATAACCTCGCTATCAAAGCTACCGAACGGCTCAAACTGCCAAAAGTGTGGTGTAGTGATGCTTCAGCCGGTGTTCGTTGTTTTCAAAGAGCAACTGCATTTCCGGTTCCCATTGCCATGGCTGCCACCTGGAACCGGAATTTGCTGGATCAGGCCGGGGAGACCATAGCCAAGGAATGCCGGGCTAAGGGAGTATCCATTCTTCTGGGCCCCGGGGTTAATATCTATCGTGTCCCCACCTGCGGCCGGAATTTCGAATATATGGGCGAAGATCCGTTTCTAGCTGGTGAATTGGCTATTCCCTACATTAAAGCGGTGCAGCGCATGGGTGTTATCACCACTGTCAAACATTTTGCCTGTAACAATTCCGATTATGATCGTCATCGTATCAATTCCAAAGTGGATGAAAGAACATTGCAGGAGATCTATTATCCGGCATTCAAGACGGCCGTGCAAAGGGGAGGGACAAAATCGGTGATGTCATCCTATAATCCGGTCAATGGCAGTTGGGCCAGTGAGAACCATGAGTTGTTAACCCGGATTCTCAGGGATGAATGGGGGTTTGATGGCTTTGTGATATCCGACTGGATAAGCCTGTACAGTACCGAAGGGCCGTTGAAAGCCGGGATGGATCTGGAGATGCCCAAGGCGGATTTTCTCACGTTTAAAAGAATTAAAGAACTGATAAATAAGGGGCGCTTAACCGAAAAGGACATTGACAGGCCAGTCCGTAACCTGTTGAAAACCTTCTTCGAAATGGGAATCTATAATCGGCCCTTGAAGGATCACCAATACCCTGAGTATAGCGAGGAGCACAGCCAGGTTTCACTGGATACGGCTCGTGAGGCGATTGTCCTTCTAAAAAACGAGAACAACCTGCTTCCATTAAACAGAGAGGCTATTACCAGAATTGCCGTTGTGGGCAAAATGGCAAAAGAAACCACTACCTGTGGTGGCGGATCATGTTGTATTAAAAGTTTTGAACCTGTCTCCATCTTGGAGGGCATCAGAGCAGTCGCTGGTGATTCCGTTGAAATCAATTACATCGAAGCCGATTTGAATAGGTTAACACACAGTGAACAAAAAATGGTTGAAGAGGCGGATGTTGCAGTCGTTGCAGTCGGCTTTACCAGCCAAGATGAAAGTGAGTGTTATGATAAAAGTTGGGAGCTGCCTTATCTGCAGAGCCGATTAATTAAGGAAATCGCTGCCTTAAACAGCAAGACAATCGTAACCCTTACCACCGGAACCGGGGTTGAGACTGAATCATGGCTGACCCAGGTTCCCGCGCTGATGCACTGTTTTTTTCTTGGGGAGCAAGGCGGCAAAGCGGTGGCAGAGGTTCTGTTCGGGTCAGTAAATCCATCCGGGAAGCTACCGTTTACCATGGCAAAAAAATGGGCTGATTTTGAATCAGTAAAATACTATGTCAAAAAACCGGATAAAATCTCGGTATTCAGGATAATTGGACCCCAAGGAAAACCCAAATTCCGCAGGATTCGTGATATGGAATACGGGGAGAAACTGATGGTCGGCTATCGTCATTTTGATACTAACAGGGTTACCCCCCAATTCCCTTTCGGATTTGGATTGTCATTCACTTCATTTGAGCTTTCCCAACTCAGCCTTTCGGAGACTTCAATTCCAGTCTCCAGGCTTACAGAGGGTGATAAGATTGCGGCGACAATAAAGATTAAAAATACCGGTCAAAGGGCAGGTTCGGAAGTTGTCCAGCTTTATGTCAAAGATCCGGAATCATCATTGCCCCGGCCGGATAAGGAATTGAAAGGATTTGAGAAAGTTCATCTGCTACCGGGAGAGTCCAAAGAAATAACCCTTCAACTGGATTTCAGCAGTTTTGCCTTCTTTGACGATAATAAGGGACAGTGGATCGCTGAACCGGGTGAATTTCAAGTCATGGTGGGCAACAGCAGCAGAAATATTGCTGAAAAAGCGATTTTAAAGCTGGGGTGAAGAATCGATGAGAATTGATCGCATGCTCTCAATAGTGGTAACCCTGTTGAATCGTAAAAATATCACCGCAAGAGAACTGGCTGAAAGATTCGAGGTTTCCCTGCGAACCATCTACCGTGATGTGGATGCCATCAACGAGGCTGGAATCCCCATCGTCTCCAGCCAGGGAACAGGTGGTGGATTCAGTATCATGGAGAACTACAAGCTCAATCACCAGTTGTTAACCCTGGAAGACAGCCGCTCTATCCTGACAGCTCTCAAGGGGGTCAATTCCACAGTGAGGGGTCAGGGGATGGAACAGGCCATGGAGAAGATCCGCAGCCTGGTTCCCGGGGATAAAAAAGAGGAATTGGATCTGCAGATGGAACAACTGGTGATCGATTATCTTCCCTGGGGATATAATGAAGCGATGCAAGCCAGAATACAGCAGCTAAATAAAGCCATCGTAACCTCCCGCCTGATATCGATTAACTACACCAACCTTAAAGGTGAAGAAATACAGCGAACAGTGGAGCCGATGACCCTCATGTTTAAGGGATATAACTGGTACCTGTTCGGATATTGCCAATTGAAAAAAGATGGACGGGTTTTTCGCCTCTCCAGAATAAAAGAGTTGAACCTGTTGGATCGGACCTTTCTGCGACGAAAGATCTCCTTCAAGGATTTTACCAAGGAGAAAGGCAGCAGCAGCCAACCTGTTGTCGATCTGATTTTGAGATTCCCTGTCAGCGTTCGAATGCGGGTTGAAGAATATTTTTTTCAAGAACAGATCAAAGAGGATGAGGAAGGTTTTTTGGTCATCAAGGCCTCATTCCCCGAGGATTTCTGGGTATATTCAATGATTCTCAGCTATGGCGACAATATTGAAGTCATTGAACCACCACACATTAGAGAGGTTATCGGGGAGATTGCAGCAAAGATCATGAGAAAATACCAAATCCGTTAATGGCACCCTTCAAAAGGATTTGGATCTGCAAAAGGAACAATTTAAATTCAAAACGCCAGTCACTTCATAATCATACAGGAAAAGTCATTGGGCTCTGTTTTAGTCAGATAGTAATACCTGGTTAAACAACCATACCTATTTTTAGGTCAAGATATGGATGAGGCAGGGGAGTTCTTGAGTTGGAGCAAGAGCTTCTAAGACTCGATGGGGATCAGAATTGTAAAAGAGGTTCCCTTGTTTAGTTCCGATGAAATCGTGACAGATCCTCCTAGTTCCTTAATGGAGGCATAAACGGCATTCATGCCGATACCACGACCGGATATCTGGGTTAGTTCATCTCTGGTCGAAAAGTTGGGTCCAAAAATAAGATTGATTGCTTCATGATCTGCCATGGTTTCATGCTGATCCCGTGTTATTATCCGTTTTTCCAACGCCTTTTGTTTTACCGCCTGAATATCGATACCGACTCCATCATCTGCAAACACCATTTTAAAAAATCCGTTTTCTATATTAACTTGGATATTCAGTATTCCCGTTTCCGGTTTTCCAGCCATTTTGCGGGCGATGGGAGATTCGATCCCGTGATCGATCGCGTTTCTGATCAGGTGAATCAGATTGCAAAAGAATCCTTCGAATTGGGCGTGGATGATCTCGGTTCTCTCCCCTGAATAGTGTACCTCGACCTGTTTTCCTTTTTGGAAGGCAAGGTCTTTTGCGTCTGATATCACCTTTTTCATCAGATTTCGCATGGGCTGTTTTCTCAGGTTATTGATAGCATCATTCAGTTCATTATTATCACTCAATAGAGCCTTGACCAATTGTTCAACCTGTTTAACCTTGGTTTCAGAGATGGTATAGAAACTGGTGTGGCTCACCTGCAACAACTCTTTTGGTATCAGGTCTCCTATCTCCTCAAGCTCTTCCTGAAACAATTCCTCCATCTTAGCTATCCGCTGGTGTACTTCCTTTATGATCTCTTTGGTGAGAATCCCGCCGGGAATGTTTTTCTCCTCAAACATCGATTCAACAGCATGAGCCATGTTTGAGACCTTGAATATCCCATATGCAGCCGTTCCGCCTTTGATGGTGTGAAATATTCGCGATAAGTCATTTATTGAAAAACGTGCCGGATCTGTTTTTAAGGTTTCGTCAATGTGATGCAACTGGTCCTGGATGCTGTTATAAAATCGCAGAAATCCGTAGCGATCCTTGGCAATAGGGATAATCTTCTGATTCCTCTGTTCATCTTTCTCCAGCATCTTCTCCAATTTTCGTTTTACAGTCACGTCTGTAAGGATAACCATAATTTGCCCCGGGGTCGTTTTCCCTGGCGGAATCCAGCGATAGGAAATATCATAGAACTGCTTTTTTTTCTTTAGTTCGACTGGCAGAACATCTTTGACCAGACGCAATTTTCCCTCGCTTTCGAATGCCACATCGAGATAACCTTTAATTGCACTGCTTTTTCCGGGGAACAATAACTCGACAGCATGTTCACCGGTAATGACTTTTCCAAAAATGGATTGGGTAGCTTTGGAGGCATATTTCTGAATGATAAAATCTCGACCAAAACTGAAAATCCCCTGACCGGTGTTGTCCAACAGATCCCTGATGGCCGCTGTTTGATCATGCACTTTCTGCTCAAGCTTCATGGTGAGAATTTCGGCTGTCTCAAAGGCGATGGCGGATCGTTGGGAGATGACATATGCCTGTGAGAAAATAAAAGCAAACAAACCGGAACTGGTTACAAAAAAGGTGTTGATAATAGCTTGGGCGTGTAATATATCATTTATCACGCTGATTATCAGAATCAGACATCCTCCCAAAACCATGTTGGCTCCTTCTCTCTTGTGAATAAGAGCCAGTATCATGACATAGAGCACATAGAGACAGGATAGCAGAATGATAATCTGAAATAGATAAAGCGTTCTGGAAAAAATATAGGTCGGTGTAACAATCGTGATGGCCCCAAAGATCACACTGCAGAAGATAATCAGTTTAAGAACTGCTTTTGAGAATTCCTGGTGATAGAGCCTCTGAAAAAAAAGAGTAAACGTAATGAGAGGGAGATATAGAGTGGCGTAATCCATCTTAAGATATAACTGCCAGTTGAAATCCGGCAGAATGTTATAAAAAAAAGTGGCGTTATGGAAACTGGTACGCAAGGCGATCAACAGGCAGAACAGCCCAAAAAACAGGGTTGAGGGATCTTTTGGTCGTAACCTAAATAGACCCAAATGATACAATCCGATGATGAATATTGAACCGATTAGAAACAGATCCAGAGCCACTCTTCTGGACGCAACCCGGGAGATGTCATTCAGACTGCCCATGGTCAATCCATGCCAGAAACCACCGTTTTCATGGTGATAATTGGAAATCTGGAAAATAAACTCAATGGTATCTTTGCTTACAGAAAAACTGAGGATTTCAGGACAGGCATGGGGTTTGGACAATTCTCTCGATCTCTCGACCGTGCCACATCGTGCAATGATTTCTCCATTAACAAAAAGGATGAATGCAGTGTTAATGGTTGAAATATCCAGGGAAACAACCTGCCCGGGTGTCACATCAGTAGCTAACAACCGATAAGTGGCATAACCGTTGGACCCAAATTCCAGTCCGTTGATATCATAGTCGTTCCAGTAACCGGGAACGGGGGCAAAAACCGTTCTGTCCGTTTTAGCCTGGTCTTCAAAATCATCGGGATTCAACAGCTGTTTCCAATAGAATTCCCATTCCCCATCAAGTGCTAAAGGCCCATTATGAATCAGATCCCAGGTCGCCAGATTTATCACTCCTTTCCGGGCAAGCGGTTTTCCGCCGGGTTCATTGGCGAAGAGATTAACCTGGATTGAACTTATCAGGAGCACGATGATAATCAGACATTTTTGACTTGCCATTACTCTCAACAATTCTGTTTTCAATAATGAGTGGTTTTATTCGACAGCAATATGAACTAATTTACCGTCAGTTACTTCGAATTCTTTTTCTTGATGGCGTCCATGGCGGCGATGGCTGCCATGTTCATGATCTCTTGCATGTCACAACCACGATGCAGGACATGAACCGACTTGTCGAAACCTGTTAATATCGGTCCAACCTTTTCGGCATTTCCCAAGCGGTTCATCATACGCGAGGCGATATTGGCGCTGTTTAATTCCGGGAAAATAAAAACATTCGCGGCACCTTTAAGTGTGGAAAAAGGATAATACTGTTCTCTCAGTTCCGGGTTAACTGCAAAATCCACCATCATCTCCCCATCAACATTTAGCTCCGGATCAATCCTCTTAATAGTCTGGATGGCTTGCGCAATCCTGGTTGTTTCTGCATTTCTTGATGATCCGAAATTTGAGTAGGACAAAAGCGCCACTCGGGGCTCGATGTCAAGCTCACGGGCAAAATTGGCTGTTTGCAGAGCGATTTCTACCAGGGTTTCGACATCAGGTGAAATATTTACAATGGTATCGGCAAAGAAATATAATTTCCGATTCTGCATGATCATATGCAAAGAGCTGATACGATGGACGCCGGGAGCCCTGTCCACGAGATCCAAGGCCGGCTGAATCACCCTTGGATAATTGCAGGTGACTCCGGAAAGCATGGTGTCAGCATCGCCCGAACTTACCATAGCCGCAGCAAAGTAATTACGGTCCAGAGACATGCTCTGCCTGGCCTGGGTAAGGGTGACTCCTTTTCTATGCCTTCGTTTCAGGAAGAGATTCGTGTATTGCTCAAGATTATCTGATGTTTCAGGATCGATGACAGTAAGATCTCCAGGATTGATCTGTAGTTCTTCGCGTTTAATAACCTCTCTGATTTTATCAATTTTACCCAGTAGAATGGGTTTTCCGCATTTTTCATCAAAAATCGCTTGGGCTGCCCTAATGATCAGCGGGTGATCTCCTTCGGGAAAAACAATTCGCTGCGGCTCCTGCTGGGCTTTTTTGATTACAATCCTCATGACCTGTCTGGACATCCCCAACAGTCTTTCCAATTGATAGCGATAATTGTCAATATCCTCTATGGGTTTCCCGGCAACTCCGGTTCTGGTAGCAGCTTCGGCCACAGCCGGTGAAACCCATAACATTGCTCGCGGATCAAAAGGCGTTGGGATCAGGCATTCCGTTCCAAAATGTAAAGATTTGCCCCCATAAGCCTTGAGAACGGAATCGGGGACGTCCTGCTTGGCAAGTTCGGCCAGGGCTTTGGTAGCCGCCAGTTTCATCTCCTCATTAATCTCTGTTGCCTGGCAGTCGAGTGCCCCCCGAAAAATAAAAGGGAATCCAAGAACATTGTTAACCTGGTTGGGAAAGTCGGAACGTCCCGTTGCGATGATAGCATCAGGACGGGTCTGTTTGGCCAGATCATAGTCGATTTCAGGGTCCGGATTGGCCAGGGCAAAGACGATGGGGCGGTCTGCCATGCTCATTAACATCTCCGGTGTCATGGCATCCTTAACTGATATCCCCACAAAAACATCGGCACCAACCAAGGCTTCTGCTAGAGTTCGATGCTCGGTGGCGGCTGCAAGCTTTTCCTTATAGGGATTCATCCCCTTTTCCCGACCTTTGTAAATGACACCGCGACTATCACACATGATGATGTTTTCCTTTTTAACCCCCAAGGAAAAATGAAGCTGACAACAGGCTATTCCTGCCGCTCCGGCGCCATTATAAACCACTTTTATCTCATCCATTTTCTTACCAGTCAGCTCCACTGCGTTGAGCAGCGCTGCTGCACTGATAATTGCGGTTCCGTGCTGATCATCATGAAAGACTGGAATTTTTAGCTGTTTTTTGAGCTGCTCTTCAATATAGAAACAGTCGGGAGCAGAGATGTCCTCCAGATTGATCCCACCAAAGGTCGGTTCCAGGGCTTTGACCGCCTGAACAAACTCTTCGGCACTCCCCACATTCAATTCAATATCGAAGACATCAATATCAGCAAATTTCTTGAACAGTACCCCTTTGCCCTCCATCACCGGTTTTCCCGCCAGAGCACCGATGTTTCCCAGCCCTAACACAGCTGATCCATTGGTGATAACCGCTACCAGGTTCCCCTTTGCCGTATACTCATAAGCCAGCTGTGGATTCTCCTCAATGGCCAGACAGGGATAAGAAACCCCGGGGCTATATGCCATGCTTAAATCCCGGGAGGTCAATAGGGATTTGGTCGGCCTTATCTCTATTTTACCAGGTCGATTTTTTCGGTGGTATTCAAGGGCATCTGTTTTACTAATTTTCATATTTCTTTTTTGAGTCAGGTTTGTTAATAAGTGGCAATTTTCCTTTAAAACTCTATCTGTTAGTACCTATTCGTTAAGTTGTTGAATATTCCTTAGCTCAATGATTGTCAACAATTGAGAACCAGGAATGATGACCGGGAATTCATGAATCGATTATATCCTATTTACCCTCTATACTGAACAAAAAAAAATCCGGGAGCACTTTTGACTTTATTGTATCAAATCTGATTGACACCGTTAAATTCGTTCATCACAATGATCCTGAATTTAAAATCTTTTGACTGGCAGTACAGATACAATTCCCGAAAATAGAAAGCAGCATATGGGAATTCGATTTTCGGATATTGTATGGATATAAAATGGTAAAGCGGCCTTAACATGGCCGCTTTATGATACGAACTGGCGGGGATATAACCCCATAAGCGCTTAAATAAGGATTTTCGAGATAAAGTTCAGTTTTTCAAAACGGTAGGGCGGCCTTACATGGCCGCCTTTGAGTTGGTTCTGGCGGGGATGTAACCCCTACCGTAATCCTTGCTCTTGGTAATATTTGTTTAAGTAAGCGCATATGGGACGTAGCTCCGCCCTACTGTATGTTTGCCTTTGGCAACATCAGTTTATTATTAAGGCGCTTATGGAATATTGCCAATATGGTTTTCCTTATCTTTTTAGGCAGTTAATATTTATCAGGTGATCCGTTTTGAACAAACGAATACTAGCCATCATCGCCGCGAGTTTTCTTACCGTATCCATTGCTTTTTCCATACGATATGGATATGGAATGCTTCTGCCGGAAATGTTACCGGTTCTGGAAATCTCAAAAACACAGGCAGGGGGTATCTTCGCAGTGTACTTTCTTGTTTATACCCTGTGTACGCCTGCCATGGGAGTACTATCGGATTGTTTCAGCTATCGTCTTATCCTGACAGTATTCACGGCAGTTTTGGGTATCGGGGCGCTGATGATGGCTTTTGCAGCAACTTTTTTTCAGGCAAGCCTGTTTTTATCAATTGCCGGCTTTGGACATGCAGCTTGCTGGGCCCCGGTAGTTGTCCTGGTTCAGAAGTGGGTTCCGAATAACCGGAGGGGAACGGCATTATCATTTGTCTCCATGGGAGTTGGCTCGGGAGTATTTCTGTGGGGAATTCTGCTGCCAGTCATTGTTTCATCAACTGATTGGCAAACTGGGTGGCTGGCCCTGGGGTATACAGCCCTTGGAATTGCCTTGCTGAACTTGATCCTGGTTCGAAATCCGAACAATAACCAACCAGACCAGGTTAATTCCAAGCCGGGTTTAAAAGAGTTCCTTTCTTCTTACAGGAAGATCTTTCGACAGGCAATTTTCTGGAAGATTGGGGTTTCATACTTGCTGGTTGGTTTTAATGTTATCATTCTCTTCACTTTCCTTCCTGTTTATACCAGGGAAATACTGAATGTTGCTTACGCAGTATCGACCAGTTTTATCTCCGTGATCGCTTTTTTTGGAATTGTAGGGCAACTTCTGCTTGGACCGCTTTCCGACAAGGTTGGAAGGGGGAGAATAATGATCGTGTGCAGTATATTCCTGGCCGGTTCCGTCCTGGGAATCCTCTTTTCCGGAAGCACCTGGACACTTTATATTCTAACAGCGTGCTATGGGGTTGGTTATGGTGCAGTCTGGCCAGTGTATGCCGCCGCTGCTTCCGATCTCTTTCCAAAAGAATATTCAGGCGGTGTAGTGGGACTCTGGACAGTATTTCTGGGAGTTGGGTCCATTATTGCCCCGGTAATCTGTGGTTGGCTGATCGATAATACGGGAAGCTACTCCTGGGTTTTCCAGCTAGCCATGTCAGCCGGAGTTCTCTCGACCCTGTTATTGCTGACCGT
Source organism: bacterium (assembly GCA_018829445.1). Taxonomy (GTDB): domain Bacteria; phylum SAR324; class SAR324; order XYD2-FULL-50-16; family XYD2-FULL-50-16; genus JAHJTV01. The sequence goes on from JAHJTV010000067.1 coordinate 103,754, forward strand.
ACGCAAATTCAGTTTTGAGTGAAAGGACATGTATGGTCTCATCTCAAACTTCAGGTGATCCGATGGAAATGGTTCAGTATGGAATCAAACCTTGATTAACAAGGAGACTTAACTCAGATGAAAGAAACAACCCAAGTCTAATCAAAACAATGATCTTTAATCTTAGGCGCCCAAATCATTGATAGATCTCCTTTTTCTCAATCGCCAGTTTCTTAATCCGATAGGACAGGGTTGTCGGTTTTAACTTCAGCAGGTTAGCCGCCCCGTCACTACCATAGATTTTTCCCCTACTTTTTCTCAAGGCGATCAGAATATTCTGGCGTTGTTGATCCTTCATCTCTTGATCAGGGATTATGGCGGTCACATCGTCTGATTCTTCGAGGGATGCATTTTTCTTGCGGTTTTTTATACGTTGTTCCTCTTTCCAGGGCATTGAAAGCGTTAACTTATTGTGGATTGATAAAATGACAGCCCGTTCGATGATATTCTGTAACTCCCTTATGTTTCCAGGCCAGCTATAATCCTGTAACTCCTGAATGGTTTTCCCGGTTATCTTTAACTTTGGTTTATTCAATTTCCTGGTCAGCAACTCCATAAAGTGGTTGGCCAGTAGCGGAATATCCTCCTTTCTTTCGCGCAAAGGAGCAATTTTAATGGGGAAAACATTCAGTCGATAATACAGATCCTGACGGAATCGTTTTTTCTCAACTTCATGCTTCAGATTCTTGTTGGTAGACGCGATAATGCGAACATCGGTTTTCCGGGTTATGTCCTCTCCTACTCGTTCATACAGACCTTCCTGCAGAACTCTTAAAAGTTTAGCCTGCATATCCAGGGGGATTTCTCCAATTTCATCCAACAGTAAAGTACCACCATTCGCAGTTTCAAACCTTCCGGCTCTATCCTTTACCGCACCGGTGAAAGCCCCTTTAATATGTCCAAAAAACTCGCTTTCATAAAGAGTATCGGGTATAGAAGCACAATTAACCATGATTAACGGTGCCTTTGCCCTGAGGCTCTTGGCATGTATCTCCCGAGCCACCAGTTCCTTTCCGGTGCCCGATTCTCCTAATACAAGAACGCCGACATCTGTAGGAGCCACCAGTTCAATCTGCTGCAGTGTATTACTAAGCGCCCCACTCTGGCCGATAATGCCGGAGTGGTTTTTATAGTCCCTGAGTTCATGCCGTAGAAATTCATTTTCGTTTTCCAATTGCCTTTTTAATGATTCTATCTCTTCAAATGCCCGAGCATTAGCGACAGCAATCGCAAAATGATTGGCGATCATACGTAGCCAGATATGACCTTCGGAAACCTGGTTTATACGGGAGAAAAGTCCTAAAACACCGAGTACCTGATCCTTATAAACCAACGGTTGACCGGCAAAATAAAGGGATTGTTCCTGTTTGCTCCAGGATCTGATTAAGTCCCAGTCCGGGTCATGGTGAACATCCAGCAACCTGATCCCGGCCTCTCCGGATGATGCAATAGATCCGATTTTACCGACATCCACCGGATAATGTTCCAGTCTGTTTTTGAGATAGTCCAGAGTCCTGGTTTTTGCTTTGTTTTGTTTAATATCCATGGCAGCCAACTGCAGGCACCTTTCTTGATCCGAGCATCGGTCTTTAAAACTGCATAAGGCACAATTCTGCCTCTCCTCAAACAACCAGATACCCGTTAATACTATATGCGGACGTTTCGTCATCCTGGTTACAATCATATCAAGCAAACGATCAATCGATCGCTCCTGTGCCATATCCAGCAACAGATTTTTAATGGAATTGAATTCGGGTTGGTAGAGATGATCTTGTTTCATGGTTAATCACAAATTTTGGTTGTGGTAAGATCTAAATTTTGTTGAATCACAAATTTTTGTTGTTTTAACGTAATAAGCAAAATCTGCTTACACCTTTTATTACAGTCATTTATGTAATACTTTGATCAGGCATGAATCTTGATGGTGATCTCTTGCTAAACGAACCTATTAAGAATCAATCAATAAATCAACCATGATACGCAATCCAAGATTAAGAAACAGGGAACAAGCGAACAACAGGCACCTCATCGATCCTTATCCGGTACACACCTTAAAAAGGGTGGATCAACCCACAACCCGGATAAATGAAGCTGAGGTCTTTCGGCAGCATGAACAAACCAGTGGCTTTTACCGGGCAGGCAGGGGAGATTTTGGGGAACATATGCAGCAGGAATATCGTCGTTTTGTGCCGAAATACCCGCTTTCGGGGGCGATGGTTTCCATGGCAGGTGCATTGGCAGATCTGGTTGATGAACCCGTGGGTATGGGAGCAGCAGGCATGCCAGACAGCGCGGTTCCAAAAAATATGTCCTGGGCACCCATGGGGCAGGTGGCTGAAAAAAAAGCGCCTTTTACGGATAATCCCGAAAAAATGGCAAGACATATCAAAGAGACCGCCTATTTTTTAAGAGCCGATCTGGTTGGAATCTGTGAACTGCCTGTTTATGCCATTTACAGTCACCAGAAACAGGATGGCAAACCGATACACCTGAATCACAAATACGCCATTGCAATCCTGATCGACCAGGATTGGCATACTTCTCGTCAGACAAGCGGAAACGATTGGATCAGCAATTCCATGAGTTTTCTCGCCTATTCCACCTCTGGGTTCATTGCCTGTATGCTGGCTGATTATATCCGTCGATTGGGTTATCCGGCGCGAGCTCATCATGCCATGAATTACCAGGTTGCAGTCCCCCCGATTCTTTTGTGGGCTGGATTGGGTGAGATGTGCCGAATCGGTGATATTGTCCTGAATCCTTTTTTGGGACCCAGATTTAAAGCAGCCATTGTAACAACAGATCTGCCTTTGGCGATTGACAAGCCGATTGACTTTGGTCTGCAGGATTTTTGTGCAAAATGTAAAAAATGTGCTACCGAATGCCCTTCCGGCTCCATCAGTGACAAGGATAAGGTTATGTATCACGGATATGAAAAATGGCCGGTTGATGTGGACAAATGCACAAAAATGAGGATAGGCAATAAACAGGGTTCCGGTTGTGGGGTATGCATCAAAGTCTGCCCCTGGAATAAACCGAACACGCTATTTCATCGCTCGATTTCCTGGACCATGAGGAAACTCCCCTTTGCCAGGAGGTTTGGCGTATGGGGGGACGACCTGCTTGGCTATGGAAAACCGGATTACAATCATAAGTGGTGGCTTGATCTGGAAACCATTAATGGAGACTTGCAGGTCCCGAACTCCAGTAAAAACCGGTAGGGCGGCCTTGCGTGGCCGCCTTTGGAAACGCACAGGCAAGGATGTATTCTCACAAGCGTTTGCCTAAATGCAAGTAGAGTGAAGTTTCATTGACAATTAATAGTTATCAATTGATTGTTAATTATTTCATCTTAAAATAGTCAATAATCAATTGATAACTATTAATTACTAATAATCTTTTGCTTAACTTTGCGTTTATGGGATGTACCCTGCCCTGCCAAAATCCTTGCTCCACTAACACACCCTTGTGGGACGTAGCCCTGACCTAGTGTTTTATCAATCACTCGAACAGGTTTTTTACGCATTTGAAGGAGAGTAAAGAATGACGGACATAGAATATAATAACCTGCTGGAACTGGTCAAAAAAAGAAGGAGTATCAGACGGTTTAAGAGTGATCCTGTTCCTGATGAGATTATCGACAAGGTTATGGAAGTTGCACGCTGGGCTCCTTCGGCTTTTAATACTCAGCCCTGGGAATTTGTGATTCTCAAGGATGAGCCATCACGAAAAAGAATTGTAGAGATCACCTCTTCCTACTGGGATGATTGTGTCGACATGGAAAAAGCCAGGGCTGAATGGCAGGGTCGTACCTGGACCCTTAAAGGGATGACAAACGAACCAGGCGACTATTCTGAAGCACCAGTCTATATATTTCTTTTTGGAGACCCGCGCACCCTGGATGCACTTCCCATGGGGGTCCAATGTGACCAGCACCGGCGGCGACTGGTTTATCAGTCCAGCCTTGCTAATGCTTTTTTGTACATGCAGCTGGCCGCAGCATCTTTCGGACTGGGGGCACAATGGTACTCGGTCGTACAGACTCCTTACTGCTCGTGCTTAATAAAGGATTTTCTGGGCATTCCTCAGGAATTTGACATGTACGACATGATGGTATTGGGATACCCGGCGGTCAATCCTCCCAGGAAATTTATCAGAAAAACTGAAGAGATGGTACATTGGGGAGTTGACAACAGTGGCAGTTTCAGGAATGAAACCGAAATCCGGGATTTTGTTAAAAAAACCCGGAGCTGGGTGACCGGTTGTCACGCTAAAAAAGCCAAAGAGATGGAATAGCCGATTATTCCCGGTTAATAAGTTATACCGACCGGAGGCCTTATAAAACCCCTGTGGTCTTCAATTGAATTCTCTAATGACCTACCGGGGTAAATACAACAGTGAACTGTCGGCAGATTCGATATTTTTACATCCCGTCAAGACCATTGTCTGTTTCAGTTCGGTTTTCAGGGTTTCAATATATTTGATGACTCCCTCTTTTAAACCTCCCATTGCTGCAACAGAAAAGGGTCGACCAATCATAACCGCGTCTGCTCCCAAAGCGATCATTTTGAGGATATCGCCTCCCGTTCGCACGCCCCCGTCTGCCAGGATAGCAATCTGCCCTTTTACTGCGCCGGCGGTTTCTTCGAGAATGGCTGCAACCCCCGGAGTATGATCCAGCACCCGACCGCCGTGATTGGATATTACAATTGCCGAAGCTCCGGTATCAACGGCCAACCTGGCAGCGTCAGGCGTCATGATCCCTTTGAGGACAAATTTCAGGGGAAACCGTTTGATTATTTCCTGAAGCTTTGTCGCGGATTTTGCCGAGACGGGTCGTCCCATTTTTTTGAGGGTAATCAACCCGGCCGCATCAATATCGATTCCCACAATTTTAGCTCCGGTAGCTACCACCAATTCCAGTTTTTTAAAGAGTTCTTCATCTTCCCACGGTTTTATGAAGGGAATCCCGTTTCCCTGGAGAGAGGTGATGGCTGAAAAGGCAGCTTCATAGATAAATTCCGGAACCCCATCGCCTGTGCACCCCAAAGTTCCGGATTCGTAACAACCGGCCAGAACAGCGTTGATGTAATCCTCTTCGGATACCTTTCCTCCCATATTAAAGGATACACCCCCGATGGGAGCGGCCAGCACAGGTATATCCAGTTTGCGACCCAAGATAGTGATACTTGTCTGGGGATCATTGAAATCATGGATCACACGCATGTTGAGCTTAATTTCCGCCAGACTGTTGATATTGGATTGAAAAGAACCGGCTGTTCCGATTCCCCCCATTCCCGGGACTTCGTCAACGCATAATTTCCCGTTGCAAACAGGGCAGACGCGGCAATAACCTTTCATCAGTTCCCTGGCTTTCTCTCTTATCTCTTTCATATTAATAGATATTCGCTAAATGAGGATGGTTTTGTTCAATACTTTTTAACAACCGAAAAAACAGAACAATCAAAATTGTATTTTTCCAAATTTAACCATCTTGGGCAATCTTACCTTGCAAATTCAGGGCTGATTTCTGTCTGCTTTTTTTTAAGTTTGCAAGATAGACCGCTATCAGAATGATGGCTCCTCCAAACAATTGAATCCAGGTGAGAGACTCATCCAGAATCAACCAAGCTCCGATTGCGGTGACAACGGGAATACCATTCAGAAAAACAGATGCCTTAACTGCCTCAATTTTACTCAAGGCAAAATTGAAACATAAAAACGCTCCGATCGTGGCAAACAGACATAGTCCTGCAATTGCCAATATGGGGTAAAAGGTTACCAAAGACCAATCGATACTGGGGTACTCCCAGAAAAATTCCGGGGCAAACAGGATTGCTCCCCAGATAACTTGAATACCTGTAATATCAACTGTGGAAAGGTACTGCCCTGCACTTCTGATCAGAACAGTAAAAATCGAAGCTGAAACAACGGCACCAAGAATCAGAAAGTCACCCATCATCCCCTGGTTCATATCCCATTGAAAGCCGGGATCTCCACCGATGAGAATCGCCATTCCCGTAATGGAAAGAGCAATTCCGGCAACCTGATTGAATTTTGGTTTTTCCTTGAGAAATGCAACAGAAAGTAACAGGACTCCAATGGGAATCGTCGCAGTAATCAAAGATGCTTTGGAGGCGGTAGTGTATTGCAGTCCGTTGGTCTCAAACAGAAAATACAACCAGGGTTGAAATAAACCGATTACAAACAATCTCAAGTGATTTTTGAGGGACAGTCTTGGGAAACCTTTTTTTAACAAGAGGCCGATAAAAAACAGGGCGGTAATGCTGAATCTAAAAAAAACAAGAGAATAGGTGGAAAAACCGGTAAGGGCTACCTTGGTGAAGATAAAAGAAAACCCCCAGGCCAACATAGCTATTGCCAAGGCAGCGTAGGGCAGAATGTGACTGTTTTTTTTCATGTTTTGACAGAGCTGATAGTTTTTGACAGAATTTTCTCGTCTCTTTGGTTTTACTATACAATTCTGACAATAAGATCTTTGGCATTCATGCAATACAGGAGACCCTTATCAATTTTAGGAGAAAACTATGCCCTCAAATCATGAACTGTTCTTCGAACTTCCGAGTTTTGCCGTTGTTGGCCACACCAAGGCCCAGAACTTTCCAACCTTGTCATATAAAGGATTAAAAAAGATGGGGAAAACAGTATTTCCCATAGATCCGAGTATTGAAGAGGTGGATGGTGATAAAACCTTTAAGGATATTGATTCGTTGCCGAACAAAGTGAGTGGAATCATTCTTGAGGTACCAAAAGCTGAAACCAAAGAGTGGATTTCCAAAGCTGCCAAGGCTGGAATCAAAGATGTCTGGATTCACATGCAGAGAGATACTGAAGAAGCCTTAACCCTGGCAAAAGACAATGGTATGAATGTGAGAACCGGGACCTGTGCCGTTATGTACGTGACACCCGGATTGACCTATCATTCGATTCACAAGTTTATTATGAAGCTAATTGGAAAATACTAGGGGATGGGGAGTCGAGTTTACAATCGGGCGGCTATTTCAAGCCGCCCTTGTCTTTTTATTTCTCGCCGAAAGCTTCGTCTGAAATATCAATGGCAGCGTCGCAACCCAAGGCTACAGCGTCCATTTTCCCTAATGTAACCGGGATGATTGTTTTGATAAAATATTCGGCATTTTTTAACTGTCCTTCATAGAAAGCAACATCCTTCTTTTTCGCTCCCGCTTCCAGTTTTTCGTAAGCAACCACTGCTCTCCAAAGCAATAACCATGCTATCACCACATCACCCATCAAAAACAGGAATGGAACTGAATGGGCAAAAGCTGTTTTAAATCTGGCTGACATGGCCGTTTTACCAAGTTCCATGGAAGTTGCCTGGAGTTTAACAACGGCTTCATCCAGCTTTTCCGCCAGTGTTTCAAGACCTTTGGTGGCCTTGGCTTTGGTGATGATATCCTGGATCTCTTTGATCAGTCCCATGAATACCTGCCCCTCTTTCGCCGGCATTTTTCTGGCAAGCAGATCCATTGCCTGAATCCCATCGGTTCCTTCGTAGATGGAAGCGATTTTACAATCCCTTACCAATTGTTCAATGGGATAATCCTTGGTATAACCTGCACCACCATAAACCTGCATTGCCTGTACACAGATATCAAAACCAAGACCGGAATTATAGGTTTTAAGGATTGGAGTCAGAATTTCAATCAAGCCATCATACTTTGCCTTATCCTCTTCGTTTTTTGCCAGCTCTTTCCAATCAAAACAAGCAGCTGTATAGTGGACAAAACTTCTCATTCCTTCAACATAAGCCTTCATGTTTAACAGCATACGCCTGACATCCGGATGTTGGATAATGGCAACACTGGGGGCTTCGTGATTCATGAAATTTTCAATGGAACGACCCTGAATTCTTTCGCGTGCGTACTTTAAAGCGTAGAGATAGGCCGTTGATGCATGGGTGAAAGCCTGATGACCGACTCCCAGACGGGCTTCGTTCATCATATGAAACATGACGCGCATCCCTTTGTTTTCGTCGCCCAGTAAAACACCCTTACAATTTCCACTGGCACCCAGAGACATGGAACAGGTAGCGCTTCCATGGATTCCCATTTTTTCTTCAACACTGGTACAGAAGATGTCATTTCTTTCTCCCAGACTGCCATCCTCATTAACCCAGAATTTGGGAACCAGGAAGAGAGAGATGCCCTTGGTTCCGCCCGGAGCGCCTTCTATCCGCGCTAAAACAGGGTGTATGATATTCTCGACCAGATCATGATCCCCTGATGTGATAAAGATTTTATTACCTGTTAAGGAAAAGGTTCCATCATCATTTCTTTTGGCAGTGGTTGTTAAGGCACCGACATCCGATCCGGCATCAGGTTCGGTTAACAACATGGTTCCCCCCCATTTACCGGTATACACATTCTTCAAAAACATCTCTCTCTGCTTTTCCGTCCCAAACAGTTCTATCATTTTACCAGTTCCGTGACCCAGCATTGAATAGGCTGCGAATGAGAAGTTACTGCCGGAAAGATATTCATTGGCTGCCGCAGCGATTACCTGAGGTAGCCCTTGTCCACCAACTGCCGGATCTTCGGTCATCGCTGTGTATTCAGCTTCCACAAAAAGCTTAAACGGTCTGCGAAAACATTCCGGTGGTTTTACAGTACCGTTTACAATCTTAACACCCTCTTTATCACCTTCGGCATATGTAGGAAGAATCTCTTTAAGACCAAAGTTTCTTGCTTCCTTGATGATCATTTCAAAGGTCTTTTGGTTGAAATCGGCATATTTCTCATCCTCTGCCATTTTCTCAATACCCAGTTGTTCAAAAAGAACAAAATTCAGATCCCTTAAATCTGCAACAGTTTGAGTCATTTTTCCTCCAGAAAAATTTTAAATTTGCCTATTAAGGCAGCTGACCGTCCATCGGTCGGGTTAAAAACAGTGCTCGCAATATTTGAATTTTATAATTCCGTAATATCATCAACGTAAGCAACAACATAGTCCGGTGGAACAAATTTGGAGTTAATCCTCAGCATTCTCTGTTCATCGTCGGACTTCAGGAGTGCCTTCTCAATATTAGATTTGGTTTGATATTCAATGGAGATCTTATCCTCTCCTTTCAGTTTCCAGGCCCGTTCAAAAGATTCCGTTACCTCGGGATAGTAGGGAAAGATCTGTTTGCTGTTCATCCCTACAATTCTTTGAATGACATTGGTTGCCACCTTCTTCCAATCCGGATCACAATCCATAAAAATGAAACTCTTTCCTTTCTTCTGCCAAGTGGAGATCAGGGTAGGTGGATTTTTATCCTGGTTAAACCCTAAGTCCAAAATACGTTCTACGGTTTTACCGGGTATGACGATGCCCTCATTTTCGTAAAATTCCTCGACTCTCGATAAGATCACTGATGGCGATTCATCGAAATAATTAGCCAGTTTACAGATATCAATGATAGACCAATGGCGGTTTCCCTCTTTCAACTTACGAAAGGTTCGGGCGTCCGTATCGCTTTTCCCCAGTCCTGCATCACGACTGAAATGAGTTTCCTTGATATCCTTCTCTTTCAGATACTTGATCAACCACTGGGTAATCGCTAATTCGTATTCGTCACTATGATTCCACTTGATTTTTGATTTCATATTCTATATTTATAGGTAAAAAAAGCCTGTGTCAAGGGGAAATAGTCCTATTTCCGATTCGAACATTTTGTATAGTTCTATATTATCATAATTTTACATTGTTACTACTGATTAGACTGAATTTGCTATTTACAAGATGATATGCTAAATCTCATATGGCAGTTGACCAGATACATTCAAAAGGCAGATGAGAAATATCTATCCGGGTGAGCAGGCTAAAGACAGATTCCGGCAGTGATGTAGTCCCATGATTTCAGTGTTTTGTTTTTGCTGAAAGTTAATGGCTGGAAGCAAGGTATTAGTACGAATTTTTATTGAATCACCCGCAATTTAAATACAATGATAAGATTTTTGTGAAGCACTAAAATATCAAACCTGGCAGATTTTAATGGAAAAGAGGCAGAATCAAATAAGTGATTTGAGGATGGGGAAGATGACGGATAAACACTTGTTAGCCATAACTTCGCTGTTTGACAGAGACTTTTCAATTGACTGGATTGTAGAGTTGACTGGATGTAAAGCCTCAAAGGTGATCACCATTTTGGAAGAGGGAGTCAAAAAAGAGTACCTGGTCCACCGGGGTGCGGGGATCTATTTTTTCTCAAACTCAGAAACTCGAATGGAGTTATCCAAAGAGCTTCAAGAGCAGGAGATATCCGATTTCCACCACCAAATTGCAGAACTATTGCTGAAAGAGCTTCCCGAAGATGACAAAAAAGCCCAAATCGTTGCCTTCCATCTGTTACACACCAAAAACACCATCGATCGCTGTAGATACCTGATTCAAGCTGGGGATGCCAGCCAGAAAGCGTTTAAAACCCAGAAGGCGTTTCAATGCTATGCCAAAGTTCTAGACGATTTATCAAATCTGGAGGGCGAGGATGTTGATGAGCTATTTGCCCAAACGGCCATCAAATACTCCAAGATATCGACAGCAAGACATGATACTTCCAAGGTTGTGGAAACCCTGCTCAATGCTTTGAATCGCGCCAAAAGGCTAAGAGATCTAGCCACTCAGTCGTTATTGGAGATGCACATCGCTAAAAACGAGTGGTTACAGGGAAATCACAGCAGTGCCATGAAGCGTTTTGATATCGGTTGGAAGATAGCATCAGGAGTTAATGACTATAAGCTACAGCGATCAGCCACCACTTTTGGAACATTTTTCCTGTACTGGCAGGGAAGGTTCAAGGAGGCGGTGGAGAGTTATGAAACCTATGTTTCGGATGTGGAAAAATATCCAAAAGGAGGCTTTCCGCTTTTAGCCACGATTACGCTGGGTTACTGTTATTCTCAAATCGGGCAGATCACCCAGGGTCTGGGCATGATCGATGCGGTGAGAACCTTGTGTCTGGAACGGGAGGACCTGAATCTCGCCTCCTATACAGCTGGAAACATGGGGTGTATCATGGCGGATATTCAAAACTATGATGATGCCATTGCCCACATCCGAATTTCAGGCAAAGAGGCAGCCGAAGCAAATAATAACTGGGTCAGAATTACAGGTTACCTGGTACTTGCTTATTGTTACTACCATAAGGGAGAGCAAAAAAAGAGCATTCGATTCTTTACTGATTTTCTCAAGCAGAGAAAGGAGATTCAGGCCAGTGTTAATTTGTATCCTTACGTGCTTGAGTTACTCTGGTTGATGGAGATTGGAAAGCTGCCACCCTTGAAAGGATATTCCCTGGAACAGGAGTTGTATCGAACGATCCGCTCCAAGAATATTTTTATGAAAGGTGTTGCCTATCGCTACCAGGCACTGTTGTTTAAAAAAGAAGATGAGCCGCTGCAAAAGATTATCGGTTCCCTCGACCAGTCTCTGAAATGGCTGGAACAATCAGGGCACCAGTTCCAGATGGCAGAGACTCAACTGGAAATAGCCCGCATTCAGGTGCAACAAGGGAAAACGAGCGAAGCCAGGGAGATTATCAAATCAGCCTCCCTGCTGTTGACTCCCTATGCTGAAATCAAGCTGCCTGAAGACCTTTTGTTTCTGACCGAGGATCATCCCATTAACGAGCAATTGTTCAAGGAGATCTTGCATCTGGGACAACAGGTTGCCGACGTTGTTCACAGCAAGGATCTGTTGAACAGGGTTTTAACTTCCGTGAATCGCATGACAGGCGCCGAACGTTGCGCCCTTTTTCTCTTGGATGATGCGGATGGACAGCCAAAATTCCGATTACGGGCCTCCAAGAATATCACCCAGGCTCAGATCACACATCCCGAATTTTCCTCATCAATGAAGATGCTGGAAAGAGTCTGTGAGACCGGAAAAGGGATGATCATTGAAGCCAATGAATCTGATGAGCCCGATTTTTTTTCAAACGAGAGTATCAAGTCAAGAATCTGCGTTCCCATGACCTTGAGGAATAGGGTTATCGGTGTGCTGTATAATGACAATCGTCTCCTGAGCAGTGCCTTTAAAAAATACGACCTTGATCTACTGGGATATTTTGCAGCACAAGCTGCTTTTGCCATCGATAACGCCAGGGCATACAATGAGATTAAACAACTCAACCAACGTCTGAGCCAGGAGAAGGAATACTACAAGGAGGAGCATACTCAGAATTTAAAATCAAACAATATTATCGGGGAAAGTGCATCCATTAAGGAAGTGCTCTCACAAGTGAAACAGGTCGCGGAAACTGAAGCAACTGCTTTGATCCTCGGACATACCGGCGTTGGGAAAGAGCTGGTCGCCAGGGAGATACACAATCTCAGTTCCAGAAAAGATAAGCCTTTCATCCGTGTTCATTGCGCAGCGCTACCCGAAAATCTGATACCCAGCGAACTGTTCGGTCATGAGAAAGGGGCTTTCACCGGAGCGATCAGCAGAAGGGTTGGCCGTTTCGAACTAGCAGATGGCGGAACCTTGTTTCTGGATGAGATCGGTGATATTCCCCCTGATGTACAGGTGAGGTTGCTTCGGGTTATACAGACCCATGAATTTGAACGTGTGGGAGGCAGTATCACTCTTCAATCGGATTTCCGCTTAATTACAGCTACCAACAAGGATCTTGAGGCGGAAGTTAAAAAAAACCGGTTCAGGGCCGATCTCTATTATAGGCTGAATGTGTTTCCCATCCGCGTCCCAAACCTGAGCGAGCGCAAAGAAGACATTCCCTTGCTGGCAAATTATTTTCTGAATATCTATTCAAAAAAAATGAGAAAGAGTTTTGCCGGAATCCCGGAAGAGGAGATGAAGAATCTTTTGGATTATGATTGGCCCGGCAACGTCAGGGAGCTTGAGAATGTAATTGAAAGGGGCACCATACTCAGTCTGGGGCAACGGTTTCGAACCCCGGAACTGAGAATCTCCGCAATTACCGAGAATGAGTATGAAAATAACATGAGTCTTCAGGAAGTTGAAAAAAGGCATATCCTCAAGGTCTTGAAAAAAACGGGGTGGAAAGTCCGAGGCCCGGGAGGTGCAGCCGAAATCCTGAAAATCCATCCTTCAACCCTCCATTTTCGCATGAAAAAACTGGGAATCAGTAGAGATAAAATATAGCCTAATTTACTGATTTAATGCTAGACATTAGATGATTTTAGAAATAACTCCCAGATTTTACTTGCCAGAATTTCTAAAAAAAACTTATATCTAGTCTTTCACAATCATAAGGAAAAGAATGAACTCAAATTTCTCAGGCAATTTTTATTTTTGGTATTATTATTACTACGATACCGGTCTGCCTGGGATGTGCTAGTGTATTTTTAATCAATGCAAAAGCCGCGGGCAGATTTACTGCTCGCGGCTTTTTTGGTTTTAAGGCCGTGGGTGGTGGTATCCGCCTCACGGCCTTTTTTTTTGGAGTGCATAAATGAAAAAAACCCATGACATCAGAATCAAAGAGATGATACCGCTAATTTCGCCTGAAGCCTTAAAACAGGAACTTCCCATCACACCAGAATCAGCAGAAACCGTTGTAAGGGGAAGAGAAGGGATTGAAGCTATTCTCAGCAAAAAAGATGATCGCCTGCTGGTAATCGTCGGCCCCTGCTCCATCCATGATGAGACTGCCGCGCTGGAATATGCACAGAAACTGAATGAAGCCAGGATCAGGTACAAAGATAAACTCTTCATTGTCATGCGTGTTTATTTTGAAAAACCAAGGACAACCATTGGTTGGAAAGGGTTGATCAATGATCCGATGATGGACTCAACAAACAATATTGAGGAGGGGTTAAGACGCGCCCGCAAGCTTCTGATAGCTATCAACGATATGGGATTACCGGTCGCCACTGAAATGTTGGACCCCATCATTCCCCAGTATATTGCGGGTCTGGTCAGTTGGGTAGCTATCGGAGCCCGTACTACTGAATCGCAAACTCACCGGGAAATGGCGAGCGGTCTTTCCATGCCGGTGGGATTTAAGAACGGCACCGACGGAAACCTGGATATGGTCATCAATGCCATGAAAGCTTCCGGATCTTCCCAGAGTTTCCTGGGGATTGACCAGGGAGGATACACCAGCATCGTTAATACTTACGGCAACCCTTGGTGTCATGTTGTGCTGCGGGGCGGTTCTCATCCGAATTATGATCCGGTTTGTGTTGGCAAAACCAGAGAACGATTGCAGCAAGAAAACCTGCTGGAAGCCATCCTCGTCGATTGTTCTCACTCCAATTGCGGAAAAAAGCACCAGGGGCAAAGTTTTGTCTGGAGAAACGTACTGGAACAACGGATGGAGGGAAACGATACCTTAATAGGTATGATGCTGGAAAGTAACCTTTATGAAGGTGCCCAGAAATGCAACAGTGACTTTTCTAAACTGGAATATGGCGTCTCCGTGACCGATGAATGCATCTCCTGGGAGACAACGGAGTCACTGCTCGATTACGCTTATGAGAAATTGAGCAGTTTTGCTAAATGCGCCTGATTCCGGTTCTCTGCTTTTGATACTCGGTAGCAATATCGAGTGTCAAAACAGAAGTTACAGCCTGGAAGCTAAAACAGCAGCACCAATGGCACCATTTTCCTGGGGATAATCTGCTATTATAATTGACAGCTTCAATTTGTCCTCCAGGGCTTTAACAACACCGATGTTTTTGGCTACACCGCCCGTCATCATAACCGGTTCAGTAATACCAACTCTCTTGGCCAGGGCGGATACTCTGGATGCTATGGACTCGTGAATTCCGGCCATGATGTTTTCTCGATATTCTCCCTTTGAAATCAATGAGATAACCTCTGATTCGGCAAATACGGTGCACAGACTGCTGATCTTGGAAGGTGTATGGGCATTCAGGGAAAGGGTTCCAAAGTCTTCAAGATCCACCTCCAGAGCCCTGGCCATAACTTCAAGAAAACGACCGGTTCCTGCTGCACATTTATCATTCATGGCAAAATCCTTCACTCTGCCATCCTTATCGATTGCCATGGATTTACTATCTTGTCCGCCGATATCGATAATGGTTCTTATATCGGGATTCTGGTAGTTGGCGCCGGCTCCATGGCAGGTAATCTCGGTGATGGACTTGTGGGAAAACTGAACATTGTTGCGCCCATAACCGGTGGAGACTATCTTGTCGACATTGGATTCGGCAATTGCATGCTCTGCTAATAGTTCTTCAAAAACTGTGCGACCAGCTTTCTCAGAGTTGTAGCCTGTGAAAATAACCCTGGTTCCCACTATTTTTCCATCAACCAGCAATGCGCCTTTTGCGGTAATGGAACCGATATCAATACCAAATGCGATCATGTGCAATCCTTTTTAACTGGCTTCAAAAATGAAATCCTCTTTTAAAGACTGTGATTTTTTATCTCTTTTTCATATCATGTTTTTTCAACCTGATACCGTTTTTTTTCATCCTTGACCGGAGAGTTCCATAATTGATATCCAGTAATTCTGCCGCACCTCCAGGCCCACTAATTTTCCACGATGTTCTTTCCAGGGCCCATAGTATATGTTGTTTCTCGTTTTCAGCAAGGGTTATTACTGATTTTTCCACAACATCCTGGTTATAAGAGGCCAGTTTCGGGGTTCTGAAGGTGTTGCCTACACTCATAATAACGCCTCTTTCAATCACATTCTCAAGCTCCCTGACATTACCCGGCCAATCATATTCGGTCAGATTTTTCATCTCCTCCTCCGGGATCCCTTCAAATGTTTTTCCAACCTTTTTGGAAAAAACGTCCAGGAAGTGTTCAGCCAAAAGCGCAATATCGCCGCGCCTTTCCCTGAGTGCGGGCACAGTGATCGGAAAGACGTTCAGGCGGTAGTAGAGATCTTCCCTGAATTTGCCCCGTTTAACCAATTCTCTCAGATCCTGGTTGGTGGCAGCAATCAGTCTGAAGTTGGATTTTAAGGTTTTGGTGCCGCCAACCCGTTCAAACTCTTGTGTTTGTATGACTCGCAGCAGTCTCACCTGCACTTCCGGGGGTACATCACCGATTTCGTCCAGAAAAAGGGTTCCTCCGTCAGCCAATTCGAATCGACCTGCCTTCTGTTTATCTGCACCGGTAAACGAGCCTTTTTCATGTCCGAACAATTCACTGGCTATCAATCCTTCCGAAAAGGCACTACAGTTAACTCTGATAAACGGTTTATCGGATCTCATGCTTTTATCCATGATCGTGCTGGCCACCAATTCTTTTCCCACCCCCGTTTCTCCTAGGATCAAAACGGTTGTTTCCGTATTCGCCACTCGCAGGATCTTGTTCATGAGAATCTTTATCTCTTTGCTTTCCCCAATGATACTGTCTGCGTGAAGCCTTTCCAGATGCTGATCCTTATAATACTGTTTCTCGTTCCTGAGACGTTTGTTTAACCATTTGACCTCGTTAAATGCCTCCGCATTATCCATGGCAATAGCTGCCTGGGAAGCAAAGTAGGTAAACATCTGCAGATCGGGTTTTTTGAAAGCTGATGCTAAAAACCGATTGTCGAAGTACATAACCCCCACAATCTCATTTTTAATGATCATGGGGACACAGATACAGGACTTGATCTTGTCCAAAGCATGGGAGTGACCATTGTATTCCCGGTTGAGATCTTTGATGATTCCTTCACCGGTGGTCGCTGTATCGTTGATAATCTGCATGGGAATATTAAACTCATCGCTGTTTATATCCTCGGTCGTAATATTTTTTGCGGCTCTTACGGTGAACTCAATGGAATCGTCGCTCCTTTTGATCAGGAAGATTGCTCCCCTTTCCGCTCCTGTTATGCGAATAACTGTGAGGATGATATGTTTCTCTATTTCATCTGAATTGCGGATGGTGATAATCTCCTGGTTAAGCTGCAGAATTTCATCCAACAGATTTCCCTCCACACTGATATCCTTGACCAGATATCTGAGATCATCCGGAAAATGAAGAGATCGGTTGGAAAGTATAATTGAACCAGCCTTTTTTGCTTCCTCCTTCGCCCGCTTTTCATCACCCATAATGAGGTAATATCTGGCAAGCTCTACGTGAGTTCGAGCAATTGGCAATCGATGCCCCGATTGCTGTAAAAACTCCAGAGAACTCTTGAGTGATTTGATGATCTCCTGCGGCTGCTCTCCATTGCGCCTTTGGAGAAGCGCTTTGTAGCGATATCCATACCCTTTATAAAAAACGTTCTCACTGCTGATGGAATGATCCAGGGCTTCTTTGACAGTGATACCCTCCATGGGAGGATAGGTGCCCTGTTCCATAGACCAGAGAAGTTTTAAAACAAAGCCGTAGGAGGCAATGGGAATGCCCAATGCTTCATTCTCTTTGATTAACTGCAGATAATTTCTGAGGAAACCGGCTGATTTATCGTTTTTCCCTTTCCAGTAATAGAGCATCGCCTTTAATAGAAGCAGATCCTCTTTAAATCTGACGTCATAGGTTCTGGCAGTTTTTTCATCTATTTCCGCAATGAGCTGCAAGGAGTCGTCAATCCGACCAATACCCTTGAGGATATACCCCATCTGCAAAAGCGCCCAGTCGGCAATCTGGTGTTGATTGATATTCAAACAGTGTTTACGGATGGCATCAAGCATTCCCAATCCTTGGCTTGCCAAACCTTTGGCAGCATAAGACCGACCCATGGCGGCTACGGCGTAAAGAAGGGACATGGTTTCCGGAAACTGTTCCACCCCTTTGAACGATTTCTCATAGGTTTTAACGGCAAGACTAAAACGTCCCTGGAGATAATAAAAATAGGCGCCTAATGTATTAATCAGTTTCAGAAAATCGATGTTCTCAATTTTTGGTACCAGTTTCCAGCCAGTATTAAAATACTTCTCAGCTGCCTTAAAATTACCCCTTTGGAACTGGTTAATGGCTAGATGTAGATTGATGATGGAGAGAAAAATCTGATCGTTAATGGCCTTTGCCCTTTCCAGGGCTTTTTTAAGAATGGAGGTTGTCCATTCACTTTCACTTTTAACCGAGAACATATTCATATATTTATAAACCGTCTCGACAAAAAGCCTGTCTGACTCTTTTTCAGTGGAATCACTTAAGTCCCTAATTGCTTTGGTATAACAGGTAATCGCCTCCTGATACCGCACCTCCTCCGCATAGGAATCGCCAGCCGTGATCAGCCAGCGACAGCCCTCTATATCATTTGGAATATGAATGAGATGCTTGGAGAGGGTATACGCTTTTTTCCGGTTGATAGCCGGTTCCTTGATGAGAATCCTGGCAGCGAGCCGGTGGAGTTCAATCTTGTCCTCCTCCGAAAAAACATTGAATAATTTCTGTCGGTTATCATCGCTGGTGAAGCAGAACATACCCGATCGCTCTTCGGTCAGTTTCCCTGATTTTTTGTTGGCATCAAGAATGGCTAAAACACGGGAAGCTCTCAGATCTGATAGTTCCAACAACCAGTCAATTGAAAACTCATCCTCAAATAAAGCGGCTTTAGACATTAATTCAACTTCATCGCTCTTAACCAACATAACAACTCCCAATTTCTACTTCATATTTTTTTATTGCAGATTCTATCAGGAACTCAAAATCCGGTAATTATCATTAAAACAGTCCGGGAAGCCCGTATACGGGCATACGCCAACTTTCCATCCGGCGTTACTTATTTGATCTTACAATTGGGTGGGGTTTTCGTAAACTCAAAAAATGAGAAATACCTCAATTTACTTGAATCAGACAGGGCAATAAAAATACATTATTTTTGATAAATATGATTAATCAGGAGGGAAATGATAAAACCAAATGGAGATAGACAAATCATTTATGGGCTTGGAGATCTTTTTTGATTTTTAGTAATTCTTCCGGCAGATGGTCGCCCATTTTTTCCATTAGTTCGATATCAGCCAACAGATACTCCTTGACTTTCACCAGCTCATCCTTGAGCTTCAAAAAGCGTCTCATTCTGATTTTTAATTCCAGTGCTCTTAACTTCTTTTCTCTTTCAGCTTTGTCTGTATTCAACGGCATTTTAATCACTCTATAACATCAGATTTCGAATTCATGGGGGTTGAAAATTACCCCCAGCCTAACAATAGCGCCTGCTAATGAATAATATTGGTAACGGATTATTGTCAAAAAAGATAGCCAAAAATCCGCAATCTTTGTTTCAACTTTGACATAAACTGTTTTTTAATCGCAAAATGTCGATCTTCGACCAGCAATATCATTTGACGAAGCTCTTCATCCGAGGTGATCAGCTCCAAAAGTTCTGTGTCACTTTGCCTGATTTTAAGAACCAGGAAATCCTCCTCACAGGAAAGAACCTCATATTTCGACCGAATTCTATCAAAAAACCGCTCCCAGTTCTTGGGAAAAGAAGTCATGACAAGATGTCCTAATTCTTCGATTTGGTTTTCAATCTCCTCTTTTGTATTGACGTTGCAGAGAAAGCTGTCAAAATCAACCAAAAACCGACTGCGCCCAATTTTTCTGGAGTATCGCTCCAACTTCATCTCCATAAGATTATCTCCCGGGTGGACGGTTATGATGAGGTGACTGTCATCCAGCAACACTTCTGATGATTTCGGCTCATTGGCTTCAACCGGGAACTCATCGCTAATTCTGCAGGTGAATGCACCCAGCTTTGTTAACCGTACATAAATCAGTCCGTCAAAAACAGAATATGGCTTAGGATCATCACTGTTTTCTGAAGTTGGTTTTGGGTTGTTGTAATGAATATCAACCAGACCAAAGGCGGCAAAAAGGAAAAACCCGGCTTTTAACATGGGCTCGGTTATCATCGTGAAAATCTGATCCGGTTTGATGTATTGTTTACTATGCCCCCACCCCTGCCATTCTCCCGGTATATAAAGACTTTGAACGGCAAAAGGGTTTATCGGCTGTAGATTCAAATCCCTTAACTGTGCAAACCGCATGAGTTGTTTTATCGAGATCCATTTCTCAACAGGCAGTTCCTTCAAAAGATCAAAGAGTGTCTGATGAATATTTTTGTTCAATAGATCGGATGTCTGGTACCACCCTTTGATATTCGTTAAAAAACTGAGAAGGGTATTTTCCTCCAACATTGCAAACTCGGCAAACAGCTCCCGGAATTTCCGGGCAATCATCTCCCCTTGGTCTTCCATCCAATTCCGCATTAAAAGGCACAATTGCAGTATTAGAGAGATTCTCAGGGTTTTGAATTCTGAATCCGATTGCCCCGGGAAAAACTCCTCCATTTCGGTTAGCCTCATTATCTCCAATAAAGAACTTATACGAGGTGCACCCGATTTAGTAATTTTTAGACCTCCTCTTTTGAAATAGTCAAAAATAACTGGTAAATTTGACTGAATCCGGTTTTGATCTGCAAATTCATAATCAGTAGATTGTAAAGATTTCAGTGGCTTTAGATAATACCCTTTCGGTTTGGGCAGATGACTTTTCAGCTTTTTACGAACAACCTGCGGGAGACTGAAATAGTAGAAATCATCTCCACTCGCTTGTGAATTCGTTTGTTTTGTCAGGATAAAAAGACAAAACTCAGGCTTGAGTAACGAATAATCCGGTTTTTTTGATGATGCTTCCGGCAGTATTCTGCCTTTTGCCCGACTGTTCAGATGTCTTATCTCCTGTTGCCCTTCCCAGGCTAGTGTTTCAAGCACTTTAGCGACGATATAAGGCAGTTTGTCCAACCAGATTTCAAAAATCTCTTTATCACTGAAGACGATGCTGATTAGGCGGGCAATCTCTTTGGATCTGATGGATAATCCCTGGTATTCCTTCTTTTTTAAGTTCCAATTGGATTCCAGCTGCGGTGCCAGATCCAGCAGATCTCTGAAATAGCGCCTGAAAATATCATCCAGGATATCAGGCGGATATTGCTCCAGTATTGTTTCTTCGAGTGTGATCTCTTTGTTGCCATTAATGTGGATCATGCTATTTCTTACCCCATTAGATAATCGATGTCGTCTTCATCCAAAAATTTGTAAGACATGCTTTCATCGGAAATGATATTTTCAAACAGGGCTTTTTTCTTCTGTTGCAGGGACAGTATCTTTTCTTCAATGGTACCCTTGGCTATCAGTTTGTAGGTAAACACTGTTTTGTCTTGACCGATCCTGTGGCTTCTATCGGTGGCTTGGTTTTCCGCAGCCAGGTTCCACCATGGATCAAAAATATAGACCGTATCGGCTGCTGTTAAGTTTAATCCCTGCCCGCCTGTTTTCAGAGTCAGCAAAAACACCTTACAATTTGGATCCGATTGAAAACGTTGGACAGGGATCTCTCGATTGCGGGTTGCTCCCGTTAAGGTTTCAAAATCGATTCCTTGTTGCGTCAAATCCTTGGCAATATACTCCAGAATTCCCAGGAAATTGGCAAAAAGAAGAATTTTATGATCGTTGGCAATCGCCTCCGCCATGTTTTCCATCAAGAGTTCTCTTTTTGGAGACAGGATCTGGCCATCACTCTTCACCTCCGGAATGGAAGCTATCTGACGCAAGACAGTGATGGCCTGCAAAACGAAAAATTGCGATTGTTTGATTCCTTCCGACAAAACCTGGTTACGAATGGTTTCATAAAAGAAGGTTCGCCGTTGTTCATAGAATTTTTTCTGATCGGAACTCATCTCCACATATAAGATCTGCTCCACTTTTTCCGGCAGATCGTGAAGAACATCTTTTTTTAACCGCCTAAGAATAAAAGGATAGATCTTCTTTTTTAGTTCGGAAGCTATTTTTTTGTTCCCCGTTTGTTGAATGGCGAAGAGGTATTGTCGGTTGAACTTCGCCAGGCTACCGAACATCCCCGGATTCAAAAACCGAAAGAGGGAATACAGTTCTCCCAGACTATTCTCGATGGGTGTTCCGCTCAAGGCAAATCTTATCCTGGCTTTGAGAACAGTCACAGCTCTTGAAACCTGGGATTCATGGTTTTTAATATGCTGCGATTCGTCCAGAATGATGCAATGGAACTCCTCCTCTTTCAGAGTATCAATATCGTTGCGGACTGTGCCGTAGGTAGTGATGATTAAATGATGTTTCCTGGCAGACGCCATGTCTCTTTCCACGCCGTAGTAGAGAGCAGTGGTTAATCTTGGATTAAATCTGCTTATTTCCCCCAGCCAATTGAATACCAGACTCTTGGGAATGATGATCAGACTGGGCAGAAGATCAGATGGATAGAGTGACGATAACAAGGTGATAGCCTGTAGCGTTTTGCCAAGTCCCATATCATCTGCCAGGCATCCCCCCAGGGAGTTATCATGAAGATATTTCAGCCACTTATACCCTTCAACCTGGTAAGGACGAAGGGTTGCTGCTATCTCCGGTAAGGGCATATCCCTGCTTTTGAGTTCCAGAAAACCCTGGTAGATTTTTTTTCGGTTTTCAAACGATTCTCCGCTGATTCTGCCCTCTATCAACTCATCAACCAACGGAAGATCAAAAAACGACAGGGATACTTTATTATCTTTTTGTTGAAAAATTCGTTCCAGTTTTTCAACATATTCGTGGTCCAAAATGGCTTTACAGCCGCTATTTAACTGCACGTAAGAATTTTTTCTAAACTGGTAAAGTGCTTCGAACAGGGAAAACACCTCCCCATCAATATTCAAATCCGCATCTCCCTCCAAAAAATCGATGCCATGATCAATGGACATATTCAGTTCCGGTTTAACTATTTTAACCTGATAGGTTTGAAGTTTTTCCGACCCGAATACTGCATATTCCCTGGCGATCTGAGGCAACATCTCCCGAACAAAGGTTTCTGATAAAGGGTCTTCAATGATAAAGAAGTTGTCATCTCGGTAAAATCCGGCATCACCTGCTGAATCCTCCCTCTTCAAATCATTTAGAATTTTTCCGATCTTTGAACTAACCGTATCAATATCGTTTAGAACAAGATCCTGAACCAGAATTGTCTTCCGGGGCTGATCCAGGGTAACGATTCTGGTCAGCTCGTAGGCATCGATGAAGTTGGGATCGATTCCGGGAACACTGTTGGTTACTCTGATGTAGAGGGAATTGTCCGGCGCTATTTTTTCAAAAACAAGGGATGAACTGGATTTAACCGGGGTACCCCGGACTACTTGAAAATCCTTATACTCGACCTTGATGTTTTCACAATAGGAGAAAAACAGATTGAGATATTTCTCCAAATCGGAGGAAAAGATAAGGGTTTCGAAAGAGATCAAAGTAGAATAATCGACACCGGCAGCCGTTGTTTCAAATATCTTTCCTTTCCAATAAACATGATTTTCGTTAACAAAGCGAACATCCCTGATGCACTGGCCCTCAAAAGTGAAGCACAGTTTACACTCCAGCTGGCTGTCGCCTTCAATCAACAGTGTCAAGTCTCCTAAGCGACCTGTATACTCTATGGGCACCAGGTTTTCATCAACAAAATTCGGACACCGTTTCAGATTCCACAGTAAAAAACCGTTCTCGGAAAGATTGATCCCCTTCTCCTGTTTGTCCCATTTTAGATTATACTTGCCCTGTTCCTGCAGTTGATCCAGGATTTTTAAAGCACTTCTGGTAGTTCCCTGGTATTGGCGGTAATCCGCCGAGAATTCAACACCATTTTTATCTACTGTCAGTACCCTGGCAGCTGTTTTAGAAAAAAACAGCTGGAAAAAAACCGGTTTTGCGGGTTTGTACCCCTGGTAGGCTGCTTTTTCTTTCTTAAGTCTTTCAAATAAGGAAGAATCTGATGAAAACATTCAAGTAACTCCAACTCAGGCGATTGGGTTTCGGGAAATATCCGACGAAATAGTCGAAATCCAGACTACCGTTACTTCTGTAATGTCGCCAAGCGGAATTTTAAAAAGAAAGAGGATTGAGTAGTGAGGGGAACTTAATAATCTCAAGTGTTGAGATTATTAAGTTGTTTCCGTTGATTTGAAAAGCTTAAAAAATGAATGCAACTCCAAGTGCATAAACACTGCTTTTGAAAGTTATATTGTCGGTGTCATCTTTCCCAACTACCGTGGCGCTGACATTTTGGTAGCTTAAATGTGCATCCAGAAATGGAAAAAAGGTAAACCCCAGCTGCGCATACCATTGCCAGGTTAAACCGTTGGGATCATAATGGTCACTGCAGGAACTGCCAGTGGCAAACTCACAATCGAAGGTTGATTGACCAAGACCTGCACCGATGGTGAAATTGACAATCGGAATCGAAGTCAACCAGAAGAAATCAACCATGTTTGTCGTAAGTTTAAGATCATCAAATATATCTTCATCATATGACTTGATTTTGGAAACATAGGATTCAAACCCAAGACCTACCATAATGGGGAACTTAACGTGAACCATGGCACCGGAAATCCCATCAGATTCAACCGCACCATTAGTTGCAGCCCACTCGTTTGAAAAAGTTTGAGCAACCGGTAGACCTATGCTAACCGAAAAAAATTCCGCATAAGCATTCGAGCTAAGCCCGGTTAATAAAAGAGCTGCAGCTACTATTGGAAACAACTTTTTAGAGAACATTTTCCCTCCAGAAGAATATTTAAAAACCAGACATTGAGTTATTTTGTGATAGTGGAAGAACATCCAAATAGGGTGCCAAATTGTAAGTTTGTAAAACACTGACTCCATTTTTCCTGTATTTATTGGCTTAGGCAAGAAAAACAGTTCCTTTTATGTGAATAATATTAGCATGAGAAAATTTCTCTTAATGAGTGAGCAAAACATTGATGTAAAAGGTTGCAAAATTGGATGGTTTCTTTCAGTGTATCAAAGAGTGAGAACACGCTGAATCGCTGTGAATGGCAGTCACCAAAGATGAATGAAGATAATTTAATGGAATTAATAAAAAAAATAGACCTATTACAGACCGAGCTGGTCAAGAGGTGGCATGAGAAGGTGCCGAAATTATCGTTGGACGGATTTTTGGGTCTGGTGGAAGAGCAGCATCTGCAAAATTTTTTACTCTGGCACGAGGAAGATATTGCCCGTGCCCCGGATGTCGATGATCAGGAAATCGCCAGGGTTAAACGCAGCATCGACCGATTGAATCAAAAGAGAAATGATCTGATTGAGCAGCTGGATGAAGCGTTCATTGAATTATTGAAAAAATATGGCTTTGAAATGCGCAAGGATACCCCGGCCAATTCCGAAACCCCGGGAAGTATCACTGATCGGTGTTCCATCATGGCTTTAAAGATCTTTCACATGAAAGAGCAAACAGTTCGGGTGGATGTGGATGCCCATCACCTGGAGGAAGCGGCAATAAAAGCACGTGTTTTGAAGATTCAAAGAGAGGATCTACTCGAAAGCCTTTACCGGCTAATCGATGATGTTAAAGAGGGGAGAAGGCAATTTAAACTCTATAAACAATTTAAAATGTACAATGATCCGACTTTGAATCCAAAAATCTACCGGGCAAAGCCGGAAAAAAACAACCAATAAAGAAAACGGTCTAAAATGAGCCAGTATAAACTTTTTGTCTTTGATCTGGACGGAACCTTATTAACCCAGGACTTCCGATTATTGCCCGGAACCGTGGCTGCCGTTAACGATATCAGGGAGATGGGTTATCGTGTCACTGTGGCTACCGGAAGAAGCTACAAGAGTGCAAAACCATTCCTGGATGAACTGGAAATACTTGAACCAATGGTATTCAGCAACGGAGCGGTTTTTGATAACCCGGACACCGGAGAGCGGGAAATCATATCGGGTATTCCCCTGGAAACCGCCCTGGTTGTTTTGATGCTGTTACCGGAGTTTGAGATTTCAGCTAAATTTCACCTGGCCGGAGGATATCTGTACAAGACTAATGACACTCCCTGGCCGGATGAAGGAATCCATTTTGAAGTAGGGACCATTGTTCCGAATCTCAAGGCTGAACTGACTGAAGATCCCATCAAGATTGTTTTTCACGCTTCAAAACCGGAGATTGAAGCTTTTACACAACGGTTGAATGAGGTGCTGGGATCAAAATCCCAGGTCAGGTTGTTCCGATCTCATGAACGATATGTCGAAATGACCAACAAGAATGTCTCCAAGGGATTTGCAGCAGGAATGTTGATTGAAAAACTCGGTTTTCAAAAGAGCGAGGTTATTGCCGTTGGAGACCAGGATAATGACCTGGAGATGATTCGTGATTTTGGGTTGGGTGTGGTTGTGGGGCCCGGAACTCCAAATCTGGCGAATATTATGGATCATCAGGTTCCCTATCCTGAAGAAAACGGTATTGAATTACTAAGAGACTGGGTAAAAGCGGGATGTATCCCAACCAAGCACTAGGCGTATTTCTGCAACAATTGAGCGATTTCATCGATTTTGATTGGCTTTGACATGAAGTCAGTCATACCGACTGAAAAACATTTCTCTTTAACAATATCAGACACATTAGCAGTTAAGGCAATGATCAAGGGTTGGTGTGATTCCTTCACCTGCTCCTTGATCAATTGAGTTGCCGTTATTCCATCCATATGGGGCATTTGCAGATCCATAAAAAGCACATCAAATTTTTCAGTTTTTACCGCATTTAACGCCTCCTCTCCATCCCCCGCCATTTTTGGTTCGTATCCCAGTTTGTTAAGGATTTTTTGGATGAGTTTTTGGTTTAAGGCATTATCTTCTGCCACAAGGATATTAAGGGGATTCGCTTTTGCAAATTCAGAATCGATTTTCATGAGGGGTTCTATCGGATTCATCGAATGTGTTTATACCGCCATATTTGCAATCACATCAAATCAAGCATTCATCTCTTTATGGATCAATGCTATCTCATAATCAAACGGATTGCGAAGAATTTGTTTATCTGGCCTGCTATCATCTATTGTCAATTGCGGCAGATAGAGATGAGGGACAGATAAAAGCGACGGGAAAAGGGAGCTGTCTTTTTTCCTTCCTGCACCTATGAATGGTTGAAGGGCAAAAGGCAATGGCGGGGTTCGTATCGGAATATTTTTTAGTATTATATGGTCGGTAAAGCGATTATTCGGTTTTTTTCACTTCCTCATTGATTTCACCACAAACCTGCTGAGCTGCTTTGAACTCAGACTCCGCTTTTATGGTAAAACCATGATAATGGCTTAAAACTTTGTAAACATTCTTTTCGATAATCTTAATTCGAACCGGCAGTTTCTGTCCTTCGCAGATAAAATAGTAGTAACCGTTATCATCCTGCTTTTGATAAATGAGGGCGGTTCCCGTTAGCGGAACCAGGATAAACAGGGAAATGATAATAGCAGAAGAGATGATCGGTTTCATATGGCGTATCGTCAAGATTTAAAAAATGGTTTCATGTTAGGAATGTCCTTCATCGGGAGATTGGTTAATCAAGCTGTTTCGTCGCAAATCCAATAGATGGTGAATCTCCTGTATCCCTTTTTCATAGTCTACGGAATTGGCATCCCTGATTTGCTCAAATATTGTCTGAATCCTTTTCTCAAATGCCTGATCATTAATTTCATTGCGCCAGCGAAGTTTTGCTTCTTTATATGCGATATTGGTTCGGGCGTCTTTTTCAACTAAACTCATAAACCTGTTTGGTCCGGCAGGCTTTTCGTTCAGGTTTTCTGCCGCAATTGGTTTTTTTTCTCCCCTCTTTTCTTCTTGAATACATTGTTCAACCTTTTTATTCAACCTCAGCTTCACCGCCACCGGATTTTTTTCGATATCTGTCCGGATTTTGTTAGGTACACACGCCTGGGAGGAGGATAAACGGTTTACAAACAACATCATCATCACAACCAGAAAAGCTGCTATCAGTAGCCTTTCCGGTAAAAAACAGACCATAAAAAACAGGCAAATTGCTCCACATTGAAAAATGATAACCCGTGATAGAAATCTTTTGGAACTCTCCGTCTTATTAATCTGAGTTTCCATACCGCTTTAACTTTTGTGGTTTTACTGCTTACGGTTTTCAGGGAGTTGAATCAAAAAACCGATCTCCTGCTATTCTCTCTTCTTTTTCAATAAGTATGCAATAACTGTGGAATGTTAAAAGAAAGCAGATAGTAAATCACCTAACGGTATGAAATATTAATCAAGTTAGGTCTACCTTCAGCCCTTTGGCTTAAAACAACAAATCCTTTGTCAGGAAAAGGATCGGGAGCACAACCGCGAGAAAAAAGACTGAATTAACGACAAACAAACTGGAAGCCAATCGGGTGTCCAGATCAAACATGACTGCTGCAATGACTGCATAAATGGCAACCGGCATAAACGATTGAAGGAGGATCACCAGTTTAATCTCATTACTAAAACCAAACTGTCGCAGGGCTAGATACGTAATCGTCGGTAATATAACAAATTTTTGTATCGCCAGTAAAAGTTGCTTCCATCCCAGCGGATTCAAATCGGAAATCTTAAAATTTATACCCAAAGTGAAATAGTACAATGAAACTGAGATAATAAGCAGGATATCTAGGGGAAAAAATACCTGCGGGCGTTCGATTCCCATTGATTTTATTAAAAGAGCGGAAAAAACAGCATAAATTGGCAGGTTGCGACGGGTGAAAAGAAAATCCATCACAAATCGCCATTTAAATATCTCTGATTTTTGCTGAATGCCCGCATATGGGAAAATGAATAAAAAGGTATAAGGGATAAAATAGGCGAGGAAAATGGCTGATAAAGCCAGCCCCTGCTCTCCTGCAAACAGATAACAGAGAAATCCACCCATGGTAAAACCATGATTTGCCAGTGATGAACAAATAACATAGACTTTTGCCGAAGGTTTTTTCAGGCTCATGAACCTGATGACAATACTTCCCAGCAAAAACCCCAAAATTACCAGAAAAACACCTGCCAATGGCAGAAAAGCCATCTCCAAAGTCAGTGTAAGACCCCATATGCTCCACAAGATGATGGGCGGTTCGAATATTGTGAGGTTAACAGAGATCACTTTCTTGGCGGTATTGGGCAGGCTTTTCAAACGGCCACTTAAGATTGAGCCGATCAAAAAGGGAAGAATGATTACGACCTGAAAGATTAAAAACCTGGTTTCCAATAAGATGCCCGTAAACTGGTTTGAAGAAAGGCAAATGGCAGGGAATTCAGACAAAAAACGCTGAAAGAGCGTTTTTGTCTGAAAACCATTAAGAGATGATTCTATTTTTATTTAGACCCGCTATTAATCAATTTCTGCTTAGCTGCTTTAAACTCTTCATCGGTCAAAGCACCCGAGGAGTGCAGATCAGTCAGTTTTTGCAGATCTTCAACCAGGCTTCGACTCTCAATTGATTCATTCTTATTCGCGGGCTGCTTTTCAATTGCATCAACAACTTTTGACTCCAATTCTTTTATTAAAGCAGCGACAAACAGGTTGATGTTTTTTGCCACATTCAGCGTTGCCGCTTTTCGGGAACGTTTATAATCTGCAAAATACGCAACATCGCTGTGTGCTTCGGTAAAAACCTCTTTTTCAAAGATAATCCGTTTTTTTTCATCATATACCACATATCTGGTTTTTAGTCGGCAGTTATATAAGCCGGGATCACTTTTCGGAATATCCCAATCCACAACGGTTACTGTGACCAAATAGGGTTTATCAGAGTCCTTTCCGAAAATATTTGAATAGGTTAATGAATCTTTGAGAGCTTCCCCTATCGATTCCTCTAAATCGTAATAGTGTTCAATCTCTGGATTTTCAAGAAATTCCACTGCGAATGAACTGTTAAAAACCTGATTTTTTACCTGATTGTTGCTAACAAGCTCTTTCGGAATGGGTATGGATATTATTTTATTGGTTGTGCAGCCTGTAATTATAATTTGCAGGGAAACAAATACAGTTAGCAAAAGGTTTCTGAAATTAATTAGTGATTTCATTTTTAATCCAATATGTTTAATAATATCAGTTTTTCTCATCCGATCTACTCTTGAATTGGTTTATAATAATACAAAAAGTTAAAAAATACATTGGAATTGGAATCAGATCTGGGTTCAGTTGTGTTCTTATCGGCAATTTCCATGGTTTCTCAGGATTATAAAATGGGTATCCTTTCTAATCAACTCTTTCGCAAGCTTTTTCCAGCTCTTTCCCCGGTAAATTCTCCCTCTTTTATGGACAGGCTTCCATTGACAATAAGGTGGGTTACACCGGTTGAGTATTTATGAGGATCCAAGTAGGTAGCATTATCCTTGATCCTGTCCATGTCAATCGCGACGATATCAGCAAAATACCCCGCTTGCAGTTTCCCCCTGCCCGGCATATTGAACGTTTCTGCCGGTAAAGATGTCATTGACCGGATCGCCATGGAAAGATCGATGATCTTTTCTTCCAGTACAAACTGCCTCAGTTTTCGAGGAAATGAACCGTAAGTCCTGGGGTGCGGTCTCGTCATATCTTTTGGCACTGTCCAGCCGTCTGAACCGGTAATGATAAAATCATTTGCCATGATATCCCTGACCACATTGATATCCTGATGGAAAAAGACGCCCATGGGCGAATTGTCTTCACAGACCATATCCGCATAAGAATCTTCCGGGCTTCTGTTCTCTATCTCCGATATCTGGAGGATCGTTTTACCTTCATATTCCTCTTTTTCCGGGTACATGGTGACCAGTGTCTTGTCAGGTCCAAGATAGGTGAAAACTTCTTTTATGGCTTTTCTGATCTCATTCTTCCCCTCCCTGGTTTTGTAGCTTTCTTTTACACCAACACTGGATCTGAATTGGTCGGGAAGTAAGATGGAAATGATAGTCGAACCGGCATTGTAGGGATATTGATCTGCAGTGACCCGTAACCCATCAGCCCTGGCTTTCTCAATCGGATTCAATACCAGAGAAGCGGGATGACCGTTGATGGGAGCAGCAATCTTCAAATGGGATATCTCAACCGGAATCCCAGACCTTTTACCGATTTCAATTGCTTCATTGATCGATTGCACAGCCATCACTTCTCCGGTATTGACATCAATGGCACCTGACTCATTTCTGACATGGGTGGCATATATTCCATTATATCGGTTGACGACCTTGCACAATTCAACAAGCTCATCCGTTGAAGCCAGTAACCCGGGAGCATATTCGAGTCCGGTGGAAAACCCGATGGCACCCTTTTGCATCTCCTCCTCAAGCCTCTTTTTAAATCGATCCAGTTGAGATCGACTCAACTCACGGGGCTGATCTGCACCGAACAGCTCTTCGCGGATCATGCCATGGGGTGCCAGGTGATATACGTTTGTGCCGAATCCAACGGAATCGGTAATGCCATACCACTCATCCATATCGGCATAACCATATCCGCAATTTCCCGTAACCACGGTGGTAACACCCTGGCTTAAATAATTATAGTTCCCCTTCCAACTGGGCATCACATGAGCAAGATGGCGTTTCCATCCGGTTCGTCTGAACGTTAAATCACAGTGAGTATGGATATCAATAAATCCGGGCATTATAGCCAAACCTTCGGCGTTTAGGGTTTGATTGGCTTTTCCATTGATCTTTCCGATGAAGGTGATTTTATCACCCTTAACACCAATATCAACCACCGAAGGGTTTGAGTCCACGCCGTTAAAAACTGTCCCATTTTTGATTACAATATCAAATGGATAATTATTCCCTGTTTCGCAACTTCCCAAGCTGATTGGAGCGATTGTGGACGCGGCCAGTAAGGCAGATTTGTTTAATGAACTGTGCAGGAATCTTCGCCTGCTGATCTTTTTCTCCCCTTTTAAACTCCTCATTTCGACTCCCTATGTCTTTTATTGCCTTCAATTCAGATTTCCATACTCTTTAGATTCTGACGGCGAGTACCATCCACCGGTAGAATTTCACTTAATGTTACGGGAACATCATCTGAAGATCTTGCCAGGATAAACGGGCTTTTTCAAGTAACAACTAATAAACTGATTCTATTTGCGAAAAAATTATTAAAAGAGGGACCGAAGGCTGAAAAAAATGGAACCCCCAATAGATAAAAGAAAGGAGTTAAGGATAGATTTGATGGGGGCAATCTCCGGAATAATTCAAATCAATTACCGGAGATCAAACCGATTGCACTAATGCGAACACGAATGGCCGTGATGATGTCCGCACGATTCATTATTGTTTTGGTGATCATGACCACTGCAGGCGTCTTGTGGGGTAAAACGGAGAAGACCTCTGCTTGTTAATATATCCAGATTCTCTTTGATTGTGTCTGCTTCCGCACGAAACACTTTTACACCGGCTTCCATCAGCTTTTTGAGCGCGCCTGCGCCCATTCCTTTAACTATCACAATGTCGGGGATGTTTTCACCGAATGAACTCAAAGGATTGCATTGACCTGGTTCATGATCAATATTGGTGTTTTCATGTGGTTTTAACTCGCCTGATTCTTCGTCAAATACCATAAAACAGGTGGCTGATCCAAAATGATCAGAAACCTGACTTTCCAAAGCTTTATCCATTTCAACCGGTAGACAGACTTTCATGTGTGCCCTCCTAAGCAAGTACAGGGACTACCTGGACTCTATTGTTTACAACCTGAATCGATATTGGCTTGACACTTATCACAACAACCCCCATCTCCCTTGCATTCAACCAGACCACCTTCCAGTCTGATGGCTTTACCTCGAACCAAGGCATCGGCTATTTTCTTATGAGCCGTCGCCAGGATTCTACCGACTGTCTGTCGTGAGACATTCATCTTTTTTGCCACCAATTCCTGGTATTTACCTTCTAAATCAGCCAACCGAATGGCTTCAACCTCATCCAACGTCAGTACTATCTCATCTAAGTCGCTCAGCTTGACGCCAGCCGGTTTAAACCAGCAAACCTTGGGAACACCATTTACAGATCTGGGAGATTTGGGTCGAGTCATAATTAAGCGAAATTATGTCCACAACAAGACCCTGGACCCTGACAACCCGCATGTTCTGGAGAGCTACCACAGCAAGGAGCACAGGCTGCAGGCATGCTTGACTTTGAGACTCCGGACAAAGAAGAGGGAACAGACAACAGTTTCTTAAGGTTATGGCTTCCACAAGACCTGCATTCTATAGTCTTACTGGAACCGGTAACTAAAATTTCACTATTTTCTCCACAATCGGAGCATTTAAACTCATATAACGGCATTCGGAATCCTTGGGTAAATATATTAAAAATACTGGCATATCCATATTCTAGGCATAAGCTCAAATCAAGTCAAGGCATGAGCTGCCCCGGGTAGCTCGAAAGATTCTGTATCCTTTTTTTCAGACTGAGAAATATGTTTTAAGATGTGTCCCTTTGGGCAAATATAGTGATTCTTCTCGCCAACGTATTGAAACTTGTCTTTACAAAACGGCTTGTCGTCTTTTTTTCTCGCCTTTTCCATCTGCCTTGCCAAGGGAACAATTACAATTGAGGTTTATAACTGATTGAAATGCTTTGGCACATAGCTGAAGGCAGTTTGAACTTCACATTGAATCTTCCCGCTTCAAGCAGTACTATGATTGAAAACAGGTACTTTTTCTTCAGATACCATTCAATAGTGAAGCACTCTTCAATTCTGCGTCAATACCGGGGAAAAAAGGAATATTATTCAGGGAGATCAGTTTTTTATCATTTAGGTTTTGTCAAAGGGATAAATGACGGTTAAAAAGGATAAGTGGAATATTAATTTTTACAAATGGAGACAAACAGATGAACACAATTGCCGAAGAGATAGCCAGAACAAAAGTTTCCGAACTGGATGAGATGCTGGGTAAAACGCTGAAAGTACTGGATGACGGATTTATTCGCGTTATTGATTATATGGGCTCGGACTCATCCATTGTCCAGGCAGCAAGGGTCTCATATGGAGCCGGAACCAAAAAGGTAAGCCAGGACAGGGGACTGATTCGGTATTTGCTGAGGAATCGCCATACAACTCCCTTTGAGATGTGTGAATTGAAGCTGCACATCAGGGTTCCCATGGATTGCTGGAGACAGTGGATTCGTCATCGCACGGCAAACGTCAACGAGTATTCAACCCGCTATTCCATCGCCATCGACGCCATGCGAACCACCAAGCCGGATGAGTGGCGCTTACAATCTTCCGATAACAAACAGGGCAGTCTCGGTTTTATAGATAAAAAAGCCGGTGTTGAGCTGTCTGACAGCGAACGGGATTTCCACAATTATTGTCGGCGGGAATATGAAAGCAGGTTGGATAAAGGAATCGCCAGGGAACAGGCCAGAAAGGATCTACCGCTGTCGACCTACACGGAAGCCTACTGGAAAATCGATCTTCACAACCTGATTCACTTTTTATCCCTGCGCATGGATTCACATGCTCAATATGAGATCAGGGAATACGCAACAGTGATAGGAGAGCAGATCGTATCAAAATGGGTTCCCCTGACCTGGGAGGCGTTTTTGGATTATCGGGTGAATTCCATGAGTCTCTCCGGCCCGGAAATCAAACTGGTCTCCATCCTGGCAAAAGGAGATACCAACAGAGCCATCGAAGTGGCAAAAGAGATGAAGTGGTTAACCGAATCCGATACCGGGCTAAAACCCAGCCGTGAAGCAATCGAACTGCTGGCAAAGCTGGAGAAGCTTGATATTGTGGCTCCCTGGTAGGGAGATTTAAATTTTCATCCCCATCAGATATTTGAGATAAGATTTTATCGTAGGGAGTATTCCAAAGCGATTAAACATCATCTCTCGGTACATTTGAGTGCTGGTTTTTTTTGGGATTTTTAGCTGCTCTTTCTTCCGCAGTGAAATGGCGGAGCTGGGGCAGTTGGGGACGCAAATGCCACAGCCGATACATCGATCCTTATTGACCCTCATCTCGCCTGAATCCATTAAGATCGCCTGCATCGGACAAATCTCCACGCATTCTTCGCAATCACTACACTCTTCTGTCTTGATCTTTGCCTGATAATTGGATTGTACGATCTGTCCCGGTTTTTCAAGTAATCGCAGTGCCATCAGAGCTCCACAGCACTCGGCACAACAGCAGCAGATAAAACCCGGATTTTGAGAATTCTGTGGCTGCAGAACCAGATTTTCCTGTTCCGCGCGGTTTAATGCATCCAGGGCCTCATCGTTGGTGAGAACGCGTCCGATTCCCCTGCTCAGCACAAACCGGGCAGCGTCCCCGAACACCAGACATCTCTCCATCAGGTCTGTTCGGCTGCAGGCAATGTCCCGGGCACGTTGGGATTGTTCACAGACACAATTGATGACGACAATCTTATCTTTGTAATTGGCTACATAGCTGCGAATACTGTCATAGGGCTCAATGGCAACTTCCGGGGTAACCGCTGTTGAGATGGGAATTGTCCGCAGTTGGGCTTTCTTCTCACCAAACAGATGATGATGGAAGGATTCCTCCATTAACTTCTCCGCATTCTCAGCGAAGGGTCTGGTGATGATGTCAACCTGGTTTTCAAAAAAACCGATGGCAAAAGGAGCCAGGCTGAAATAGTTTTTTTTACCGTGGGTTTCATAAATCCCCTTGCCTAAAATTGCTCCCTTGTCAACCAATCCGTCGAGGATCTCTTTCAATTCATCCGCC
Organism: bacterium; assembly: GCA_018829445.1. Classification (GTDB taxonomy): domain Bacteria; phylum SAR324; class SAR324; order XYD2-FULL-50-16; family XYD2-FULL-50-16; genus JAHJTV01. The sequence continues at coordinate 139,199 of JAHJTV010000067.1, forward strand.
TGCAGTTTGATGCCATTGCGATGAACCCGCTTTTGAATACGTTGCAGTGACTCCGGCAGAAGACTGAGGTGAATGGCAATTTCCGCCTCCTTCGGTGTAAACAGTAATTTCAAAAGCTTGATTTCAGTTCCGGATTCTGTCCGGGGATAAGGAACCGGAAATTTGTCTATCTCCTGTTGCAACCGTCGATAAATCTCTTCTGTTGGCATAACAGTTTCCATGGGCAAGTCAAAGTGGGGCTAATTATCCGGAATCGAAATAATGTAGGGTGGATCATGAGAAGCGAAACTTGCAGCTTCGAACGAAGCGACGGATCCACCATTTTGTATCATGACACAGCCTGGAACAGGATCCACCGGAATTGAACTATTTATCCTGAAACTCGGGATTACGTTTCTCTATGAAAGCGGTTACTCCCTCAGTTTTATCAGCGGTTTCACAGAGATCCCCAAAGAGCTTGCCTTCCAAAGCCAATCCTTCCTTAAAGCCCAACTCCATCCCTTCATTGACGGCTTTCAAGGCGGCTTTAACATTCATACGACTTTTAGTGGCGATGGTTTTCGCCAGTTTTGAAGCTTCTTCCAAGACAGTTCCAGCGGGGACTGCCCGATTGACCAACCCATATTCGGCAGCCTGGGTGCCTGAAATAAAATTACCGGAAAGGATGAGTTCCAATGCCCTGCCTTTTCCGATTAAACGTGGTGTTCTTTGAGTTCCGCCATAACCGGGAATAATACCCAGTTTGATTTCCGGTAACCCCAACAGCGCATCTTCATTGGCAAGTCTGATATGACAAGCCAGCGCATACTCCATACCGCCACCCAGGCAGAATCCGTTAATGGCAGCTATAAAAGGTTTATCGGATTCCTCAATCAGGTTGGTGAGTCCTTGTCCGTAAGAAAGGAACTCAGTGGCCAGCTCCTTCTCTTTGAGGTCGGTAAACTCGGTAATATCAGCACCTGCAATAAACGCTTTATCCCCGGCTCCGGTGAGAATGACAACCCTGACAGCATCGTCATCCAATGCCTGCCTGACAGCGTTTTCGATATCCTTCAATACCGGGGCGCTTAAGGCGTTGACAGGGGGATTGTCGATGGTCATTATGGCAATGCCATCCGAAACGGCATATGAACACTTCTTATCTGACATGAGTATCCTTTATTTTGAATTGACGGTTAAATCCAATTGTCCGGTGTTTTGATTATGGCCGGTTTATGATTGGAGAGTGTTTTTAAATAATCTTTTACTTCATCGGAAATTGGCAAAATCCAATACATTAATAACATCGTAGAGAATTCACAAAAGAGATGTCAAACAGATTACTGTGAGATTCAAGGCTGTCGCATATATAAATCCTGTGAATCCAGTATCTTTACGTTGTTTCCTTATTAGCTGGGAATCGTATTAAAACTGAAGGGTGAATCAGAAGACAGCCAAACCATGTATGTCCGTGTTCCCCTCTCTTTCGCGATACCACTGTGCGGGATCTGGCAGATGTATACAAAGAACAACAATGCTGCTACATACATAGAAGGTAAAGAACAAGAAAAACAACTATTATGAGAGAACGTGTGAATCAACTGATTAACTTTTGTACCCAATGCGGATCACCTGTCGACCATGTCATACCCAAGGATGACGACCGTTTGCGCTTTGTCTGTAAAAACTGTGGATATATTCATTATCTGAATCCCAAAATCGTGGTGGGGAGCATCCCCATCTGGGAAGATAAAATACTCCTGGTTAAAAGATCCATTGACCCCTGTTATGGCAAATGGACCTTGCCGGCCGGATACCTGGAAAACGGAGAGTCCGTAAAGGACGGTGCCAGGCGGGAAACAAGGGAGGAGGCAAATGCCACCCTGGGAGAGATGCATAATTTCGGACTGTTCAACCTGACGCAGATAAACCAGATCTACTTCATGTTCTACAGCGAATTGTTAAAAACTGACTTCAGCGCAGGACATGAAAGCCTTGAAGCAAGCCTGTTTAAAGAGGAGGAGATCCCCTGGGATGAGATAGCTTTTAAGGTTATCCGCCACACTCTCGAGCTGTTCTTCAAAGACAGGGCGTCTCAAAGCTACTCCTTCCACATGGAAAACCTCTACTTTGACCGCTCCTGGAAAGATAGAACCTAGCCCCAAAGGGGTCAAGTCTTGTTTTGTTGCTTCTTATTGAAGAAGCAACAAAACAAGACTTGACCCCTTTGGGATTATTTGGTTCCAAAGATCTTATCGCCGGCGTCGCCCAGACCGGGAAGAATGTAACCGATGTCATTCAGTTTTTCGTCTATACTGGCAACATAAATATCCACATCGGGATATTTCTCTTCGACTTTTTTGATTCCCTCGGGGGCGGCGACAATAAACAATCCTTTTATTTTTTTACACCCTGCCCGTTTGAGAAGGTCTATCGTTGCCAGCAATGATCCCCCGGTGGCCAGCATAGGATCAAGGATTAATGCGGTGCGTTGTTTGATATTACTGGTGAGTTTGACGTAATACTGCACCGGCTCCAGTGTCTCTTCATTTCTATAAAGACCGACCACGCTTACTTTTGCCGATGGAATCATATCGATCACACCGTTCATCATCCCCAACCCGGCGCGTAAAACCGGAACAATCGTAATTTTCTTGCCCTTGATAAATTCAACATCAACATCTCCCGCCCATCCCTTAATGGTTTGAACCTCCGTTTCAAGATCCTTGGTTGCCTCGTATGTCAACAGACGGGCGATTTCTGATGACAGATCCCTGAAGTCCTTGGTCGATTGATTCTTTTTTCTCATCAATCCCAGTTTATGTTTAATTAAAGGATGGTCAGCTACGTATGTGGTCACAATTACCCCCTTGCCTGGTTATGGTAGAAATTCTTGATAAATACATATTGATGAATAAACCGGATGCTTTTTCATGTTTAATAGATCAATCATACTGCCGGCAGCTTTCAATTGTCAATGAAACGGCCACACCAAACAAAGCAATGGTGTGAATATTCAAGTAATACTTGGGAATAATCCGGGGGATATTCGGATATGGTCTGCACATCAGCTGACCCCTTTAGGATGGTTGCTTAAAATGGATAAAAAACGTAGGGTAAAAGGAAAGCAGGGGGTTACGAATATTCATGGAGTGACTGGAGATCGGGTATCATGCAATTAAAGAATCAATGTATATTAGGAATTGAGGCGTCGGGATTTTCTGTTTCGGTGGGGTTGATGGAAGCCGGTATTGCCAGGGGGTTGATTTATATAAACGACGGATCTCCCGGTTCGGAAATTCTGCTGGCAACCATTGATCAGTTGCTGTTGATCCTGAAGATTGATAAAAACAGGCTGGAAGGGATTTGTGTAACCGTGGGACCGGGAGCATTCACCTCGTTGAGGATCAGCCTGGCTGTTGCAGAATCCTTGGGCTTGGGGCTGCATATTCCTGTTTATGGAGTTGACACCTTGAGTTTGATAGCGGCGACAGTTCCCTTCTATCCTTCTCCAATCAAGGTGATTCAGAATGCCTACAAGGGTGAGTTTTATACGGCTACTTATGAGACAAAACTTGGAAAACCCAGGCTGCTGGACAAGCTTCGGTTGGTAATGCCGGAGAAGTTTTATAATGGGCTGCAACCGGAAGATTTAATCTTGGGGAGCGGGATTGACCTGCTGGAGAAGAAGGGGTTTGATCTGGGAGCGAAACAGGTTCGTTGCAGCCGGGATTTTAATCGCATTGTGTCCGGCATTTCCGTGATTGAGAACTTTCTGGAGGAAGAGGCAAGAGAACCTTCGGTAAAGCCCCTGGAACCGATCTATATCCGTTTGTCCGATGCGGAAATAAACTATGACAGGCAGTTTGGTGTAAAAAAATGATACTCAGGCAAAGGAGTGAGTGTTCTCCTTTTTTAGATAGAATTCAACATCTGGACAGATGCGGATTTGGCGAGTCAGCCTGGGATCATACCGAGTGGCAACGACTATTTGATAGTCGAAACCTGATTGTGGTACTGGAGTTCAGCAAAAACGATCTGATAGCGTTTGCAGTGGTTTGTTTTGCATCGGGCGAGGGAGAGTTGCTTAAAATATTTGTCCCAGAAGACAACAGGCGCCGGGGAACCGGAACCAGGTTGATTGACAAAGTGATCACCGAGTTGAAGAAAGAAGATGTTCAGGAACTTTTTCTTGAAGTGAGAAAAGACAACAAACCAGCCATCAGATTCTATCATGCCGGGGGATTCAAGGAAGTGGGGGAGAGAAGGGATTATTATCAGCATCCGCCTTCTGATGCTTTGGTTTTTTGCAGGGATATTTCATAGCATTTTGCAGTGTGTCCGGCGCTTCGCTTGATCCACCATGGAGTACAGCAAGCCGGTGTTTTTGAAAGGGTAATAAACGGATTTTACTCATTATATTTAATATTGTTATAAACAGGACAGGTGATGGACAAACAAACAGTTATCATTCTATGTGGTGGAGAAAGTGGTGAACATGAAGTATCTCTGCAATCAGCTAACAGCATTATCCAGTACATTCCCAGGGATCGCTATCAGGTTATTCCGGTTGGCATCAGTAAAAAAGGGGACTGGCTGACAGGTGATCCCCTGTTTAAGAATGAAGATGATCCGTCCAATATCAGTCTGGCTGACGGTTTAAAGTCTGTAAGACTTGAAAAAGGGATGCTGGATGGCCGGAAAATCGACGCTGTGTTTCCCGTTATCCATGGCACCTATGGTGAAGATGGCTGTTTGCAGGGGCTCCTGCAGATGCATCATGTTCCCTTTGTCGGTGCGGGCGTTTTGGGGTCAGCCATCGGTATGGATAAAGATGTGATGAAGCGATTGTTAATTCCGATTGGGATTAATTGTGCCAGACACCGGGTCATCCACCACTGGCAAAAGGAGTGGCCATCCTATGAAGAGGTTTCAAGGGAGTTGGGAAAGATCCTTTTTATCAAGCCTTGTAACCTTGGATCATCAATCGGTATTTCCAAATGTCGAAACGAGCGGGAATATGAGAAAGCTGTCGGCTATGCCTTTGAATTCGACAGGAAAATCATCGTTGAGGAGTTTATCAAAGGAAGGGAAATTGAGATTTCCGTGCTGGGTAACGAGAATGTGACTGTTTCGGTTCCCGGAGAGATCATCCCGGGGGAGGAGTTTTACTCCTATGACTCCAAATATATAGACAGTGATAAAACTCAGCTGAAGATTCCTGCAGAATTGGAGCCTTCTGTTGAGGAGAACCTGAAAGAGATTGCCAGGAGAGCATTTATTGCGCTTGAGTTGGAAGGACTTGCCCGGATCGATTTTTTTGTTAAAAGTAATGGTGAGGTCTGGCTCAATGAAGCTAATACGCTTCCCGGCTTTACCAAGATCAGCATGTACCCCAAGCTGTGGGAGTATAGCGGTTTGGCATATTCAGAATTGATTCACCGCCTGATTCAGTTGGCAATTGATCGTTTCAAAATTGAAGAGAAGTTAAAACGGAACAAAGTCTAAAATTATGCTTTGTATTGCATCGGCTGTTTTTCAGGAAGTGAAACCGCTTATCGAATTGACAAACGCCAGCCGGGAAACCGGGAACAGATGGTTCGATAAAACCAGAAATCTTCTGATTGCTGCGACAGGCGTTGGCTTCCTGGAATCCGCTATTCAGCTTAACAGGCTTTTACAGGAAACACCCTCCATAGAGAAAATCATTTTCACAGGATCGGCCGGAGTCTATCCGGGTTGTAGGCATATCCGGATCGGTGATCTGTGTATCTGCACTGACACAATTCTTTGTGATGGTGCCGCAGAATTGGGATTAAGCGCCTATGTCCCCCTGGCAGATCAGGGCCCTATCAAAGCCTCACTTTCATTGAGTTCGTCTTTAAGCAGTGCGAGGGTGGCAACCATATTCAGCATCACCACCGACAATGATCTGGCAGGGAAAATCGGAGAGAATCGCAAGGCTGATATTGAGAATATGGAGCTGTATGGAATTGCCCGTGTCTGCCTTGAGGGGGAGATTCCCTGGAATGCCTTGCTGGGAGTAACAAACACAGTCGGCAAAAAGGGGCGTACGCAATGGAATCAGAACCGGAATAAGTTGGCTGAAAAAGCCTGTAACCATCTCTTTAAATTGGTTATTAAAAATATCTCCCAGCCCGGGAGATCGAAAGTTTGATTTAAGCTATAAAAACATTGACTAAAATCTATCTTTTTAGGATTGAGAACTTAAATAATTTCTTCGATTATCATTACTATGGTACATTGCTTTAACAAAGTTTGAACAACTTAAAGAATCAGTTTCCTTAAACAGTTTGATAATTTAGAGGTCTTATGGCTAAAAAAGTATATGTAGATAAAGATGAATGTACTAGTTGCGGACAATGTGTTGATGATCTTCCAGATGTATTCAGAATGGATGACGATGACCTGGCAGAAGTTTATAATGCAGAAGGTGCGGATGAAGACGAAATTCAAGAAGAAATTGACGCTTGTCCAGGTGAATGTATTCACTGGAAATAAGAGACGGTCAATTTAGAAAAGAAGTCTTACAACCAAGAATTTGAGGAGTCAGGTATTCTTTACTTAAGCCTAAGTCTCCATAAAAAATTGGAAACCCCGGTTTTAAACAGAATTGGGGTTTTTTTTTGTCTGCAAAGTGTAGTCAAAATCTCTTTTAACAGGCACGAAACCCGCTGCAGTTATCAATTTCCGCGCATCCTCTTCACTGGATACTCCGAATGATCTGAGGACTTTCTCTTCCAGCACCGGCGAACTGATATCATTTGCCCCCATGCGTAATGCAAGTTTGCCGATCTCTGTTCCCAGAACCATCACTGAGACCTCGATGTTGTTGATATTATCCAGGTAGATTCGACTGATTCCCAGCAACTTCAAGTAGTCATGGTGCATGATATTTTTTCTTGGGAAATCCTTGGTCTGGGCTTGAAAGGTCCAGGGGATGAAGGAGTTGAATCCACCGGTCTCGTCTTGTATCGAGCGGACATGATCCAGGTGGTCAATGATCTCCTCATTTGTTTCGACGGAACCGATAACAATGTTTGCCGAGCCGTATAATCCCTGCTTGTGACACTCTTTCATGATATCGATCCATTCGGAAGTGGTGCATTTCCGGGGTGAAAGGACTTTTCGCACCCTTTCGGAGAGGATTTCCGCACCGGCTCCAGGGACAGAATCCAGTCCGGCAGCCTTTAAGAGGTTGATTAACCGGGGAATCTCCAATTGGTAAGTTTCTGCCATGTGCTTGATCTCCACCGGAGAAAACCCCCTGATGTGAAATCCATAGGTTGTTTTGATGCCGCTCAAAATGTCGAGATAATAATCCAGGGGGAGATCCGGGTTAACTCCTCCCTGGAAAAATACCTGGGATGACCCCTTAGGAATTGCCTGGTTGATAAGCTCAAAGATCTGCTCTTTTGTCAACACATATGCATTGCGATTTTCCTGTTCACACTTGAAGCTGCAGAAACTGCAGGCTATGGAACAAATGTTTGTATAGTTGATAATGCGAAAAACCGTATAGCTTGCTGTCTTGGGATCGGTTTTTCTTTGACGGCATTCCCATGCCAGTTGAGCAACTTCAAGCCAGGGAGCGTTCTTGAACAGGTGCAATGCCTCCTGCTTATCGATTCTTTCGCAGGCGCGGATTTTCGAGTATATTTCGCCCAGGTGTAACTTTTTTACCATAAGGCAACAACTACTTTTTATGAAGTTTTTGAATGGCTACCATCAGAATAGTGATGGCGGCAGGAGTAACTCCGCTAATTTTACTCGCCTGTCCCAACGTTTGGGGGCGGTGCGCCTTGAGTTTCTGTCTGACTTCCGTTGAAAGTCCGCCGACGGCTTCATAGTTCAACTTTTCCGGTATGCGGATCGATTCAATTTTCAGGTACTTCTGCATCTGCGATTCCTGTCGGAGAATATACCCTTCATACTTGATCTCTGTTTCTACAAATCTCTTCACAATTTCATCCCATTGGGAAAGCATCTTCAGTTCTTCCTGAGAAGTGGATTGCTCAATGACTTTAAGTGTTACATTTGGCTTTTTTAAAAATTCATTGAGCCGGATGCGATGGTCAAGAGGTAATATTTCGTGTTGCTCCAAGAGTCTGGTGTCAATTTTTCCGGGTAATACATAATGCTCGGCAACAAAACGGTTTAATCGACCGATCTTTTCCTGTTTCTGCAGAAACAGATCATATTTGTCTTGAGAAAGTAGTCCCAGACGATATCCCTTCTCACAAAGTCGCTGATCGGCATTGTCCTCCCTTAAAATCAATCGATATTCCGCCCGTGAAGTAAACATGCGGTACGGTTCCTCGGTTCCCTTTGAAATCAGGTCATCGATCAACACCCCAATATAGGCTTCATTGCGAAGCAGAATAAACGGTTCCTGCTCCCTAATCTTTAATGCAGCGTTGATACCGGCCATTAGGCCTTGGGCTGCCGCCTCTTCATAGCCTGATGTCCCGTTAATCTGTCCGGCACAATAGAGACCTTCCGCGTCTTTTGCTTCCAGGGTACTTTTCAGCTGGGTGGGAACGACATAATCGTATTCAATAGCATAACCGGGACGAATCACCTTTACTTGCTCCAGACCTTTGATGCTTTGCAGGTAGGCTACCTGGACATCGGTGGGAAGACTGGTTGACATGCCATTGGGATAGTATTCAATTGACTGCAGACTGGTTGGTTCCAGAAAAACCTGGTGACGTTCCCGCAGGGGGAATTTATTGACTTTATCTTCGATGCTGGGACAATACCTTGCCCCCACGCCTGTGATGGCTCCACTATACATTGCCGATTTCTTTATATTTCTGCGAATGATCTCGTGGGTGTTGGCGTTGGTATAAGTGATGTGGCAACTGACCTGGGGCAGTTTTATTTGGGTGTCCCAAAAGGAAAATTTTGGGAGATCCGGATCTCCTGGTTGAAAATCCAACAGATCAAAATTAATGGTACGGGCGTCCAGACGGGGGGTTGTGCCGGTTTTTAACCGTCCGACTGCAAATCCCCTTGATTTCAGATGTTCGGAAAGAGACAAGGAAGGGAATTCCCAGGCTCTTCCTGCCGGAAACTGCTGATGCCCAATATGAATCAGTCCGTTCAGAAAGGTGCCGGTGGTGAGAATTACAGTCTTGCCGGGAATAATTTCATTGAGGTTGGTTTGAACTCCGTTGACGCGTTCGTTTTCCCAGGAAAGAGCGACCACTTCCGCCTGGCGGATTGTCAGATTTTCTGCATGTTCAAGCCGGTCACGCATGACGTTTTTATAGGCTATCATATCTGACTGACAACGGGTTCCTTGTACTGCCGGTCCCTTCTTGCGATTTAAAACCCGAAACTGAATGCCGGTTTCATCCGCCACTATTCCCATGCTGCCGCCAAGGGCATCAATCTCTTTAACCAGATGACCTTTGGCAAGCCCACCGATGGCAGGATTACATGACATGGCTGCAATATTGTCAACGGTCATGCTTAACAGCAGGGTTCGACATTTAAGCCTGGAAGCAGCCAAAGCAGCTTCACAACCGGCATGACCACCACCAACGACAATAACATCCCACCTATCTTGATTCATATTTATCATCCATTAACACCACCGCTGCCACCAGTTTATTACAAGATCCCTTTCCCGTTCAAAAAACTGATCCGCCGGGATCTTTCCCTCTTTGTACCCCTTTCTAAGATAGTGAAGCTTCACCATCCACTCTTTCTGGCTATCGCAGCGAGACCACCCATTTCCTTTTCGGTTCTTTAACTCCTCATACTCTTCCGGAGTCACATCAATCGGGTGATCCTGAGATAAATTGCAGATATTTATCATTGTTGCATTAAATAGGTTAAGGTGAGTAAAAGCCATTTGATCACGATATGACCATGGCTTATTTAACCACTAAAAAAAGAAAAAAAGATAGACGCTTCATCCCCATATCTGTAAAAATAGTCAGTAATTTAGTCTATATACTATCAGCATTCAACGCACAAAAAAACCGGAAAACCGGAAACTTATTGATCCATTTTTTTTATTGATTTAAAAACCGGGTGAATCATCACGATAGACAGGGAACCAATGAAATATTTAAACGATCCTACGGGGCCGTCATTTAGTCAGGTATATCCGAGTAAGGATTTATGACACACTTCACAGTCTTCTCACGATTGTTTGGTACCCATGTACGGGCGCCCCACCGTTTCACCTTGGTAGTAATACCCAATAAAATCAAGGGATTTTTGAAGCGGGTTACAATCGGGGCAGTTGACGGGGCATCATCAGGAAGAATAGATGAGCAGCATGGATATTAAGGAATTGATTTCTGAAAACCTGGATAAAATTCTCAATCTATGGTTATTAGTTGATTCTCAAGACAAGATTGTTCACTGCAGTGATCCGGCTTCCCATCATCTGGGTTACGGTGTCGATGAGCTGGTAGGCCATTCATTTCAAGTGTTGTTACCCCAAGATGAACCGGATAAGGAGGGTTTTTTAAACCAGCTTATTGCTGATAGCTACAATGGCACAGTCGTCAATGAAATCGCCCGGTTTAAGCTTAAAAATGACGTGATTATTGATGCCGAGTTGTCCATGCACCGATTTAATCAGCAGAATGAGACCTTCAAGCTGGTTATTTTTGATGATGTTACCGAATTGATTGAGCTGAGAAAAATGCTCAATGTCAGGACAGAAAACTTAAGGAGAAAATTTCATCTGTTTGATAAAGAAGATATTATCAATTCCATTTGTGATATTGTCCAAGCAGTGCTTGTATCCATCACTGCAGGGCAGGGATTAAGGTTCAACCGTGCATTTCTGTTATTTGTTGATGAGGAGGAGAAAGTACTGGAAGGTGTACAGGCAATCGGACCCAATTCCAATGAAGAAGCCGGAATGATTTACAGCTTATTTGGCAGTACCCCCAAAACACTACAGGAGATGATCGAGCACTACAGTATGCTCACCAACACCGACAGTGCAGTCAATGATCTGGTTAAAACCATCAGAATCAGCCTCTCCGATAATAACAACATTCTCATCCGTTCGTTATCCGAGCAGAAATACATGCTGATCAATGATGAATCTCCGTTGGCGACCGATCCCAGTGCAAACTGGCTAAGAGGTGTCCTGCAGGTACATGAATGTTTAATAGTCCCGCTTATCTGGCACGGGCGTTCAAGCGGAGTGATTATTGCTGATAATAAAATGACAAAATATAAGATCTCCAATCTTGATATTAAGGATTTGTCCCGGTTTGCTGACGAAGCCAGCACCGCTATTGAATCTGCTAAACTATTAAGCAATCTTGAAAAAAGTATCGAACAGATTCGTCAAGCCAATTTGACGATAAAAGCCAGTCAAAATATGCTGTTACAAAAGGAAAAACTGGCAGCCATGGGTGAATTGGTGGCTCATATGGCTCACGAGGTAAGGGGGCCATTGGCCACAATTGGTGGCTTTGCATCCAGAGTTAAGAAACAATTGGAAGCAGGAGATAAGCATTATGATTCTATCACCAAGATTGTTGAGACGGTGGGAACTCTGGAATTGGTCATCAATGATATTCTTGACGGTTCTTTACCCATGCAAGAATCGGTAAAGGGCTGTGATTGCACCAAGGCTATCAACAAGGTACTGGGATTGCTGGAAGAGGAGATTCACAGACGGAAGATTACAGTTAACCTCAACATCCACGGAGATTTGCCGGAGATTTCGATCAAGGAGCATCAACTGTTTGAGATTATCAATAATCTTGTAAAAAACGCACTGGAAGCTATTGGGGAGGAGGGATTGCTTCTCATTCTGGCCGGTAATATTGAAAACAAGGTTGTAATCACCATTCAGGATACGGGCCCGGGAGTTTCCCCTGCCCATGAAGATAAGATATTTGCACCTTTTTTTACAACTAAAGAGAAGGGAACAGGTTTGGGTTTGGTGGTGGTTAAAAAACTGGTGGAGGATAATTACGGGACCATCCAGGTTCGATCCATACCGGAAAAAGGTACCACATTTATCATAACCTTTCCCATGAAAAAAATAGGAGATAGCCATGAGTGAAAAAAAAATGATTCTAGTGATTGATGATGATAAAAATATTCGTGAATTGCTGTCTCTTGAATTTGAGGATTTAGGATATTCAGTTCGTACGGCAGGGAGCGGATTTGATGGAATTCAGATTTTAAAGGATAAGGCAGTTGACCTTGTTATTCTGGATATTAAGATGCCCGGCATGGATGGGATTGAGGCATTGGAAAAAATAATGAGTATTCACAAGGAATTACCGGTTGTAATACATAGTGCTTATAGCCATTATAAGGAGAACTACCTGACATGGAGTGCAATGGCCTATGTTGTCAAAAGTGGCAATCTGGAAGAGCTGAAAAACACGGTTCAAAACCTGCTTAACAAATCCTAATTCAAGACGGTAAATACGATGAATCTTCAGCACGAAAATATTCTTACCTTTATACTGGCAGGCGGAAAGGGGAATCGCTTATATCCCCTGACCAGGCATCGTTCAAAACCTGCGGTACATTTTGCAGCCCGGTTCAGGATCATCGATTTTGTCTTATCCAGTTGTATCAATTCCGGAATCAGACAAGTATTCGTCCTGACACAGACCAAGAGTTTTTCACTGGAACAGCATTTGAGAAGAAGCTGGAATTTTCTGGCTGCCCAATTGGATGAGTTTATTGCTGCTGTTCCTGCACAGCAGCGGATTTCCGAAAAATGGTACCAGGGCACTGCCGATGCTATTTTCCAGAATCTTCACCTCATCCAGGATCGACATCCGGAGCATATCATTATCCTCTCCGGTGATCACATCTATAGCATGGATTATAACGAGCTCTTTCGGTATCACATCGAATCCGAATCGGATCTAACGGTTTCCGTTATGCCCATCAAAAAGGCAGATGCCTCACAGTTCGGTGTTTTAACCATGGATGATGATCACAGAATTACAAGTTTTATTGAAAAACCGGAAGATCCGGCCTTGATTCCGGGAGAAGGGGATGAATGCTTCATAAACATGGGAATTTACCTGTTTCGTACCAACTCAATGGTGAGAATACTGGCCAAAGATGCCAGGGAGGCTACTTCGCATGATTTTGGCATGAATATCATTCCGGGAATGCTTGAAAAATATAAGGTTTCCGGATTTGACTTCAAAAAAAGCCGGTTCGGTCATTACTGGAGAGACGTTGGGACTATCAGGAACTATTTTGACGCCAACATGGAGTTCCTCGAACAACTGGGTACCAATCTTATTTGTACTCCTGACTGGCCGATTGGATCAATAGGACTTCGTTTACCCCCCACTTACATGGGAGGTATTAACAAAGTTACCATTGAAAATTCAACAGTTGATATTGGCTCCAAGCTGGTTTCCTGTAAAATCAAGAATTCGTTGATTGGCCGATATGTTCATGTTGGAGAAGGGAGTATCATTGAGAACTCTATCATTATGTCCAGAGCCAGTATAGGTGAGAATTGCATTGTTCGTAATGCCATCTTCGACGACGGTGTTCAAATTCCCAGCAATACTCAAATCGGTGTTGACGCAGATGCAGATAAAGACCGTTTTTTTATGTCGGATGGAATTGCAATATTGCCCAAACAATTTCAATTATAGTGTCTTTAAGAGCCCCTATTCAAATAGGTTTTTATTTTTTCTCTATACTGCTCTCAAATGGGGCAGTCTGCTAGTTGTCATTCAGGTCTTGAGTTGCAACCTATAATAATTACAGGTAAATAAAAGATAACCCCAGGTCAACAGGCTGAGCCATAATCCAAAATGGTGGATCATGGCGCTTACGACGGATCCACCATTAACCCCAAAATAAAAACAGTTAAACAACAGACTGAGGCATGGCTATATTTCGTATTAAAAAGGAAAAATTAAAATCGTCGCCTGAACATCAGAGACAGATACGCAATCGGATCGGCTTGATTTTCTTTTTGTTTATCCTGATAGTGATTTTACTGGTGTTTAATTACTATCAGCAGGGATTAAATGATTGGAGGAATATTGATTCGAACCTCAATATTTTTCTACTGATCAACCTCAATATTCTTTTGCTGGTTACGGTAACCCTGCTCATCATACGGAATCTGGTTAAACTCATTTATGAACGAAGAAAACGCAAACTGGGGTTTCGTTTAAAGTATAAACTGACATTGGCGTTTATGTTGGTGTCTTCGCTTCCCATGTTGATGTTTTTCTTCATTGCCCATGGATTGCTAAAAGACAGCCTTGACTTCTGGTTTAAGGGGAAATTTGCTCAGACGTTGAAAAACTCATCGATTGTCTACAATAACATCAATCGGCAGGATAATGAAGATTTAAAATCCTTTGTGAGAACTGTTTCTTTGGAGTACGCAAGCGAAATTGAACGTCAGAAATCCGTTGAATCAACGCTGGAACATTCGGAGTGGTTTATCAATAAGGTCAATCAGTATCGCCTGGGTGGCATTGTTTTGTATAATGCTTCACTGGTTCCTATTGGCAGGTGGTTTGCCAATGAAAAAACCGAATCGGTATGGCGATTGATATCAAGAGAAAACCTGGCAAAAAACGAAAAGGAGTTTCCATTTATCAGTATTGAAAAAACCGAATCGGGAAAGATCGGTAGAGCCATTCAAATCTTACAAGTCAATAAAGCCAAGTATTATCTGGAGGTCTCGAAAATAACCTCCGGTTCGGATTTTGAGGATCTGGTGACGCTGCAGTCAAATCTGGCCAACTTCAGGAATCTGACCCTGCTGGAAAATCCGATAAGGGCAAACTTTACTACTTATCTGTTGTTATTCACGGTGTTGATCACATTTGGCGGAATCTGGTTTGGATATTATCTGGCCGGGAGTATTGTAGAACCCATTGAAACACTGGTAGGAGGAACACGCCGGATTTCAAAGGGCGACCTGGACTTCCAGATCGATCTTCAGGTTGATGACGAGATAGGAATGCTATTGGATTCATTTAATGCCATGACCAAGGAGTTGCTGACTAACCGGAGGGATCTGGCCATCAGTCAGGAGGCATTGATTGAAACCAATAAAACCCTTGAAGAACGGAATATCTTCGTCGAACTGGTCTTGCAGAATATTCAAACCGGAATTTTTTCGGTGGATAACTCCGGGTACGTTAATGGCATTAATCCATACATGATCCGGTTGTTTCAGATTGACCCTCCGGCGGTTCTTCAAAAACACTATTTAAGCGTTTTAACAAAGGAACAAAAAAAGCATTTTGAAGCGCTCAATAATCATTTGACCCAATCAGGACAGAATTCAGTTAAAAAAGACCAGCATCTGAAGGTTGATAAACGGAATGTCCATGTTTCCATGGAGCTGTTTCAGCTAAAGAATCAAAAGGGGGAGCCATTGGGCAGGTTGCTGGTCGTTGACAACCTGACAGAAATTGACCGCTCAACCAGGGCAAATGCATGGGGGGAAGTTGCCCGTCGGATTGCCCATGAGATTAAGAATCCATTGACGCCTATTCAGCTATCGACTCAGAGAATCCGAAGAAAATACCTGGATGAACTGGAAGATCCGGGGCTATTGGATAGTTGCACCTCCACAATTATCAAAGAGGTCAACGGTTTAAAAAACATGGTGAATGAATTTTCGAAATTTGCCCGGCTGCCTGAAATAAATCCATCTCCTAATAATATCAATGATATTCTCAAGGATGTCATCGATCTGTTTAAGACAGGTCTGTCGACAGCTATTGAGATCACCATCAAACCGGATGCTTCTATTCCCAGTACCCTTCTGGATGCAGAACAGATGAAACGCGTTTTTACAAATCTGATCGATAATGCCATCGCTGCCATTTCGGGTGAAGGAAGAATTGACTTGGTCAGTTCCTATCATAAAGAACTAAAAATGATAACGGTTGAAGTGATTGATAATGGCAGTGGGATACCTGCTTCCATGATGTATCGAATTTTCGATCCTTATGTCACCACCAAAAAAGAGGGAACCGGATTGGGACTGGCGATCGTTCAGCAGATTATCTCTGATCATGGCGGATTTATCCGCATGGCGAATATGGAAAGTAGAGGCACCAAGTTTACGATCGAATTACCCGCTTGATCCCTTAGGGATTATCAGATATCTATTAATAGTCTGGTGGATATCGGACTACGAAAAACCATTCCTTTCATTTTGTTACACTAAAGCAGATGGTATAAGAAAAACATGGCTGACAGGATTTTAATTGTAGACGACGAACTTTCCATATTATCAACACTTCAGGAAGTTCTGGAAGATGAAGGATTTAAAACAGAAACGGCAAGTTCTGCCGAAGCAGCTATGGAGATTCTGCAGCGAAGCAGTATAAATAGCTTTCAGGCGGCACTGATTGATATCTGGATGGAAGAAATTGATGGTATTGAGCTTCTGGAGTGGATTAAGGATCGTTATCTAAAGATGCCCGTCATTATGATGTCTGGTCACGGAACCATTGAAACCGCTGTTAAGGCAACTAAGATTGGAGCTTATGATTTTATTGAAAAGCCGATCTCCCTGGAAGAATTGCTGATCACTATCAATCATGCCTTAAAGGAAGCAGCTTTGTTAAAAGAAAATGAAGAATTAAGGCGGCGTCAAAAACCTCAAAATTATGAGATTATTGGAGTATCACCGGCAATCAGAAAAGTGATGGAACAGATTGAGCTGGCAGCCCCTTCGGATGGCTGGGTGCTGATCAGGGGTGAAAATGGAACCGGAAAGGAACTGGTAGCCCGTCAGATCCATAATAAAAGTCTGAGACAGTCCAAACCCTTTATTGAACTCAATTGTGCCGCTATCCCCGATGAGATGATTGAAAGTGAGCTTTTCGGCCATGAAAAGGGATCATTTCCCGGTGCAAGCAGCCTGAAAATAGGGAAATTCGATCAGGCCAACGAAGGCACCCTGTTCCTGGACGAGATTGGTGACATGAGCCTGAAAACCCAATCCAAGATATTGAGGGTATTGGAAGAACAAAGATTTGAGAGGGTTGGCGGATCAGAGATCATTGAAGTGGATGTGCGCATCATTGCCGCCACCAATAAAAACCTGCAGGAGGAGATAGAAGCCGGCAACTTTCGTGAAGATCTTTTCTATCGCTTAAATGTTATTCCCATTGAAATACCGCCCCTTAAAGAGCGCCAGAAAGATATTCCGCTTTTAATCGAGCATTTTTTGAACGTTTTTATGGAAAACGGAGAAAGCGGCAAAAAGAAGATCAGCAAAGAGGCTCTCAACAGTATGATGGTATATCATTGGCCAGGCAATGTCCGTGAGTTGAAAAATATAGTGGAACGGATGATAATCATGGTGAGAACTCCTGTCATTACGCTAAAACATGTGCCTCCGGCAATCAGAATGGCCAACAGGGAGTTGTTGCAGGTCGAGGATTTTCCGACGTCATTCAAAGAGGCGAAGGAAGCTTTCGAAAAGCAGTTTATCCAAACCATGCTGATGAAAAATAGTTGGAACATATCAAAAACAGCTGAGAATATTCAGGTGGAACGTAGTAACTTGCATCGAAAAATAAAACAATTGGAGATCGTCGTACCAAAATAGACGGCCATTAACCTGGATAGTGACCGGTTATCACGGCATTATCATGGATCTACTCGGAGTATTACTTTCAGGATCTATGAAAACCAAGTTTAAACAGTAAAATAGTGGTTGAGATAAAGCCGTTTTCGCTATATGGTATCCTGGACCTATTTTGATAATCTGTCCGGTTCACAATTATCTCTTTAAAAACTAAATCAGTACTCTGTCCGGTTTTTTTTATAGGTTTTTTACTCGTGTTTTGCTAAAATCAAAGGTATCAGGTAGATTGCTGCAGAATCACTCAATACTTCGCCTGCAGATACTTTTTTGAAAAAGAGAAACGTTCATGCTTAAAGGTCTGTTTCAAAGTAAGGAAGAAAAAATTCGAATTAAAATAGAAGAACATCTGGCAGAAGGCATGAGACTGTTGTCAGAAAAGTTCTTTAATGGTGCCATGATTGAGTTTGATAAGGCAATGGAACTCGATCCGGATCAAGTCTATCCAAAACTGGTTGAAGAGTTGAGTAATGCAGCTTCGTCCGGACAGTTACAGTCTGCCTTGGCAATCGGTCTTAATTTGATAAAAGAGAAAAACGAAGATTATGAATTGGCAAACAAACTGGGAAATTATGCCAGGGAAATGGGAGATTATAAGCAGGCAGAAGGATTATACAAAACAGCTTTAAAGGTAAAACGAGGCTATCAAAAAGCCTTTTACAACCTGGCCGCTTCGCAGGCCAGGGCAAACATCTATGATGACGCCATTGTTAGTGCGATTTCAAAGTTTGAAGGGATTAGTGACTACATCCTGCCCGATTACATCGGTGAAGATAAATTGATTGAAACCATTACGGAAAGAATAGGTCAGGAGAAAAAAGCACGGTTCAAGGAAAAACTTCAGGAACTGACGGTTAAAAGAGATAAACTGGTTGAGGACGGTTCGGCGGTGGAAGCCAAGGGCATTGATCTTGAGATAAAAAAACTGAAAGAAGATGCTGAAAAGGTCTTGCCTGAGGAGATTCTGGCTGATTTCGAAAAGCAAGCCAAGGATGATCCAAATAACGAAAAAGATCATCTCTATAACAAAGCCCTTTTTGCGGTGAAGAATAAAAAGGCAGATATCGCCCTGGAAACCGTTAATCGATTGTCGATCCTGGACTATGAAACCCTGGGACTATTGCAGGCGATCGCTTTGGAACAAAAGGGGAAAAGCGAAGACGCGATTAACAGCATGATAAAATTGCTGGGAAGAAACGAATTCAACCGCTACAACAACGTTAACCTTGGTCTCATGTATAAAAGGGCAAATAAGAAGTTTTTATCAACCAAATATTTGATAAAAACTGCCGCCCTGCTGGACAAATCCAACGGGATATACAGCATGAAGGATCTGGTGGTTGAAGCTGATGAATGTTACGAAGCGGGAAACCTGAAAAAAGCGCTTAACTACTATTTAATAGCCGTCAGTGAAATTCCTTCCGTCAGACTCTGGAACCAGATTGGAACAATCTATGTTGAACGGAAAAAATATGATGACGCTGTAGAAGCATTCAGAAAATTACTGGCGCTGGACCCTAAATCGGAGATCGGAGATTCAAAACTGCTTGAGATTCACAACTATTATGTGGAAAAAGCCGATGTGTTATTAAACGATCGAAAGTTCAAACCGGCCTCAGATTATCTTCACAAGGCATTGGGCGTTTTGCGAGCACCTGAAACCATCAAAAAAGCCGCATCGGTTTATAAACAACTGAATAATCCGGAGAAAGAAAAGGAACTGCTGAAAGAGTATCAAGCACTGCTCGATAAGGAAAAGGAGAAAGAGCTGGAGGAAAAAAGACAGGGCCTGATACTTCAGGGGAAACAGCAACTGACTCAGAAAAACTACTTAAAAGCAATTGACATCTTTGAAGCCGTCCTGCGCATGAAAGTGGATCGAAAGGTTTTTGTGCAACTGGCTGCCCTCTACAAGGGACTAAAAAAACGGGATGATCTCAACGACCTGGAAAGAAGATGGGAGAATATGGTACTGCATGATGAGAAGATGAAAAAATTTGAAAAAGAGGAGGCTCGAAAAGAACAGGGAGAAACGGAGGAGTAGTCCTCTTTAACTCTCCTTAACCGCATAATGAATCGCCACACTTCCAAAATAGAAGTTGAAAAATCCCACTTCTGTAAAACCGCAATCTAAAAGCATCTCTGCCAGCTGTTGTTGAGACGGGAAGTTAACTGAAGATTCAGGGAAATAGTCGAACATATCCTCCCCCGGGTAAATCAGTTTTCCAATTCTTGGGACTATTTTAAAAAAATAAAAGGTGAACAGCTGATTGATTACCGGTATCCTGACTTTACCCATATCCAGGCTTAAAAACCTTCCTCCCGGTTTCAGCACTCTTTTAACCTCTTGAAGGCAGGCATCGATATTGATCAGGTTCCTCAGTCCATATCCCACGGTCACTGCATCCAGTGAATTGCTTTTAAAAGGCAGGACGGCAGCATCTGCTTGGACAAAAACGGATTGGAAAGATTGTTTCCTGAGGCTTGCAATGGAAAGCATCCCTGTGGAGAAATCCAGACCGAAAACACGCCCGTTTTCTCCGACTTTTTTACAAAGCCGTTGGGTTATATCGCCTGTCCCGCAACAAATATCCAAAACCCGATCCCCTGGCTGCAACCTTGTTTTGTTTACGAGAAAATATTTCCAGTAACGATGCATCCCCTGAGTCACAACATCGTTGAAAAAATCGTATTTTTCAGCGATATTGCTGAACTTGTGTCTGACGTACTCCGCTTTGGAGCTGCCTTCGGGTATTTTAAATGACATGATAAGGTTGTTTATTGTGTTGCAGGAACCGGGGTTGCAGGTGGAGGCTGAGTTTGTTCTGTCTGTCCTGTTTCAACTGGAGACCCTGCCGATCCGGTAGTTTTTTCCAGATTAAATTCAAAATAGCGATTGTAAAGTTGTTTTTTCTCTCCGAAGCGAACGCCATAAACGTTGCTCTTCACATCTGCCTGATAATACGCCAATTCTATCACCCCAATCCAGCCCTCGGTAATGTGCTTCTCCAGGGTGATCTTGACCCGGTCCCCTTTTTGAAATTTCGGTTGAATGGGGTCCGGTAGAGGGCAGATATTTAAGTAATTGGATGTGTCTCCATAGCACATCCAGGTAGCTTTAACAAAAGCAGAAACGCGATTTCCCCCACCATGGGTGACAATATACTTATCCGTGGAAAATCCGGTTTTCTCCTCCCATTTTTTTTGGAGGATGTGATCATAAACCTCAATCAGGTAAGCGCGATACTCTCCGTATACGGAAGTAAAACCAAAAGTCAAGGTCAAGAGAATGATTAAAATAGGCTTTTTCATTTACTACATCCGGTTAAAGCGAGCAATTCCTCAATTTCGGCTGCGGTCAGTTTTCTAATTTCTCCCGGCTGCATCTCCATCAATTCGATGTTCCCAATCCGGTATCGTTTGATTTTTAATACAGGATAGCCGATGGTTGCGAACATCTTTTTCAAATGATGTTTTAATCCTTCCTGCAAGGAAACCGACAACCAGGATTTATCATTAACGAAATGCAGAAATCTGACCTTTACCGGTTGCCTTTTTTTGCCATCAATCAAAGGTCCTGTCGTTAAAGCGTTTACCTCAGTCTTGTCGATTTTACCTTTAATCTTGACCAGATATTCTTTCCAGATGTGTTTGGTCGGATGGGCAATGTTTTGAGCCAGTTCACCATCATTAGTCAGCAGGATCAAACCCTCCGCGTCATAATCCAGACGGCCGATTGGAAACAGTCTTTTGTTGGTTTTCGGAAAATATTTGACGATGGTGTCCCTTCCCTGCGGATCATCCAAAGTGGTGACGCAGGCTTTTGGCTTATAGAGAGCATATACGAACCGTTTTTCGGTTTTCAGTAAGACAAGTTTACCATCAACTCGAATATGATCAGTTTTCGTATCGATGAGTGTCCCCATTTGTGAGATGACATCTCCGTTAACCAATACCCGTCCTTGGGAGATCAGTTCTTCAGCTTTCCGCCTTGAAGCTACACCGGCCTGGGCTATGAATTTTTGTAATCTAAGTTTCATCAAGTTGTTTTATTTTTTTAAAAGCATTGATGGCGGCGTTCTGTTCAGAATTCTTCTTGCTTTTCCCGGTTCCGATTCCATATATCCGATCTTCAATTAAAAGAGCGGTTACGAACTCTTTGTCATGATCGGGTCCCTTTTCTTCGATAACCTTGTAGCTTAACGTTCCCAGCCTGTTTTTCTGTACATACTCCTGAAAATCGGTTTTATAGTCAATGGTGGCAAATGTCTCTTCCGCAAGAAAAATCTCCTCTTTAAAGAGAATTTTGATCAGATCGGCTGTCAGGGTAATCCCGAACTCTTGCCGACTGTCGAGGAATATTGCTGAGAACAGGGCTTCCAATGCATCGGAAAGAATAGACGTTTTTTCCCTCCCCTTTGTTATTTCCTCCCCTTTACCGATAAACAGGTATTTTCCCAGGTTTATCTTCTGGGCCAGGGTGCTCAGACCTTTCTCGGAAACCAAAACCGCTCTGAATTTTGACAACATCCCTTCCGGTAATTCCGGATAACTGGTCATCAAATGATCACTGATGACAAACTGTAGAATAGCGTCTCCTAAAAACTCCAGGCGTTCATTGTTCTCACCATTGTTTTCGTGGGCATAGGACTTATGGGTTAGCGCCTGAATCAACAGATCTATTTTTTTAAATGTATATCCAATATCATCTTGAAGCTGCAAAAGCTCTTCGAGATTTTCAACCTCAGGGTTTGTGGTTGAGAGTTGATCTTTTTTTATCATCTTAATCGCGACTTCCAAACTGAATTAAAAAAAAACTGAGTTGCCGCTTGAAACCCAAAACCATTAAATCAAGATCAAAATCTATCAGGCAAAGGCAGACAGCAGTGCAACCAGTAGCACGGGTTGTCCCTGATTTAATGAGTCTGGATCAAGATTTCAGCTTGTTAATTCCAAGATTTTTGACAGGAGAAGAATTTATGAACACGTAAGTTAAAAAGCCAACTATCCTGAAAATCCTGTACCGAAATCCGGTTTATTAACATCAGTCATGTAGTAAGTCTTATGCTAGCACGAGGGGTGTATTTAGCAAACTGTCCTTTTGATCATTGTAATCTGCAAAAACCAATTTGTTGCCAACAACCAAATTGCCTCTCGACGAACCGGGGATAACTTACTAAATTAAGACTTCGGTCTTTGTTTAAGCTCTTACTTAAAAAATGATATGAATCAGGAATTATTACAGGATCAGCGAATTATCTCCCCCTTGGAGATTCTCCGAACGATTTTCGGCTACGAGCATTTTCTGGGAATGCAGGAGGAGATAATAGACCATATTATCAGCGGTCAAGATGCGTTGATCCTGATGCCAACCGGTGGGGGTAAATCTTTGTGCTACCAGATTCCTGCAATGGTGAGAGAGGGCGTCGGTATTATTATCTCCCCACTCATCGCCTTGATGCAGGATCAAGTTGATGCCATGAGGCAACTGGGGATCAAAGCCTCCTTTTTGAACTCCACCCTCAAGGCAAGTGAAGCAGCGCGGGTTGAAGATGAGCTGCTGAACAATCGGCTGGATCTGCTCTATGTAGCCCCCGAACGATTATTAACCGATAGGTTTATGTATTTGCTGGAAAAATCTTCCATTTCTCTGTTTGCCATCGACGAAGTGCATTGTGTTTCTCAATGGGGGCATGATTTTCGCCCTGAATATATCGAACTTTCCATTTTGCAGGATCAATTTCCCACCATTCCCCGGATAGGTTTAACTGCAACTGCAGATGCAACCACCAGGCAGGAAATTATCAATCGATTGGGTTTGAACAATGCCAGATTGTTTATCTCCAGTTTTGACCGGCCTAATATTCGCTATCGGGTTGGTCTGAAAAAGAACCCAAAACAACAGCTCCTGGATTTTATTCGCTACGAACAGGAGGATAATTCGGGCATTGTCTACTGTCTCAGCCGAAATAAAGTTGAAAGTACCGCAGATTGGCTCTGTGAACATGGATACACGGCTTTACCTTACCATGCAGGGTTAGAGCCTGCAGTCAGACTCAAGCATCAACGACGGTTTCTTCAGGAGGAGAGCATCATCATTGTTGCAACCATAGCGTTCGGAATGGGTATCGATAAACCGGATGTCAGGTTTGTTGCCCACCTGGATCTGCCGAAGAGTATTGAAGCGTATTACCAGGAGACAGGTCGTGCAGGCCGGGACGGGCAGAAAGCGGTTGCCTGGATGGTATATGGACTTTCTGATCTGGTCATGCAGCGAAAGATGGTTGAAGAGTCAAACGCGGATGAGCAATACAAATGGATCGTCAAACGGAAGCTGGATGCCCTGCTGGGATATTGTGAAACATCACAATGCCGACGTCAGGTGATGCTAAACTATTTTGGAGAAGATCCTCCCGATCCTTGCGGCAATTGTGATACTTGCCTGGAACCTGTACAAACCTGGGATGGGACAGAAGTCGCCCGAAAAGCCCTGTCATGCATCTACCGCAGTGGACAGCGTTTTGGCGCCAATTACCTTATTGATATGCTGTTGGGGAATGCCAACGAAAAACTGTTGAGATTCGGTCATGACAAATTATCAACTTTCGGGATAGGCACCGAATTGTCAGTGTCTGAATGGCGATCCGTCTTCAGACAATTGATCGCATCGGATATAATAAATGTCGATATCACCGGTTTTGGTGGATTCAGGCTGACAGAGAAGTGCCGGAAGATACTAAAAGGGGATGAGAAGGTTTTCTTCAGGAAAGATCCCAAAGGCAAAGCAACAAAACAACAAAAGAAAAAAGAGGCTGTTATAGCGTGGGACATGCCCGGACAGGAAGATTTATGGGACCAGTTGAAAAGCCTGCGGAAGAAGATAGCCAGTAACCAGGGTGTTCCTGCCTATATTATCTTTAACGATGCGACATTGAGAGAAATGGCCATAGTCCACCCCCGGTCACTGCACGAGATGCGGTCGATCACAGGAGTTGGTAAAACCAAACTTGAGCGCTATGGCCAGATGTTTCTAGATGTTCTTCTGGCATCACAATCATACCAGCGGTTCCCTGATCAACACCCCCAAAAGAATTGATAAAAACCCAGATCAGTATTAACCCTACAACGATACTTATGAAATGATTCATTGACATAACGACACTTATCAGTAGATAATTCCGTCAACCATCCCAAATCATCAACCCACAGGAAGGAGGACGGAAAATGCTGCCAGATATCAGGACGAGCGGTGATA
>JAHJTV010000013.1 GCA_018829445.1 bacterium
TCTATTGATGGGCAACGAGTAGCCCATCCTACTTTTTCTAAACAAATAATAGTTAAGTCAAAGTAATGGCGTCTTTGTACATTCCATTATTTTGAAAGCCGTTTCTCGTTGTTGTTGCAATAACCTAACCGGACATTGCTGTCTTCAAATAAAACATTATTCCATGAACAGCCCAAAGTAATGATCTATGTATACCTGGATATTCGTAATGATGCCCTGATTCATTTGCAGAAGCCGACATATCTTTATTATATGATTGGAGGAAATTACCGCTGTCATGCTCGTATATCCACCAACTTGTCCTTTTAAGGTTTACAGGCGGATTAGGTCCATGTTGCTTTTTGGTTCTAAGAAGACCGTCGGCTTCTGAATCTGAGAATTCCATTGTGTCTTTCTGAAACTGTTTGATATCTTCTGAATCAAATGTTTTATCTTTGTATCGATTTTGACCGACGGAATGTGTCAATGGAAACCAGAACAAGTACATGATGGACATTTCAGATCATTAAAATTAATAGGAAAATCAGTTGCAAGCTTGACGATTATTTCCATGGTCTCAATATCGACAATTCCGTTTATATCATTGCCGGTTTTCTCCATTACATCCTTTTGAAACTGCTTCACACATTTCTCAGTGTTTTCATCAAATATCGCTGTAGGGAGACATCCACCAAAACCAGTGATCCTAATTTGTAGTTCTTCTACTACCTTCCCTTTATCTCCTTTTTGAATAACGGGATTTATCTTCCTCAAATGCTCAATAAACTTGATCGGGTGGAAGAAGTAGACTTCCTCTATTGGATTTCCTTGCGCGTCTTTGAATTCATCTCCGAGATGGTGCCATACTGACAGGTTTGTTTTTGGGATTTTGGCATAGGACTTTTTTTTCTCTGGAACTGGTTTGCGAAAAATCCCTCGGACGGTTTTTCCGTGTTCGGTTGCTTGATGGATTCCGATAGCATTTTTTCGACGGTTGAATTCTGTTTTTCCAAAGCGGTTTTATGCTTTGTTTTTATGGTACTTTTATAACAGTTTAAGAGGGGTTAAGGAAGGGAAACCGATCAAGGATTTTGCTTGATCGGTTCTTAAATTGAAGCTTTATGTCTATCTCTTAACTTTTTAAAAGTTGTTTTAGGATTACGGGCGCAATTAAAAAGACCAACGATTTTTACAATATCATCAACGGTGATAAAGTAAATTCCATATGGAAACCTCCGAAGTAGCTTTCTTCTGATTTCACCGTGGATTTTTTGATACATCAAAGGATTTCTAGAAATTTCCGATGATAATGCATAAAATAACCTTATAAACTCCTCGCCAAGCCCTTTTGATTTGCTCTCATACCAGGAATAGGCATTAAACAGATCGTCTTCGATTTCGGGGAGGAAACGAAGAGTGTAATTCATTTTCTTTTTTCTATCCTTTCCTGTAATTCTTCCAATGTCAGAACTTCATCAGGATTATTCTGATGCTTTGATAACCTCTCTTCCAACTCATCAATATGGCTTTGAGGAACAGGTACTTGATCACTTTCCAATGCAATACTATCCCACAGATCTTCAACCAACAGGATTTTTTCTGATAAAGATAAACTCTTTATCTCTGGTATTTCAGCAACTTTCATAACATCCTCTTTGAGAGTTTGTGATTCCTTATGTCCTAGGTTTATCTTAAATTAACCCTTTTAGAAAAGGGCTTTTGACCAAACTCGATCATATTGACTTTTGACAGAGCTTGGATTATTGGCTGCAAGTGAATTAGAACAACATGTTTTTTG
Organism: bacterium; assembly: GCA_018829445.1. Taxonomy (GTDB): domain Bacteria; phylum SAR324; class SAR324; order XYD2-FULL-50-16; family XYD2-FULL-50-16; genus JAHJTV01. The sequence continues at coordinate 1,778 of JAHJTV010000013.1, forward strand.
CTGCCTGTTTTTCCGCTGGATGGTCGGACCTGTGGACTTTCTTTAGATAAGAGATATCCAGTTTGGTGTAGCGCATGGTGGTATCTAACTTGGTATGTCCCAAAATCTCCTGAATGATGCGGATATCAGCGCCGTTTTTGAGCATATGGGTTGCCATGGTGTGTCTGATTAAATGGGTGTTTCCCCATTTCTTGATGCCATGTTTCTGTTTGGCTTTGGTGATGACATCCCGGATGACAGCAGATCCCAATCGCAATTGGGATCTGCGAAAGTGATCACTTGAATCTGATAGCGAACCAGTAGATTTTTAAATCCATCTGAAATCTCTGAAACCGGAAAGCTCACCAAAGTGTTTTCAAAGCCGTGAATCCAGAAGCTCAACGCATCCATTACAGAACTGCACAGGATTAACTCTTTGGATTCCAGTGCTTCTAGATTAAAAAACCCGAATCTGCCTTCATCAAGCCATACATCTTTGGCTCTCTTGCCGTATATCTCAATGGTTTCTCCCTGCCCACTCACAATCGGCACCGTCATACACCCTTTAAAGGTTTCCTGCCCCTTTTTATCCAGTATTCCAAGTTCTTTCAGCTGATCACGGATCTGCTTTCCCTGTTTGGTTTTAGCAGCGGGCAGAATTTTACTCAAAGAACTGTCAGAAGTGCCGATCTGAAACTGGTCGATCACCCTGGGATGAACAATCCCCCGATCTTTCAGATACTCTAAAGCCAATGGTGTTTCTTTCAATTTCTGGTGATAATAGCCTACCACCCGATTGATCACGTCCTGTTTTTCAGATGTGTGCATAAATCTCCTGTAAAAAAACATTTCAATTATCAATAGAGGTCTTCATAAGCCATTCATTAGTACTCCTCTATGAACCCTTCTCCCAAAATAGAAAACGGGATTGAGGGCAATTTCCCAGAAAGGGCCATATCTGTCAAATAAAAAAATGAAGTGGGAATAAAATTCGATGAAATATGCAGAGAAGTGGATTGAAAAGTGGTGTGTTACAGTCCTTTTTTCGGGGCATTAAAACAGTGACCTGTTTTCAGTGGGATTTTGGTGATGCGTTTGTGGTGGATTTTTAAGAGGTGGGAAATCGGGCTTTTCTCAAATTCAACGCTGAAATAAGGGCCGTTCACAAATCCAGTTCACCCCCAAATTTTTGGGTTTCAAGCGGCGAAGCCACGCGTGTAACCCGAAAATTTGGGGAAAAAGCCGACTTTAGGAGGCTTTATTGGCTTGCGCTATTTTGTCAGTGATTTTTGTGGCAAAAAGCCGATGGGGATATTTTTAGATATGAAACCCGGCTGTGCCGGAACGCTTCTTTACACAGTTTTTCGTGTAAAGCCGGGTGGGAACCCCGCTTTATTGTTAAAACGGGAAGGGTGATTTCATGATGAACGAACCAGAAGCAAATAATTTGAGTTCAGCAGCAAAGCGGGGCGAGCCAGGGGAGCGCGAAGCGAGCAACCCGGGGGAGGGCAGCCATGGATGGCGGTGGAATGGGCTCTGCCCTGGCTAACTTGTTAGCCGTAAAACAGTGAGGCAGGGATGCCGAACACCTTGTAGAGGAGGGAAAGTGTTATCGATTCAAATTTTCCAGTTCAGCTTTTAATATCTTTATGTCGGTAAAATAAATTGGTCTCCCTGTTCTCTTTTCTTCTCTTGAATACACAAGATATGCTGCATATTTTGGAAACAAAACATAAAGCAAAATGTAATACACGAATAAAGCACCATAACTAATAAAAGCATCTCTCTGGTTATGATTTCCTATCTTACCTATCGACAAAATAATTCCCGTTAAAACAGGTCCAATGAAAATTATGGGAAAAATAATGAATTTTTTAAAAAAGTACAGAAAACGATCCTCAAATTTATACAAAATTTTCTTACCTGATTTATTTTGCCACTTGTCTGTCTGAATAAATTTCTTTAATTCCCCTGTATTCCGATTGTAAATCTCAGCGGACAAACATTCTTCCTTAACTCCATCGATATTAAACTCCAGTGTTCTCTGATAAAAAAACAAGATAGTGCCGAATGACACAAGAATGAGATGAATAGCAATCGCAATAATCGAATAGAGCTTAACCCATATGGCAACGGCCAGAACAAGGAAAATTGGAGCCAATGCTATATTCATGTATAAATATGCTGCTGCGCAATATTTAGGGTATTTTTTAGCTTTTAAAGCTAAAGGCCAGTATATTAAAAATAAAGCAATGCAAACCAATGCAATAAAAGGCCAATTTTGGTAGAAAGTATTCGGAGTGATTAGTATGAGAAACCAAGTAAAAAAAAGAAGTGGAAAAAGGTAAGCGCTAAATTAACCCCATCTTCCGGGAGGGTTGAAAATCTGCCATAACATGCTCAGTGCCGCAAGTTTTGTCGGCAACATTGAATAAATTATCTACAGGAGCATGTCAATGAACAGTGAAACTCAAGCTACAAAA
>JAHJTV010000068.1 GCA_018829445.1 bacterium
ACGACCCGGTTTTCGATGAAATCCTGGTCGAATCCATCCAAGCTCCAAATCGATATTTTCTAATAGTCGCAATCCAAGTTACGCAGGACGGGCTTGTCCAACAAACGGTTCAGATTGTGGTTCGCTGCGCTCACACAATCTGACCTTATTCGTTACACTGGAATTAACTACTGACTTAGCTTTGAGCTGGCTATTCGATTTAAACTGATACCTGCCTCCGCAGCCTTAATAGCAAGGTCACGATGGACCTCAGGAGGAACCCGGACCATAAATTTACCACTATAATGCTTAACAGATATGGGTTCAGGTATAGTCTCTTTATTTGATTTCATATCCGTAACGACATCTGAAACTACATTTCGAATACCTTTTAGTGCGGATTCAGGTGTTTTAGCTAACCAGCTAAGACTTGGGAATTCTGTACACAATCCAACATACTCTTTGTCGTCCTCCGACCAAGTCACTCTATATGTATAATGATCATTTTTAAGTGCCATGTTCCACCTCCAATCTTTCTATTGCCTTTAAAACTTGCTTGACTTGATATGCCTTTGCCTTACCTTTGTAATTCTGAATATTAACACGTGGATCACCTTGCCAAGGAGTTTTGTAAATTCTATGACTAGTGCCTGTCTGACGGGGTTTGCCAAAATAAAACTCACAAATTTTACATAATTCGACAAACTTCACGTCTTTTGGGTTGTTTCTCAGTTCTTTGAGTTCTTGTTTAATATTCTTCATGAATATATAATATCAATATTGATACCAAAGTCAAGACTGAAGATTTGATGACATGGATTTCGTTTAGAAGTGTAACGCCTGTTTAACCCGCTTTCCCCTTAGCTTCAGCGACGGGGAAAGCGGGTTGAAACTTTTGTTGGGTATTTCAATATTAATCCGATTGAGAAATACGTTTGAAATAAAAGAACAACAGTATTCCTGTGATGATCAGCGTCAGCCAGTCCAGTGATAAGGACAGAACCTCATATCGATATTCAAGATCGCTCTTATACCAAATTGCCATTGCAATCAACCCCGTTACTGTAACAACTGAGCATATAAGGTAGGTATATTTTATTGATTTAGAAAGTTTTCCTGGTTTGACAAAGCTAAATGAAAGAAAACCAAAAGATAGTCCTATAACAAAATATCCAAGATCTTCTAACGCGATGAATACGCCATGGGGATTATATTGGGAAAGCAGTATTAGGCTCTCAAGCTCACCTTTAAGTAAGCTTGGTTGAACGACCGCCAGTTGAATAAAGTAATTAATACTATGAATAGCGGCTGAGACAACTGACAACATTAACGCGATATGAGTGGAAATATTTTTGTGAATCGGATCACAATGATAAATTGAGGAAACCAAGACCACAAACAAAAGTGATAGCAACATCGCTGGATACATCCAAATATATTCAACTGGCACAAAATCAACCACGTTTGTAAAAGGATAAGTGATACATGATTTTATAACTCCCATCTCAATCAAAGGCGGACAGTTTGGTCCGGATCTAGCGGGGGCCAATGTCATAGCGGCACCAAAAGCCATAATCGCGGATATTGCGGTGAGTATGGATGTCCATTTGCCATATTGACACGCAATTTTGTTTTCCATTTGTCTCTCCTTGATTAGAGTTTTGAGACTTGCCGTTGTTTTCTACCCAACACGGGCATGAGTGGCGGCTGCGCTGAGCTTTGAATTCATAAATTGGTTGCCAAGATCGCAAAACTCGAATCTATCGAGCGCGATATACCGCCCACTCTATGTGTTTGTTAATATTTGTATTTCTTTTTGTTGTCAACGATACAAAATAATCTCATTCAAAAACTATGTGGGCGTATCATTTCAGGAACTTTACTGCGCTTCGACTAAGAAAACCTTTCATCTTTATTTACAGAAGTAATATATTTCATAGTCAATTCTCTCAATTTCTTCACATCCGGTGATAGGATAGGTGGAGTTTGTTTCCATTGTAACTTCTTCGGTGGTTAATTCGATAGTTTTTAGGCAATTATTGAAGATTTTTTTATAGCCCTCTTCATCATAGCCAGTAGCTGTAGCTACCGTCCGTTGACATTCCCTGTAAGTTTGAAGGTTTTCAGGAGTCCGAAGAATCTTTTTTACGTTATAAGTAGCAGTACAACCGTTCAGGGCAAATCCAACGCCAAATATCAATACAATAAAAATTTTGAATTTCACATGACCTCCTTGAAAAATTAGAAAGATTTTTTGAATTTATACAGTATCTGCCACTCTATTTTAACGCCATTATAACCGGCTGCTACACCAGGTTTTGCTTTAAGATAATTTTGCATGAATCACTCAACTTGAAACCAGCAGCGGCGATATGCAGGCCGGTTAATACACTAGTTCGATTTTTCTGTAGTTTTTACTCAATAATTTCAAAACAGTCAAAGTAGACATTTACTAATTTGTGATCTTTGATCAGTGATTCTATTTGAGGCCAGGTTTTCTTAAGGAATGCATGAAAATCTTTTTTTTTCATGTTTCCAAATCGGAGATGAACAACTTTTGGGGGTGGGCTTGAA
>JAHJTV010000069.1 GCA_018829445.1 bacterium
AATATAGTTTTTTAAAAAAAATTATGGTAAGATGTAGAAGAATAAAAGACAGAGTGGTTAAAAAATTAGATGTGGTTTACTGAATATTTACTAGTTGATGAATCATAATTTGCTAATTTGCCAATGTCCCCTACTCCCTTTTTAGCTACTGAAAAATATAATAAATCTGAACCAGTTAATATCGGCGCCGGCTTCGAAATTTCCATTAAAGACTTAGTCAATCTTATTGTCAAACTTACTGGTTTCAAGGGCAAGATTATCTGGGATAAAACTAAGCCTGACGGCCAGCCGCGGAGATTTTTAAGTACAATAAAGGCAGAAAAAGAATTTGGTTTTAAGGCAAGAACACCATTTGAAGAAGGATTAAAGAAAACCATTGAATGGTATAAAAGCACAAAGTAAGTATTTAAAGGAGCGTTTTATGAAAGTAGTTATCTTAGCGGGCGGATTGGGTACGAGGCTAAGTGAAGAGACGGAGCTACGGCCCAAACCTATGATTGAGATAGGCGGTAAACCCATTCTTTGGCATATCATGAAAACGTATTCTCATTACGGGCACAATGATTTTGTGATCTTGCTTGGGTACAAGGGGTACATGATCAAAGAGTACTTCGCGAACTATTTTCTTCACCAGAGTGATGTCACTATAGATCTGAGTAATAATAAAATGGAGATTCATAACAATACCGCGGAACCATGGAAAGTAACTCTTTTAGATACAGGCAACGATACGATGACCGGGGGCCGGATCAAAAGAGCAGAGAAATTTATTGGCAAAAAACCGTTCATGTTGACTTATGGTGATGGAGTTTCGGACGTGCCTCTTAATAAGCTCCTGCTATTTCATAAAAAACACGGTAAATATGTTACGATGACCTCGGTCCAGCTGGAGGGTCGTTTTGGCACCCTGGATGCCGGAACGGACGGGAAAGTGGATTCTTTTATTGAAAAACCGAAAGGGGATAATGCCTGGATCAACGCCGGTTTTTTTGTCTGTCAGCCCGAAGTGATGCGCTATATTAAGGGTGACGAGGATATCTTTGAAAAGAGACCTCTTGGAAAAATGGCCCACGATGGACAACTGTACACTTATCGTCATCTTCAGTTCTGGCGATGCATGGACACCCAACGCGATAAGCAGGCGCTGAATGAATTGTGGCAGACAGGGAAAGCACCTTGGAAAAAATGGTAAAGCGATTTTCAAAAGCGTATACCGGGAAAAAGGTGTTGATTACCGGAAATACCGGATTTAAGGGGTCATGGCTTACCCTCTGGTTAAAATCGCTAGGAGCTTCGGTTTACGGATATTCACTTGATATTCCGACCCTGCCCTCTCTCTATAAAATTGCCAGGATCAATATCCCCATGGTATGGGGTGATGTAGTGGATGTTTCGAAAATTACACAAGTGGTCAAGAGAGTAAAACCGGATATAGTGTTTCACCTGGCCGCCCAACCATTAGTTCGGGCATCTTACCGTGATCCGATCGAGACTCATCAAGTAAATGTTATTGGGAGTGCCGCGGTTCTTGAAGCTGTTCGGCACTGCCCGGCCGTTCGCGCGGTGGTCATGATAACGACCGACAAAGTCTATGAGAATCAAGAGCTCAATAAGCCGTTTAAAGAAACGGATCCGCTAGGGGGGTATGATCCATACAGTGCCTCCAAGGCGGCGGCAGAGATCGTGATCACTTCGTACCGGAGCGCCTATTTTAACGGAGCTCATTATGGGCAGAAACATCGGACGCTTATCGCGAGCGCCCGTGCAGGGAATGTGATCGGCGGCGGGGATTTTGCCGAAGATCGATTGGTTCCTGATTGCTTGAGAGCATTTCAGGCAGGCACGCCGGTATCAATCCGTAATCCTCAGGCTGTGCGGCCATGGCAGCATGTGCTGGAGCCTTTGGCGGGATATCTACAGCTAGGAGAACGGTTATTGCGCGGGGATGCCGAATGCGCGAGCGCCTGGAACTTTGGTCCAAAAGCTCGTGATGCCAGACCTGTAAAGTGGGTCGTAAATTGCCTGACGGAAAAGTGGGGCCCGGACGCAAGGTTTAAGATCGATCATAGGAAGCATCCTCATGAAACGAATTATCTTCGACTTAATATCGCCAAAGCAGAAGAATTGTTGGCCTGGAGTCCGAGATGGAGCAGCGAGACTGCGGTAGAGAAGGTTGTATATTTTCACAAAGCCTGGAAAAATAAGGAAGATATGAGGAAAGTTTGCTTGGGTCAGATAAAAGAGTATGTGGAGGCTTGCGCAAAATGAGCAAGCCGGAACAGCTACGTCAGATAATTCTGGAGAAGGTTCAAGATTATTATCGTGAGGCTTTTGGAAAATCTCCGGTTTTTTCACCTGGCGATCGTATTGCCTACGGCGGCAGGGTATTTGATTCAAAAGAACTTGTGGCGCTCGTGGATTCCTCTCTGGATTTTTGGCTGACAACCGGCCGGTATACGGAACGCTTCGAGCGCGAATTTGCAGCTTTTCTAGGAGTAAAATATTGTTCTTTAGTTAATTCGGGTTCTTCCGCGAACCTGTTAGCCTTCATGGCCTTAACCTCTTCCGAATTAGGAAAGCGCAGAATCTCCCCCGGAGATGAAGTGATTACAATAGCTGCCGGTTTCCCTACGACAGTGGCCCCGATCATTCAATATGGAGCGGTGCCCGTCTTTTTGGATGTTTCCTTGCCGACTTATAATATCGATGTGACACAGCTTGCCGCCGCCATTTCCGGGAAGACAAAAGCGATCATGGTGGCGCATACTCTGGGTAATCCGTTTGACCTGCAAGCAGTGAAAGAATTTTGTGATAAACACGATCTCTGGCTGATTGAGGACAATTGTGACGCGTTGGGATCGAGATATTGCTATAACGAAGAGTGGAAATATACCGGCACTATCGGGCACATAGGTACATCGAGCTTCTACCCGCCGCATCATATGACTATGGGTGAAGGAGGAGCCGTTTATACCAACGATCCAATTTTGAAGCGGCTTGTGGAATCGTTCCGCGACTGGGGCCGTGATTGTTGGTGTTCCTCCGGAAAAGATAATACCTGTAAAAAACGTTTTACTCAGCAATTTGGTGAACTGCCGCGCGGTTATGATCACAAATATGTTTACTCCCATTTTGGCTACAATCTCAAAGCGACCGAAATGCAAGCGGCGATCGGCTGCGCTCAGTTGGAGAAATTGCCCATCTTTATTAAGGCTCGCAAAAAAAATTGGATGATGCTTCATAAGGGGCTTTCTGATATGAAAGACAAGTTCATTTTGCCTGAGCCTACGAAGAACTCAGAGCCAAGTTGGTTTGGTTTTTTGTTGACCGTAAAAGAAGATGCTGGATTTACCCGCGATCAAATCGTGGCTCATCTCGAGAAAAAAGGCATTCAGACGCGCATGCTTTTTGCCGGCAACCTGATCAAGCATCCTTGTTTTGATGAAATGCGCAAAGAAGGCAGGGGTTATAGGATTGTTGGTGAATTGATGAATACTGATCGGATTATGCGCGACTCTTTCTGGGTCGGCGTCTATCCGGGCATGATGGAGGAGATGATTAGATATATTGTGGATGTCCTAGAAGTTTTTTGTCAGCTATGAATATTCTTTTGACCGGCGCAACCGGTTTTCTTGGCAGTAATCTTACGGCAAGTCTGGTTAAAAATGGTCACACTGTTTGCATACTTGTGCGGCCATCCTCTTCATTGCGCAGAATTGCAAAACTGCTCCGCCGTATCAGTATTCACACTATTAGCGGCGGCAACTTTTACGATGTACTCAACATCAATAAGATAGAAACAATCATTCACTGTGCTACAAATTATGGGCGCGGGAAAGTTAATCCTTCAGAACTGTTAGATGCAAACCTTATCATGCCCCTCCAGCTGTTACAAGCTGGCTGCAATTCCGGCGTTCGCTGTTTTATAAATACGGATACTATTCTCGATAAAGGTGTTAATGATTATGCCTTATCCAAAAGCCAATTTCGTGAATGGCTTGGTAAATTTTCTCAGAAAATGGTCTGTGTCAATGTGGCACTGGAGCATTTTTATGGGCCATATGATAATCCTACGAAGTTTGTCAGTTACATCGTCAAACAACTCTTGGATGATATTGACAGCATCGATTTGACGCGGGGAGAGCAGAAGCGTGACTTTATTTATATCGACGATATTGTTTCTGCTTTTCTCCTGATTTTTGACAATTGTTCGTTGTTGGAATCCGGCTACCTTGACTACGAAATTGGAACAGGGGTCACTATTAGCATACGAGGTTTTGTTGAATTGACAAAGAAAATTGTTGGCAACACTCATACTCAACTCAATTTTGGCGCCATTCCTTATCGGGAAAATGAAACCATGGATATGATAGTCAATACTGCCGCGATACGTGCTTTAGGCTGGAGCTCTGGCACGTCACTTACTGAAGGGCTTTCAAAGATGATTGCACAAGAACGGGAGATAAGAACCACGTGAAATTATTGATTACTGGTGGATGCGGTTTTTTGGGGAGCAACCTGGTTGCTTATGCCATTAAAAAAGGCCTGGAGGTTGTTGTGGTTGATAACCTTTATCGTGACAGTTCAGGCGCTAATCTGGACTGGCTCAAGAACAAAGGAGGGTTTCGGTTTATTCATGGTGATATCCGCAATCAGAACGATATCACTAGACTCGTACAGGGTTTCCGCCCTGAAGCCGTGTTTCATCTGGCTGGCCAGGTGGCAATGACCACTTCGATTGTTAATCCGCGCATGGATTTTGAAGTTAATGTGGTTGGCACGCATAACTTGTTGGAGGCGGTGAGGCTTCACGCACCGAATGCTACTGTAATTTATTCATCTACCAACAAAGTTTATGGCGATCTTGAACAATACGCTTATAGGGAGACCGACACTCGCTATGAATGTATTGATAAGCCGAGCGGCTTAAATGAAAGCACGCCCTTGGATTTTCATTCTCCATATGGTTGTTCAAAAGGCGCTGCCGATCAATACATGCTGGATTATGCCCGCATCTTTGGTCTCAACACGGTCGTGTTCCGTCATTCCTCCATGTATGGTGGGCGGCAGTTTGCCACCTACGACCAGGGGTGGATAGGTTGGTTTTGTCAACAGGCTGTTGCAACGAAAAAAGGGGCGCTTAAAGAACCGTTCACCATCTTCGGTAACGGCAAGCAGGTGCGTGACGTGCTGCATGCTGACGACATGATTACTCTTTATTTTGCCGCGTTGGATAATATACAGGCTGCTCGGGGAAACGCTTTCAATGTGGGAGGTGGTATTATCAATAGCCTCTCGCTGCTTGAACTGTTCGGATTACTGGAGGAATTTAATAGTGTAAAACTTGTGTATACCAAACTTGCCCCGCGTAAAAGCGATCAGCGGGTATTTGTGGCGGATATAGCCAAAGCAAAGAAATTTTTTGGCTGGGAACCGCTGGTGGGCACACGCCAGGGGATTGCTCAGATGGTACGCTGGATCGAGGGGCTTGAATAAAATGTTAAAGGCAGCTTGTTCATGAAACTGATTAAAAAATATATAAAAAAATATATAAAAAAAGACAGCAACTTATATCTATTTTATATTTGGTTACGGGACCGGTGGCTAGCGGTCAACTGGTTGCTGAAGGGTCGTCCAATATCGCCTCCCCATTTTATAAAACAGAGAGTGGTGCAAACGTACGCGCAGACGTATTCATTAGCTACATTAGTCGAAACAGGCACTTACCTGGGTGATATGGTGTTTGCTATGCGCACTCACTTTAGGCGTATCATCTCTATTGAGATAGATGATAATTTATACCGCCTTTCCAATGCGCGATTCCATAGTCGACTTTATGAACATGTTCGTATAATACATGGCGATAGTTCGGTTGTACTGCCAGAGCTTCTTTCAGAATTGCAGGAGCCCTGCCTATTTTGGTTGGATGGACACTTCTCGGGGGAGGGCACCTCCCGTGGTCAAACAAAAACACCAATTTTGGACGAATTATATACGATTCTCACGCATCCTTTTTCTCATGTTATCTTGATAGATGATGCGCATGAGTTCTCAGGAGAAGGCGACTATCCAAGTCTGGATAATCTATTTGCGGTTGTAACTCGCCTATTTCCAACACGAAAGATGATGGTAATAGATAATGTAATCCGTATTCTCCCCGGGCGCGATAGTACGTACAGCTTGGGGGGTAAATCAGTAACACCTGTCTTGGAAGTTGAGAAGATCCATAGAGACCAATGGCTTCGGGGATTTCTCCGCTGACACTATGAGCACGTTTGTAGATAGGGAATATTAATGCGCATATTGCTTGTTGTGGACTCGTACTCAAAACACACGTCAGGGGGTCTTGTTGCACATCGCACAGCCGAAACACTTAGAAAAGCCGGCTATGTAGTTGGTATCTATTGCGCTGGGCCAGCCAATTTAAGGCAATGTGATGAAGCGGACATTAACTGGTATCAAAAATATTCAGTCTCGAATGCTCTGAGGCACATCTGGCCTGGCGAAGAAATTACAGAATTTCGGAAAGTAGTTTATGATTTCAAACCCGATGTGGTTCATTTCTGCTCGTTCTTATATACAAAATCAAGATTTTTTATCAGTTATGCTCTCGCAGTTGGTGTTCGCGTTGTCTTGCAGCCATGGATATATGATTTTTTGTGTGAGCAAATGTATGATTACCATAATGGACAGCCTTGCGGTTTATGTAGCTCAGGGGATTTTTTGCATTCTGTGTTTAATCGTTGTGGTGTACCAAGAAACCTGTTTATTCATGTGCTGAGCAGATATCTTTTGCGAGGGAATGCGTTGCGTTGTCACTCTGTGCTGTCGACCAATAAAACAATGGATGCATCCCTTGAAAGGTATGGGTTTTCAAAGGCAAAGATAGTACGCGTACCTTTACCGTTTGATCCAAAACGCACAGAAGAGTTGCCGGTTTGTGATGGAAGAGAGTTTATTTTTTATGGCCAGATTCGAGACTTTAAAGGCGCTCATTTACTACAAAGTATCATAATATCTTGTCCCACAGCCATGTTTTCTTTGTATCCAGCGATATTTTCGGAAGGACAAAATCTGAAACATGTACTTGATCAGAGCAAATTGCACAATGCTCGGGTGGATATTGGACTAAATTGGTTTAGTGGTCTTGCCGAACGTGTAGCTGCCTGCCGGGGGGTGTTGTTACCATCTCTTTGGCCAACTGCTACTGAGTATGTACTAATGGAGGCAATGGGGCTTTCTAAACCGATAGTAGCGTTTGATGTGGGAGCTCATCGGGAGATACTTGTTAATCGCAAAAATGCTATGGTTGTACCCAGAGGCAATGTACAGGCGTTTGGAGAAGCGATTTTGGAACTTGATAAAGATGCTGATTTAAGGCGAAAAATTGGTTATGGCGCTCGTCAAACATTTGAAACGCTCACAAATAGCAAAGAATTACTTAGCAAGCTCACTAAAGCCTATGTGGGTGCATAACCATTAGCAATATTGAGATACTTCACATGAGGAAAATCAATGCCTACAGGTAGTAGTAGCATTTCTTTCGTACCCTCGCGAAAAAAAGCGACTATTATTAATTTAATTCGGGATTATGCGTCGATGACCATTCTTGTTATTCAGGGAATCGTGTTAGTTCCTCTGTACTTACATTATATTGATGCCCGTCTTTATGGCGCCTGGCTGGCAACAGGAAGCATTGTGGCGTATATGGGCTTGCTTGACTTGGGCTTTAGTTCAGTAATAGTCCAAAAAATATCAGTCGTAGCGGGACAAAGGGATTATAAGCGTTTGGGAGAAATGATTGGGACAAGCTTGGTGATTACATGTATAGTGGCTTTATTGCCTATTTTACTTGCCATTCTTTTGTTTACAAAAGTACCCGCTTGGGTCAATATGGGAGGAGTCGAAGCACATCAAATTGCCAAGGCCTTTTTGGTTGCTGCAGTATCAACATCCTTGATGTTGATTGCATATGGTGTTGGAGGAACATTCTTAGGGCTTCAAAGAGTAGGGGTTGTTAGCATTCAATTTGTTATATCAAGCCTTATTGGAATTATGGCCACGTTATTATTTTTACATATCGGATGGGGAGTAGTGTCTATACCTTCGGGGCTTCTTACACAGGCGGCGCTCCTTGCCGCAAGTCATTGCATATATTTATGGTGGTGGCTAAGAAATAACCTGCCTCTTAAAAGCCTGTGTTTTAAACAATCACTTTTTCGGGATTTGTTTCGCCCGTCTTCATGGGTTTTTATGTCCAGACTGTCAAATGTCGCCGCAACTCAATCAGACAGTTTAATTGTTGCCACCATGATAGATCCCCGCTTAACAACTACCCTTGTCCTGACAAAAAAATCATCTGATATTATAACGATTATAGCCTCGCGCATCTCTTCAGCTTTTATGCCAAGCCTTGCCCACCTTTCCGGAGAAAAGGACTTGGGCATGGTGAAACTTAAACAGTTCATGTTGGGAATGATGAAAATATCTTTAATTATTGGCATATTTGGGGTTGGAGGTGTATTTCTTTTAAATAAGGAATTTGTTCGGCTCTGGGTCGGACAGGATTATTACGGGGGTGCGCTTCTTACGGGTCTTATTTGTGTATCCGGCTTCATCATAATTTGTAATACTATTGTGTCTAACAGTATTTTTGCAAAAGGCAAGATTCGTACCACGGCTAAAGCCTCAATGCTTGAAGCTATTGTCCGGGTTCCGTTAAGCATCGCTTTATGCTATTATTTTGGTATCAAGGGGGTTGTGCTGGCAGGTATAATTGCTGTTTTACCGACAAGCCTGCTGATGCAGACTCGCTGTTTATTTAGAATTCTGAATTTGTCCTGGCATCAAGCTATCAGGTCTCTGTCGGTTCTTTTTATCAAGGCGTCTGTTCCCCTGGGTTTGGGTTTGCTGGTGCGCTTATTGTGGTCGCCTACGGGTTTGGTAGGGTTCATTGTTTTTAGCACAGTCTATTCTGTTATTACCTTTATCTTCTATTATTCAGTTGATAGCAGTTTGCGAGAGTTTTCGATACGTGTGTTTAATAGATATGTTGTCAGAACCTGATCTTGTGTGCCCATTTTTTCTGGCGAACATCAGTGTTTTTTGGCACGACTTTATATTCAGAAAAGAAGCGAAGGGAATATCAAATGAGAAGTATAAAAAGGAAATTGCTAGCATTGATGCCATACAATAAGTGTGTGTATAGTGCCGCAAAACGCTATGTTGATCGCCAAAGCGGCGAAAACGATGACAACATGTATACCAACGGTGAGCTGTGGTTCATGCGTTCTGTTTTGCCGCAATGCTCAGTTGCGTTTGATGTTGGCGCAAATGTGGGGGATTGGACAGCGTTAGCATTGAGCATCAATCCGTGCCAGAAAATTCACTGTTTTGTACAATCCTTATGCGCGAGTACTTTGAATTTCAATTCAAAGGATACGACAAGCGACACCCGATTTTTAACCAAAATATGTTACTATTCCATATTGGCTATTTTTTGCTCGACTTGTACGCGGAGGAATTGTTTATATATAATCTTGTGAGTATGGCATAGGATGGTTTTCATCGACAACTCTAGATATATTAAAGTCGTGTTAGATATTAAAGAATAGTTTTAAAAATCCGGATGATATGAATATTATAGAAACTGGATGCGCTTACCCATGGTAATGCAAGGTAATTTCGGTTGCGGTCTGTTTTTATTTGAAAAGCAAACCAAGCAATAAGGAGATATACAAAGTGAGCATCAAAATGAAAATAAATGCGTGTTGTTACTTGTTGAAAACTTGGCTGACGGTTATCCCACGAATAATATATCGCTCCTCAATTTCCTTGATTACTAATCCAAAAGAATCGCAGTGTTTTATTCATCAGGTGTTAAATGCGCAAGATTTAGAATCGGATGATTTAATGTTGGGCAGTCACGATATTTCTGAACTATTGCCTGCGTCGAACGTGATTGATATACAGATTGTAGGTCCTTATTATAATAGACGCAGCGGTGGCACAGGGCTACTGATGGAACTTGCAAATTTGGCATATATCATGCAAGCTTTAAAACCGCAGTTTATTTTTGAAATTGGCACTTTTGTTGGCAGAACTACTCGACTTTTTGCTAATAATGCTCCTCCAACGAGTCGGATATTTACTTTAGATCTTCCTCCCGAACTCGTGCAACACAAAATTGGAGAAGCGTTCCAAGGGACGCCTGAAAGTAAGCGTATTACTCAATTGAAAGGTGATAGTCAAGTGTTTGATTTCTCTCCATTTTACGGCAAATGTGATTTTGTTTGGGTTGATGCATGTCATGATTATAAATGGGTACAAAAAGATTCGGAGATTGCATTTAAACTTTGTCGGACTGGCGGTTGGATTGCATGGCATGATTACCGTAAAACTGCTTGGTGGTCTGGCGTCACAAGATGTGTGCGTGAGCTACATAAAATTTATCCTAAATTGGTGCATTTGCGCGGTACAACAATAGCAGTGCTTCCTGGTAAAAAGTAAAGTTGGAAAATGTCATTCGATTACTATTGTGTGACTACCAGGCGAGATAAATTTCAGGACGGGCAAGGTTTTATATTTGAGAATCGAAAGCGTGTTTCGTAGTGCAAAACCTCTTAATAAACTTGCGGATAGCAATGAAATGATACAGAATATATTGTACAAACAAAAATCTTTTCCATCTCTATCTAGTAATTTAGAGAGCTTTAACCCTGTCAGGTCCCCGTGGGCTTTTTTGCGTAGCTGGCGGCAAGAAACTATTATTCGTAGAGAGCAGAGTTATTATGAAACTCTTGCCAAACAACGGGGGTTACTTGTCCCGACGGAAGCATCGTTATCCGAAGCCCTGGCAAAACGCTTAGCTCATCGAAGAGTTAATCTAATTGGTCTGAAAAAAGGAGAAATACATACTTTTTATTGCGGTGGTCTGGATATTTGGGAGGAACACAACTCCTTAGCCGCGGTTAAGTTATTTGGTCCTGTGTCTGAATTTCATGTGCGGCAAAGAGGCTATCGTCCATATACGCCCCATTGGTTGAATGATCGCAAGCGTTTTAATTGCGAGTTATTAGAGCATATAAAAGCAATTCATCAGCGCAGCCCCATACATTTGTTTTTTACGTGTGCTGCGGGATATACTTTTTTTGCCAAAACAATTGAGGCAATTAACCGGCTTGGAATTATTACCTGTGGTTATCACATGGACGATCGACTTTATTTTCGAGGCCAAAGATTTGATGGTCTCAGGACCGGTCCGGCGGCAGTTGCGGCATCCTTTGATTTATGTTTGACAAATAGCATGGCTTCGCGTATCAAATATGTAGTAGAAGGCGGTCGGCCTCTTTTTTGGCCAGCTGGAGCAAATCCAGAAATTTTTAAACCTCTTAAATTAACTCGGAAATTCGAGGTTTCTTTCGTCGGAAGTGGCTATGGTCAACGAGCTGCTTGGATATTGTGGTTGCGCCAAAAAGGCGTAAAAGTGACAGCTTTTGGGCCAGGTTGGCCGGGGGGAGAACTTTCTACTAAAGAGATGGTTGAGATTTATGCCCGCTCACATATTTGTCTGGGGTTTAGTGGAATTGGTTATTCTATGAGGGAATTTTGCCTTAAAGGGCGTGATTTTGAAGTGCCTATGTCAGGCGCAGTCTATTTGACTTGTGAACAGCCTGATTTGCACCGTGTTTACAAGGTAGGTCAGGAAGTATTGACTTATGACTCAAGAGAACAATGTCTCGAACGAATTCGAAGATTATTGAAAAATCCGAACCAAAGTGAGCAAATTCGTAAAGCGGCACTCACCCGATCCTTACGGGAGCATACTTGGGAACAGCGCTTTGATAAGCTATTTCGCATAATAGGCGTTTATGAGGAAGATAAACATGGTAGTTAAGAACGGAAATACATCATGCGGATCGTAACAACAAAGATATCCGGTTGCTATGAAATTATTCCACATATTTTCGAGGATTATAGAGGATATCTAGTTAAAATCATTCACAAAGAAACGTTTAATGAGCATGGTTTAATATCAAATTTTACCGAGGAATTTTATTCTTGTTCAAAAAAAGGCGTGCTTCGCGGGTTGCATTTTCAGGTTCCGCCGCGGGATTGTTATAAAATTGTATACTGTGTTAGTGGAGAGGTGCTTGACGCAGTAGTAGACCTAAGGGTTGGATCGCCAACATATTTGAATCATATATTGATTGGATTAAGTGCCGCACAAGGCAATGCGCTCTACATTCCCCCGGGGCTTGCACATGGGTTTTATGTTACGAGTGGTAATGCCATTATGATTTATAAAACCTCAATATCATATTCGCCAGAACATGATTGGGGCATTCTTTGGAATTCTGCGGGTATTTTGTGGCCCGATGCGGATCCGATTATATCTGTTCGTGATAGCAAATTCATGTCTTTAAAAATGTATGTTAGTCCATTTGTTTACACGAGGCAAACAAAATGACTTCTCCTCGAAGAGCGCTAATTACAGGTGGTAGCGGATTTGTTGGATCACGACTGTCGCGCTATTTAATCGAGAATGGATGGATTGTCAATATAATTACCGTGATCGAAGACAATCTGTCACAATTAAAACCTGATATTTCAAAATATAATATCTATCCTCATGACGGAAGCACTAAAGGAATGCTCAAAATATTTTCCCAAAGTCGTCCCGATATTGTTTTTCATTTAGCTTCATTGTTTTTGGCCGAGCACAAAGCAGAGGATGTTGAAAATTTAATCCGCAGCAACATCCTTTTTGGTACACAAGTTCTTGAAGGAATGCTATCTTCCTGTTGTAAATTTATAATAAATACAGGAACGTCGTGGCAACATTTTGAGGATGGTGAATACAGCCCAGTTTGTCTTTATTCTGCCACGAAACAAGCATTTTTCGATATTCTGCGGTTTTACACCGAGGCCGAAGGTTTCAAGGCGATTACTTTAAAGCTTTTCGACACATACGGATCAGGCGATGCTCGCCCCAAGCTCTTTAATCTCTTAAAAAGAGTGGCTGAAGATGGGAAAGAGATCGCCATGTCGCCAGGTGACCAAATGTTAGACCTTGTTTATATTGACGATGTGATTATAGCGTTTGTTCATGCTGCTGAAATAATTAGTTTGAACACAATTGATAAAAACGCGGAGTTTGCAGTTTCATCCGGGAAATTAATAAAGCTAAAACACCTTGTTGCGCTTTGTGAGAAAATTGTTAATAAAGCTATACCTATATCATGGGGAGCCCGGTCCTATCGAAAGAGAGAGGTCATGATACCTTGGAGTAAGGGGAAACTTTTAACAGGATGGAATGCTGAAATAGGTCTTGAAGAAGGGATAAAACGAACGTTTTTTGATAAAATTTAAGAGAGGATCTATGTACAAAAGGCAAAGGATAAGTATCTGTAAAATATGCATTCGTTATACAGGAATACTTCTTCTATCATGCGGGTTTATGGGGATAAGCCCTTTTAAAGGATGCGCTGGATGAGCAATGCTCCTCGAGTAAGTATTTGTTTAATAACGTACAATCGTTCTGCTCAATTACGCAAGACGCTAGATAGCCTTTTGGTACAAACCTTTGATGACTTTGAGCTTGTCATTAGCGATGATTGTTCACCAGACGATACGCAACAAGTTTGTCTTGAGTACGTGAAACGGGATTCACGGATTCGGTACCGGCGTAACAAACGAAATTTAGGCATGCCAGGCAACCTAAATGCATGTATTCATGATTCATCAGGAGAGTGTATAGCAGATCTTTTTGATGGGGATATTTACGATCCAACCCTTTTAGAGAAGTGGCTTAGGGCCTTGGATACTTACCCACAGGCAGCGTTTGTATTCAACGCATACCGTGATCTTGACACTGACGGAAAGGAGAGAGCGACCTATAGAGAGCCGCTGCCGGAGTGTTTTCCTGGCCGTATTCTTTTGGAAGATATTTTTTTCAAGCGCTGGCGGTTTGACTCCCCGGTATTTGGTACGGTGATGGCACGACGTTCAGTATATGAGGAAGCGGGTTTTTTTGATGAACGGTTTGGATTTTTTTCCGATGTTGATATGTGGATGAGACTTGCTGATCGATACCATGTTGCTTACATTAACGAACCTCTTATTTCCTTGCCGAGTAAAAAAATAGTGCCTCAGGAGTTTACACTGCCTTTCTGGGAAGAACAACGTACTGTCGAGCGTATATTCTGGGAGGCGCGGTTACGTCATTATCGAGAGAGTTCTTTACGTCTGACATTAGAAATTATACGACATGGAAGTTTTGTTATGGCTTCAAGGATATGGAAATTGATTTTGACGGTAAGGCGTAGGTTATTAAACGCTGTTAAAAAAACTGGTATGCTCACATAGGCATAACTATTTCACAATATGACTAATTTGCTCAATTTTAATCGTTGGATAGTTCTATTTTTTGGAATATTTATCAGCTCCATTTTACTGATAGTGATTCCCGGTGACCAGTTTGTTTTTCGATCGCTTTCTATAACGCTGATTGCGTCTTTTTGCATATGTCACTATCTGTATAAGCGTTACTCGAAAGGGCTGACCTTGCAGGCAGACATGATGATAGGTATCAATACACTGATGCAGTACCTTTTGCCTATATTTTATTTGGTACCGTACTACAATACGAAGCCTAATATGGACATTTGGAATCACCGCTACGGATTTGCGCTTACTTCTTTTGTCGCGCTTCTAGGCCAAACCATGTTTTTTTGTGGGTATGAAAGTATAAGAAAAGACCTTAATTTTCCGCATGTAAATAGGACCCTGAGACATATAAAAATGGGTAATATGTTTATAGTGCTGGCTCCCTTAATTGTTTTAACATGGTTTGGTCGTATCATGTTGTTGCAAAATGGGTGTTATTACCAAATTTTTACATCGGATTTTCAATTCATCAGTCCTTATTTTTCTGTTTTAGCGCAATTTGGTAGGTATGGTTTAATTATTGTGATTGCATTGTTTGCAATAGCTTTTTCGGAAATGAATAAGAAGAAACAAGGTAAAAAATTGAGCATAGCAATCTTAGCATGTCTTGTAGAAATTGGATGGTATCTTCCTTCGGGGTCGAGGGGCATTCTTGTATTAATCGTTCTCGGTCCGATATTTGCGTACATATTTGTTATGAGGAAATTACCTAAGAAAACCATTATATTAATTCTTCTGTTGGGGATCCCTATTCTTTCTGTCCTATATTCATACCGATATGTAGCATCTCAGTACTTTAGTGTATCGGAAATCAATTTGCAAAAAGTGCCTGATGCATTTCTCTCTGCCTTGGATCGCACAGAGAAGGAAGAAAAGGGTTCAAAAGTATATAGGATAATGGATCGGTTTTATGATGGCAAAAATTTGAACCACTTATTAATACACTATTCCCACGATTATAATTATGAGTTTGGGGCTACGTACAAAAATATACTTTATATTTTTGTCCCAAAGTTTCTTTATCGCAATAAGCCTGTTTTTTCGACATCGCTTGGAAAATGGTATCAACTTGTCGGCGGAGGGTCCACACCGATCACATTTTGGGGAGAAAGTTACATCAATTTCTCCTGGTTTGGTATTATTGTCTGTTCGTATCTCCTGGGAATATTCATGAAATGCTATGACTATATATTCATCAGAAATGCCCATAAACCCTATTGGTGTTTTATTTATGTTTTTGGTGCTATTACCATTCTGCAACTTCCAACGGAGGCTTTTGTAATTTGGGTGAGTTACCTTACAAAATTTATTTTAATTGCTTTTATTTTAACATATTGGCATTTGATTTTGAAAAAATCTGTCAGCGTTGAGCAGAGACATTCAACCGTTATTAAAAAATTATGAGGAAAATGCTAATTAGAATATTTGATCATTCACTCGATTTATTTGTAAGCCGGAAATGGCAAACGAAAATTGCCAGGCATATTCTAAACAGAATTCTAGGGGAAGGTGAGGGTGACCCGGAAAACAACGGAGAATACTATCTTTTAGAGGGAGTTAAAGAGCATTACCGTAATAAAGAACGATTCGTGGCTTTTGATGTTGGGGCGAATCTTGGGGAATGGACAGCCAGAGCGGCAGAGGGTATGAGCGGCAATTGGGCGATCCATGCCTTCGAACCCAGTAAAGAAACTTACTGGCGATTGAAAGAAATTGAAGCAAAAAGATATTCAACCAAGATAAATTTTTACAATATTGGGCTAAGCGATAAGGACCATTTGGCAGATCTTTATGTATGCGGCGAAGCGGCCGGCACAAATTCATTATATAAACGCCAAGCGGAAGTTTTGGGGGTTAAGCAAGAATCCAGGGAAGTGATTATACTTAAGAAAGGAGATAAATTTTGTCAAGATGGCGGTATTGATCATATTGATTTCATGAAAATAGATACAGAAGGGCATGAACTGGCAGTGCTAAAGGGTTTTGCTAATATGCTTTCCGCTGGAAGAATTGACATAATCCAATTTGAGTATGGCGGTTGCTGGGTAGATGCGCGGATTTTCTTAGTAGATGCATTCAATTATCTTTTAGATAAAGGTTATTATGTAGGAAAAATATATCCCCGCGGCGTCAAAGTATTTACCGTTTATGACCAGCGTTTAGATAATTTTGTTTATTGCAACTATATAGCTTTTAAACCGGGAAATGAGCTTATTAAAAAATTGACGGTTCGGGAGATTGGATGCTAGAGGAAACAGTAAGATATAATA
>JAHJTV010000070.1 GCA_018829445.1 bacterium
CTTTGTTTATTAAGATTTTTATCTGAAGATTCGTGTGTCCCGGAAGTTCACGGCAGTGCGATTAAGGTCACCAGGGAATGGGCTATTCAGGGCTGGGATTTGGGCTGAAACATTTCTTGTATTTATCCCAGATATGGGATAGTAGCAGCGATGATGGCGTCCGCCAATCCAACGCCGTGAGATTTGCCAAAATCGCGTTTGTATAGACCTCCAGTTCTTGCGATTTCTGAAGTTACCGGGATTATCCGAAACAAGGAGACAAAATTTTCCAACGCATTCAATTCAGAATCCCCTTTTACCCCGGCGTACAATTCTGCAACGACTATTGACGACAGAATAATATGAGATGAATTATTATTTACAAAATCCACTGCCTTGCAATAGCCACGTAAAAATCTACCAATACATCTGTGTCGATAAGAAGAAATCTTGCCATGATTAGATTCTGTTCCAATCAGTTCGTATTTCCGTAAAGTCGGGGAGATCAGTTCGATCTTTCCAAATCCCGGCAGCCTCCTGTAATACAATTCTTCGCCGTTTGTCGCCTGCCTGATCTATAAGGTGATCAACGGTCTCTCGAATGAGTTCACTTTGTTTTTTTCCCAAAGCTTTTGAAATAGCTGCTAATTCAGAACGCTGTCGATCTGTTAGGTATATTTGTGTTCTTATCATGTGCACCTCCGATAGTGTACACACCATGATTATACATCCTTGTCAATGTCCGTGAGGTGAAATAAGTCGTGAAGTCATTTTAACAATTGACTTTTCCATTGTTTCAACCATCGTCTTTAGCATCCAATTTGAACGTATTTGTGGCAGACTTCCGGATGATAAGAATTCGCTTTACATGTGTCAGGGTATTGATCCGGATTTTGACGACAACAGGGCCTAATCTTCAAATGGAAGCCCGGGATTTAGGTTGGATTTAAAGAATAAAACAAAAAAGTCGGCAACTTATAAAAGATAGATGTCATTTTCACGATTTGAGCGAACTATCCACCGTCAACGTTGTTCTCGCCGCATTACTTAACAATTTTGCAGGTTCCGGTATGGTAACAGGAGTTAAAGCGATCTTAATCTTTAAATTAAGAAAGAATACTTTTTACCACTCGTGTCCGGTTAAAAAAAGGCCAATACGCCGCTATGCATCATTATTATTAGGTTTCACGCCGGTTTGACTCGGTGTCGACTTGAAATTTGGTGGAGAATCCTGTTGTCTTATTTATTTCGGATAAGACGATGTATTCAGGGCAAACGGTTTTCTCTCAAATTATGGGATATCTACCCAAACGGCGCTTCGACGGCTTGGTGAAAAAGTATAAAGGCAACCATCGAACTCGGAAATTCAGTTGTTGGGACCAGTTTTTATGCATGTCTTTTGCTCAGTTAACCTATCGAAACAGTATTCGTGATGTTGAAGCATGCCTTCAGGCTCAACGCAAAAAATTATATCACATGGGGATCAAAGGCAATCCCTCCAAGAACAACATATCAGAAGCCAACCAAAACCGGGATTGGCGGATATATGCAGAGTTTGCTCAGATATTGATCGCCCAAGCCAGAGAGCTCTATCATGACGACAATTCATTCTCGATTGAACTGGACAATACCGTTTACGCTTTGGATGCTTCAACCATTGATTTGTGCTTGTCTTTGTTTCCCTGGGCTAAGTTCAAACAAACCAAGGGAGCAGTTAAGCTTCATACGCTGTTAGACATACGTGGATCAATTCCAACTTATATTGCCATTACCGATGGGACCGTCCACGATGTCAATATTCTCGACGAGCTGTATTACGAACCGGGCTCCTTTTATGTCATGGATCGCGGTTACATCGACTTCAAACGATTATACCGGATTCATGAATCATTAGGCTATTTTGTTATCCGGGCGAAAAAGAATCTCGACTATAGGCGACTCTACTCAGCTAAGGATAAGGATGACTCCGAAGGTATTCGATCGGATCAAACCATTCGTCTAAATGGCGTCAACACAAGAGACGATTATCCAGAAAAGCTTAGAAGAGTCCGATATTTCGATTTAGAAACAGATCGATACTTTGTCTACTTAACCAATAACTTCAAAGTTCCAGCTACGGTCATTGCCGAATTGTACAAGAACCGCTGGAAAGTGGAGTTGTTTTTCAAATGGATCAAGCAGCATTTACGAATCAAAAGCTTTTTTGGAACGACTTTCAATGCCGTCAAAACGCAAATCTGGATTGCCATTAGTGTCTATGTCACCATTGCTATCATTCGCAAGGAATTGGCAGTCGAGATGAGCCTTTATCGTATGCTGCAAATATTAAGTATTTCTTTGTTCGAGCGTGTTGCTTTATACGAGTTATTCAATGAAGACTCTTTGGATGTTCGCATTTTGCATGATGATGGCAATGTCCAGCTCAGCTTTGAGGACATCCCGACGGCAGTACAAAACAGCCATTGAAATCTCCCAAAAATGAAGCTGGATTCAATAGAGGTATTAAGCAAAAATTTCATTTATTACAGTATTTTACAAATCACACTTGCCAAAAGATGATTTCTATTTAAGCTATACATCTGTTATGTTTAAATTAATAAACCGGACACTAATGACTTTTTACATGAAATGTCAAAAGTAAAGACCTGACCGTCTATCTGCGTCAAGTATCTGTTCTACCTGTTTTTGGGCAAATACTGGTAGAAGTTGTCAATAGCGGACTGGATTTCTCCCGATTCGACCATTTTGTGGATTATGGCTTCAATATCGCTTTTTCGGCCCATTAAGGGCGATTTTTTTGAAATGCCAATAAAAACAGGGTTATCACCTTCAAAGAAATAAATGGCTGGTTTAACCTTATCGGTAATCCCCATTTCCATTAGCTTCGTATATCCTGATCGGTAGCTGTATATCACTGCATCAATGCGACCTGCAAGCAACTTTTTAAAATTTTGTCCGACGCGGGGTACCGGTTCTTTAATAAGCCTCTCATCCTTATCAAATCGGGTGAAGTATTTTGAGTGGATTTTGGTGCCAATGGTTAATCCATAGAGATCTTCATATTTTTTAATTCGATGCTCCTCCCCTCTACGAACGAAGAAGATTTTCCTGGAGGTATTCACGTAGGGAGTAGATACAAAGTAGATATAGTCTTCACGATCCTTCCGTTTTAACAGACCACCCATGATGTCGATTCTTCCAGACTTCATCATGGCTAGCCTTCGTGCAAAGGGAGCATAATTCATCTCCAGATTGATACCAAGTCTCTCCGAAACCCTGTGGACGATTTCTGCAACAATTCCATTCGCATGTTCCTGTGACACTCCAGTTTGATAAACATCTAATGCTGTTGTCGGGGCGTTCATTCCCAAGAGAAATAAGATGCTTAGAAGCAAATAAATACATAACGATCTCTGATGAACCATTTATTATCTTGGTCAAATTAAACGGTTAAATGAAAACATAAATTGATTTCAATAAGTTTCGTTGAAGAATGTAACATGTTAACGAATTTGATTCAATGCTCGATCGCTGAAGGAGACCTTTTTTTGTAAAGGCTGGGGGCAATGCCATACCATCGTTTAAAGGCACGACTGAAGTTGCTTGAGTCTGCGTATCCCAGTTTGAATGCAGTTTCAAGAACGCTTAGGTTTTCCTGTTTCAGGTACTCAAGAGAAAGATCCCTGCGGACATCATCCAGCAGCATACGGTATGAAGCCTTTTCATGACGGAGATAGCGATTCAGGCTGCGTATGCTCACGCCCAGAGTGCGAGCTACCACCTCAATAGCAGGCTCTTCGGTAATTAACAATTCCTTGATTTGTTGTCGTACCTGTTCTGATATCCCAACTTTGCGCAAACGGGATAGATATTTAAGTACAATCTCCTCATTTCGAAGGGCTATCTCAGTGTTGGCAAAAGGAAGAGGGCGTTCCAGTTGCATGCGATTAAAATAGATCCGATTGTCCCTGGCTGAAAAATGCAAAGGAGCCCTGAAAAAATCTTGGTAAGGAGCAGGATTATGAGGCTTCGCGTGCATAAATTCCACCTGCACCGGATTCAATCGTTCGTCATCAAGGGTGCGTGCGTAGGAGAGAGAAACGGCCATGAATGCGTCCACAGAAGCATCTGCCGGTGGTGTCCCTCCTTCTTCCGGTGAAAAGCACAATGCCGTTAAGTCGTCCTTATTAAAAATTGTCAAGCGAACTTCATCCGAAATCAAGGGATAATTCCTTTGCAGGCGATTCAGAGCGTCGCCAATGGAATCACTTGCCATAAGTGCAATTCCCAAGGCATGGAATGTTGTGGGTTTTAAAAAAGTCACCACCTTAAGCCCAAGACAGGGGTCACCCGTACGCTCAACAGCCAGCTGCCAAAGCCGATTATAGGCTGCTATGGAAATTCGGGATTCTATGTCTTTGATTAAAAGAGGATCAATACCGGCTTCCTGCAAAAGTCCCGCAGAATCATAGCCGGAACTTTCACAAGCACGTAAAACCACTGGAATCCAAGTACTAATGATTGTTGATGTCATGCTTCTTCCAGATAAATTTGCATTGGCGTCTAAAGCCAGGTTTTTGGCGGGTGATGACCTGCTCTCCCTGTAAAAAATTATTATCAATGAACATCGGGGCGATGATAACATGGCTGCCAGTGATAAGCAATCCTGTGCCAAATCTCAAACCTACTCTCAAGCGGCGTTTTTTCTGGTAATCAAAGGATTTTTCTTGATGATATTCGGTTGAAAAGGAGGGACATGCACAGCCACTAAATACTTTGCTCCTCATTTCAATGATGCAAGGAAAACTAATGATGGATTCAAGATTTTGCACCATAGGTAGAGCTCAATCAAATGGAGGATTATCGCGTGGAAAATGAAAAGTGGATAACCCAGGGATTTATTCTAGCTGGTTGCACCAATATTTGTGGAACACTTTTGTTCAGCAGGTTTTTTACAAATGAGCTGTTGATGGAGATTGATTCCAAAACATTCTCTGGAGTAGGATTAGGAGGAATCATGCTCTGGGGACTGGCCTACATCGCTATTGCCTGTTGTTATACGAAGGCATGCGCAATTTCTGCTGTATTCGCACTTGAAAAGTTCTTTTATACCGCAGTATGGGTTGACTGGTTGGCAATGCATGCCTGTGAGTTGAAGGCTATTTATCAGCAGGATATCCTGACAGGATTTTTTTACTCGATATATGGTGTCAATGACCTCACCTTCGGAATTTTCTTTCTGTACGCCTTTATCAAAGCTCAAAAACAAAAAATGGAGACTGAAAATGACTGATCTTATGGGGGCTTCTGCCCTGATTACCGGAGGTGCCAGGGGGATAGGATATGAAACAGCACGGCGACTACTTTTAGCAGGCTGCCAGGTTACTATCTGGGATATTAATGATAAGAATTTGGAAAATGCGTATAAATCTCTGACTGCTGTTGGATCCCCGATACATGCCCATCATTGTGATGTTACCATGGAAGAACAAGTCTGCCGGATGGCTGCGAAAGCCAAAGAAGAGATGGGTCAGGTGGATATCCTGGTAAACAATGCAGGTAGTGTCATGCCAGGACGCTTTTGCTCGCATCCTCCATCTCTTCACGTTAAAGAAACCCAAATCAACCTGATTTCCATGCTCTATACAATTAATGCTTTCTTGCCTGGAATGTATGAACGAAAGCATGGTCATATCGTCAATGTTTCCTCTGGTGCAGGTCTGATGGGAATGGCAGACTTGGCAGTCTACTGTGCTACCAAGTGGGCTGTCTACGGACTAACGGAATCCCTGCGGTTTGAAGCCATGATGGATGGCAGACATGATGTGAGGTTTTCCTCCATCCACCCGGGGATAATTCGGGAGGGGATGTTTGCCGGTAGTAGGCTTAATCTGCTGGGAGAAGTGCTGATACCAAGAGTAAAAAACCATGACCGGATCGCCAGAGTTATTGTCAATCAAGCATTGAAAAAAAATAGGCAGGTGGTTAAATACCCTCGTTCTCTTCATCTGGGAATTCTCCTGAGAGCCTTGCTGCCAGACAGAATTTTAAGCAGGATTTTGCTCCTGGCCGGAGGCGGAAGCATCATGGAAGCGTGGAAAGGACACACCAACCTGGAGGAATGCTAGTGGTTTATTTTTTAATTTATCTGGGTAAATCACCGGCTTTGCAGGGGGATTCACAAAGGTTTGACCGTGAGAGGTGGTAAGTCAAAAAATCCTGCCGGTTTTTTAATTAGGGATGTTTTGGCGGTAAAATGGTCGAGGTGGTGAAAAGCCAGTGTTTATAAGGCTTGATGGGGAGGGTTGATAGTCAATTGGATTAAATGAATCTCGGATTATCTTGTTCCGATCGGATATCAATACAAATCTGTTGCTTGAAATGGATCTGGAACGATGTCGCCTGAAAGCTCGCCATAAGGTCATTTCAGATTATACTTCATGAGGAAAACACATTTTTATCATGCCCCCTCTACCAAAATGTTTTTACTTCATAATGTGACAAGATCTGATCACCCGATACTAATGGCATTTTCTCAATGTTGCTTTGTGCAATTAACATGCGATCGAACGGATCACGATGGTGACCAGGAAGAGAACCTGGCAAGTAGGAATGGTCGTCCGTGATTGATAGCGATGATATTCGATTAATCGCTAATTCACTGGGAATAAATACTTCCGGTCTTTCAGGTAGAGGAAGCTTTTCATTGGCATACTTGATTGCTATTTCCCACGAACTGGCTGAACTCCAGAATAATTCATGAGAACCTTCTGAAATGAGTTTTCTTACCTTTTCTGGTAATAACGGTGAATCTGTAATCCACCAAAAGAAAACATGTGTATCGAGCACAAACCTCATGCGCCAAATCCATTGAGAATGTCATCTGGAAGAGGTTCGAAAAACTTATCGGAAACTTCAAATTTCCCTTTGGCCGATCCAGGTTTACGGTTTTGTGCCTTTTTCCGAATCGGAGTCAATCGTGCGACTGGCTCACCGTATCTCGCAATAATCACCTCTTGCCCTTCTGCGATCAGCTTTGAGAGATTGGTTTTGGCCTCGTGTATATTAACTTGAATCATTCTACCCTCCATTTTCAACTAGACTCGGTTTAGTTCAAAGTGGAGTTCATGTCAATACAACCCGTGTCCCAAATCCACCCTCCGGCGTCTAAACTCTATTTCCCCCCGACTCTGTTGTTCCTATTGCAGCCTCTTGATAACATGGGACTTTAATGGTAATTCTTAACACACTTGAAGAGGGGAATAGATGGAAATGGTTGAGGCATTGGCTTTGGTTAGCGGCGAGTCGAAAGAGAGATTTCATTGAGGGATGAGTATATAGCCGCTGAAACTCATATTACAGGTCTTATGGGTCTTATGTATGATATAAGCCGGATTGGCAAGTCCAAATCCACAGAAAATTCGATTGCGTTGAATGATCAACAAACCGGTATCTATTGTCGCATACTGATCCGAGAAGTGGAAAAACCACCAACAGGCTTGTTTCGACCGTTCATCTTCAAATTTTGACCACTCAGAAAAAAAACCAAGCCAGATTATCACAGTAAAAGTATTGTATCTTCAGGTTATAACGAAACCTTGGTCGGAGAATTGACTTCCACGAACAAATCATAAGTTGCTTGGTAATTTTGCCGGTCAACAGCGGTTGTCTGATAAAATGCTTGTCAATCGAAAAGGAGTGAGGATGAAGAGGCAAAATTTGAAAAAACAGTTGGATGGAAAATGGGTGGTATTGTTGATCGTGTTTGTCGTTATCGGTTGTTCTTCCGCATCACAAACCTGGTTGGAAGGGAAACCCAGGCATCATGTAAAGGATGGATTTCGAAATCATCCTGAAATACCGGAAGTGCCTCCGACAAAGCCTTTTTTTTACTTAAGGCGTTTTTATACTTCCTTTATACTGCCGGACGTACCTTCTGACCATGTGATATCCGAGAACCTTGCAATCGCACAGTTCAATGAATTGCAGGAAAAGGACTCCATCACCTGGTTGGGCCAATCGACATTTTTAATCCGATTGGATGGACTTACCATTCTAACCGATCCATACCTGACAACATATGCCAGTTCAGTCTGGGGACTTGGTCCAAAAAGGTTTGCCCCACCGGGTATCAGTCTTGAAAACCTGCCGCCTATCGAGGTTATCGTTTTATCACACAATCACCTGGATCATTTGGATTCGGAAACCGTTGCGTCCATAAAGAATAAAGATAGAATTCAAGTTTATGTTCCACTCGGGTTGAAATCGTTTTTTACCAAACGGGGGTATCAACATGTGGATGAACTTGATTGGTACGACCAAAAGAGGAAAGATTCATTGACATTCACATCCCTGCCTACGGTTCATCATTCAGGTAGGTCGCTTGGGGATAAGAACAAGACCTTATGGTGTTCATGGAACATTTCATCAGTTTCACAAAAGATCTATTTTGTAGGGGATTCGGGCTATTCGCCAACGATTTTTAAAGAAATCGGAGAAAAAATGGGCCCGGTTGATCTAGCCTTATTAACGATCGGCGCGTATGATACTCGCCAGGGAGACCCAATGACTCATTTGTACCCGGAAGCAGCCGTGAAAGTTGGGTTGGACTTGAATGCTGAAACCATTGTCGGGATGCATTGGGGAACGATTCAATTATCCGACGAACCTCCATTTGAGCCACCCGTTCGGTTTAAGGCTGCTGCGGATAAAGCAGGTTACTCAGAAGATAATACCTGGATCTTCAAAATTGGCGAAACTCGGGCCTTGCCGGAAAGGGACATACTGGGAATAGCGGCAAATCAGTAATGGATCGATCTTTTGTTGGGATTGTAGAAGATTTGGATGAATGGGGTCAGCTCCAGGCAAAGTAAGGTTGTTCGTAGTGTGCCACCCGGGTATCGTTTCCGGCAATGGCGACCTCTCTGAATTGATACAGGATCGCACCCGTGGGGGAGGCAATCCAACTATTTCCTACCGGCATTAATAAAACCGGATTTTCCAATTCAGGAACGGACTCTAAAATGGGGGCATCCTCCCGCATAAATTCATTGATGGGTATACGATGAATGGCGCCGACTTCAGCGGGATTAGCAATCAGTTCCCTGTTGGCGCCTCCCCATAAAACAATCGGTGTAATAATATACCCGGAACGACTGACGAAATCGTCCAATCTTCCAAGGATATCTTCATAGTCGAGTTGTAAGCCAACTTCTTCTTCAAGTTCTCGGAGGGCAGTTGCTTCCGGCGTTTCTCCGGAATCCATCCGGCCTCCGGGCAAGGCCCATTGTCCTGAATGGCTGTTTAATCCTGCGTTTCTGCGGGTAAGAATTAAGGCGGCATTTTCTTTTACATAGCCGTCGGTTGCCATGCCATAAACGCCACCATCGTTCTCATAGGTAACTACAGTCAGAGCGACTGCAGCTTTTCTGTTTTCTTCGTCGTTGGCAACTTGGTAATCGAAACAGCCCAAGTTGGTTCGGATCTGCTGTTTAAGTTCAGGGAGGATGATTAGTGATGTCATTTTTTCCGGCAGCATTGCTCTGTTAATGGTTTTCTTTTCAAAACTCTATTGTCCGCGTTAAGATGCAACCTTCATAGGATTTACCTCAGTTATTTCAGAAGCTTTTTCCGAGAAAATCTGTGGTTGTAAGCGCAGTATGCCAAGTATAGTTTAGCTTCTAGAATCAGGCTTTCGTGCTTGTACCAACAGTGTCTTGTGATATTAGACGAATGAAACTCGAAAGCCTGAGTCTATATTTTATAAGAATTACCAAAATCCACCATCAACTTTTATCTCGCCGTATTAAATCGGGGACACGTAACGAAGTACATGTCCCCGATTTAATACTAAACCTTACTTGATAAGCATTGTGGAATTGGGAAGATAATAAGAGTTGATGGTGGATTTTGGATTAGCAGCAGGCTTGACCCCAAGGGTAAGGATAGCTTATGATCCGTTAAAACAACTGAAAAACCAGTTAAAACCATTGCAATGCGCCTATAAGGAAGGACAATGGACCAGAGACAGCTTGAGCTGCAATGTGAACTGTATAAGCTCCTATTGAACGCTGATAAATCGCACGACCCCGAGATAGAGACCCTTCTGTCGGAAGCGTTAAGGTTGGTTGTTGCGCTGACCGGTGCCCGTTTGGGCTATATCGAACTTAAAGGTGCCGGCAATGAAGTCCGGCATTCCACTTTTGAGTGCACGGACGAAGATCTCAAAACCATCAAACACCATATCTCCTCCGGCATCATCGCCGATACCATTGCCTCCGGCGAAACCGTCGTTACACCCGCCGCATTTTTGGATGACCGCTTTCAACAATATCAAAGTGTGCATGCCGGCAGTATTGGAGCCGTATTATGCAGTCCTATCATCAATGATCAGGTCAGGGGGGTGATCTATCTTCAAGGGAATGATTTTTTTGGCGAAGACCTAAAAAACAAGGCCGGTGAGACGGAGTTGTTTACCAGGCACATCGCTCCTTTATTGCGTCATTTGAAAAAACCGGCCAAGACAACCATAAAAACATTGCGGTCTCAATATAACCTGACCGGTGTCATCGGGCAGAGTGATAAACTCATCGCTGCTTTAAAAGAGGTTCTGATGGTGGCTGATCTTGATACAACCGTCTTGTTGAAAGGAGAAACCGGAACCGGAAAAAGCCTGATGGCGAGAATAATTCATAACAACAGCAGCCGCCGATACGGGCCTTTCTTTCATTTGAATTGTGCCAATCTACCCGAGGAACTTCTGGAAAGCGAGTTGTTTGGTGCGAAAAAAGGGGCTCATTCGGCTGCGCATTCGGACATAAACGGTAAAATCAGCGCAGCGGAAAACGGCACTCTGTTCCTGGATGAGATCGGTGAATTGTCGGTCCCTCTTCAAGCTAAGCTACTGCAGTTCCTGGAAGAGGGATTCTATTATCCCTTGGGTTCCAAGCATCCGCAAAGTCCCGATGTTCGCATTATTGCCGCCTCAAACATCGATTTTGAAGAGGCTGTAAAAAGCAGGACTTTCCGTACTGACCTTTACTACCGAATCTGTGTCTTTCCCATTCACTTTCCTGCTCTCAGGGATTGCCGGGAGGATATTCGAGCATTCGTTGAGTTTTTCACCGGGCAGTATTGTGAAAAATATGTAATGGATCTTCCCAAAATTCCGGAGGAAACATTTCAGATTTTGGAGTGCTATCATTGGCCGGGAAACGTCCGGGAGTTGCATCACAAGACTCAACACGCTGTGCTGCGCGCCAAAAGAGATGCCTCCTCTACGCTTAAAAAAGAATACTTCTTTTCCGAGGAAGAGAGGGATCAAATATTTTCTGATGAAGTTGAGTCACAGCAACACAAAACCTATCGGGAAGGAAAAAGTGCTTGGGAGAAAGCCTTCATAACAAAAAGCCTTCTAGAAAACGACTGGAATATCTCCCAAACTGCGAAGTTGTTGGAAATGTCGCGTTCCCAACTCAACAAGCTAATACGGGACCATCAAATCAAACGCGAAAAAGGCGATTAGGAGTCCGTTCTTGGTAACCAAACGCATAAATGATGATCATCTCAAGTTCATCATTAAAAATTATGACATCCATAATAGAATCGGTACCGGCGGGTTTGGGCGTGTTTATAAGGCCAGACAAATGAGTACCGGACAGCTGGTTGCCGTTAAGATTTTGGATCAACGAGACTCCAAGGATGAAAGCGATGCCGGCAGGATCAAACGATTTCAACGTGAAATTAAGCTTTGTGCCGGATTGAACCATCCCAATATAATTAAAATCCTGGATAGCGGGCAACAGGGCAACGAACTCATCTATATTGTTTTTGAATACCTGGAAGGACAAAACCTGGCCGGCCTGATCAAGCGCGAAGGCGCACTCACCGTACAACGGGCAACTGATTTGATGTTGCAGCTTCTGGATGCCATGGCTGCAGCCCACTCCCAGGGAATTGTGCATCGTGATTTAAAACCGGAAAACATCATGCTCCAGAAAACCGGAGCTTACGAGCAGGCAAAAATCCTTGATTTTGGGATTGGTACCTTCCTTCTCGATAAGCAGGAAGCCTCCGACAACTTGACCAAAACACGGGACTTTCTGGGAACCCCGGCATATTCGGCGCCTGAGCAACTTAGAGGGGAACCGGTTTCCACCAAAACAGATCTGTATTCATGGGGGTTAACGTACCTGGAGTGTCTCACCGGGACAACTCCTTTTGGCGGGAAAAGTGTTGCGGAAGTGGTGCGCAGTCAATTGTCAACGCAGCCTGTTCCTCTTTCCTCTACTCTAAGAAATCATCAATTGGGCACCTTTTTCGATTGGGTGTTGCAGAAGTCAACGGACCGGCGAGCCGGCGACGCCTCCATTGTGTTTTCCCGGCTTAAATCCATCGATATTGAAGGCATCAAAAACCAAAGCGGTTATCTGGTTGATCCGGAAAATTTGGGGGAGGACGTTAATGTTGTTGATACAATTGCTGTAAAAATGGAAGAGCAGCCGGGGGAAAGAAGGCAGGTTACAGCTCTCTGTCTGTCCCTGGTTTTGGATTACAGCGAGATGGAATCGGAATATGAGGAGATCGATGAGGTGTTCGGAGATATTCAGGATCGCTGTATCTCCTTGATTGAAAGAGCCGGTGGTTATGTTGATGGAAATGTGGGAGAGATAATCATGGGAATCTTCGGATTCCCTGAGGTGGCAGATACGGATGTGCGACGAGCCGCCGGTGTCGCTTTGCAAGTGATGACGGCCATGACCCAACGTGGTCATATGCTGCAGTCTCAATACGGGATAGAACTATCCGTGACTATCGGCTTGCATACCGGGATGGCAACGGTTCGAAAAACGAAGAAACGGGTGAAAATATTGGGACTGACTCAAAACATTGCCGCCAAACTGACCAAAGATAGGGTTCCCGGATGTATTTATTTATCTGACCAATGCCACGAGTTAATCAAAGATTTTATTAAATGTGAAGTTGTCTCTTCAGACATTTCTTTACCACCGGGAGTTTTAAATGTGTTCAGGGCCATCGAAGAGAAGGTTTCTAAAAGTGTGGCAGGTAGCGTTCTCAAAATTACCGGTCGGCCCTTCGTCGGTCGTTTTAACGAACTCCATACACTGAAACAACATTTTAAAACCAAGGGGATACCAGTCTTTATTGAAGGTGAAGCCGGGATCGGGAAATCGACTCTGGTTGCAGAATTTGTGAGACAAGTACGTTACAACTCAGGGAGAGGTATTGAATTTCGCTGTGTTCCCGAGGGACAGAAAATGGCTTTGTTCCCGATTCTAAAAGCTTTGCGGTACCAGTATGAATTGTCTGTTCACCAGTCGGCAAATGAAAATATTGCGCTGCTTGAAGCAGGTCTGGAGAAGCTTAGCCTCGATTCAAAAACCATCCTGCCAATATTGTGCCTCTGGTTCGGGTACCAAACGGAAAAATATCCGGTGCCAGAAATTGCACCACAAAAGCAGAAGTCTCTTCTGTTTGAAGCGATTGCCGGTATTTACTTAAAGATGGCCCAGCAGATTCCCACGATCTGCATTTTTGAAGATCTTCACTGGGCGGATACCGTTACGCTGGAATTTCTTACCTGGTTTTCTGAGGTCTGCAAAGGAAAACTCCTGCTGTTGATGACATCTCGTGTACCATTCCCTGGAGATCAACGGGAAAAAACTATTGAATCAGTCAAACTGGGTCGCTTAATGGATGAGGAAATCGAAGAGATCGTCAGGAATGTTGCGGGATCAATTGTGCTTCCTCATGATTTTGTCGCAACAGCCATCGAGCGTTCCGATGGTATTCCCTTATTTGCCAGGGAAGTGATCCGGATTTTGATCGATTTCGAACGGCAATCAAAAGGAGGAACTGCTGATAAGCTTAAGTTCGAGATTCCCAATACCTTACAAACTCTGTTGGCAAGCCGACTCAATAAACTCGGTGTCGCTAAGGAAACAGCTCAAATCGCCAGTGTCATCGGCAGGAGATTTGACTATGATCTGCTTTCGCGATTGTCCCTGAAGGATGAGTCCGTTCTGCTGGCGGATTTGGATCAACTTTTATCGGCGGGTATCATTCAGATCCAACATAGACCGGGTGCTGTACCTGTTTACTATTTTTACCACTCGTTAATTTGTGACTCCGCTTATGATAGTATTCTTCAGCAGCAAAAATTTGAAATTCATGGAAGAGTTGCCTCAATCCTGGAATCGGAGTTTGTGGGGATGGAAAGGGATCAACCGGAATTGCTGAGCTATCACTGGTCCAAAGCTGGTGAAATCAGCAGAGCTGCGGACTACGGTTTAGAAGCTGCGAAGATAGCCCTATCGAAATTTCTATATCAGGATGCAATTGAAAAAGCAGATGAAGCGTTGGAATGGATAGAGCAGCTTGAAGATGATGAATCTTCTGCCGCAAAACAGCTGGATTTGCTGAAAATACTTCAATCCGCAACAATCGCGTTGAAGGGGTATGCCTCCAGGGAAACGCAAGAGATACTGTCGCAATCGGAAAAGGTCAGCCGCAAGATGTCCGATCGATCCAAGTTGCTGTCCACACAACTGATTGATCTGTATGCAAAACATATATTTGCTTGTGAATATCCCAAATTGGATGAACTGTCCGCAAAGCTGAATCAAATATTGGAAACCAGTCGGGATGAGGGGTATAAAAGCCTGATCTTTTTTATCAGCGGATTGGGAAAACACACACAGGGAAAGCTTACAACGGCTTTGCAACAATTCAATCAGGCAATCGAGCTCTATGATGACCAAAGGGACGCACAACAATTTGCGATATTCGGTCACGATGCCAAAATCATGGCTTTGTCGATGAAATCCGTTTTGTGTGTTGCCATGGACCGGCAAAAGGAAGCAGATCGGTCGATTCAAACTGCTATGAAAAGATCAAAAGCGCTTGGGAATGTCCAGTTGGAGGCAAATGTACTCGCCTATAAAATGGGGGTCCGGCATTATCGCCGTGATAAGGAATCCATTAAACGGGAAAATCATCAATTGTTGGAATTGGCTACAAAATATCAGCTCCCAAACTGGCTGAACTTCGGTCACTACTATCAAGCCTGGGTAGATTCGGATCTGGATCTTGCAGTTAAAACTTTTGAAACGTGGAAGCAAACCAACATCAACATCGGCGCCACCTACTGGAACTACCTGATAGCCCAGATAGAAGTTGACAAAGGACTGTATCATGAAGCTGTTAAGCGGCTAAACCAATATATCGTTTTTGGTAAAAAATATGGTGAACGCTATTTCTTGCCTGAATTATTCCTGCTTAAAGGTTTATCCCTGAAAGCTTTGAATGAGAATCAAGCCGATGTTAAATGTTGTTTTCAAACGGCTGTATCCCTGGCAAAGGAAATGGGGGCCAGGTATTTTGTTTTTAAAGCGGAGTTGGAATTGAAAAAGAAGTAGATGAATTCTCATTCAGCAACGACCAATCAGGATCGGATTCCCGATTGGTATTGACTTTTCGGGAATGAATGCCTTAATTAGTCGAAAACAATCAATCGATTAGAGATGAAAAGCAGATTAATTACAGAGAGCATAAAGCGGGATTTGGAACGAAAAATCGTTTTATTATCTGGTCCGGCAAAGTGGTAAAACGACTTTAGCCAGGATGCTGTCGGATAGGCACGATTATATGAACTATGATTTTGCTGAGCATCGGCTGTCGATGCAGGAGAAGTCTTGGGATCGAAAACGGGATTTGATTGTTTTTGATGAACTCCACAAAATGGACAATTGGAAATCCTGGTTAAAGGGTATCTATGATGTAGAGGGAATATCTCCACAAATGATTGTTACCGGTAGTGCAAGGTTGGATTTGACCAGAAAGGTTGGGGATTCTCTTGCAGGGCGGTTTTTTCAGTATCGCTTACACCCTTTGATATCAAAGAAACAGCTGGTTTCATCAACCCTGAAGAATCAATGGATCGCTTGCTGCGTGTTGGAGGATTTCCGGAGCCCTTCCTGGAAAACGATGATCAGTATTATCAACGCTGGAAGAAAACGCATCTGGATATTGTGCTGAGGCAGGATTTGATCGATCTCGAATCAGTAATCGATTATAAATCAATTGAGACGCTTATTGAGTTGCTGAGGCGAAATGTCGGTTTACTGGTTTCATACGCCAGTTTGGCAAGGGATTTACAGCGGGATGCCAAGACGGTTAAACGTTGGCTCTCGATATTGCAGAATCTTTACATTTTTTTCCCGGTGTATCCTTGGAACCGAAACATTGTGCGCGCCATTCTTAAAATGCCCAAGTTCTGTTTTTTCGATACAGGACAAGTGATTGGAGATGTCGGAGTAAAACTGGAAAACCTGGTGGCATACGCTCTTTTAAAAGAATTGCACCGGCTTGAGGATGAAACCGGTGTTGATTCAACACTGCACTATATTCGTAACAAAGAGGGAAAAGAAATTGATTTTGCAGTAAATATCAATGAACAAATCACCCATCTAATCGAAGTTAAGTCAACCGATGAGTCGTTAAGCAAGAACTTCTGCACGTTTTGCAGTATTGAAGGGGCTAAAAAAAATCAATTGGTTAAATCTAAGAGACGCGAAAAGACTTATCCTGGGGGAGAAGAGGTTCGAAAGCCGGTTCAATGCGTTATTCCATCTCTGCCATCTTTATACGCAGCAGCTTCTTTTGCGATGTATTCGCATTCTTTTCGATCCATAGAATGTAGAGGTCGGACTGATAGACAATCAATTTCGGTTGAGCGTCGACTTTTGATTTTGTAGAATCGTAAACCAGACCATCAGCAGTATTCCCATCAACGAACCGCCAATTGTCTCCATCCCATTCCTTGATTCTCAGGATGTAATCGGTTCCGTCATACTCGCTCCAGGCCACAAATAATTTTGAATCGAACGATGTGATGAAGGGGTAATCCGCACTGTTGCCGCTTTCATAGTTTAATCCCGCATCTGAACTGCCGTCAATAAAGGACCAGGAGCTTCCATCCCATTTTTTCACCCGGATCTGTTTGACATCGGAGCTGTTATCTTCACTCCAGGCCAGATAGAGTTTGGAATTAAATACCGTTGTGCTAGGATTGTATGCGTCATTGGAAGGATCATAGTTCAGACCGAAATCAGTATTTCCATCGATAAAGGTCCAATTGGTGCCGCCATCCCATCTTCTGGCGCGGATCTGACGAATCTCCGGATCATAAGTATAGGGACACAGGGTCTCGCTCCATATCATGACCAGCTTTGAATCAAAAACAATTGGTTCAGGAGATGCAGACTCGGTATGTTTCCATGTGTAATTAAGCCCGTTTCTATCATCGTCGTCGTCAATGAAAGTCCAATCAGAACCGTTCCATTCCTTCAGCCGGATATACTTATACCACGAGGAGAAACCTTCCGCCCAAACAGCATAGAGTTTAGCATTATAAGTGATTAAAGCGGGATGAAACCCACTATGGTAATCATAACTACTTTCATAATAGTTCAATCCCGGCCAATTAGTCGTTGAACTCCAATCAGACCCGTCCCATTTTTTAACCCGAACGCCTTCTTCATCGTCATATTCTTCATCTTCAAAATCCTCGGTCCAAATCGCATAAAGATCATCACCCATGAAACCAAGTTTAGGCGTAGCAGCATCATCACTGTTTATCCCGCTGTCGGAACTGCCGTCGATGAAACTCCAATCCGTTCCATCCCACTCCTTGACTCTGATTTCATCCTTCTCCTTCCAGGTTACATAGATTTTGGAATCAAATACGGTTACAGCCGGGCTTTCCGCATTATTATTGCTACTGTAGTTTAGGTACATTTGATCATCACCTATATCAAGCCAGTTACCGGTCAATCGAAGTTCGGCTGTTGTCTGGGCGAATGCCTGATAGATCGCCATGTTGCCTGCCGGATCCTTGACTAAAATTGCAAAATAATAGGTCTTTAATTCTTCCAATCCGCTGACGTTCAAAGTACGCACGGTTAGTGTCCAGTTCAAAATTGTTTTTCTGCCGTCACCTTCGGTATTGGCTGCTGCTATCGTTGCAATATTATCTGAAGAGGATTGCACCACCTTGTATTTCAAATATTGAGCAGATACGGCATTATCGGATGCCTGGGTCCAGCTTAGTGTCATTGAAGCACTGAGCAGGTTGGATATGGTTATAATTCCAGAATTCCCGGGAGTGGGAGCAGTTGCATCCGTGATTTCCCGCAAGGAAATCACGGTGATATCGGTTGAACCGTCTTCATCTTTGTCGATACCGGTTACTTCTCCTGATGCGTTCACGATTAGTTTAACAATTGTACCCGACCCATCTGAATCAGTGTTTAATTCCACGGTGCCTTCTTCAAAATCCAAAACCCGCAGGTAGAAATCAGCCACTGCATCACCATCCGTATCGACGGCGTAGACAGTAGCACCTTCAGCATCTGAGGATTGTAAAATAGGTTGAAGTGAAGCACCCGATGAAGTGTTGCTGAGAAAAACGAACTCCAGCGTGGAGCTGTCCTCGTCCAGGTCGACACCGTCTGGTTCTTCATCTCCATCGAGATCGATGACGGTCCCTAAAATCTCACTTCCATTTGTCGTTGAAAAACGGATTTGATCTCCAATGTAAAATGTTGTTTTGCTTTCTGTTTCTCCTCCGGTTCCCTCTGTTTCTTCCTGGGATCCATTATTGCCGTTACTGGAAGGTGGTTGGCAGCCAAAAGCAACAAAGAGAAGAATAATTATGAATATTACTGAAACCGAGTTTAATCGCATAATTGAACCGTAATTAATTGCTGATACTATCGAACAACCACTAAGCCATTTTCTGTTGTATCTGATTTATACAAACTTATATAAGTAGCAGCAGCAGATCTTTTTCCGTATTTCTAGTGCTTGCTTGATAGGTGTTTATATCCACCAGGATAAGTTACAACAACGGTGCCATGCGATAAGAAATTAGTAAATAACATCTTGTTAGCTGATATTAGAAATGTTTTTTGGCCTCTCCCCTTGATGTAAGAGGTGTTGGAAAGAACAAAATAAACGAAAACTGTGCGATTTTCAGGACACTAGACCGAAATATCGTACAAGTGTCCTTTTCCCCCAAGTGATAAATTTGCAGGGCGGGCATTTCATTGTCCACTGACTTACTTTGGAATAGAAAGAAGGGTAATCTATTGCCCATCCTGCGGGCGATTATGCAAGCATCCCGGATTGCTTTGATCTCTTGGAAACGCTATCATTTACATAAAGGGGTCAGGCTTGCGTTATTGCGTATATATAAAGGGGTCAGGCTTGCGTTATTGCGTATATATGCATAGAATTCTGAAAATATAGGGAGTATTTTCGTTTGGAATTTTCTCCATTCTGGTCTTCCAACCGACCACCTGCCCCCCAAACCCAATAATTCCAACAAAGTTTCTTTTTCCACCATTTTACCCCAATACCTTCGTTATCAGTCATTTCACTTGTTGTAACTCCATCAAATCATATCTGTATCTTTGTTTATTAAGATTTTTGTCTGAAGATTCGTGTGTCCCGGAAGATCACGGCAGTGCGATTAAGGTCACTAGGGAATGGGCTATTCAGGGCTGGGATTTGGGCTGAAACATTTCTTGTATTTATCCCAGATATGGGATAATTGATTAGTATAAGAATACAAAAACAAATTATTTTGATGGGATCAACAAAAAAGAAAATTCAACAGTTTCCAGACGATGTATAGAAGCAAATTGGATTTGCTTTGCATTTAGCACAGGAAGGGAAAAAGCATGACACTGCCAAGCCGTTTAAAGGAATTGATGGTGTGTTTGAAATTGTCAGCAACTATGCTTCTGACACATATAGGGCTTTGGATGCAACCAAGATCGGTAATCAAATTTATATTCTTCACGCTTTTCAGAAGAAAGCGACTACCGGTATCAAAACACCAAAAAGAGAAGTCGACTTAATAAAACAACGCTTAAACAAGCTCAAGCATTGGAGAAAAAATGACAGAAAAAATCGAATATGAAACCAGTTCGGGCAATGTTTTCGATGACATTGGAATAAAAAAACCAGATGAATACCAACATAAGGCCATGATAGCAGCTAGGATTTATAGCATTATACAATCACGTGAACTGACACAGGCCCAATCCGCGAAGATTCTTGGAGTCAGTCAACCAAAAGTATCAGCCTTGAAAAATGGAATTTTGGATGGATTTTCTATCGAAAGACTTTTTAAATTCCTTCATCTGCTTGATCAAGATATTAACATTGTTATTCAACCTAAAAAAGGAAGCGTATCTAGTTTTTCAGTTGTGACTGGATGATCGTTACTATTTTCTATCACTAATAAGGGGCAATGCTCCGGAACATCCACCAAAATCCTTCCTACTCTTCCCATTCCAGTCATACCTTCTGCTGAAACTCGTGAGGTAAAAAAGTAAAATCAACGTTAAGCCTTGTTTTTATGGAGTTTGCGGAGATTTTTCTGCGATTATCCCATCCATCGCCCTCAGGCAGGGGATCTAAAGTAGTATTTGAATACTCTTCCGAGCCGTGATCTGCAGGTAATTTCTCTTTCTTTCTCATCAGGATCGAAATCTTGAGCCGGAAACAGTTAGTGATTATCCTTTCCCTGATGATTTCATTCTTCATGGTAATGGATTATCTATTCCTTCAAGGCTTTCCGTAAGCTTTGCTCTCCGAAGAAAATCGGCCCTGATATGCATTCAGATTTTATTGATAAGACAAATCTCTCCGAATATGAACTCAAGCTCGGGCTTTGAGGAGGTAATTTCAGGGGCTCCGTACCACCCGATTTAATAATTCTACAAAAGGATTCATAAAAATTTGAATCCCGATCATGAATCAAATAGTCGCATTTGGATAAGAAGCCCCAGTCTGCCATTGTCACATTCCGGGCAATCTGTTTCATCCAGCTTTTAACCGGATTCAGTGTAATTCCGGCGATGTGAACACCACGACTACCAAGATGAATAAAAAAGAGAATGTAATATGTGATTAAACCGGCTGAAGTCACAACAATGTTTATAGCAGGTTTTCCAGAAGACGATCCAACTTGCCTTCGTCACATTCATAGATGGCGTT
Source organism: bacterium (assembly GCA_018829445.1). Lineage (GTDB taxonomy): Bacteria > SAR324 > SAR324 > XYD2-FULL-50-16 > XYD2-FULL-50-16 > JAHJTV01. The sequence goes on from JAHJTV010000070.1 coordinate 21,067, forward strand.
CTCTATTTCCTGTAATTGAGAACAATAAGGGGTTTGGTAGGGGCGTATTTTGTCTCTGATTTTGTCGATCTGATTTAGTAGTTGGTTTGAATACTCTCTGGGAGTGTTGATTAATCCGTTTAAGTCGATCTTAATTTCAGATGCAATATTGTCTGGCAGCAACAATCTTTCTTCATTTGGAACCAAGTCTGAACAAGCTACATCCTTTTTAAGGTATTTCGAAAGATAAAGGTTAAGATCATAAATATCAAACGGCTTCGAGAGATAATCGTTAAACCCGAAGGATAACGCTTCATTTTTGACGTCGATACTGGCATCTGCAGATAATGCAATAACTGGAATATGATTCAGCGTTTTATCAGACCTGATTGCCTTTATTGCCTCTAATCCATCCATTCTTGGCATATGAATATCCATAAAAACCAAGTCAGGCTTGAGTGATTTTGTTTGCTCCAAACCCTTTATACCATCTTCAACAAAAACCACGTTAAAACCGAAATCGGAAAAAAAGGATTTCATTAGTTCCTGATTCATGGGGTCATCTTCTACAACCAGAACCGTATTATCTTTGGAAAAGTGGTGTTCATCAAAAGGAATTTCAACTGATTTGTCAGTCCGGCTGGTTTCAACTTCAGGAAGTCTGACAATAAATGAAGTCCCCTCGCCCTTTTTGCTTTGAACCGCAATTGTACCTTTCAAAATCTCCAGTTGTCTTTTAACAATTGACAATCCCAAACCCGACCCGCCAAATTTGCGGGTGGAACTACTATCCTCCTGCTCAAATGTCTCAAATATGGTTGCGATCTGTTCATCCGAGATCCCAATTCCCTGGTCAATAATTTCAAATACTATAAAACCGTTATCTCGATTAACATTGAACGCCACATGTTTCCCGTCCGGGGTGAATTTAATAGCGTTGGCAACCAGATTCATCAAAACCTGATTAAGCCTGGACTGGTCAGATTCAATATAGTTAGGCAGCTTTGGATCCATGGTAAGACTGAATTGTATACTTCTTTTTTCAGCATTTGCCCGATTTATGTTATAGACAGTTTTAACAAGCTCCATCAGATTGATCGGTTCCAGATTGACCGTAATTCTACCTGAAGCGATTTTATTGATTTCGAGAAGATTATCAATCAATTCGGAGAGTTCCTGTCCACTGCTTTTGATATTGTTTAATTGATTGATTGTTTCAACAGGTGATCCGATCGATTGTGCCTTGTTGAACAGTATCTGGCTAAAACCGATGATTGAATTGAGCGGTGTTCTGATTTCATGACTGATATTCGCCAGGAACCGACTTTTAGCCCTGTTTGCAGCTTCAGCATCTTCTTTGGCTTTTCTTAACTGATCTTCAGCTTTCTTTCGCTCGGTGATCTCCACAAGAGCGACAATTATTGCTTCGATTTCCCCGTTTTTTGTTTTTATAGGCAAAAAGTTACCAATCCAATTGCGAATGTTTAGGGGATCATCTGCAGTCGTTTCATCAATTTCAACATTCAGTCTCGCTTCGCCAGATTCCCGAATAGACTCGTATATACTCTTCAAATCAATTAAAAATTCAGGCAAAATATCAAAAACAGATTTTCCCACATGATCTTCAGCTGGAAATCCGTTGATATCAGCCAGCACCCTATTGATCCGAATATATCGTAAATCCTTATCCAGAAGTGCCAATCCAACGGGAGACAGGTCATATACCTGATTAATCTCTGCCAGTTGATTGAGTATTTGCGCCTCTCTTTTTCGTAAAGTCCTCTCGGTTTTTAATTGATTGGTAATATTGTTTAAATGGGCCAATGAGCGGATAACATCACCCTTTTTGTTTTTTTCCGAAACAGCTGACAACAAGACATCAATGACTTCACCATTTCGTTTTACAAACTGATACTGAATGTTCTCAAGAGACCCTGACTTGAGAAAGGCGGGAAAAACCGTGGATTCCGAATATTCTTTTGAGGATAAAGTCATAAAGTCGATCAGTTTTCTTCCAATAACCTCTTCACGGGGATACTCAAGCGTTTCCAGCCATTTCTTGCTCACGCTGAGTAAGAATCCGTTCCGATCAACCGAATGAAACATCGCCGGTGTATCCTGATAAAGACTTTTATAGCGCCGTTCGCTTTGTTCCAACTCTTTTTCTTTCTGTTGTCTTTCAACAATTTCACGCTTTAAGCGGATATAATAAGTGAAGGTAATCGCCAGGATTAAAGGTAAAATAATCAGAAGCAAAATGCCCAACCTGATGAACCATGGATTCCAATCTCCGCCGGAGTTCGCGGGATTGACTATCACCTCTATAATTGCAGGAATACCAACTGAGATTCCTGCTTTGAAATAAACAGGGTCGGTATGCTGCCAGTCGCCGGAACTTTGTTTCTTCAGTTCGATGTATTCTGTGGAAATAAAACCTTGGGTAGGAGATGAAATATCCGAAATTGCAGTCGTCAGCCCCAGGCATAATAGGAAAACAAAGGCGAGCAATATCTGTTTACACATAGTCGATTCGCAGTCAGAAAATGAAACGATTTTGAATTATATCCCAGGATTCAACACTTCTTTTTAATTATTATAGTATCAAACGAGTTATTCAATAGCAATTTAACAAGTCATGAATGCCCTGATTGCCTGTATTCAGGTGGGGAGTAAAAAAAATTATATATTTCGTTGTAATTATGAAAGAATATCAGGGACCTTATTGCACTATTCCACAACTCTGGATTATCGGGAATGAAGATTGATATGCCGGTTGGATTGAAGAAAACAATAATCCGAGGGATAAACTATTTGATCAATATCCGGACGAGTCTATCGCTCAATGGCATCAACGGCTAAAGCTTCTGAAGTAGGGGAAAAACGGATTCCAGTTGGAATTCAATTGGTGGCAGGCTTTTTAAGTTACCCCCCAGCTGGCTTAACAGCTACCAAACGTTTGATTCTGGCCACCAATTCGGCAGGACGAAACGGCTTAATAATATAATCAGCAGCCCCTTTGTCAATTCCGGCTACCACATCCGACTCCTGACCTTTTGCTGTCAACATAACCACCGGGATGGATTTCAGCTGGTCATTCCCTTTAATGGCCTCTAAAACCTCAAGACCGTTCATTTTGGGCATCATGATGTCTAATAGTACCAAATCCGGCAATTCTCGGCTGACAATCTTTAGAGCTTCTACTCCGTCTTTGGCCCAGAAGGTTTCGAATCCTTCCTTCTGAAGCTTGAATTCAACCATCCTTCCTATATGTTCTTCATCTTCGGCGAACACGATTTTTATAGTCATGGCAAATCTTTAAAAAAATATAAGCAAACAATTATTTAGAGAGAAACATAAACTGAGTCCACTTCGAAAAGTATTATAATGTTCAATTTAAGGCTTTTAACTCAATAATCGAAAAACCATGGAAAATCTGAACCGCTGTCATGCCGGATCCCCAGTCAAGCTGAGGACAGGCCCGATCCCATAAGCGCTTAAATAAGGATATTTTCAATACAAAATTCAGTTTTTCAAAACGGTAGGGCGGCCTTACATGGCCGCCTTTGAATTGGTTCTGGCGGGGATGTAACCCCGCCCTACCGTAATCCTTGCTCTTGGCAATATTTGCTTAAGTAAGCGCTTATGGAACTTGATCCGGCATCCATAAGATTTAACTTAAAATCTGGATTCCGGCTCGGAAGCCGGAATGACAAGAAAATCGGCTTTTCGGAGTGGACTCTAAACCTAATTTTTAAACATGGGCAAAAACACGATGAATTCCGAACCAACATTTTTTTCACTCTTTACCTCAATTGAACCATGATGCAGTTCAATCAGAGCTTTGATAATGGGCAATCCTAGACCTGTGCCTCTGATACTCCTAACGTAATCATCATCTGAGCGGGTTAGTGTATCAAACAAGGATTCCAGTTCAACATTTGACATACCGACACCGGTATCTTTCACGTTTATTTTGGCCTGGTTTCTGTGCGTTGATACTCGAAATTCTATTGTTCCGCTTTTAGTGTAATTTAATGCATTGGTCAACAGGTGATCAATAACCTGACCTAATCTACGCCTGTCACCAATAACCCGGATATTTGATTCAATATCATAAATGAAGCTCAATCCTTTTTCTTCTGCTTTGGTTTTAAAAAGCAGTATTTCATCGTTAATCACATCAGAAAGAAAAATGGGTTCTTTTACCAGTGCCAGGTGACCGCTTTCTATGCTTTCCATATCCAGCAGGTTATCAATCAGTCTTTTTAAATTTAATGCATTCTGAAGGGAAACCTGCAGGAATTCTTTCTGTTCTGCATTTATTTTTCCCGCTTCCTCATCTATCACCAGATCAATATAGCCGATAACAGATGATAGGGGCGTGCGCAATTCATGAGAAATTGTGGCAATAAATTCATTTTTTGCCCTGTGCAGTTTTTTTATCTCAGAAATGTTTTTGAATGCGGTAATGCTGCCCTTTATCTGACCTTGTTCATCCTTGATTGGTGACGCCGTCGCCAACACGTCGATAGTATCCTCTCCCTGCTTTAATTGTAGTGGTTGGCGAATCACTGTTTTGTTAAACAAAACGGCTTTAATCATAGGGGATTCACTAAGTGGCAGGGCATTTCCGTTTAAGTCAAAAAGAGGGACAACCTTGGGCAAGACGGCTTTACTGAAGGCACTGTTGTTGTTAATTCCAAGTAGTTTTTCCATAACCGGATTAACCTCAATGATAGTGCCCGTGTTATTAGTAATTACTATTCCTTCCTCAACACACATAAATACTGAATCCAGCTCCTGCATTTTTTTGATGTAATTATTCCGGTTTTGATTAAGCATTTGTATGAGGTTTGTGTCGGAAGATTTTGCCATTATTGTTTCCAACAATAATCCAGTTGTCCAGACTACGAATGATATCAAACGGATATAATATTCCGCCAACAAATGTTTCCCGGGGTAACCCAAATGGAAGGATAGTGAATGAATCTGGGCAACTATCATGGGAAGAAAACTTAATAAAATCGATTTGGAGAAAAGATTATCAACTTTCTGCAATCCTCTGGGCAAAAATATTACAGTGCCTGCCAGCAGCCCAAAAAGTGCTCCTATTTCCAGTATTCCTGCGATATTAGTCCCTATTTTAAGATTGGAGTTAGCCCACTCATCCGGAATTAATCTGGTTACAACAGTAAACACGGTAAATATCCCCAATCCGATCAGGATATGCTTTTTTCGCTTTAAAATCAGGTTGTCATTAATATGCTCGGTGGACACTGCCCCCAGGAATAGGAGTGTCATGATAATATTAGCCCCCTGTCCAATACCGATTGAGGAAAGAGGAATCTGGAAATCCGACAGAGAGGAGTATTCGATCAGGAGTAAATCCACCCTGATCAAAAGACCAATATTGATAAGAAGAAAGGCGATGATCAAATAACCGAGTTCTTTATTTGAAGCATAGTAAATCATTGATAATGATAAAAGAAACACAATTAGCCAGACAGGTTCCCGGGTATCAATGATGACCAGATTGCCGGTTATCAGATAGACCAGGCTCGGGGTGACGGAGAGTAGTATCAATGCCCAGATAATCAAGCTTAGCCTGTTAAATAGCTTTTGGCTTATTTCCATTGTCTTCAGTTTCTTTCGTCTGTTTTTTTGTGAATCCTGATCTCTGCATCTTTCCCCAGGATTTTTTTCCGATTAAAAAATCAAAAATCGCCTTTAATCGCCACCACGCATTCATCTGACGATATCCAAAATTTTCTACGATTCCAACAAAAAATAGAACAATAATCATTTTCATGCCGGGATAGCGCCTGAATGTCATCTCCTCTACTACCAGAGCTGAGGTGGACATGGCAACACCCAGCAATATGGCTGCGGCTAAAAAGGTTATGGCAAATAACGGATCGAGAGTACCCAAATACCAGGAAATCAGGAGAGTCAGATAGCCGGTAAACTCTATGATAGGTCCAAGTCCTTCCACAAACAGGGCAAACGGTATTGCAAACAGTCCCATTCTGCCGTAGCGGGGATTTAATACCATCTGGAAATTAAAACGGATGCTTTCCAGCAGTCCACGATGCCAACGATTACGCTGACGTGACAGTACTCCCAAGGTTTCCGGGGCCTCGGTCCAGCAAACGGGTTCGGGTAGAAATCGAATTCGGTATCTTTTCCCGGATTTTTTCATGACTCGATGCAATCTGGTGATCAACTCCATATCCTCACCGACCGTATCGGTTCGATAACCTCCTGCAAACAGAACTGCAGCTTTATTAAACATACCGAATGCCCCTGAAATGATCAATAACATGTTCAATGCTTCCCATCCAACTCTACCAAACAGAAAAGCTCTAAAGTATTCCACAATCTGAAAAAGAGGCAGCAGTTTATCAGGTAATTGTAACTGGGAGACGTTCCCGGAATCGGTTGAACAACCGTTAATAATCCTTACTACCCCTCCTACTGCAACAGTATTGGGATCCTCCAAAAATGGTCTCACCATTTGCAACAGCACATTGCTTTCCAAAAGGGAATCGGTATCAATTGCAGTAAAAATTGGATACCTGGAGGCATTGATGCCGGCATTCAGGGCGTCAGCCTTCCCGCCATTTTCCTTGTCGAGGACAAAAAGATTGGGATATTTTTGGGAACCATAAATCCCTTTGATTAGTTTTGTTTGCAACTTTCCCGGACTTGCCCGTACAATTTTTTCTAACTGGTATGCTTCAATTAAAAGATTTAATGTTCCATCGGCTGAACCATCGTTAATAAGAATGATTTCATACTCCGGGTAATTCAGATCCAGAAGCGATCTGACATTTTCTACAACTGTTTTTTCTTCATTATAAGCCGGTGCTAATACAGAAATGGGTTTAAGGAATTTTGCATATTGAATCAGTTTTTTTAAGTCCACAACCCGGTTTTTTTTCAGGTAGGCTTTTATACTGAAAAAAGAGATAAGAATCAAAATCGTGTACACAAAGTTGACGATTAAAAAATACAACAAAACAAAATAATTCCAGTAAGAGATAATTTGATAAATCATATAAAAATCCGAATACCGTTTTGTTACAGGTCTCTTGTAATGACTTTACTGAAGTCAATGCCTTTAACTTAAGGTCTTACACCTTCATTGAACTACCAAAAATGCAAAATACAAATGGTAGGGTGGGGTTACATCCCCGCCAGAATTAACTCAAAGGCGGCCATGTAAGGCCGCCCTACCGTTATTCCCTGCAATAAATTAAAACTTTCTGTGTTCTGGTTATGAAGGTCTATTGAATACATTTAATTTCATGAGTTAACGACACTGATACTGAAGTTTCGATTACTGTTTCGTAAATTCTGTAATTAAGTCCCTGTTCATCTGTTTATTACAGGATGCTGCTGCTTCATCCAAAAGCTTCAACCCGGATTCTCCTAATTGAGTAAGTGCCTCAATCGAGTTTTTAGCCACCCAGAAATCGTCACTATCAACAAATTCTATCAAACGTCTGGCCGAGGTGGCGATTCCCAGTTGTCCCAAGGCTTTGACTGATGCAATCACGATTGATTGGTTATTGTGATCCAATTGTTGTTCAAAAAAGTCAATTAGCGTTGGATCTTCATTTGTCGCTAGAGCACTTATACACGAGATCTTTAGTTCCGGGTCTTCAGTTGCTGTATAGACTTCAATTACCTTGTCCTGAACATCTGTATAAACATAGTATCCGAATATCTGCACGCAAATGGATCTAATCCAGTCTGATAGTTCAATCGATCTGAAAATGCGTTCTAATTCCTTTAAAATAGAGGTTCCATATTCCAATAGATGGACTGTCAATAGATTCTGATATTCTTTCCCGGTTTTTGTCTGCATTTGAATCAGGATTGTTTCCAGGGATTCCAGATCTTTTACCTGCATCAGATTTGTGGCTGCTGTTAAACGAACCAATTCGGATTTATCGTGAAGGGCATCCCTGATATTTGAAATGCTTTTGTGGCAATCCATCAAACCTAAAAAATAAATGGCATAAACACGCTCCCAGGTTGTTCGACGATTCAGTTTTTTTAACAGATAATTGTCAAAATTCAGCTCTACTAAAAGATCCCTGATTTTGGACTTTTCATCGCCCTTAATATCCAACAGAAATTCTTTGATAAAATCTCCAAAATAGACATAATCCTTTTTTAAAACCAGATTTTGATAATCAGAAGCATTTATCTCATCTTCAAGAAACAAAAAGAGTGCCTTGTACCAGGTATTATGTTTTTTCTCCAATCGTTTTCTCAAACGAGACTGTAGGATGCGATTAAGAATTGCGTACCCCATTAATGTGATAATCAGGGTCAATTGCAGACCAATTGAAAAGACAATAAAAAGAAGTATGTCCGATCGGTGATTAAGAATCCAATTTATCATATGCAATTTATAAAATGATAATTTTTTAGTTTTGAATAATTGCTATTTTAAACAGACTCGGTGTTTATATATTATATACCTGTAAACGATTTGCTTTTAAAACCAAAATAATGTTAACAATTGGAAATGGATTTCTTCATTTTACGAATTGAGCTTTAAGATGAAACCCAAGCTGAAGTGGCATTGTTTTTCATAATGACAGTTTGTTAACTCTAATTGGCTTCGGCTGTTTGTTATAATGACCCGAAGAAAAACTCCTAAATTTATTGACGTTTTCAAATGGCTGATTGCTTTTTTTGGAACCGGTGTTCTTTATTATATCTCATGTGAATTTTCACAGGAACAGACGTACGTATTCTTGAATTTTGGTCCCATATCACTGGCTGCAGGAATAGCAGTAGCCGGTTTATTGCTGTTCGGGTTTCGAATCTGGCCGGCCCTGGCCATTTCCGCCCTCCTTTCGGATCACAATGCTGTTCATCTTCTTGGTGCAACGCAGTATCACAGTATTCCATTGGCGCTTTCTTTGTTTTCCACAGCCAGTTCAGTTCTTCAAGCGTGTTTAGGAGCCTATTTAATCAAGAAGTACATCTCATTTCCCCCAAAACTTGGTCATTTGAACCAGGTTTTTAAGTCTATGTTTCTAGCCGGCCCAATCGCCTGTTTGCTTAATCCGACCTTTGAATTGGGATTATTATTTTATACCGGTCATTCGTTTGATACGACTTTGCTTATTAATTGGCTCACCTCATGGTTCGGTGAAAGTATAGGGGTGGTGCTTTTTATCCCCCTCGTATTTGCTTCAATCGGGAATATCGATCCATTAAGAGTCAGGAGCCGACTGCTCATTATTATTCCTATGGTATCCCTCTTTGTTATCTCACTGATAATTTTCTTTAATGTACATAAAAACGAAGAAACACGCAATGAGTTGGTTTTCGAGCAAAGAGCAAACATAATATATCAATCTCTTCGTGGGAAGTTTAAAGATTATATTGATGTCCTATTTTCAATAGAAAGACTATTCAGTGCCAGTAGCGAAGTCAGTAGAAAAGAATTCCGGGATTTTGTGCAGTATGCACTAAACCAGGGACCGGGCATTCAAGCTCTGGAATGGATTCCGGTAGTACCCAAACACCTGCGACAGACATACAAAAACAAGGCCCTGGAGGATGGACTTTACTCTTTTACCTTTACAGAATTTGACGAAGAAGGGCATTTAATCCCGGCTAGGATACGCGATATCTATTATCCTGTCTATTATCTTGAGCCTTTAGAGGGTAATGAACTGGCCATGGGATTCAATCTCGCTTCCAATGCAGCACGGCTGGAGGCATTGGAAAAGGCAAGAGATATGGGATATCCCATTGCCAGCGGAAGAATCAGGCTAATGCAAACAAAGAGTATACAATTCGGTTTTCTTATTCTTTTGCCCATCTATAAAGGAGGAATAATACCCGGATCTACCAGCGGCAGAAGGAATTTGCTCATGGGATATGCCCTTGGTGTGTTCAAAATAGCTGATATAGTAAAAGCTGCGGTTGAGTCTTACTTTCGAAAGGGTCTGGACATTGCCATTTCTGATGACTCTGCTCCCATAGATCAGAATATGCTATATCAACTTATTCAAGGCCATTCCACTGAATCTCCAGCCAACCAGATCCTCTTCCGACAGAACAGTCTAAAACAATCTTTTACGTTTGAAATTGCGGGTAGAGTATGGACAATTCACTTTGCTGCAAATTCCGAGTATGAGTCTCATTCCTACGCTCAATCTTGGGTGGTGTTGGCCATCAGTATGGTCTTTACTGCGCTTCTTGGGACATTACTCCTTGTCATCGTCGGCAGGGCGGCTTATACGCAGGCGGAAGTTGAAGACCAATCGAGGCAATTATCTCGGACTGGACAATTTCTGGAACATGAAATCGAGGACAGAAAACAGGCGGAAGATTCTGCTCGAGATAACGCTGCCAGATTAAATGCTCTTGTTGACAATATCGCAGATGCTATTATCACCATTAATGTAAATGCCAGGGTGGAATCCTTTAATCCTGCTGCGGAAAAGATATTCGGGTACAACTCAAGTGATATTATCGGGAAAAACATAAATACCTTGATGCCCGAACCGTTTAAGAGTGCTCACGATGGCTATTTAAAAGCTTTCCTTAATACCGGAATCAGCAAAATAATCGGAGTTGGAAGGGAGGTAAAAGGTCTTCGTAAGGATGGAGGAATCACTGATCTTGACTTGGCAATCACTGAGATGAGCGTTGGGCAGAAACGGTTGTTTATTGGGATTCTAAGGGACATTAGCGATAGAAAGAAAGCGGAAGAAGACTTAAGGCGGTATAAAAAAGCAGTGGAGAAAGCCGGTCACATAATTTTTATTACAAATATCAAGGGTAAAATAGAATATGTAAACCCTGCGTTTATCAAAGAAACCGGATACTCGGAAAATGACGCCGTAGGAAAAACTCCTCGCATATTGAAATCGGGGAGAATGGAGCCAATCTATTACCAAACTTTCTGGCAAACCATACTCAAAGGAGACACCTGGGAGCAAGAGATAATCAACCGGAAAAAAGATGGATCATTTTATTATGCGCAACAAACAGTTTCGCCAATTACCGATAGGACAGGATTAATAGAAGGATTTATCGCGGTTCAGAAGGATATTACCGATATAAAAAAGAGTCAGGAGTTGCTAAAAGCAGCTAAAGAGGAAGCTGAATCCGCCAACAAGGCGAAAAGTGAGTTTCTGGCTAATATGAGCCATGAAATCCGAACTCCCATGAATGCAGTGCTTGGATTTAGTGAATTGCTTTCCAGTATTGTAACGGACAAACAACAAAGTCGCTACCTTGAATCCATCCAGACTGCCGGAAAGAGTCTCCTGACCTTAATCAATGATATCCTCGATCTATCCAAAATCGAAGCGGGAAAGCTTGAGTTGTCGTATGAGCCCATTAGCCTGTCACGTTTATATATTGAAATGCAGAGCGTTTTTGAGGCACGGACAAAGGAAAAAAATCTCGAATTTCGTCTGGAAATCGATCCTGAGCTGCCTGATAGTCTTTACCTTGATGAGAGCCGATTGAGACAGATTCTACTTAACCTGATCGGGAATGCTATCAAATTCACCGACAATGGATATATCAAGGTCGCCGCCAACCTGGAAAAAAAGCTGGCTGAAAACAGATTCAATATTTCTCTGTCGGTCGAAGATTCCGGCATTGGCATCCCAAGAGATCAGCAGACTTCAATTTTTGATTCTTTTAAACAGCAAGACGGACAAAGCAACAGAAAATACGGCGGAACAGGTTTGGGACTGGCTATCTGTAAACGTCTTGTCGGTATCATGGGAGGTAAGATTGAACTGAAAAGCACAACCGGGGCTGGAAGTCTTTTTAAGATTCACCTGAAGGAGGTACAGTTAGCATCGGCAGAGACAACAAATGTGTCCGAAAACACGGATTTTGACCTGTTACGATTCAAATTCGAACCGGCAACAATTCTGGTAGTTGATGATACAGTGTCCAATAGAACACTCATTCAAGAATCCCTGTCAAGAATTGGATTTAACGTCATCGAAGCGGAGAACGGCAAAGTGGCACTGGAAATTGTCAAAACAAAACGACCCGATGTCATTTTGATGGATATTAGAATGCCGGTGATGGATGGATATGAAGCAACCAGGCTCCTGAAAAGCAACGACAAAACCAGGGACATCCCCATTATTGTAATGACGGCATCGGTACTTACAGAAACCATGTCAAAAATTAAAGAGAGTGAATTTGATGGTTTTTTGTCCAAACCTGCCCCCATGAAAACACTGTTAAAGGAGTTGTCCAGGTTTTTACCTTATAAAGAAAACACAAAGGTAACATCAGGGATTGAGAAAGAGCCCGGGAAACAACCCATCACAGAAATCAAAGATCTGCCAACACTGCTTGAGAGAGTAAACAATGAGCTTTTTCCTGAACTGGAGGAATTAAAAGGAGTTATGGAGATGGATGCAATCAAAACGTTCGGAAAGAGATTACTAGCAGTGGCAGAACATCATAAAGTTACAACTCTTGCTTCTTATGCAGATATATTGTTGGAATATGCCGAAGGATTTGATATTTCCGGAATCCAGGAAACGCTTTCCACAATATCCAAAACCATTAAAGAACTCCAAACGAATCATTAATCCCCTATGATTGTGAGATAAAAAATGACAGATACCAACCAAAAACCATCAGTATTAATTGTAGATGATAATCCTAAAAACCTGCAAGTACTGGGAAGTCTTCTGACTCAAAACGGTTATTCCGCTGTTGCTGCCCAGGGAGGTGAACAGGCACTGGAATATATCAAAAAGAAAGAACCCGAGATCATTCTCCTGGATATAATGATGCCCGGTATGGACGGGATTGAAGTCTGTAAACGCCTAAAAGATGATGAAGATACCAGGGAGATTCCCATATTGTTTATTACAGCCTTAACCGAGGTTAACGACAAGATCAAGGCTTTTGCAGCCGGGGGCGCCGACTATCTTACAAAACCGTTTGTAAAAGAGGAGGTACTTGCCAGAATCGAGGTTCATTTGAAAAACGCACGTTATCTTAAACAACTCACGGAAACCAATCAACATCTTAAAGATCTGAACAAACTGAAAGATGATTTTCTGGGGATGGCTACTCATGATATCAGAAGCCCGCTCAGTGGCGTGAATGGAGTAATAGACCTGATCCTTACTGGGGAGTTGGGAGAGATTAATGATCAACAACGTGAGTTTCTGGAATTAATATTAAAATCCGGCAAACAGATAATGAATCTTGTCAATGACTTGCTGGATATCTCTGTCATAGAAAGCGGAAATCTGAAACTGACCTTCGAAAATTGCAGAATCAGATCCATTATTGAAGATCGTATTCGACTGCATCAATTTACAGTAAAAAAGAAGGAAATCATGATTATATCTGATCTTAAAGATAACCCAGAATTGACACTGGATCCGGAACGTTTTGGACAGGTGTTGGATAATCTCCTTTCTAATGCAGCCAAATTCTCTCCGGAAAAATCAAAAATTTTTGTATCCCTCGAAGCGGATAAAACCGATGTTATAATAAAAATAAGGGATGAGGGGCCTGGAATATCAAAAGAGGATCAGGAAAAACTGTTTGGAATGTATAGAAAACTGTCTGCCAGACCTACTTCCGGTGAGAAAAGCTCAGGTCTGGGCCTGGCAATTGCCAGAAAGATCATTGATGGCCACCAGGGTGATATTTATGTGGAGAGTTCCCTTGGTAAGGGGGCTACATTTGTGATCGTTTTGCCATTGAAGTAGGGGACTGTTATTAAATAAACCTTTTCCAACTGGCAACTTAGGTAAAAATGATTGGTATAAAAAAAAGGACGGATTAGACGGCTGGATTTTTCGACAACCAATTTCTTATTATCTCATCTATCATCATTCGCCTCAGGTATTGGCGTAAAACATTAAAATCGGATGTTTACTGATTGAATTCACACAAGCCGACTTTGATATTCAACCGTCAGTTCCAAATCCTGGGGGAAATTTCCGAATAGTTTCCCAAAAATATTAACCCCTTGCGAATACTCTGCATCTGTTTTAACACCCAAACGGACGGAAATGAAAGGGGCCTGATCCAGTGAAAGCAGGTTCGGCACAACCTCCGATATAGTTTTTTTATTACAGGTTGATCCGTTTTTGTTAATCTGCCATGTTGCCAATCGACCGTACTGGGTTTTATGCTTCCCCCACCATTTCGGTGTCAGTTTTCCTCTTTTGCCGCCAAAATCCCCTGGTGAACGCCAGGCTCCGATTTCAACATTGTTAATCCACAAGGTTATATCGGATTTTGCAAAGTTATTGAAAAAGGGGACTTCCGAACATAATTCCGCTGAAAAGCACAACGAAATCGGAAGATCACCCAACGAAACAGGATTCGGGAACCGGTATTCCACAAAGCCGGTTTTAAACCAGACTAACTGGGCTTCCGTTTTTTCCGGAAAGAAAAAGACTTTTATATCGTCCTTACTTCCCAATTGTTTTTCCGCAGTACAGATGCCGCAAGGAACCGTTACCTGGGAATCTGTAAACTTTCCAACCGGCATGCTGATGGTTTCGGTTATGACTTTGGGTTTGCTCGGTTCAGCCAATATAAAACTCACCTTATCGAACGCCAGGGAACAGATTTTTTGTGTTCCGCGAATTCCCGGTTTAAAATTCACGATTAGCAATCCTGCTTCCTCCAGCTTTTGAACACTGACGGTTGCCGTTGAGAGAGGGATCTCCAATTCAGCAGCAATTTCATGCAGGTTTTTCCCGCCAGAACGTAGCAACTCAATAATTCTTATCCGAAGTTCTCCGGACAAAGCCGAGGCGATTGTTTTGAATGCCTTAAAATCTCTTATTTCCAGTTTTTCCATATAAGCAACATAACATGCCCTATTTCAGAGAGTCAAGAATAAGATTCAATAAAACATGAATCATTACTTTCCATAATTTTCCTAAAGTTGGTTGAGATATTTGAAAAGGTTTCAAAATTATTACCAAAATCGAGCTTGACAACTTAGTTTGCATTCTTTTAGCTTCAATAAAAATTAAACATATGGAAAAGACATGAAGTACAATAAAATTTCAACTCCCTGGAAAGAGAGTGTTGACACAAGTCTTCCCCTTCCGGAATACCCTCGTCCACAGATGGTTCGCCAGGAGTGGATAAGCCTCAACGGAATCTGGACGTATTCCATAACATCAAAAGATTCAAAGATTCCGGAATGTTTTACCGAGGATATTTTAGTGCCTTTTGCTCCCGAAACAGAACTCTCGGGTGTAATGCGCGCATTAAAGCCGGATGAGCGCCTTTGGTACCAACGGACTTTTTCTCTTCCCGAGGATTGGTATAGCAAAAGGGTGGTTCTACATTTTGAAGCGGTTGACTGGCAATGTGCCTGTTTTGTTAATGGCCAGCTGCTTGGAGAACACACCGGTGGTTATATCTCTTTTTCCTTTGATCTGACCGAGGTATTGCAGAAGGGGGAAAACGAAATCGTGCTATCGGTATGGGATCCCACTGATTCGCACTGGCAGCAGGTCGGAAAGCAGGTGTTAAATCCCGATAAAATCTATTATACTGCCACCAGCGGAATTTGGCAGACGGTCTGGTTGGAAGCTGTTGCCATAGAAAATCATATTCTCGATCTGAAGCTGACACCGGACCCGGCTTCGAAGTGTTTGGAAGTTGCCGTCAAAAGCAGAGTCGCTGAAGAGTGCAACATTATAGTTTTTGCTGAAGGGCAGGAGATCCAAACAGTAAAAGGATTAACAAATCAACCGGTCAGACTCTCAATTCCAAACCCAAGACTGTGGTCTCCCGAAGATCCCTTTCTATACGATGTAGCCGTCCAACTGTTTGATAAAGAGCTGCTTATCGATGAAGTAAAGAGTTATTTCGGGATACGTTCCGTTTCTATTCGAAAAAGCCTATCGGGACACCGTCGGATTTATATTAACGATTCCCCCTGTTTTCTCCACGGTCCTCTGGATCAAGGCTATTGGCCGGAAAGTGGCATGACGCCTCCTTGCGAAGAGGCGCTGCTTTTTGATCTTAGAAAGATAAAGGAGATGGGATTTAACATGGTTCGCAAACACGTCAAGGTTGAAACACGTCGCTGGTATTATCATGCGGATCGGCTGGGACTGGTTGTCGTACAGGATATGATCAACGGTGGTAAAAACATGGCTGGTGATCTAGAAACCTCCCTGATTATAGCCCTGGGAGGTCCGCACAAACGCGATAACACCCCTAAAGCATATCTTAAGGCAGGCCGGGAAATCGTTGAATCTCGTAAGGATTTCGAGAGAGAGTTGCTGGAGATGATGGATCATTTACACAACCATCCGTCATTGATGGTTTGGGTACCATTCAACGAGTCTTGGGGGCAGTTTGATTCAAAGAGAATTGCGAAGTTAATGCGAGAGCATGATCCGACCCGGTTAATCGACCACGCATCCGGATGGTATGATCAAGGTGTTGGAGATTTTAGGAGCCGTCATCGGTACGTCTTAAAATTGAAAAAGCCGCCATCGAAGGACAAACGTGTCTATTTTTTATCCGAATACGGCGGTTACAGTCTTATATGTAAAAACCATCTCTGGGATCCCGACAGGGATTTTAAGTATAAAACCTATAAAAGCCGGGAGCAATTGGAGCAGGCCTATCGAAATCTGATTCGAAAGCAGGTTATACCATTAATCCCAAAAGGATTGGGGGCAGCCATTTACACTCAATTGAGCGATGTTGAGATCGAATGCAACGGATTGTTTACTTATGATCGAAAAATACAAAAGATAGATTCCGATCTGGTTCATTCCCTTAATGAAGAGCTTTATGCGGCTTTTATAAAAGTTGAAACTCAATGAAATCCAAAAACAAACCCACTGCTTTAGGAACTAAAAACTGGTTCATACTGGTGAGTCTTGGTCTAAGCGGTCAAATTGCCTGGAACGTGGAGAATTCGTGGTTTAATACATTTGTATTTGATACGATCACTCCTGATCCGTCCCCCATAGCGATAATGGTTGCCGTTAGTGCGATCACTGCTACCGTTACGACGCTTATCATGGGAACAATCAGCGACCAGATTGGGAAGCGGAAACCATTTATTCTGTTTGGATATGTCTTATGGGCACTCTCAACCATCGCCTATCCCATGGCCTCCTGGGTAAAATCCATACAACTGGCCGTGTTTCTTGTGATCCTGCTGGACGCTGTTATGACCTTCTTCGGATCAACAGCCAACGACGCAGCTTTTAATGCCTGGGTAACTGATATCACGGATGAGACCAACCGTGGTTTGACGGAAGGGGTACTCACCATCTTACCTGTTCTTGCCGTAATATTGGGAATGGGGCTTTCCGGATTACTGATCGACAAATTCGGCTATTTTGTCTTTTTCCTCACCCTGGGCGGATTGGTGTTGGTGATGGGATTGGTCGGATCGCTCTCTTTGCAGGAAGGGCCTGATTTAAAACCGAGGGAAAAGATCACAATTCGGGAAACACTGGGAGAATTATTAGATCTCTTTACAATAAGAACCATCAAAGCTAACAGTGAGCTTTACCTGGTTTTTCTGATAATGGTTACCTTTCTCATCTCTCAGCAAATCGTCATGCCATACGAGCTGATCTATCTAAACAATTACCTGCATATCAGCAAAACAAACGCCGGAATCCTCACCGCTTTGATAGCGCCGGTTTTAATCTGCTTTGCGATCCCCATTGGAAAATTGACAGATCTCGGATACGGTTTCTCTGTGATTATAATCGGTTATATGTTAAGTGCCTTAGGCCAGTTTCTATTTTCTTTGACCGGCGAGTTCTGGCTCCTTGCTGTTACCGGGGTGATTAAAAGCATCGGATTTCTGATGATGATTGTTATCGGCGCCTGGATTCGTAACTTGATGCCGCATGATGCCAGGGGACGATTTCAGGGTGTTAGACTTATTTTTGCGGTGATGTTGCCGATGGTTATCGGACCGGCAATCGGATCATTCATTATCAATAATTTTGGAATTCATACCGTTATGAATGGAGAGTCCGGATTCATACCCGTTCCACTCATCTACCAGGTATCAGCAGGTTTTGCCATACTCCCGCTTATTCCTCTGATTATTTTAAGAAGACGATGCAGGAAAAAAGGGTTGGAATTGTAAGGTTCAATACAAACACGAATACAACCTCTTAATGGCCAAGTTCAATTCGTTCAATAGTCCTAAATCATAAAAAATTACACGCATTCTATGGGAGACAAGCGACACAAACTCCTTGTTAACGGCATCCTTATACATGTTTTTGACTGTGAATTTAGTGCTGTTGAATTCTGTCATATCTAAGGTGGAGAATTTTATCTTCAGTGAGAACCGTCCAGGATGTATTTTTCCAGAACGTCAAAAACCTGTTTCCTGGCAATTGGTTTGGAGATGTAATCATCCATTCCAACCTTCAGGCAGTTCTCGCGATCCCCTTTCATGGCATGGGCTGTCATGGCAACAATGGGGACATGATTGATCTCGCTTCCACTCCTGTTGCGGCTATGAATCTTATTATCCGTCAGGAGCTGTCTTTCAAGTCTTCTTATCTCCTCGGTTGCCTGGTAGCCGTCCATAACCGGCATTTGAACATCCATGAAGATCAGATCGATCTCATTGGGTCCTTTTTGATACAGCTCCACTGCCTCCTGTCCATCATTAGCAACCTCGACCTGGTATCCGGCTTTTTTTAACATCAAGACTGCCAGTTTCTGATTGACTTTGTTATCTTCCACCAGAAGAATTCGAGCAGATCTTTTCAGGGATTCCATTACCGAATACTGGGTATGGATTTTCGATGACAATCCAGCTTTCAGCTTTTGCAAACTGCCCGTTTCCCCAAGGATGCTTTCAAGCATACGAAAGAGCTTCGGCTTAAAGATCGGTTTTGTCAAAAATCCATTGAAGCCATGCTGGAGGCATTTTTGAGAATCACGCTCAATGGTAGAAGACAAAGCAACCAGGGGAATACAGGCAAAAGACTCTCCGGACTGCCGGATCTGGTCTGCAACATCGTATCCGCTGAAATCCGGCATCTGGATATCACAAATGCAAAGATCATAAGTCTTTCCTTCAAGGTGTGTTTGTAAAAGATGATCAAATACCTCTTTCCCATCCTGCAAGGCTGTTAAGTCTACGCCAACAGACAATAGCAGGTGATTCAGTAGTTTCAGATTGGTTTCATTGTCATCCACTATCAGAATTTTTTTATTCCTAAGCGAAGCGGGAGAGAAAATTTCCAACTCCTTTTGATCCGGTTTTCTGAAGGTTGCTAAAAAATGGAAAATACTACCGGCGCCTTCGGGTTTTGATGAATCGCTGTTTGCCATCACCGGGGCGGGGCTTTCAACCCACACATCACCCCCCATTTTTTTAGAGATTTTCTTGCAGATGGAAAGGCCCAACCCGGTTCCTCCATATTTTCTCGTGATGGTTCCATCCACCTGTTGAAACGGCTCAAAGATAGTAGTCAGTTTCTCACCGGGAATACCGATTCCAGTATCACGAATGGTTGTGTGTATAATTATCTCTTTTTCACTCTCTTTTTCTAAAGCTAGCGTGATCTCAATTTCACCCTCTTCCGTAAATTTTGAAGCGTTTCCCAACAGGTTCACCAAGATTTGTCTGAATCTCAGAGGATCTCCCACCACCATTGCCGGGATATCATCATTGATAATACATAATAATTCGATCGATTTTGATTCCAACCGGGGTTGAATAATATTACAGACATCAAAAACGACCAGCTCCGGATCAAAATTCAACTCCTCAAAATCCAGTTCTCCTGACTCCACCTTGGAAAAATCAAGCACATCATTAATCAGAGCCAATAATGACTCTCCGCTACTTTTGATAGTATTGGTGTAATCTATCTGGTCCTCAGTTAGCGGTGTTTCAAGCAACATATTGGTAAAGCCGATCACACCATTCATCGGAGTTCGGAGTTCATGGCTGATGGTAGCCAAAAAAGCACTCTTGGCTATGTTGGCGGACTCAGCATCCAAGGCCAGTTTTTTTTCTTTTTCCACAGAATTTCTTAGCTGTTCATTGACCCCTTTCAGTTCTTTTTCAGCTCGTTCCCTGTTAGTGATCTCCTCTTTTGCCTTAATCACTGATTCTACCATTTTTCGATGGCGTCTCTCTGATATTGGAGCGGTAAAAGCCAGATAGAGGTTAAAAACATATAAAATAAGAATTTTAATGAGTTCAACTGAAAGGTTTACCTCCTTTTGATCAATAAACACCAGATAGCATATCAATAAGGCATAGGACAGAACGGTCAAGTGAGCAAAAGCAATAACCCGTTTGGAAGTTGTGACAACCTGATCGGCTGTTTTTATGCTGAGGACGAAAAACAACCAACTCGCATCACCTCCTGAAATGTAGATGGCAAGAGTGTAAAAGAATATATCGGTTAACAAAAAAACGAGGCCCAGGTTCCGTTTTTTTTGCCGCTTGTAATAAAAATAGAGCAATATCCAGGAGATAATGGAATAGGACAATACGACCCCGAAAAACAGCCCTATATCCAACCAGAATACCTGCCCGAAGACAATGCGGTTATGAAGAGTTACCAAAACACATAATATCAGAAATCCCGCTAATCGGACGCGAGGCATTTCAATCGCATTTAGCCTGTATTGTCGCCTGTGTTTTTCTGATCTCTCTTTTGACAAGTCGGGATTGCTGACCATTGGAATTCCAGTCTGTTTATAAAAGCCATGTATCAGATGTTATTAATTACTTTGTGAACACCAGTATCCCATTTTTCCTGGCAGGCGTCTAGTTTTGTTTTTATTTTAGAAATATTCCCATTGCATTGTTGTTCTGATAATTCCAATAATTGGTTTCAGCAAGCAAGAGAATTTTGTTGATTGAGGAAACTCTTTATTTTGCAGGGGAATCACCAAGGGGCGATCATATGCGATTCATTGTCTGAGGTTATCATCAGACTGATTTTAGATTTAAACAAACAATGGAATAAGCTGTAGGACTCAACTTGTTCCCATAACGCTTAAAATAAGAACAAATAGAAAGAAGCTATATTGAGAATTACCTATCATCAATTGATTATTGATCGTTCTCAGGGCAATCGCATGAAAACTTAATGAAACAATCAATGGGCTCGATAAGCTTCAGTAAAAAATAGAGGCAGTAAACCCCAACGGGGTTTAATATCCAGCAGCCTGGGATCAGCGAACTTGTGAGTGCCATCCCAGGACGTGGATTTGAACAAGTTTTATGAACTCTGAAGGAGTTCAACAAGCAAGTCTGAAATCCTGTTTTAGCTTTACCAAGATATATTGAACGCTTTCAGCGTTCTTTTCGGGTATTGCCATGTTATCCCGGGGTGGCGTTCGCAAACTCACTGACCCCGGGCTGTTAATTGTTTGTCCCCTGTAGGGATTGATTGTTTCCGTTGATCTTTTTTCCAATAATCAGGAAATAGGGCATTGCCTTGGATTTTTCGTGCGATTGCCTTGTGATCGTTCTTTCTGTTAAATCAGTATTTTATATTGGTTTTTTTTCTGATAGTCAATAATCAATCAATGCCATTAACTTAAGGTCTTACACCTTCATTGAACTATCAAAAATGCAACATACAAATGGTAGGGCGGGGTTACATCCCCGCCAGAACCAACAAAAGGCGGCCATATAAGGCCGCCCTACCGTTATTCCCTGCAATAAATTAGAATTTCCTGTGTTCTGGTTATGAAGGTCAATTGAATGCATATTATTTCTTTAGTTAACGACATTGAATAACCAATTATTAATTGAAAACTTCAAACAACTTAATGTTTAAGTAATCACCTATTGGATTATATCTTTGCCAGTGTTTATTGTATTAATGGATATGAAAGAAAAGAGAAACAAACCGGAGTTGCAGGAAATTGTGATCCCCAGGGAGGATGCTGTTTTCCGGATGGATGAACAGGGACGGTGGTTCAATGAATTTGGCAGGATCACTAAAAATTCCATTATCCGCTATTTTAACAACTCAATTCAAAAGGATGAAGGGGGATACTTCGTTACCCAGGAGATCGGAGAGCGCAATGAGAAAGTCTATTTCCCTTACGAAGAGACCGCCCTGTTCGTTATTGACCTGAAATTCAGATCTGACGGGATTTATCTGCTTTTGAATACGAAAGTGGAGATATTGCTTAATCCTCATGAATTGTATGTAAAGGAGGACAATCTATACATGAGTCATGAGGGTGAAATTATAAAATTTTCCGAGAGGAGCTTGGTAAAAATATCCAAAGTATTGGAGTATAAGGATGAGGAAACATATATCTGTTTGGAAAACTCACGATTCCTTGTAAAAACAATCAATGAGTAGTAATAATTAACTTCCGCAAGATACGGTGGATTTGCAGCAACTCTTAAATGACAAATGGCTCAGTACAGCTGTTTTTAGCCGTTTTATTTAATGCCAACAATTCAGTTGTCATTTCACAACAGGTAACATAAGATCCAAAAAAATCGAATCAATTGATCTGTAGAATGTTTTTATAAACAATCTGCGGATGAATTGAGTTTCAATGAATTGCTGATTCCAAGCCATGAACCTCTTGATACCCACCATTAAAATTCACGGAGTCGTTATATGAGTTATAAAGATTTTAAATTCAAAGCCGACGAAGAACTGGAGATTTTTGTAGCATCCTGGATACCGGAAGATAGCGCCAAAATAAAAGCGGTGGTGCAACTGTCCCATGGTATGGCTGAGCACATTACTCGATACGAGGGATTTGCCAAATACCTAAATGATAATGGATACGCTGTCTATGGTAATGATCACCGGGGACATGGAAAGACTGCCGGCGTTATGGAAAATGTCGGTTATTTTTCTGACAAAGATGGGTTTAAAAAAGTCGTGATGGACATGTTTCGATTAACCAGGATCATTAAGGAAAAACACCCGGATTTGCCCGTCTACCTGTTTGGACACAGCATGGGATCATTATTGGCAAGAAACTATATCTGCGATTTCGGCAAAGAGTTGCAGGGGGTTATTTTGTCAGGCACCATGGGAAATCCCGGGTTGCTGGGAAAGATCGGAGTTGGTGTGGCTAAACTGGAGAGTATCTTCAAAGGAAGGAAAGCCAAAAGCCCTATGTTGGACAAAATGAGTTTTGGAAAATTCAACAATGCCTTTAAACCCAACCGAACGAAATTTGACTGGCTTAGCCGGGATAACGAAGAAGTGGATAAATATATAAACGATCCCTATTGCGGAACTGTTTTTACCGCCGGTTTTTTTGTCGACTTGCTGTCCGGCTTAAATGAAACCTTTAAAAACAGTAATGTTGAAAAAACACCAAAAGAGCTGCCGATTCTTTTGTTTTCGGGTGAAAAAGATCCTGTCGGCAATAATAAAAAAGGCGTTGAAGGTGTCTATCAATCTTATCTGAAAGCCGGAATCCAGGATGTTACTCACAAGTTTTATCCCCAAGGAAGACATGAAATGCTCAATGAAATCAATCGGGATGAGGTTTTTGCTGATGTGGTTTCCTGGCTCAACAGCCATCTCCCTTGATTACCCGGACAGATGGCTTTTAATACGCTTCCAATTGCTGATTTTGTCCTGGTTGGTTCTTCACAAAATCAGCAATCGATTTCAATCGATCCTTTAATTCCAATCGAGATAAAAGGGTAAGAATCGATAGAATTTTTGATTTGCGCAGACAGGTGAATCGGGTTGAATGTCGCTGTTTCACCAGATTCAATATCACACCCTTCCCAATCAAACTGACAGAAGAGTCTCGATAACCCGTAATGGCAACCTTTCCCTTGTCTTTAATCCGAAATACTTCTCCCGGCTTCAGGATATGATCATAAGCATCCCCTGCCTGGGTTACCCATAAGATTCCGTCTTCACACAAAATAGAGATTTCCGTAGGATTCCCGTCCAAAAAGATCATCTCGTTTTTTGAAATTACATATTTCATATCAGCTCCTGTTTTGCAGTGATAAAGGCACTGGAATGTGGGCACTTGTCTTCTATAACCTTGAAGGTTTCTGCCCTTGTAAAAAACACTTTCATAAATCCATTTTTGATGTGTTAATAGGATTGTATATAATATATTAATAAGCAGAACAGTCTCAGATGAGCACTTTTGTGCCCCATACAGTATTAAAAAAAACAAACTGTGCCCCTAATAAAACTCGACAATTGTATCTTTATTATTTTTCAAGCAGATGCGGAAATGGAATCATGAAAACAACTGATATTGAACCGGAAAAACGCACTTTATTATATGAAGAGATCGCTGATAAGATTTCAATCTCAATAGATGAAGGAACCTTCAAATCTGGGGATCGTATACCTTCAATCCGAAACCTGAGCTTGCAGATGCAGGTCAGCGTCAATACAGTAAGGGAAGCGTATGCTCTTTTAGAGGATAGGCGGGTGATAGAGGCTCGTCCGCAGTCCGGTTATTACGTCTCCGCCAGGCTCCCCGACATCCCTAATGAACCTGATTTTAAGAAAAAAGAGTTTAGTGCCAAGGAGTTCAGCGTCAGCGAACTTGTGCTGCAAGTCATGCGAGATGCTCACAACCCTGAACTGATTCAGTTTGGAGCTGCAGTACCCGATCTGGAATTGTTACCGATAGCAAAACTCACCCGTATGCTGTTCACAGAATCCCGCAAACACCCTGCTGAGAGCGTGTCATATGCCATTCCCCCTGGCTGTAAATATCTAAGATCACAGATATCCAAACACATGATCAATGCAGGGTGTATGCTCAGGCCGGATGAAATTGTCACTACAAATGGCGGCACTGAAGCAATATATCTGGCACTGAATGCTGTTTGCAAACCGGGTGATACGGTTGTAGTGGAATCACCGACCTATTTCAGTTTTCTGCAGATGCTTCAGGATCTGAAGTTGCGTCCGTTGGAGATCCCGGTTTCCTGTGTAGATGGGATCAGTCTTGATGCGTTACGTTATGTTTTGGAAAGCACCACAGTTAATGCCTGCCTGGTGATCACTAATTTTAATAATCCGGTAGGAGTCAGTATTCCTGATCCTAAAAAAAGAGAGCTGGTAAAACTGCTGGAACAATATGATGTGCCTTTGATTGAGGATGATGTTAACGGGGACCTCTCTTTTAAGGATCAGCGTCCGACTGTGGCAAAATCATATGATACAACGGGAAACATTCTACTGTGTTCCTCTTTTTCCAAAACCCTCGCTCCCGGGTATCGTGTAGGCTGGATTGCTCCAGGCAGATACCAGGCAAAAGTGGAACGCTTTAAAATGGTAAGTAATGTGGCTTCTCCATCACCAGTGCAGTTAGCTATAGCTGAATTTCTGGCTAACGGAGGATACGATCATCACCTGCGTTCCATTCGTCGAGCTTATGCCAAAAAAGTGGCCTTCATGGCAGAAGCGGTTGGTCACCATTTCCCCGAAGGAACCCGGATTACACGTCCTGAAGGCGGCAATACCTTATGGGTTGAGCTTCCGGAATATGTTGACACGGTTAATTTTTATGATAGCGCCATAAAAAATGGGATTACTATTGCCCCCGGTACTATCTTTTCCACAACAAAAAAATTCAGCCATTATATCCGACTTAATGCCGCCTATTGGTTCGATAAAAATGAATGGGCTGTCGAAACACTTGGTCGAATCATTAAAGGTTTAAAACGGTAATTTTACCATGATAAAGAATCTGCTCTTATATACATTTACTGTTTTGATCTGGGGGTCAACCTGGTTGGCCATCAAATTTCAGCTGGGAGATGTTGCTCCGATGATTTCGGTTGCTTATCGTTTCTCCCTGGCAGCCATAATTCTGTTGATATTTTGTACTACAACCGGCTTAAATCTGCGATTCGGGCTGAAGGACCATATGAATATGGCACTTTTAGGTACCTTTCTGTTCTCGCTGAACTATTGGTTGGTCTATATTTCGGAAATTCATCTTACCAGTGGACTGGTGGCTGTTATTTTTTCCTCCATTGTCCTTTTTAATACCTTTAACGGCTACTTGATATTAAGATCCCCCATAACCTTGAGTATGATTATGGGTGCGGTGATAGGTATTTTGGGAATTGCTCTTGTGTTTCGCAACGAAATAGTCTCCTTCGATTTCACAAATGATGCTTTGTACGGACTTTCATTGGGTTTCGTTGCGGCTTTTATCGCTTCTTTAGGAAATATCACCGCGGAATACAGTCAAAAACGAGGCCTGCCGATCGTTCAAACCAATGCATTTGGAATGACTTATGGTGCCATAATAATGCTGTCGGTTTCATTTTTATCCGGACAGACCTTTACCTTTCCCCTCTCTCTCTCCTATATTGGTTCACTGTTCTATTTATCCGTTTTAGGATCAATTGTCGCTTTCGGACTCTATTTGACATTGCTGGGAAGAATCGGGTCTGCCAAGGCAGCATATTCCATTATGCTGACACCCATTGTAGCATTGGTTTTTTCCACCTTCTTTGAAGAGTACCAATGGTCAACCAGCGCTTTTACCGGATTGGCACTGGTTCTGATCGGGAATGTTATTCTGTTACAAAGCAGATTTAGGATGCAAAAACCACCCATGAACACACCTGATCTGAAACCTGTTCCTCTGGGTTTGGAAAATTGATCAAGTTCTGCCTGACGGTAAATTGTGACACAAATCTGTTATAATATATTTTTCTCAATCAAAGAAGAAATTTACCCCAACCTACTCCTCAGACAAGTCTGTTCAATCGTCCGTAAGAGCCTGATAGTAAATGATTTGCAGAACAGCGCAAATTCATTATGATTCATTTTCCTGATGGTTTTTAAATTTTGTGAACCTGTGTGTTCACAAATCAATTTTTGAGTCGTACACTTTTGTTTACTACGATTTCAAATGATGAACCGATTATTGAGTCACTGTATTTAGAAAAGGATTTGAATAGAATGGAGATGCAAGAAGTTACAAATCTAAGCCAATACATTTTCAGATTAGAGGAGGTGAACTATGAGTGTAAGAGATCGGTGGATTAACCTTGTCTATAAAGCAGCAACCGGTAGCAGAAAAATCCGGCTGATGTTAACACCCATTGTTGGATTATCTTTTGTTTTCTTTACAATTTGTTTTATTATCCTATCCTTTTTCATTGATAGTCTTCTTGGACTTTCGGATTTTCTGCCAGTTCCAGTGAATTATCTGATTTCAGTGCCTCTGCTTGTGGTCGGATTGAGTCTGGTGTTCTGGTCTGTAGTGAATTTTCTGAAGGTAAAAGGAACACCGGTTCCCTTTAACCCACCGCCGGAACTTGTTGCTTCAGGCCCATACAGGTATGCCAGAAACCCTATGCTGGGTGGTCTTTTTACTGTGATGTTCGGAATCGGTGTTCTCTGCCAATCAATTTCCCTGGTTTTCTTTTTCACACCACTGTTTATTCTAATCAATGTGGTAGAATTAAAACTTATTGAAGAACCGGAACTGGAAATGCGATTGGGGAAACCTTATATTGACTATCGCAAGAAGACGCCCATGTTTTTCCCGGGCGGAAAATTTAGACAGTCAGGATAGGCTGTTTGAGAAAAAGAAGTGGAAGAGCCTTTTGATTATTGATAGCAAGTATTTTTTACCAATCACAAAAAAGGGATTATGGAATATATAGAAATTATCGGGTTTATTGCAGGCTCAATCGCTGTAGCAGCTTTTCTTCCTCAAGCCGTTAAAACATTTAAAACAAAGGAGGCACAGGATTTATCATTCGTGATGCTTTTATTACAAACCACCTGTGTCTTTCTTTGGATGGTTTACGGTATTCTAAAAAACTCACCATCACTGATGATCTGTAACTTCGCTACGCTTTTGATTGTTGGAAGTGTATTTTTAATGAAAATTCGTTATGGAAAGAGGGAATCATTAAAGACAGGTGCAATTAAAAATTCCTAAAAAACGAATGTTCCTACTTCCTTGAAGATATAAAACAAAATAGTGAAAAAACTAATTATTTGTGTATTGGGTATTCTATTATTAACCAGTGACTGTCTGGCCGAAAAGACCGGTTTTTATCCCGACGTCACGAATAACGAATGTGCTATCTTGCTCCATGGTTTGGCTAGAACTTACAAATCCATGCTACCCATGGAGAAGGCACTACATAAGAAAGGATATAATGTTGTTAATGTTGATTATCCCTCTCGGAAATTTAAGATTGAACAGCTGGCCGAAGATGTCATTCCACAAGCACTTGACAGATGCGCTTTAAAAAACAGCGTTAAGTTACACTTCGTCACTCATTCCATGGGTGGTATTCTGGTGCGATACTATCTATCAAAAAACAGCATCACAAGTCTTGGCAGGGTTGTGATGCTGAGCCCCCCAAATAACGGGAGTGAAGTTGTTGATAAAATAGGAAATATACCGCCAATCCGCTGGTTCAATGGACCTGCCGGTCAGCAGTTAGGAACTTCTGAAAAGGGTCTTCCACGGAAACTCGGCGCAGTGAAATTTGAACTGGGAGTGATAACAGGAAACAAAAGCATCAACATCCTGCTTTCGCTCCTGATTCCGGGTGATGACGATGGTAAGGTATCGATTAAAAATGCCAGGGTTGATGGTATGTCTGATTTTCTTGTCCTGCCCCATACTCACCCCCTCATCATGGAGAGTGAAGATGTTATTTATCAGGTGATTTATTTTTTGCAGTCTGGACATTTTGATAAGACTATACAATAACCCTGATACAGAAGAATTGGATAAGTACCGGGACTGATATGATCAAATCTTCCAAGTCATTGACCTAATAGTGCATGGGGCAGAAAATATGGAGAATTTTATTAAAAAGGAGACAACAAGAGATGAAGAAAGAAACCAAAGGAGTTTATCACTTCAGCCAGATCACTTCCAAAAAAGCTGACATAGAGGATGAAAAGGGATTAAAGCAGTTGGCTTTTATCAGTGAGGAGTTGAACAATAACTTATTTCTGTTTCTTTGGATTGATAAACTGAATGATGTTAACAGGTTTCAATTCTTTTTTTACGAAAAAGTGATTGAATGGTCATCGGAATCAGGTGCTACAACCAATATAACAAACAGACTGAATCAGGAAGAGATGAACGGGAAGATTGGGATACAGAAAGGGATTAGAACACTGACCCATGTTGATGATCCGGCGATGATAACCCAAACATTAGAAATCATTGACCAATCAGTTTTCCCTCTTGGAATTAAGGATATCCTCAAAAGTAGAATTACCTGATGATTCTTTAGAAATAACTCACAGAAGTCTTGATCAGGTCAGCAAGCGGACAAGATAAAAGGATTCATCATTCATAACTGGGTAATAATCTAAGCCCAGCGGATAGGAAAAAATTTCTAAAAATAAAATACAATCATCATCTTTCTCATTATTTCTTTTTGTCTTTAGAGCTAAAAATCTTGAACTACAATTTTCATTGGTGTATTGTTTAAATTGTCTGCATTGAGTTTAAGATTATGGAAGCAAAAACAAACTGGAGGCTAACTCTCCGGAAACGAAGGGAAAGAATTGAAAGATATAGTTTATTGGATGGATCCTCGTCCAATAGTAAAAGATTACAGCATAAGCCATGTCCCATCCAAAACGGATGTATTGCTGATAGGCAGCGGATATACGTCCGTAGTAACCGCAATTTACCTTGCCAAAGCAGGTGTGAAAACAGTCGTAATCGATAAGGGAGAGATCGGGTCGGAAGCGAGCAGTAAAAATGGCGGTATGGTTTTAACCGGATTGAGTGTCAGTTTTTATAAAATATTGAAACAGTTCGGTAAGGATAAACTTAAACAATATTTCGCTGAATCGCTTTCTTCCATAGACTGTGTGGAACAACTTGTTAACGAAGGCCAGATCGATTGCGATTTCTTAAGATGCGGTCACTTTGAAGTTGCTTATAAGCCTTCCCATTTTGATGGTTTAAAAGAGGAAGCCGAGTTTTTGGAGGAAACACTGGGACATCAAACCAGTCTTGTGTTTCCGGAGAAAATGCAGGAAGAACTGGCATCGGAGTCCTATCACGGTGGTTTGATTGATTCTAAAAGTGCATCCGTTCAACCGGCGAAATATATGGCCGGACTGGTTGCTCTTGCTGAGAAAGTAGGGGTTGAGTTTTCCTCATATGTCGAAGCTGCCCTGGTAAAAAAGATAAACGGTCGTTTTGAAATCATAACCAATATGGGGGTTGTCAAGGCCGACAATGTCGTAATCGGAACCAATGGATACACAACTCTGGTATCCCCTTGGTTAAAAAAGAGAATCGTTCCGGTTGAAAGCTTTATGATTGCAACAGAAAAACTACCTGATGGTGTGATTAAGACGTTAATTCCGAATAATCGAATGGTGTTTGATACCAAACGTTTTCTTTACTACTTTAGATTGTCACCTGATCGTCAGCGGATTCTTTTTGGAGGAAGACCCAGGAGAACAACAACCAATACCAAAGAAAAAGCCGATCAAATGAAGGAGGATCTATTAACGGTTTTTCCACAATTGGACTCTTATAAAATAGACTACGCCTGGGGAGGAAAAATTGGCTTTACTGTTTCCAGATTCCCCATGATTGGCGTAAACAAAGGAATCTACTATGCCATGGGGTATTGCGGCCATGGCGTTGCCATGGCAACTTATCTGGGATCAAAACTATCTCGATTTATTCTGGAAAATAAGCTTGATACCGTTTTTGCAGAAAACAAAGCTTTTCCTATTCCTTTCAATAGAGGTAATCCCTGGTTCTTGCCGATTGCGCACAACTGGTTTCGGCTTATGGACAGGATCTCTTAAGATTGTTACCCCAGTTTTTCCATTTTTAACGCCAAACGACCAAATATCGCTGATTCCTTAAACAACACATTCCGGACTATCTCTATAATTCTGCCAACTTTTTATTCTTTATTTCTACCTTATCCAATACCTGCGAACATAAGGTTTCTTGACCTTGTGAAAGCCCCTCCAGCAACCAGACAACTCTGACGGTATGGGGGGCGTTATCGGCAGCCCAGCTCATAGTACGGATGGATAACATTTTGCAGAATATGTCCTTTATTAGAATATTTTTATACTCCTCTGGAAACCGGAGAGACAAATATGTACTTTCCAGCAATTCTGATGATGTTGAGGTTAACTTAAATTCGCAGAATACACTTTTGATACTTAAATTAATGACATCCGCCTCTACATTCTCCCGATCAAAATGGATGACGGCTTTGGTACCAGGAATACTATAGCGCTGCATTTTTCTTGATTTTCTGGGATCGCAAACCCTGTTGATCATTTCTCTCAATTCAGAAGAGGAAAATGGGGCAAGTAGGGTGTGTATTACACCATGCGCTTTCAATTCATCAATATGCTGATCTGAAGAGGTTGAAGTAAAAATAATAACAGGGGTTTCAGCATTAACAGGAGTAGATCGGATTTTTGTCCGCAGTTCATGCCCGTCATAATCACGCAAGTAGATGCCACACAGAACAACATCTATTTTTTGCTTTTTTGCCAGTTCTTCTGCTTCTTTACCCGAGCCGGCTTCCATCGGCTGTACATCGTCCAATTCAGCAAGCAGATATCCTTTCAGCAGATTGCGAATAACTTTGGAGTCATGAACGATTAATACCTTTCTGTAAATCATAGCTTGATTTGGATTTCAGGTTGTTTTTTTAATACTGGGCTTAATGAAACAACAAATCTAACTCTACTCATCAAACACGTTTTTGTTCTTCCCTGGAGGGGGGTACATTTTTCTCCTATTATTGTTAATCTATGAAATAACGCCTATAATTGCATCTTAATCCGGAACAAAGAACAGGGGTGACTGGAGAATTATATCATTTGCCAGTTTGTTAAGTCAAAATGTATCCTTTTCCCATGTTAAGTAGACTGCTTGTATTTGCTCGCTCGTCATAAAGGAGACATATGAAGAATCGAATTACCCGGCTTTTTAATATTGAGTATCCTATAATTCAAGGGGGAATGATCTGGTGCAGTGGCTGGAAACTGGCTTCAGCCGTCAGCAATGCAGGTGGATTGGGTCTGATAGGTTCCGGTTCAATGTATCCAGACGTTCTTCGTGAACATATTGGAAAGTGTAAACAGGCAACACAAAAACCGTTTGGTGTGAATGTACCCCTGCTTTATCCGGACATTCAGCAGTTAATGGATATCATTGTCGAAGAGGAGGTGCCCATTGTTTTTACCTCTGCCGGAAACCCCAAAACATGGACTTCGTTCATGAAAGACAAAGGGATCAAAGTTGCACATGTGGTCTCAAATGTGCGATTTGCCAAAAAGTGTGAAGAGGCGGGAGTGGATGCCATCGTCGCCGAAGGGTTCGAAGCCGGTGGTCACAATGGCAGGGAGGAAACAACAACCTTTTGCCTGATTCCCATGGTAAAAGATGCTGTTTCTCTGCCCTTAATTGCGGCAGGAGGGATTGGTAACGGACGTGGCATGCTTGGCGCCATGGCCTTAGGAGCAGAGGGGGTGCAGATTGGCAGCCGTTATGCAGTCAGTGAGGAAAGTTCGGCTCATCAATTATTCAAAGATAAGATTGTGGAAACAGTTGAAGGAGATACGGTTTTAACCCTGAAACAGTTGACTCCCGTCCGCATTATCAAGAATAAATTCTACAATAACATATTTAAAGCGGAACAAGAGGGTGCCTCAATTGATACGTTCATAAAATTACTGGGAAAAAGAAGATCCAAACAAGGTATGTTTGAAGGAAACCTGGAAGAGGGAGAACTGGAAATTGGACAGATTTCAGCCGCTATCAACGATATCAAGCCTGCCGGACAAATCACCAAAGAGATCTGGCAGGAATTTCTAAAATACAGGCAGGATCTACTAAATCTGGATGTTTCATAATATCGGAGTTTCGTGTAACAGAGATTCTGGATTTTTGATTTCATCTCCATACTTGAGCCTTTAATCAGAGTCTCAAGCTGATTTAGTGGCTTTGCCTGTTATTCTAAACCTATGCGATGAAGGTTTCAATATAATATAGGTTGGCTTATTGCTGATTTGTGACGGGACTCAAAATATAAATTATATTTGCATGACCCATCTGGATATTGATTGGTTTTAACTCTCAATTCTGCTAGTTTCTAAAGTAAAATCTTTCATTCCAACTTACCGGGTTATCTGAATAACTGGATGGATGCAAGCAGAGAATCCACGGTTTATTGTACATAGAAGGCGTCCCAAGAACGTTTTTCCAAAGAATGAATACATCTAATAAATATCAGATAGATATACCCCTGTTCGATCTGGTCAACTGTTTATCTGAAGCTATTGACCTGATCAACCCAAGAATCATCAGCCATCATAAAAGAGTAGCCTATATTGCCTGCAAAATAGCATCGGCGATGGGTTTTCACAAGGAGCATTTTAATAATATATTCATTGCCAGTTCTCTGCATGATATTGGTGCTATTGCCTATTCAATTGATGAGCAGGCAGAACTAGCCCGATATGAAATAGACAAGCCTCACAAGCATTGCGTTCTTGGATATCTGCTACTAAAAGATTTTTCCCTTTTTTCCAAAATTGCCAGAATAATTCGCTTCCATCATGTTCCCTGGGCTGATGGGGAAGGTGCCAGCTTTCACGGTGAATCTGTGCCTATTGAGAGCCATATTATCCATCTCGCTGATCGAGTTGATATTCTGATCGATCAAACATCAAATATTCTTGATCAGATCAACGCTATACGCCAGAAAATTGTAACTTCCAATGATAAATACTTCAAACCGGAAGTCGTTGATCGTTTTCTGGAAATCTCTGAACGAGAATCGTTCTGGCTGGATATCACGTCTTCACATCTGGTTTTCATCCTTAAAAGAATGATGACCTTACCCATTATTCATGCCGACCTGGACAAGCTTCAAAAAATTGCGATGCTATTTAGTCACATCATCGATTTTAGGAGCAAATTTACCGCAACACATTCAAGAGGTGTGGCAGTTGTGGCCACAACTCTTGCCCGACTTAATGGAATGACTGAATCAAGATCCAAGTTGATTGGTATTGCCGGTTATATGCACGATATTGGAAAACTGGCTGTTCCTAACGAGATTTTGGACAAGGATTCTCCTCTGTCCAAAAAGGAGTTTAATATTATTAAGAAACACACCTACTATACCAGACAGGTCTTAAACAATATCAAGGTGGCTGGCAACCTCAATCGATGGGCGTCTTCACATCACGAAAAGCTGGATGGATCAGGCTATCCCTTTCATTATAAAGGAGATGAACTGGATGCTGAATGTAGGATTCTGGCTGTTGCAGACATTTTTACAGCTTTGACAGAAGATCGCCCCTATAGAAAAGGGATGCAGGAGATTGAAGTAAAGAAAGTTCTTGAGGAAAAAGTTAATCAATCAGCAATAGATAAATATTTTGTATCTTTAATGAACCTTCACTATAAAGAGATCAACCAAAGACGAATCGATGCCCAGAAAAGGGCAACAGGGGATTACAAAGATTTCTGGGCTCAGGCTAAAGAATTGCTCTTACTTTAATAATTAACTGTTCCCAAAGGGATCGGCTTAAAATCCAGAAGCAATTCATTGAACATTTATAGAGATTCCAAATATAATTTGGATATGATGTAATGCACATTCGGAATAAACAATATTAGGATTTGTAGAGATCTGAATAAATTTTGCATACAATGAAAAGCATTCCAAGATTATGCTTGGTTATCCTTCTAATTCTTTCAATCGGTTCATATTGTTATATATAGTGTCAGTCCATATTTTTACCCGACACTAACAGAAGAAAACAATATTCAGCTTTTATATGCTAAGTACTAAGTACCTGAACAGTTTTGAGTTCTTATATAATTTATTGAAATTTAAGACTATAGAAAGCTGATATGTTGTCATTCCGTGCTCGATACGGAATCCATAATTATTTCAAAACGCTGGATGCCGGATCAAGTCCGGCATGACAGAGAA
>JAHJTV010000071.1 GCA_018829445.1 bacterium
GGCTACTCGTTGCCCAACATTGCTTTCTATTGATGGGCAACGAGTAGCCCATCCTACTTTTTCTAAACAAATAATAGTTAAGTCAAAGTAATGGCGTCTTTGTACATTCCATTATTTTGAAAGCCGTTTCTCGTTGTTGTAGCAATAACCTAACCGGACATTGCTGAAAAAGAATAGTTTGTCTTAAAATAAATTTCCACCAATGCTGATTTAACCCTTTAGACCGGAAGATAAGATGAATGCAGAACAATTTTACGATTTAATAGTCGTTGGAGCCGGACCGGCCGGACTTACTGCAGGAATTATCGCAGCTCAAAATGGGTTAAAAACCCTGATTCTGGAAAAAGGCACTGAGCCCGGGCCTCAACCGAGAGGAGAAAGCTTCAGATCAAATCCATTCTTGGAGAGTTTGTTGGGGATTGAGTTTTTTGAGTCAAAGTGTTTTAAGAGCCAGGGGCATTCGATCTATCACAGTCCGGGAGATCAAAAAAGATTCAAGCTTTACGGAGAGAAGCCCCTTTACTTTTTTGAGTGGCGGGATCTGATCGATAGACTGCTCTCCAAGGCAGACAGCCTGGATCTGGAAATAAGGACCAACGCCTGTGTTGAGAGCCTGCTTTTCAGTCCATCAGGGATATGCAGCGGTGTTGTCTATTCCGATCCATCCAACAAGGTAATGGAAGTTAAAGGGAAAGCCGTATTTGCTTGTGACGGCCATAGGAGCGTCATTGGAAAGCAAGCTCACGTTGATTACGACCAGCTTATATGTCCCATGATCAAGTGTCGGGCGACCATCGCTGATTTTGATATCGGTAAGATACCCGATCTTCAGTTTTATTTAATTGGCAATGGCGACCTTTCGCTGGCCCCCGATTTCCCACAATCGGTGGCTTACATGTTCCCGGTGGGAGGCAAAAAGGTTGAGCTGGGGCTAATGCTTCGTATGATGCATGGTCCCAAAATGACCAAAACAGTGCAGATGCCTGACAATGAACTGATGCTTTCTGTTTGGAACCATCTAAAAACAGACTACCCTGGGTTCAGCTCCTATTTCGACCATGCGGAGATTGAACTGGAAGAACCCACCGGTTTGTCCAATGCCAAAATGGTGGATAGATTTATTCCCATTCCGGGAGTTGTTTTGATTGGAGATGCCGCCGGTTTTATCGATCCTTTTGGCTCCTCCGGCTTGTATTCCGGCATGGTGATGGCAAGCAACTGGGTGTTTCTGATAAAAGAGATGCTGCAATCCATACCCTCAACCTTAGCGCCCGAAGCCATGGTTGAGGAACTCTGGAGCGAGAATAATGTAGATTTTCTGGAGAAACGCTTTAAATCTTCCTCCATTTATAAAAAAATCAAGGCATCCTATCGACTGATTGGCATCTTTGAATGGTACGTGTTCAAGCACCTGAGAACTGCAAAAAAAATAAACAAACGCTGGAACCTCATTTCATGGATGATGCAAAAAACATGAACTGATTAAGCTCCGTAATGCCTTTTCCGGTTACCCACCTTAAGCAACCAGCGTTAGAACCTACCGTAATGTCAAAATAGTGTTTGAAGTGGCTGAGAAAGGCAGACTCCTCGTTTCGTTTGCTCCAATACCACACTTATAAGAGTATACAGAACATCCTTGTGAATCATACCCTTCGCATCATTGCCGTTAACTATCCTCACCATAGCCGAAGTTTTCTACCACAAAGTCGATATCCTTATCTCCACGACCGCTAAGATTAACCAGGATGGATTGACGTGGTTTCGCATTTGCCAGTTCCATAGCATAGGCCACCGCGTGGGCGCTTTCTAAAGCCGGGATGATGCCTTCCTTACGGCTTAGTTTAAAAAAAGCATCAAGACATTCTTTATCCGAGGCGGTTTTGTAGTGCACCTTCTTTTTATCAAACAGCATGGAATGCTCCGGCCCGACTCCCGGATAGTCCAATCCGCTCGCAATTGAATAAACCGGAGACGGTCCCCCTTGTTCATCCTGTAGCAGATAACACTTGAATCCATGAAGCAGACCCGGTCTTCCGTAAGTTAAAGTCGCCGCATGGTCTCCGGTCTGGTCACCCCTTCCCAAAGGTTCCACGCCATACAGACTTGTTGACGGTTCATCCAGAAAAGCCGAAAAGATACCCATGGCATTGCTCCCGCCTCCCACGCAGGCTACAACATTATCCGGCATCTCACCGGTCATCTCAAAAAATTGCTCCCTGGCTTCAACCCCAACGACACGCTGAAAATCCCGCACCATCATTGGAAAGGGATGCGGTCCGACAACGGATCCGATACAATAGATCGCATTGACCGGATCTTTCAGGTATGCTTCAAAAGCACTATCCACCGCTTCCTTCAAAGTTTTGAGACCGTGAGTCACCGGAACTACTTTTGCCCCAAGTATCTTCATGCGAACAACATTGGGGTGCTCTTTGGCGATATCCACCTCTCCCATATGGATCTCGCAATCCAACCGAAAATAGGCGGCTGCAGTTGCGAGAGCAACACCGTGCTGACCGGCCCCCGTTTCGGCAATGAGCTTCTTTTTACCAAGATATTTGGCCAACAGCGCCTCGCCCATGCAATGGTTCAGTTTATGAGCCCCTGTATGGTTCAGATCCTCCCGTTTCAAATAGATCCTTCCCCCACACTCCTCAGATAGATTTCTCGCAAAATAAACCGGCGTTGGACGACCCTGAAAATGTTTGCGAATACTCCTTAATTCAGAAATGAACTGATGGGATTTGCTGATGGCATAGTAGGCATCCGTAATCTGATCCATCTCTTTTTGGAGTTCCGGCGGAATAAAACTACCGCCATATTCTCCAAACATTCCATTCCCGTCTGGAGTATTCTTAAAATAATCGCTCATTGGTTTCTCACTAAATAGTCAAAGCTGTAAGTATTCAAATCCCTATTCACACCAACCTTAAAAACCAGGACGGATATTATGGGCTCGGTAAAGAACATCAATAGGGTTTTGAACAAACTAATACTGAATAAAAGACATAAAGCATTGATAGTAAGAAACTGGACTGAAGAGTGTCAAGAGCCCCTGCAACTGAGTACCTGTAACTCCTTTTTCTAACTGAAACGGAAACAGAACAAGGGGACGTTGTTGACTAAGTGTACAAAAAAATGTTGATGATTTGGTTTTGTTTAATGCTATGGCATGAAAAACGGTGTTAAAATAACTAGCGATAGAAAGGTGTTATCACTTGATTGAACAGTTTTGTTTCTGAAACTTTTGTATGCCTTGTCAACAACATCCCCTACTTGATGATCAATTCGGTTTGTCTTGGTCCCAGGAAGACTCCTCCTTCGTCAGTAACCATCAAGTCCTCTTCCAGGCTGACATACCCTATCCCTGGCAAGGATATTCCAAGTTCTGCCGTAAAGGTGTTGTTGGCTTCCAACGGTATTCTGGGAGCCTCCCCGTATCTTTTCCAGCTTGGACCTACCAGCGACGCCCCGTCATGTACTTCTCTTCCGATCTGATGTCCCAAACAGTGATTGTATTCTTCATAGCCATTATCTCTCAGCATCTTCCTGGCAATTCCATCTATCTCAAAACCAAGTGCTCCTGTTTTATATTCTTTTGAGGTGACATCAATGATTGATTTTATTTTATCGAATGCTCGCAGTAAAGGTTCGGGAGGGGATATTTCACCTTTTCGCCTGAAGTAAGCCACCCGTTGAATATCGGAGCAGTAACCCTCCACTAATGCCCCGAAGTCAATATGCAACAAATCGCCCTCCTCCAAGACAGCATCTGTTGGAGATCCGTGACCAGGGCTGGTTTTTGCCCCGGCATTCACAATGGGATTGAAGGAGTTGCGTGAACCCAGTTTCTGCAAATTATTGGCAATCAATGCAGCAATTTGAATTTCGGTCATACCCGGTTCGATCATTGGTATTGACATATGCCAGCATTGATCGGCAATGACAGCAGCCTTCTTTAGATGGTCGATTTCAAACCGATTTTTTCTCCCTCTTACGCTGAACAGTATTTTTTCGGCGCTGACCAGCTTATTGAGATAAGGCGTGTCTGTTAAATACTCGGTTAAAAGCAGGTACATCCCATGGGTAAGACCATCCGCAGAAACACTACCTTTTGAATAATTTATGGCAATCGTTCCCGGGTTGTGTTGATAAAGTTTTTGCAGTAATTCATCCGAGATACTCTCCTTGTATGAAATAACCTCTTTATAGACCCCCGAATTGATAAAGTCAGCAGCATCGTATCCGGACACAATGGCGATGGTATCACCGTTCTTTGTGATCAGAAAGGCTGACTGTCCGACAATATTATGTCCGACTACCAGGGGTATGGAAGGATCAGGAATCGTTGTTGATTCTCTGCAGAAAATCAACCACATGTCAATTTTTAAGTCATTCAATATTTCAATAGCTTGGTTTAGTTTTTCTTTTACAATCATGCTGACTCCTTGGCAAAAATGAAAAACAGTTCAGATTTTTTATGGTTTCATCCGGATAATGTTTCTTGAAATCTACTTTAAAATAGCATGATAAATATAAGCGAGAAATTAATAAAGTTCTGAATGAAGCGAATTAATGTCAGGAATAATCAAACCGAGGTTTGGTCAGCTGGATCGACTGAAATGATTCTAAAAGCGGGGGAGATATTGACAGCTTTCCTTTTTAAACAGAACCAGGTTATTGCTCCACCTAATATCAATCCGAAAAAACCGAACAGACTCATGCTTAGCTCATCCGGAAAACTGTCGATTGAGATTTGAAAAAAACGGGCAAAAAGGATTCCCAGTAAAAGGCCTGTAAGAGGCACACCAAATTGCAGTACCGCCAGGAGCAGCAACAGATTACCTTTTTCAGATAACCGAACATGGGAGCCAACATTTGCTCCTATCTCGTTCTGGACCGTAACCTCGTTTGTATCTGTGCTATTAGTCCGGCAGAATATATTAACAGCACAATGCTGGCATACGTCAGTTCCTGTAAGTCGTACGACAGCTCTACTTCCCGAAATGCTGATAACGACTCCGGATTCTGCTTCAAACAGAGTCATGGTTTTTCTTGTTTAATGGATTCATCTCAAAAGGATTTCTAAGCAGATCAATGGCATGATTTTTACATTGTGTAGTGGGGACTTCATCTACAACTCCGTAAATGTCATAGTTAATTCTTGCCAGATTGTTTATAACGCTGATTTTGTCTTCCCCTGCTTTTTTCTGACATGATTTGCAGCCATTACAGGCGCGTGTACAAACCAAGCGAGTATATTTTGCTTCATCCTGGCTCTTGCAAAATATAAACAGATTGTGATTGGCCGGATGGATCTCAATGATGCTTCGTGGACAAATTTCTTCACAATTTCCACAACCGGTGCATTTGTCTTCATTGACCCGGGGCAAACCATTATCATCAATTTGGATAGCATCAAAAGGACAGCTGCTTACGCAATCGCCGTATCCGAGACAACCGTATCGGCACAGCTTATCGCCTCCGAATGTTAGATGTGCTGCAATGCAGGTTTTGATACCACGATAATCTGCTTTTGGAATTGTCTCGTTATTGCCGCCACGGCACAGCACCCTGGCGTATTCCTTAACCTTTACTTCAGCCTGCACCCCCATAATATCTGAAATACCGGTTATCCCATCTTGCGTGTTTACCGGACATGCGGTTATTTCTGCCATTCCGGAGATGATTGCATTTGCAAAAGCGCTGCAGCCGGGATAACCACAACCTCCACAGTTCACTCCCGGCAATTCTTCGACAACATTCTCCAATCTGGGATCAACATAAACCTGCAGTTTGGCATGGGCTAAAGCCAGTCCCAGTGAAAACAGGGCCCCCAATCCTCCCAGGCAGATCATCGATACAATCAAAGAAGTCAAGTTCATGCTCATTCGGGGTTAAAAGTTGGATATAAGACTAATATTGTTGAAGATGCCATTAATCATTCAATAAACTGCAAATCCTATCCAGGCAGAAGGCAAAGTCTGTCGAGATCCAATCTATGAAATGCCGGCAAACCCCATGAAAGCTAACGCCAAACATC
The DNA here is from genome assembly GCA_018829445.1 of bacterium. Classification (GTDB taxonomy): domain Bacteria; phylum SAR324; class SAR324; order XYD2-FULL-50-16; family XYD2-FULL-50-16; genus JAHJTV01. Next base: position 6,044 of record JAHJTV010000071.1, read on the forward strand.
CTGCTACAATCATCGTTATCCCGGCTCCTTGAAAAATACCGGGAACCTCTGCCAGCTCCAATTCCTCACGAATACCAGCCATAATGACCAATGCCAGGGTAAAACCCGCTCCGGCACCCACCCCAAATATTATGCTCTCAATAAAAGTGTACTCTCTCAGGACTGCAAACAAAGCCAACCCGAGAATTGCACAGTTGGTGGTTATCAAGGGCAGGTAAATCCCCAGGACTTCGTAGAGAGGTTGACTTATTTTTTGAATAAACATTTCTACAAGTTGCACCAGCGAGGCGATGACCAGGATAAAGGTCACATACTCCAGGATCTCGAGTTTAAAAGGAACCAGAATCAGATGATAAATCAGCCAGGTTACGACGGCGGTTATTGTCATGACAAATGTTACAGCCATTCCCATACTGACGGCAGAAGAGATTCTCTTGGACACGCCGACAAAGGGACAGATCCCCAAAAAATAGGACAGAACAAAATTATTAACGACTGCGGCTGAAATGAATATTAAAATCAGTTCCATCATTTAGCTCGTTTTTGATTAATCAGGTTTACCAATGCGATTAGAATTCCAAGTGTAAAAAAAGCGCCCGGAGGCAGGATCATCACCATCCAGGGTATAAACCAGTCTCCCATTATCTGAAAATTAAAAACCGAACCTGATCCCAGTATTTCCCTGATGCTTCCAAGAACCAGTAAAACCAGTAGGAATCCGACAAACATACCGCTACTGTCCAGAGTAGATCGCCAGGGATTGTTTTTCGCAGAGAAGGCCTCCTGCCTGCCAAGAATCACGCAGTTAACGACAATCAGAGGGACATACGGCCCCAGGTCTTTGCTGATAGACGGATGGAATGCTGCAAGGTATCGATCCGCAATGGTTACAAATGTTGCTATTATCACAATATAACAGGCTATGCGAACTTGTTTGGGTATCAGTTTTCTAACGGACGAGATTAACAGACTGGAACAGATTAAAACAAACCCGGTGGCCAAGCTTATGGCCAGACCATTAATAGCCGAGTTGGTAACGGCAAGTGTCGGGCATAACCCCAGCAGGCTTATTAACACCGGGTTTTCATCCCATATCCCTTTCAAGAACTCATAGGACAGCTTATTTACTCTTTTTGGCATTTGTTTTCCTGGATTTAGTCGGTTTTAACACTTAACTGCTTTCGGTACGCCTCTTCAACCTCCTTGATTCGCTCGTTTAAAATTCGAACAACTGCTTTGGACGATATGGTTGCTCCGGTTATGGCCTGGATTTCATTGTCGTTTTTAGGCTTCACGTTTTTTACTAATTTGATATAAGGCTCCAGCTTCAGATCTTTAAATTGATTGGCAAACCAATAAGGATCTTTTTTATTGGAAGGATCAATTACAATTTTGGTTCCCAATCCGGGAGTTTCGATTTGCTCAAGAATTTTAATGGCTGTCAGATGAGAGAAATCAGGAGTGACGCCAATCATGATTGAGATTTTCCCTTGGAAACCGTTCCCAGTTACTTTAAAAGCCAAACCAACCGGGTCATCGAGATCTTCCTGTTTTCCAACATAGATTGGATACTGATTTGTGTTGACCTCTTCATAACGATCATACTTCGGTAAAACCAGGGTTATGGCCTCAATCAGATCTCTGTAAAAATTGTCCTGTATCCTGGGTGCCGTATAACTGTCCATTGCGGCCAACAAAGCTCCTGATAACACGGATATAAGGGTTAAAGCCAAAAACATTTTGAGTGCTGTTTTCATTTTGGCTTTTCTCCAAAAATTTGCGGCTTTGTGTATCGATTAATTAACGGTGTCACCGCATTCATGAGAAGTATTGAGTACATGACCCCTTCAGCCAGTCCCCCGAATAGTCTTATGACCATTATAAGCACGCCAGCCCCCATACCGAATATCCAGGTACCTTTTGGTGTAATGGGTGAGGTTACCATATCGGTAGCCATAAAAAAAGCTCCCAGCAACAAACCTCCTGATAGCAGATGAAACAAAGGATTGGCAAATTCCCGATCATTTACAAGCCAAAAGCCGGTACTAATGATAAGCACCGTTGCCAGACAGCTTAATGGAATTCTCCAGTCGGCATGGTGTAAAATCAGCAGAAACAATCCCCCGCCTATTATCGCCAAGGCGCAGGTTTCTCCCAGGGTGCCGCCAATATTTCCCGTGAGAAGCGACAGCAGATCGGTGGAGATCTTTTCGAATTTAAACAGCCCCAAGGGTGTGGCAGCGCTAATTCCATCAAATTTTACAAATGGTAAAACCCAGGTTGTCATGGGAACCGGGAAGCTGGCTTGAAGAAAAGCTCGACCAATCAGTGCAGGATTAAAAATATTATATCCCAAGCCACCAAAAACCTGCTTACCGATGGCAATAGCGAAAACCGACCCTATTACAGCACTGGAGAGGGGAAAAGTCGGAGGCAAAGTCAATGCCAGCAGCAGACCTGTGATAATGGCACTTCCGTCTTTAATGATTAGACTCTGGCCTTTGATGAACCTGATGATCACTTCTGTAATCAGAGAAGATATAACGCAAACCACAATCAAAAAAACTGCTGATCGCCCAAAGTAGATAACAGCCATTACCGAAGCGGGAAGCAGGGCCAGTATCACTGACCACATTATTTTTACGACACTGGTGTTTTTTGTAACGTGGGGTGAGGATGCTAAAACCAAGGGGATGCCCTCGGGTTTCCAAAACGCTTCTTTGGGATCTTTTTTCGATTGATTGGTCATTTTTTCTGGTGTTGGTTCCATTAAACAACCTCTTCAATTGTAATCCAGATTTAGCTGGCAGCTAGTTTCTTGTTTTCGTTAACGATAAATTTGCCCACTCTTATCCACTGTAATAGAGGTATTTTAGAAGGGCAAACATAAACGCAACATCCACATTCAATGCAGTTTAAGATACCAAAACGATCACTTTCTTCGTAGAACTCCTTCTCTGAAAACCGGGCCAGTCTGTTTGGGAGAAGAAACATCGGACAGGCTGAAACACAGGAGTTGCAGCGAATACATGGACCCGGCTCCTGAGAGGATTTTTGAGGGTGTCGGGTGCATAAAACACCACTGGATGCTTTAACTATGGGAATTGACAGATCAAACAATGAAACCCCCATCATGGGGCCTCCCAGTATAATTGAGGTGGCTTCCTCCTTTAAACCACCACAATGTTTGATGATATAGTTAAGGGGTGATCCTATCCTTATCTCAACATTTTTGGGAGAGTGTAGCGCATCACCCGTCATGGAGACAACTCTTTTAATTAGCGGTTTTCCTTCGACCACGGCTTCCGTTACAGCGAGAGCAGTTCCCACGTTATGGACAATAACACCCACATCACCGGGCAAGCCACCTGTAGGGACTTTGCGATTCAATATGGCTTTAATCAGCATCTTCTCGGCGCCTTGCGGGTATTTGACCTTTAGAGGGACGACCTTAAACGGGTAGTCACCAGCTTTTACTTGTTCCCTCATCTTCTTAATGGCATCCGGCTTATTCTTTTCAATACCGATAAATCCTTGTTTTGCTGCCAGCATTTTCATAATAATTGCCATGCCGGTTAAAATTTTATCGGTTTGCTCCAGCATGATCCGGTGATCACAGGTAAGATAAGGCTCACATTCACAGCCGTTCAAAATGAAAGAATCGACAGGTTTTTCCAGGAGTGGGGATAGCTTTACATGGGAAGGAAAAGCGGCACCTCCCATTCCTACAATGCCAGCTTCAAAAACAACCCTGTTCAGCTCTTCAGATGAAGCTAATTGCCAGTTGTCAGGGATTGTCAAATACTGCCAGTCATCATCTCCGGTTCTTTGAATACGTACAGTGGGAATTCTTACGCCCAGGTGGTTCATGTTTAGGCCAATCTCCTTAACTATCCCTGTTACGGAGGAATGAACAGGACTGGAAATAAATCCCGATGCCTTTCCGATTACCTGACCGGTTTTTACCTCATCTTTTTTGTTCACGATAGCTGTACAGGCACGGCCTATATGTTGTTGAAGCGGGATAAAAACTTCGTCGGGAAGGGGAATCGATTCGATGGATTTTGATTGGGTGTAAGACTTCTCCTCTTTGGGATGAACTCCATGTCGAAAGGATTGATGTCGCAACGTCGCCTCACTTGCCCTATTACAGGCTAAAGTTGTAACGACCCAGGAGGATAGGTTATGGTATCAGACTTTCAGGTAAAACAGAAAAATTTAATACCTTTCTTTATGTTGTAGGGAGCAGCAAACGTTCAATTGATCAATTCATAAACATAAAAACCTTCTACCTTTTAGTCTAACATCCTGAATAGTTACCCATTGATTATTGAAGACAAAAATCAGCTTAAGATATTTATTACCAAAGCAGATCAAATACGCCAGTTCCGGGTATCCAGTAAAACAGTTAATTTTTCTATTTTTCGTTTTAACCCAATAGGTTTTGTATCTCCTTTAGTTTTTCGGGACTGCAGGTTTTTACCAGATTCAATATATCATTTCTTTCCAAGGCAATCTCACCAATTATTTGTACATTCAAAATCTTGGCAATTCCGGCAACTAGTTTTGATGGGGTTATTGGTTTTTCAACGATATATTCAGGAGCCGGTCTGACCTCTTCTGCATATAATTCCTCAAGATCCTTTTGGCCCAGCTCATCTTTGGCGTGTGCAGTTACGATAATTATCGGGATCTTTTTCAAGGTTTTATTTTTATGAAGTTTGCGCATCAGTTTAATCCCGGAAATTCTGGGCATTACCAGATCAAGCGTAATCAGATCAGGTGGATGCTTTTCGATTTTTTCCAAAGCGTCAAACCCATCTATTGCTGTTTCAACCTGAAAACCTGCATCTTCCAAACAGGTAGCCAAAAAATCTCTGACATCCGGTTCATCATCCACTACCAGGATTCTTTTTTCCGATGAGAGCGTCATTCTTTATCTCCTTTGTTTGAATAATTGCAACAAGAAATCTAAAGCCATGACGGATGGTGCTGGCTATATCGCAGGATACATTTGATCATGCAATCGGGTTTTCTTGTTTCAAAATAATCATCCACCGCCGGATGAGATGCACAGAATTCTATTAATCGTATCCAAATTCAAGACAATAAGTTTTTTGCAAGGGCAATAAGACTCTTCTGGTCAACGGGTTTACTGATAAATCCTTCCGGCTTCGGGAAAGATGCAAATTCGTTCAGAACACTTTTTATAGACTCGCCAACGGCTGTGATAATAATAACCGGAATAGTACGAAGTTGATCATCGTTTTTTAAATGCTGATAGGTTTTGATTCCTGATTGTTCAGGCATTGTTATATCCAGGGTAATCAGATCCGGGATTTCTGATTTGGCAGTCTGCAACGCCCTAATACCATCTGAAGCGGTAACTGCTTCAAATCCGTTGTCTTCAAACAGTGTCGACAGATAGATCAAAACGTCTTGCTCATCATCCACGACCAGGACTTTTTTTCTTATACTCATGATCTGTAAGAAGTGCAATTATTAGCATTAATGGATTATTCAGATTGAATACTTTCGATCTTGGTCGACAAATCGCAGTAAGTCTTCGGTTTGGATTGCCGATTCCGTGATTTTGTCTCCCTTCTGCTATCATGTTTAAGCAGTTCTTCCTTTGCTAACCTTCTTATCTTATACGCAGAATCTCGTAAAGATCCAAAAACCACCCCACAGCCATCATCAACCCGGTAATTATCCCCAAGATCAGCTAATTCCAGCATTTCACAGCAAAGTGCAATGAGGTTTGCCAGATTCTTATTTGCAGTCTCCTGTTTAGTTGCCATCTCCATCTAATTTGCGGGTATAATATGAGACATTATGATGTTTTGTGATCTTCAGCAGCATAATACGTGCCAATAGCAAAATATCACCCTCCAAATAAAGCCTAAAAAATCAGATAAATGTCAACTTGTGAACACAATAATAATCCTTATGTCTCAACCTAATTATTATAAACAGCAAGACAAAGAGATGAAAAGATATCTTTTATCAACAACATTTGTTATATTCAAAGCCGTGAAGGGGAAAACTGCCGTCTCATAATTATTAATACGAGACCAACATGAGACACGAGATATTAACACACGAACAGAATTCCCATTTTTTGCACTATTCGCAAAATCGTAGTAAAAGTGCCAACGACGCAGATTCAATAAGTTCTGATCGATTGGAATCAATTGTCATTAAATTCTGCTTCTCCTTAACTGGTCACATTCTCAGTATTTCTTCAATATATTTTTTACCGGGTTTAAAAAAAACTGTTTTAGTGAATAGGAAGAGTTGCAGTGCAATATGATTTTGTCCAGCAGAATAAAAACACAAGCGTGCTACTAATGGCACTTGAAACTGAATCTGCCACCATGTACTGTGGAAAGAAGACAATACAGTTATAGATCTAACCGAATAATTGTAAAGGATATCCATGACCCAATCCTTCAACCTGAATCAATGGATTGAACAAAACCTGTTCGATGCCTTGCCCATGTCTGCTGTTGTTATAGATACGGAGTATAATGTCGTTAAGGTTAACCGCGATTTTGAAGGTAAATTTGGTGCCTGGCAGCATAAAAAATGTTATGAGGTTTATAAGCATCTGGATTCCAAATGCCCCCATTGCAAAGGTGTTGCGGTTTTTGAAGATGGGATTCCCAGAGCATTTGAAGATATCAGCAGGAACCAGTATGGCAAAAAATCCTGCCAGATACGAAAAACATTTCCTGTAATAGATGATAACGGAAAAATCCCTTATATTATAGAAACGACTACTGATATTTCCGATACAGAATTGATACACCAGAAATATCTGAACCTCTTTGAACATGTCCCTTATGATATATTGATTATTAACAAGAATTTCAAAATCATCGAAATCAACAAGAAGACAAGAAGCTTTTTTGGCCCTATTGAAGGAGCTTATTGTTATGAAATACTAAAAAATAGATCTGACATGTGTGATGACTGCATGGCACTGCGTACTTTCAGTGACGGTCAAATGCATTCGGGTCGTTCCACAGTAATAGACAAAGAGGGTAAACCAATCGAATTACTGGTTACCACGGTTCCTTTTGAAATTGAAAACGGGATATCTGATTATGTATTGGAAATGGCTGTTGACATCACGGAAACACTGGAACTCCAGGAAGAGCTAAAAATGACCAATACGACGATGATATCTCTGATTTCATCGTCACTCTACGGGATAATCGCAGTGGATGAAAATGACAATATTACTGTTTTTAACCAGGCAGCTGAAAGAATGCTGGATATAAAAGACAAAAGTCATTTGCGGGATGAAGATTTTATTACCATTTTTCCCAAGGGGTTTCTGGAAAAAGTATCAACCAGTGAAGGTCCTGTTTATCTGCATGAAACAAAGGTCTGCAATATAAACGGAGACTCTTTCCCTGCCCGGTTAACCGGAATCAAACTGCTAGCAAATGAACAATACAAGGGGAAAGCATTCTGGATTCATGATATTCGCAGGATTAAAAAACTGGAAGCGGAGAACCTTGAAGCGGAGCGGTTAGCCGCAGTTGGAAAAACTGTTGCAGGTTTGGCTCATGGAATTAAAAACGTCTTAACCGGTCTTGAAGGAGGCGAGTATATGCTTAACTCCGGTCTTCAGAAGGGAGATGCTGCCAGAATTCAGAAGGGAATGGAGATGCTTAATCGTAATACTAAAAGAGTGTCTACCTTTGTCAAAGAGTTCCTTAATTTTTCCAAAGGGCAGGAAATCAAAACCGGCCTGTGTGACCCAGTGGAAATCGCGAGGGAAGTGGTGAATACTTATTCTGTAAAAATCAGACAACTGGGCATTAAATTAGTATCTGAGTTTCAGGATAACATTGGACCGGCAGCCCTTGATGAAGAGGGAATGCATGAATGTCTCTCCAATCTTCTGGGAAATGCAATTGATGCCTGCTGCATCAGTGAAAATCCTGATGATCTCCTTATAATCTTCCGTGTATACGAAAATGACAATTCAATTGTCTATGAAGTCGTTGACAATGGTTGCGGGATGGACTATGAGATTAAAAGGAAAATCTTTACCACTTTCTTTACTACGAAAGGCTTGGGAGGAACAGGTCTGGGTCTGTTGATGACAAAAAAGATCATTCAGCAGCATGGAGGTAAAGTGGATTTTGATTCTGTTCTCGACCAGGGCACTACCTTTAAGATAACCCTGCCCCGGGACAGGCTACCAGAAATAAATCAGCCAGATAATACAATTTGATTGATTTGCCTAATTCCAAGGAACCGGGATTCCCTGGAGAATTAGGATTGGAGATGAAGGCTTTCTATTATTTTTGATATTTCCATAAACTAACGATGCCTATGCGATCCCTTTGCTGCCCTGAGTACTTTAGTCGGTTACCTGCAAGACATCTTCATCATAATTTTATTAGTCCCATAGTGAGATACGAAACCTGCAGCGGCACAAGAAAGATCTTTGGTAGTTTTTTTTGGTGTCTTTTTTATCACTCCTGGTAAAGAAAAGGCAAAAGACCCGGGTTGGTGTAAGCAGGAATATCGATCCCTTTAACCGCAGTTCATTTCAGAGTACCAGGTCTGATATTGTTCAGCATCTGAATTTTGAAAGAAAAGAATGACAATTAATAATCACAAACATTTGGTTCTTTTTCTTAGCAATAGTTGCTTCAATCTTCACATGATAGCGGAAGTTATTGCTCGGAATTCAGATATTAATAACAATATTGAGTTTCAAAGTGCCACTGTTTCACCAAGTGAAATCAGTCCAGTTGTCAGGCAACTTATAGCAGAAGACGGGTTTGATGTCTCAACTTCCAGCAACCTCTCTTTCCATAAAATCAAACCTTATATGTTTGATCTTATCATCACCATCGGTGATCCAAAGAATATTTCAAGAACCATACTCCCTGCAATGATGCCTCATTTTCACTGGAATACACCAGACTCAACCCAAGATGATGGTCAGAAAAATGACATTCAATTAGTCAAAAAAGCGATGGATATGATCAGGAAGAATATAAACACTCTTTTTAATTCTGATTCTTTAAATACGCTATTTATTGCCAGAAGGCATCAACAACTGATTCTCGATAATATGCTGGATGGTGTAATGGCACACAACGAAAAAAGAATCATCTTCTTTTTCAACAAAGCAGCAGAAAAAATTACCTCCCTGAAGCGGGAATATATTTTGGGAAAAGACTGCCATGATGTTTTTGCGGGTAGATTTTGTGGGGGGAACTGCGATTTTTGCGACGGATCACTGAATAAAGAGGAATATAATAATACCAGGAAACGGATTGATTTTGTCAGACCTGATGGGAAGAAAAAAATACTGGAAATGCTGACTTTACCGCTTACAGATGAGATTAACAACAACATCGGTGCGTTGATTATGTTCAAGGATGAAACGGATCTGGAGATCCTTAAGGGACACTTGAAGCACCATCATGCTCTAGGGCGATTGATCACCAAAGATCCAAAAATGCTGGCAGTTTTTGAGCAAATAAAAGAAGTATCAACCATACAGGCTCCCATTCTGATTGAAGGAGAGAGCGGAACCGGGAAAGAACTGGTGGCAAATGCAATCCATGATATGGGCCCTCGAGCCGACAAACCATTTGTGGCTGTCAATTGTGGGGCTTTGCCGGAAGGTATTCTGGAGAGTGAACTTTTCGGTCATGTCAAAGGATCGTTTACTGGTGCAATCTGCGATAAAAAGGGTCGATTTGAACTCGCCGATAAGGGTACCCTTTTTCTGGATGAGGTTGCCGAACTGTCTCCTGCCATGCAAGTGAAACTACTTAGGGTTTTACAGGAAAAAAACTTTGAGAGAGTTGGTGGTGAAAAATCCATCCACGTGGATATCCGCATCATCAGTGCCACCAATCAGAATCTGAAACAGCTCCTGAAGAACAAAAAGTTCAGAAGAGATCTTTACTACCGTCTATGTGTGGTCCCTATCAATTTGCCACCACTTCGTGAACGACGGTTGGATATCCCTGTTCTTGTTGAGCATTTTATTGAAATGGTTGCTACTGAAACCGAAAGGTCTGTATTGGGATACACCAATGAAGCCATTGATGCATTATCATCCTATTCCTGGCCGGGAAATGTCAGGGAATTGAGAAATGCAATTGAATATGCCTATGTTAAATCGAGAGATAGCGTCATTAATACGATCCATCTTCCCCCGGAAATTGTTACACATCATCGCAAAAGCAGAAAAAAGACCGGGCCTCCTCTAAAAATGAAAAAAGAACAGGTAATAATGGCGCTTTCAAAGACCAACGGTAGTAGGAAGGATGCCGCCAGATTACTTGGTGTTGGCCGTGCAACCCTATATCGCTACCTGGATTCTTACGGCTTGAAATAGTTGAATTGAATGCTTTTTTGTGTGATCTTTTCGTAGTTCTATCTTTCCCTTGTCTCGTGTACCATGTTTGTCTCAAGTTGACATCACGATACAGGGATTTTTTAAATGTGAATCCGTTGGTACTCGTCAGTCTCCTAATTAAACTGGGTTTTTCGGTTTAAAGTCCACTTTGAATTCCCTTGTTCATAGCCTGAGACATGACCAAAGAGTAAAGTATTTTTTCATTTAAGTATATGTAATAATAGAGATAAAAAAATGTTTACTGATTAAATCTTGGCATGTATTGTGCTAAAGACAAAACACACAAAAATGTCTCATATTATATCCCAGATGAATAGAATATGAACAAAAGGCGGAAATTAGCAGAACAGAATATCGAAAAAGTCATCACCCTGTGCACTAACATGCTGGAATTAGCCGATCTGGGCGATCAGGACCGTCTTGACGATGGTTGTGGAGTTGTTTTCGGAGCCTTGCGTGATTCAGCCTATAAAATCAGAAGATTAGCAAAAAATGAGTTGACCAGACATAAAAACGGTGGAACACAATCATCATGAAAAGTTGAATCCAACGACAACTCAAATGTTTCCATGGCTAAATTAAGTCGAGAAATATTAACAGTTGAAGTTTTGTTTGCGTTCCACTTTTTAATCCAATGGATTTTTTTCCAAAGACAAACCTGTAAAAAGGGCAAGAATCGAAAATGAAATATCTAATAACTTCAGTGTCTCTAATTGGTGTTCTTTTTTTGATTTCGACACTATACGCATTTGATAGCCAGAAAAAAGAGGTTAACCGTTTGGAATCCGATGTTGTTCTTATTGATGCCATGAAGGTATTCGGAGAACTGGAAAGACCGGCTGTGATTTTTCGACATGATATACATACCCGGGAATTAGAAAGAAGGGGAAAGGATTGCTCAGTTTGTCATTTATCAGTGAATGAAAAGTTGGTTTTAAAATTCAACAGACTGGTGGATACCGAAAAAGAAACAACCCTTGATGTCTACCATGAAAAGTGCATTTCCTGTCATGAGGAGAGTTACAATGCAGATCTTGATGCAGGTCCCGTTGAATGTGGAGAGTGTCATGTCGAACAGCCTGCTGTAATCGCAGCAAAAGAGCTACCTGTATTCGATAAGTCCCTGCATTATCGCCATATCAAATCCCAGGAAGATACCTGCAATGCCTGCCATCACGATTATGATGAAACCAAAAAGGAATTAACATACGAAAAAGGAAAAGAGGATTCTTGCAGGTCATGTCATAAAGAGGAAGATCGCGATAAATATATCTCCTATCAAGCAGCAGCCCATCAATCCTGTATTGCCTGTCATCAGAAAAACCTGTCAGAAAAAGGAGTCGATACTGCCAATATCGGTCCTGTTAAATGTGAAGGTTGCCACGAAGGTTCCGAGTTACAGAAGATAGAGAAAGTGAAAGCCATTCCACGACTTGAAAGAAATCAACCGGATATGACCTTTGTAAAAGGTTTTGAGAAGATTACTGATGAGACGATGAATGCTGTCATTTTCAACCATCATACCCATGAAAACGCGGTTTCCACATGCAGGACTTGTCATCATGAAAATATGGATAAATGCGAGAGTTGCCATACCCCGACCAGGTCTGAGGAAGGGGCTGGGGTGACCCTGGCCGAAGCCATGCACGATGAAAAATCGGAAAAAAGCTGTGTGGGTTGTCATAAAAAAGAACAGCAGGCAGACAGTTGTGTAGGCTGCCATTCTATTATTATAAGCGAGTTCATGCGTGATGCGAGAACCTGTCAGTCATGCCATTCCGCTTCCATTGAGGAGATCAAAAAAGCAAGGTCTTCGGGGATGAAGCTATCAGCAGATCATTTCAAGAACAAGGCCATTAAAGCAAATCCTGTGGATCTTGATGCTTTAACAAGCGAAATTAAAATAGATGTAATATCAGACGAATATCAAGCAGCCATTTTTCCTCATCGGGCAATCATTGAATCGCTCATGAACGGAATGAAAGATAACAAACTGGCAGCTTATTACCATCAAGGGGAAAACGTCATTTGTGAAAGCTGTCATCACAACAGCCCGGGCAGCAATGATCCACCTCAAAAATGTGTTAACTGTCATTCAGCTTCAGGCGGAGAAGCTGTCAATGCAATGCCGACATTAAAGGATGCTTACCATGGGCAGTGTTTTCAATGCCACAATGCCATGGAGATCAGCAACCCGGTTTCTAATGATTGTGTTGCTTGTCATGCGGAAAAATAGAAGTTTTGATATTAAATAAATGATTTCAATTGCAACAAGTAATGCATAAATGATCAGTAATTTTTAACTCATAGGATTCTATCGAGGTAATTCCATGTCTATATCGAGAAGAAGGTTTCTCAAATGGGTCGGCGCGGCAAATTTAGCTCTTATTCCTGGGGAATTAGCCGTTGCATCATCAGGTCATCATTTTGAGGGCTATCCAAACAGTGGCGGTGTCCTTTATGATAATGCGCTATGTATTGGATGCCGTAAATGTGAAGAGGGCTGCAACAAAGTCAACGAACATGCCCCTCCTGATAAACCGTTTGATGACCTTTCGGTCTTTGAAGAAAAACGCCGGACCGGCAATCAATCATTTACTGTTGTAAATCGCTATCAAACTGCCGAAGATCCGGATGATGTCACCTTCAAAAAGGTACAGTGTAACCACTGCTTAGAACCGGCTTGTGCTGCCGTCTGCTTTGTCAAAGCTTTTAAGAAAACACCCAGTGGGGCCGTGGTATATGATGAAACCGTCTGTGTCGGCTGCCGGTACTGTATGATGGCTTGCCCCTTTGAGATTCCCACCTATGAGTATGATGAGGCTTTTACTCCCCGTGTTCAAAAATGTACACTCTGTCATCCAAGATTGGAAAAAGGATTACTACCGGGTTGTGTTGAAGCCTGTCCAACTCAGGCACTCACTTTTGGGAAAAGAGAGAAGTTACTGAAAATCGCCCGTGAACGTATCAAAAACCACCCTGGTAAGTATATAGATCATATATACGGAGAAAAGGAGATGGGTGGTACCAGTTGGCTTTATTTATCAAAAACAGAGTTCAGTAATGTTGGATTTAAGGAAAATCTAGGTAATAAACCGGCCCTGGAATTTACATCAGGAGCTATTTCGGCTGTTCCTATTGTGGTAGGTCTCTGGCCTGTTTTCTTACTTGGAGCGTATGCCATGAATAAGAGAATCGACAAAAACGCCAAAGAGGAAACTGAGGAGGCTGTAAAAATTTCACTACAGCAAGCTAAAGATGCTTCCGATGCCAAATTGGTATCGGCCCTGGAAAAAGCGGCGAATGACAATAAAAGAGAGATCGAAAAAGCTGTTAATAAAGCCCTTGCTGAAGCAGAATCCAAAAAAGAGGACAACCAGGATACTCAAAAGCCCTTGGAGAAAGAATAATGACGGAACAACCAATAGTTGAGAAGAAGATATCCCTTTTGACACCGGCAAATATTATTACCGGCATAATCCTTGTCCTGGGGGCAATAGCTACTGTGATAAGGTTTGGTAAAGGTCTCGGTGCGGTTACAGCCCTGTCAGCCTATAACCCCTGGGGAATATGGATCTGGTTTAAACTGGTGGCGATTGCTCTGGCAGGAGCGGGATACGTTACCTGTGGTGCTGCTTATATCTTCGGAATGAAACGATATCATTCAGCCGTGAGACCGGCGGTACTGATAGGACTTTTAGGATATACCCTTTTTGCGGTATCCCTGATTTATGATCTGGGCAGACCCTGGCGGTTACCTTATCCATTTGTGGTTTCACAGGGAACAACATCCGTAATGTTTGAGATTGGGTTGTGTGTGGCGTTTTATCTGACAGTGTTATTTCTTGAATTTTCGCCTGCCGGCCTGGAGTGGTTGGGTTTTAGAAAAATAAGAAACATGGCGGTTAAAATCACCATATTGCTGACAATCTTCGGGATTGCACTATCCACACTTCATCAATCTTCATTGGGAGCTCTGTATTTAAGTATGCCATCGAAGTTACATCCTCTCTGGTATTCAAGCTATCTGCCAGTATACTTTTTTATTACCAGTATTTTCGGTGGTCTTTCCATGGTGATTTTTGTCAGTTGGCTTTCGGATAAACATTTTTCCGATAAAATGGATTCCACCTATCTTAAGGAAAAAGACGGGGTGGTTCTGGGGTTTGGAAAGGCTTCATCACTGGTATTAGCCAGCTATTTCATCATCAGGGTTTTCGGAGTGTCAACCGATAATAACTGGCACTATCTTTTCAGCGGTTGGGGGGCATTATTTATCTTAGAGCTTTTAGGATTCATTTTATTACCCAGCCTGCTTTTTGCTATCGGGGCTAGAGAAAAGAAGACCACCTTAATAAAATGGACCTCTGTTTTAACTATCCTGGGGATCGTATACAGCAAGTTTATGGTGTCAACCTATGCCTTCAACTGGCAGCTTCCGTCTGTCGATCGATATTTTCCCAGCGGCTTGGAAATTATATTGACTGTTTTTATAATTACCGCAGGCATTACGGCATTCAGAATCATTGTATTTCTAATGCCAGTCTTTCACGAACATAAGGACTATCAAACATCAACACACTAATAGCGTGAATTAACCATGGACAAAGTTTTTTATACCTTACAGGATTTCATGATCCACGCAGAAGGTGTTACCTATCTTCTGATAGCTGGATGGCTTTGTTTTATAGCAGTTTATTGGGTTTTTCTTTCTGAACGGGATGATTAGGCAGTCTTGCCAACAATCGGTTTTTGATTTAATTGGGAGCAGCATATGTATCAGTTTGTGACCGGACCTTTAGCATGGCTGGCATTCGGTATTTTTTTTATCGGGTTGATTGTCAGGGTTATTCTTTACATTAAAGGGTTAGACTGGAAGATGGACAGGGTTACCTACGGTGTTAACACCTCCTATGGGATCAAGGGAGCTATCAGATCCGTATTGTTTTGGCTATTCCCTTTTGGTACAAATGGGTGGAGAACTCATCCGGTCTTTACTATCATCACATTTGTTTTTCATCTGTCGTTATTTATATCGGCAATCTTTCTACCGGCTCACAACTATATCTTGAAACAGAAATGGGGAATCAGCCTAATCACCATTCCCGAAGCTGTTGGTGATTATCTGGCAATAGCCGTGATGATTGCAGCACTTCTATTTGTTGTCAGAAGGATAGCGCTAACAGAGGTCAGGATTTTAACAACTCCATATGACTATCTTATTCTGCTGATTGCTGTCGCCCCTTTCGTAACTGGTTTTATTGCCTATCACCAGCTTTTTAATTATAAACTCTGGCTTATTCTCCATATTTTATCCGGCGAAATCATGCTGGTCGCAATCCCTTTTACAAAACTGTCGCATTTTGTGCTTTTCTTTATGTCTCGCATACAGATTGGAATGGATTTTGGGATAAAACGTGGCGGAATGAAAAACAAGGGTCTGATTTGGTAAGCTAAATATATCATCATCGTTAGAGGAAAAAGACTATGGCAGAAGGCAAGCTCTGTAATAAGAAGCCCATTACAACCAAGGAAGAGTTAAAAGCTTTGATGGCGGATAGGGGGGGGAAACTATACTATAGCGAAATGAACGACCTGGAAGTTGATCAGGAAGCCTTATGGTCTTCTATACAAAAGACCAATCTTTCAAGATTTAAAACCTGGCTTGAAATCTGCGCTCATTGTGGAATGTGCGCAGACAGCTGCTTTTTTTATCTGGCAAATGACAAAGATCCCACCCAGGTTCCCTCCTACAAAATCCACACGACCCTGAAGGAGATGATCAGAAAAAAAGGCAAAGTGGACAATGCCTTTATGCAGTATACAATGGATACTGCTTGGAGTAAGTGTACTTGCTGTAATCGATGTGCCTTATATTGTCCCTTCGGAATTGATATGGGCGTTATGTTCAGTTATATCAGAGGACTCTGTTTTTCGCAGGGATTTGTCCCCTGGGAGATGAAGATCGGCTCAGGTATGCATAGGATATATAAAGCGCAAATGGATGTTGATACCGATGATTGGGTTGATACAGTTGAATTTGAAGGGGAGGGTCTCGAAGAAGAGTATCCGGGAATGACAATCCCCGTTGACAAGGAGAATGCTGATATTCTCTACACCTTGAATGCTCGTGAAGCCAAGCATTATCCGGAAGATATCAGTGAAGCTGCCATTCTGTTCAATCTGGCCGGTGAAAATTGGACGGTACCCACTGAAGGATGGGAAGAAACCAGTTTAACCATGTTTGCAGGTGACTGGGAAGGATGCAAAATGCAGGTGGAACATGTTTATGCTGCCATGGACAAACTAAAACCAAAGAGGATGGTAGTAACAGAATGTGGGCATGCATACAGGGCAACCATTTTGGAAGGTCCCTATTGGGCTGGTCTTTTATCCGGAAAAACACCAGTTGATAGCATCCATTATGTAGAATGGGTGGCCGAAGCACTGCGAACCGGAAAATTAAAACTTGATCCAACAAAAAAGATCAAAGAGCCCGTAACACTGCAGGACTCCTGTAATTATGTTAGAAATGGCGGTTTGCGTGACGCCACTCGGGAGATCATGAGTTATATTGCGGAAGATTTCCGGGAGATGACCCCTAATAAGGACCATAATTTTTGCTGCGGAGGCGGTGGTGGTCTTAACGGAATCGGAAGGTACCATAAACAGAGGAATGTCGGTCTGAAAGTTAAACGAGACCAGATCCTGCAAACCGGTGCAAAATTTGTTATTGCCCCCTGTCATAATTGCTGGGATGCAATCAGGGATATGGAAGGGATTTATCACATAGGAATAAAGTGGAGTTTCCTGAAACCTATTCTGCTTGATATGGCTATAATACCGGATCAGTTCAAGCCAAAGGATGATGATTAATCTTCCTTTGATTCAATCACATCCTCTCTGCTGTTGCAGTATCAGATAATCTTGAAGGATACTGCCAGCTTCTCTTCTATAATATGGTGATGGCATGCAACACTAAAGCGGGCATTTATCCCGGGTGTGTTGTGTTCCTTGCCCTGATCTCGTTCCTTTCCCAGCCATCCTAAAAAGCCGGTTGGAATAAAACTTTATTGCGTAAAACGTTGCAAAACAACAACGGAAGGGATCACCGGAATTGCGATCGATCCTTTCATGAATTGGATCTGTGCTTCATCTTCCGCAGATTTTCCAGGATTAGACAATTGCTGGAGAAAGCAAGTTCTTCAAATGTGATCTCCCAGGGCGAACGGAAACATATTTCCGCCACATCGTCACAGGGCTTCAGTCCATCCCAGCTTTTGATACTGCACTCAAAGACCGCATCCAACGGCTGATAGATCACCTGTTTATACGGGTACTTAGTTGAGAATGAACCGTAATAGGTTAGCTCCTGCACCTCGATATTCAATTCTTCTTTGATCTCCCTCTGTAAAGCCTCCTCCAGGGTTTCATCAAAATCAACAAAACCGCCCGGTAGATCCAGCTTTCCAATGTGGGGTTCAAATCGCCTGCGAGTGAAGAGTATCTGGTCTTCTCTATTTCTTATGATGGCAATCACCGAAGATGCAGGATTTAAGTAATAGATAAACCCACAGGATGGGCATTTTAAACAATTTACATCCTGTGGAGAAAAACCTTTTTTGCCACATCTTGGGCAAAATTTAAACAGCTCCAAAGGGGGCTTAAATGCGGAACCAGAATCGCTTTGAATCATAACGATTTAGTTGGCAATTCTTTTGGGCGGAATAAAAACCTGCCTCATCTCAGACCGAAGCAATGTCATGGCATCGTCAGGACAATGATGGACACAGACACCGCAGCCGATGCACTCCTCTTCAATCACAGTGGCAGCATCATCAACCATTTTGATTGTTTCCATTGGACAGATATCGATACAGGTTTCGCAGGCGGTACAATCGTCAAAACTGACCTTAGCCACATAATTGGTGTAGCAATGATAGGGAGCAACCCCCCGATAGTACATTTGAAACGGACCGCAACAACATTTACAACAATTGCAAATCGCTTCCTCATCAAGATCTTTATTCAGATGAATATGAAATGCCTTGTGAATCAATCCTTCATCTGACGCTTTGACCAGGATCTTTTGGGCTTCCTCTTTAGTAATAGATGTTCCAAATTCATATTTGGCCGCAAATTTGGCGCTCTTTCCCAGCAGCAAACAATTAAGCCGCTCATCTGTTACTTGACAGGGATCATCCAGAAGATCCTTTGAATGCCTGCAGTAGCAATGAGCCAATGTTATATCGTCAAATTTATCTATAATCCTTGAAACCTCCTCAAACGGTAAAATCTTGTCCCCGGACTCTACAGCGATCTCTTCTTCAACAGGAACCACACGAGCAATCGGCGGGAACTTTTTTGCCTCACTGACGTATATATCGTAATTCTCCTGGGTAAACTCCCTCACCTCATCCAACAATTTCTCGAATTTTCTCGCCAGTCGCTTATGCTTTTCGCTGGTGTCTCCTCTCAGATTTGTGTATTCGAATAGCCCGGGATATGGTCCCAGGAGTCTATATACTGTTACACCTGTTTTCTTGCTTTCGGAGCTAACAATTATACCAGCGTACATCAACTGCTCCAACATTTGTGTTAATGGTGCCTCTTTCCAGCCGGTTTTCTCAGACAGTTGTTCGAAGTTTAAAGAGGGTTTATCAAAAACGGTTATAAATTCAGCCTGCTCTTGGGTCATGATCTCCTGCAAAAGCTCAATGATCGTACTGCCGATCACAATCGGGATCATGCCAGCATTAACAATGATTTGAGCAGTCTTTTGCCAAATATTATTGTTCAGTTGTTCCATTTATATCTCCTTAATCATCCTGATTTAGAATCTATCCTTAATTTATGGATGTCTTATGCAAAATTCCGAGGATCGGTATCCTAATAATCATTCAGTTACCGAGACTAGCTTTGACAATAATTTGCTTATTGTCAAACAACAAGTTTGAAGCAGTGAAATGGTTTGAGTTGATGATTTCGATTTGCAGAACTCCTGGTATAATTTTCCAAATCCAAAATCAAGAAATACACCTGATTACGGTGACGAGTCATACAAGAGAAAATCTACCTAATGGTTTACTTCAAGCAATCCTGAAACATCAACGATCTTGTCTTAACCAACCTGGGTTGATATGACTGACAGGTAACAGTGCTTAAAAACCGATACTATTAAGGAAAACCATGAGTAATGAGACCTATCATCTGCCCGTCCAGATTTATTATGAGGATACCGATCATTCGGGAGTTGTATACCATGCTAATTATCTAAAATACTTCGAACGTTCCAGGGAACAGGTTATCGGGAAGGATGTGCTTGTCAAGCTTTGGAAACAAGAAGGGTTGGGCTTTGCCGTCTATAAGGCGGATATTGTATATTCTGAGGGAGCTGAATTTGGGGACATTCTGGATATTAGATCATCCTATCAAATCGATGGAAAATATCGAATAATCTGGCGTCATGAAGCCTGGAGACCTAATGGTAAAAAGCCGGCTGTTTCTTGTGAGCTTCACCTGGTCTGCATGGACAGGGAGAAAAAGCTGGTTCCCATTCCTTTTGATTATTTCTCTTGATAAAATCTCTAAAGATGGAATTATTAACGTATTTTTCAGTACCCGGTAAAATGCTAACATTCTTCGATCAGGTCATCTCCTTCGATGGAAAGCGATGTTCCAATCGATCCAAATTTTGTAAAAGGGAAAGATGAATAGGAATGGATGCTATACAAAATAACCAATTGTAGGAGATAAAATGTCACTTTTTGAACAAACGCTGGATGAGAATGTCGCCATCGTAACAATGAACAGCGGAGAAAACAGGTTTAACTTTGACTTCTTTAACGCATTCCATGAGGTCTTGGATGAACTTGAACAAAATAAAAATATTAACGCCCTGGTTGTCAGATCATCTCATGAAAAGATCTGGTCCAATGGAATTGACCTTGAGTGGATATCAAAAAAGATTGAAGAACATGGACCTGAATTTTTTAATGAGTTCGGAAAAGAACTCTATCGTCTATTCAATCGGATTGTTACCTATCCCATGATCACCTATGCAGCTATCACAGGTCATGCTTTTGCAGGGGGTGCAATCATGGCTTGCGCTTTTGATTATCGATATATGCGCAATGATCGGGGTTGGTTTTGTTTTCCGGAGATTGATATCAAAATCCCGTTTACCCCCTTTTTAAATGCTGTTGCACTGAAAGCGATCCCGATGTTTAAGCTCAATGAGATGCAGTTGTCCGGTGAGCGATTAACTGCCGAGGAGTGCAAACAGTATAATATCGTCAAAAAAGTTTGCAGCTTTGACTCTTTATTGCAGGAAATAATCGACACAGCAAAAGTTCTGAATAAGGATCGTACAATGATCAAGACCATGAAGGATTATCTCTTCGCGGATATTGTTAAAATTTATGAAGAAGCAATTAAGGTGGTAAAAAAATCCTAATCGGTAATCAATTCTCCTGCTTTGCTTAAAGACTGTAAGCAGGAGACTCCCACATCTGTAACCTATCTTCATCTCAGCTTTATTTCAAAATTTGGGTCTGTCTTCATAAATAACAAGAATGACTATGTCCTCTCCGACTAATTTCCCATAAATGCTAAGCACCTTGAAGCCGTTTTTTCCAATTGATCAAAGATACTTTTTTATTTAAACATTGTGGGGTTTTCCAAATCTGCATTAAGTAATGTTGTGGTGTGGGCACGTTTTTCGTGCCCACACGGACATCGATTCAACATGGGCAGGCAAATCTTGCTTTCTGAATTCTGATTTTCCTGCATCAAACTACTGCTTTGAAGTTATAAAGATCAGTTCAACCAGCCCATCCTACAAAAACTTGAAAATACCAGAAGTAAAATCCTAAAATGTGAGTTTATGAAGAATAGATAAGATATCACGCCGACGAAAATTCATTTTTAAGCTTAATAATTCCTTGAATTCAAGTAAAATATTAATAAGTATTCTGATTATTTATAATTCACAGCCCTTTGTAGAAGCCTCCAAGGTAAAGGAGGAGTGTGTGCGGCTGTATAGATTAAGTTGATAAATAGTGACCGCAAATTAAAGCGTCGATTAAAGCGATACTGGAATTCTGATAAATAC
>JAHJTV010000072.1 GCA_018829445.1 bacterium
CTTTGTTTATTAAGATTTTTATCTGAAGATTCGTGTGTCCCGGAAGTTCACGGCAGTGCGATTAAGGTCACCAGGGAATGGGCTATTCAGGGCTGGGATTTGGGCTGAAACATTTCTTGTATTTATCCCAGATATGGGATAATAAAAGGGTCAGGCTTGCGTTATTGCGTATATATGCATAGAATGCTGAAAATATAGGGAGTATTTTCGTTTGGAATTTTCTCCATTCTGGTCTTCCAACCGACCACCTGCCCCCCAAACCCAATAATACCAACAAAGTTTCTTTTTCCACCATTTTACCCCAATACCTTCGTTATCAGTCATTTCACTTGTTGTAACTCCATCAAATCATATCTGTTTCTTTGTTTATTAAGATTTTTGTCTGAAGATTCGAGTGTCACGGAAGATCACGGCAGTGCGAATAGAGAGACCGTAGAGACCGGGTCGGACCGAGCTATTAGACGGTGAATAGCAAATACAACCCTCAAATGCAGCCCATTTCTGTCCTTAAAAGGCACTTTTTGACCACAAAAAGGGGCTTTTAAGATGAACTTTTGAGAAACAGAATATCATCAATGAACCTGGTGTTCCTTAAATTTAACTTTTTAGGGTCATAAAGGGTGATTTAAGATCGATTTCCAGAATAAAAATCAGATTACTTCTACCAATAAAGGCTTACTAGCTCGGTCCGACCCCAATTCGCAAGGACCGAGAGACCGCGAGAGACCGGGTCGGACCGAGCTATTAGACGGTGAATAGCAAATATAACCCTCAAATGCAGCCTATTTCTGTACTTAAAAGGCACTTTTTGACCACAAAAAGGGGCTTTTAAGATGAACTTTTGAGAAACAGATTATCATCAATGAACCTGGTGTTCCTTAAATTTAACTTTTTAGGGTCATAAAGGGTGATTTAAGATCGATTTCCAGAATAAAAATCAGATTACTTCTACCAATAAAGGCTTACTAGCTCGGTCCGACCCCAATTCGAAAGGCTTACTAGCTCGGTCCGACCCCAATTCGGCAATTCGCAAAGGTTGCTGTTATCAAAGATTACGCTGTTCATGAATGGTTAAAGGATAATAATCCGCTGTTAAAGCTAACTCCGGTGACATCGATTCCCGATGCTCTCAAATTGTTGTCCTCGGGGGAGGTTCATGTGTTTGTCGGCAATGTTGTCACTGCCAGCTACTATATTGGAAAGTTGCGTTTTAACAATATACGTGTGGCAGGTGAAACACCTTATAGTCATAACCAATCGATGGCAGTTCGTAATGATTGGCCTGAGCTGGCATTCATTCTTCAAAAAGGTCTGGAAGCCATACCCAGGCACGAGCGTAACGCAATATATAATAACTGGATGTCCATTAAATACGCTTGCACATCCCCCAGAATGGGTGTGATTTGTATGGTAGCTACTTGAAAATGGTGCAATATTCTCCATAATGAATGGGTAGACCCTGGTTTCAATCTCTGAATAAAACCTGGTCGCTTCTCTTATTTCAAAATATGCTATCTGTGACTCCACACCATTAGGTTTTGATCTGGATGGTTTTTCGGGACGGCTGATGCGGGAAGCCTTCCAGCGATGCAATCTCTTTCTCGTCCCGCAGGAAGGTCGGTTTGCTTTGAATGTAAAGGTACAGTAACCGCGCAGTGGCTTCCAGTGAGTCGATATGTACCCTTTCGTAACCATGGGAACCATCAACACCAAAACCGATCAGGGCTGTCCTGGTGTCGTTACCGGCCTCTATTACAGAAGCGGAATCAGATTTATAGTAGCGGTATACATCTCGAGTATGCTCAATTTTGTTATCACGGCAAATGGTGACCAGCTTTTTATTGAGATGATAATCGTATGGCCCTGTTTGATCCTTCATGCAGATGGTCGTACCGAATTCACTGCAATTTTGATCGGGAGCGAGCGGGGCATGATCAATCACTACCATTTCCGATATATCACTAAATAAACCCGAAGATGCACCCAGACCAACTTCCTCAAATATGGTGAAATAAAAATGACATTCCAGCGGCAGTTTAATTCTTTTCTCCTGGATCGATTTAATAACCGTTAAGAGAATGGCGACGCCTGCCTTGTCATCCAAATGACGGGCATTGATGAACCCATTCTCTGTGATCTCCGGGGTACTGTCAAACGCCACAAAATCACCGATTTCAATGCCTATGGCTGCTAATTGAGAAAGATCATTACACTTTTCATCGATTCTGATTTCCAGCTGTTCCCAAGTCACGGGTTGATAGTCGATTTCATTGTCATAAGCATGACCCGATGCTTTCAGGGGAAGAACCGTCCCTCGTAGCGGTCTTTTTTCCGAAAACACGGTCACCCGTGTTCCCTCTGCAAAACGACTGGACCAGTGACCAATGGGTGAAATCGATAAACGTCCGTTGGGTTTTAAATCGGAGATCATGGCACCCAATGTGTCAAGATGTACGGCAATGGCCCGATCCGATTTCTTTTTTTGACCCGGTAGTGTTGCCCTGATGGCACCTCTCCTGGTGACATCAAAGGGCACGCCCAGTTCCTCCAGGGTTTCTCCAACGAAATGAACAATCTGGTCAGAGTAACCGGAAGGGCTGGCAATATTCAGAAGGGCAACCAGGGAGGATTTCAAGTAGTCCAAATCAAACTGCAATCGTTTCATGTTGCGAATGAGGAGAAGAATTTAGTCTAAAGAACTCAGCGATGCTGTACTGGGAAAAAGAAGGTCGATAAAGCGCTCAGCAGTTGGTTGCGGCTCATGGTTGGCAAGCCCGGGGCGTTCATTGGCTTCGATAATGCTATAGCGGTTTTTATTAGGTTCATTAACAATAAAATCAAGTCCAACCACCGGAATTCTCAAAACCTCGGCAGCTTTGATGGCTGCGTCCTCAATTTCCGGGTGTAGATTCGTGGTAACGTCAATCAGTTTGCCTCCTGTATGCAGGTTTGCCGTTTTCCGGACTCGAATGCATTCATCCCTGGGCAACACATCTTCCAACTCATACCCTTCCCCGGTTACACAGCGCCTGGTTTCATCATCAAGCGGCACCTGGCTTTCGCCATCGGTCTGGGCTTGCCTCCGCTTGCTCAGCTTTTCAATCAGTTCAAGAACGGTTTTTCCACCATCGCCCACAACCGATGGAGGTTGTCTGATTGCGGCTGCCACAATTTTATAATTGATGAGCACGATTCTTAAGTCCTGTCCGGTTACCATCTCTTCCAGGATCACCTGGTCGCAAAACCGCCTAGCCGAATCAATGGCCTTTTCCATCTCTTCCAGGGTGCGGATATCAACAAAAACTCCTTTTCCTTGCTCGCCTTGTGCCGGCTTAACCACAATCGAATGATGTTTTTGCAAAAATCCCTTGTCTTTTTTAAGATCGCCAGCCAGCTGTTGATCGGGCAGGTTCAATCCTGCGTTTTTGAGAATTCGCCAGGTGAGCATCTTGTTGTCACAGGTACTCATCACAACCGCACTGGTCAGATCAGTCAGAGATTCCCTGCAGGATATCTGCACGCCTCCAAAACTCAGGTTGAATAAGCCAAAATCTTCATCAACAACCTCTACCTGGATGCCTCTTTTTTTCGCCTCCTTGATAATGATCATGGCATAGGGATTGAGATGGGTCTCCGACAGTGTTGTGGTGTATAAAGGTTCGTTGATGGTATTTTTTCTCTTCACAGAAAAAACCGGAATGCGATGAAATCCCAGCTTCTCATAGAGGGAGATGGCAGGTGTGTTATCGTGCATGACCGACAAGTCCAGATAGGCGCGATTGCAGGATTGAAAGTATTCGATCAGGCCACGCACCAGTGCCTCTCCAATTCCTGGTAGAGGAGTGAAAGAATTGACAGCCAAGGCCCAAAGACTGGAACCGTTTTCCGGATCATCAAAGGCAACCCGGTGATCAACCCCCATGACAGACCCCACAATGCTGCCCGATTCAATCTCCTCGGCCAACAGGACTGTCAACAGAGGGGAATTCCTTTGTTCCCAGACAACATCTTCCTTTAACTCCACCATGTTAAGCTGCTGGAGAATGGTATTGATAGCCTGGACATCTTCTTTATGCTTTAGCCTTCTCACAATAAAACCGCTGTTAGCTGAGAGTAGTGATTTATAATCCTCCAACCAGATGCGAAAGGTATGCGAAGGATCGAGAAAAACATCCTGGGGAGCCTGGGACAAAATGACGTGTGGATCCGGCACATAAAACGCAATATTACGCTCATCTGCTCGCTCATCCAACAACACCTTAGCTATCTTTTTTTGATCATTGTAGGTGTGTGCAAACACCAGCTTGCCCCAACCAATATCAAGGCTGATGTCGTTTTTCATCTGTTTGAAACGGTTGGTTGAGGCTGTATTCCAGTTGCTCAGGGTAGGACTCTCTTCCTCTATGGTTTGAATGGCTGTTCTATTAGTCTTCATCGGTCTGCTCCCGTGTTAAAATTGATGATTCTGTAACCAGATTTCCAGTAATCCCAACTGCCAGAGCTTGGATCCGCCAAGATTCGTAAGTCCGGTTTCAGGAGATGCCAACAGATTTTCAACATAGCTTGGATTATACAATCCGCGTTCTCTGGCTTTTTGACTGGTTAAATGATCTTTTACATAATCCAAAATAGAACCAGAAAGATATTTTAAAGCAGGAATAGGAAAGTATCCCTTGGGACGATCGATGACTTCTGCCGGGACATATTTCCTGGCAAGCGTTTTTAAAATGCCTTTGCCATCGTGTGCCAGTTTGAACTTAGAGGGAATTTGCGCCGCAAGTTCAACCAATTCATGATCCAGAAAAGGCACCCTGGCCTCCAATCCCCAGCCCATTGTCTGGTTGTCAACCCTTTTCACCGGATCATCGACCAGCATCACGTTTATATCCAGGCTCAATGCTTTATCCACCGGATCCTTTGAGCGAACCTCCGCGAATTGGCGTGCAACATAGGATTTTGCGATATCACTCCACATCAGATCAGAGTTGATCGTTTCTCTGTATTCCTTATAGGATCTGTCAAAAAAGTTTGCCACATACGTATCAACCGCATTTTCAGTGCTCTGCATTGGGGGATACCAATGGTAACCGGCGAATACTTCATCAGCCCCCTGGCCGCTCTGAACGACTTTCACGTGATTGGCCACCTCTTTTGAAATCAGGAAAAACCCCACGTTATCGTGACTGACCATAGGCTCGTTCATTGAGTTAATAGCCGCCTGCAAAGATCCCAGGACTTCCGATCCAGATATCATCAATTTGTGATGGCGTGTATTAAAAGCCTCCGCGATAATATCTGAATAAATGAACTCGTTGCCCTCCTCCCCGTTAACCGATTCAAAGCCTATGGAAAATGTCTCTAAACCATCAGACTTCTCTGCAGCAACCAATGCCGTAATCAAACTGGAATCCAAGCCACCGGACAGCAGGACTCCAACAGGAACATCCGCCACCAAGCGTCTTTGGACAGCCTGTTTGAGACTTGTATCCAGTTCCGCAAGCCATTCTGCTTCCGTGTAGCCCGCCTTATCTTCCGGGGTATAAAAATCCAGGTTCCAGTATTTCTCCTCCTTGATGGCCCCATCGGGTTCAACAGTCATAACAGTTGCAGGCGGTAGTTTGGCAATTTTATTAAAAATGGTATCGGGCGGCGGAACAATAGAATGAAAGGTCATATAGTACTGAAGCGCCTGGGGATTGATGGTAGTTTCGATATCCATTCCCTTTGCTAGAGCCGTCAGACTGGAGGCAAACATCATCTCCATACCTTTAAAAGAATAGTAAAGCGGTTTAATTCCCAGGCGGTCTCGCGCCAATATAGCCTTGCCCGTTTCAATTTCAACCAGACAAAAGGCAAACATGCCGTTCAACCGTTTGACAAAATCCTTCCCCCAAAAATGATAAGCCTTGATCAGCACCTCGGTGTCACTGGTGGAAAAAAACCGGTAACCTTCCTGTTTTAGCTGCTCTCTCAGTTGCTGATAGTTGTATATGGCTCCGTTAAATACCAGTGCCAGGTTCAATTCCCTGTCAACCATGGGCTGTTTCCCATTGTCACTCAGATCAATGATCTTGAGCCGGCGATGACCTAGTATGAAGTTTTCTCCCAGGTGCTTGCCACCAGCATCCGGCCCTCTGTTTTTCATTAAATCTGTTGTTCTTTGAACTCGTTCGATAACTTGTGATTGATTGTCTCGATGAGTATTCAGTATACCTGCTATACCGCACATGGTTACTACCTTGTTTTTATGTAGAAAGATTTGTTTGATAGATAAATGGGACAATTAATGTTTCAATAGTAATTGTTTCAACAGAAATTAATTATGTCAATGATGATAAAAATCTCCCAAATACCTAATGAGGCTTCGTTGTTATAATTGGCAGAGTCCAATCACTGTTTTGATGTAAGAGGAAAAAAATGATCTTGGAGAGGGATTTGCACAGAAAGGTTGATGCTTAGATCTTTTTATATCTGATTTCTGTCCGATCTAGAACTTCAATGACGCCGTTTGTATTATTAGCTATGTTTTTGATTCTCCACTTGGCAAAGGTAGTGGATATTTCACCATCTAGAGTAACCACGCCGTTATTTACGGTAATATTGATACTCTCTTTTGGCAAAAAGTCCGATCTGATTAAAGCATCGTTAATGGCTTGTGCAGTTTTAATATCATCGTTTTTTATTGCTAACACGATGATTATCTCATTGCTGATTTCCTGAACGTTTTCAAGTCCCGAAATCAAGTCTGCTATCCTCAGTTTTTGCCAATATTGGGGTACAAAACCTATCAGACTTACATGACCTTGATCCACTTCGATCGATACAGATTCGGTAACCAGATCGGTATTCCAGCTCAGTAAAGCTCCGATTCTCTGTTTCAGCTGCAAATCCTCATCTTCGCTGGAGGTCAACAGGTACTTCACTGAAATCTCATTGTCAAAGCCTTTTACTCCTTTTGTAGCCCAGACATTATCTTCTGCTGCCAGTTTGGATCGATAAGTTGGTACGGAACCATAAAGCCTTACCCAACCGTTGGTGACTTCAACTCCAATATGATCGTTGTTGATCGCTACATCCCATTCAATGGAAGCTTCGATGTCATGTTTGATTCTTTGATCGTTCTTCTTCATTTTTTTTAAATATTTTTCGACGTTCTACACTGTCATCGTCCATTATTTCATTAAGGTCACTTTCCTCTTTCAAGTTGATACCATCTTCTTCTGACTGATAGAGTTCCTCAGCTTTTTGTATTGCCTTATTACCGGCTAGTTTTTCCAGACCTATGGATTCCACAGGGACAGAGGTATAGGGGTTTTCAGCTATACCATCCAAACCTGTCAGATCTCTATTATCATCTTTCTTTATTTGTTTAAATTTTGCTTCCTGTTTCTTAATTTCCTTTTGTGTTATTTTTCTCTCTTTTTTCACTTTTTCCAAAACCATATCGGCTTTTTCCAACTCAGCCTTTAGTTCTTCTATTGATTTAGATTTATTGCTCATAAAAACCTCAATCATTCAGTTATATTCGTCGATAACAATGCTTGTTAGTTTGGTATTGCTCATATCAACTCCTCTAAAATTGACATTTGTCAGAATAGCTCCCTGCAGATCGGCATCTTTTAAAACAGCATCCTTAAAACCAACACCTTCCAAATTTGCATTACTGAAGTCAGCTCCTGTTGCATCGACTGCGGATAAATCTGCCCTGCTTAAATCTGCATTGGAAAGGTCAGCCAGATACAGATTAGCATGAGAAAAGGTCGCCTCTTTGAAATTTCTCTTCGACAGATTTGCCCTCTTTAATTTGCAAATGAAAGGTTAGCCCTTTTGAATGAACACCTGAAAGATTCGCTTCCCGAAGATCGGCACCGTGTAAGTTGGCATAAGAGAAATCAGCGTTTTTAATCTTAGTTCCATTCATCACCGAATCCGCCAAATCAGCCCCTTTCAGATTAGCTTCTTTGAGGTTGGCTTTGTTTAGCGTCACATTGCTGATCTCAGCATTTTTAAGATTTGCGTTTTGAAGATCAGCTTTCTCCATATTTGAATTGGATAAATCAGCTTTTGTGAGATCTGCGTCGACAAAAAACGCAGACTTCATACTTGAATTCTGAAACTTAGCGCTGACCACATTTGCGCCGGAAAGATTGGCATGGTCCAAAACAGCTTTAGATAAATTCGCTTTTTCCAGATCTGCTTCAATAAAATCAGCGTGTTTCAAACTCGATTCTTTAAAATTTGCTTTTTTTTAGATTGGCTCTTTTCAGCTTGACGTTATCAAGTGTTTTTTTTGGAAAAATTCAAGAATTTCTTATTTGGTTTTACGTTTTTCATTTCAATTCCTATCCTTTAATAAACGAGCTATGACCTCATGATACCTTCAATCGATTTTTCTGGATTATATTCCGGGCACGCTTCTATCTGTTTAGATGAAATAGTTGTGGTGATCAGGGATTCAGCATCGTTCATTCCCGTTATTTGATTTGAACTTATTAAGACGTTTTTTCCGCAACTATTACCCACACAAATTAGCAGATAGGGTACAGTCCATGTTTTATCTTCCACAAGAAAATCTTCCACACACCCAATTTCCTTATCACTTGCTGCAATACGATATGTGCGAACTTCATTGATTGATTGTAGTTTTTGTTCATCAGCTTCTGTGTTTGCCTGATCTTCCATTGCCGCGACTCCCATATCATTGATCGGATTAAGTGAAATACTAGAAAACAACCAAGGAAACCCCAGACCGCCATAGGCTGGATAAACAGGTAAATGGGAAAAGATTGTTCTATTGCGATAAGTGAAAGGCTTATTACCTGTCCACTGCGGATTGGTCTTTAATTGATTCATTGTAAGCATAGTGGAGAGATCACAATCCTCGCCCTCTCGAAGTTCCAAATGATTTGTCGACAGCAGTACTTTACGATTGAACAGCCAGCCTCCAACGTCAATCACAATATATTTTATGTCCCAGGCATCATTACTAATAATGACGTCACTGACCTTTCCAAACCTTCCATCCCTTGTTTTGACTTGGTTTTCTTTAAATTCATGACTATATTGTAACATCTGATTCTCCATATTGCGTTGTAGAGGCATTATTGAGTTATACCTTATCAAGAATTTTGTTATAACACAAATCATTTCTATTGAAATGAAAATATGATAAGATGGATTTCTAAAAAATTAGATCTAATCCGTCAAATCCTGTTAAATTGGACTCATTTGAGATTTGGAAATTTCAAATCCTCTAAAACCATTGATTATTGAGAAAAAAGGCTAACAAATAAAAGGGAGGAAATCATGTTATCCAGTTACTTAACCTTAGGACTTATGCTTTTTATCGTGGTAGTTACCCTTTTACGGGTAGCATTTCAAGCCTATAAAAGCAGAATGTCTTTATATCATAACGGTTCTGTGGAAGAAGCCATTGAAGCCTTTAAAATCAACACAGATACTTTATTAATTTTGTTAGGCCCCCCGCATAGTTGCGATAAAGGTGCAGAAGCCCTAAAGCTTTTAAAACGTCATTATTCAGGGTTGCAAAAAAGAGCAAACCGTCATCAAGAAAACTCTGAAGTTTTTAAAAAAATATATTCAGAAGCTTTGGAACCAGTTTTGGATCGAATCGAGGTTTCCACGACTACTCGTGAGTGTTTCAAAAATGCTGAATATAAAAGGGCTTTTGATCAGTTTATTATCGCAACTCAAAAAAACAGCAAGCTTAATCCAGGAAAGTAGAACATATTCCATACATGACTCGGAGATAAATTATAATGGGAATCTGAGCACTTTGGTGCCGAATTGCTGGTTACTCTCCCGAAATATTCGACAAATGGATCATTACACTGGTTAAAATTCCGATTCTTTGGTACATCAGAATTATTTTTATCAAATGGGTTTTATCTCAGATTAAGGATGTGCAAATCCAACACCAGTGGTGGCGAGCCCTTTCATGTGTTGTAGGTTCATTAGGTGTGTTTTATCAGAAGAATCTGGATTGAAGCAAAAGCGTTGCAAACTCGGAGGTTAGAAAGAGGGCAAGATATAAGAGACAGGGGATTGGGGGATTGGAGGATTGTGGGATTGTGGGATTGTGGGATTGAGGGATTGGGCTCGGACCGAGTAAGGAGTTGCGAATTGCGAATTGGGCTATTCGAATTGGGCTCGTACCGAGTTAATAAACGATAAACAGAAGACATAAGCCTGACAAAGCCCTGTATTTAGTCTTAGAAGTCCCTTTTCACCCCCAAAAACAGCCATTTAAGATACCTGAAATCAGCATACCAATATCTCTATTGGTATATTTTACCTGATTTAGGAGGTTATCAGTTCAGGAAAACACGTAAATCCGCCCCTGGAGTTCCATGAAGCCAACCCTTGCTTCATGCTGAATTGCTACAAGTTTAGCAATTCAGCATGAGCTTAAAAACTTTTTCCACTTTTACTTGCCCGCGATTTTTTAGTGCACCTGTGATTAATTAGAGCTTGACAGTAAAATATTGCACAATAGTACCTGTGATTGAACGAATATCAAGATGGCAGATTGAAAAACAATTCTTCCAATATCAAACAGTTGCTATAGTTGGAGCCAGGCAGGGTGGATAAACGACACTTGTCAAGTCATTTACTGGACAACACTTAGACCTGGAAAAGGAAGAGGATCAATTAAAATAAGATCTTAAGTGGTCTCGATTGGTAGAGGGTGATCAACTAATCATTCTTGATGAGGCCCAGACATTACCGGAAATTTTCCCCGCGTAGCCGGTAATGATGATCTGTTGAACTTCCCCTGGATTGGCAGCAGTTGGGAGGGGTGGGTAATTGAGAAAATCTTGTCTCATTCGAGCTGCAAAGACAAACCGTTTTAGGCTTTTTTTTAAGAACATCCGATTTGAAATCGACCTCATTCTTGAGTTTTCAAATAAAAGATGGGCTATCGAGATAAACTTTCGAGCATACCGAACATAAAAGATCTGAATAAATTGAAAAAGGTCTCAGAGATAATAAATGCAGACTTTTATGTTTTGATTAGCCGCACTCCGAATCCAATATACGGAGAAAATGAGGGTTCGATGAATCTACTTCTATTAATCAAACTATTACTTAATCAAAAAAGTCGGGCGTTGATTCGGAGCGTACCCCATTAGTTGGATTCTATCCGTTATTATGGCGCCTATTCCAATAAGACAAAGGGAATGCAGGCTAAAGCGGAAAACCTGCTGAAAGACAAAACGACTGAAATGGTGCCAGATGACATTGAAGTCATCGCTGGTTCGAAGTATCAATCCCCAAAAACTCCTTCGTTTCGAAACTCAATTCCATTTAATTTATTTTCCAATTTCGGCAATCGTTTTCATACCATTTCATTTAAAAAGCGAGATTGTGTTGTTGACTTCGAAGAACCGAATTTTTATCATTTTATTAAACCCGGAAAGCAATAATCTGGCTACAAACAACGCCGCTCCACGTGAACGTAACAAATGACAACGAAAAGAGATTTTTTCCATTCGGTGACGATTGCGCTTATTCGCTTTGCTCGCCGATGCGGCATGGCAAATGCCGAGATTGAACGGATGTTGGGCTTGGATCTTTCAAGATTGGATCTGTCAGATATTTCCATCGATCCACAACAACTGCTTCAGTTTATTCATACTATCTCTGTCAGGTTCTCAGTTCGAGTCAACGGAATTCAATTGGCTGAGTATACAACCGTCGCCGATTACGGAATCACTGCGTATTTACTGATGAACTGCCGAAACATGCGAGAAGTACTGGAAAACAAGCAGAAGTATTTTCCGTTGATGGGGAATGTAACACATTTAGCGGTAAAGATGGACAATGATCTTACAACACTGAGTCGGAAAAAAACTCAGATATTGCCTGCCGAGATTGAACGTATGGTGTTGGAGTATTTGTCGGCAAGTATCTTGGCGAGATTTGAGGAGTTAACCGGAAAACGGGTTCCGGTAATTAATGTGGAATTCAGTTTTCTGGAGCCGGTAGATCTGCCCGCTTATCAAGAAGCCTTTGGGCAGGTTCCGTTCTTCGACAAGGAACAGACCACACTCAGTATTTGCCGTTCCTACCTGGAATTGCCGTTGCAAACTGCCAATTCAAAGCTTCTGCCGGTATTTGAAGAGCATGCCCGGGCATGTTACAGCACACTCATTGGATCCGTCTCGGCTTCAGAGAGGGTCGGGAACCTATTGGCGGCCCAATTGCCATGTCAACCCCAACTTGAGGATATTGCCGGTGAACTTGGGTTTAGTTCCAGAACGCTCAAACAGAATCTTAAGAATGAGGGCACGACTTTTTCGAAAATTCGGGATCAAATACGGTACCAATATGCCCGACAAGCGCTTGAACGAAACAACTGCTCAATCACAGAAGTCGGCTTACAACTTGGTTTCTTCGAACACAGCTCTTTCTTCCATGCTTTCAAACGGTGGAGCGGAAAGACTCCCCTCTTGTTCCAAAATGACCTTCGGAACAAGAGGGGTTGTTGATCGAATTAAATCGATATCCACCCTTCGGACAACTACTATACGCAATCCTCCATCGAAGATCTGATAAACCCCCAAAATACTCCTCTATCAATCGTGGGGAATACCTCTTGTAACTGGCCTTGTTCCCATCCTGGCCGAACCCTTCAGGGAGCTTTACCCGGTCAGCAGCAAAATGTCGACGATTATTTCTATTCGACCCGGTAGATCAGTGTCAATCCTGCGACTTTATTCAATATTCGGGTCTTGATTGTTCTGTCTGGTATTCACGATTTCATTTCCTGTTTCCATACTACGACATTCCGGCTCATAACCTTTTCTGGTTGAATCAATGTGCTTTTTGACGCTTCACATCAGGTTGTGGGTGTCTTCAAAATTGGACTACTGGCCGATTTGGGCAATTGTTCCGGTCCCACCTGCGCCTTTGAACATGTTTTTCTCACTCGCCAACACTTACATTCCGGCTCCTTTATTATATTCTTGAAATGATCGGTTGTGTATTTGCCGTCACATAACTCCAATATAGTGTAGAAAAATATCATTTATATCTTCCGAGAATAATCATGAATAATAAGCAGTATGTTTTAAGAAACCGCTTTATATATGCGCTGAGTGTCTGCCTTCTTTGCCTGATTTTTACTAGTTGTGCAGATCCAGATTCCGACAGCGATAACTCCTCAGCTTCAATATCCCGCTATACCTTTGAGGCGGTAGCGAACTCGGTGTTGTCTACGATCGTGACCTGTTCGATTAACAAAACCAACATTAATTGCACCGTTCCTCATAGCACAAATGTTACAGCCATGGTGGCAACGTTTAAGAATACCGGGGAATCAGTGACAGTTAATAGTATTGTTCAGACAAGCGGTACCACCGTCAACGATTTTACCAATCCAGTCACCTATAAGGTTATAGCGGAAGATGATGGTACACAGGAATATACGGTGACGGTCACCGTCGCTTCACCTTCTGAAAAATCGATCACCGCTTTCGCTTTTAAAGCTGAAGCAAATGCTGCCCAAAATGTGGACGTCACCGGGATCATCGACGAGTCCAATCGCACGATCTCCCTGACGGTACCCTCTAATACAGATGTCACGACTCTGGTAGCTACATTCACAGCCTCCGGCGCGTCGGTAACCGTCAATGGCGCTGCACAGACCAGCGGAACTACCGCCAACGACTTTACTGACACTGTCACTTATTTGGTCACGGCGTCGGATGGTACGACATAGGAATATATGGCGACTGTTACTATTGCCGCTTCCTCAGAAAAATCCATCACCGCTTTTTCATTTTTGGCCGCGGGTAATTCAGCCTTGGTTTCAGATGTTGCTGGTGCAATAAACGAGTACAATTCGATCATTGCCCTGACAGTACCCTTTAATACAGATGTCACGGCCCTGGTGACCACATTCACCGCCTCCGGCGCGTCGGTGACAGTCAATGGTGCTGCACAGACCAGCGGCACCACCGCCAACGACTTTACCAATGCTTCAACCTATATGGTATCAGCGGTGGATGGCAGTACCCGGACGTGAAGGGGTCAGGCTTGCGTTATTGCGTATATATGCATAGAGTGCTGAAAATATAGGGAGTATTTTCGTTTGGAATTTTCTCCATTCTGGTCTTCCAACCGACCATCTGCCCCCCAAACCCAATAATACCAACAAAGTTTGTTTTTCCACCATTTTACCCCAATACCTTCGTTATCAGTCATTTCACTTGTTGTAACTCCATCAAATCATATCTGTTTCTTTGTTTATTAAGATTTTTATCTGAAGA
>JAHJTV010000073.1 GCA_018829445.1 bacterium
AATCCATAATCTAAAGGATATACAATGCTTGGATATTTTGGATGCTTTGATCCTTTTGGTCTATCAATGACCGGTTTTGTGGAATTCAATAATTTGTCTAGTCTAGTCCAAAAATCCATTATTCGTTTGTAAAGATAACGCGAGTTTCAGCCGCCGCCTACACAGATTTTGTGTTAATGTTTTTTTTGCCAGTAATGACCAACTAGACACCTGCAAAAGCGCGATGGCGGTCGGTCTGTAAACTTTTGTTGGGGTTTTATATTTTCCCTGCTTTGCGAAGTTCTAAAGCAATTTTCAATAAAAAGGAATCCATCCCTTTGTTATCAACAAAAACTGTTAGTATCCCTGATTTTGAAAAGAGTCTCTCCCTGAGCTCCGAAGGAAAATTGATCGCATTATTAGCGATAATAAAAA
Source organism: bacterium (assembly GCA_018829445.1). Lineage (GTDB taxonomy): Bacteria > SAR324 > SAR324 > XYD2-FULL-50-16 > XYD2-FULL-50-16 > JAHJTV01. Next base: position 415 of record JAHJTV010000073.1, read on the forward strand.
TCCAAAAGAAACCGAAGTAAATTAAACGAACAGTATCGAAACCAAACATATTCCCCATAAATTCTGGGGCTATAATCAGTTGTTTTACTGAATCGATGTTTTTAGGAGTGCAAATTGCGTAGAAACCATAATCTGACGTATCACCCGGTCTGTTGTTTAATAACATATTCCTTATGTTTTCTTCATGTTGTGCAAGTGTAAAATCTTGAAATTCAGGTCTATTTGAAACACTGCAACGCCACAATAATGAGAGTTGGAACAATTTGAACGATTTATAGTTTGATGTGTTGAATTGAAAATTTGAAGCCCTTTTTTTTGTATCGTCTTGAAGATTTTTTAATTGAATACTTGCTTTGTCTTCAAGGTCTCTAAAATGATCCTCACATTTTTTACACAACAGTTTTTCGTAAATCCCTTTAGGTGGCTTTTTACTCTTAAAGTTTGGATTAGTAGAAACAACTTGATAACGATGATTCGAATCGTAGAGTTGGTTATATTCGTAGATAAACTCAGATAGAATATGTGACTTACTGAGATCCAGTTCTGATTTACACAGTGTACATTCCATTTTTTAAAAACTTGGATATTATTGTTTTGCTACCCAACGCATGCATAACCAGCGTTTTTCGGAGCGCAGCGGAGAAAAACGTCTGAGTTGATGCACTTGTTATGCATGTTTACAGTGTATTAGCTTTCAAGTAGATCGAATAGTTTATCACTATCAGACAATAGATTTGACACTGAGATTTTACAGATCTCAATATTGAATGCCTTGCTTACTGCTTTAACACTATTTTTAAACGCTGTTCCTGCAAATGGTGAAATATGGATTCTTTCAATGAGAACTGATAAGTCCACCTCCACAAATACATGTTCTATTTTGTGCTCATCTAAGCGCTTAACATCAACATCAGGTACTATAAAAGCTCGAACCTCGTTTTCATGCTCGTATGATTTTCTTTTAATTAAAGGCACAACTTGCCCATCAACCATACAATCCGATACATTTAAGGATTCATCAAAAAAGTCAACATACTTTACTGGGTAAATATGAATTCTATTTCCAGAATAGGTAGGAAAAATCGATTTTGATAAAGATTCAACTGTGGATTCTATTGCTACTCCTTTACCTTCATCCGAATACAGTTTCCAAAATGCCTCAGACTCATAATCACTTATGTTCCAACAATTAACTTGTATAGATTTCCCAAGAATTTTCATAAATTTTAAAGACTTTTTTTTTATTTTGTCTGTCTCTGAGTTTATGGTCCTTTTAAATTTTTCAGTATTTATTGGAACTCCGTTTTCTGCTCCTAATTTTTCAAATCTATCCAATGATTCTTTTTCAAAGAATTGAATTGTATCACCTAATGCACCATGAAATATTTTGAGGGCTGGTATTGGCATGTACCCTTCAAAAGGATCAGAATCGATAAATTTTTCTAATGGAGCAAAATACAATGCTTGCCTTGAAATCAGGTCAATAAACTTGTCTAAGGTTAAATAACGCCAGATTTTCTGGTCTGAATTCAGTGAAGGTGAAATTTTAATAGTATCCATAGCTGTTGCTTTTTAAATTGCATAACTTTATATTACACCGGTGATTAACTATATTGATAAGTGCCATGTTTGTTTGATTAGGTCAATCAAATATATGAATTTTAAGCTTATTTGTGTGGAATCGTAACTGTTTTGTTTTGAAGAAATATTGGCTAATACCAGCATTTGAAAAGGAGATTCTTTTATTGCCTGGATTTGGCGATACTTCATTATATTAAGGGATTATCGTTGCCAATAGCAGACAATTGTCTGGTTAAACCGTAAAAATGTTGGTAAAAAGCAATAATAAACCGTTGTAGGTAGATTTTATGGGGCGGTTTTTCTTGGTTGATTTTTTTATCGGTAATACCGGACATTTTCAAACGTTTCGCAAGGCCATTTTAGATCAGATGAGGTGAACAAGAATATGGTATTATTAATTCAGGCGGTTTCTCCATCATCAATCCACTTGCGGGTAATGATAATACTCGGAATACTATAATGGAACCAGACAGGCAGTTTCACAGCAATCAACACTGTGTTCATGCTACTATGATATCCTCTTCATGGATAAAGAGCTAATTACAGGGGGCGTAAAAAGAGGGTTAGCCTGTGGGGAAGTCGGGGGAGAATGCTCTTCATGTCCCCCCTGCTCGAAATCCAGTCAAGTAGCTTTTTCCCATCCTTTAGATATCGGAGGATAGAAATGGTAGAAGGTTTGTTGTAGGTCAGCAGTCGATTATTTGTTTTTGGCGAATAAACTGTAAAACTCACCATAGCCTTTCTCTTCCAACTCCTCCTTTGGGATAAAACGTAATGAGGCCGAGTTGATACAGTATCTTAACCCGGTTGGTGGCGGACCATCATCAAAGACATGACCCAGGTGGGAATCGCCATGTTTACTTCGAACTTCTATCCGGGTGGCAAATAGACTTCGATCTTCCTTATTTACAATGTTATCTGCAACCAAGGGTTTGGTGAAACTGGGCCAACCGGTGCCCGACTTATATTTATCCAGAGAACTGAAAAGGGGTTCTCCTGAGACAAGGTCCACATAAATCCCTTCTCTTTTATTATCCCAAAATTCATTATTAAATGGCGGTTCGGTTCCCTCCTGCTGGGTGACTTCATATTGCAGGGGTGTCAACTTCTGGCGAAGAACGGAAACGGGTGGTTTCGAATATTTTGAAGCTTTCTTCATCCGTTGGGGTGCAGCTGTTTTTTCTTCTCCCCAGATTTGTTGTAGAAACTGATCACGGCCTGAATTATATCGGTAATACTTATAGCGGATTGGATTTTTTTTATAATAGTTCTGGTGATAGTCCTCTGCAGTGTAAAAAACAGAAAACTCAGAAATTTCTGTAGCAATCGGTTTATTAAATCGACCTGATTCCTCCAGCTTTTTCCTCGAATCCAACGCTGTCAATCGCTGCTTTTCGTTATGATAAAATATGGCGGGACGATATTGCGATCCCCTGTCGACAAATTGTCCGTTGGCATCCGTCGGGTCCATATGGCGCCACAAGACATCCAGTAATTCCCCGTAACTGATTATCCGTGGATCATAATGGATCTGAATGGCCTCTGTGTGCCCGGTTGATCCTGACGATACCTGGTCGTATGTTGGGTTTTTAACGTTCCCTCCGGAGTAACCGGAGACTGCTTCTATCACACCTTCCACTTTTTCAAAATCGGATTCCACGCACCAGAAACAGCCTCCGGCAAAGGTTGCTATTTCTTTGTGGTTGGGCTGGTTGTCCAGGGTCTGTGCCATCAACTCTTTTTTTGTCTGCTGTTCCACGGCATAATTGCTGCCGACTGTTACCAGCATTAAAACAGCCAGAATCGATAGGGTCACCATTGTTTTCATTGCCTGTCTCCATCTATTGGGTAAGGTCTTTGCTTTTGAATCCTTACTGTTACAATAAAAATTATCTCAAAAGAGTACCGTTTCAATTGCGTTTTAATCCCTTTGCCTGATGTCATTTACTGCATAAGGAATACCATCCTTTCTGAATTATGCCCGAGTTCCATCGTGGAGCCGGAATCCCAATACCAGCCTTGATTGATAAAAAGGAGCTGTTCTGCCTTGCCTCTTTGGACGTCTAAAAAACTGCCGGGAAGTTTTGTTAAAATTATGGAAGGAGGAGCAGTTGAGACAGCTTTGTCTCAGCAGGAAATCAAGAAGACAGATGGGCTGATCTCCAGGCAGGAACTGGGAGGGAGCAGCTTTTGGATTGTGTTATCCAGTTTGAGTCACTTAATCTTTATGTTGGCACGAATCTGGAATTTCTTTTTTGGTATCGGAATGAATGCGCTAACCCTGAAAATAAATAGACATGAACTGGATAGAATCTATAAATCTAAAATTGACCGAATCTTCTGATGCTTCGAAGATACGTAATGTCTTCAAAGAGGTTAAAACGAGACTGTTAAGCCAGGATCAAAAAACAAGAGTAAAACTCTATCGAAGCACGCGTTCAATCAATGATTGGTCCATACATCTCCTCAGGGAGTTTTCAGATCTGGAACCGGAAAAAACTGAAATTGGACAGAATGTAGCCAATATCGTCAGTTCATTCGGAGATGTAGACCATGCTATCTGGCGCAAAGCCGGTTGAAAACCTCCCAGTCCTGTCTCTACCTTATCCCTTTCTTTTTCAGGCCCGATTTCTCTGTATATGCAAAAATGTACAAAGAGCGTCATAAGGGCAAAAACTTCCCGGTTGTTCATCTTGCTATATAGCACACAAAATATGATCCGTGTCGATCTTTTGTTCCGGGAAACACACCCCGCCTAAACCGCTATCTTGTCTGATAACACTGTAAATTCACTTGATATCCTCTTTATCTTCGTTTAGCGTGTCTGTACCTTTTCTGTTTCATTTTTCCAATTAGACACGCAACTTAAGGAGGCATTATGATTCGAACTGAAATCTCGCTGTTTCTGAAAAATGAACCCGGGGAGCTAGGGAAGTTAACCCGATTGCTCAGCAATGCCAATATCAATGTTGACGCTTTGACAATCCAGGATGCCTCTCACTATGTGCAGGAGTTGTTCAAGGCCAGGGGAAAATCGATCAAGAGGATTGCCTCGGTTTCCAATTATAACATGATGAAGCGGGATTCAGCGGAATTTGCCTTGATTCGGTTGTTGACCAATAAGACCGATGAGGCGGAACAACTGCTGGGGGAGAACGATTATCTGTTTGACACGATGGATGTTATCACCCTGGAGTTGGAAAACGAACCCGGAACACTGGCTGATATCACCGAGAAGCTGGGAAACATGGGGATCAATATCAACTACGTTTACGGATCGGTTTTTGATCCAAAAGAGAAGTGCTTGTTTGTAATTGCAGCAGAGGATATAGATGCGGCAGCAAAGGCACTGAGATGATCTACCTTCAGGCAGACAATCACAAACATGAATTGTGTAAGAAATATCAGAATCCTCCTTGTTTTTTTTTATTGAGTAAAATATTATAAGACCGTTGTTACATACCTGCCATATTCACTTCTAGTGTTGCACTTCATGCAGTACTTGCAGGAGTCGAAAAGACAGGTGGAAATGGGGTGCGAATCCCCTGCTGTCCCGCAACTGTGATGCGGATACTCTGAGAAGTCAGGGTATGCCGACAAGCCAGATCTTCTTTGATAAGCATTTCCTCGTGGAAAAGGAAAGCTGTCCGAAGCAAGTATAAATTACAAGTTTGCTTTTAAGAAACTCAGTTTAGTCCAGCCTGATATAGTTGTGCTGTTGCTAAAAGGCTCTATTTCGATTTGGGTATTTTAGTGTGGTCCAATTTTCTCGGCTGTTTCTGACTGGTTTTGAATCTAAGCATGAGCTTATCAAATCATCTGATTCTCTACTGATTTGAGAACGGCTGAACGGTTTTAATATCGCTTTTATTTGTGGATTATTCCCATGAGTAGACAAACCCTAAAACCCACTGGCTGTAATCAAAAATCAAACTTAAAAATTTTGAATAACTGCATGGAGGAAAATGAGAAAACTAAACCTGCTTTTTTTAGGAATATTTTTTGTCTTATCCATGGTTGGCTGTAAGCCGGCTGAAGATAATGACGATGATGGATCTAATACTTCAAGTAAGACCAGTGAAATTTTTGGGAATTTCACCGATAACTATTCAGGAACTCACACCATTACTGCAGCAACCTGGGTGAACGGAATCTCCAGTTATCTTATCTCCAAAATCAATAAAACCGACCGGTATCTGATTGCAAAAAATGATGCTGGTAATCCTTTCAATGGTGGGTTGTATAGCCGATTTGACTGGACAGTTGACTCCAATGGAAACCGTTACTACTGCCAAATAGCGTATAATGCAACCAGCGCGGCTGATGCGGAAGCTGTCAACACAGCGGATAAGACCTCCCCGTCGACCGGTGGTTGTGGCGGCTTTGCCTGGAGCAAGTTGATATCATTTAATGAAGTCTTAGGAGAATTTGCCGACAACTATTCAGGTTCCCACAGTATCTCCTCTACACGATGGGTTCAGGGGGAATCCGGATTTTCCATTACCAAAATCAGCACAGACAGCGATTATATGCTGGCAAAAAACGATACTGATAATGCTTATAACGGCGGAAAATACAGTCGTTTGGATTGGGCAACCGATAGCAGTGGAAATCTTTATTATTGTCAGATTGCATATGATAAAAACAGCGAATCCGAAGCAGAAGCCATTACTACAGCTGATAAAAGTTCTCCGTCAACAGGTGGTTGTGGGGGATTCGCCTGGAGCCGGTTAATCGCCTTTAATGACGTCATTGGAGAATTTGCCGACAACTATTCAGGGGCTCACAGTGTGTCTGCAACACGTTGGATACAGGGAAATTCAGGTTTTACTGTATCCAAAATAAATGCCGATAGTGATTACCTGGTGGCAAAAAATGATGCCAGTAATGACTATAACGGCGGGAAATATAGTCGCCTTGATTGGACCAAGGATGGAAATGGAGATCTCTACTATTGCCAAATTGCGTACGATAAAGCCAGTGAATCGGAAGCGGAAGCAGTTACCACCGCAGACAGTACCTCCCCGTCGACCGGTGGTTGTGGCGGTTTTGCCTGGAGCAAGTTGATATCCTTTAGTGAAGTCATCGGAGAATTTGCCGACAATTATTCCGGTTCCCACAGCATATCCGCAACAAGATGGATTCAAGGAGAATCCGGTTTTACAATTACAAAAATCAATAGCAAAGACAATTACCTGATTACCTTAAATGATGCTGTTAATGCTTATAACGGCGGGAAATACAGCCGGATGGACTGGACTACTGAAAGCAACGGAGATCTCTACTATTGTCAGATCGCCTATGATGCTGCCAGCGCCAGTGATGCTGAGGCTATTGACACAGCAGATGATAGCTCTCCGTCGACCGGTGGTTGCGGTGGCTTTGCCTGGAGTAAATTAACTTCATTCTAAGGAAACCGGAATCAGGAGCAGCTGATACTACTTTGTAAAAATATGTGTCAGCTGCAGAAGAAACAGTGTATATCCGCTGTGATCTTCCTGTTAAGGGGTGTCTTCTTCCACTTCAGATGGTGCAGCGTTGTGAATAGGATAAAAAAAGGTATCATGATTTCTGGAGCTCTTTTGGGGCTGGTTACAGCGGAAGTTGCACGGAACTCCATATACGCTGCTGAGTTTGATGTCTCCTCGGATGAAATTGAGTTGGAGGCGATTCTGGTGGAAGGTTCACTAATAGAAGACACGGTTTTGAATACACCCAAAAATGTTTCCGTGGTGACAGCGTTGGATATCGAGCAGGCACCGGGGAAAAAATTGATTGAGATTCTGTCAAGTCAGGCCGGAGTATCAATAATGAGCTATTCCGGGCACGATAAACAGTCGAGTGTTGATCTGCGGGGTATGGGCGCGGCGGCAAACAGCAATGTCCTGGTAATGGTTGATGGCATCAGATTAAATGCTCCTGACCTGTCGGGAGCTGATCTGTCATCTATTCAAATGGAGGAAATAGAAAAAATAGAGATTATTCACGGTGGCGAATCGGTTGTCTATGGAGATGGAGCCGTTGGTGGAGTGGTACGTATCTATACAAAAAAACCGAAGCAGGGATCTTCGCTGAAAGTTCAAAATTCGGTAAGGAGTTTTGACACGGTTTCCGCCTCGCTTCAATATTCGGGAAAGGACCAGAATCTAAGTGCCGGTGTCAATGGCGCTTATTTTGATACGGATGGGTACCGGGATAACGGGTTTTATACCAAAACAAGTGCCGGTTTCAACTTTAGCTATGATCTTTCTGACAGTCTTTCTCTTTCGCTTGTATCGTCCAATGTAAACGATGCATATGGTCTTCCCGGAGCGGTCTCCATTGATGATATCGATTCACCGGATAAGAGGAGGAAGACTGACCATCCGAATGACCGGGGCGAAACCAGGGATCAGAGACTTACCGGAAACCTGGAATTAAACCTGGACAATCAGGGGAGTATCAAGCTGATGAGAGGGTATCGATCGCGTTACAACTCATACATACTGGGATACAATGCTGACTCCGATCTATCGGAAGAGGAGCAGATGTCACATATTGATGAAGAAACCAGGAGTCTCAGACTGGTTTATTCCCAACCTTACTCTTTATTCTCCCTTCAACATACACTGAAATGTGGTCTTGACCATTATAAGAGTTATTATGTCAGGGATTCACTCTCTCAAAATGAACGTCACAACAGCAACACGGAGAGTCTGGGGATGTTTCTGATGAACCGGTGGAGTCTTGGCAAAAAGGCAAAGGTGAATCTCGGCTATCGACTTAATCGACTCCACGGTTTATTTCGCAGCGATAAGGGTTCTTTTCAAAATTCCGCATTCATTTGGAAAAATGGTGATCTGATTGAGAAAGAGTGGGAAAACCAATCCTACGATGTCGGCGTGAGTTATCAGAAAGACCCTGAAACCAACTTTTTTTTGGCGCTGTCATCCAGCTTCCGTACTCCTAACGTCGATGAATTTGCTTTGGCTGATGAAGATTTAAAACCTCAACAAAGTCAAAATGCGGATTTGGGTATCCACTATAAGAACGCTGATGCCTTGGAGTATTCCATAACAATTTTTCAAATCTCTACTGAAGATGAGATTTATTATGGGATTGATCCTTCGACCGGAATTACTGAAAACAGGAATTACGAGGATGTCACTTTGAGGCAGGGGGTTGAAACAGAGGTCAAATTTTTTGCTTCTGATCTTTTACTGCTATGGGCGAATGGTTCGTTTATCAGGGCGGAATTTGAGGGAAAGGGAACAAAAATTCCCCTGGTACCGACTTATAAAACAACATTGGGACTGGAATACGGTCTAACGGATCAATCAACTCTATCGATTACAGGAACCTGGGTGGGAGAACGGTGTGACGGCAATGATGAGAGCAATAGTCTCTATGAAAAACTGAAAGCATATAACGTTATAAATACGAAGTTTTCTTATGATTTTTATAAAGGAAGAAAGCTTCATCTGGGAATTAACAACCTGTTTAATACGCTCTATTCAAACATTGCCTATAGTGAAGCGTATTATCCCATGCCCACTCGTGATGTATATTGTGAATTAAAATGGGAGTTCTAGGCATGATCCCGACAAAGCAGATTTTCCGCTTTTCAGGGCATCTCCAATGGCAAAAAACAGATCGATTATCAGTTGTTTTAATCATGATGACAAAATTTAATCTCTATTTTTGGGTGCTTTTGATTTTACAGGCTCTATTGCCTGGCCATTCTGCGTTGGCAGGTACTTATGCCCCTGCTGCGGATGAGACCGGATCGACCGCCATTTATATGAATAGCGATCGGTTTATAGGTTGGGCTTCCGGATGGATTAACCTTGTTTATGGAGAGGGGGTCAGCAGCACTTTTAAAACACCAGAATATGCCCTGGGGGCTGCAACCGGTAGCTCCTTTGATATTGTATCCTTGGGGCGGGGGGGCAGTATCACCTTGACTTTTGATGTCCCGATTAGAAACGGTTTTGGGTGGGATTTTGCTGTTTTTGAGAATGCTTTTAGTGATACCTTTTTAGAGCTGGCATATGTTGAAGTCTCCTCCAACGGTATCGATTATGTAAGATTTGAAAACCATTCCCGAACACCCTCTGCTGTGGGCGAATATGGTAGCCTTGATCCCACAGATATCGAAGGATTGGCTGGAAAATACCGATTGGGATATGGAACCCCCTTTGACTTGGGAGATCTGTTTTTAAGGAATGAAGTGACAAGTGGCATTCTCAATCTTTCCGCTGTTACACATATAAGACTGGTCGACATCATCGGTGATGGTAGTTGCGTTGATTCTGACGGGAATCCCGTTTATGACCCGTATCCAACCTCCGGCAGCGCCGGGTTTGATCTTGAAGCTCTGGGCTATCGATATGAAAGCTCCTCTCTGAGCAATACGGCTCCTGATAACCCTGAACTACTTACACCGATAGATTCGGCAATCGCTGTTTCATCAGTCCCATCCCTTGTCATCAGTACTTTCAGCGATTTGGATACTGAGGATTTTCACTTGGCAACCCGGTGGCAGGTTACTGAAGAGGCGGGGTTCTCTGCTTCAAGTCTAAAGCTGGAGGCCATATCCAGGACACGGTTGACCCAGTTGAGTGTTCCAGAGCTCATCCTTAAAGGGAACAATTCCTATTATTGGAGAGCCCTTGTATTTGACAGTTCAGGGTCCAAATCCGGTTGGTCTGATGTTTATCAATTCACCACATCGGATTCAGCAGAAAATCCGGATTATATTTTGATGGATTGGGACGGGGATGGAACGGCGGATGGTGATATCTTGACGGTTGCCACTACAAATTCAGCCGGTGAACAGTGTTATATCGGTGTTGCAGCAGTTTCGAATGTTGATCGCATGGAAATTGTAAGGTCATTTGATATCAGTTCGGTCTCTTCCACCGGTGAAGACACAGTTGATAACTATGTCTTGGGATTATTCGGTTTTAGATTGACTGTGATTGATTCGGAGGAGCCTGTTGTCTTGACGATTTATTTCTCTGAATCGGCAGCTTCAGATGCGGATTGGTATTCATATGATAAGGTAAACGGTTGGCTGAAAAGTGATACTGCATCTTTTAACACTTCACGAACAAGTGTAACGCTCGCAATTGAAGAAGGGGCATACGATACAGGAGACAAGGATAATGTGAAAAATGGGATTGTAGTCTACAAGGGCGGACTAGTCGAAACAAGCGAGAAGATTGATACCGATAGCGATGACGGAGGCATTGGAGAAAGAGGAGGATGCTTAATCACGGTCACCCAATTTGGATTTCCAAAGAAACCGATTGTGATTTTCCTTCTTTTAATTGCTTTAGGGCTGGCATTAACCGGCACAAGAAGCTTTTATACCGGTGCCCCCAGAATAAAAAAGAGGAGATAGTTACCGGTAGCGTGAACCAGGAAAGGGGAAAGGAGTGTATCGTCAAATTCATAAACAGAAGTACAAAGAACACCGCCGATTAAGGGAATGAGTGGGAGGTCCGCTCCCGGGCTATGAATAGTTGAAAATGCTAATGAACTGATGATTAAAGCGGGAGCAAATCCCCAACGGCGGAAAAAACCAAAAATAACGCCTCTGAAAAAGATCTCCTCTGCCAGTGGGGCCAGAAGACAAACAATTAAAAATACCCAGGGGGCAGGGATATCGGCTGAGAAGGGGACCGAAACAGCAGGATTTAAGTGTTCAGGGAAGAATAATTTGAGACAAGATCCAGCCAGCACCATCAGAACACATAACCCGAAGGCAAACCGAAACCTTTTAAGCGTGGGTACAACAAGACTTTTTGAGCTGCGGAGAAACAATAAATAAATAAAAAAGAGGGTTTCTGTTAATCTGCTGAAGCCAAGGATCAACAGCGAGTTCATTGTCGTCCGTGCATTAATCAAATAGCTGGCGGTTTCAATCAGAAACACAGCCAGAATGGCAAAAAAAAGATCGGATATCTGAATGTGGACGGGTTTCATTTTAATTTTGTAAAGAGAGATAGGCACACTGCTGAGGATATAAACTGGTGGTTGTTTTGATGATGTTCGCCATAAGTCCGGCTGCGATAACATCACCACGCTGACCGAGGGACAACATTGCTTTACAGACAACATTGGGGCTGGGATCGTTCAGGAGGCCGGTCAATTCACTTGTCGCTTTTGGATGATGCACATGAGCAAGAGCAGTTGCCAGCCACAACCGATCGGCAGTGTATTGACTATGTAACAAATTGTTATAAGAACCAAATTTATTGATATCTGCTTTTTGTCGGATGATATCTTTCAGGGCTGCAATCCGTTCCATCTGATTTGCAGATGATAAACCTTGTGTAGGATTTGAAATATTGTAAGAAGGCTGACTATATGGCCTGAGTTTATAAGAAGTGAATAAAAGAATTAATCCGGTTATCAGGGTTGCAGCCTGGATAGCCCTATTGGGTGTCATCAGTTTTTGTAGAACCATCATTAACGCCAGGTACAACAGAAGAGTGCAACAAATTGGTACGGTAACCAACAACGATATAAACAAAGCCAAACGAAAGAATTTATAATAGTCACCTTTATCTGAAAAATCCCTAAGCGCTTCAGCCGGATTGGCCCGAAAATCGGGGATAGAAACAGAAGTCATCTGTTTTATTGGCGTCGAAAATCCCATGGATGTTCCATTGGAGCTGATAATCAAATCAGAAATAGCGCTTTGGCTGACCTTAAGATAGGAGAGTGATGTTAAAACTGCGTCGATCTCTCTTTTGAGACTGGGTTCAACCTCTGAGGTAAGGTAATAGGTTTTAACCGGTTTTTGCTTTTGGGATTGAATGGCTGCAGCTACCAGGAAGGAATTGTCATAATAGTAATCGCTTAGCTTCTCTCCCACGGAATTGGAGAGCAAGAGATGATCACGAATGGAGACAAGACTACTGTTATCATAAAAGCCAACCCAGGTTGCCGATATTAAAAGAGCGATAATGAGTTGAAATCTATTAAACGGGTAAAGATTATATCCGATTGGTTCTCCAGGGATCTTTCTATCAAGAAACCAGATAAAAATCGGAATGATCAAAAAGTAGCTGGAAGAAAACCAGCAGATCGAAACCGAATTTAAAAGATAGAGACAATAGATCCAGATTGGGAAAGAGGAGTAGCAGACAACTTTCCAAAAGATGCCGGGAGTTCGTGCCGCATATAAAACAAAGATTGTAATGAGACTGATGCCCACTCCAAGACTCATTGTAATCAGCAGCGCGCTTTTAAAAATAGCGATTGCGCCGGAAGAATGAGTGAGCGCTGTATAACCCGGAATAAAAATTTCATTTGCCCGAGATATCTCATGGAATCTGGATAGCTGGGTGCGGGTGACATAATAAAGGTGAATGACTGCCAATGTTTGACAGATTATCAACCCAAGCAGCAGGGGTAACAGCTTCCGAAACCAAGATATTGTTAAAACCTGTTTTTGCCAAAACCTGATCATTAATTACTAATATGTTTGAAGACCTGAATGTTTCATTGTTGGATCAGCTGGGTGTGCTGGGGTATCCCTTACTCATCTGCTCCTGCCTGATTTTGTCAATTATTATTGAAAGGCTTGTCTTTTTTCTTCTAACTTATCCCGTGTCAAAACAATTGGTAAATCAAATTGTTCAGAACAGCCGCTTGACGGTGTCAAATGATTTGAAGGTTCGTCTCCTTCACAATCCCTTTGGAAAAATACTATTGGAGTTAATTGAAAACAGAGATCGACCTTTTGATGAAAGAGAGCGTTTCTGTTCAATAAAACTTGTTGATGTTGAGAAGCCTCTGACTCGATTTTTACCCGTGCTTAAAATTCTGGCATCCATCAGTCCTCTACTCGGGCTATTGGGAACAGTCCTGGGAATGATTAACTCTTTTAAATTAATCTCTTCCAGCAACCAGCCCATCACACCGTCCCTGGTTTCCGGAGGAATATCACAAGCCCTGCTAACCACAGCCATTGGTCTTGTATTGGCTTTACTGGCCCTGGTGACTTTTTCGCTGTTTCAAATGCGGGTGAAAACACTGATGCAACATTTCATCCAGCAGTTGAATATCGTCAATCTTCATATTCAGCAGTGTACCCGGTTGAGTTTGCAGGAGAGAAGAGGGAGAGAAATTGTCAGCCAATGTGGAGAAGATTTATGATTCAATATCCGGATTATGGAAATTCAAATGAGGCGGATGGTACTCTTGACCTGACAGCGTTGATCGACGTGATTTTTACTCTGATCATCTTTCTGATACTGACCATGGGTACCACACAGGTTATGACGGAAATAAACGTAACCCGTTCAAATCGGTCGCAATTGCCAGCTCAACCAAAAGCAGATCCCCTGGTTATTGAAGTCAGCCATGTTAATAAATTCTGGAAAACCCATGATTTTACAGTAAAAAACTTTGCTGAATTTAAGAATCAATTTTTATCACAATACGGCAAGGAACTTCAGCGTCCTGTCGTACTGGCCTTGGATAGAACATTGCCTGTGGAGAACCTGATTACCCTGATGGATTTTCTATCAAAAAACGGATTTACCAACATTCAAATAGTAAGCGAATGGATGCCATAGAAAAATATCCATCATATTTATTACTGATTGGATTACTTTCTGTTTTTTTGTGGCTGCATCTACATCTCTTTAATAATGTACACATGGGGCTTGGTCCCGGTGTCTCCGCTCCAGTTAAACAGACGTTGCATATCCGGATTGATCCCCAGCCCCGGCAGGAGATTAATTCCTTGAAACCGGCTGAATCCAAACGACCAAAAAAGGTTTCAAGATCTGAAAAACAGGCGAAAACTATTCCGGATTCGAAACCTCTGAAAATGATAAATCAGCAAGAACGGAAAATCGTATACAAAGCTGAAAAACCGGACTTAACGGTATACCCTCAAATGAAAGTTCTGTTGGCAAAAACCGACAATGGGAAGATCACTCCGAAAATACCCGATATTTATGCAAATGGGGTGGTAGAAAAAAAAGAAAAACCGATCGAGGAAAAATCCGAAAAAATGGAGGAATCGCAGAAGAAGGTAAAAGCGGAAAAGGTTCTTCCTATTACAAATAAAACCGCGATTTCTGACGAAGAGATGCTCCCCCTTTCCGTGATTCGCGAGTTGCCCGAGCCAACTATTCAATCAGCACAACAGTCAAAAGCATCAAAAGAGTCCGATGATGTTCTTGCCAAGCCGGATGTAGACTGGAATCAACTGCTCAAGCAGTTTATTTCACAAATTGATGTTTCGGACTATTATCCTGCTTTGTCACGAAGGAGGCGTCAGCAGGGAGTCGTTGTTTTAAATCTGGTATTGGAGGGAAACATGGAGTTGACCAGTATTTCAATAAAAAAAACAAGCCAATACCCCCGTTTGGATAAAGCGGCATTAGCACTGATGGAAGAAAATAGAAAAAATCTGAAGAAAATATTGGGTTTAAACCCGGTTTTACTGGAAAATCCGATCTCGTTACACCTGCCAGTGCATTTTGCTTTGAAATAGAAGAAAGGCCTTTTTAATCTCCAACAGAATTAAACATATGAAGAAATCGATTGTAGTTCATTCTTTTCTGCTTCTCCTGCTGTTTCTTTTTATGGGTGATTGCGGATTCTCGCAAGCAACAGGTATAAGAACCGGAAACCGGAATCTGTCTGCTGATTATTTTCCGGACAAGTCTGTTCTGAAATATGCAAAAGGGTTTTCCATTGAATATCATTTGACCCATAAGATTATTCGAGTGACGAATCCCTGGCAGGATTCGAAGGTAGTCCACACCTATGTACTGGTTCAAAAGGGTACCGAGCTTCCTCAAAACATTGAAACCAATAAAGTAATTTGGATTCCGACCGAGCGTATTATCAGTTTGAGTACCACAAATCTGCCCTTTATTGAGAATCTTGATCTGGTTGATCAATTGGTTGGGGTTGGTAATACAAGACTGATCAATAATCAGAAGATACGTCATAGGGTTCAGTCGGATAAGATCAAGGAAGTTGGGTGGACGAGCAATGTTGATATGGAGAAATTGCTTATACTGACCCCTGACCTGGTGATCACCTTCGGTGTCGGGAAATCAGGGCTGGAAGAATTGGCGATTTTTGATGAATTTAATGTCCCTTATGTAACAAATACGGACTATCTGGAACCTACACCCCTTGGCAGAGCCGAGTGGATAAAGTTCATCGCCGCCTTTGTAAATAAGGAAAAACTGGCGGAGGAGCTGTTTGACAAGATTGAGGCTGGCTACCTGGAGAATTCCAGGCTTGCTGAAACTGTGAGGAATAAACCCTCTGTTTTTACGGGATCAAACTATAAAGGAAGCTGGAGAGTTCCGGGGGGCAAAAGCTATCTGGCAACAATGCTAAGCGATGCCGGGGCATCCTATATCTGGGCAGACGACAATACCAGGGGGAGTATTCCCCTGGATCTGGAAACTGTTTTTGCCAAGGCTTGGGATGCCGACTTTTGGCTCAATGTTGGAGCCTGGAACAGTATTCAGGAGCTAAAAGCAGCGGATTCCCATTATAATGGATTTAAATCTCTGGAACGAAAAACAGTATATAATAACAATGCCCGGATAAATCAGTTTGGAGGAAATGACTATTGGGAATCCGGTCTGGCGAATCCTCATCTTTTATTAAAAGACCTTATTAAGATTTTTCATCCGCATCTGCTGCCAGATCACAAACTGAACTGGTATAAAAGACTTGAATAATCCGGGGATTCCAGATTCCTCAGCTAAGTAATCCTGTTTCGAAATGTTTCCTTTGAAATATTTGTTTAAACTTTTCTGTCTTACTTTATAAAAGAGTTATTAATTACTCGATATGCAAAAACATAGAGTCGCCAGTTATACTGGTTTGATGCTGCTGCTGTTGATTTTATTCATTCTGGTGTTGGCACTGGGATCTGTGCGAATCCCTTTTTTCGAAGTTATGTCAATAGCGATAAACGGGGAAAGCACCAATCCTGTTTGGACAAATATTGTTTTGAATTTCCGAATGCCGAAGGCGTTTACGGCTATTCTGGCTGGCATGGCCTTATCTGTAAGTGGTCTGCAAATGCAAACCCTTTTCCGCAACCCGCTGGCGGGGCCGTATGTGTTGGGCATAAGTTCCGGAGCAAGTTTGGGTGTTGCTGTCCTGGTGTTATCTGCTGGTGTGTTGAAAGCAGTTCTCCCGATACAATCACCGGGAATACAAGCATTCTCCCATGTTATTGCAGCTACCATCGGTGCCGGTTTAGTTATGTTTCTCATAGTCTCCATTGCGATGAGGATTCAAAGTAGTCTCACTCTCCTGATAGTCGGTATTATGTTAGGGTATGCAACCAGTGGCATTGTCAGTATTCTAATGTATTTTGGTAATCCGGATGAAATCCAAACCTATATCATCTGGACGTTTGGGAGTTTTAAAGGAGTTAATTGGAGCCATTTGATGATTCTGGCACCTTGTGTTCTGGTTGGGACATTGTACTCCTTGGGCAAATCCAAATCACTTAATGCTCTTTTACTGGGTGAAATATACGCTAAATCTCTCGGACAAAACATCAAACGAGTCCGATTGGGTATTCTCATCTCGATATCCCTAATGGCAGGCGCAGTTACCGCATTTTGCGGACCGATAGCATTTGTGGGAATTGCCATCCCCCATTTAAGCCGGGGTTTGTTTCGCTCTTCCGATCATCGTTTTCTTATCCCCGCGACTGCCCTTGTTGGAAGCATTGTCGCCTTGGGTTCGGAGTTGATAGCGACCTTGCCCGGGAGTCAATTTTCATTGCCCTTAAACGCGGTTACGTCTATTTTTGGAGCCCCGATAGTTATCTGGGTTGTTCTGCGTCAACATCGTTCCCTCGGTATATCATGAATCATATTCTATCTGCCGAAAATCTGGTTGTCGGTTACAAGAGTTCTTATAATGTACAAAAAAAGGTTTGTGGGCCTCTGAACTTGGATTTGAAATCCGGGGAACTAGTGACACTACTGGGACCGAACGGAGCCGGGAAATCTACGTTATTGAGAACCATCGCCAGGATTCAAGACTCACTTGCAGGAAAGATCAGCATTCATAACCGGTTACTGGGAGACTACAATATGCGGGAGTTGGCCTGCTTGATTGCTGTCGTGCTAACAGACAAAGTGTCATCCGAGTATTTATCGGTCTACGAATTGGTCAGTCTGGGAAGGACTCCTTATACAAACAGTTGGGGAGGGTTGAAAGCACGGGACTGCAGAATCATAGAATGGGCTCTCAAAGAAACGAATAGCTGGGCTTTTCGCAATCGGAGTATCGATACACTCAGTGATGGAGAAAAGCAGAAGGTAATGATAGCCAGGGCGTTAGCCCAGGAACCGAAAATTCTACTGCTGGATGAACCGACCGCATTTCTGGATTTGGTACACAAAATTAAGATTTTCAGGCTGCTGAAGTCTTTAGCCAGGGAAAAACAACTATCCATCTTGATATCAAGCCACGATTTTGACATAGCAACCAGAATCTCTGATAAAATCTGGTTGTTGGATAGCAAAGGAGAAGTTACAACAGGGGCTCCGGAAGACCTGATGCTCTCCGGGGCGTTTAAAGAGGTGTTTTCAAAAGACGATATTAAATTCAACTCGGAATTCGGAACTTTCGAAGTATTGGATCCGCCCCAAAATCACATCATGTTAAAGGGAGAAGGTTCCGCTTCTCAATGTACAATTAAGGCTCTGCAAAGGGTCGGTTTTGGAATATCAGAAGACCAATCAATTGTCTCAGGAACAGTCTCCATTCATCAAGAGTCAGATGAAATCTGCTGGAATCTGGTCACTCCCAATGCTTCGGGGGGATATCACACAATTTATGACCTGATTCAAGCCTTATCCAGTGGTTAGTCTGATCCAAAAAGGTCCGTCCATATCCAACTGCCGTCGACGTCATTATACTTGCTGAGAAAGGCGGAGAAAGAATCATCTTCGTTTTTCTTGGAATTTAACTCACCATAGGTTTTGCCGGTGATGTAAATGTCGTTACTGCTATCAATGGTAATACCGTTGGCAGAATCATATACCGTCGAACCTGCTTGGGTTACCCAGGTACGGTCCCCCGAAGAGTTATATTTAAGAATAACCAGATCAGTGTACCCGACATTATCACCGGTTACATCTCCCATTGTTTCACCGGTTATGTAAACATTTTCTGAAGTATCAATCGCCAAGGAGTTGCTCCAGTCATTAACACCGCTGCCCGCCTGCTTCATCCATTGTTCACTCCCCGAAGAGTTATATTTGGCGAGGAATATTTCAGTATAGTCATGGTTTTCTTCATAAACCGAATAGTCGTAGGAAGCATCAACGGTTCCATAAGTATAGCCGGTAAAATAGATATTGCCACTTGTTGCAACCGCCACGTCTTTTAAATAGTCATCATATGAAGTTCCCAGTTGTTTAAGCCAGGTCCGATTCCCTGCAGAATCAAATTTACTGAGGATAATGTCTGTGTTGCCGATTTTACTATCTCCCAGGGTATCATTCGTGATCCCGCCCACGATGATGTCATTACTGCCATCAACTGCCAGGGCGACACCAAAGGTTTGAGCATCCGTGTAATTCGTCAGAGTATTTTCCGTCCCCAATTGATTGACCCAAAGTGTATCGCCTGACGAATCCAGCTTCATCAAAAACAGGTCTATCCCGACCGCATTAACGGCTCCTGAACCAGGTAAAACACCATAGGTACTTCCTGTAAGATAGATATTTTCCGAATTGTCAATAGCAATTCCCCAGCAAAAATCATCCCTATCAGAACCAATCTGCTGAACCCACTGGCGAATCCCTGCTGAATTGTATTTCATAACAAAAATATCCGACCCACCTGAATCAGCGCCCGATTCGAGTTCGCCGTATGAATAACCTGCAATGTAGATGTTGCCTGATGTTTTTGCCACGGCTATATCCATGGCAAAATCTTCGGTATCAAAACCCGTTTCCTGAATCAGCCAGATTCTGTTTCCACTGGTATCATACTTGGCCAGAAAAATATCCGATTCACTTTCTCCGCTGTCGGAAGAGATATCACCGTAGGAAAACCCTGTTATATAAAGATTGTTAGAATTGTCCCTGTCAGCTTTAAGTCCCCAGGAAGCTAAACCGGAAAAAGTCGTTGAGGTATCCTCATCCTTTTCCTCATCCATCGCACAACCAAAAACAAAGAATAAAAACAACAAGTATACCAGGGAGAGCCTTATTTTTGATTGGAATATCATTTTATACATCGATCTATTCAGGGGATTTGGTATATAATCAAATAATGGTTAAATAAATGGCGCACGTAAAACCGACGGTAAATTTGATGTTACAGATTATTGCCGCTTTTGCAAGATCACCCTTGATTGAATACTGATTTGTAAAGATAAAATATTGCTTTTCTTTCAGGAATAAACTCGCTTGTTGGTGGGTGATTGGTATGTGTTTGAACGCAATGTTAAGTGATTTTAATAGTGAACCCTCTGTTCTTTCCGATATCGGAAAGAACTGGGAAACACTCAACTCGGTTTTGACAATCAGCTGTCATTAGAGTAGATAACCCCAGATGAGAAAAATCAACCAGCTTCTTCTATTTTGCACTAACTTTCAACACAACCAGTGTCACATCATCCGAAAAGCTGCTCTTTTTTCCACAAAAATCTGTCAACGCTTTGTACACACCGTCCTTAACACCATCTGCAGATTGATCTTTATTGATTTTGATGGCCCTTTCCAATCTTTCATAGCCGAATCGCTCGCCTTTAAACGACTCCTCCACGAGACCATCGGAAAAGAAGGTGACAATATCGCCTTCATTCAATTGACATTCAATTTCAGTATAGTTACGTGGCCTATTTTCCGGCTCTAATAAAGAATTCATAACATGCCCTGTAACCTTTAACCTTTTACAGTTTCCGGAACGACTGTCATAGAGAATGGGTATTGGATGGCCAGCATTGGTAAACTCGATTTTCCTGGTTTGAATATTGATACGAGCCAAACCCATGGTTACGTTTTCTTTTATATGCTGCTGGGAGACTCCCAACTCTACACTGGACAGGATATTACTGATTGTATCCGTTTGCTGGGTTTTCATATAGGTACGGAACACACCTCGAGTCAGGGCAATGGAAAAGGCTCCCGAAAACCCTTTTCCTGAAGAATCGGCAATGACGATATGAAGATTTTCATCATGGACAATGTAATCAAAATAATCCCCCCCCACTTCCATGGCTGGGCTGAGCATCCCGCTTAATTGAATGCCTGGTAATACCGGGGTTTGCTGAGGCAGCAGGTTCATCTGCAAATCATGAGCTTCTTTTATCTCACCTTCGAGGCGTTTGTTTTCTGTTTCGATTTTTTCAAATGCGCCTTTAAGACGAGAATTCATGATGTTGAAAGAACGGGCCAAATCACCTATTTCATCTCTGCGCTTGGTTGTTACCTGATAATCATAATTACCATCTGCAATAATCTCAGCTCCTTCAGTGAGCTGAAGCAGCTCTCTTACGAATCGAAGCGCAATGACCAGTCCCAGCACCACAGCAATTGCGATACTGATTGCAATTCCTATGAGCAGCCCTTGGTTGAACTGATTGGACATCTCATTTGTCAGACTTGAAAAATCCTGGGAAAGTTTGCGCCACAAGGTGATATTCCACCCCATATTCTTAATCGGTACGGTTTCCCTGAACCAGACCTGATCTGTTTTTTGTTGTGGGATCATCTTAAACAACTCATTGGCATTAGTGTGATAAACGGCTAGATCGTTGTTGTCCGTTAAGAAAAGGCTGGGCGCTTCCGCTTCGTTTTCGCTGGGTAAAGCCTCGGCTATATCCTGGAGCAGCGTATCCATCCTTATCTGCAGTAGAAGTTTGGAGTTTTTGAATTCATTAGTGAGCGGCGTAGGATAGATGCCCTGAAAACTATATAGAACCGGATATCCTTCGGTACCGTCAATTTCAGGATCTCTACTCTGCATGTTAAAATTGAAGACCTTCAAACCACCGTCAATATCTTTTATCTTATCTGAAGTAAAAACGCCTGTGAGTGATATGGGATAGCTCATTAGAATGCGATCGTATTCATCCAGCCAGAGAAGAAAGTCCACTTGGTCCTCATGCCGGGAATGAAACTCTTTGAACAGGTCGTACAACGTGCCGGATTCAAAGTTGAACTCGTTGAAGGCGTAATACTGTCTGAGAACCTTTTGAGCTTCAAATTCAATTACTTTCTTGTTATCTTTCATCTTGTCATACAGCTCTAAAGCCCAGTTTTCAAAACGGTTAAACTCACTGGACAATACATTCAGCTTACCTAAATTATCCTGTATCTGGATCTGGCGTTCTTTTTGCTGGGTTTTTTCGACAAGAGTCCGGTTCATGAAAAACGTAATTCCTCCCAGTAAGGCACCGGATATTAGAATCAATATTAGGGAAAACAGAATCAATTGAGATTTCAAGTTTAATTTCATAAGCTCCTCTTTTTCAATATCCACTCATGGAACAGCTAAAAGTCATTAACGTTGAACCACTGTTAATCGGTTAATCTCACTTAAAATATATTCTTGAAGAATTTGGCAGTGCTTGGATTTGTCGTGCATCTTTTCCACGTGTTCAAGAAATCCTTGCCAGGCGATTTTTGCTTCGGAAATCCTACCTTGATGCATAAATACAAAGCCCTGAAGAAATTTGCTGTCAAGGTCGTCAAAATAGTGGTAGCCTTCAAATTCATTTGCTGAATCCAAAGCAATCGTTTTTCGAAGCCATTCGTTGGCTTTTATTTCTTCCCCCATTAGCACATAAAGCATTGCCAAGCCGTACCTTGCCTCAATATTCATGTTCAAGACCTGTGTTTTTCTAACCGGTGCTGTCTTTTCGAAATCTTCGATATTATCGGGGTTAATGTTGAATTGTTCCACAATTACTTGAACACTATCCGATTCAACTGCCTGATTATATAGCTTCAATGACTCTAGGTAATTACCCTCAACCATCTGTATCAGGGCAAGTTCTCTTAAAGGGCCGGTTTTTTGCCAAGGGTCATACACCAGTGCCAATGCTTTGCTAAACCACTTTTTGGCTGTTTCTAAATCGCCCAATTCCCGATAATTAACTCCGATCGCTTGTGCCGATTGGAAACTGGCTGGATTTTCTTTCAGTTCAGTTTCATAGAAACGGTTGGATTCCTTGAAAGCTAATTGTCCCTCTGGAAAACGACCCAAAGCTTGATGAACAATCCCTCTGTAATAATATGCTTTCCCTTGATCCATTGTGGAAAAAGCATATTTCACATACTTCTGGGCATAAATGTTTGCTTCTTCAGCAAGTCCCTGCCTTAGTTTTAAGATAATCATTTGCAGACAGGAAAAACTATCTTCCGGGTTGTTGCTCAATGCTTTTTGAAGCGCCTCTTCACTTTTCTCATATTCCTGTTTGGCAATATAGATCTGGCCTAGGTTTGATAAATACCAGTTATTTCCCGGCTGGTATGTATCCGATTGTAGAGCGTAAATTAAAGCGGTATCATACTGTCTCAATTTATAATTATTTCGAGCAATTTCTATATACAAAGTAGCGAGTTCGTTTTTTATCATACCTTCATCAGCCCAAGTCATTTGCTTAATTTGCTGATAAGACTTGTTGAAGGCATCAATGGCTAATTGATACTTACCCATTTTGGAGTATGTCTCTCCCAGTGATAACCAGATCCAGGGGAAGGCTGGTTGTAATTCCAATGCTTGGTTGTAATATGCCTTTGCTTGTTGAAAACGTCCTATGTTTGTGTGTACACCACCGAATAATCTTATTGCTTCAAGTTTTTGTGCCCGCCAGTCTAAATTTGGAGTAACAACCTGTTCACCCCATTTGCTGCGATGATGGAGCTGATTATTGGTCATCTTATGAAGATAATGAATCACCTTCTTTGGATCCTTTATCCAGAAATGAGCTGCTAAAGTCCTCTCCAGGATGGCGACTTTTTGATGGTTTTCCCAGTTAAGAGGATTGATATGAACCAGCTTTCTGGCATAGGAATAGGTTGGTAGAATTTTAGAGATGGGCCATGTTGCTGTATTTTCACTTGTGATAGCAGCTTCAGTAATGCTCCAATTGTTTTTGTAGTATACCAGGGATGTTCTGTATTCATGCTCTCTTGACTGAAGGCAGGTGTTGATCAGATTTAAAATATCTTCTTGATTAAACTCATTTTTTTGGGTTTTTATGAATGCATGGCTTGTAGCAAGATCAAATAGATAGGTATAATACACTTTATTTTGACTATTCAAATAAACGATGATCTCCTGAAAGTTCTCTCTTTTGGGGTCTGACTTGGTTATAACATTAAAAAATGGTTCTATTTTATCCTGCTGTTCAATTGAGATTTTATTGAATCCATTCTGTTTAAGGTGTTTTGTTAAGGGCTCTATCTGTGAAATATCTCCAAAAATTCGAATCACCGTATCGTCCAGATACGACTGCAATAACTTTTTCTCCGTCGCTATCATCGTGGCAAATAGAGGGGAGTCTTCAACTGATTTTAAAGAGAAACCGGTTCCTTTTATATCCTTGATATGAAGATAAGAGGTCCAAACATCGCCGGTACGCACCTGAGCTGATTTTTCCTGATCCAAAAGTTGCTCCGCCTGAAGAAGTACCGCGGATTCCTTAACCTCAGCAACAGGCTTGTTTCCCATCATATCTCTGAATTGCGCTCCTATCTGTTTTAGTTCCGATTCTACCTTCTCCAACTCTGCTTTATAGTTCTTATTCAGGGCATCGAATTGCAGAGATTTTTTCAAGATTGACCGATTCTGCTTCAGGTAACCAATCCGACGATTCATATAGGCGCTTTCCGGTTCTTCCTCCTCCTTTTGTACATCCTTCTGGTTCAGCCTTTGTAGATTGAATGAGTAACCGATTACCGATTCTGAATGTAGCCGCTTAAAGTTTTCGAGGTAAAAATCGAAAATGGAATTTCTACCGCTGTTAGTCTTGTAGATTCCAAATTTACCGGTTCCGGGGTGATACCAATAGACTTCTGCCTTATCTTTTTGAAGATTACCGGCTAGCACATAGTCGAAGCTCTCCAATTCTGATTTCTGTGAAAGGATCTGAGAAAAAGTCAGTTCTTTGATACAGCGAAATGAATGGTTCCATTTCAGAATACGTTCGATCTCCAGACAATTCCGGGATTTCTCACTAAATGGGATTACCGCCAAGTTCAGCTTTTGCAGCTGTATTTGCATTGATTGCACATGCTGCTCGGTCAATTGTTCTTGCTTGGTCTGAAGCGCTTTGAATAGAAGTGGGAATGTCTTTAGTGCGTCGAGATCGGAAGGAGATGAAAAAATCAAATTAAATTGTTTTAAAACACCTGCCTGCTCTTTCAGTTCTATTAAACCACTGTTTTTCGTCTCCTCAGACGTTTCTTTGTCCCCTGTTTTCGTGGTTGATAAAAGATTGATTCCGGACCAGGCAACCTTTTGTATATGATCGAACTGAATTGGCGGGAAAAGGTCAAACTTGGTCTTAGTTCGATATTTTTCCAGGTATACAATACTTTTTTCAATATCAATCGGGATTGAACTCATCACCGCCAGACATAATAGCTTTTTGTCATCGGGATGATCATTCAACAAATTTTCCGTACGTTCCAAAGCTCTTTGATATTCTTGCTGCTGAAGATCTGATCGGGTTGCTAAAATGGTGGCTTTCAACAGTTGGGCATTTGTTCCAATCTTGTTTTCAAAGAGTATTTTTGATAAATCGGAAGTTAATGAGTATTGCTGATTGTCAAAAAAACGTTCTGCCAGGGAAAGCGTAGCATCAACCAGATGATGACGATTAATGTCCAATACCACGTTTTCACTATTACTCGCGGGCTTAACACTCCCAATTCCTGTGATAATACCCTTCAATGGGATGTCCTCTTTCTGTTTGCTGCTATTTACTGATGATAAAAGAGCCATTTTGTTTTTAAAGCCTTCCACCGCATATATGGAAGATCCAGAGACTTTATCATAGCAAGTGATAGCCTCCTTGAATCGCTTGTGGTTTTCATAAAACTGCCCCAATTTTACCAACATTTCATCCCTTGACTTGATTGAATGAATTCCACTCAGGTAAACAGTTTCAGCTTCCAAAGGCGTATCTCCCGATTCTACCGCCTTTCCTTTGATTAAAATCCAACGATCTTCAAGCCTGTTTTTAAGATTTGTAATTTTGGGTCCTGCTCCATATTTTGTGTTTTGTTTTGATACTCTAAAATCATAGGATTCGGGTTTTTGAAACTCCGGATTCCGTGTGAGCAGATCTGAATCGGGTAGACCCACAACGTCTGTTTGATTATTCCAGAAAAGGTTGTTGTGTAAAGTAATCTCAGATTGTCTGTGCGCTTCGATTCCCTTCCCACTTGATCCGATCAAATTGTCTTTTATGTTCACGTAACCGTGATCGGTTATGCTGATACCTGAAAATTCGAAGTCTAATATGGTGTTATTCGCAATCATACCCTCGAATTGGTTGTCGTAAATAGCTATCCCGCGATAGCCGCCCATCAAAAAATTGTTAACAAAGTTAACTTTACTGTTGGTTCCTGTCTCGATGGCTGCATAGGATTGGTCTATATAAAGCAAAACATTTCCTTTCACCGGGTATTTTAATGCCGATTGATTAATGTAGATTCCATCCCCTCTATCATGATGAATGACATTGTCTTCGATTTTGACTTGACTGCTCTCTACGTAGATCGAATTTCGGTTAAAAGAGAGACTGTTACCAATAATCGTGTTTTGTTCACTATCTGTGTTGGCGACGTCAATCCCTTCGTTTGCATTGTAGCGGATGATATTGTGGTTGATCATCGCGACCCCTTTGTCGGATAAAACAATGCCGTCGTCTTCGTTAAACTGAATATTATTCCCGCTGACATTCACAAACGTATTTTCTCCATGAATATATACACCATCATTTTTATTGTAAGTGATAACATTTGTACTGAGTTCAACGTTTGCACCATCGGATATATCGATTCCCCAATATCCGTTCAAATATATATAATTATTAGCAAAAATCGATTTGGTTGGTTCTCCTCCAAGGACTATGCCGTCATCAGTGTTCAGAAAAATGGCATTTTCCCTTGCTTCAACAAAGGCTCCGGAGCTCACTTCCAAACCGTCATCGGTGTTGTTAAAGATCCGGTTATGAATAAGCCAGGCTTTTGTCGACTTGTCAGTGATATTGACGCCATCGCTGTTGCCTTCAATTATGTTATCAATAATCTCTGTTTTAGCGGCTTCATAGAGTTTGACTCCAATGTTGTTGTTGAAGACTATATTCTTTTTTATCAGCGTCTTAGCTTCTTTCCCGATTTCCAATCCGTGATTCGTTTGGTTGGTCACCGTGTTTCCTGTAATGGTTGCTGAAGAGCCAGGATCCTGAACGGTTATTCCCCACTTACTATTTGTCACTCGGTTATTGTGGACTTCACCAATTGCCCCGGAATAGAAGGATATGGCCGACTCTTCACTGTTTTTGATATCATTATTGTGTAGCGTCATTTTCGAGTTATTTTGCGCCACAAGACCATACTTGTTGTTTGTAACTTGATTCTTCTCTACGATTACAACAGTATCGGCATCGAGACTGGCAACTCCCCATTGGTTGTCACTCAAAGTGTTTTCCGTTAGTTTCATAAATGAAGATGAAAGGATAAAAACGCCGATTCGGTTGTGGTTTATCAGGTTTTTTGACAATTCGGATTGAGCCTCCGAATATAGCTTAATGCCGATATCACAGTTTGATATTTTATTATCCAAAAGCTTAATCTGACTTTCACTGGATATATCAACTCCATTAACTTTGATATTTTCTATAGTATTGGAGGTGAGAGTAACAATCGTGTTATGGCCCGTTGTGCCGACGCCGAATTGATAGTTGCGAATTTGGTTTCGAAGCAGGTTCGCGGTAGACCCCGATTGCAGATAAATCGCTGCTGATTCACCTTCTTCGAAGGTGTTTTCTGTAATTTCCAGTTTTGCCTGTTGGGTTGCGTTGATTCCAAACCGATTGCGCAACATATTATTCTTACTTATTGTTGCACTGGATTCTCCTTCCAACTTGATTGCCGACTCATTATCTTCGAATCGGTTACTGCTGATTTGACCTTTGGAAAAATTAAGCTTAAGAGCGCTCTCGGCTTGGGAAAAATAGGTCCCGCTGACATTGAGCTCCCCATAGGCGCTACTCACACCTGTTGAACAGGCCAGCAAGCGGCTGTTTTCTATTTTTAAAACTGAAAACTCACTATGAATGCAGGTTCCAGAAACGGATTTACCCGGTTGGATTTCAATGTTTTTTATGCTGACATTAGCCTTTTTGATAGTAATAATGTTCTCAATCAGCATATTACCGGCTACTTGTGCTCTCCCAGGTTCACCACCAACTATCCGGATATCTTTTTTGCCGTCAATCAACAAATGTTCCGGATACAACCCCTGCCTCACTAAAATTGTATCACCCTGCTGGGCTCTATCAATGGCTTGCTGAATCGTAGTAAACCCTTCCTTTCCATTAGGATTCACGATCAGTGTTTTTGCTGAGGCCTGATCAAAGATAAAAACTGAAAAAACTAGCCATTGCAGAAAAACGATCTGCCGTTTTATGGATTTGTTTTTCATTGGTAATCTCTTAATGGAAAGTGTTTTCAAAAACGTGTTAAATTATGGATTGTACTTCCGATTGTCTCTACTGATAGTTCTCTTTCAATATGAGGATAGGATAAAAGATTGTTGAAGGCTTCTTGCTATCCCTGGGGATCATGAAATAGGTATTTTTGGGATTCAGTTCTTTTTCAGTGATAATCAGTTTCTGAACAGGCTCAATCGGGCCATCCATTCTGCATATCCAGTACTTGATGCCATAATGATTGGAGACATAGCGATCAATGGAAATCACATTGGGATATCGATTCTTTTTTTCCGCCAGCGAAGAGATAACAGCAGTAATTTTTGCGATTGCTGTTTCAAAGACAACCCGCAGAGGGTCGTGATGCTCCGATTCCTCATATTTCGGATGAACAATGCCATTTCGAATTTCGACTATTTCTCCCATGGCGCTTAACAGCTCTTTGTCGATCATCGTGTTTCTTGCGAAGGTATCATAAAAGGTTTTTTGGCGGATGTCATCATTTCTGATCCAATAACCCAACCTACGGAGTGATTCAATGATTTTACCAAAAGTTAATCGTCGATTATGTAAAAAGTCCAAATCCTTTTTATCCTTAAATCCACTTTTTAGACGAGGCAGGTAATTTTCATCACCAAACAGGATATTTGTATAGAAATCCAACAAATCCCAGCAGAGTCTTTCCACAATAGCAAAAGCTTCCATCACGATTCCCTGTGAATACTCAAGAGATTTGATATTAACGGCTAAAAGCTGTTGTAGGTCTTTTACCCTTCTAAGGGAATGATAAACACCTGGAGGTTCCTGGATACGTTGTAAATTGAAACTCTTTAAAACAGCGTTGATGAATTCATCCTTTGTCTGAAAAATTCTGTTCGTGTTCTTTTTCTTAAGCAGATCGGCTAGTTGCTTTTGACTAAGAAATTCCGCCAGAAATCTCTCAATAGGATTATTTAAACAAAACTCTGCCAGACAATCTTTGAAGGAGATTGTCTCGTCAGCATAAAGACTTTCCTGGAAGTAGATTTTTTCCTCATTTGAAAGAATACCATCAATTCCATTAACAAAATCTGACAGGGAAGAGTCATCGCTCCCTTTCGTCCTTAATAAGTCGGCAATATTTTCAGAAACACTCGCCTCGCTAATTTTGCTAATGGCATTTAAAATCTGGTAATTCCAATGATGATCCGGATTGTTTACAACAAAGCATGCATAGACATCTTCAAACCGGATATCAGGTTGACTTGAAATAACCCGAGCTACATGTTGTTTTAACTCATCATTCTTCCCCGTGGCAATTTTCAAAACGACTGATCGACAGGACTGCAACGGTTGATGAATGATAAGAGCCATAACACTATCGACAATATCCGGAGCTTGAGACTGCAAGGATTTAATTCCGTTGAAGAGCTTGTTGACATGAGATTTACTTAACTCAAAGTTCATCAAAGTATTCACTACAACTTTTTTCTGTGCCGGATTCAGGTTTTCATTTTCGATCCAGGAGATAAGATCTTTGATAACCACAGGTGATTCGGTTTTTCCCAGACACTCCAGCAAAAAGGAAAACTCTACAAATTTATTCTTGCGATCGTATCGTCTGATTTCATCTACAATTATCTTTGCCGATTCTTTCGTGTTGCTCAATGCCAGTAAGGAAACTGAAATCAGTCGCTCTTTTTCACTCTTCTTCTGGTTTTCCAATTCATCCATTAAACGTTTGGTCAACTCTTTTGGTAGAATATTGCTTTTTGCATAAATGACAAAATTGCGGATAGCTTTTAATGAAATTGTCTTCGTATTTAAGAATATAAAATTGATGAAGTCCACTATATCAAAACTAGAAATCAATTCTGCAGATTCCCGAATCATTTCCTCTTCATTACTTTCAAAAGCAGTCAGCAGCAGGGAAAAAGCTTCTTCTGCTGGCAAATAGGGCAGAAACAATCGAACTGCCATCACCTTAACCGAAGTAGACGCAAAGGAGCCGATCATCGCAGATCCGAACAGAAAACGTGCACCGGCTGTTTTTTGATCTTCAAATCGGTTCAATTGTCGTAATATTTCATTCTGCAGCAAGGGATGGCCTTTTTCCAGATTCAATTGATGCTGAAGAAATGTTGCCGCCTTTTTTAAACCACTGTCACCAAGCACACGATAAACTTCCTTTCTGCACAACGCATTTGAATCTTGAGATAGATCTTTTAATTCCGGAAAACTAAGGCCGGACGCGAAAAGCTGCAATGCTAGGATACGGACGTTTGCATAAGGAGATCTAAAAGCCGTTTTTACAAGATCACTATATCTGCTTTCTTTTGTTGTGAGAGTTGAAATAGCCTTAACTATCCAAATCTGCAGCCATTGAGGGCAACTTAGAAAATGTCGGCCAGTCAATAGCTGTTCAACGGTCCGTCGGGTAATGTCTATTGAGGCGAACTTCAGAATCAGTTTTAGGATTACGCTTTGAAGAGCTGGATTTTCTACATTGATCAGTTGGTAAATCCGTTCCGGGATTCCAAATCTATTGAGGTTGACTGCAAATTCGCAGTAGCTGCGAAGACCGTCTTCTTCCGATTCTGTTTCCAGTTTTCGTTTGATGACACTCGACAAAACCTGCTCAAAATCGTTGATTGACTTCTGCTCGGTGACCAGAAAAGCCTCTGAAACAAACTCCAGAGCGCTTCCCAGTTGATGAGATGTCAGTTGAACCGAACTCTGAGTGGGATTTGAGATCTTTCCATGTTTCTCATGGATGGGGCCTAATGCCAGTAAGGCAAGATCTGATAGATTTCCGCTCTCCTGCTCCAGCTTGCTTAACAGAATGGTTTCATTTTCATGAGATATGGGGAATTTCAGATTGGAAACGATGTCGCGAATGGCTGTAATGATAGCATAACTGTTTTCACTGAAATTAAGCCAACCTGGAGAATCGGCAACAACATCGGGCATATCGGTTATCCAATGAATGGCCTTTTCATAGAGAGTAAAGATCGCCTCTAATTTGTTTCCATCAGCTTTTTGGGCTAGCTTATAAATAGCATCGATTTGAGTTTCCGCTGTCTGATTTTGAATGATCTCCTGTAGTTCGCTTAAGTCAGTCATAACCTATCAGGAATTAGAGTGGACCCGATTGCCGGCCGCCAGATAAACAGTGTTGTTTCTTGCCTGTAAGTTCCCCAGTTCTGCTTGAAGTGTATTCAATATATCAAAG
Source organism: bacterium (assembly GCA_018829445.1). GTDB lineage: Bacteria > SAR324 > SAR324 > XYD2-FULL-50-16 > XYD2-FULL-50-16 > JAHJTV01. Next base: position 31,893 of record JAHJTV010000073.1, read on the forward strand.
AATGATAACTCTTCCCCGGAGTATTTATAAAAGCTAAAAAGTAGATTCAATTCTATGGGATCACTTGTGATTCCCAATAACAAATCCTTTGCTTGCCGCCTGACACTTTCTATTAACAAAAAAACCGATCGGAGGGAGGTGTTTGAGGGGATGATTAAAAACTGGGTCTGGTTGAATCGCGTGACCGCATTAGAATTCCCGGTAAGCAAATTCAGAAGTGCACAAAAATCTAGAATCAATGCGTTGATAATCTCATCCTCATACTGTTCTTTGAGCCTGTCCAGATTGTTTATACGGCAAAGTATTAGAAATAGACCATCTGTATGCTCATCTGACCTGATTTTTTCAAATAGCTCTTGTTTGGATTTGAGGAAGTACGTGTCCGTCATCAAACCCGTTAGAGGATCTATTTTACTGTCCTCATGCTCTGCTACGCTACCGAGGTACAACGCTATTGGTGATACAAAGGCAATAAGGAATTTAATCTCGCCTTCGCTAATACTCGCATCATCTTTTCCCAATCCGACGAATCCCAAAAAACGATGTTCAAGTTTAAGGGGAATAAAAACATCCAGTGACTTCACTTTCCAGAAATCGTGATTGGTTTCGGTGAAAAATCCCGCTTCCTTCAATGTTGGCTTTGTGTAATATGGCTTAAGGGAACCGATCAGGTTATTGTGGAAGTGATTATTGACAAACAGAGTGTTGAGAATTCCAAATTCGGAACCGATCAGCCGGATGTCAAAACATTGGAGTGCCAGTTGATCGGGATGAAACAACAGAAAGGAAACATGAGGGATGTTGATGAGCGGTGAGGCTAAAAGCGAGAGCACTCTACATGTCGTTTGAGTTCTCGATTGTAGCGATAGTTCGTTGGATCGACTGAGAGCGTCCAACATCTCTTCGAAGATCTGGTATTTCTTTAGTTGTCTTTTTAGTTCCTTGATTTCATCCATTCGATACAAGCTCGATCCAAATTCTCTCGCTCTTTATACAAAGTCTCATGCAAAAAGCACTAAAAATCCTGCGTTTTCGTTTTTACCGGCTTTATTCTTTCTGAAAAAACGCCAAAGCTTCCTGTCGGTTTGGAAAGACCTGACAGAATCTAGGGACAATATTGCAGATCTCCAGGTTTTCAATATGGAATTTGTCTTCGCAAACAAGCACCAGACGTCCTTTCTTCTTATCGAGGTCTGATAGTATTTCAGTCAGAAGCGTGATTCCGATCGTCGTAAAATCACGGTTCTCCGGAATTTCGATAACCAAGCGATGACAACCCGGCAGAATCTGATTAACAGCTTTCTGGAAAGGTTCAATCGTATCCGGTCTTACATCACCTTGTAATTGAATGATGTCGACACCCTTCTCGTTTAAATGAATAATTTCAAGACTCATGTAACATCCTTAACTTATTTGGTTTTATTGTCCTGATCCTTTAAATAAATCACCATGGTTAATCCAAGATTTTTTTCGCTGCCGACATGCACTTCATCAACATATTTTTTTATCATGAACACCCCCCATCCTCTTTTGGAAATATCGTTCCTCTTAACTTTGTTGTCGATGCTGGGTGCTTTCACTTCATCCAGATCAAACCCATCCCCCTCATCGGTGATATTGATTTCTAACCTGGACTCATCGACACGAAAGAGGAGAAAGATCTCCTTGTTGGGATCATTTTTATTTCCGTGTTCAATGGCGTTGGAGCATGCCTCTGCGACGGCTGATCTAATCTTACGGGTTTTTGTGGCATCAAACCCCATTGTTTGAGCCAGATTTTGAGAAGCATCCATCACCAAAGATAAGTACTGATTATCACTTGGAATCCGAATGGTTAAATCGACGGGTAATTTTGGCTTCATCGCGTTTTTAGTGTCTTAACGTAACTGAATCACAATATGAAATTAAATTGAGTGAACAGGGTGGAATCCCTTGATTCAAGCAATATCCTGTTTCTTGATATTCAATCGCCCAATAATGCAACACTCAGTGACAGCGTCCGGGAAAGGAAATCTGCAGGTAAAAACCATTGATTTAGCTATTTTCGTGAAGCTTAAGGAATACATGAGAATATGTCCAGAACAAAATGAAGGCGATTTCGCCCCGGTTTAAAAATTTATGGAACGCAGTACTTTCAGTAATTCCTCATTCGTCAGGACATAGAATATAGCATAGCAAGAGTAGAATATTTTATAGCAAGAATAACAAAAATGCACAAAAAATCTGTATTAACAGTATAATAAACCATGGCATGCAACATGCTCTATACTTTCACCAATGACAATTTCAACTAAGAATGTTGGATTTCCCAAAAAGAATTCAGGAACAACAAATCTGTTATTTGTTATGTGAAACTCTTTTAAAAGGTGCAACTTCATGGAATTCAAGGATCTGAATCAATTAGATTATATTTCTGTACAACAAGAATCAGGTGGGTTGGACGAAATTCAACGACTTTTTTTATCTTATATAAGCGGTTGTCATGTCGCTCTAAGTGGACCACCCGGTGTCGGAAAGACTGTTCTGGTCAATGAATTTGGTGAGAAAGTAAATCAGAAACTGATCAGTCGTGTGATGGGACCTAAGGTGAATGAATCGCTGCTAATTTCATATCCCGATTTAATTAACAGTAAAGGGACATCAGTGACAGTCACCCGTCCTGGCCTATTAGCCAGGGCGTTGAAGGACGATTGCATCTATTTTGCTGATGAGATCGATCGTCTCACTGAGGACAATCAGAAGCTGCATAACTCCGCCTTTGACAATCGGCGTTCGGTGACCATGAGAGATGGAACCGTTATCCAGGGCAAAGAGAATTTTTTCGGTATTATCGCTTATAACCCATCCGAAGGTATGAAAAGCGATTTGGAGTCTGCCTTGGCCGACCGGTTTGTTCATATCAATTTTGATTATTTTCCCCCGGAAGTGCAATCGATGATCTCCCTTAAAAAAGCGGGTTTTTCCGTAAAAAACCTGTTGCCGGGAAAGGTCAGCTGGCGAGCCATTTATTACCACCGCGAGCGAAAGCATCTTCAGTTTTTTGAAGTAGAGACCGTCAAGAAAGATCTTTTATTAAGGGATACACATCGGAATAAAACCATGGAGATCTCAAAGCTTAATGCTAAAGATATCCAAACCAGATTGTTTATCTATCTGAGATATCGAAATGGTCCGGTGTTATCCAATTATACACAACCTGTTGCTTACAAACTGGAAGATCTGAGTCTGAAGTTGGCAGAATTTGGTGATGAATTAAGAAAATTATCCACAGATGGTGTTCACTATGCAAATCGGAAACTGGTCTCCGATATGGGCGGTACGGGCGAATCGATCGATTTTTCATGTATTCGTCTGCACATTCCATCTTCCAGAATTCAGCAGGCAGCCTTGAAGCAATATGCCTTTTTGACAGCTAAAATTGGATGCTCGCCTTATTTAGCGCAACAGTATGCAGTTAATCTTATGATAGACCAGGCCGCTTTTGGAAAGTATGGAAAAGCGAAGCTCGGCCAGGGAAATAGTCGTGATTTGTTTGTGGCTATGGCCGGCACCAAAGGACTTTTACCCATGCGGAAGCAACGAAAACTATGTGCATAAGTAAATGATAACGAGAAGTGGGGCAAAATGATTAAACTCAACCCATGGCGATTCTGGCAACAAAGAAAGCGGGAGAAGCTTGACAGCAGGAAATTCCGGCATTTCTGCAGATTGCTTAAAAAGCATCCTTTAATGCCTCTGTTTCAAAACAGACTGGATCTCCCGGATCTGGAAAAAAGATTCGTCAAAGGGAATCGATTTGCAATTGAAGTCATCCAGCAGATGAACGAAGCGAAAAGCTATCATCCCATACCACTTGGAATCTTAATTGAAGCGGATAAGGCAGGAACACTCAAATGGATGGAAGAACCCAAATATCAGGAGGTGATTCCTCCGCTTGTATCATTAGCGCTAAGCGCATTTGTGGCGAAAGGAACCCTGGGATTGAAACAGGTTGTTGACATCATCCGCGAAAGAGAATTGGCCAGGGGATTGTATGAATTGCGACATACATACTATATTAGACAAAGCGGGCTGAAGAGAGTCTTTCAATCAGCCGAAGAAACTATCTACCGACTAAATGACTTGAATTCATTGGCTCAATTTTTCAGATACTTCATTCATCCCGATGGTTTTAATGCTCTTCGAAAAATAATATGTCCATCCAGCTACAGCAATTCTGGAGTAGTAATTCAAACATTGAGGCAAATGTTACTGGCTTTGCCCGAATTTCAAAGTGTCCAGCATATGCGACAAGGGTTGGAGGTATTGAAAAGCTCCAATTTTTCTTTGATTGCCAAAACCAAATGCATTATTCTAACCCCCTATTGTATATTCTTTGGTAAATGCTTCCAGGAATACGGCTGTCACATGACAGAATTGGTGAAAGCTATCGAATGGGTTTGTGGAACCACACACAATGTTCATCTGATTCATGATTTTGAAAGAAAAGTCGTGCTGATGCTCCAACTGGAACAGCAAGCCGTTCCCAGCGAATTAATCTCTCGTATCAAACACAGTGTTAACGCCCCGCTGGAAATGCGCTCTCAAACATTGCTGAGAGAACTCCTGATTCATCATAACACCGATTATGACGAAAGTATTCTGGATGTCTGGCTTATCCTGCGGGAAACGTCATTGTCAGTCTGGAAAGATACGCAAGTCTCCTCCAAACAATATTTCGAATATTTTCAGAATGATATCGAATACTGTCAGCATCTGGTAGACTGGATTAAGAAAGATCAAAAATCTCTATTTCTAAAAATGGCAAAGATGTTGTCCTCTCAACCTGCGGGTAGTCGCCCAAAATTTTTCAAAACGGGTTTTTATCTTTTAGAAAACACACATTCGTTGGCGCTCTTTGAGACGTTTCTCAAGTTGCTCCAGCAAAAAACTCTGAATTTAGATACCTACATTCCTGACAGCCTGGGGCATTGGAAACGGGAAGAAAAAATGAATTCCCTGATTGATATCTGTCTGACGCTTTGGTTGTCCGAACTGCTGGATGAACATGGTTATGAGCTGACCAGATACCTGGCCCAGATAAAAGTACTGCTGGCATACAACAATACACCGGAGCTACAGGCGGCTTTTTATCGTGGCCTGGAAAAAACGCTTCGGTCCGGTGTTAACCTGGATGAATGGTTGGAAGGCGCCCGGGATCTTTATCATCAGAATGCGAATGCTTGGGATACGGAAAGCCTGAATCATGTTTTTGAACTAAAATTCGAAGAGGTCAAATCCTTTCTCAATCGATATTCCGTATCTCTTTTCGGCAATGTGCCGTTGATGGTCACCAAGGATGAATTCCCCTCCACTAACGGTAAACAGGTTTTCCTTCCTCAATCCCATAACCAGTATCCCGATAGTAAAGCTGACCTCTATGAAAATCGCAATGCCAGTCTTTTTGTTGCCTCGCTTTTTCATGAAGTCGGCTATCATATTCAAGCTGGCACATTTCTGGTCGACAGTCAGCCGACCATTGAGCGGTTTCCCAATGGAACGCTGGCTCACCTGATCCTGAACATCATGGAAGACTTTCGGGGAAGAGAACATTTTTTTGCACATCCTTATAACAACAATTGGCTTGAGTTGATCAAAGAGGATGAATCACTTATTGTTCAAGGCAAGGAAATCCCCGATGGTTGGGCGGATCACTTCATGCAGTTACTCGTTTGTAAAGGATGTGTCGGGTTGACACCGGGGGATTTCTGCAGTCTGAAAAAGAAAGCCGAAGACCGGTTGTTATCACGATCCTGCACCCTGTTTCTTCCTCCTGATGGCAGGGAAATTACCACTTCTCTGAAATCAGTGCTGGAGCTGATCATTTCTAAGATTCAAACCCTAAAAGGAAAAACAGTCGCTCACAGCTTGCTGCTGGTGAAGCCAATTTATCAGATCATCTCCCAGGTGATTGGAGAGCAGATAACCATTAAAGCCAATCATAATGTTTTTGAACTTGATGTTGATGCCGAAGCCGGCCAGGACGCATTCACGGAAATAGATGGCATCAGCAGCGGTGACAGGGAATTTCAATTGCGAGAACTGGCCCATCGCATCATGCCCTATCAGGAAGCGTTTGATGTTCCTAAGGAGGTAATAGAAGCAAAAGCCAGAGAGAAACAACAGCAGAATTATCCATCAGCCATAATGAACGTTCACCTCAACAGTAATCAGACACTTCTACCGAATACAGACCCTGCTGAGAAAGTCTATGTGGGGCAATATGACGCAATTCAGGGGATTGACATCCAAAGTCCCTTTCCGGTTATCTTCCAGAAGGAATCTCGATCGCATCCGCAATATCAGCAGATTTTCAGGAAATATGGAAATGTATTTAAGGCGATGGAAGAGGCCGTCACTAAATTGCTGGTTATCCGGGAAAGTGTGGAGATGGACGGCAGAGATCCCGACGAATTGATGATAGAAAACCTGATTGAAGGGATTGTCGATCCTCAATGCATCCCGTTTCTTGAACTATATGAAAACGATGTTCTACTCGAAAAGGAAAACCGGGTCGATATGGAGGTCAAACTTCTGGTCGATGCCAGTGGATCTACCAACGGCAGAATCCTGGAGATTGAGAAGGTCTTCGCTTCGGTTCTATACAGAGCTTTTGAACTATTGGGGTTTGATGTCAGTCTTTATTTTTTTAACAGTAATAAAAACACGTTCATAACTGAAGTTTCCAACCTCGATGCTATTGGTCGCATCAAGTCGAGCAATAGCAATCGTGACGGGGTAGCGATTCGCTATGTCACCGGCCAATTTAAATTTCAAAAAGATCATAGCCTTCTGATAGTGATCTCGGACGGATTTCCGGCAGATGAAGGATACGAAGGAAGATTGGCCATTGAAGACACCTGTTATGCCATGAAGAAAGCAGCTGACAAAAATATTATGGTGCGTTATTTCAATATCGGAGGGTTACCGGAAGAGATCCTGGAAGCCTTTAAAGCGCATACAAAACACACCTCTGTGTTCTATGATCCAAAGGAATTGATAGCCTATGCACCCCAATTCATGGAAGAGTTGGTTAATGAGCTGTCGGTTTGTGTTTAGAAAAAACGTTTCAAGTATCAATCCATCACTTCGCTTATCAAATCCTCCTGGGAATTGTCGATAGCAGCGCCGTTGCCGGTTAATTCAAGTCCAATCTCTGGATAGCCGCCAGAGGGGCTATCACTTGCAGACGTCGGTCTGCCAGGTAGTATTCGAAGTAGTATGCAAAACGTTCATCGGTTATCATCTCAAAATAAAGATCTTCTGCCAGGGTGTAATCACCTTCGATTTCTGCCATCAGCGCCCTGAGTGTGACAATACCGGTCAGTTCCGAGTTGGTTGTCTCGTATTGTTTTCTGATCTCTTGGTAGCGGTCCGGATGTTCAATCATGGTGGCCACCGGTTTCCATTTTTGCGGGAAATCTGAATCCTCAAAGAGAGCCAGGCTCTTCTGATAGTCCTTTTTTTTGTTCAGGATCAGATGAAGGATCGGGAGATAGAGCTTGGCGCTGATGAAGTTTTCGCTGTTCCAGTGAGGTGTTTTCACCATCTCCTGGATAACGGTCTCGGCTTGTTGCCACTCTTCCTGTATCATATGAAAAATAGCCAATAAGACTGTCAGATCCTTGTCATTTGGGTTTTGTCGGGTGAGCTCCCGGCATAAGTGCATGCTTTTTAAATAGTCATTTTTTGTAACCATTGCGTCCAAAAATTCTGCCCAGGTTTTGGCATATATCTGCCAGCGTTCTTGTAGCAACGCTTGCTGAGCTTGTTTTAACAACTGTTTCCGATCTGCAGATATCAGGCTGATTAGCATGATGGGGAAGGACTGTGCGGTCACTGTATTTTCTTCTTGCAGGGCCTCGTTAAGGTGAATCAAAGCTGTTTCTTTGTCTCCTTTCAGATAGAGTTCAAAACCCATCAAAGCTTTTAACCAGCAAACCTCCTGGTGACTGACTGCTGTTTGAAGAAAAGACGGGAAATAAGCCGGGTCGCTCATGGCAGGCAGGATTCGTTGTTGAATCAGGTTCGCATAAGAGTCACCAATATAATGCTTTTTCAGGATCTGCTGTTCCATCTCAGAAGCTAACCTTCCTTTCCCTTGGAAGTGATAGATCAAGACGCGTGTAAAATCCATGGAGGAAACATTATAGATTTGCATCTTGTCCAGCTCATTCAGGGCAGCATCCAGTTGCCCGGTTGCCACCAGCGACATGATCTGCAGTTGCCAGAGATTGAACGACCAGGTGTAAAACCCGAGATCTTCCACTTTGGAATACCAGTATGGCAGGTTACTAATAATCTGATTTTTAGCGGCAATCTCCAATACAGCCTCAAATCGGGCAGCACGGAAAAGCGCATGGGTTAGTTTGAACTGAATGATTTCGTCTTCCGGGTACTGGTTTATCAACTCAGGTCCCAGTTCGGAGACGGTGTTCAAGTCACCTGCATCATAGCTGTGGTTGAAGGTTTCAAGTGTCTGGTTGTCTGTTGGGACTTCAGCCAAAAGCTGTCCGCCGATCAGGAGTGAAATTGCTAAGTAGGCGATAAGAGAAACCTGTGGGAGCCTGTTCCTCTGTTGGTTACATTTCATAGACAATCGGGAATTGGTTACGCAGGTTCTGTTTATCAAGTTCGTGAACGCCTCCGGCCAGATCATAATTACTGTCACTGGTTAGATCCAGCATCAAGACATCCTGACCGTGGAGTTTTAAAACATGATCGCGAGGAAAACGCTTGTGCCAGCCTTTGATTCCATTGAAGGCATGCCCCGGTATGACAACAATTATGGTTTCAAACTGGGAATAGTTTTTAAGCATTGCAGAAAACAGCACGGCTTTGGTATCACAATCGCCAGCCCCATTGACCAATGTTTCAACCGGAGACCACAAACCGCCAATATAGCGGTTAGCTTCCCTGACAGGCGGCAACTGATAATTGATGTACTGAACGAAGGACATGATAGTATATGCCAGCATTTGCCATGACATCTCTTTTTCAATGGCATGATTCAGGAATTTTACTGTCGCTTCCTTGAGTAGAGGAGCATGATCAATCACAACCGCTGAGTAATCAATTGTGACCCTACCCTGATTGAAAATATGAAATCCCTGTGAATCAAGGTATTTTTGCTCGAACCAGGTAATTTTCTGAGAAAACTCTTCATACAGGTTCGGGTTAGCGGAATTATGATCTCTGAAATGGACTGGCCCCTTCTTCATTTTAATCCGGCTTATAATCACTTTCATCTCCTGATACTGTTCCAGAAATCCAGGAAGATTTTCCTGATAAAACTTCTTCCTGGTGTCTGCAGAGAGGCCAAACTGATTGATTGAATTCATTAACACTTCCTTTGAGAAATCCAGTGTAATGGTTCGTTTTTCCGCAATATAATCTGTCCAGGTGTAGGTGACTGAGTATTGGTCTTGAGAAATCTTTCTGGAAAAGGTTCCAATGGTGTTTTGCCATTGATCTGGTTGACTGATTAAAGGGGCAGCGATAGCTTGGCTGACGCCTTGACTGCGTGTGCTGAAAGTGGAAGCACCCACTGCAGGTCCGAACTCCGGGTGATTTATGATGATAAATGAGAAAGCCAGAACCGTAGAGATCAGCAGTCCCCCAAAAAAATCGATTCTATTTAACACGAATCATCTCCACATCGACGTGAGGGATTAAGGTGTTCATCAGATCGCCCAATCCGGACTGTACCATGATGGCAATGGTGATGACGATTCCGGAAAGCATAATAGCGACTGCCACATTTCCCTTTTTAATCAAATCGGCTTCTTCGATGGAAGTGGTCAGTTTTTGAAACAGCTTGGATGAAATCACCACCGTAATCACCGAGAAACAGTAAGCTATCACAATATAGGCCAGAATGTATGCCAGGGTTTTTAAAATATTCTGGGCGGTCAACTGAGTTGTGATGAATAGATCCTGTAGAACAGCGGAAACAGGGTAAAGACTGCGCATCATCAAGATACCGAAGGCTATCATGTTACCGATGGCGGCCACCGCAACCGCAACATTTCCTCCCGCAATGCTGTCCAGATCAGCTAGGGAGAACAGGCGGAAAAAGAGACGAAAAGTCAGGTATACCACCAAGATCGAAATCAGAACAGAAAATGCAAAACTGAAAATACCCATTATAATAATCATGCCAGCTCCAGTTGATTTGGGTTTATCTTGCCCTCAATTGTCTAAAAGCGGTTCATACACAGTGCAGATCCTATACTTAAACAGATGTTTGTATTGTCGATTTATCCCAGCACACAGTGTTTTGTCAATTGCCGGATCGGGTCTTTCTTCGGAATAATGCGACTCCACTATTCCAACGGAGGGGGTTATTCGGTTTGAGATTCAATTTCCCTGAAAGTAGGGATGGCGTAGCAACATGACCCGGATCTTTTTAAAATCAGGAAGTGTCTTCAAAATATAAATCGTTTGCTCTTTAAGGGCTTTATTTCGAGCCTGTCCATACCCCAGCGTGTTGATGAGGGCAACCCCAAAGAATGGCGAGAAAATGATTTGGAAAGAATGGTTCATGACTGGTATCCTTTTTAATTGGTATCGGTCAAACTCCGTATTGTTAAAAGAGTTAATTTGAAGACAGTATATCAGTAACCATTCCATATTGTTTTCAGTTGATTTTACAGAGTATTGTAAAAATAAGGCTTGATTTCGTTTAGATAAATGTCTCATTCATTGATATTCCAGTATAACTCCCGGGAAAAATAGGTGGTCTAATCAACAATTTGATGTCAGAAGGACGCAAGAACGAAAACATACCTCTGCGTTTTTGTGAAATCCTAACCAGCTCTTTACATCCCTGCCGAGGTAAAAAGGGCTCCGAAGGAAAAACCTGACAAAATCTTGGAGCATATAACCACAGGCTGGATTGACTTTCCCTGGATAACATAATACAAAACGGGTGATAAAGACGATTGAGAGTTCAACGTTGGATTTTTAATATTTTCATTGAATCAAAGGGAAACTATGAAGCTGGAAACTATGGTTGAGGAATTAATACAAATTGAAGCTATTGCAAATAAGGTAGCTGACTATAAAAAACGATTTATCGAATCAACTGGCGTAGGTTTAACTATTTCCGATGCTGATTTTCTTGGTGTTATTTTGATGACACCGGCAGTAGCGATTGCAATGGCGGATGGAAAGCTTACTTTTTTTGAAATGAGATACATAAGTAAAAAAGCACGTGAATACTCGAAAGGACGTTATTTCCCATTCAGAGATCCAGTCGCAAATGGAGCAAAAGTATTGGCGAAGAACCTTGTGCAATGGGAGAAACCCTTCATGGCGTTTGTCAAAGAGATTCTCAATAGCCTGAATGAAGACAAAGAGCTTGTTGATGAAATGAATGCCGTAGCTCAATCTGCCGGTGGACTTTCAACCGCTGCAAACCTTGGATTGTTTGTTGCGAATATGTATCTGTTTGGATTGCTGGGAGCGTTTTTCGTTGCCTGGATACTCGGTCCAATTCGAGCTGGTCGAACTGCAATTTCTCAAGCTGAAAAGAATAAGATAGTCTTAGTAGCCGAAGAACTTGGCATTAGAGAGAATTTTAATTTTCAAGAACTTGAAAAGTATCTTGAGAGTTAACTGATTTGCTAACTCCCTTTGAATGCCAATGGGAATGCTATCTGGCTGCCTTACTTTTGTAAATGACATCATCGGAGTAATTATATGACAGTCCTTTTTACAATAACGCTATTTATAGCATTGGGGTTTTTACCTGGAATTTTTTGGCTTTATTATTTTTATCGAAAGGACGTTATAGAACCTGAACCAAAAAGTCTGATTGCTAAGACCTACCTGGTTGGGATTTTGGTTGCAGTTCCCGTCGTCATTGCAGAAATTCGACTATCTCCGGGATCAAATTCACTCGCTTCGGCTGTCATCGTTGCTCCGGTTGTTGAAGAGTTTTTTAAAATGTTGGCAACCTATTGGTTCGTGTTCAATAATAAAGAATTCGATGAGCCCATGGATGGAATTGTATACGGTGCCTCAATAGCTTTGGGATTTGCGTCCATAGAAAACGCCGGCTACTTGTATAGTGCATACCAAATGGGGCAATTGCAGGAAGTATTCATCATGCGTGCACTGTTATCTGTGCCTGGCCATGCTCTATTTTCCACCATTTGGGGATTTGGATTGGGAATGATTAAATTTAAAAAGATCTCCATTCCTGTCTTTTGCATAATGCTGTTGCTGGCTATGGCAGGTCACGGTATTTTTAACTTTGTTGCTGGTACGGGTGATGGCTACCTAGTACTACTAATGGTTGTCATAGGCCTGCTTTGGGGTGTGTTCCATAGAAATGCCAGACGTGCCATATCGGTTTCTCCTCATCGGAAATTCAGCAAGTATGTGAAAAGCAGCCAATTTGAAGGTGAGTCAATATTGTAAGGAAAAGCAAAATTCAGGCACTCCCTCCCAATATCCCAAACGGAGCTTGGAAGAAAGGGAGGCTCTGCTGGTTTTAAAGGATCTCCAGTTTTTTGGCGGAAGCTTTCAGCACTTCCACAGTACGGTTAATATCCTCTTCAGTATGGTCGGCGGTTACGATGAGTCTCAATCTACCCTCATTTAATGCGACTGCAGGGTAGATAATGGCGTTGGTAAAAACCCCCTGCTCAAACAATTCCTGGCATAAATGGGACAGTTTTATCTCATCTTCCACATAAATAGGAATAACCGGACTAATACTATCCTTCAAATCAAATCCTGCATTCACCAACCGTTCCCTGAAGGTAAAGGTATTGTTCCACAATTGAGTCCGGTAACCTTCATCCGTCGTCAACAGCTCAAGAGATTTCAGGATTGCCCCTGCATCCGCAGGGCTGATGCAGGCTTGAAACATATAGGCATTGGACCGAAACTGAATGTAGGCTGCCAATTCCTTGCTGCATGCGACAACACCACCCAGGGAAGCTGTTGCTTTTGACAGGGTGGTCATCAATAGATCAACTTGTTCCAGGCATCCTTTCTCGGCACAAAAGCCGGCTCCATTTTTCCCATAAAATCCAAAGGAGTGAGCTTCATCAACATAAAGGAAAAACCCATGTGTCTTTTTCAAGGCGCAGATCTCCTTAATCTTTGTTTCATCTCCGGACATGGAGTAAACCGATTCCACAATCAGAAAAGTATTGCGATAGTCACCGGAAGAGCGAGTCAATATCGTTTCCAGGTTCTCGATGTTATTGTGATCGAACATCTCTCTTTTGGCCCTTGTGAGCCTGATTCCGTCATGAACACTGGCATGGCATTCCCCATCAATTATAATTAGATCCTCCGGTCCTGCCAAAGCTGAAATCGTCCCCAGGTTAGCGCTGTAACCAGTGGGAAACAGTAAACACTCCTCTTTTTTCCAGAGTTTACAGAAAAACCGCTCGATTTTCTGATGGAGTAGATTCATTCCTCCGGAAAATACGGAAGTACCACTGCCGGTCCCATATTTATCCACGCATTCCTTTGCAAATTGAATGACCTCCGGATGCCTGTTCAGGCTAAGGTAGTGATTCAGATTCCAGATCACATGGGGCTTGGTGGCATTCAAATCTTCCAAAAGATCATGATCCCGTGATTTCTCTGAAACCTGCCCACGATGGCTGCTGCCGAAAGTGCAGATTCTGTCGTAGGGATAGATTCCAGCATCTTTTTGCAGTTGTTTTAGATCAAAAATAATTTCTGCCTTTTCTCTCAATGTCAGGTTGTTCTCCCTGCTAATCGTTCTGGCCAGAAGACCGATTTTTGTATAAGGGGTTAAGTTCTGCATATCTACTTTTTCCATCTGAGAGCTCCTTAATGGGTTTCTTAGAAATCCTTAAACCGGGTATCAAGTATTGAAATCCAGTGGTTTGCTTCGCTACGGTTGCTAGCCTGTTCTTTGCCAGGTGTGTGCCAGACAGCAATATGTTGAATTTATAGAAGTTAATAAACTTGCATTGATTTTCCCTAGAAAATATTCTATTTCATCTATGTTCATATATAGTGAGAGCCAAAAAAAGAGAATCTTGAGGAACGGAGCAGGTGTGAATACCCAGCCATTTTGTTCTGAAACTGAAGATTGATGTTTTGTAGTGTTGATCAATCATCTCCCACAATAGATCTGTCTATCGTTCAATAGAGAGAGGCTTTACGTCACTCCCATGCGTTATTTATGAAAAATGCTCAAAAAACTCGTGCGGACGCAAAACGACGGGGAAAGATAACCATGCTGCAGGAAGATTCCGGGGAGAGTTCGGGCGGGAAAGGAGACAAACCCGAGTCACCGGATCGGGCTATGGAAGCTTACACACACCCCTTCTACTGGGCTCCTTTTATTCTCATGGGGAACTGGCTGTAGATCACAAAAAAAACGTGCCTGGTAACGTCCTTTAAGCAATATCGCTGAAACAGCGCAGGGCACAAACTCCTTCTCCCTGCTTCACAATCGAAAAATATTACCAGCTCCGTTTCATTGAGATCAAGCCAGGGTTACCAGGATTGAGAAGATGCCGTCATCCATTTACCCAATCGAAATAGGCCAAGGGGTTGTTGATTGTCAAATGACAGTGGTTTAAAGCACAACAGTAGCAAATCCTGATCACAGATCAGACATTATTGATTCTCTACTCTGCTTATAAGTTTTATGGTTCTCTGATCACTCGGATTCAATCTTCTGGCTACCCTGAGGTTTGCCCATGCCAGATCGGGTCGGCCTTCGTTCAAATATTGAACAGCTATCCGATAGTAGTTTGTGGCAATGTTCTTATTGAGTCGAATGGCTTTACGAAAGGTCATTTTCGCCTGATCGGTTTTCCCAGTTTGAGAATAGGCGACACCTAGATTGGGGTAGATCCACCCCAGAGTTGGGTCCAACCTGACAGATTCCTCCAGGGCCCATATGGCGTGTTCCCACATATGTCTGATGTTACATTCGTAACCATAAATTCCGTAAAAATGAGCTTTCAACGAATCTCCATATTTTGGTTTAAGCATAATGCCCACCGTTTCCGGCGGGATGTTAAACTCTCTTGCATATTGCTGCTTTGTGCTTTTCCTGCCATATTCCAAATATTGCCCCTGGTAGAAAAGAGCCATGTGGTAGTACTCCGGCCGGGATCCGTCCGGTTGCCTTACGTGACCACCCATGGCAACAACACCAACTTTCCAGCCAAACTCATGAGCCAGGGCCAAAATAATATAGGCGGAGGTATCACAATCCAAATTCCACTTATACAGATCATCAATCATCGAGGCATAATCCGATTCCTGGTAACCATACCCCTCAAAATTGATGATACGGTAAGCTGCCCATATTTTTTGTTCAACCGTGAATTCCTTGAACGAATTCAGATCCGCCTTCAGAGTTTTGATCAGATGGTTGAAGCGCAGCAGGGCGATTCTGAATTTTCGTTCATCGTTCAGATATAGATTCTTCTCCAGGGCAAACAGAAGCCGAATCGGATTATCCCGCTTTAAAGCCAGCTTGACCGGCAGATCCGATTGAGTGAAAGTGCTGGCCAGTTCCCGTTTTAATTTCGGTATTCCCTTGTAAATAATAAGCGCTTGAGTTTTGTCCCTTCCTCCGCTGGTGTGTGCGAGACCCTGCCCATTTGTCGTCATCAGTACCAAGGCAAACATGCAGAATATTTGTATCTGGCGTTTCATGGGTTGTAATCATCTCAATCAAATTGTTAATGAACAGGAACAATTATCATTCCCGATCCATGGTTTGGAAGAAGCTCAATTGTATAATTGCCAATTGCGTACCACGAGCTATCTCGTTGTTTTTATAGAGCACAGCTAATCAGTCGAAAATCGTAATTAGAGAAATGTCTATCCTGGTTATATTCTTTTATAGTTGTATTCATTGCCTGATGTTAATCGACAGTTTTCAATTTTTGAGGTAAATGCTTACCCTTAAATTCCTTATTTAGCGAGAAGCATATACATTTTAAGTATGTTCTCAATAAACAAAGACCTGATTATCTACAATCGACAGCCTTTTTTACGGCTTATTCGGATGCTTGCCTGGAACCCGATAATAAGGGGACACGTAACGTGTACATGTCCCCAATTAAAGCGGGTTCAGAGCAATTCATTTATCCACTCCATGATGGGCTGCGAATTGTAGATAATCAGGAACAAAGATGGATTACTACAGTATTCCGCATCAAAATGTGGGGTGATTTGATAAAGGCTACCGTTCGGAGGAATCAGACTGGTATTAAAATTAATTATCCAGGAACTTGGAAAGGATTTGGCAAAGCCAATAGTGATCGTTCTGACAGGATTGCGCGGAACAGGAAAAGGCAAACACCACTTCAACCAGTTTCATTGCTGCAATAAAAAAACCGGAGTGAATTACCTGACAACATCTACCGTATATTGTTTGAAAATGGTATCGGGTGACAGCAAAATAATGTCTCCGACTATTGCTTGTGAAATAAGCAGGCGGTCAAAAGGGTAGCAATGACCCAAGGGCAGCGAGCTGAGTGTCCTAAAGGTGTTAAACTCAATACAAACTTGCTGTATGCCACTAAAATTGAACTCTGTTTTAACCGTTTTCCAGCCTTTTGACAATTCGATTCTGCCAAGACTTTCTTTGATTGTTATCTCCCAAATGCTGACGATACTATAAGGCAGTTTTGAATGATGATCCAAAACGACTCCCTGGTCTTGGAACTTAATCTCTCATCACCATGAATAAACCAAATCAGGGTATGGGTATCCAAAAGAGCTTTCATTCCATGTATTCCTTGGGGTCATTCAGAGGTTCGTCAAAATCATCATCCATTTTAATGATCAAATTCTTTCCATCGCCAATTCTTCGTTCTTTCGCGCTTCTGGAAGGACTTCCAGACGAACCACAGGTTTGTTCCCCTTGGCAATAATCACTTCCTGGATCAGCTTCGATGACTGTGTCTTGGCTTCATGAATATCTACCTGATGACTATTTACTCCATATGTATTAGCCAGTATAGATAGCCAACCAAATATCTATTAATAACTCAACTTTCCCAGTTGGGTATAATCGCTCTGCTCTTGTCATCCCAGCCTTAAACCGGGATCCAGATGAAACATTACTGGCCGCTTTGCTTTCTCAAACATAAAAAGTGTAAACATTTATACTTCACTGGATTCCGGATCAAGTCCGGAATGACAAGTGCTAAAGGCCAATCAGGTTATTCTCAATTAGTAAGTGGGAATTTTGAGTTATTTAGCTTTTAGACACTTTTTGTCCACGGCTATGTGTTTCTGCTTGACCCGGAAAACTTGATCTTTTGTTGCAGGATGTGGATAACGTCCTCATCCGGATAAAAAGTGATCTATAGCAGTATCATATCCCTTGGTTTCCCCAATATAGACCGGTTCGACATCTCTCTGCAGAATTCGTACGGCATAGTGTGCTGTTGTTTAGCAGACCTTCTCTATCTTGCTTTTTTTATCATTCCAACCCCTGGGTAAGTTTTCTTAAATTTCACAAAAACTGTCATCTTAACCTGAAATATTACCTTACTCCCTCCCCGTCATTTCGAAGGGAGCCAAGCAGAAGGGGTGGATCCACTCCTCGCTGTACATGAACTCCAGCTGGGGATTTCAGGTCGATCCGCAGCTTTTCCCGTTTTAGAAACCCGGACCCAGGATAATGTAAAAACTGGCCGTTGCCCCAATCGGGGTTACCGTTTCTGTTCCTTCATCAGTTGTAGTACAGTCATAGTAAGTATAATAGGTTCCTCTACTGGTGCAACTTTTACCGATTTTCTGAAGTTCTACCGTAGAAGAATCATATCCCAATTCGAACCCGATTTTGAAAACCTTGTTTCTCATAAACTCCATTCCCAAACCAGCCATAAAACCGGATGTAGAAGATTTGACGTATTCACCACTGGCATTGGGCATGCTGATACCCGCCTTGCCGAAGATTCCTACACTTTCAGATGGCATATAGGTGTACCCCGCGTTGATGTTTAAGGGGATGGATGTATATGATCCTCCTGTCGTATAGATGTATATCAGGGGACCAATTCCGGCGCCAATTCTAATCCCCATATCCAGTTCAAGATAGGGTTGATAGCTGAAGCCGATGGGTGTTCCTTCCTCCTTGCTGTAGGAATATCCCTCCTCTTCAGGATATTCTGCTTGAATGTTTTCCCAATACACATCCACAATATTGCTAAAACCGCTTATGTAGGTGAGTCCCAGATTGTTTTCAAAATTTAATGCTTTGGCTTCCTGGAAATGGGTCAGACTTAAAATCATCAGGCTTAAAAAAAGAATCAGTCTTGTTTTCATATCGTTACCGTTAAATCAGGGTTTGAATCAAAAGATCTCATCTTTGAATTACCGGCAGTAGTTCCGGCAATATCATTTTCAAGAAGAGAAAGAAAAATCGTTCCACAAAGCAAATCGTATTGTGTTCTGGTGTGCCACTACACAACTACCAGAATCATGCCACTTTCTTTTTTATTGTAATTACAGGCTTTTCTTTTCGTCCTTAAGAATATATTAGATCCCAATCTAATACCGGTATAAATAATTATATCCAAGATTTGGTTTAAGAGCAGAGAAGGGATGTTCAGGCGGAAAGTTTAAAAAGGGTGCTCACTGGAAAGGGTGATTCCAGTCAGAAGTGGGTGGATCCGCTCCCGGACTGTGTCGCAATCCAATTCTTTGTCAAAAGTGGATCAGTCGCAGGTTCGAAGCTGCAAGTCTCCAAAAATCTAAGATGAGCTAAAAACAACGCGTTATTTTTGTGAATTTAACTATTATTAACGCGATAAATTTATTCTATGATAGAAATATTAAAATTGATCATCATTCTTTCCCCACCATCACGAAGGGAGCCCAGTAGAAGGGGTGGTTCCAATCTTCGCTGTGCATGAATTCCAGCTGGGTGTTTCTGAGGGCAGTCTGGGGTTTTTCGCCGTTGAGAAAACGGGTGTAGAACTTCTCCATGAAGACCTGGGTGCCTTCGTCGCTAATGGTCCAGAGAGTGGAAAGCACCGCGTGCGCACCCGCTTCCTGGAAAGCCCGGCGCAGACCGTAGACTCCTTCTCCCTGCTTGATACTCCCTACACCGGTTTCACAGGCGGAAAGCACCACCAGCTCGGTTCCGTTGAGATCTAGTCCAAGGGCTTCCAGGGCGGTGAAGATACCGTCATCCTCCTTTGAACTGAAATTGGCCTTGACCCCCTCATTGGCGCCGGTCAGGGCCAGACCGGATCTGAGCAGGGGGTTTTCCTCTTTTTTAATTGGATTTCGATTAGGATTGGTTTTAGTTGAACTATAGTCACTAGTGTTTGCCACTTTAACGCCAATCGTTCCTCCAACCAAATGTACCGTTTTCTCCTCATTTTTTCGAAGAAAAACCATCTCAATATCCTTATACCCCTTCATCCCCTGACTTAATTTTGTCAAACCTTTGACTGAAAGGATTTTCTCTCCGGCATATCGAATGATTCTGTCGCCCACCATAAGGCCTGCCGATTCACCCTGGTATCCTGTAATCACTTCAGTAATAAGCACACCGGATAGGGATTTGGTTGAATGCACAGCAGACTGGGAAGCAGTTGTATCAATTGTTACAGGCATTAATACTCCTCGTTTCAGGTCATTGCCCACACCCTTTTGTGTTGGAACAGCATCCAGAAAAAAACCGTGGGTGGCCAAGTGTAACACCCTGGGAGCTGTTACCGACTTAAGATTCTGTTCGGTGGCTGTTTCATAAGCAAAATAGCTCGGTTTTTTCCCCTGTTTTCGCCACATTCGTGTGATCTGGTCTCCTTCAATGGCAGTTCCGGGAAGGGGTGTGAAATAGAGGTCTCCTGCCCGGGAAGCTACGGTTCGTTTTTGTTTGCTGCGAACGCTTGCGTATTCCTTTACCTGGGACTGATCAAAATACGGGGAGGAGAGCACCGCCGGATCTTTAATGTTTCCCGTAGAGAGGGGAACCACCAGGTCCCTGCCGGAGGAGAGAACTACCAGTTCCCTGGATTCCGAGAGATACTGGCCATTTCCATCTTGAAGGGTTGAGAACGGCAGCAGGTGCAAAACACCGTCGGGTACAATATAGACTTTTTTCTTACCCTTCAAGTTTACCGACAGCGGCTGCCATAGTTTTCGGTACAGGTTTTGACTGGTTAGTTTCAGCTCTTCACTACTGAACTCATCGGGGTTTTTCAGTTGTTCCCTGAATTGTTTGACCAGGTCTGAAATGGGATCCAGATTTCCCAGGTCTATGATCCGGAAGGATTGGCCGGCAGTTTTGTCAACGATCAATACAATAAGATGCTCCTTTGAATAGTCTAGTTTTTGCCAGTCAAACCGTTTGAATGTCAGGAAGTCAATCAGTACTTCATCAGACTGAAGGGCCTGCACCACGACTTGAGGGGTAACCTGAGTCTTGGCACGGGACAATTGCTGTACCTCGCGACCCAGAGTGGCTTCCAGTGCATGAATCTCACCCTCCAATTGTTTCAGACTTTGCTGGTGAGCTTTAGGATCTTTGTCTCCCGGACCCGAAAGTGTTAAATTGGAAAGCTGTTGTTTCTTTTGTTGCAACTGCAAGGCTTTTCCGGCCAGTTCGGGATGACTTCCGGATCTGGTCACGGCATTGATTTCGGAAGCAATCCTGAGCAGTAACCCTTTCCTTGTCAGGGAAAAATAAAAGGCTTCTTCCGACATCTCGCTGGAGTTTTTAAACAGGTAGAAGGATAACAACATATCTCTGTTAACTTCCTGCTGCTTCAGATAGGACTGCCGCGTAGCTTCCCCGGCCCCCCAAAGCACCGATTCCAGAAACTGGTTGCTCATTCTCAGGTATTTCTGCGAGAGGGGTTCAAACTTTTCCACTTGCCCCTGTACCAGATATAGGAAAGCCAGCGACCCTAATGTGTTTACGGTCGCCGGATGTGTTTCTCCCAAAATCTCAGATTGCAGTTTCAATGCTTTTTGATAAAGGGATTCCGCTTCGGGATAGCGCTTCTGGATTGTGTACAATCCAGCCAGATTTCTCATGGAGAGCATTGTATGCGGATGTGTTTCTCCGAGTATTTCAGAAATCAGTTTCAGTGCTTTTTGATGAAGTGATTCCGCTTCGTTATAGCGGCCTTGGGATTCATATAATCTTGCCAGGTTATTCAGGCAGGTTAAGGTTGTGGGATGTCTTTCCCCGAGCAACTCAGTTGACAGTTTCAATGATTTCTTACTAAGGGGTTCGGCTTCGGTATAGCGATCCTGGGATTGATACAATGATGCCAAGTTGATAAGGGAGGTCATGGTATCCGGATGTTTCTCTCCCAGTATTACGGTTTGCACTTTAAGTGCTTTTTGAATAAGAGTTTCGGCTTCGTCATAACGACCTTGGAGCGAGTACAAGGATTCGAGGCTGTTAAGGGAGCTCATGGTAGCGGGATGGTTTTCTCCTAGTATTGCGGTTCGCAATTTGAGTGTTCTTTGATAAAGGGGTTCGGCCTCTGCATAACGCCCCTGGGACTGGTACACGAATGCGAGGTTGTCAAGGGACCACAAGGTACTCAGATGTTTCTCTCCCAGCACTGCGATACTCAGCTCTAGAGCTTTTTGATAAAGGGATTCCGCTTCGGTATAGCGACCCTGGTCACAATACAATGCCGCCAGGTTGTGCAGGGAGGCTAAGGTGTCCGGATGTTTCTCTCCCAGTACTGCGATTCTCAGCTCCAGAACTTTTTGATAAAGGGATTCCGCTTCGGTATAACGCCCCTGGGATTGGTGCAATAATGCCATATCATTTTGGAAGCTCAATGTATTGGGATGCCTCTCTCCCTGCACCGAGATACTCAGTTTTAGTACTTTTTTCATGAGGAGTTCTGTTTCGGTATAGCGGCCTTGTGATAAATAAGCCCCTGCCAGATTACTCATAATAAGTAAAGTCCTGGGATGTTTTTCTCCCAGCACAATAGTTTCTCTTTTTAATGCTTTCAGGTAAAGGGATTCCGCTTCGGCATAGCGACCTTGGAGCCAGTACAAGACTGCCAATTGAACCAGGGAGGTTATCGTATCGAGATGGTTCTCTCCCAGCACAGTTATACGCAATTTCAGTGCATTTTGATAAAGGGGTTCTGCTTCAGAATAGCGGCCTTGAAAAGCAAGTGCCGCTGCAAAACTACCCAACGATTCCAACGTTTCCGGATGACGATCTCCCAAAACAGCCTTTCTTCTCTCAAGACTTACTTGGAAGAGTTTTTCTGCATCAGCATATCTCCCTTGATCAAAGTAGCAGCCTCCTCTCTCCTTCAAAGAGGTCAGATGGTACGGGTGATTCTCGCCAAAACTCTTTCTGGTAATTTCAATTGCTATGGTCAGTTTTTCCTCTGCCTGTTTGTAGTCGAAGGTGCGGATTAATCCTTCAATTTCTGTATTGAGTCGCTTCCACTTTATTAGCGCCTCCTTAATCTCCGGTGTATCGGGAAGCCTGGATGCCTTTTCGGTAATCTCTTTAGCCCATTGGGGTGTTGTTCTACGGATTTCAAGGATCTCATTGTTATATTCATCGATTTTGTTGTAGTTCTTATCCTTGATGGCGGCATCGATAGCCTTCCAGTAATATCTAACGGCTTCATCATTGAGACCCAGTTTTTCAGCAGTATTTCCAGCACTGGCCAGATATTCGGGGTTGTTAGACTCCAAAGCGATTGCCTTTTTGTAAAATTCGAATGCTTCCTCAGGTTTCCCCTCCTTTTCAATTAAAACACCCCTTTGATAGATTTCCGATGCTTTTCGGATGTTTGCCTCGATCTGTACTGACCCTTTTGATTGCTCCAGCTTCCGGTTATTCCCGGTTGTCAAAGAACAGCCGCTCAACAGAACAACAGACAACAGAATCAAGCATACAATAATAGGGTATTTTTTCATGGTTAGCTTTTAAAAGTATTATGGAGCGTAATCTGTAATTACATTGATCCGATTCTATTGGACCAATGGGGCGTTGATTGTCAAATGGCTTTACATTAAAGCGACCGTATAGTGAATCATGAGACGCGAAACTTACCGCGTTCAAAAATGCGATTCCACCATAACTAAAATCAGGTATTATTCTTTCCCCACCCTCAAAAAGGGAGCCCAGTAGAAGGGAAAGAAAGCATCAAATTTCTTTCACCTTCTTAATGAAAACACATCCACTTCAATAAATGGTTAATTGTAATCTTTCCCATTCTAATCCCTCGAACTCAACCATCTGAAGATAATAAAGACGATCAGAAAGAGCAGTCCTGATGCCAGGGAGAAAACAGCGATAACTCCCCAGATGTTGGACATGATGGATTCAAGGAGTGGTGATTGACTGGTCAGGAGGGAAAACGGGTTTCGGCCCTTCTCATAGTTCCAGGTATTGTACTCCAGGCCGCCGGCAAAACCGGTTATCAGACTGAGCGGTGAAATGATGAAGGCGAAGAAGCCGAAGATCTTACTCTGCTTTGCGGATTCCTTTTTCTTGATGAATTCATCCAGTTCGGTGCAGCGGTCCTTGACCTCCTCGTAGATCTGGTTGATCTCCATGGCTTCCCTGATCTTGTAAAAAATATCCTGAATCGCCTTTTTGTTGCTGATCACCTGAAACCAGGAACTGGTGGTCATGTGCTGGATATCGTCCCTCAACTGGCTGATCTCGATAATGTCATTGCCCTTTCCTAAAAAGGGGACACTCTGTTTCAGCAATCCCAGAAGGCTCAGGTTGCGCTTTTCGTGGTACGCCCTTTCCGCCAGAACAATATCCATCCTGGATTTTGAGAGAATAAAGCGCTGGGCCATGACCATATTGAAGATAATGCGCGACGCTTCATGAGCCTGCCGATGTTCGCCGGCGTTGCCAACATTATCAAAATTCAGCAGAGAAGACGATGAACAGAAATAGTGCCGTTTTGAGGTGATATCTACTACCGTGAACTCGGTGACAATCCTCTCATCCGTGGGGAGGTTTTTATACAGCGGATTCTCGTCACAGACCATCATCTGCAAGGCACCACCGGTGGAGCGGCCATCGACAAGGTAGCCGCCCTCATAGTTAAAGCCGGTCAGTGTCGAACAAACATAATGCTTGTTAGGCATTTCCAATCGCTTAATGATTGCCGAAACAAGGTCGGGAATCTGTTTGTTGAATTGTCGTTCCCAGGCTCGCAATTGTTTTTGCAGCAACGCTGAAAAAGGCGTCAGGGAGATACATTGTTCCAACCATTGGGTATCCATTATTGAGGCCGATTTTTCGCGGGTTTGAATGATAATCTCAAAAAAGCCCAAACCATACTCATACTGATGAAACAGCAATTTGATGTCGGCGTCCTCCAAAAGTCGACGACTTTTTTTCAGACCTTTTTTCTGATTAAAGTTGATGGCAAAACTTTCGAATTCCCCAAATTCGGGTTGCAGTGTTAATTCAACACCGGATTGATATTCATAGCTGTTGAGTGTTGGCAACGGGTCTTCCATTCCGGTTATTTCAGATGTGGTAAAAATGCTTTCAACAAAAGGAAAAAACCATTTGAGGGCATTCCTATCCGGGGTCGAGGGGTGCCATTTTGATCTGTCCAGGGACAGCAGCTTGTGTAATTGTGGCGGTGTCCACAAAGGGATAAAAACGGAGGTGCCGACATAGGTAGGTTTGATCGTCTTCAGTGGGGCGCCAAAAGCCCACAAGGCTTCCAGAATATCATTCCATTCCAGATAAGATCCCTCTTTTGGTGTATCCACGATGGTGCGATTGGAATGCCGTTCATCATACCAGGGATCATTATAATCATAGCCTTCCCGGGGATTATCTTTTGATCTATCCGGCAGAGCTTGTCGCTCGTGGGCGTCATCTTCCATGTGATCAAGCAGATCACTCAATCCTGCCAGATGGAAATCCTCATTTGGCTGAATGCTGATGACGTGCTCACTCATCTTGCCCCGGTTTTTGGATTCCCGTATATAAAGAACTTCAAAGCATTTTTCGCCTTCGTCTTTATAGACCATGGGATTTCGGGCAAAGAACTTAAACAGCTCCGATTGCGGATCAGTGACAGCCAGCAGGTTAACCCTTGCGAATCGATTAGAGGATTTTGGTTTTCTTAAAGGCAGTTCAATCTCAAAGCGTTCGGTTCGTGGGATATCCTGGTACATATAGCGGTTAACTTCGTTGCTGAGAGCTTCTTCCTGTTGTACAATCTCAATCTCTTTTGGAATCAGATCCATAAAGCGGTGAAGGGAATCCATATCCTTGATTTTCCCTTTTTTTAAGACAGCCTGTACCACTTCCCAGTATTTTTCCAGAGCAAACATATTCATTTCATGCAACTGCTCATCGTCGTACTGTGATCTGGCTAGGTATTTTGAAGCGGAAAAAAAGGCATACAGGGATCTTAAGAAAGGGGGACGACAAATACCACTCTCGATTTCCTGGACATAGGCAGCTAACAGTTCCCACTGCGCCGATCGGATATCTTGTTTGCTCAGAGTAGCAGCTAGTGAAGCGGTTGCCAGATCCAAGGTCACAAATCCACGGACAGTGTGAATAACGATGGTCATCTCCCTGTCATCCGACAGCTTCAAAAGATCAAAATAGTGTCTGAGCGTCTGGGTGGTACTATTGAGCTTTGTTTTAAGCTCCTTTTGATCATGTTTCTGGCTGAAGGTATTCTTCTGCGGGGGTGATGCAAACCCGAAATAGACTTTGTTCTCGAAATCGGGTTCTGCAAACTGCTTAATGTCGGTGTTTTGAGAGAATTCGTATTTCATATTTTTAGCGATTGGCGTTTAGCAATTAGCAAAAGACTTTTATGGATACAGTTTTTAATTATTTTTTGGTATA
Organism: bacterium; assembly: GCA_018829445.1. Lineage (GTDB taxonomy): Bacteria > SAR324 > SAR324 > XYD2-FULL-50-16 > XYD2-FULL-50-16 > JAHJTV01. Next base: position 57,760 of record JAHJTV010000073.1, read on the forward strand.
TCGTCTTAGAGCCAAAACATTCCGGATCTCTACGGTGCTGGATAGAAACCATTTTCCGGGTTTCAAAATTGGATCATCGAGGCACCAGTTTTTCCCATTGGAGATTAATCAAGTCCTTTGTATATTAATTTTGCAAAGATCCTACTGATAATTTTCAATATTGTGAATCTGTTTTTTGTTGCTGAAAACCGATGCTAAGGCTCACATCTTGTATCCTTATAATGAGCAACTAATATTCCATTATATAAACTATTGTAATATTAAAGATTTATAAAATTATCGCTTTTTTGTTCTAGATTTGCGAATAGTATGGCTAGAAATTTATATAACACAGACAGTAGCCCTGGATTTTAATCACAATATGGAGGTCCGGAAATGTTTTCCCAAATCAGGGTACTGGTAACAAAAGAAAATGTTCCCCAGAGGGAAAAACTTTTCCGGATTAGGATATAACAGGAGAAATCCAATGATAGTTGAAAAAATTACAAACAAGAAAAAGGTGCTCATCGGATTTGCCGGACCAAAACTGGACAAAAAAACATCTGAATGGCGTCCTACAATAGAGGTAGTCAATCTGAAAGAAATAAAATTTGACCGGGTTGAGTTGCTTTACGGTAATCGTAGAACCAAAAACTTCACGCTGTCTTTGAGGGAGGAGGTTGAGTCATTGCATCCGGGAATCAAAGTAAACACGCACCTGGTAAAAATTGGTGACCCCTGGGACTTTGAAAAAGTCTATGAAGGATTAAAGGAATTTTCGATCAATTATGATTTTAAACCGGACAAAGAGGAATACTATATTCATACCACGACCGGTACTCACGTTGTTCAAATCTGTCTTTACCTTTTTACCTCATCCCGCCACTTCCCCGGTATGCTCATCCAGGTCATTCCGACAGACGATAATAAGAAAGCGTCCGGGAAACCTTACAGTGTTATTGATCTTGAACTTGCCAGGTACGATCTGATCACAGCGCTTTTTCATGAAGAGCACCAGGGAAACGTCGAGTTTCTTAAAGATGGCATTGAAACCAAAAGCCCGCTTTATAACAAGATGATTGAGGAATTGGAATACGTTTCTGTCCGCAGCAAACACCCAATTCTGCTTATGGGCGCAACTGGTGTTGGAAAGTCCAAGCTGGCCCGACGTATTTTTGAATTGAAATTGGGCCTGGGTCAGTTTGGCAAAAAAACGAATTTCATCGCCGTCAATTGTGCCACACTGCGTGGAGACACCGTCCGTTCCGAGCTTTTCGGGCATGTAAAAGGCTCTTTTACCGGGGCGACTGATAAGCATGATGGCCATCTGAAAAAAGCAGATAACGGGATTTTATTTCTGGATGAGATCGGAGAGCTGCCATTGGAAGTTCAAGCTGACCTGTTAACGGCTCTTGAAGAAAAAAGTTTTTTACCCGTGGGTTCATCCGATGCCGTGTTTAGCGATTTTCAGTTGATTGCCGGAACTAATAAGGACCTATATAGGGCCGTTCGGGAGGGTAGCTTTCGCCAGGACCTGCTTGCCAGAATTGACCTTTGGGCGTATATCCTGCCTGACCTTAAAAGCAGACCGGAGGATATTGAGCCCAACATCGATTTTGAACTGCGAGGATTTAGTGAAAACAAAAAATTTGTGCAGATCCGTTTTGAACCCAAAGCCAGAAAACAGTTTTTAACCTTTTCAAAGCAGAAAGCCCCCTGGCCCGGAAACTTCAGAGATCTCAAGAAAGCGGTGATTCGTATGTGCACCCTATCAGATAAGGGGCGAATAACAGAGCCGGTTGTTAATGAAGAGATTAATCGTTTAAACCTGTCCTGGAAGAAGCTGGAAAGAGGCACCGCACAGGATGAGACGGCTCCCGTTGATATGATCCGATTTCGGGAGCTGGATCTTTTTGATCAGATCCAGTTGGAAGGTGTGATAAAAGTATGCAGGCAGTTTTCTACGGCGGCGGAGGCCGGGAGGGCATTATTCTCCCGGTCAAGATCCGGTAAAAACGACTCTGACCGGTTGAGCAAGTATTTGAAACGATTTGAACTTGACTGGGAACAGGTCAAATCGTTATAGATTGACCCGGATTGTCCAGGGCCCCTGGATAATATCAGATCCGGAGCTGAAATCGAAGATCTCGATTTTTTGTGAATTAAAAACAACTGCCAGTTTGAAATCTTTGACAGGAGGAACCGATATTATCGCTTGTCCCTCCTTATCAATCATGACGACTGATGCGAAAAATTCACCAGAGATTATTGTTTGCAGGAATCGCTTTTGCTGAGGATTCAAAGCGGCGAAAAAATCATCTTCTGTTGACGCTACAAGTGCTTTGACCGTATTAAAATCCATTCCGAAATGGGATGCCAAATCCATGATGCTTACTCCCTGTGCGGCCGCCATTTTTATTGCAAAAAATACCTTTATCCCCTCTTCAAACTGAATGTACTGGGCTGCTTCGGCAATGGGGATATTGTTTCCAAAAACCAGTAAACCGGTGTTTTTTATTTTAACAGCTTCATTGTACCGGCTGCAAATATTAAAACCGGCATAAATCCTGTTTTTATAAGGATCTGTTGACGGATCTGCTTTGAGCCAATTATTGGGGATGCCGGGCAACTCATGCGTATTCGCCCAAAGCTGAACAGCAGCAATCGGATATCCCCAATAGGTATTGGGTTGAGCGGATGAGACTGAGCGTCCGGTTCCCAAGTCAGGTTTGCTCCATGTATTTATTCCGATCAATTTATCCTTATAAAAAAGACCGCCTCCGCTGTTGCCGCCTGCTATAAAGGCAGTATGTAAAATGTGGGATCGCGTATTGCTTTCCGGGCCCAGGTATTCTCCGGATGTAATCGCAGGAAAATCCTGGGGGCCGATTCCGGGAAAACCGATACTTCGAATCTTCGGATCATGGATTGATACATCAAACGGATTCTCCATTTGAACATAGGGAAAACGATCCGAATCTGATATCTCATTGAGTTTTTGCGGGAGTCCCTTTTCCAAATCCATCTTGGCGTGTGATACAATTTTCAGGATAGCACGATCCCTATTGAAATTCATGAAATCATCATCAACATAAAAAGTCTTGGCAAGATATTCCAGGCTTGACCTCCTGACATTTTTTCTGAGGTCTTCTTCTTTGGTCATAGAGACCCACATAAATCCGGTATCGACAGGGATAGCGACCGCTTTTACGGAAATCCCGTTTTTGATAACCGGTTTGGCGTCAGCACCGGATATCTGCTGGGTTCTGATTCCAAACTGTCCGGTATCGTTTGCAACATGGGCATTGGAAAAAATCCAACCGTCAGGATTGACAATTACACCTGATCCCACGTGTTGAAAAACACGCTCCCTCTTGATGACCTTTCCTCCTCCGAAGTCAACCGTATCATAATTGACTTTGACGATATGATTGTCAGGCATATTTTCGACGATGAAATAGTCGTAAACCTTACCCAGTTTTACCACAGCCGCAATTGTCCGGTCCGAGACCCAGTCCGGGGATTGTTGAGCAGGAACTGCAAATGGTAGAATGCTAATAGCCAGAAATGTCAGCACGATTTTTATGGAATTCCGTTTATTTCCCATTTTACACCTCCCATCTCAAGCTTTTTAAAATGCGTTTTGCCAGATTCAGATTCCCAACTCCCGTTGGAGCCGGGCTTTCTATGCTGATGATTGACTTGCGATTATCCTTATAGGCGCATAATTGGAGAATATTAGCACTGAAGGCGCTTTTTCGGGAATCATCCAGATAGACGATCTGCTGCAACTCCCTTTTCTCGATGTCATATCCGCCAAAATTCAGATTGGTATTGAGTGGTTTAATCGGGATTAAGGATGACATTTTGTCATTATTAAACGTGATAATCTTCAGGAACATGGGATATCGTTCTCCTTTTATCCGTTTGCTGAAAATAAGCATGTTATCTTTCTGACCAACAAACTGAAAGGAAACAGGTAATTCAAAAGATAAGGAATCATCTGGCGCTGTGAACATTCTGTCCTTTTCATAACCGGATCGAAACCAGATTCCCAAGGTCAATAGAATGATTAAGGCAGTGACAGATATCCTGTCCGGAAAAAATCCCAGATGTTTCATCTTTTTTTTGTCGTATTGTTTCAGTGATCTTTGGATCAATACAAAGGTAATTGCAAGCAGCAGAACTGAAAACACAAGCGTCAGTCCGATGGAAACCAGGTCGGAATTAATAGTGATATCCAGTTTAAACCATTCGTTCACATAAGCATAACCGCAAAAAATAAGCAGTGATATCACCAAAGAATACAGAAAATATTTTGTTGTCTGTTTGGGGTTAAAACGGGCAATTCCAAAATAATAGCCAATAAAGGCGCTTAAGGAACTGTAGATCGCAAGGCGAAGAATCAGGGAAAATACAAGGTAGTAGAGAGAAGCTTCGCCGATTGTGAAGATATCATACAGCGTTGCGGTCAAAGCGTAGCCGATACCTGCAAAAGCTCCATACATCATCCCATCTACCGGCTCGTCAAATTCTTTTGAGGGATAAAAAACATAACGGACAATGAAATAGATGCTTACAGCCGGAATAACGCCATTGACGAAAAGCGTTTGGGCAATGGGCAGTCGCACCGCATTCAACGACCAGGTATCGGTATTAAAGATAACAACACCTAAAAATCTGTTGAAGACGATAAAACCCACTATACCGGAAAAAAAAGCCAGTGCAACCATAGGTGTCGGCTCCGGATCTTCCCTGTCCAGCACATAAAAGAACGATAACCAGATCAAAGCCGGGACCAATCCGGCGAAGAGAACCGTCAGGGTTCCCATGACAGTTTCCGTGCTGAGTAAAACGCCTCGTACAAAAAAATGAAAAAGGGCGAATATGATTATTAACCCAAGGATGTTAAACAATCCCATATTAATAAGGTTACGTTTTCCTCGATTCATTAATATCTCCCGGTGATTCATTCGAGTTATTCAATTCGGAACGCCATCTATTGCGTTCCGAATTCGTACCTGCTGAAGCAGAAAAATCCTATATAGGGGGTATCACGGTTTAATGATGGGATTTTAAACGTCGATATAATCGAGAACAGGAGAATCAAAGGATTCCCCTAAATATCCCCACTATCCAATGATTGTTATTGATTTCCAATTATTTCGCTTAATAGTACCAGTAGTGCGTAGAACTCCTCAACGTTGCTGATGTTCTGTACATGGTCGGCAAAACTGTTGAATTCACCCACATTTGCCGAACCAATACCGACAACGGCCAGGTAGATTTCGTTATTTGGGAACAGCTGTTTGATGATTCGTTTATGATCGTTTGGAGAATCTGTGTCTTCGCCATCTGTCATCAGGATTAAAAATTTTGGAAAACTTCTTCCGAGCGCCTTTTCGGCTTGTAAGAGCTCATTAGCTCCCCTGGCAATTGCAGTGTAAATAGCCGTGGAGCCCAAACCGGGATGAGAAGCATTATTTAACACGAATTTTAATTCCTCGATGTCGTTGTAATGTGAGCAGTTGTAAAACGGTGTCGATAGGAATTTATCTTGTGATCCGAACCAGGAGATCGAGATAAACTCTGCTGTTTCTCCCGGATGGAGCTGAGATCTTTCATAAAGGACATTTACAAATTCAGCAACACTGGCGTCCGTTGCCCGAAAATCCTGCTCACTTACTGAACCGGATGCGTCGATAATCACTTTATACATTAACGGCTCGTATCCAAAAGCCTGTTGAGCCCCAAACAGGAAACAGATGGAGCAAATCAACAATAGTGTTTTATTCAGTTTCATTATTTTCTCCTGGAGTCGGGTTAGTTGGATTCAACAGCTTTTTTCAATTCTTGTGCAATCTGATGAAGTTGGGCAATGGTTTCCCTGGTGATGGGTTCATCATCTGTTGTTACCAGCCCCTTTATCTTCGGAAGTTGAGCTGCTATCTTCTTTAAGACTGGTTGACTTGCCACCAGGTCTTTCATGCTATCCAATGATCTGATATACACCTCGATTACATTGCCTTGAGTTAAAACTTTGGAGGCGTCCGCATCATAATTCTTCATCAGACTTGAGGTACTGATATAAAGTGCTTCTATCCATCCGCCCAGGCTGACAGATACAGCCAGATGCTTATTTTTACGCTGGTTGAAAAGAATTTCAGCAGAAGCAAAGATGTCATCAATCTTCTTTTCCGCTTCTTTTTGATTATTATCTTTTAAGGTCTGTTGCAGTTCGTTGATCTCTTTCTCCAGCCCCCGGGTCAGCTCCAGACTCTTGGTAAGTTTCATGAGGGTCACACCCAAATCCCTCTGCTGCTCTTTTGTCGGTGAGCCATACATCAGGGAGATTCCGTCCGCACAGCGGGCTCCAAGATTCAAGGCTTTGGTGGTTTCAGAGAGATACCGGGTTTCCGTATTAACCTCAACAATCCCTCCCAGTTCAAGGTCCGACTTTGACAGGAGTTGAAAAATTATCATGGGTCGGGGTAAAACATACATGGTTTCATCATCGATCTTCAGGTTGAGCAACTCCGTTCCGAAATCCTTGCTCAACTTGAAGTCTTTTTTCTTAATCTTGGGGTCAGCAGCAAAACACTGACTGGCGAGAAAAGCCAGAACAACCAACAGTATTAAAAAACTTTTGGATTTTAGCTTTTGATTCATTTTTTCTCCTTTTTTGAACAGTTTAAGGTTATTGAACCTTGGGGAAAATTGCTCTTGTTCTTACAATCCCGGTTTTAGCTGTCGCAATAACAGGAAAAAGCCGAACAAGTATAGCAATATTGAATACAACAATAAAACAAACACATCGCGCAGCCAGGTTTTCTCCAGCAAAGATTCCAATCTGGTGTCTTGCCATAAGCCTTGAGCGGTGGCGTGGAAAGGAGAAAGAAAATCGCCTCTCATTCGGTCAAAATAAAGATCCTCAATAAAACGGTTTTGCGATTTTTCCAGAGTTGATTTTATAGTATCATATTCTATATTCAGAGCTTTGATAGCGTTCTCCTTTTCTACAAAACCTGTCTTTCCTTGTCCACGCGATTCATTCAGGTTTTCATATATAGCCCTTTTCTCCGATTCGTAGCGTTCGTCTATATCCCTGAGCGGATGAAACTCCCAATTGGCGGTTACAAACGCTTCGTATGCCCATCGAGACGGCATGATTTGCGCCGGTGGAGGTGCTTGTAAACCATCCTTTTGCTGCCATAAGTAAACCTGCTCCCCCATGTTTTCAAAAGGCAGGAAGGCGCCCCCCAGAATAATCTGAGGAATTAGGATCAAGGGAACCAGATTGTAGGCTGCCACCGATGAGCGGATAAAGGTCGAAAAAAACAAACCGGTTGCTATGCCGCTAAATGATACCAAAGTCATTAGGGCGATGTGAATTACCAGCAGTTCCGGCCTGATTTGCAGAATAAGGTGTGCAGGAATAAGACAGAGAATGCTTTGCAGCAAGGCAAACAGGGACAAGATTGAAAATTTAGAGAAATAGTAGCTGCCGATAGAAATGTTTTTAAGACTTTCACGATGCAATATTGCCCGTTCCTTGATGATTTCGGAAACGCTACTTGCCAGCCCTAGGAAAATTGCTGCCAGTACCAGGATGAACAGAAAAAAAGGATACTGCTCGTTCTCAATCATTGAGTAAGCCTGATCTTTGGGACTGTATTTGAATACAAAAGCTGAAAACAGTCCAATCAAGGGAGCCGCCAGAAAACTTATAAATAGGTTGGAATGATCACGCGATTTGCAGATGAATTGTCGTTTTAGTTGAAACCAGGTCTGCTTTATAATCGAAACGTTCGCTTTTGGGCCTGCAAGATTTGATACAGAATCTCCATATTCGAGATCTTCATTTTGCCGATCTTTACCGAATTTTTCCTCGATTTTGGATACAATTTTCCAGAAGTCAGCAGATTCTGTTTTCAAACTTTTCATCAGAAGATTGGGATTGACTTCATGGCATTCCGGGCATTCAATATAGTCCTTCAGTGAATTGGGCTCTTTAGACACCTCATTAAACAGTGTCAGCGCTTGTTTGGCATCGCCAAAATGCGCCAGTTTACCACCTTTATTCAGGATCAAAACCTTGTCGATCATCTTGTATATAACTGAAGAAGGCTGATGAATGACCATTAATACAATTTTTCCCTGGTTTGCCAGTCGTTTCAACAAGGCTACAATCTCTTCAGCATCCTGGGAGGAGAGACCGCTGGTGGGCTCGTCCAGAATCAAGACATCCGGATCTCCCACCAGTTCAAGGGCGATATTCAAGCGCTTACGTTCTCCTCCGGAAAGCACTCGCTTTTCGATGCTCCCCACCACTGAGTGTGCTTTCTCCGCAAGTCCCACGTCTTTTAAGATTGCCATGAGATGCTCTTCCGTTTCTTGCCTGCTTTTGTTTGCGTGCGGAAACAGGAGCTTTTCCGCATAAAACAGATTTTCCAAGGTTGTCAGAGGTTCCATTAGAATGTCGTCTTGAGGAACAAACCCCAACTTGTTTCCCAGTGTCAGTAAACCTCTTGGTAGTGGGTACTGATTAGCTTCCACCGCACCGACAACCGGTTTCATTTTCCCCAGGAGTGTGTTTAGGAGGGTGGATTTTCCGGAACCGGCGGGTCCCAGAACAGCCCCCAGATCCCCGGCATTCATGGACAGCATGATGTTTTCGATAGCGTTCCTGTCACTGTTCTTATATCGGGAGGAAACATTTATCATGCTAATGTTGGTCAACTGAATCTTCCGAGCGTGAAAAACTGATTCGGGATTTTTGAGATCAATCCGCACAAAAATGTTTCCTATAAGGAGATTATCATCGTGAATAACTTCCACAGGGGGCACAATCGGATTTCCGTTTTTTAATAACTGCTGACTGCAGCCGGAAAGGGTTATTAACGTTTTTGTATAATCATTTGTCAGCCTCAGAGTGCAGTCCTTCGGTAATGAGGAATCAAGTTGATGAAGTCTCAAGACCTGGTTGTCTTGTTCGGGTAGTTTAAAAAGATTTCTGGAACCGATATCAGAAAGAACAATTGTTCCGGATAGACCTTTTACAGACAGCGTCTCACCATTAAAAATCTTAAAAGATACCGGGCTCTCAAATTCCATACCTGATATTTGAATAGACATATCAGATTTTAAGGCTTCCAGCGTAATCGTGTTTTGGTGAGTAATAACTTTAAAAATAGATTCTTTCGTAGCCGAATCTGACAGCTGAATGGAGTTTTGTTGTCGAACAATCCAACTGGTCTGTCTTTTGTCTGATGCCTTTTCTGTAAACAACTGCTCAATTTCATCACGATTAAACCCGAAATGAATACCGTCAAAATAGACAGTATCGGAGGCATTGAATTCGCAATAATAGTAATTGTTCGTAATCGGATCACCGTTAACAAAAACGTCTGTGCTGTTCAGGGAGATAAAATAACATTTGTCACCAAGTTTTAAAAAAGCGGCCTTCCCGTTAAATGAACTGAATGGGATGTCAGCCCTGGTCTGAAATCCTCCAATAGAGAGCACATTGCCGTTTTTTGACAGTGCTTCAAACTCCGATTGAAAAATGTGAAACATGGTTTGAGAACTCTCAAATGGGATTTTTAATTCCTTTGAGATCTCCGTCAGAAGTACCAGCTCTTTTGGATTTGGCGTATCAACAAAAGAAAGCGCAAGCAGATCAAGAAAAAACGCTTGAACTTCAGGTGATGTTAAGGTTTTAAGTAATTTTCCGCATTCGTCTTTTAATTCACCGGGGTGATCGGCTGCTGTTTCTATCAATTCCAGCACCAATTCCGGACCATTAATCCCTGCCTCTCCCAGGAGGCTTCTGACGACAATTGTCACCTCCTTCTCGCTGATTTCCCTGTCGACCAGGATAACCTGTATATATAATCGGATTTTGGCCAGTAGAAGATCTCTCTCAACCACATCTTTCATATCTACTCTTTCGGTTTTTTGGATTAGTTTTGATAAGTTACTTCAATTTTTTCCAGGGTTTCTATTGCTTCTTTCCTCATGTTATAATCGCAATATAAGTAGTGTAGAGCCCATAGGTAATCAATGGTTTCTTCTTCAAACCAGGACTTAACCTCAAGAATTTCCTGTTTAATCGATTGCCCTCTGGTCAGGAGAGTTGAAGTATCTCTTGATTCAATTGAAGCAGACTTTGCAAAACGATCTTTCAGAGTCAATTTGACTGCGCGATCCTTATCCGCCTGGTTTTCATTTTCCGACTGATAGCTGAAACGAACCATTTTGCTGGTATACGTTTTTTTATTTTTATCGGTTACTGTCTTTTTCTCGTCAGGTTCAGGAATGAAAATTCTGCTTCCGCTTTCAAGATCCAGGATCACAAGCCTGCTATTCATTCCAACCGTAACAATCGCACCATCGTAGAGTTTCATCCCGCGAGTTGCTGCCTGTTCTTGTGAATCATTCAGTACCGTTGAGTCACCCTCAACCTGCAGTACGATCCCCAGTGGCAGGTTTGAATCCGCAAATGATTCGCTATTAAGAAACAGCAACAAGAGCCCGATCAGTAAGGCGCTGATGGTATTCTGCTGCCAGTTTTTTTTAACAGCGTTTAATTTTCCATTCATTTCAATCTTTCCTTTTTACGTTTATTCTGGTTTTCCCCACACGGGGAGGTCATATCAAATATGACTTTCAATTTGCCAGTTGCATGCCAATTTGAAAAATCCTGAAATTACAGTCAATATGCTCCGACGTCGTTTGGATATGCGAATATATTATACATAAGCTAGAAAATCTTCTACTTCGTCATTTTGCGGATCTAAAAATAGCATCCTCCGGCATCAGTCTTTCAAATGCAGGTTTACAATCTTCAGTTAATCCCGCGTAGAGACATTTTCCTTTTTTATAGCCGACAAACTGGAACAACTCTTCACGATGGTGCAGTATACAATTACCTGCAACAATCCAGGGGTCAAGCCGCAACAAGGAACCGTGAATATCAGTGCTGCGCATGTGATTATATAAATATAATAATTCTACTGTTAACTGCTGCCGGGTTGAGATCTCTCCCAGGTAGCAAGCCGGACCGTTATAGAACATGCATTTCCATGTATACTCGTCACCGGAGATCGATTGAATGGCGATGGGCTTGATTAGCGAAATTGTTTTCAAAAAAGTTACGTGTTCTTCAATCTGCTCTAAAAGGGAGCTGATGCTAGCAATAGCCGCTTCCTGATCTTGATCACTTTTAGATGAGCTGGTGTGGTGCCGCCATTTATTTCTCATCCCAACTGCATCATCCAGGGCTTTTTCGAAAGGCTGCAGCCTTTTTTTACTGGTTCCTACCAGGGAGAAATAGATCTGCGGGAAAAAGGATCGTTGCGCATCCAATTCGGATTTAAAATTTTTCCCGAACCTGGCCAATGCATACTTGTAGCGACCCAGGGATGGTTTTCCAAGGCTTTTCTCCCAATCACCGATGGAAAGGGGTGACAGTTTCTTTTGATACCAAAAGTAATCCGCCCATTGAAACAACCCCAGCAGCTGTATCCAGAAAATCACCAGATCAATCCGCGCCAGCAAAACCGAAGTCGAATCAGCCTTTATTGCCAGGGCTTGTTCCGCCTGGACAATAAGCAATGGCTTTCTCTCTTCCCAGGGAACATGGACAAGCTCCTGCTGCGATTCTTCGAAATCATAGCGATAATTGGTTGCCAGACGCTTTGCTAACTGTCGATTATAGAGATAGCTGCTGCCAAGATAACAACACAAAATGGCGGAGCAGGGAACAATAAGAGGCAGGTAGACGCTGTTCCAGAAAGCCAGTCCAACCAGGAAAACATACACAACCAGCACAGACATAAAAAAGAGGCGCCGTCCCGAACTGGAAACCAGCAACCTTCCCCATTCGATACTGAGCCAGCCAAGTGTGCAGTAAAGCAGGAGTGATAAAAGCGGCCAGCGATAACAGGGATAGAGAGGGATATCCCCGTTCACAAGAGCATTAGCTGTTGATAAAATAGCGTATAAACCTGGGGTGAAAGGGATATCTGATTCTTTTCCCGAAGTTTCCCTTTTTGGTGAAATGTCCTCTCCTTCAAAGGCAAGCACACTTCTCCTGCTCTCATCTCTGTTTATTTGGAGACTGATAGAACCGAATAAGGTATAGGGCCAATCATGCTGGTCGTCAACATTATGAGTAAAACCAACCAGGACGGTTTTGGGGAATGTTTTAAATCTGCTCCAGTAACGATCACTCTCAAAAACAGGTTGCAGCACAATTTTTTGTATTTCGTGATCATCGGTCTTAACAGAATCGTATGCTTTGGTAAGATTTTTCATCTCCTTCCGGGATGCCCTGTCAAATCCAAGCGGGTGATAGCTGAATTGCAGGGGTAATGTTCCATCAGGATAATGGTTAACAATGTCTAAGTGTACTGGAGAGTATTGCAATGCCAGTGCGAACGCCGTATAAGGAAGGTTTATGGAACCATTGGGAGTTTGAAAAGTGTGGAAGGGTTGGTACAGTTTGCTCTCGCTGGTGAGGGTGGTAACATAGTTCAGCTTTGCGCCAAGTATCAATAACGGTTTGATCGTTGGACTATAAATGGTTTCGTTCTCGATTTTTCTAACCGGCATGAACACTTTTTTATAGCACGACAACGCATCAACCAGAGCAGCTGCATCTTCGGCTCCCTCATCGGATTCCAGGTATTTGCCCATCCAGCTTTCAGAGTTTAGAAAAAAATCAAACAAAACGATTTCAGCACCCAGGATGCAGGATAGTTTCAGGTTGTCGGCGAGCCTAAAAATTTGATAGCGGGATTGATACAGATCCGGTGAGGCATTATAGGTTTCTGAGGTGTAGAGATCAAGTATTACAGCATCGATTGGAGGAGAATTGTTCACTTCCGCTTTATAATACCAAAGATAATGATTGAATCCCTCTTCAAACAATCGCACTTTGCGGGAGGTCCAATCATGAGATCTGATGATAAGGGAAAGAACCGCCAATATCAACACAAACACCAGTGATTTTGCAGTGTACGTCTTCAAAAAGACCAAAAGCAGATCCTTGCCGAGCGCTTTAAATCCACTCCTCAGTTTAACGCCGATTGCCATATTTAGTAGTAACAATAAACCAAATTGTAAAGAACCGATCAAGCGAGAAATATTTTACACCTATTTTCCAGTTACTTAATCATTGCATTCAGAAATCGTCAATCAATAATCTGTTTATTCAAAACAATTTCAACTCTGAATCGGAATATCTACCATTGATTTTTGTTAAGGTGGCTGATATTGGATTGAGAAAATGAAGTATCGGTTTTAAAGGGATTATTCCCTGGCGGGAGTAAAACATGATCGCTGGAGAGTCGCTGCCACTAAACAAAAAAAGGAAGCACTGTACGCGTTTGTCAAATTACGCCGGAGTAGTGTCAGCAGATACCAAGGATTAAACTGAAGAAAATCAATTACAATAGAATTTTTATATCTTAGGAGTCAACCAAATGAAACTGGATACGATGGTCGAGGAACTGTCACGAATAAAAGAGATAGCAGATCAGGTGCAACTGCTTAAAACAGAATTCAGCAATAAAACGGGATATGGCAAAGATCTGTCAGACTCCGACTTTTTGGGACTGATTATGATGACACCCGCCGTCGCAATAGCCATGGCGGATAAAGAGCTTTCCTTTTTTGAAATGCGCTACATGGGTAAAAAGGCACGGGAGTATTCCAAAGGCTGGCATTTTCTCTTTAAAGATCCGGTTGCCAACGGATTACATGTCCTCTCAAAAAACCTGGAAGAGTGGGAGAAGCCGTTTATGGAGATCACAAAACTGGTTCTGAAATTTCAGAAAGACGATAAATTTCTCATCAATGAAATGAACCAGACTGCCCAATCAGCTGGAGGACTGTCTTCAGCCATCAATAACCGTTTGTTTCTGATTAACAGTGTTCTCTTAACACTGCCAGGAGCATTCTTTATCGCCTGGATTCTAGGACCCATTAGAGCCGGGAAAACCGCCATCTCCAAAGAGGAAAAAGGAAAAATCATTGATATTGCCGAACAACTCGGGATCAGAGATTCCATAAACTTTAAGGAACTTGAGGAATATCTGATGGGCAATTGAACAGATCCTTTGAATTCACCACAACATTACAGCCATAGATCCTATTCTATCGTTCCTATCAAAGTCTCTAGAAGTTTATGCATCATATTTTTGAATAACATATAAATTCAATTGTTTAACGATTTGGTATAGGTGTTGCCAACGATTAATATAAAACAAGAAAAGTTCACCTCGATCAAAATAGCACCTAATATGAAAATCTCAGAAACTCTGCAAACAATTGCAACACGAATTCACCAGGCGGGTGGTATACCGGTCCTTGTCGGAGGAACTGTCCGAGATCTCTTGTGGAATATTGAAAGCAAAGATATTGATGTCGAAGTCTTTGAGTTGCCGTTGGAAAAACTATTACCTGTTTTAAGCGAATTAGGCAAAGTTTCCGTTGTCGGACAATCGTTTGGTGTTATCAAAGTTAGAATAAATGGTGAGGAGTTTGACTTTTCCGTAACGGAAAACATCTCGGCCACCTCTTTTGATGAAGCGGCCAATCGCAGGGATTTTACCATCAATGCCATGGGAATAGACCTGATGACCGGGGAAGTTCTGGACCCCTCCAACGGAACCCTAGATCTTATGGAAAAAACCCTTAGGGTCGTAAATCCAGACACCTTCATTGAAGATCCATTGAGAGTTTTAAGAGGTGTGCAGTTCAGTGCCCGTTTCGGTTTATCCCTCCCTGAAGATACGATCAACCTGTTCCGCAGCCTTTTGGATGAATTAGTGGAGCTACCGAAAGAGAGAGTATTTGGGGAGCTAAAAAAGTTGCTGCTTAAAGCAGAGAAACCGTCCATCGGTCTTCAAGTGGCAAAAGATGTCGGTGTCATCCGTAAGCTTTTTCCTGAACTTCATCACTTACAAGGCGTTCCCCAGGATCCTAAATGGCATCCGGAGGGAGATGTCTGGAACCACACCCTTTTAGTGGTAGACGAAGCGGCTAAACTGAAATGCGGTGACGAATTTCAGGATCTCTGCCTGATGCTGGCAGCACTTTGTCACGACTTCGGTAAACCGGTAACAATAAAGAGAATTAATGAACGCTGGATCTTCCACGGGCATGCGGAAGCCGGGGAAGAGCTGGCTAAAGGTTTTCTAGAACGCATCACCAATGAAAAAGAGGTGCTAGCAAAGGTTGTAGCCCTGGTAGGAAAACACTTGCATCCGATGACACTATTCCATTCCGAGCAACAACAGAAAGTGGGGAATGGTGCTATTAGGCGGTTATCAATGAAAGTGGATATCCCGTTGCTGGTAAAACTGGCGGAAGCTGACCATTTCGGCAGAGGAGAAGAGGTAACCAGGGGTACTCGTTTCGAAGCTGGTGAATGGCTATTGAAACGAAGCGAAATGCTGAATATGGACAATACTCTCAAACCTGAACCAATCCTGCAGGGAAGACACTTGATAAAACTGGGCATGGAACCCGGTGAAACATTCGGTAATATTCTCAAACAAGTCTACGAGCTGCAATTGGATGATAGGATCACCTGCTTGGAGGAAGCGTTGGAGTGGGTGAAAAATAATTTGGCTTTTCCAGGCGGGCAAGCAGTTTTCACGGGGGATTGATTTGATTTTCTCCTCATGATTCGATTCATTTATAAGATCCCCTCTTTCGCAGGGATGACGGCTATAATCCGGTTGATATGCCGAATAGTTACGTAAATGCCTCCACAAGATCTGCAATACTAAAGGCAGAAAGTAGATGAATTTATAGATTGATAGATAATGATCTAAGATAGGCAGATGATGATTAGATAAAAACCGTGAAATTACAGAAAGATGCCGGATTGGTATGTATCATGCTGTCATGTTAATTACTAAATATCAAGAGCTCAGTAAAAGCTTAGGCCAAGGGCCGTTAGCCGAACCACTCATTTTGATATTTAAGACGGAGTTGAGTTCAGATTGGGATTCCTCTTCCAATAACCCGACCATGCGGAGTGAAGGGGAAAGGAGTATCATGGTTTTATTGCGAATCAGACCCACCCAACATCTTTGTCGTTGAGGATACACACTCAATTGAGTCCAATGGGGCCAGACTGGTCTGTATAGCACATGTTTAGAACTGGAAAATAAATCCAATTAAAAAGGAGGGTGTTATGAAAGTACAGCAAAAAATCTCGTTGTTATTGGTGGCTTTTTTACTGGTGTGCACAATCAGTTATGCCGGACCAGCTATTTGTGATGTGACCAACGCGGCTATTGCCGAAGGAGATGGTTATTTGGCTTCAACCACTGAAGTTCTGGGATCAAAATACTACTGGAAATATTTTGAGGAAACGGCTGGTGTGATGGGTATGGACGATGAAGATTCAATGAAACAATATGCGGTTCAAATAAACCAGATGGGCGGAAAAACGCCCTGGCTTCTGAGTAATGAAGCAGCACAGATGCTTCTGCTTAATGACACAACCCATAGAGATTGGGCAATTGAATGGTGGAGAAGCAATAAAAGATTTGCTCCTCCAGGAAACGGTCCGATCCAAATTGAAAAGGCTTACCAAGCCATTCACAACAGGAATAGATAGTTTGAAAATCAGGGGACGTTACAAGTTCAGTGATAAAGCAGAGTAATGTCGTCTGCGGAAGAACATGTCCCCCACTTTTTACTCCTATTATTCTTTTATCCGGATACTATCCATGTTATCAAACACGATTTTGCCTTTTGAATTAGAGCAGTAGGGTGGATCTGCATCGCTTGATCCACCCTGCAGTCGAAATAGCCGTGAATTTCTATCAGGTCAAAATTAACTTCTTTGCCGATGTTTTGATGAGATGCTGAACAGATATATTAGTTTTAGAATTAAGTAAAACACCCCCGATAGAGCCGGAGGTCATTTAACTTATTGATATCGGCAATTACGGGCAAACAATCTACAAAGCAAGGTTTTTAAAAAACTCATAATTCTGGTTCGCCAATCAGTGCAGCCCGGACATAGATATTTAACTTTTAACGCTTCGGAGAATTCATGAAACAATCTTTAGCTCATTACTTTATCCTGACTATCTTAAGTTGTATCTTGATTCCGGGTTTCGTTTACGCCGCTGGTTGCAACGGAGAAGCTGAGCGCGTCATCATTTTTTTAGTACAAGACGATGCAAGCCAGGAGGTTATTCAGCAGGTTGTCGATGCGCAGACTGATATTTGTGAAAGTGCTATTGCCTCCACCTATTTCGGAAAAATTCCAGCAGCAACTGCAACTGAAGAAGAGATGTTCGTGATGGCTTTTCTGGCTCGATATGAAAGTGAAACCGATTATCCTGCTTTTGATCGGAAGTATCGATTAATAAAAGGGGAAGTCTCAGCGACAAGCGGAAAAGTTTCATATGCAATGATCAAGCTATATGATATTCCGCAAACCGACCCACAGTTAAGTGCGTTGTTCAATAAATCAGTTCAAGACATAGACGAAGGAGAGTATGAAACAGCCATCGAGGGATTGGAATTGATACTGACAGATTATGATTACGCAGAGAAGATGGTCTATGTGCAAAACATGCTGGGAAAGGCCTATTTCGGATTAGCGATCGAGGACTTTCCTAACGCAGCCAGAGCGTCTGCCGTTGAATACCAGACGACGCCAGATGGCCAAGAGTATATTGCGCGCCTTTATAAAACAAAGGAGCATATCAGTAGTGCAATTGATTTGCTTGAGACCAAAGCCTATGTTGATGAGTTGTATTTCACCTTTAACGAGGCGATGGATGTGGATAATCTCTTACAGCGAAACAGGCAACTCATCGAGCGGATTGACATCAGATTGGACATGGCCGATAGCACGACGACCCAAAAAAATGCAGGGCTCAAATTGATCGAAACAGGATATTTTAATACAGGTTGGAGACTAGTTGAAAAATCAGGAATTCAATTTGCCAAAGAAGTTATGGCTTTTCACATTTTGTTTATGGCGAAGAACCAAAAGAAAAAACCTTCGGATATTTCAATTGACTCGTTGGTTATCGTGTTGCAACCCTACACCAATGGCGGTCTAATTTCCGATCCAATGATAGAGATCTGGGAAAAGCAGAAACAAGAAGTGGCAAAAGAGGGAGTAGTAGTCATTGATGAAACGGGTGAACGCTATGTGTCGACTATCGATATCATCAATATAAAGTCATTCCCTTCTAAAGATGATCCGTTTTATACTGAATAACAGCCGAAACGACTATGACAAGGCATCTAACGATGAAACCCTTTTTAGTTACTATATTACTATGCGCTGCTTTCTGCGGTTGTGCTAAAATTGACACGTGTGTAGCTCAGGAAAAATCCCTGGAGATAGAACCGGTCAGGCTTGTTGTTCAATCAGGCCACGCAGGAGCGATATTGGATGCCTCAATGTCCCCAAACGAATCCTACTTGGTTACGGGCGCCAAAGACTACCTTAAACTTTGGAAAATGCCTGATGGCAAAGAATTACGAACGTTCAGGTCAGACTCTGAGATATGGAGTGTTTCGTTTTTGAATGACTCAAAAAGGATACTTATTGGATATAGCGATCATAGTCTAGTTATTAAAGATATTATTTCAGGAAAAGACCTCACATATATTAAAGGGTACTATGATGGATTGTCCAACGTCGCAGTATCAAACGATGGTAATTATGTGGCGACACGCAGTCAGAAAAACACATTGTTCATTTGGGATATTGAAACCGGTGAACCGATAACATCTTTTTCTAGCCATTCCAGTCAAATTACATCTGTTGCTTTTTCACCATCAGGCCAACATATCTTATCTTCTGATAAAAGGGAAATTCACATTCACAACATTAAAACTGGAGAGCTTGAGCTCAAAGTTGACACGAAACGGGAAAAAGTCAGATCCATTGCTACCTCAAGCGATGGCATGTTCTTCCTTTCAGGTGGGAAACGTGGAATCGTGCTTAGAGAGATAAGCACAGGAAAGATTGTCTGGCAACGTAAAGAAACCAAAGGAGACGTGTTGAAGGTTTCCATCTCTCCGGACAGTCGTTATGCGATTTCAGCCGGCACAGATAATAGCGTAAAGGTTTACGAACTATCATCTGGAAAAAAGATCAAGGAATACAAACTTTTCGGATGGGTTTTATCCGCCAAAATATTGCATGATAGCAGGTCAATTCTGGCATGTAGCTCCAATGAAGTCAGACTATGGGATCTCTTTGGAGACAATGAAGGAAAAACAATCACAAATAGACGAAGTGGCGTCCTTCCTATTCGATCTGTTCTCTTTTCACGTGATAGCAACTATATCTTTTCTTTGAGCGAAGATTTCATTGGGGAAAAAGAAGTAAACATAAAACCAGATATCATTAAAGGGATTTGGGATGTTGTGCTTGGGAAAAAGATAAATCATAAAGAGAGCCTTGCACAGATCCTGAATACGGAACATGACAGTCGGCTAAAGGAAAGCAATAGCCGTACTCATAATAAGAATCAGGTTATCCGACGTATTGAAAATTTTACAAATCAGGGAATTCATGAGCCGAATGATCTTTCACCTGATGGCAAACAGTTAGCTTCAGTCCACACTACTGGATCAATAAGTGTCTGGGATGCCGAAACCGGGCAAACAGTGTCAGTTTATGGGGGCTTGTATCAAGGACACAGGGGAACACCAAGTTCGCTTAAATTTTCTAATGATGGGAAATACCTTTTTTCAGGAGGATTGGATGGAGAAATTATAAAGTGGGATCTGAAGACCCATCATAAGACCGTATTTGAGGGGCATGAATCAGCCGTTGATTCTCTGGACGTGTCGTTGGGTGGTTCACGGCTTGTTTCAGCTGGTATTGATGGGACAATCAGATTGTGGGATGTCCGAAATGGAAAAGAAATTATAACCATATACGATTTTCGAGACGCCTCATTGTTTATTACACCCGAAGGGTATTTCTATGGAAACGGTAACTTTTCTCAGTACATCCATTTTGTAAAAGGAATGGAGGTTATCGGCTTTAATCAATTGTATGACGTTTTTTACCGACCCGATATAGTTAGAATGCGCTTAAAAGGTCAGGATGTCAGCCACATGGCTACGGTCACAGTTGATGAAGCTTTGACAAATCCGCCACCTGAAGCTGAGTTCGTTTCACGCCTGTCAAAAACAGATCAAATTGGCGTAAAAATCTGTTACCAAATCAAGAGCAAAGGCGGTGGAATTGGCGAGATCAGGGTGTTCCACAACGGGAAATTGATTAAATCTGATGGTTTCTATAGAGAGTCAGTCAACAAAATGTTAAATGGAAAGATTGAGGTAACCCAAAAAGATATTAGGGGGAAGTTGTTGCCAATTGAAACAATAGATTACGCCGATTCTCCTATCATGAGCCAATCAAAAGGAAATGCGGTTGAAGAATGTATCAATTTAGAGTCAATTTCCGGGAAAAACGAGATCAGCGTTGCTGCCTTTAATGCGTCAAATACGGTTCAAGGGGCGCTGAGGTCAATCTCGTTTGTCTCATCTCAAAAACCAAGAACCCCTCATCTCTATATTTTGGCTGTCGGAATCAACACCTATCAACGCAAATCGGAAAACCTGCAGTTTGCGGTTAAAGATGCAAAAGATTTTTCAAGGAAATTGTCATCAAAAATGAACACAATTTTCAAGCCGGAGAATGTTCATATATTTAACTTGTTGGACTCTCAGGCAAAGAAAGAAGACATCCTGGAAAAAGTCAATGAGTTGGCTTCGAGGGTAAAACAGGACGACATTTTTATATTTTTTAATGCATCCCATGGTTTATTACTCCAAAACCAATATTACATCATAACGGCTGATTTCGACGGACAGATTGATCAATATAAGGGAATGATTAGCTCCAATGAAATTGTTGAAATGTCGAAAAAAATAAAGGCATTTTCACAGCTGTTTGTTTTCGACACCTGTCACGCCGGGGGTGTGGATTATATCATCAGCGGGCTGTATGATGCCCGAATGGCAAGCTTAGCTCATAAAACCGGTCTCCATGTTTTCGCATCCGCCGGCAGCTACCAAAGCGCTGTTGACGGCTATAAAGGCAATGGCTTGTATACTCACACCTTGCTCAGTGGGATGGATCATGGAGATATCGCTGATAGTGGAGATGATGGTGTTGTTTCAATCAAGGAACTGGGAGATTACAGCAAAATGAAGACAACGGAGATAACAACTCAAATCGGATTTTCTCAAACTCCGGTAATCATCAATTTCGGCCAGGATAGAGCTTTATATAAGGTTCAAATACATCAATAAGTAAATCGACCAGTGCAATCGGTGGTCAGCGCTATTGACCGTAACATTGAAATAGAAAAAGATGGGGCCTATTAAAGATTTTTGATCCTTTAAACAGGAAATAATATGATACGATTTCTAGTTTTGCTGGCAGGCTTGCTGATCATCCAGATCGCGCTGGTTTACCCTGCGCTTGCTGACATTCTTGATGAATTCAAAGAAGAAGATTATATCATTACCCAGATACTGGTTGAGGGTCAGCCGGTGTTTGCCGGTTCACAGTGTTACATTTTGCGGCCGAAAGATGACGAAGAATACGGGGTCGCCTCTGAGGGCAAAGAAATCCTGCGCTGGCGGCTTCATCCCCGGGATAAAATCCAGATTTCCAATCCCGAAGCCGAAATCATCCTCAAGCGGGGAGCGCAATATATCTCCCTGAAAATGAGTCATGAAGAGGAAACCCTTTTCTGGAAAATACCCGCCGTCGATAAAACCACAAAACAACGCAAAGGCAAGATCTATTATAACTACACCGAAAAATTAAAGGAGAAAGCCAAAATCGTCTTCGGTCCCCAAACCAACCTGGTGGAACTGAGCGTGGAAGGGACCTCGTTTGAGATTGCCGATGCAGGTCAGGACTTTACCCTGCTGGTGATCAGCGGGGTGGTCAGCCTCAAGCATAAAAACGGTGAGATCGTACGGCTTAAACCCGGCGAAGGGATGAAAGGCGATCACCAGAGCGGTAATTGGGAAAAAACCGCCCTGGAGCCGACAACCTGGGAGACCCTCAAGAAAAAAGGGGAGGTGCTCACCCGCAAAACAGAGGAGGTCTATACCAACGAAATCGCCTTTAAAACAGGCAACACGCTGGAGGTTCACAGCTACCGGGAAAAAATCGAGATTACCGATAAAACCCTGAGCAAAGCTTTTACTTCGGAAGCGGAAGCCAGGGAATACCTGAAAACCTTTCGCGCTGATGTGATAGACCTTCAGACAGGGCTGGACTATTGGAAGGCGGCCGGCACCCTGGCAAACATGGGTAAAAACACCTTAAAAAAGGCGGAAAGCTTTTTATGACAAGGCCCTGGAACTGGGAGTGGAAGGCAAGCTTTCCCCCTATCTCTATGAAGAGTATGGTGTTTTCCTGTTAAAAAAAACCAACCAACCCGGAAAAAGCCTGAAAATCCTGGAAAAGGGGCAATCCCTGTTTCCCGCTCGGGTGGGCATCCTGGTCGCCCTGGAGTTTGCCTATATGCAGACCGGTCAACGTCGGAAACTGCTGACCCTGTCCGGACAATTGGACGTTCTCAGCCAGCAGGATCCACAGGTTTCCCTCCAAAAAGCCCGCTGGGAAGTGGATTATGGGAAACTATTGTTTACTTGCATTATTAAGCGTTAATATATATACTTGGGCATACACTCAATTGGAGGAAAAGATGCCCAAGAAAGCTGTCAGTATCATTTGCACAGAGGACCAGCGGTCTGAGTTGAAAAGACTTGCATCCAGCCGCACACTTGAATCGCGTTTAGTTGATAGAGCAAAAATAATTCTATTGAGCATTGAAGGCATTCAGAATAAAGATATTGCTCATCGTTTCGGTATTCGACAAAATACGGTTTCTGATATTCGAAAACGATTTATAAGTAACGGGATTAAGGGCCTTTACGATCAACCTCGATCAGGCAAACCCAAAACATATGACAAAGATTTTCGAAATAAAGTACTAAAACTACTGGAGTCAGAACCACCGGGAGGTCACTCAGCGTGGGACGGGCCCTTGATTGCAGCACAATTAAAAACCTCCACCCATGCCGTATGGCGCCTTCTGAAGAAAGAAGGCATACAGTTGAGCAGAAAGCGGAGTTGGTGCATCAGTACCGATCCACAGTTCGTTGCAAAGTCAGCCGATATTATTGGTCTGTATCTCAATCCGCCCCTGAATGCAATTGTGATTTCAGTAGACGAAAAACCCAGCATACAGGCTCTTGAACGGCAGACAGGATATGTAAAAGTTCAAAACGGAAAAATTGTCCGTGCCTATAAAAGCACATATAAGCGGCATGGGACACTCAATCTCTTTGCGGCTCTAGAAATCGCATCCGGTAAAATCTTTGGTAAAGTGACAAAAGAGAAAAAAAGACCGGATTTTATTCTGTTTATTGAGGAAATCATTACCGATCTACCCGGTGAAAAAGAGATACATGTAATCTTGGATAACTACTGCACGCACAAGAAAAATGAAGAATGGCTGCAAAAGCATCCAAATGTCTTTTTTCACTATACGCCGACGTCAGCCAGTTGGCTGAACCAAATTGAAATCTGGTTTGGCATTTTTACCAGAAAGGTCCTGCGCGGTGCTGGTTTTGAAAACACGACCAAACTCAGATCTGCCATAGAGGCATATATTGAATTCTATAACCAATCTCCCAGACCTTTTATCTGGAAGAAAAGAGAAGTCAAAGGATCTCAATTGAGAGATACTATCGATAATTTATGCTATTAAACACTATCATTGGCGGAAATCTACTTCCGCAAAGCACTGGATATTCGTATAGCCCAACGCAAACCCTTTACTGCCGATGATTACTGGATCATCATCGAATTAACCCGGGTGGTAAGAAACCTCAACGGAACCCTGGAAACTCGTCTTTTTACTTGAATCCACCCTGCCGGAAATCATTCGCTTGAACAACCAACGGCTGGTCTCTGTTTTTTACAATGAACTGGGTGATATCAGCCAGAAAATGGGAGAGAGCAACCAGGCCTTGATGTATTATCAAAAATTCCTTGAGATTGCAGAGGGGCTTTACCATGCGGATCCCTCCAACACAGAGGCTGCCTGTGATCTGTCCATAAGCTATAACAAGCTGGGGGATATCAGCCAGAAAATGGGAGAGAGCAACCAGGCCTTAAGCTCCTATCAAAAGTCCCTTGAGATACGTGAGGGGCTTTACCAGACGGATAAGCAGTTTTCACGAGGGATTGATTTGATTGTTTCCTACTACAAGCTTGGAACCATCTATTTTGATTTAGAGGAATGGGAGAACGGGAGAGAATACATTAAACGGGCTTTGATGTTTTTGATTGATTACCGGGAGCAAGGTCTTCTAAAAGGCTATTCAGACTATTTGAACTGGATTCCATATTTGGAGAATTTTGAAAACAACTTGCTTAATGAGAAATGCTGGGGAGAGGTTTTGAAAGGCAATTTCGATCAAGCCAAATCATTATGCCTTCAGGCTTTTCAACTAAACCCGGAATCATACGCATCTGCAGTGAATCTGGGGCACACCTATCTGCTGACCGGGGATCGGAACACGGCTAGTGAGTATTATAAAAAGACCATTGAGTTGCTGAAAATAGAGGAGGAGCTGTTAACCGGTCCGGTGGCTGATTTTAAGCTGTTTATTGAAAGAGGCTGGCAACCGGAGATCTGTCGTGAGGAGATGGAATGGATGAAAGAGGCCTTCAGACAAAAACAGGAGGCAGTGCAACCATGACCCTATCATCCCCAAACCTTGGCAGGATAACATTCGTCCCGGCTTTTCTGAACCGGGTATTGCTGCAGATTTTGGTGATTCCCCTGCTTCTTTCCTTGGGAATTGCCGTTTTTCCGCCTGTCTGGAATTTGGACCTTACCCTGAGCCAAATAACTTCTCTGCGTAAACAACTGGTGAATCCTTCTCCCGAGGTGGTGATGGTAACCATTGATGAAGAGGATGACCGCCTTTTCAGCCCGCAGGTACATGGTTCCATGTTTGACAAAGGAGCTTCCCGCTGGCGGCAGATCCATGCAGAAGTCATCAACCGTTTGAGCGCATCAACATCAAAACCTCGGGCCATCGGCCTGGATATCCTCTTTGATAAATCCCAAACGGAATTTGACGATGCCTTGATTAAAAGCCTGCAGAACGCGGATAAACAAAATGTCAATTTGGTACTGGGAGTTAAGGACAAAGCGCTGGATAGTGATCACTGGATGAACCGGCTCTATAAAACCGGTGTCATCCAACTGGGAAGTGTTGTAGCTAACCAATACAGCGACAGCGGTTTAGTCAAGTCCATTCTCCTGAAAAACAGCTTTCAAATCTCAGGAGAACCGGCACAAACTTTCACCATCCCGTCGCTGGCCGTTGCGCTTTATAGCAGGCATGCGGATCTTTCCGAATTACCGGCAGAGGTAACCGTAAAACTGGCGAACCGACCGTTTCTGCACTATAATTACCGGGATATTCTGGATAGGGAACGATTTGATGAGATTCAATCAGATTTTGAAAACAGGATTGTTGTCATCGGGGCCGAACATCCCGGTGATGTGATCGGTTTTCCCTTTATTCCTGCCGGTCAACCGAAACTATCGGCTAATCGGATCTTCGGTGTCTTTTATCATGCCAATGCCGTGAATTACATGGTGTATCGCAAAAGCCTTCAAGAGATCGAAGGACTGGGAAAACTCTTTCTGCTGGTGATGACTGTGATTCTGATCAATAGCCTGAATCTGGTTCTAAAACGGTTTGGTCTGATTTACAGAGTATTGGTTTCAATCGGTGTGTTGACCGGCTTTAATTATTGGGCGCTGGGCTCCGATTGGGTTATCCCTCTGGCAAGTGTTAATCTGGCAGCCATCATCGGCCTGGGAGTTGTTCTGTTGCCTGAGCTGGTGCTCTTAGGACAAACACTGAGGTTAAAACGACTACGAAAGTTTTATCCCCATATGGCGCAGGAACTATTCAGGCAGACTGGAACACACTTAAGCCGGCCCTGTCACAACCTGGTTCAACTATCGGATCTGATTTTATCGCTGAATAAGATATTTGTGGAAGCCAAAGGTCATACCCGTTTTGAAGAGATGGATTTTCGTTTTTTCCTGAAACAGGAGCTGTTGGTTCCCGATTTTACCCTGTCAAAAAAACGACCGGATAGCATCGGCCGGGCAGATTTTCTCAAGGAAGAATTTGTGGGAACCCGTATTCGACGACTCCGCAACTATCTATCCCATGCTAACCTGAACGACCTGTGGTACAACTGGCTATGGACGCTGTATCCTATTATTCGGGTAAACCCAGTTACCTGGAACTCAATGAGTCAGGTATTTACAGACTTCAGTACGGGCTTCTCAAAGACCTGAATGTGTATCTTCGTGGCTGGATAGAATATGAAGAACCACAATTTACTTCTCAGCCTCTGGTATGATCAACGAAGATTGATAACGAATCACAGATTGAAATTATCTGATGGTGTGGATTTGAAAAGAGAGGGTCGCATCAAGTTGTTCCGGGCTGCCCCGGCAGAGATCATGCGAATAATTTTAAACCACTGTTTATGGATATTGGATTGGTTTATCACCTGATGAGGAATGATAGGTCTAGAATCAGCACACTTCCGGCAAGGACGCTGAAGACAGAAAGGCAATTGTCCTATGCAGATATGAGAAAAAGAGCGGAGCTTGATTATTGGCTGCGGGAAGAACAAAGCTCAAACACCAAAGTCGATTATGTCATATCTCAGGGTGGTTTATTCTTTTCGATTGAAGTCAAGCCCGGAGGAAGTGTTTCTTCCCGTCACGTTTTCCCTTTTCACTATTCCCCAATATGACTTTCAATTTCTTTGTCCAAACGTAAGCCATTAACTTTCTGAAACACCTTTCATCAAAACAAATTTCTGAGAACCCGTCAGAATGTATTGTCCCTTTAGTTCGCGTTTCTTATCAATGCGGACTTTCAGGTGGCGAAATATACTGGGAGCATACTGAACTTCATCAATCAGAACGGGAGGAGGATATTTTTCAAAAAAAAGATCCGGTGAGTTATCCGCCAATTCAGTGTCCGGGATGGAATCAAGCGAAACATAGCTGTAGTTAGGAAACATCCTTTTTAACAAAGGTGTTTTTCCAACTTGACGGGCCCTGGTAATCACCAGCGAGGGGAGAAGCCCTGTAAGATGTCTGATTCTTGATGACACGTTCCGATTTTTAAACATAGGACAAATTGGATAGTCTTATTATTGAATTGTCAGTATTCGAGAAACTGTATATTCGTAACAAGATCTTGCCAATCACATACATCGTCCTGAGAGTAAAAATCCCTTTTATTGGTGGAGCCCTTTTAAGCCACAATTCACATTCGACAATCCTTTCGACGGGGTTTGAATAGTCGAGTATGTTGACAAAGTCTTTTCAGTATTCCAAATGATTGGATAAATCCTTGAAATGGGGAGAAATCCTATAACTGTTTGAAAGAAGCCTTCTGTTTTTTCCAATCTAAAAACCAAAGGTATAGGCTGCTATGGGAAATTTGAAGAGTTCGATACATTCCCAATAGATAATGGTTTTCCAAAGCTTATTGGATTCATCAGAAAATGAATAAATCGATTGAGAAGGATTTAACAATTCATTGATGAAATTGACCCTCTTATCAAATCCAGTAAGGCTCAAAAGATATGCCATTCCCCGAACAACCAAACAGAATTAATAAAGCTTGTCAATAATGTCATCCTTTCGAAGAAAGGTAGATTGTGGAATGATAAAAAATTGCAGGTGTCCTCCAATAAATCATCTAATAACCATGAAACCTGTAACGGAGAAAAGTCAAAATGAAAGTCGTAACTCCATTTTTTGTGGGACCCTATTTTTTCTTGTGGATGGAAAACCGGTATTTTCCGGTTCACAGTGTTAGTTAGATGAAAAATGTTGGGGAGAAATTCTGAAACAGCACTTCAAAGCTTTTAAAAGAGATTAGGTGAAAACCAGGCGAACGTTGGTTTTTGCAATTCACAGCTAGAAACTTATCTACCAGAGTTAGACATTAATCTATATATACTATTTCTTCAAGCTCCAATAGATGAATTATTATAGCTGTTTAAGTTATTGGCAGGAATATTGCGTTTAAGGGAGGGTATAATGGTTTGGATCACTTCTGAATTGATCGCTGCAGCACAATGAATATCGAATCGATCCAGTTTAAACAAGTGAGGTACAAAATGAAAAAAACGACTGAAAAAATAACGATTGTCTTACTGATAATCTGCATTTCGTTTCTAACCGCTTGTCAAGGTGAAAACGACTCCTGTAGTCAAAACGGAGACAATTGCGTTAATCAAACGGAAATTGACAATAATACAAACCCCGACCTGGTTTCATTGACTTTTTCGATTCAACTTACAAAAAGCCTGAACCCTGCCAAAACCTATATTGCTGTTTCAAATTCTGTTTCCACAAAATTCGATGTTGTATCCGTGGATATCACCGTACGAAAAACCAGTGATCTTTCGGAAATATTTCGGAAGATAGATTTGGTCGAAATACCTATCGACTCGGGTAACTGGCAAGGAACATTGGAGGATCTTCCGGCAAATACCAGTTTCAATTTTATGGCAAATGCCTACAATGAGTCGCGACAGGTGATATTCACGGATAGTATCACCCAATCGCTGATCACTGATGGAACCAATGAACTCGACTTCGAAATGTCAGGTGTCAATGACAGCAATTCAGCTATAGCACCAAAAATTGTCGCTGTTTATGTACCAGAAGAGATTGAAACAGATTCAGTCGGCAATATCATCAGCATAGAAATTGAGTATTCCGACGTTGTGGAATACAGCATTGAAGTCAGTAATGGCTCCATCACTTCTGGCATATCGGGGATACATGACCTGGTGGGCAACCTGGAAATTACCTATAACGCTCCTTCAGCTCCTGGGGAAGATACACTGGTTATTCGAGTAAAAAGTGCTGACGGAGGCGATACCGTTAGTATCATCTGCCCGTTACAGATTGTGGAAACATCGGTTTCCGGAGGAATCAGTATGGTTTTCGGACCAATAATAGAAGGATTATCCATACTGCGGTTGCCTGATTCCCTGCAAATCGAGGTTCTGACTGATTCCGATGCAGGTTTAACCTACTCCTGGAGTGGAACCGTTGATTTTGCCTCAATCTCTTCTTCTTCTTCTTCAAATCCCCTAATCATCAACCCTTTCTCTGAAAGCAATACAGGGGATATTACAATCGTTGTAAAAGGTGCGAATGGTATAACAACTTCACGGACTCAGACCATGATTGCTGGAGATTATCCTTATCAAATGATCATTACAGAAGAAAACGAATCGTCCCCCTTGCCGGATACCGGACAGATATCATCCTATACAGGGATATACGGCGAAGATTCAGATTATGGAGATAATTCAAAGTCGTTTTCGTTTAATAGTGCCGAGACAGTAACAGATAATACAACCGGCCTTGAATGGCAAGCCCAGGATGATAATGTTGAGCGAACCTGGGAAGGGGCGGTTATGTATTGTCAAACACTGGATCTGAATAACCAATCGGATTGGCGATTGCCGGAGAAGAAGGAATTAATCAGGTTGGTCAATTATGGGACATATCGGCCTGCTATTGATACTGAATTTTTCACTGGTACAAAATCAGAGGTTGGTAATTCCTACTATTGGACAGCAACGCCTTACGTTTCTAGCTCTGAAGAGGTCTGGGCCGTTACTTTTGACTGGGGATTTGCCCTAAACCAGGACAAGGGAACATCCAGCTATCACTATACCCGTTGTGTAAGAGGTAATCAGTTGGCAACATCCGAAATGGTTGACAACACGGATGGTACGGTTACTGACAATACTACCGGCCTTATCTGGCAACAAGCAGAAGCAGGAAGTTTGACCTGGGAATCGGCAATTAGCTATTGCGAAGGTTTGAGTCTGACGGGCAAAGATGATTGGAGACTGCCTAATATTGTAGAACTGGAATCGATCATCGATGACTCCATTCACTCTCCTGCAGTTAACTTGGCTTTGTTTCCCGGTGTAACCTCTAATGGGTATTGGTCGTCAACCACACATGCCGAATTGACATTTCATGCCATGTATTCCCATTTTCAGGTGGGAAACGTAGGAAGTTTCAGTAAATCCGAAACACGTGGCGTACATTGTGTTCGAAACAATTAACGGAAAAAGAAGAGGAAGAAAAAATGAAAATCATCCTGATTGCCTTCGCACTAAGTTGTGTACTGGTTTCATGTTCATCTACAAAAAAAACAATATTTGTTGGAAATGGCTTTAAGTATCAGAAAACCGAAGATGCCTGTGAAACATTGGACATGCTGGTCGACAATGTCGATTGGCATTATAAGATCTACAACCGTTTTCGCGATTCCACCATGAACAACCTATTGTTGGATAAGTCCAACTGTAATACCTGGAACCGGGAAGAACTGGCCAAAGAACTTACCAAAAGACGAAAGACTAACGAATCGGGTGTGGTATTAGGAGATATTAACTCATGGTCCTGCTTCAACAGAGTATTCGAGGACAACCCCGCAGTAAAGGAAGCCTGCCCCAAAACATTTGAGGAGGCTGATCAACGGCTGAAAAAGCTGAATGCCGACTGGAAAACGTTTGCTGATGCAAGATGTAATGATTTTGAAAAATGTCTCCAAAACAAATCAAGCGATTTTACCATTTTTGCATTGGCCTGTAACGCAAATCTGAGATCGCTGTTTGAGACGTTCTTTAACAGAAACTCTAGCCACAGTTATTCGTGTCCAAATAAAAAGCAGGATGTGTCAGAGGGGTTTTTCTTAATTGAATCCTGCATGAACAAGGAAGATTGGGATTATGGAAACATCTGTGAAAACTATTACAATGTTCTTTATACAAAGGAGTAATGAGTTCCCGTAATGATTTGTATTTTCCGGGTAGGAATAATTCCTTTTCCAAGCTTAACGGCAAGGTTGGATTTTTTAAAAATTGATAGTCATCCAATTCCACTGATTGGCATCTGAGGCGGCTGAACTATGAAATTTGAACAATAATCTTAAGTGTCGCCCAATCGATTTAAAAAAATCCATAAGCCTGCCATCAATAAAGAAAGCAATGCACAGTTGTCCTCGTTGCGTTAAATCCCTGATTAGGCGAATGCAAACAAAGCAACATGGTTCGCACTCAACTGGATTTTTATCAAAATGCTCTTTCTGTGGGATTCAATCCTTGGTATCAATTGTCATAGTTTCGCACCATTAAAATTTAATATTTCAAGGGTATCCCTGATTACGTGCTTACTGGATTGGTCTTTCTAAGCTGATCTGGATTTTCTCCAAGATTTCTAGCAATCTCAAATGTTGATTAGCATCCTTGCTACCTGTTACCATGCTTTCTTGTACCAATATTTTGCTTTATCCACTTCATCATCGATCATATTTGGTTCCATATAAATTGCGATCAGGATCTACTGCCTGGAGATTAAGACCTACCAGTCTTCGATTGAATCGTTGTTCAGCTTTTTTGATTTCTTCCCTAGAAAATTGACGATCTTTTAATTTGTAATAAAGAGATAAATCCCATAAACGAATAATGGAATAGCGTTCTCCTCCAAAAGCTAAGGATTTTCCATCAGATGAAAAACTTACGCTTTGAGCCCAACCCGTATCCCCCATCAGAATAGCTTTTTCTTTACCCGTTTTAACATCCCACAAGCGGATGGTATTATCATCTGATCCTGAAGCCAGGATTTCTCCACTTGGGGAAAAACTTACGCTCCTAACAGAATCTGTATGTCCCACTAAAATTGCCTTTTCTTCACCCGTTTTAACGTCCCACAAACGGATGGTTTTATCCTGCGATCCGGACGCCAGGATTTTTCCATCTGGGGAAAAACTCACACTCTCAATTACATCGGTATGCTCCATTAGAATTGCTCTTTCATTTTCCGTTGCTACATCCCATAAAAGGATTGTATTGTCTCGCGATCCGGAGGCTATAGTTTTTCCGTCCGGTGAATAATTTATGCAGGAAACAGCTAACTGATGCCTCATTAGGATAGCCTTTTCTTTACCCGTTTTAACGTCCCACAAGCGGATGGTTTTATCCCGTGATCCAGAAGCTAAGGTTTTTCCATCAGATGAAAAATCAACCGATAAAACGTAATCCGCATGTCCCGTCAAAATAGCTTTTTCTTTTCCTGTTTTCACATCCCACAAACGGATGGTTTTGTCATCTGATCCGGAAGCCAAAGTCTTTCCATCTGGGGAAAAACCCACTGTATTTACGTCATCTGTATGCCCAGTAGGAATAGAGCTTATTCGTCTCGTTTTGACATCCCATAAGCGGATAGTATCATCCCTCGATCCAGAGGCCAACATCTTTCCATCCTTGGAAAATCTCACGGTATTAATCGAATATGTATGCCCCCACAGGATTGTTTTTTCTTTTTCGGTATCTACGTCCCATAGGCGGACAGTTTTGTCTGCTGAACCGGATGCTAGGGTTCTTCCATCTGGTGAAAAACTAACGCTTTGAACCCAATCAGTGTACTCAGTTAGGATTGCCTTTTCTTTTCCCGTTTTAACGTTCCACAAACGAATTGTATTGTCCGTTGATCCGGAGGCCAAGGTTTTTCCATCCGGTGAAAAACTAACGCTTTGAACCCAACTAGTATGTCCTTGTAAAATAGTCTTTACATTTAGCGTTTTAACATCCCATAAGCGAATTTTATTGTCTTGTGATCCTGATGCTAAGAGTCTTCCGTTTGGTGAAAAATTCACGCTGGAAACAGCAAAATCATGCCGCAAAGCGATGGCTTCTTCCTTTCCTTTTTCTACGTCCCACAAGCGAATGGTAGAGTCATCTGATCCGGAAGCTAAGGTATTTCCATCCCATGAAAAACTCACAGTATTGACGGCTTCCGTATGTCCCTTTAGAATTGCTCTTTCTTTTCCTGTTTTAATGTTCCACAAGCGTATGGTTTTGTCATCCGAACCAGAAGCCAAGGTTTTACCATCTGGTGAAAAACACACACTTTGAACCCTATCTGTATGCCCAGTAAGAATAGATCTTATTCTTCCCGTTTTAACGTCCCACAAGCGTATGGATTTGTCATATGAACCAGAAGCCAAGGTTCTACCATCTGGTGAAAAACACACACTTTGAACCCTATCTGTATGCCCAGTAAGAATAGATCTTATTCTTCCCGTTTTAACGTCCCACAAGTGTATGGTATTGTCCCACGATCCAGACGCCATGATTTTTCCGTCTGGTGAAAAACTAACACTTTGAACCCAATCAGCATGTCCCGTAAGGATAGCTTTCTTTTCTTTTCCTGTTTTAACATCCAATAAACGAATAGTTTTGTCGCTTGATCCAGAAGCCAAGGTTTTTCCATCCGGGGAAAAACTTACACTATTAACTGCATCGGTATGTCTTTTTAGAATTGTTTTTTCTTTTCCTGTTTTAACATTCCACAAGCGGGTGGTATTGTCATCTGATCCAGAGGCCAGGATTCTTCCATCTGGTGAAAAACTCACACTGCCAACTCCATCCGTATGCCCAGTAAGAATTATCTTTTCTTTTCCCGTTTTAATATCCCACAAGCGTATGGTTTTGTCGCCTGATCCAGACGCCAGGGTTTTTCCATCTGGTGAAAAACTCACACTGAATACCCCACCAGAATGTTCCCTTATAATTGTCTTTTCTTTTCCCGTTTTAACATCCCACAAGCGTATGGTTTTGTCGCCTGATCCAGACGCCAGGGTTTTTCCATCTGGTGAAAAACTCACGGTATAAACCTCACCCGAATGTTCTGTCAAAATAGCCTTTTCTTTTCCTGTTTTGACATCCCACAAGCGAATGGTTTTGTCATATGATCCGGAGGCCAAAGCTCTACCATCGGGTGAAAAACTCACGCTAAGAACATAAGACGTATGCCCTGTCAGGATAACTTTTGTTTTTCCCGTTTCAATATTTACCAGACGGATAACATTGTCAGTTGAACCAGAGGCTAAGGTCTTTCCATCCGGTGAAAAACTCATTGTAATAACATCATTCATATGCCCCGAAAAAATAGCCTTTTCTTTTCCAGTTTTAATGTCCCATAAATGAATGGTAGCATCATCATCTAGTCCTGAGGAGAATAAGATCCGTCCATCTGGTGAAAAATTTACGCTGGTAATAGATTTTTTGTGATGAGTACCCATACCTGATGAAAAAATCATCGGATAAGTTGGATAACTGGTGATTATTCCCTTGGCTTTTGCCGCTCCATCAAGGTCTGGATCAAAATTGGCTAGTGCATAATGTGAATAAAGCCATGCATCATTAAACATTCTATCTTTCAATGCGTTTTCTGCTTTTTCGGTATATACAATCCCTAGGTTATGCTGAGCTTCTTTTTGTTTTTTTTGTGCAAATCTTCGTTGTTTTTCTGCAATATTCTTTTGACGAATAGCTTCTTTCTCATTATGACCTGCTAATTCTTTTTGAGATATTGCTTCCTTTTCGTTTCTCTGAGCTAGCTTTCTTTGAACCTCAGCCTCAACTTTTTGTGCTTCAGCAATTAACCTCTGCTGATTAATACTGTAAAATGAGATAATCACGCCAATTATGATGACTGAAATAAAAACAGTTATTGTTTTTACCAGAGTAGTATTACGCCGATAAGTCAGGTGCATCCGACGCCAGATGCTGGGGCGGTTGTAGTGGATGGCTTCATCCAGTTGGTAGCGTTGCAGGTCAGCTGCCAGATCTCCCATAGTGGGGATGCGGTCGGCGGGTTCGGGTTCCATGCCGCCGAGGAGCAAGGTGTTGAGTTCCCAGGGGAGGGATTTGTTTCTGGTTTGTGGTCGTTCGGGGAGATCACCTTCCAGTTTTCGGGTTTGGATGGTGAAATGATCGGTGGTGTCGTGATCGTAACAGCGGGTGTGGGTGTAGAGTTCATAAAAGGTGGCGCAGAGGGAGTACATGTCGGATGCCGGACCGATTTCCAGGGATGCCTGTTGGGCTCTGATCTGCTCGGGAGACATGTAAGCCGGGGTTCCCAGTGCGGTACCGGTGACTGTCATCATAGTCTGGCCTTCCGCCAGATTGCGGGCGATACCGAAGTCCATCACTTTTAATCTGCCATCCCTTGTGATCATCAGGTTACCCGGTTTGATATCCCGGTGCACCAGTCCCTGGTCATGGATGTATTGTAAAGCCAAAGCGGCTTCCCGGAACCAGGTGGTTAGAATCTCCTGGTTTTCTTTTTCCTTTATGTGGGGCAGGATACGGATCGCTTCTTTCAGATTCTGTTCCCACTCGGGCATGGTAGTTCCTTCCGGTTGGTTGAGAAACTCTTTCCAGCCTTCCAGCCAAACCCCCAGTTGTGAAGCATTCAACAATGCTTCTTCCAAAGAGGCTTCTTTGTCAATGCGTTGTAGATGATAGATCTGGTCGAGGGTTAAACCATCGATCCATTCCATAGCAATGTAGTGTTTCAGATTGGTGTTTTTGAATTCCTGAAACCAGTATTCCTCTTTCAATGAGACACTACGGGGAACATGCCAGGCAGATTCTCCGTAGTCATACACCATTAATACGTTGTGGTGGTTCATTCCAGCCAGTAACTCAGCTTCCTGACGAAAGCGGTCGCGCATATCTTCATCGGAAGCATCCTTTAGGATCTTGACGGCAACCAGGGCTCCGGTAGAGAGGTGAATCGCCTTATGTACCATCGCAAAAGCCCCTTCACCAATGGGAGCTCCTACCAGGAAGTCTCCCATTAGAACCCCTTTGATCTCTTCCGGTGTCATCTCTTCCAGCAGTCGTTTAACACTTTTTTCCTGCTTCTCTTTTTCTCCCAAAAGGGCGGCTAGTGCTAGGGAGAGTTCTCCCAACTTTTCCCTGTTGATCAGGGGTGCTCTTTCTGTGGCGGATAGATAACGGACGGCTGTTTGTTCTTCCAGTCCATTGAAACTGTAGAGTTCTCCCTGTTCTTTGATGAACCAGGGGGAGGGATAGGCTACTGTTTCAGGAATCCATGACTGTTGGACTAACCAAGGCAGCAATGATTCTAAAGCGTTGGCGGCTTCTGCCCACCAATTGGGATCATCAGGCAGGTCATGGGCAATACGGTTTCTGAGCCGAATCCCCAGCTCCAGGGTTGTGGAAGTGGTTGCTTTTCGAGTGGATTGATTAAAGAACTTTGCCAGTGGATTTAAAGATTCCATCTCATCAGCCGGAATTTTTTGGGAGGTTTTTTCCAGGATGAAATTGAGGAGTGTTAACTCTTCAAACCTGTCTCTCAGCTCTTTATCTGCCTTATATAATACCTTCTTCCTGGCTTTGCGAAGCTCCTGAATAATCCGGTTCCACATCCCCCAGGAAGGTCTGATCAACGAAGAGATGGGCTGATAAAGTTCCGGGACAAAAATCTCCAGTTTCTGCCAATCCGCCAACGCAAGTAAAGCCATTTCACGGTGCAGCGCTTCCAGCAGTCTCAAGGCACCAAGGACATAGTCTTTATTTACAGGTGGTGGGTTGTTTAGATGATGTTTCAGCGATTCCCGGATCATTGTCTCTCCTGGATCTGTTTTAGGTATAGCCTGATCTATTTATGGATAGAGGCAGATTATGGGCTTTCTTTCTCCAATGGCGGCAGCGCAGGCCGTTGCTGCTGTTCTAAAGTACTTTTTAACAACTCAACGTTTTTATTATATTTTTCCTGTATATTCACGATCAGCTGAACAAAGGGATACAATTTAAATACGACAGTGTCAACGACCTGATATGCTTAAGCCGGTAAATAAATATGTTGAAGCCTCTCCTCCCCTGAGAATTCAGGAGAAGAGAGGTGAATCTTATTCAGGCAGGCTAAAGCGGCAGACAAACATCGACCAGTCTACTGCCGGGCTGGTGCGAGAGTCTACTTCTTCAGTCGGATCGAAGTCTATTGTGTCATCGAACTGACCTCCTACATAAAGATCTCGCGTTGCCGGGTCCATCGTCATGGAATTAACACTGACCCGACCGGAAGGAGACCCGATGACATGAGACCACTGGTATTCGCCGTCACTATTCAGAACCAGGATATAGCCGTGATTCGAACCGCTGGCAGTCGCTTCAAGAAGTTCCGAACCCGGATCAAGGTCGATGGTTCCAGAGAAACTGCCACCTAAAAAGATGTTATCATTATCATCCAGGAAAAGAGGAGTAACGCTCAGAGTGGACA
Source organism: bacterium (assembly GCA_018829445.1). Taxonomy (GTDB): domain Bacteria; phylum SAR324; class SAR324; order XYD2-FULL-50-16; family XYD2-FULL-50-16; genus JAHJTV01. The sequence continues at coordinate 95,034 of JAHJTV010000073.1, forward strand.
CTCCTCCATACGATTTAATCCAGTTTAATGACCCATCAGCTTCCATGGCAGCTATAAAAGCATCGTATTCACCATTGCTGATGATGGTCTTCCCATCTGCATTCAGGGAACCATTAAACATACCGGTCAATACGATTTGACCCCGTGAATTGGCCTTCATGGATCTCATATGCACCTGTTCCGGATTTGCAAAAGTTCGAGTCCACAGGTAGCTTCCGTCGCTGGCGAATTTACTGACAAATCCGTCTCCTTCACCAGCTGATGAAATATTATCTAATCCATCCGGATTAAAATTCACTTGCCCCTGAAAGGTTCCAGTCATATAGATGGAATTTTCTGAAACGACAACTGCCAATAAATAGTCATCCAGATTTCCGCCCATGGTTTTTGTCCAAATGACCTCTCCATCAGCCGTCAGTTTCATCAGGAACATATCTTTCCCGCCGGCCGCTGTGCGAAGGTCTCCACCTCCTTCCGCGTTGAAGTCTACTGAACCGTTGAAATATCCACCGGCATACAGACTGCCGTCGCTGCCTTTATCCAGTCTGGTGAAGTTGCAGTAATTACTGAGGGAGCCAAAGGACTTTTCCCAGAGTAATGTCCCGTCTACAGCGTATTTGGTAATAAAAGCTATGGGTCCCCAATTACCGGGATACGATCCCGTATCTCTGTTTCCCACGGTGGTAATGTCGCCATTGGTATCCAAAACCAGGGATCCGAAGGAATCGTTTACACTCCCACCAGAAGCTACCCGAGACCATCCACCGTGGTTATAGGTTGCATCAGAATCCATTTTCCAGAGATACGCATCTCGGAAACCAGTTGAGGTATGAGAATCACTGCCACCAGCCGGATCAAAATTCACAGTCTGGGTGTAGAATCCAGCTACTACCAGGTTGTTGGAAGCACTATCATATTCCAACCAAGAAGCGGTATTATCCCAACCGGAAACAATGGTTCGAGTCCACTGGTACTCATATTCATAAGAAACCAGCGGGGTGTCTACCACCACATTGTCAGGAAACAGGTTTTCCTCTAATACGTAGGTCGCTGTAATCGCATTGCCGGATTCATCAGTTACCATAATCTGGATATCACCGTTTTTATCCGGAGAATAATCCAGCAGATAAACCGGATTGACGACAGGATCATCCACAGTTAAGCCGGGGATCGATGTAGACCAAATATAGGATAGGGATTCCTGATCTCCTTCATCATCTACCACAACCGACAATACCAGTTCATCTCCGACTCGGGAGGCAGTCATACCGGTTATCACCGGGAAAAATCCCACCAGAACTTCACCATCCACCAATTGATAAACCACTTCCGTATTAAAGGAGACAGCGACGGAGTTGTTTTGGCTGTTGGTAAGTGTTATCTCATGGGAGTAACTGCCAACTTCATTTGGGGCGGTATATTCAATCTCAATAACACCGCTGGTTCCAACCAGGTTAATAGATCCGTCTTGAGGACTGAAACTGCCGCTTTCTCCTGCACCCATACTCACAATTCGATACGTCAGGGTTTCTCCTTCTGTGGCATTGACAAAAACCCGGATTGGCTGGGAGGTATTGTTGATAATTTCACCCGGCCGTTCCAGGCGGCTGATTTGGGGGAAACCATTGGCTACCCCGTCATCCACCGGTTCCAGGTAGATATTGACAGCCGTATCATCCACACCAAGGGTTTTTGCCGTACTACCGGAGAAGACATTTTCATCAGTGTCATCAAAAGCGATACAACTGAAAGTCATATTAGGCCCCACGGGAAGATCAGCAAAAGTACCGCTCCACAAATCACCGCTTTGAATCAATTCCTGATCGTTAATATAAACCGAGCTTCCATCTCCCACATCACAACTGATCCTACTGATATCACTCATCGAGCCTTTATAACTCATTGACACATTGTTGGAACTGGTCGCAGTCTGCAGCGGTAACTGAACTTGAGCTGCTACCGATACTTTCTCCTGAGAGTCCTGATCAGTTTGAGCCGTTTGCGGGGAATTCCCCTGGCAACCATTTATGAAAATGCTGCAGAACACTGCGGAGGCCAGCATTTTCCATGATCTCCTTGCTTGTTTAAATTCCATAATTACCTCTTTAAAACAGTTCGAGAAAAGTAAAACGGAAGTTGAAAGCAAACACTATCCGTTTTATGGCCGGGCAGCTAAAGATTCAACATAACGATTCAGGGATTCACAAACTTTCTGAAGCGTTATGCCTATCCTTAATGGCAATATACAGGCCAATCATGTAACGAGCTGTTTTAACAGGATTTAAACTGTTATATTTATTATGCATCATAGATAATGTTCTAGGTTGCATATAAATAGTTATAGTTGAGGTAATACCACCTGCCGGAATTGAGTCACACTCGAAAAAACTTCCATCTACTTTTTTGAGATCAGCACATGGGGGACATGAAGTGGATTTTTTAATTGGGGATAAGCTTACCTCAAAAATTAAAGCAGTAAACCGGGTAACAACTAATGATATGAAAGGACTCCGTATCTTGTCAGTAGAGGGGATATTCAGGAAATATATCCGGGTTTGTCAGGATCCTTAACTTTTTTTCAGATAATTCTCTAAACCTAAAAATAACCGTTCAAATTTTTTTGAATCTTTGCTAAAATTTTTGAACAGAGTCGGTAATAAATTATTTTATTCAATTCTTTTATAATCACAAGACTTTCCAATTTTGAAACTGATAAAAACCTGGAAATATCCGGGGATAGTTCGGTAATTTTATAAAAATACAAACCGGGTCGACCGATGGGACTAAAACAGATTAAAAATCTAAAGTGTGTGTTATGTGGAAAGAAATATCATCCGGATGAGGTCGACTATATCTGCCCGGATCATGACAATGATGGAGTATTGGATGTCCAATACGATTATGAATACATCGGCTCACGCTTTAAAAAATCAAGCCTGGCAAGTTCGCAAGAAATGTCCATCTGGCGTTATAAGCCCCTTTTACCGGTGGGAATAGACTCCAGGGTTCCTCCTCTGTCGGTGGGATGGACTCCCCTTTATCAGGCGGACAGACTGGCTGCAGAACTTGGTATTGCAAAGCTCTGGGTGAAAGACGACGGTCGCCAGCCCACAGCATCGTTTAAAGACAGGGCTAGCGCCATAGCAATTGTTAAGGCTGAAGAGAAAGGGGCAGATATCATTACCACAGCAAGTACCGGAAATGCAGCCGCAGCTTTAAGCGGGTTGTGTGCTTCTCTTAACAAGCCCAATGTAATCTTCGTACCTGAATCAGCACCCCAGGCTAAAATCACCCAGTTGTTGGTGTTTGGTTCCAAGGTGATCCTGGTTAAGGGATCGTATGATGACGCCTATGATCTTTGTATGGTCGCAGCTCAAAAATACGGCTGGTATAATCGCAATACCGGTTATAATCCTTATATGACAGAGGGGAAAAAAACAGTAGCATTTGAGATTTGTGAACAATTGAACTGGAATTCTCCTGATCGAGTATTTGTGAGTGTCGGTGACGGCTGTATTATCGGTGGTGTTCATAAGGGATTTAAAGACCTGATGGCCTTGGGCTGGATCGATAAAATACCAAAGATCATGGGAGTACAGGCTGAAGGCAGTAGTTATCTTTATCAGGCCTGGAAAGGCAATGAAAATGTATTGACCAAACCTGCAATTGATGCCGCTACCATTGCAGACAGCATCAGCGCCGGACTTCCCAGAGACAGGATTAAAGCCATGAATGCGGTCAAACAAACGAATGGGGCGTTTGTTTGTGTCAGTGATAAGGAGATTCTGGCAGCTCTCATCAAATTGGCCAGGGGAAGCGGGGTTTTTGGGGAACCTGCGGGAGCAGCCGCATACGCGGGGTTGATTAAGTCACTTAACACCGATCTGGTTGGAAGAGACGAGACAATAGTGGTGATTAACACCGGAAACGGACTAAAAGATATAAACAGCGCCTTGAAAGCGACAAAAACTGTCGGTTCAGAACCGGTTGTTGTGGAACCCAGACCGGAAGCGTTGGATAAGGCTATCAGGAAGCTGGTACCAGTTCAATAACAGTGCAATTTCAATGTCATTAACGTAAGAATTATATATTTAATTCAACCTTATAGCCAGATTATAAGAATATTTAATTAATTGCAGGGATAACGGTAGGGCGGCCTTACATGGCCGCCTTTGGTTTCGCACTGGCGGGGATGTAACCCCATAAGCGCTTAAATAAGGATTTTCGAGATAAAGTTCAGTTTTTCAAAACGGTAGGGCGGCCTTACATGGCCGCCTTTGAGTTGGTTCTGGCGGGGATGTAACCCCGCCCTACCATTTGTATTCTGCCTTTTTAGTAGTCTAGGGAAGGTGCAAGACCTTAAGTTAATGGCATTAAGTGCAATTTAATGATTATCAAGGATATCTCAACGGAGAACAGATGATAGATTTAACAGTTAATAAAGAGGTTCTGAAACGAGCGGTTGAACGGGCTCGTATTAAAAATATTATTATTCCGACTTTTAAGCAACAACGAAACCCGGCACTGATTCCTAAGAAGATTGTGGAAAAGCTTAAAGGAATCGGTCTTTGGGATGTCGATCCCTTAAACCTGTTCCGCATTACCTGGAGCAACCAGCCGGTTGCCAATGGAGGAGGTTTCGGCGGAGTTAACTACCTGGAATTTCCCAAAGAGTTGACAGGTGTTGACGCCAGAATCGTTGCACTTGTTGGTAAATGGTTTCCCACAGGCGCTCACAAGGTGGGTGCTGCTTTTGGGTGCCTGGTTCCCCGTCTGGTCACCGGTCAGTTTGATCCCACTACCGAAAAATCGGTCTGGCCTTCCACCGGGAATTATTGTAGAGGGGGTGCGTATGATGCTGCCTTACTGGGCTGTGAGTCCATTGCCATCCTTCCGGAAGAGATGAGTTCGGAGCGCTTTGAATGGTTGAAATCGGTTGCCGGTGAAATCATCAAAACCCCCGGATCAGAAAGTAATGTCAAGGAGATCTTTGATAAGTGCTGGGAACTCAGGCAATCGGGGCAAGCTCTTTGTATTTTTAACCAGTTCGACGAGCTGGGCAATTATCTCTGGCATCATGAGATAACAGGACCTGCCATGGAAGAGGTTCTGAAAAGGATCATGGGTGAAAATGATCAATTCAGGGGAGTTATCTCGGCGACAGGTTCCGGTGGTACAATTGCTTCCGGCGATTACCTGAAGAAACTATATCCATTCAGTAAAATAGTTGCCAGCGAAGCCCTGCAATGTCCGACCTTATTGAACAATGGTTTCGGAGCTCATCGCATCGAAGGTATTGGCGATAAACATGTTCCCTGGATTCATAACGCCAAAAACACCGATTTTGTAGTGGCAATAGATGATGACATACCCATGAGTCTGATACGACTCTTCAATGAACCTAATGGTAAAGAATACCTTCTTGAAAAGGGTGTTTCCAAAGAATTGGTGGATAATCTGGATCTGGTTGGTATTTCCGGTGCCAGCAATCTGGCGAGCGCCATCAAATTTGCCAAGTACCATGAAATGACCGGAAACGATGTGGTGATGACAGTGTTGACCGACTCCATGGATATGTACCAGAGTCGCCTGCAGGAAATGACAGCAGAAAAGGGAGAATTCAGCAGCAGAGATGCAGCAGCCATTTATCAGTCTAAACTTCTGGATCTTTCCATCGATTATATGGAAGAACTAACTTATTATGGAAAAAAACGGATTCATAATTTAAAATATTACACCTGGGTGGAGCAACAGGGGAAAACCTATGAAGAGATCCAGCAGCAATGGTATGACGACAGTTATTGGACCTCAATCATTGACACTGTAGACAAAATCGATGAACTGATCGAGGATTTTAACAGACAAACGGGGTTAATGGATAACATTTAGCTATTGGCGGTTGGCAACTAGCTAATGACATTTGGAAATACAGTTATAAGTCCACTCCGAAAAGTCGATTTTCTTGTCATTCCGGCCTACGAGCCGGAATCCAGGTTTTTAGATTTTTGGTTAAATCTTATGGATGCCGGATCAAGTCCGGCATGACAGTGGTTAAGAATTTCCATGGTTTCTCGATTATTGAGTTAAAAGCTTAAAATCGAACATTATAATACTTTTCGTAGTAGACTGAGTTAAATTAAAAAAGAACAGGGAGACATCATAATGGACATCGATTTTCAGAAAGTTTTACAGAAGGCAAAAGAATACGAACCTCAGATTAGCAGATTTCTGAGAGATATGATCGCCATTCCCAGTGAAAGCTGTGGCGAAGAAGCGGTTGTTCGTCGTATTAAACAGGAGATGGAGGCTGTGGGATTCGACAAGGTTGAAATTGATCCCATGGGGAACGTGCTGGGAACCATTGGCAAGGGTAAACACCTGATTGCCATGGATGCACATATCGATACGGTTGGTGTTGGTAACCTTGATAACTGGAAATTTGACCCCTACAAGGGTTATGAAGATGATGAGACCATTGGCGGTCGTGGTGCCAGCGATCAGGAAGGGGGAATGGCTTCCATGGTGTATGCCGGTAAAATCATCAAGGATTTGGGTCTGGAGGATGATTACACTCTGCTGATTACCGGTACGGTACAGGAGGAGGACTGCGATGGGTTGTGCTGGCAGTATATCATCAAAGAGAGTGGAATTAAACCGGAATTTGTTGTTTCCACTGAGCCAACATCCTGCAGAATTGCCAGGGGACAGCGAGGAAGAATGGAAATTCGGGTTGATGTCAAAGGGATCAGTTGCCACGGTTCGGCACCGGAAAGAGGAGATAATGCCATCTTTAAAATGGCTCCGATTCTTTTGGAACTGCAGGAATTGCATAAAAATCTGATTTCGGATGATTTCCTGGGAAAAGGAACGTTGACGGTTTCAGAAATCTTTTATTCCTCCCCCTCCAGGTGCGCTGTGGCCGATGGCTGCAGTATTTCCATCGATCGGCGACTTACAGTCGGTGAAGACAAGGATTATGCCTTGAACCAGATCAGGGAACTACCTTCTGTCAAGAGCGCTAACGCAGTAGTATCCATGTATGACTACGCTCGACCGTCCTACACTAATCTTGTTTATCCGACAGACGCCTATTTCCCGGCCTGGGTATTGGAAGAGGATCATCGGGTTACTAAGTCATTAGTTGCAGGTTATAAATCGCTCTTTAAGGAAGACGCTGTGGTCGATAAGTGGACGTTTTCCACCAATGGGGTTTCGATCATGGGACTGTTTGGAATCCCCTGCATCGGTTTTGGTCCGGGTCATGAAGATCAGGCGCATGCTCCCAACGAAAAAACCTGGAAAAGCGAACTGGTTAAGGCTGCTGCTCTCTACGCGGTGATTCCAAAAATGTACCTGGCTAGCAGAAATTAACGTTAAGCAGTTGGCAAAACATTTTAAGGGTTAAACCTATGGAAAATTTTGCTGTCGTTGCCATTGGTGGCAACTCACTCATCAGGGACAAGGCTCACCGACGGGTTGAGGACCAGTATGAGGCTATAAAACAGACGGTGGTTAATCTGGTGGATATCATTGAACTTGGCTATAATATTCTGGTTACTCATGGTAATGGTGCCCAGGTCGGTTTCATACTACGAAGATCAGAAATTGCTTTTAAGCATGAAGGCTTGCATATCGTTCCCCTGGTGAGTTGCGTGGCTGACACCCAGGGAGCTATCGGCTACCAGATTCAGCAGGCTCTGAACAATGAATATCTGAAACGGGGAATTGACAGAAGAGCTGTTACCGTTGTCACCCAGGTTAAGGTGGATAAAAATGATCCCGCTTTTCAGAATCCGTCCAAACCGATCGGGGCGTTTTATACAAAAGAGGAGATTGACAGTCTGATGGAATCCAACCCGGGGTGGCAGTTGGTTGAAGATTCCGGGCGCGGGTTTAGAAGGGTTGTTGCATCACCAAAACCGGTCAAAATCATTGAAGAAGATGCAATCCGGTTACTGGTTGATCAGAACTTCACCGTTATTGCTGTCGGTGGAGGCGGAATTCCTGTTTTGGAAACGGAGCATGGGTTCCTGGAAGGTATTGATGCTGTCATCGATAAGGATTATGCCTCTGCCTTGCTTGCCAATGATCTGAAAGCTGATCTTTTAATTGTTTCCACCGGGGTTGAGAAGATCTGCCTCAATTTTGGCAAGCCTGACGAAAAGCCCCTGGATTCCATCTCAATTGAAGAAACCTATCAATATATTAAGGAAGGACACTTCGCTGAGGGAAGCATGCTTCCGAAAATAAAAGCGATTGTTTCCTTCCTGGAGAACGGGGGGAAAAAAGCCATCATCTCCCAACCCGAGACTCTCAAACTGGCAGTTTTGGGGAAAGCAGGAACTTGTATATATGGAAGGGGGAAATGAAAGTGATAACCTTCACTTTGAATGGAGAAAAAAGGCAGTTCAGCGGAGAAAAAAACACCTCTTTGCTACATTATCTGAGGGAGACAGAGGAGATCACTTCAACAAAGGATGGATGCTCCGGTCAGGGGGCTTGTGGTGCTTGTCTGTTAGAACTGAGTGGGAAAGCCGTCTTGTCTTGTCGAACAACAATGGCTGAAGTGGATAACGGTGAAGTTGTTACAATTGAGGGATTTGATCCCTATTTAAAGGATATCCTGGCCAAGGCCTTTGTTAAAAAGGGAGCAGTACAATGTGGTTTCTGTACTCCCGGATTTCTGTCCCGTACCAGAATTCTGCTGGAATCCAATCCAAATCCGACAAGAGAGCAGATTAAAAAAGCGTTAAGCCTCAATATTTGCCGTTGTACAGGGTATGTAAAAATCATTGATGCCATTCTCTATGCTTCAGAAAAGATAGCTGCCAGGGAAACCATAGAACTGAACGGAAATGGCAAAGTCGGAACCAGTCTGCCAAAAATCGATGCCTACCAACGTGCGTTGGGTCAAAGCCCATTTATTTCAGATATGAAGGTGGAGGGGATGCTGTTTGGGGCCTTAAAATTCAGCGATTTTCCCAGGGCTGAAATCATCGATATTAATATCTCCAAGGCGGAAAAACTGAAGGGCGTACACCGGATTTTTCTAGCGGAAGATATTCCGGGAGACCGCATCACGGGTCACCTGCTTGATGACTGGCCGCTGATGATCTGCAAGGGGGAAACCACGCGTTACATCGGGGACGTTATCGCCGGAGTCGTGGCTGATTCCGAAGAGATCGCCAGGGAAGCCTGCTCCCTGATTGACATTAGTTATCATGTTTTGGAACCGTTAACTGACATGCAAAAAGCGGAATCCAGCTTGATAAGGATTCATGAAAAGGGAAATCTGCTCAAAGAAACGGTTATCCGACGGGGCGAACCGATTGAAACTGTTCTTGAGAATTCCGATTTCTCGGTGAAGGCAACTTACCAAACACAGTTTGTCGAACATGGGTTTCTGGAAACAGAAGCTGCCCTCGCCCAACCATGGGACGAGGATGGCATAAAACTGTATGTTCAAAGCCAGGGGATCTATGAAGATCAATCATTGGTCTCCAGGATTTTGGGATTACCGATAGAGAAAGTTGATGTTACACTGGTACCGTCTGGCGGTGCTTTTGGTGGGAAGGAGGATCTGACCGTGCAGGGACATGCAGCCCTGTTCACTTATCACCTGCGAAAACCCGTTAGAGTCAGACTTACCAGGGATGAATCCATACGAATGCACCCCAAGCGGCACCCGCTGATTATGCAATATGAGCTGGGCTGCAGTAAAAAAGGCAGATTAACGGGATTAAAGGCCAGGATTATTGGAGATACAGGGGCATACGCCTCTCTCGGACCTTCTGTAATGAGTCGGGCCGCCGGTCATGCAGCGGGTGGCTATCATGTTCCCAGCGTGGATGTCATATCAAAAGCGGTTTATACCAACAATATCCCCTGTGGAGCCATGAGGGGATTTGGGGTTAACCAGGTGACCTTTGCCATGGAATGCGCGATCGATGAACTTTGTGAAAAGGGTGGGTTTGATCGCTGGCAATTTCGTTATGATAACGCCTTGCAACATGGACTGCAAACCACCACCGGACAAGTATTAAAAGGCGGAGTGGGATTAAAGGAAACGTTGCTGGCTGTCAAGGATGACTTTTACGAGGCGAAATACGTAGGGATAGCAGTCGGAATCAAGAATATCGGTTTTGGCAACGGTCTGGTGGATGAGAGTGAAACCCGGATTGACATCAAATCTGAAACCGAGATTATTCTCAGTCATGGCTGGACTGAAATGGGGCAGGGGATCGATACGGTCGCCACTCAGGTTTTTTGCCAGGAGACAGGGCTTGATCCCTCGCTGATTAAGATAAATCATAGCACAACGGCCGATGTGATTGGCGGAACAACAACTGCAAGTCGGGGAACTTTTTTATTGGGAAACTCGGTAATAGCAGTTGCAAAAAAACTGAATGAAGATTTGAAGAAGTCCCCTTTAAAAAAACTGGTTGGAAGAACCTACCGGGGAACTTGGCGTTGCGACTGGACCAAAAAACCGGAGGAGGGTCAGGAAGTTGTTTCACATGTTACATACGGCTACGCGACTCAGGTTGTGATTCTGGATGAAAACGGAGCTGTAGAGAAAATTATTGCAGCCCATGATGTCGGCCGGGCGATCAATCCCGTATTACTGGAAGGTCAGATCGAGGGAGGAGTGGTGATGGGATTGGGATACGCTTTTTCCGAAAATTTGCCTCTTGAGAGTGGGATCTTAAAAAACACCAAATTTGGGAAACTGGGGATTCCCCGTATTAATAAAATTCCGGAGATCGATGTCCGTATCATCGAGGTTGAAGATCCCCATGGACCCTATGGTGCCAAAGGAATTGGAGAGATCGGACTTGTACCGACCGCTCCGGCAGCTGCCAATGCCTTGTATCAATTTGATCGACAACGTCGGTACCGGTTACCTCTTAAAAAGGTATAAAAATGACACTTTATCTTAAGAATGCACTCCATATTGACTGGAAGACCCTCAATTTTAAAGAAGCTCATATTGCTGTCTCAACTCTCAAGGAAGACTCCCTTAAGCTGATTGAACAGTTGCCTCCTGCCGACGAACTGGCCAAACAGGACACGATTTTAGACTGCAGAGGCAAGCTGGTTACCAGAGCCTTTGGATGTGGACACCACCATATCTATTCGACCCTGGCTCGGGGAATGCCTGCGCCATTAAAAACTCCCCGGAATTTTGTAGAGAAACTGGAATATGTCTGGTGGCATATCGATAAAAACCTGGATCTGGAAATGATACAGGCCAGTGCACTGGCTTCGGCATTATTCTGTGCCAAAAACGGAGTGACGTTTGTGGTTGACCATCACGCTTCACCATTTTCTGTTAAAGGATCACTGGCAACTATCAGAGACGCGTTTGATGCTGTTGGGATTTCTCACCTGCTATGCTATGAGATTTCCGATCGTGATGGAGAAACCTCGACTCTTGAAGGGTTGGCTGAAACAGATGAGTATCTTAGCGGCGGAAATCAGGGATTAGTGGGTCTCCATGCTTCATTTACCGTTGGTGACAATACTCTTGGGAAAGCAGTAGAACTGGCGACGAAGCATAATTCAGGCATTCATATCCATGTGGCAGAGGATCAGGCTGATCAGAAACAGTGCCTGGAAACTCATCAAAAACGTGTGATTGAAAGACTGTCCGCATCGGGTGCTCTTAAACTACCGAAAACCATTCTGGGCCACTGCATTCACCTGGATAAAACCGAACAGAATTTATTAAAGGATTCAAATGCCTGGGTAGTGGAAAATGTGGAGAGCAATCTGAATAACAATGTCGGATTGGCTAATTACGGATTGTATGGCGATAGAATTATGCTGGGAACCGACGGGATGCATTCGGATATGCTGAGGAGTGCCAAGGCCGCCTTTTTTGTCGGGCAAACCACTGAAGGTATCGATTTTCCCGGAATTTACCAGCGTTTCCGCAATGTTCATGCCTACCTGGAGAGTAATGGATTTAAAGGCGATAGTGATAATAACCTGGTTGTGCTCGATTATGATCCACCCACAGAAATCACAGCAGACAATTTCCTGGGCCATTTTCTATTTGGACTGGACAGCCGGCATGTGGAAAGTGTGATCTCCAATGGGAAACTGATTGTAAAGGAAGGAGAACTCCAGACCATGGACGAAGCTGAAATCCTGACCTTTGCCAGGGAGATGGGAACAAAGTTATGGGAGAAACTGAAGCGGAAATAAATAAAATATGGTTAGCTAAAAACAAGGATTACGGTAGGGCGGGGTTACATCCCATAAGTGCTCAAATAAGCACATTTTGCCAAGAGTAGGGATTACGGTAGGGCGGGCTTACATCCCCGCCAACAGGTACCAAAAGGCGTCCAGGTAGGGCAGCCCTGCCATAAATTTTGTATGGTTTATATAATTTTAGCAATCGCGCCAACATATATATAACAGTCCCTTTAAGGGACATCTTGAAAAAAGCCCCGGTTTTTCAGGGGGATCATTTAACTCAACAACGAATTGCTTCCCGGAAAGGATGATACTGTAACCGGGGTGTTTACTTATTAACAATTAACAATTAGAGGAAGTATGGACAGAATAGGGATTCAAGAGAAAATCAGGTCACTGTCAACAAAGAAGATCCAGAACATGTACCTCAACGATTTTCTGCTCACCTGGGATAAAACCATGGATGAGCTTGGAGCTGTCTTTCAGGTGGCAGAGATATTAAGGGATATGAGAAACAACAATATTTCGCCCAAGGTATTCGATACCGGTCTTGCTGTTTCCATTTTTCGGGATAATTCCACTCGCACCCGTTTCAGCTTTGCTTCTGCCTGTAATCTGCTGGGGTTGACTATTCAGGATCTGGATGAGGGTAAATCTCAGATTGCCCATGGCGAAACGGTAAGAGAGACAGCCAACATGATATCATTCATGGCCGATGTTATCGGTATTCGAGACGATATGTATCTGGGGGCCGGTCATACATACATGAAAGAGGTCTCAGCATCCGTTTACCAGGGATACCTGGAAGGAGTGTTGCCACAGCGACCAACCCTGATAAATCTTCAATGTGACATTGATCATCCCACTCAAACCATGAGTGATGCTCTGCATCTCATCAATCACTTTGGGGGGATTGAGAACCTGAAGGGAAAGAAAATAGCGATGACGTGGGCTTATTCACCCTCTTACGGGAAACCGCTGTCAGTTCCTCAAGGGGTTATCGGCCTGATGACTCGGCTGGGAATGGATGTGCGGTTTGCTTATCCGGAGGGTTATAATGTAATGTCAGAGGTTGAGAATCTGGCTGAGAGAAACTGTCACCAAAGTGGCGGTTGCTTTACCAAATTCAACTCCATGGAAGAAGCGTTCAAAGATGCTGATATTGTTTACCCAAAGAGTTGGGCCCCCTACCATGTGATGGAGGAGCGAACCAAATTGTTGAAGGTGCAGGATCATGACGGTTTGAAAAAACTGGAGAAAAAATGCCTTGAAAGCAACAAGAAGTTTAAGAACTGGGAATGTACCGAGAAACTTATGGCAACCACTAATAACGGTGAAGCCTTGTACATGCACTGCTTACCTGCCGATATCACCGGAGTTAGTTGTGAGCAGGGCGAGGTGGCAGCATCCGTATTTGATCGCTACAGGGTGCCGCAGTACATTCAGGCTAGTTATAAACCGTATGTTATTGCCGCCATGATTTTTCTCAGCAAGTTTAACCAACCGGCTGAGCGATTAATGTCCATCTTGGAGGGCAACACAAGCCGTTGGGGATGATCAATACTATCTTTATCTGACAGCCGATAACGGCAAAACGTCCGACTTCAACTTAAGGGGTTTTATGAGTGACACCTTCACCTGCTACCCAATCGAAAACATGGTGCAATGGATCCTGGCCGAAGAAAAAACCGGGACTATATTTGGAATTCCCAGGGAACTATTTTTTGTGCCAGGCAGATCCGACCCATTTAAGATAAGTCGCTACGGGAAAACTCTGGAAACGCCAATTGGAGTAGCGGCAGGCCCTCACACCCAGTTGTCTCAGAATATCATTTCAGCCTGGCTGACCGGAGCTCGTTACATGGAGCTTAAGACTGTCCAGGTGTTGGATGAATTGTCTATTACCAAACCCTGCATCAAAATGGAGGATGAAGGTTACAACTGTGAATGGTCACAGGAACTGAAGCTGCATCAGTCCTATGATGAATACCTCAATGCCTGGATTATCCTCCATCTGCTCAAGGATAAATTCGGTTGGGGAGAAGAGGATCAGCGGGGATTCATCTTTAATATGAGTGTGGGGTATAACCTGGAAGGTATTCTAACTAAATCGGTTCAGCAATTCCTCAATAACCTTGGCGACTGTAGCAAGGAAAAGGCTAAAAAGATCAAATCTCTTTCTAGAATCTATCCGCGAATAAAAGAGATCAATATTCCCAATTGTATCTCCGATAATATCACCATCTCCACCATGCACGGTTGTCCGCCCAATGAGATCGAAAAAATCGGACGATATTTCATCGAAGAGAGGAAACTGCATACCACCATTAAACTCAACCCTACCTTGTTAGGCCCGGAACGGTTAAGAGACATTCTCAATTCAAAACTGGGGTTTGATGTCAGTGTTCCTGATGAGGCGTTTGAACATGATCTTAAATTTGATGATGGCGTTGTCTTGATCAAAAATCTGATTGAGAGCGCCAGCGAAGCGGGTGTCGAGTTTGGGGTAAAACTGACTAACACGCTGGAAACGCTGAACAGAAGGGGAAATCTGCCGGAGAACGAAAAAATGGTCTACATGAGCGGTCGACCATTGCATGCCATCAGTATTAATGTGGCTGCAAAACTGCAAGCCTGTTTTGAAGGATCATTGAATCTTTTTTTCTCCGCAGGAGTAGACTGTTTTAATGTTGCCCGTGTTCTCTCCTGTAATTTGATGCCGATAACTGTTTGTTCCGATATCCTGAAACCGGGGGGGTATACTCGTCTCGGTCAGTATCTGGAGACGATTAAGAAAAGTATTCGCCAAAGTGAAGCTGAGAATATCAGGGAATATATCTGTAATCTGGCCAACCAACAACAGAATACTGCAAAATCCGGATATATAAATCTGGTCAAGTATGCAGCGGAAGTTGTCACCGACGAGCGTTATTACAAGAGTCAGTTTCCATACGAAAATATCAAAACGGATCGGGAGTTATCGCTGTTTGATTGCACCCTGGCTCCCTGCCTGTCCACCTGCCCAACAGAGCAGGATGTTCCGTCCTATATTGCTTATACAGCTGCCGGAGAATATGAAAAAGCGCACCAGGTAATTCTTCAGACCAATCCTTTTCCCAGTGTTCAGGGACAGGTTTGCCATCAACCCTGTCGATCAAAATGCACAAGAATTAACCTGGATACTCCCTTAAAGATCAGAGAGCTTAAACGATTCATTGCCGAGCAAAACAAAGACAGTAGAAATCTGAATAAAAAACCTGCAAACGGATTGAAAACTGCAATTATTGGAGCCGGACCATCGGGATTGTCCTGTGCCTTTTTCCTGGCACTGGAAGGGTTTGCTGTGGATATATTTGAAGCCAGGTCGGTATCAGGCGGAATGGCTGCTAATGCTATCCCGGAATTCAGATTGGACAATCAAAGCCTGCAATCCGATATCGACCGCATAATTTCCCTGGGAGTCAATATCCATCACAATTCACCCGTTGATCGGGAGCGATTTGAAGTCATTCGCAGTGAATATGATGCCCTGTATGTAGCCATTGGTGCACAAAGCTCAATGAAAATGGGAATCCCCGGGGAAGATGCGAAAGGCGTTTTTGATCAGCTCGACTTTTTACGTCAGGTCAAAAGCAGGGAGATACCAGCAATGGGTGACCAGATTGTGGTCATCGGTGGCGGAAACTCTGCCATGGATGCTGCTAGAACTGCCAGACGACTTGTGGGATCTGAGGGTACCGTGACGATTCTTTACAGAAGAACACAAAAAGAGATGCCTGCGGATTTCGAAGAGATCGAAGAAACAGTTCGGGAGGGAGTTAAAATTGTGGAATTGGTGGCACCGGAGCAGATTATTACCAGAGAGGGGCAAGTCATTGGGATCGAATGCGCACAGATGAAACTTGGAGATATTGATGCCAGCGGACGTCCAAAACCGGTCAAGATTAAAGACTCCCTATTGCGATTTAATGCGGATATCGTTATACCCGCCATTGGCCAGAAAGTTAAACTTGATTTTTTCCCAAAAAATAAACTGGCTGTTGATCCTTCAACCCATGAAACGGAGTTGAAGTCAGTTTTTGCAGGAGGGGATGCTGTCAGAGGGGCTTCAACCCTCATTGACGCAATTGCGGACGGTAGAAAAACAGCAGAAAATATTATAAAAAGTTTCTTGCGGGGGACAGAAACAATTATCGATAAAAAAACGACGCAAAACCGGACACTTGCAGAATACTATCAAAACCTGGCCCATCGCGACCTGAAGCCGACTCCTCAAATGTCGTCGTTTTCAGCTCCACTTGACTTTAACCTGGTTTCTCAATCGCTTACTGAAAGCGAGGCCCTAAGGGAAGCCCAGAGATGCCTGGCTTGCGATCAATTCTGCTTAATCTGTACGACAGTTTGTCCCAATCGGGCCAATATAGCGGTTTCGGTAAAACCTTTTGACTTACCGCTGCAAACTGCTTACAAAAATGGAGGTCGAATTAAAATAGAAAGCAGTGGAATCCTCCGTGTAGAGCAACCTTTGCAGATACTAAATATCGAGGATTTTTGTAATGAGTGTGGTAATTGCACTTCGTTCTGCCCGACTTCAGGCGCTCCATACAAAATAAAACCAAAACTGTGCCTGTCGGAAAAATCCTTTCTCAATACCAAAAATGGATTATTTATCAATGGAAATCAATTGGTTGTGAAGGTTGGAAACAATCCCTTCAATATCACACTAAAAGACGATAAACTGTGTTACGATAGCGCCGATGCAACGGCTGATTTTGATACCGGGAGTTTTCAATGCACGAGGTTTGAGTTTAAGAATCCCGATATTAAACATTACAATCTTGAAAAAGCAGTTATTTTTGGGTTTTTATTTGTGAATATACATGAGTTAACCCTTTTTATTAACACCTGATTTCATTTTAAAAGACTATCTGAAACGGGACATAATATGATTAAAACATTCTACAAACCGACCTCTTTGGAGGAGGCTCTTCTTCTGAAGGAAAAACATGAGAATCTGGTTGCCTGGTTTGCAGGAGGAACTCACATCAACCATTTTGAATTCAAAGCTCATTATGATCAGGTTATCAGTCTGGAAGGATTAGGTCTGTTTTTTATCCATACCAAAACCAACCAGACGTCGGTGGGAGCTATGGTCACGTTGCAGAAACTGGCTGATAACAGCCTTATTCCTGAGTGTTTACGATGGGCCGCATTCATGGCAGCCCCCAGAACGATCAGGAACATGGCTACAGTGGGAGGAGACATTGCAACAGGTGGCAAAGGAACACGACTCACTCCCTGCCTGATGGCCCTCAATGCTGTAGTAGAAACAGCCGATGGTAAGACGCAACCGATTGAGGACTATGTCAGTCAAGATAGCAAGGAGCTGATTTTAAAAATAATTATTCCTTCAAGCGAGATCATTTGTGTTGCTAAACAGCTTACCCTGAAGGCAAACGGTCCTGTTCTCGCCAGCACCGCTGTTAGTATGAAAAAGACGGAAGATCCCGATTTGAAAGATGTTGTTGTTGCCATAGGTACTATAGAAGGCGTTCCACGGAGATTGGAGGAGATCGAGAAAGGCGTAATTGATCAAACATTGGCTGATAGAGAATCTATCGAAAAAGCGGTAGCAGATGTTCTAAACCCGGAATCAGATCAGTTTGGCTCCCGTGACTATAAAAAACATATTACAAGCGTGGCTATTGCTGATTCAATCATAAGTTGCTTGGAAAGGGGGTAAACTATGGAAGTCAGGTTTAAACTTAATGGAAGGCAACAGAAGGTTATTACCAGCCCGGGAGAGAATGCCCGTCTGTTGCTACAAAAGCTTGGTATCCGTTCAGTCAGAAAGATCGAGGAACCCAGTGGATTTCCAGGTGGGGACATTATTCTGCTCGATAAAAAAGCAGTTAGTGCCGGCTTGCTGGTCGCTGCGCAGTTAGATGGCCATGTTGTCAAGACGATTGAATCCTTACATAAAAATGGAAAACTGTCACCCGTACAGTCCGCCTTGGTTAAGGTCGGTGTTGTTCAGTCTGCCTACAACGCACCCGCAGCAGCCCTGATCCTGACAGAGCTTCTGAGTCGCAAGCCGGACCCAAACCGTAATGATATAGTCGATGCTCTCTCCTGCATTTTTATTCGCGATACGGGATATGAACAATATTTTAAGGCGGTGGAGATTGCAAAAGAATGGATAAAGGACCCTGATTTTCAGCCTCAAATAACCCGGGAATTTAGGGAAGACTTAAGAATTATTGGCAAATTGCATCCAAAAGTGGATGGTCCGCAGCTGGTGATGGGAAAACGGGCTTATGTGGAAGATATTGTCCTGCCCGGTAGTCTTATACTGAAAATGCTGCGTAGTCCATATGCTCACGCCTATATCAGCCATATCGATACCGCTGAGGCAGAAAGCACTCCCGGTGTGGAAATGGTGATAACCTACAAAAACTGTCCGGATGTTTATTTTACAACGGCCGGGCAGGGTTATCCAGAACCGTCTCCCCACGATCGAAAAATGTTTGGCCAAAAGGTCAGACACGTCGGTGACAGAGTCGCGGCCGTTGTCGCTGAATCCGAAGAGATTGCAGAAAAAGCCCTGTCAAAAATCAAGGTGGATTATGAGATACTGCCGCCCGTGTTTACCATAGACGATGCTGAAGCAGAAGGTGCCTCCGTTGTTCATAACAGTGATATCTCTTACATCAGCGAAGCCCCTGATAACCTCGAAGCATATAATCGGCAGATTGATAAAAGAGATGGCAAGATCATCTATCCTTTCCCTATTGGAGCAGATCCTCATAAAAATCTTGCTTCCAGTGTCAGCAATGGGATCGGTGATACGAAAAAAGGGTTTGAAGAGGCCGATGTTATTATTGAAAGGGACTATAAGACCTCCCAGGTGCACTGCACACCATGCGAACCGCATACGGTTTACACCAGAATGGAAGGAGATCGTCTGGTTGTTCACGCTTCGACGCAAGTGCCATGGCATGTACGTAGGAATATTGCCAAAGTTCTTGGAATCAGTGAAAATAAAATCAGGGTACATAAAGAACGTGTTGGCGGGGGTTACGGAGCCAAGCAGGATATCCTCCTGGAGGATGTAGCTGCGTTTGCCACCTGGAAAACAGACCGGCCGGTTTTCTATCAGTTTACACGGCAGGAAGAGTTTATTGCCAGCAGCAGCCGCCATCCCATGGATATTAAAGTAAAGCTGGGAGCAAAAAAGGATGGAACCCTTACGGCAATTGATATGAAAGTAAGGGCTAATACCGGACCGTACGGGAATCATTGTTTAACGGTTCCCATGAATGCTTGTTCCAAGTCTTTACCCTTAATTATGTGCCCCAATATGTCGTTTGATGTCCGGGTTTTTTACTCCAATATATTTCCGACCGGCGCCTACCAGGGTTATGGTGCTCCGCAGGGATCATTTGCATTGCAAACGGCTCTGGGAGAGCTGGCTGCTGAACTTAAAGTGAATCATGCGGAATTGATCGAAAAGAACCGGGTGCGTGAAGGATCAGTACTGGAAATCTTGAAATGCCTGGGTGAAGGACAGGAAGGCAATGTGGTGGAAGTAGCCAGCTGCGGTCTGGGTTCAGCACTGAAGAAGGGACTGAAATCAATCGAATATGGCAAAAAGGAGGAAAGCGACAATCCGGACATAAAAATCGGCAAGGGGATGGCGATTGTTCAGCAGGGGTCAGGATTACCAGGTCTGGATCAGTCAAATGCCAGGGTAACCCTAGTATCAGACGGTTCACTGATTGTTCATACCGGTGGCGCAGATATCGGAACCGGGTTGGATACTGTTTGCGCCAAGATTGCAGCAGAAACCCTCTGCATAGAGATGAGTCGAACAACCGTTATTTCAGGCGATACAGATAACACTCCTTTTGATACCGGAGCTTATGCCTCCAGCGGCACTTACTTTTCAGGAAATGCTGTAAAAAAAGCTTCTGAAGAATTAAAATCGGCCATCCTTAAACGTGCTGCTGAAATATTGAAGGAACCCGTTAAAAACTTGGTATTGGAGTATCCGGGGATGGTGAAAAGTATAAAGAAAAGCATGTCTTTTTACGAAATTGCCCATAACTCGGAGAGTGGAACCGGCTCCGGTCAACTGGTCGGACATGCTTCTTATACCACCCATGATACGGCGTTGCCATATGGTGCCCATTTCTGTCAGGTTGCAATCAATACAAGGACAGGGAAGATTAAAGTCCAAAGATATCACGCCTATATGGATTGCGGAACCCCCATCAACCCGGAAATGGCAGAGGGACAAGTTTATGGCGGGATCTTAAAATCCATCGGGCATACACTCTGGGAAGAGATGAGAATGGATGAAAAAGGAATCTGCCTGAATCCCGATCTTAAAAGCTATGGTGTCCCCATGATCAGGGATATCCCTGATGATTTTAAGGTGGAATTTATTCCAACGGACGATCCCTATGGACCCTATGGAGGAAAATCCATATCCGAAGTTAGCACCAATGGTGCCGCTTGTGTGATCGCTATTGCCATTCACGATGCTGTTGGTGTCTGGATGAGAGAATGGCCCTTTACAGCGGAAAAACTGTTGAAGGCAATGGGGAAGATTAAATCAAATGAATAAGCCACTTTTTCAGCACACCATCTGCATCAAGGGTGCCGGTGAAATGGCCAGCGGGATTGCCTGTCGACTTCATAAAGCGAATTTTAAAAAGATTGCCATGCTTGAAACGGACAACCCATCAGCTGTCAGGCGTCGGGTTTCTTTCAGTGAGGCTGTATACGATGGATCTCAGACGGTGGAAGGGATATCTGCGGTGAATATCAACGGCTTGGAAGAGATGGAATCAGCCTGGGAGACAGGGCGGATAGCCATTGCGATTGATCCGGATTGGCAGCTTCTCGGATACCCTTTTGATGTGGTTGTCGATGCCATCTTGGCCAAAAAAAATCTGGGAACCTGTTGCAGAGATGCCAGGCTAGTTATCGGATTAGGTCCGGGATTCACGGCGGGGAAAGATGTTGATTATGTCATAGAAACCCAGCGAGGACACAACCTGGGGCGAGTATTAGAAAAGGGGAGCGCAGTCGACAACACAGGAATACCGGGAAATATAGGTGGTTATACTTCCGAGCGTGTATTGAGATCCCCGGGTGAAGGATTTTTCAAACCCCAGAAAGAAATTGGTGATCTGGTTGAAAAAAATACCGTCCTTGGCGTGGTGGGAGACTCTCCTGTCCAGGCGCAGATTGGTGGTGTCGTAAGGGGGCTGATCAGGGGAGATATAAAGGTGTATAAAGGAATGAAACTGGGAGATGTCGATCCAAGAGGAAACCCGGAATACTGCAGCACCGTTTCGGAAAAAGCACGGGCTTTGGGTGGCGCCGTGTTGGAAACGATTCTGAAACGTTTTAACCATTAATGAGTTACGGCAATTTAACCACAATTGAAGCTATCATGTGTCGTAAAAAAAATCGAAAAAAGGAAACAAAATGGCTGTAGGCAAAGCTGTTAATCGAGTGGATGCAATTGCAAAAGTCACCGGGCGGGCCCGATACACCGATGATTTTTACCGTCCGGGAATGCTGGTTGCGAAATATTTTCGCAGTAATATCGCCCACGGGAAGGTAACCCGGATCGATATAAATAAAGCCAGATCGCTGCCCGGTATTGAGGCAGTTTTTACATTTGAGGATGTTCCCAATATCAAGATTGCCACAGCCGGTCATCCTTATGCCTTGGATCCAAGCCACAAAGACGTGGAAGATAAGCTAATGCTGACCCGGGATATTCATCACCTGGGAGATGAAATTGCTGTTGTGGTGGCAACGGATGAGTTTATCGCCGAGAAAGCTCTGTCGTTAATTGAGGTGGAGTACGAAGAATATGAAGCATTGACAACGGCCGAGAAAATCCTGGCTGCCGACGCCAGGGCTATTCATGGAGGAACAGGTAACATTGTCGGGGAACACCAATATGAATGCGGCGGTAAACTGGCAGATGCCTTCTCCAAATCGGACCTGATTCATGAGGGTACCTATATCACCAACATGGTGCAGCATGTTCATATTGAGAATCATACTGCTTTTGCCTATATGGATGATCTGAAGCATATTGTCATCGTCTCTTCCACTCAGATTCCTCATATCGCCAGACGTATTGTGGGACAGGCCCTGAATATTCCCTGGGGAAATGTGCGTGTCATCAAACCTTATATCGGTGGAGGGTTTGGCAATAAGCAGGATGTAATACTGGAGCCGATGGTGGCTTTTTTGACTGCCAGACTGGATGGAAGACCGGTAAAAATAACCCTCAGCCGCGAAGAGTGCATGCTCTGCACCCGAAATCGACACCCCATGGAATTGAAGGTTCGGTTGGGTTCAAATAAGGACGGGACTGCCAAAGCCCGTCATCTTGAGGTTATTTCGCTGACCGGAGGCTATGCTTCACATGGGCATTCAATTGCTGCAGCCGCTGGCAGCAAAAGCTGTCTGTTATACCCGAGAATGGCACAGGGGTACCATGCCAGAACCCTTTACGCCAATATCCCAGTTGGCGGGGCAATGCGTGCTTATGGATCGCCACAGATCATCTTTGCCATTGAGTGTGCCATGGAAGAAATGGCGAGAAAGCTGAACATAGATCCGGTGGAATTCAGGCTGAAGAATGCTGCAAAGCAGGGGGATATCAACCCGTTTTCCGAAAAGCCTATCTCCAGTTGCGGATTAATTGAGTGTTTGGAAAAAGGGAAAAAACTTATTCAATGGGACGATAAAAAGATTGAATATGCCAATCATAAAACAGGCAATTATCGAAAAGGCCTGGGGGTTGCCTGTTTTAGTTACGGAACCGGAACTTATCCTGTGTGCGTTGAAATTGCAGGGGCTCGCATCATCCTTAACCAGGATGCTTCAGTCCATGTACAAACGGGAGCAACAGAGATCGGTCAGGGTTCAGACACTGCGGTGGCGCAAATGGCTGCTCAGACCCTTGGAATTCCGGTGGAGACTGTTCACATCGTATCGACGCAGGATACGGATGTTACACCATTCGATACCGGTGCATATGCATCGCGTCAGGCCTATGTCGTCGGTAATGCCGTCTTTAAGGCTGCCACCCAATTGAAACGGAAAATACTGGAATTTGCAGCATTACTGACCGGCTTGGAAGCTCAGGAACTGGATGTTGCCTCGGGCGCGGTTGTTCACATTAAGAAGGACGGTCAACCGGTTATTTCGCTCAAGGATCTGGCAATGGCTTCATATTATGAGAAGGACAAGGGGGGACAATTAACAGCTGATGTTTCCCATAAAACCACCACCAATGCTCCCACCTTCGGTTGCACCTTTGTGGATCTCACAGTGGATGTGGCACTATGTAAGGTTACTATTAACGAGTTGTATAATATTCACGACTCCGGCGTTATTCTGAATCCAATAATGGCAAGAGGTCAGGTTGAGGGCGGCGTTGCCATGGGAATCGGTGCGGCACTTGCCGAGCAGATATTGATCGATTCAACAACCGGATATGTCTACAATAACAATATGCTTGATTATAAGGTACCGACCTTTATGGACATTCCTGATATTGGATGTGAATTTGTGGAGACGGTGGAACCGACAGCCAGTTATGGTAATAAATCACTGGGGGAACCACCTATCATTTCACCACCACCGGCCATAAGGAATGCCATTTTGGATGCAACCGGGGTGGCGATTAACGAGCTTCCCATGTCTGCACAAGTCTTATTCAGGCACTTCAAGGAATTTGGATTGATCTAACTAACGGGTTACAGGAAAAACATGTTTCACATCGAAAGTTACGAAAAAGCGGAATCGGTTGCTCATGCCATCGAGCTACTAAAAAACAACCCACAGGCCCGTCCCATTGCCGGTGGTACTGACGTTCTGATTCGTCTACGGGAAGGAAAAGAGGGATTCAGACATCTGGTTGATATCCATGGACTAAGCGATTTAAAACAGTGCCATATTCTGGAAAACGGCAGTCTGACAATTGGATCAGGCGTGACCTTTACGGAAGCAACTCTATCGGATCTGATTAAACAGAACATACCTATTCTGGTTACGGCGGCTTCAACTGTGGGAGGTCCCCAGGTCAGGAATGTTGCAACTTTTGGTGGCAACATTTGCAATGGTGTCACCAGTGCCGACAGTGCATCTGCCTTCATGGTGCTGAACGCTCTCCTTCAACTGGAAGGAAAAGAAGGGATACGACAAGTTCCCATTTCCGAGTTTTATCTGGGTCCGGGTAAAGTGGATCGAAAACAGGATGAGATCCTCACCAAATTTATTATCACTCCGGAAAATTACAAAGGATACCTGGGACATTACCACAAGTATGCCATGCGCAATGCCATGGACATTGCCACTATCGGATGTGCTGCGGCCTGTAAAATTGAAGACAATGTTCTGAAGGATATTCGTCTTTCATACGGTGTAGCGGGACCTGTTCCCATCCGTTGTCCTCAGACGGAACAGGCCGTTAAAGGTCAGTCAGTCTCCTTGCAGTTGATAAACGATATTAAAAGAATGGTAGAAAAGGATGTGAATCCCAGGACATCATGGCGCGCGTCTAAAGAGTTCAGACTGCAAATTATAAGGGAACTGGCCGGTCGTGTCGTTGAGAAAATTATAAAAGATTCAGGAGGTAGACTAAATTGAACAGGAAAATAACATTTATCGTAAATGGGAAAAAACGGATGTTGGATGTTGATGTACGCAGGTCTTTACTGGAAGTTTTAAGAGACCAGTTAGGGTTGACCAGTATAAAACAGGGTTGTGGTGTCGGGGAGTGCGGTGCCTGCTCGGTGCTGGTAGATAACCTCCTGGTTGATGCCTGTATTTACCTGGCCGTTTGGGTGGACGGGAAATCTGTTCGTACGGTTGAAGGGGAAAGCATAGACGGAAAATTATCCAACGTCCAGGAGGCATATGTTGAAGAGGGTGCAGTACAATGCGGATTTTGCACTCCCGGGTTTGTGATGGCGTCTACTTCCTTCGTGGAAAAATACAGGGGCAAGGAGATAAACAGGGAAGATATTTGTCGGGAACATGCAGGCAATATCTGTCGCTGCACCGGCTATAAAAGCATTGTAAACGCAGTCGAAAAGAGTCTTAAAGGGGATTAGACCATGCATTTTAAGATCGAACCAAGACCTCAGCCATCCGAAATAATGAAATACGGGTCTCCCTTGTTATCAGCCATGCTGATGGCGGCCAGTGGTATTATCATTTTTTCCATTCTCGGGAAAGACCCTTTAGAGGCGTTTCATACTTTTTTTATCGAACCGATAAATGATTTTTATGGCATTGGAGAGCTTTTTATAAAAGCGGCTCCCTTGATGCTGATAGGCGTCGGACTGGCAATAGGTTTCAGAGCCAGTATCTGGAATATTGGGGCAGAAGGGCAGTTGACTGTCGGGGCAATAGCCGGTGGAGGTGTTGCACTGCTGTTTTTCGAGAGTAATAGCGCTTTTATTCTACCATTAATGTTCCTGGCCGGAGCGATGGGTGGCATGGTCTGGGCTTCCATTCCCGCTTTTCTTAAAACAAGGTTTAATACCAATGAGATTCTGGTCAGCCTGATGTTGAATTATGTGGCCATTCTGTTATTAAGCTACCTGGTACATGGTCCCTGGAAAGATCCGACCGGTTACGGTTTTCCCCAGTCCCGGTTGTTCAGTGATTCAGCAATACTACCGATAATCTTGGAAGGGACACGCCTTCATGCCGGCATCATGTTTTCTTTTCTTTCTGTGATTATCGGCTGGTTTTTTCTGCAACGAAGTTTTTTCGGTTACCAGATTCAGGTGGCGGGTTTGGCCTATAAAGCGGCTCACTACGCCGGATTTAAACATAAAACCCTGATCTGGGTGGGATTGCTATCTGGAGGACTGGCAGCCGGTTTGGCGGGTTCTATTGAGATTGCTGGACCCATCGGCCAGTTATTACCGCATGTTTCACCGGGCTATGGATATGCAGCCATAATCGTAGCGTTTGTGGGACGCTTGCATCCTTTTGGAATATTTCTGTCCAGTTTGCTAATGGCTTTATTGTATCTGGGAGGAGAGTCAGGGCAGATGATCCTTGATCTGCCATCGGCAGTTACAGGCGTTTTTCAGGGAATGCTGCTATTTTACTTGTTGGCAACCGATCTGCTGGTTAATTACAGAATCCGTATCAAATCCGGCAGGCAGAAAGCTCTCGCCAGATAATGACTAAATATTTACCGGATTCAAAAGTACATATAATAATAGCTGCGAATGTCCGAAAAGGACTTGGCGATAAAGTCAACACAATACACACTTTTAAGCTGATCACACCCCCATTCAGGAGGATTTGAGGTGACATTAGATACCATTATTTCCATTTTCATTGCAGCGATTGCAGCAGGAACGCCGCTGGTTTATGCGGCCCTGGGTGAATTAATCACGGAAAAATCAGGTGTATTAAACCTGGGCGTGGAAGGGATGATGTTGGTAGGTGCTGTCGCCGCTTTTATTATCAAGGCCAATACCGGTAGCCTCTTCCTGGCTGTTTTGGGAGGAATGGCAGCAGGGGCGTTTATGGCTTTGATATTTGCTGTTATCACGCTAACTCTGATGGCAAACCAAGTGGCCACCGGATTAGCTTTAACTATTTTCGGTATTGGCCTGAGTGCTTTCATTGGGTTGAATTACACCAGTGTTGCACTGGAAGCCCTACCGAAAATTCAGATTCCATTGCTCAGCGATATACCTGTAATTGGAAGGCTTTTGTTCTCATTTGACATCCTGATTTACCTTTCGTTTGTTTTATTTGGGCTGTTAAGTTGGTTTCTTTACAAAAGTCGGCCAGGTTTAATTCTAAGAGCAGTTGGAGAATCGCCTCATTCGGGTCATGCATTGGGTTTTTCTGTTATTGGTATTCGCTACCTGGCAGTTTTATTTGGAGGTGCAATGGTCGGTATTGGCGGGGCTTATTTAGCTATCGCTTACACCCCGATGTGGGTGGAAGGGATGACATCGGGGCGCGGCTGGGTAGCATTAGCCCTGGTTGTTTTTGCTACATGGCGTCCTGCTCGTGTTATGGCCGGTGCTTACCTTTTTGGGGGAGTTACGATCCTGCAATTTCACATTCAGGGATTCGGAATCGATGTTCCCTCCCAGTTCCTTTCCATGCTGCCGTATTTGGCAACCATTCTAGTTTTGGTAGTTATTTCAAGGGATATCAATACAATCCGGCTGAATGCACCGGCTTCGTTAGGTATCGCTTTTCATCCGGAATCTAATTAAAAAAAGGGAGGAGTTTGATGAATCGTCAATCGATGTTTGTTAAATTGGTTTTTATCTCTATTATATCACTGCTTGCTTTGGGTTTGTCTCTTCCAACGACTGCAGCTGAGAAGTTGAAAGTAGGATTTGTTTATGTCAGTCCCATTGGGGATGCAGGTTGGACCTATCAGCACGATCTGGGAAGAATTGCCATGGAGAAAGCTTTCGGTGGGAAGGTAGTCTCCAAGTACATTGAAAATGTACCGGAAGGTGCCGAAGCTGAGCGTGTTATTCGAGATCTGGCGCAAAGCGGTCATGACTTGATCTTCACCACCTCATTCGGATATATGAATCCAACCCTGAAGGTGGCAAAAATTTTTCCTGGCAAATTTTTTGAACACTCAACCGGATATAAAACAGCAACGAACGTTGGTACTTACATGTGCCGGTTTTATGAAGGACGATACCTGACCGGTATGGTTGCCGGGAAAATGACAAAAAGCAATGTACTGGGCTACGTTGCCGCTTTTCCCATTCCGGAAGTTATTCGAGGGATCAATTCCTTTACGCTGGGTGCTCAAAAGGTAAACCCGGACGTCAAAATCAAGGTAATCTGGGTGAACTCCTGGTTTGATCCGGGAAGGGAACGTGAAGCTGCAGAAACGTTAATTGTACAGGGTGCTGATGTTATAACTCATCATACCGATTCGACAGCACCGACTCTGGTAGCTGAAGAAAAGGGAGTATATGCTGTGGCTTATCATTCCGATATGTCAAGTTATGGCTCCAAAGCCCACCTGACAGCGACCATGCATGTCTGGGATACTTTTTATACAAAAGTGGCCGGGGATGTTCTCAATGGTAAATGGAAATCGGAACAGGTTTGGGGTGGCATTAAAGACGGTATGATTAAAATTGCCCCTCTGAACCCGGCTGTCCCTGCTGATGTAGCTGATATGGTCAACAAGACAGAAAAGATGATCGCTTCCGGAGAATTTCATCCGTTCACCGGTCCCATAAAGGCCCAGGATGGAAAACTTGTGGCTAATGCCGGTCAGGTGCTTTCAGACCAGGATCTGCTCTCAATGAACTATTATGTAGAGGGTGTTTTGGGGAATCTGCCTAAGTAGGTTGGAGCGCTTTTAAGACTATTTATCGTGATAGAGTTTTGCTTTCAGGTATCTGATAATCGATGATTAAACTCTGTCACGGCAAAGTCACGTACAAACTGCAAAGCAAAGCTATCCTAAGATAAGAATAGGGCAGCTTTGCTTTGGTCTCGACATCCGGGATAAATATCATCATTCAACATGGAATTTGCCATGCAGGAAAAGAGTGTTCCAAGACTGGAATTAAAAGGAATTACGAAGACCTACCCCGCGGTGGTTGCCAATGATTCCATTGACTTGAAGGTTATGCCGGGTGAAATCCATGCCATCTTGGGTGAGAACGGGGCAGGCAAGAGCACGTTAATGAAGATTATTTATGGCGTGGTTAAACCGGACGAGGGGCAGATTTTATGGCGCAATGAACCGGTTATCATTACCAATCCGGCATTCGCTCGCAAGCTGGGCATTGGTATGGTTTTTCAACATTTTTCTCTATTTGAAACCCTGACAGTTGCCGAGAATATTGCCCTGGCGATGGATCATGAGAAAAATATTGCAAAACTATCAAACCGTATCGAAGAGGTCTCCGAACAATATGGATTGCCATTGGATCCCAGGCGAATGGTGCATTCCCTCTCGGTAGGTCTCCGGCAACGTGTAGAGATAGTGCGCTGTTTATTGCAGAAACCCGAACTGCTGATCATGGATGAACCCACATCGGTGTTAACTCCCCAGGCTGTTACCAAAATGTTTGAAACCTTGAGGCGATTGTCCGCTGAAGGATGCAGTATCCTCTATATCAGCCATAAACTGGATGAAATAAAAGAACTCTGCCATAAAGCCACTATCATCTGCGGCGGCAAAGTGACCGGTTATGCGGAACCTGCAAAAGAGACCGCTTCCAGTCTGGCCAAGATGATGATTGGTCATGAGTTGCCTGTCTGTTCCCTGCCGGAACGGAAAGTTAAAGGTGAAATCCGTCTGGAGGTGAAAAATCTCGTCAGTAAAGCGGATGATCGCTTTGGAACCGATCTTAAAAAGGTTTGCCTGCATGTCGAATCAGGAGAGATTTTGGGCATCGCCGGAATTTCCGGTAATGGACAACGCGAATTGATGGCCACTATTAGCGGAGAGAAAAGATCCGACAACAATGCAGGTATCATTATTTGCGGTGAACCAGCCGGTCACTTGGACCCGGGTCAGAGGCGAGATTTGGGAATGGGATTTGTCCCCGAGGAAAGAATCGGCTGTGGTGCCGTACCGGGGATGTCGCTGGTGAAAAACAGTTTGTTGACGGCTCACCGTATGGAGATGATACGCTATGGACTGATACAAACAAAAACAGTCGCCGGATTCACCAATAATTGTGTAACGGCGTTTAATGTCAAATATGGTCACATTGATGATCCTATTACCAGTCTGTCTGGGGGAAATCTACAAAAATTCATAACCGGACGGGAGATTACTCAGAATCCGAAACTACTGATTCTGTCCCAGCCTACCTGGGGAGTGGATGTTGGCGCAGCCAATGTGATCCGCCAGGCAATCATTGAATTAAGAAACCAGGGTACCGCCGTTCTGGTCGTTTCCGAGGAGTTGGATGAATTGTTTGAGATCTGTGATCGTTTAGTCGTTATTGCTAAAGGGCATGTTTCGCCTTCAAAAAATGCAAATGAAACCAGTAAGGAAGAAATCGGACTTTGGATGAGCGGGATGTTTCCCGGGGGGCCACTCGAAGGAAAAGAGAAAAATGGAAGAGTCACAACATATAATTGAAATACTAAAGCAGATGGCGGATGGCATTACCAACACCTTCGGGGATAATTGTGAGATCGCCATTCATGATTTAAGGGATATTACCCATTCTCTTGTTTATATAACCGGAAATGTCACCAACCGTGAGATCGGGTCTCCGGTGACGGATGCCGTTATCAGGGAGATTGTAAAACATGGCAGCACAGTTAAGGATAAGTACTCTTTTAAGACCATCACCGAAGATGGCAGAGAGATAAAGTCAACCACTCTTTTTATACGCAATAAGAGTGGCGAAGTTATTGCGGCTTTATGCATAAATTTTGATGTAACCGTCTACCTCAATGCCATGCAGGCTTTAGAGCAGTTTGCAGGTGTTATCAAGTCGAAAACCTCCGAGAAGATTTCAAAAAAAATTGCTTTTTCGGTTGATAATACCATTGAGGCCCTGTTTGAAGATGCGGTTGTTGAAATCGGGAAAAGACCGGCAACCATGAGTACGGATGAAAAGATAAACCTTGTCAGAATTCTGGAGAGAAAAGGCGTTTTTCAGATCAAGGGTGTAGTTAATCAGGTAGCACTACAGTTGGGTGTTTCCAACTTTACTGTCTATAACTATTTGAAAAAAATACGGGCATCTGCCGGATCTTCCATTACCAGGGTATTAGGCTGACACCGGATCTTCCAGCGCAGATAAATCACGACAAGAAATCACTGATATGAGCGACCGGAAACAAAGCACGATTGCCATTAAAGGCTCTGTTTTTCATTTTGTTGAGAATCCATTCAAAACAGATGAAGAACGAAGTTTTCAGTATTATGAAAATGGAATGCTGGTTATTAAAGAGGGAAAGGTTCATGCGGTTGGCGCCTTTGCTGAAGAAAGCATCCGCCTTGAACCTGGTATTCAGGTGATTGATCATAGCGGGCACTTGATCATGCCCGGTTTTATCGATACACATCTGCACTATCCTCAAACGGATATCATCGCATCATACGGAAAGCAGCTGCTAGAGTGGCTGCAAACCTATACATTTCCCCGTGAGGGGATGTTTAAGGATGCGGAATACGCCGAATCTGTCGCCGATTTCTTTTTTGATGAACTGCTAAGAAACGGAACCACAACTGCCCAGGTTATGGCAACCGTTCACAAACATTCTGCAGAGATTTTTTTTAGAAAAGCTCAAGAGAGAAATCTGAGAATGATTTCAGGTAAGGTGATGATGGATCGCAATGCACCTGATTATCTGCTTGACTCTCCGGAAACCGGTTTTGAAGAGTCTTTGGAATTGATCGAAACCTGGCATAAAAAAGACCGTCTATTGTATGCCGTATCTCCTCGTTTTGCCGTTACTTCCACCGGGGAGCAACTGAAAAAGTCCGCCGAACTGCTGAACTCCCGGCCTGATCTCTATTTCCAGACACATCTCTCCGAGAACAGGGCTGAGGTTGCTCTGATTGCAGAGCTGTTTCCATGGAGCAAAGACTATCTTGATGTGTATGATAAATTTGGATTGATCAATGAAAGAGCAACCTTCGCCCATTCAATTCATCTTGAGGATAAAAACTATCAAAGACTATCTGAATTGAAGGCAGCGGTTTCCTTTTGCCCGACTTCAAACCTGTTTATTGGAAGCGGACTGTTTGATCTGGAAAAGATCACAATGGCCAGGATCAAACTGGGCATGGGAACCGATGTGGGAGGGGGTACCAGCTTTTCAATGTTAAAAACCCTGGGCGACGCCTACAAAGTCTTACAACTAAAGGGTCAGAAGCTCTCGGCTCTTCAGGCTTTTTATCTGGCGACTCTGGGAGGCGCGGGATCGTTGTGTCTGGAAGACAAAATTGGAAATTTTCTGCCCGGAAAAGAAGCTGACTTCCTGGTTATGGATTTTAATACCACACCTCTGATGCAGAGACGTATGGCTGAAGCAAGCTCCCTGCAGGAAAAGTTGTTTATTGCCATGATTCTTGGAGACGACCGCAACATCAAAGCAACATATATAATGGGTGAAAAGGTGCACGGGGATTAAATCCGTTAAGGTTTGACAGCAAGGAATCTGGCGGTTTTGAATGAACAGATTATTATCAAATCCACCAAACCCATTTGCCGGTTTTGGTTGATAACCTCATCAGCGATTAACATCCCCTGTTCTTCCCCCCTGGCATCATCGGCCTTGTTAAGTAGGACGATTTTAAGACTTTGTTGAGGTATCCCCTTGAATAACCCCTGCGGGGAGGATATTAACGAAGCGCAGGCACTACTGTCTATTGTTCCATCGATTGGGACTCCTGTTAATTCTGAAAAAATCGAGGCTCGATGGACAGAAGAGTCATTGAGGGGCAATCCGAGGCAGTCAAGCCCAATCACTCCAATGGCAATATCTGTGGCATCAGGAACAACCGGTTCATGGTCGGCTGGAGCTTTGATGGGTTTTTGACTGGAACCGTCAGCTTCGACCAGAATAATATCAAACAACTTTCTGTTACCTATTTGGTCAACAAACCGGGGCGGGAATCCGATCAGTTTTTGATTCTTTTTATCTTCCTCACTGGCAGCTATTACCAGATCTTTGGAAATCATGACCGTATTTAAAACAGAATCCGCGGGGCCCACAAACAGTCTCTGATTTTTTCGACCTTCGAATGCCGGGTGAAAAATTTTTGTGGTGGTCGTAAACAGCACCGTTTGACTCCTGGCCAGGTACTCTTTTGCCAGGTGATAGATGACGGTCGTTTTTCCTCCGGCACCCACAAAAGAGAGAATGGAAGATTTAGTAGGAGGCAGGTGGTCGATGATCTGTTTGGCGACTGTATCCATCTTTCGGGAAATTTGCTAAGATTGAAGCAATTGTTGATAGTCATCCGGAGTGTCAATATCGATATGAATTCCCTTGTCCGGTACCTCTAAAAAAGAAATATCGTTTTTATGATGATCAAAAAGGGAGCGACCGCCGGTATCACCTTTAATCCTTTTAAGATCCTCAAACAGCTTTCTGTCTATTAATACAGGATTGCCTCTCCGGCCATTTTCTACTGGAACAATGATACCGGCTCTGGTCTTCCGGTAACGTTCAAGAATGGTTCGGATCAAATCGGGAGTAACTAACGGTTGATCAGACAATAGAAACAGGGCAGCATTCTGGTTTTCAGATACACCTGATAAACCCGCTCTAATGGATGAGCTTTGGCCTTCGGCATGGTTTTTATTCACGATTACCCTGACACCGGAGAAGTCTGTGGTTTGAAGAATCAATTCTCTTTTATGACCTAATACAACTATGGTTTCATCAAGGACTGAAGATGTGGCAGCATCTACCACGGTTTGCAGCAAGGTTTTCCCTTTATACTTGAGCAATTGCTTAGGACGTCCCATACGGGAGCTGATGCCTGCCGCCAGAATAATCCCGGAGACTTTTGGAACATTTGGTGTTGAAATGCTGATATCAGGTTCCATAAGCGAATATTACCATCGACTAAAAGGTGTTAGTTTTTTTACACTGAATGGAGCTATTCAGTGTAAAAAGCATTGTAGATTATTGTACTGAATTATTAGGCTTTAGAATAGCTCGAACATTAAATGCATCTAGTGTCAAGCTGGACTTAATCCCATAAAACCCGCAGATAAGCATATTTTGCCAAGAGCAGGGAGAAGGGGGTTACATCCCCGCCAGAATGTACTCAAAGGCGGCCACTTAGCATCGCTCAACCGTTTTAAACGTGGGTTTTGCATTGGAAATAGACTCATGCTGTGTAACTGCAAACAGAATAGTCTCATTCTGTTTGTAGGAAAGAAAACAACTAAAATAGGAACCATTTACCTGTCATGTATCGCCCATTATGGCGGAGCCAATACGATAATTACCGTTTTATTCAACAATAGTCGATTCTCAAAAGGAAAACAAGATGGTGGAACTGCTTGATCAGATTCTGAAAATGCTAAAACAATCAGAGCCGGTTACTCTAGCTACGGTTGTTCAACACAGCGGATCAACACCCAGGGGAGCCGGTACCCGCTTTATTATCAGACAAGATGGAACAACCATGGGGACCATAGGCGGTGGATTGGTTGAAGCGGAGGTAATAGAAGCAGCAAAAACCGTGTTTGCAAGCCGTGCAGCGATTATTCATCACCATGATATGACCCAACAGCATCTAACCTCCAAGTCCATGATTTGTGGTGGAGATATGACTGTTCTGATCGAACTGTTGTCTCCATCCGAGGATGCCTTGGAATTTTATCAATCTCTCCACCATGCCTATCAGAACCGAAAGCAATCCCTGTTTGTTATCAAAATGGATTCAAGGGGTGGGAATGGCTGTAACACTACCCATACTTTGATCAACAAAAATGGTGAGCATTTGGCGGGTTCTGTTTTGGAAAATGACGTAATCGAGCAGCTTAAAAACGGTGTTTTTAAACAATCGACCCCGGTTATGATTAATACGGAGGCAGCTGAATACTGGGTAGAATCGCTTGTTTTCCCGAACAGACTTTATCTTTTCGGGGCCGGGCATGTTTCCAGACCAACGGCACGACTGGGAGCAACAACCGGGTTTCAGACCATGGTAGTGGATGACAGAGCTGATCTTCTGTCGCGTCAGTATTTTGATGAATCGGTTGAGCTTGTCTTTGTTGACAGTTTTGAGAACTGTCTGGAGAAAATACCGGTCGATCCTGACAGTTTCCTGGTAATTCTAACCAGGGGACATACTTTTGACAGAATGGTATTATCCCAGGCGTTAAGAACAGAAGCCATGTACATCGGCATGATCGGTAGTAAACGAAAACGAAATGCGATTTTTAATCATCTGTTGGAAGAGGGGTTCACACAGTTGGATCTGGATCGGGTACATAGTCCCATTGGTCTTGCTATCGGGGCGGAAACCCCGGAAGAGATCGCCATCAGCATCGTTGCAGAACTAATCAGCACTCGTGCAAATCACAGGTAACTTCCCCTGCAATTCAAAGACCTTTCCCATTGGTGTCTGTCAAAATGGGGAAGGCTTCCGTGGTAAAAAATCTCTATATTTCAAGTTGTTAGAAGATTGATCTACCTGATTGTTCACTATTAAATTGATGCCTTCAATTAAAGCTTTCTTGTAAAATACCGATAAAAATAATAAAGTTAAGGTAAACAATTTATGGGCAGGAATTCTTGCATTCATATAAAACGAGGGCAGATCATTTACTGTTTAATATCATGAGAAGAAAGCAAAAGACATTCAGATACTTAATACTATCAGTTTGGATTGTCCTGGGATGGTCTTCCTTGATAAACAGTCAGGTGGTGACACCTTCATTGAATCCGACAACCCCTGTTTACCTTTCAGCAGCAGCTGGCTGGCGATCTACTCCCAGCGTCGGTTTGACCTATTACGATCGAATAGGCAGTCGAACATATGATGGAGAGAACGTATACGAATTCAGCTCAACCGGTTATTCTGCCGATCTGAATTTTGGAATAGGAGAACGTCTGGCATTTAGCGGACATTTTTTAGGGGACAAGACCACCGTTGAGAAAGATGAGTATTACGAAGGCAAAATCAACCTGGAAAGCTCGGAAAGCCAGTTAAATCTGACACTTTCCCATGAAGGGTTCGCCATTTTCGGTTTAGGTATGCGCAGTCACATCAACAAAGAATATATTGATGATACCTACCAGAATGAAACCACAACTGAAGCGACTACCATTCCCAGTATGTCCATAAAACTGGGGAGTTTTTATTTTGGAGGGGGCGTTGAGATTGTCAAGGAGAGTAGCACCTATATGGTAAATAATCACTGGATCAACACCGTTGTTGGGCTGGCGTTTATGTCGGAGAAAAACGAAGGATTGATGTTTCGGGTGGAAGTGTCTGCGGTAAACTCTCCGGAAGCAAATGCGACAGCCAAACAGGATCTTGAAGCCAGTGACCATAGCCAGACCAATACGACTCGATTTGGTCTTGATATGCAATATAAAGGTTTGGTCTTTGAGGCTTTTACCGTAAACAAGAGAGAAAGCACGGAAGTTTACGACGAAACAACCGATTCCTCCATCAGTGAAATCCAGACAATAAAAACCCAGCTTGGATTTTTAATTGCCCCGGAAAAGGGTATTGTGCTGGGATTTCATTTTATAGCTGACCAGGTCAGCCATATCTATACCGATAAGTTAGATTCTTTCCAAATCTCATTGGCATATAATTTCGGGCTGTAGTCTATTTTGCCAAAAGCAAACATATCTTCCGGGCAGGCGCTAATATTCAATGTTCTTAAAAATCAATAGTTGCTCATACCCTTCAATCTCCTGGTACTGCTTGGAGTTTTTGAGATTCTTGACACAGCCTTCGAAATTGCCAAGATTGTAGGTGCCAACCCCTTTGGCCAGGACAATGTAATCAATCACCGGCTCCTCTCCTATTGCGTCCATGATAGATGTGCGGTTTTCCTCCAGACAATTCTCTCCCTTTTGAGAAGCGAATACCTGAACGTTTCTTCGGTTGAAATGGATTCCTAACACATCCAGAACGGCGAATCGTTTCGATTTAGGGATAACCTGGTCAAATTTTTTGATTTCACGTATCGTTGCGAAATGGTTTGCCTTTGGGAGGGATTCCCTGATAAACCGCAGATTGCTTTTTGGGAGCAAACCCAGGAGAAAGAGAAAACCAACCACCAGAACTGCTTGAACCCAACGGCGTCGACCATATTGATGCCACATCCTTTTTAAAGGAAGATCGCGCAATGCAAGGATAGTGGCGATAAACAGCAGGCAAGAGGCAACATCATCATAATGATAGTGACTCGAATACATGGTGGCCGAGGATGAAATCAGGTTGATCCCAACGGCGGGACCAGCCATGATTCCATAGCGCCAATATATCAAAGGCAAAAAAGCAAAAGGTAATAATAAGGCAAGGCCATATTTAGCTTTCAAATCCAGATCCTTCCAGGGAACAACGCCTGGCCGCCAGGTCTCTTTATAATCTCTTGCCCATGGCATCACCTGTTCCATTATCAGGTACAGGGCCAAAATTCCCAGGAGAATCAAAAAAACTCCCAGTTTCTTTCTGGGAGTTGACAGGAGCAGGTAACAACCAAAGCCGATCCAGACACTGGCTAAGTGCTCTTTGAAGCCAAGCAAAAAGACCATTGTTATTCCGAATCGCAACCAATTCTCCTTTTGGAGACATAAGAATGCATAAAAGATAAAGGGCAATGACAGGCATGATCCCTGGAATTCATAGCGGACACTGTTGATGATCGGTTTATACAGGAATAACCAGAGGATGATCAATACCAAAGCCCACTGCCTGGCTTGGGAGGTAGGGAGGTTCTCTTCACACAATTTCCAGATAAACCAGGTACAAGCCAGGAAGGAAAATACCTTTAAAAACATCAACCAGTGAGGATGGGGGATGATTTTGTAAAGAGGACTGATGAACACAAGATTGATGTTAAAATGATTGGCCAGGAAATTAACATTATGGAAGGAGGAAAAAAACTCGCCATGGGAGAGGTTATAAACAATATTATGGTAAATTCCGGCGTCAAACGTGTGATAGTTGAAAGAGTAATATTTTAGAATGACATAAAATACCCAGAACAAGCAGTTTAATAGGATAAAGATCAAAACCGCTTTCCTGCCTTTTGAAGTAAACCACAAAAAGCCTCTGTTCAGGCTCTCTTCGACTGTGATAGCGAATTTACCCCGAATAACCAGGTTGATGGAATAGGAAAACCAGATTAGTGCAGGAATCCAATAGGTGTCAAAACCGGCTAATCCAATCCACCATGTCAGCAGAATAAGTCCTGTTAAGATTGAAAAAACTCGGATTTGGCTATTTAGTGTGTGTGGTTTGGTCATTTATACTTTTGGGTTTTTTGAAGATATGTTGAAGATTAGCCCTGATCATATGAAACTGGCTTTTGTCGGTCAAGGTCGTATCGTTTGAAATCTTGAAGTGGTAGCATGATTTATCAATTATCAGGTTGTATCAAAACAATACTTATGCAGGAAAACCCCGCAGCAAGCGGGTTTATCCCACAGCCAGATAACTTCAGCTTGACCTCTATATACTGAATTATTAGTCTTTAATAAGAAATATAGTATCTACAAAAGAATATCCGGCTTTGTGATTGAACGGTTCATGCTCTTTGTCAAGGCTGATTATTCTGTTTTTCAAAAAAATCCTTTTCATTCTATAGAAAAAAGATAGCGACTCGGCAAACCCTTTAAAAAACGGTTATTATTTTGACCAAAAAAATCGAATTTTATCTCCCGCTTTTACTATTAATTATTGGAACCATCATTGCCTTGGTTACAAACATTGATCTGGAATTGGCAAAAATTTTTTTCGATTCTGAATCGAGTGAATGGTATCTGAGTAAAAATAGCCTGGTTGAGCTTGGAAACCACTGGGGCCCCAAGATCGCAATGACATTTGCCCTGCTGGCAGCTATTGGCTTACTCATCTCATTTGGCAATCCAAAATATATAAAACATCGACCGGTTCTACTCTTCATTTTTCTGTGTTATTTGATCGGACCGGCAATAATTGTGAATGGAGTTTTAAAAGATTCCTGGAACAGACCCCGCCCCAGGGAGGTGGTTAACTTTGATGGCAATTATGAATTTGTTAAGGTGCTGGTACCTGGAAGCCGGGAGTTTAAAGGGAAATCCTTTCCCGGGGGGCATGCCAGCGCCGGTTTTGTAATGGTGCTGTTTTACTTTCTCTTTAAAAACCGGTCTACAAAACGAGCAATCACTGCACTGTTGATCGCCTTAGGATTTGGAGTGTATCTCAGTTTTGCGCGAATAGCGTCCGGAGCCCATTTTTTTTCCGATAACCTATGGTCGTTTGGTATCTGTTGGTTTGTCTCCTATTTTCTCTACTATCGCTGGTATCTCAAATATCTGGAAAAACCAAAAAAGGAGTTTATTGCCAGTCAAAAACGTTGGAAATTGTTGGCGGTTACATTATCTGTGATTATATTGCTGGCTTTTTTACCATTTCTATTGACTGATGATTTTTATGACAAGTATCCCCTTTTTACTATTCCAATTCCAAAGGATATAAAGACGATCGAGATAAACGGATATGTAAAAAGAGGAAATGCTCATCTTTATCCATTTGAGGAAAAGAATAAAATCGGGATTAAGTCTCGAGCCCTTGGACGAGCTTTTCCCGGAATACAGATTCGTCAGGACTATAAGCTGCGACAGGAAGGTGATACCTTGTATGTTACACTGGAGATTGAACCGGATGGCTATTATCTGGATTACCAAAGTCACAATAATATCAGAATACCCGAGCACATTTTTGTTGTGTGGAATCTGAACGTTTATGATGGAATTTCCGATTTTTTAAGGAATAACTACCGGGTTGAATCTCTGAAACCGGCTAAATAATAATATGGTTAGTATAATCAGTTTCTAAACGGAATATTCTTGGATGGAGATCTTCAGCATTTTCGGATTTAATCAAATTTGTTAGAAAAAACAATATGATTTGTTTCATCGGAATGCTCAAATGGAGATAGAAAGTTCCTTGGAGAAGACAATAACAAATAACAAAACAATGGAAAAGATATCAGTCGTTGTCTGTGTTTACAACGAAGAGCTCAATGTCAAGCCTTTGGTTGATAGAATATATCAGGCGCTTGATGGTCAGAATATCGAAATCATTTTTGTGGATGATGGGTCCACCGATGATACGGTCAAGGAGATCAAGAAGCTGGATAAAAAGGAGATCCATCTCCTTGAATTGCAGAAGAACTATGGCCAGAGCAATGCGTTGTATGCGGGGATCGAATATGCAAGTGGTGAATACATCGTAACGATGGACGGCGATCTTCAGAATGACCCTGCCGATATTCCCGCCATGCTGGACAAATTAAAAAAGGAGGATCTGGATCTGGTGGCCGGCATCCGAAAAAATAGAAAAGACGGCATGTTTCTCAGAAAGATTCCCAGCAAAATAGCCAACGGTATCATAAGAATGACGACTAACGTCAGGATGAAGGACTATGGCTGCACTTTAAAGGTATTTCGAAATGATATGGCAAAAAGTATTGGATTATACGGCGAATTGCATCGTTTTATTCCGATACTCATCCACCTGGAAGGCGGTCGAATTGGACAGATGGATGTGGCCCATCACCCTCGAATACACGGTAAGGCAAAATATGGATTAAACAGAACATTTAAGGTTGTAAGCGATCTTATTTTTGTTCTCTTCTTTCTAAAATATATGCAAAGACCGATGCATCTGTTTGGAGTATCCGGCGTTTTTGCTTTTATCATTGGGGTTTTGATCAATCTCTATCTGCTGGTACAGAAAATCATGGGGCATGATATCTGGGGAAAACCACTGCTGATTTTAGGGCTGATGATGTTGTTGGCCGGGATTCAATTGATTACCGTTGGCCTCCTGGCAGAATTGCAGATGCGGACTTATTATGAGTCGCAGAAAAAAAGACCCTATAAAATAAGGCGAACCACCATTGGCAAAAACTAAACTGATACGCTATTTGAAGTTTTTTCTGAAGCTGCTGGTTTCCGGGGGAGCACTGGTTTTTGTGTTCAGCAGGATCGATATTGCTGCTGTCAAGGATCTTATTCTTGGAGCAGAATGGGGATATCTCCTGTTGGCTCTTGCAATCTTTTCATTTTCCAAGCTTGTTGCTGCTTTCCGCTTAAATCGTTTCTTTCATTGTATTCAAGTACAGCTGCCAACCAGCGACAATATAAGGCTTTACTTGCTTGGCATGTTTTACAACCTCTTTCTGCCTGGTGGTATCGGTGGTGATGGTTATAAGATATATCTGTTGCATAAAAAATATAAAGTAAAAGTACGGAAATTGTTCTGGGCGGTGTTTTTGGACAGGATCAGCGGGATATTTGCTTTGGGGATTCTGGCTCTCTTGCTTGCGTTGTCGGTGCCGGTTTTATGGCCATTTCGTTATGGGCTGGTGATGCTGATTCCGCTGGCTTATGCAATTGCCTATTGGGGCTTAAAAAGATGGTTCCCCCAATTTAAGTCCATTTTTGTCGGATCAAGCGCCCAATCGCTGTTAGTACAGGGATCACAGGTTTTATCAGCAGTACTGATACTTCTGGCAGTTGCTCCTGAAGCGATCAATGTGCACTATCTTTTCCTGTTTCTGGTTTCCTCCATTGTCTCAATCGTCCCGATCACGATTGGTGGTGCCGGAGCACGTGAGCTCACCTTTCTTTACGGAGCTGAGTATCTTAATATTGATCTGAACAGTGCCATCGCCTTGAGCCTGACATTCTATCTGATTACTCTGCTGGTATCATTTTGCGGCATCTTCTATACCTTCAGGGAGTCAACAGACAGCCTTCTTTCCGCAAAGTAAG
Organism: bacterium; assembly: GCA_018829445.1. Classification (GTDB taxonomy): domain Bacteria; phylum SAR324; class SAR324; order XYD2-FULL-50-16; family XYD2-FULL-50-16; genus JAHJTV01. The sequence goes on from JAHJTV010000073.1 coordinate 136,743, forward strand.
GCAAGTTCTGCTGATTAGTCATTCTCTGAGTCTGCTTTCACAGTATCTGGATTCTCAAACCCGATCTTTTCGGAAATGATAAAATAGGGTCTGCCTTTCACCTCATCATAGATTCGACTTAAATACTCACCTATAATACCCAGAAAAATGAGTTGAACGCCTCCCATGAAAAAAGTGGAAGCCAGATTAGACGCCCACCCGGGAGAGGCAAAATCCGTAAATAGTTTAATCCCGACCACAACCGCGGCAACAATAAATGCGGGGATGGCAATCAGGATTCCCACGTAGGTAGCCAGTTTAAGCGGAAGGTGCGACATGGAAAAGATGCCATCCAATGCCAGTTTAATCAGTCTTCGTGTACTGACCCGCGGTTCACCTTTGTATCGTTCTGCCCTTTCTACAATGATTCCGGTCTGTTTAAAACCGGCATAGGATCTCAAACCTGGGATATAACGGTTATGCTCCTTCATGGACATCATAATATCGATCACTTTTCTGTCCAGAATGGAGAACAGCCCGGCATCAAGTGGAATAGAAAGATCCACCATTTTCGCCTGAACCTGATAAAAAGCCTTAAAAGCAAGTCGTTTAAGGAAAAACTCCTTTCTTTTCGCCCGGATGGCATAAACAACGTCATATCCGGATTCCCATTTGGCTACCAGGTTAGGTAGGCTTTCCGGTGTATCCTGTAGATCCCCATCCATTAGGATAACGGCATCACCTGTTGCCGTCGAAATCCCTGATACAACAGCCGGTTGATGACCAAAATTCCTCGAAAGTTGGACGATCTTAAGAACACCGGGATTTCTCAATCCCAGCTCTCTTAATATCGAAAGAGAGGAATCGGAGCTGCCGTCATTGACAAAAATGACTTCTGTCTTATGGCTCCAGCTACTGATAACGTTATGAAGCCTCCTCCAAAGTTCCGGAAGTGTTTCCTCTTCATTGTAAATCGGAATGACAATGCTGATCATGGTGCTTTTCCCCGGTTATTTAAATGTAATTTAAAGTATATTGTTACCATAGAACAAGCAATACGATTTAGTTAAGAGCAAAATCCAGGGAATCTGATACAGTAAAGAGAAAAATGGAAAGAGGAACTCACTGCCTCAAATATAGAAGCTAATACTGCTGATATAGGTATATAAAAAACAATTTCTTTGGTTGATGGTTTATTGTAAACACCAAAATATTTTGTGAATTAGGGGGGAACGAGAGAACCTACTATTTTGGAATTCATCCACCAGCAACTGGTTTAACAAACTATTGGTTGACAATTAGAAGCATATGAAGGTCAACTAAATCTCCTGAAAGCCGAAATATTTTGTAAGCATCAACACAACTTTTTTATCAATTTGTCTCCAAAACATCTAAATTCAGGATTTGTTGTGGTGGGAACAATAATAAGATTCCTAGAAAAATGGTCGGATGCTTGCCTGGAAAATAAGGTTTCATGACTTTTAATTTCAATTGCATATCTCTCCACCGGATCAATATTTTTTAATCAACGGTTCCTCATCTTGACTTTCAACCAATGTAATCTATTGAATGCCTGGCATGATAAGAATCGATATACAGGAAATCATCGCAGATGCTGACATGGAAAAGCTTTCCCGCTTTTTCAAGGACCATCAGGAAAATATCTATCAGCTCATCCGTGAGCGGTTGCAACAGAGACCATTAACGCCATATAAGTCTTTTATTTCAGAACATCCCGAAGGTCAAAAACGAAGTCATGCATTTGTTAGGGCTTTTCAAGAGGCACTCGACGGAAGGTTGGAAGTTCTTTTTGAAGACCAGCGTCAGATTGGATATAAGCGGGCTGTTGAAGGCTATGATTTGGAAGATATGTTTACTTATAAGATGGCATTCACCGATGTTATGTGGTCCCTTATTAACAGCAACAATGTAAGTCAAGATGAATCTGGTCTGATATCTTTTAATGATATCAAAGCAATTAATCATCTGATAAACTATTCAAACTTCCTTTTGTCAGATTCTTTCCTCCGAACCCGTGACGAAATTATCCAGCATCGTCGGAATCAACTCCAAGAATTACATCGCTATGCAGCTAGTGCGGTGTCTATGTTTAAACGGGAGGAACTTCGATCATGTGCCAGACAGGGCATTTTTAATATCTTTGGTCTTGAAGGATCCTATATAGCCCCCATTGCTGGACACGATGATGATTCAAAAGAGGGCCGGTTGGCTTCTGGTCAACTTCCACCCGGGTTTATTGAAGCAATTGAGCTGCGGGTAAAACAGACGAGCAAAGCCATGGCCATTGATGTAAGTGGTGCGATGATTGGATTTGACGAAGAGACGCAGCAGGAGCGCTTTCAAACTGTCTGCATTCCCATCCACACAACCAATTCTGATGCGACAGTCTTGTTTATCGTGCACGATAAGGGGCGAGTCTTTAAGCTGCAGAGATTTGATAAAAACCTATTATATCAATTTGTCTATTTCACCGGGGCGCTCTTATCAAACTCATTGATGGTTTCTGAGCTAGCCGGCAAAAAAGAAGAGCTTCATGAATTAACGGGTAAACTCATCTCTGTGCAAGAAGAAGAAAAAAAGAAAATTGGAGCCGATATCCACGATACCATTACTCAGGCGCTTACTGCGATTGGTTATAAAGCCCTGGTATGTCAGGCCTTGGTTAACAAGGATTTACCTCGGCTTGAACAGGAGCTGAATCGCCTTGTCCATGACATCAACGGTGCGTTGAAGAAAGCACGCAGCATTATCAGCGAGTTAAGACCAAAGATTTTAGACGACCTTGGAATTGTCACTGCGCTACACCAGGCCATCTCCTGCTTCAAGGAGGATTCAGGACTCGCTGTCAGTTTTGATTGCCCGGAGACTCTGAATATACACCCCGACATAGGTATTGCCCTTTATCGGATATGCCAAGAAGCGCTTCGTAATATTCGTAAGCACGCCCGGGCCTCGCAGGTCGATATATCCCTAAATACTATTCGTCAAAACTGGTTATCTTTGAAGATTCGTGATAATGGACGAGGGATGGTCACAGATCCTGCTCCTAAGTCAAAAAGCCATTCCGGTATAGGGTTGTTGACCATGCGTGAAAGAGCAGAAAAGGCGGGAGGTCAGTTTGTTATTGAATCAAAGGATATGAATGGATGCCAGATAACAGTAACCGTTCCGCTGAAACTTTAGGTGAATATGATATGACAGATATTCGAGTTGTTGTAGTTGACGATCACGTCATTGTCAGGGAAGGCTTAAAAGCTTTGTTGGAGCTAGAGCCTGATATTCAGGTGGTTTACGGAGCCACATCGAGTATGGAATGCCTTGAAATTCTGGACGAGTATTCTCCTCATGTGGTGTTGATGGATCTTAAAATGCCGGGTATCGGTGGCATTGAAGCCACCCGGCTGATCAAGCGCAGCAGACCGCAAATCAAAGTAATTCTGCTCACGAATTATGATGATGAAGCATATGTTGTCGAGGCAATCAAGGCTGAAGCTGACGGTTATGTACTCAAGGATGTTAAAGAGGGGGAACTGGTTAGAATACTGCGCCTGGTAAACGATGGACACTCGTATATTGACCCATCAGTAACAAACAAGGTGTTTCAACAATTAAAAGGTGTTGGTCTGTCTGGACAGGTGATACCACGAAGCATTCTTTCCCAAAGAGAACTTCAGATCCTTGAATGCCTGGTGGATGGGGAGTCGAATCAGCAGATTGCAGAATCTGTATGCCTATCCTTAGATACTGTTAAATCACATCTCAAAAACATATATCAGAAACTTGGGGTATCAAAAAGATCACAAGCCATTAAAGCGGCTCTCAGGGAAGGGCTTGTTTATCTTTCCAAATAGCTGTGTTGTCATTTCGCCCAAGACTATCGTTCACTTGTCTGACAATCTCCCTCTTATTCATCACCCTTTCGTGTAGTCGTTTTTCACCCCATAAGGTGATATACAATTTCTCGTTGATCGATTATCAATAACGCTACAACGGAAAATTATCGGTTTGCGATTAGAAAAAAATGACTTTGCGGTTTGTCTCCGGTCCCAGATGCTGGACTTGCCAAACGTTAAACGTGGATAAAGGAAGTGAATAAAACAGAGATTATCACCTCAATTTGAATACCATTTGATCTGAAAAGAAAAAAGTAATGAATATTGGCACACTATTGACTAAATCGGCGCGTAACTATCCGGACAATCTTGGTATTGTCCATGGTGACCGTAGGTTGACATATCTGGAGTTTAACTCAAGGACCAACCGTCTGGCAAATGCGCTTGGCCGTTTAGGGATCCGGCAGGGAGACCATATTGCAGTACTTCAATACAATTATCCGGAAACTCTCGAATCTATTTTTGCAGCTTTCAAAGCAGGGTGCAGTGCAGTCCCTATAAACTTTCGCCTCCACTCCAAGGAAATTGCTTTTATCATCAACAACTCGGAGGCCAGGGCTGTTATCCTCTCTCCTGAGTTTAACGATATCATACTTGATATCCGTTCTCAGCTGCCGAAGGTCGACCATTTAATCACACTTTCCGGTGCAAAAGGCGCTCTTTTAGATTATGAGACACTGCTGTCTGCAGAATTGGATCAGTTTATCGATGTCGATATCCATCCTGATGATACTGCCTGGCTCTTTTACACGTCCGGTACAACCGGCAGACCTAAGGGTGCTATGCTGACTCACCGCAACCTGCTGGCTATGACCATGAACTTCTATGCCGATATCTGTCCTGGATTCAGTTCGGATGATGCAGCACTTCATGCCGCGCCTCTTTCTCATGGTAGTGGGATGTATGCTATCCCCAACATTGCCAAAGGAGCTGCAAATGTAATTCTGGCATCTAAATCGTTTGATCCTGCCCTCGTATTTGAAACCATTGAAAAGAACAAAATCACCAATATGTTTGCGGCTCCTACTATGATTAAGCTCTTGGTAGAAAGCCCTTCGCTAGGAATGTATGATATCAGTTCGTTGAGAGCTCTTAATTATGGAGGCGCTCCGATGCTGGTGGAAGACCTTAAAAATGCCATTAAAAAAATAGGTCCTTGTCTTGTACAACTATTCGGGCAAACAGAATCTCCCATGACAATCACCGGTCTTCCCCATAGGGATCATGTGTTAGAAGGAGATGTCATGCAGCTGGAACGCCTGGCATCTTCCGGGATCGAACGTACGGATGTCGAGGTTCGGATCGCAGATCCTAACGGGGTGGAATGTTCAACCGGCGAAGTTGGAGAGATTGTAACCCGTTCAGATCTGGTTATGAAGGGGTATTGGCGAAATGAAGCGGCCACTAAAGCAGCCATTCGAAACGGGTGGCTTTATACCGGTGACATGGGCTATATGGATCAACAGGGGTATCTATTTATCATGGATCGTTCCAAAGATATGATTATTAGTGGTGGAGAGAATGTCTATCCACGTGAAACTGAAGAGATTTTGATAACACATCCAGCGGTCAGAGAGGTCGCCGTTATCGGGATACCAGACCCTAAATGGGGCGAAGAGGTCAAGGCAATAGTCTCCCTGATTAAAGGAGCATCGGTTACAGAGTCTGAATTGATTCTTTTCTGCCGTAGTAATATTGCGGGCTATAAAACGCCCAAGTCCATCGATTTTATAGATGAATTGCCCAAGAATAATTACGGTAAGATATTAAAAAGGGAGTTACGGAATACATATTGGAAACATCAGAAGCGAAAGGTCTGATATGTTTTACCATGGTATCAGTATTCCTGAAGGAACCCCATTCATTGGGGAAAGTTTGTAGCTCTCCATTTCCCGCACTAAACGTATGGTTTATTTTGGTTTCATTTCCAGAAACTTGCTTCGCCCAGTCATACTTGACTTGATCAGGAATTCAGTCAAGTATGATCCTGGTTCCAGCTTGCAACGGAATGATAAGTAATGCCCCGCAGCTGGCTGTTGAGAGGGGTATTTCTATTGTTTTCAAATGTTAGCCCCCTGGTTTTTTAGGGCAACATACCGATTAATACTAACTCTAAACGCAGGAGGCAGTATCATGAAATATCATAAAGTGACAGGCGGTGGTAATATTCAACTTCATGTTGAGGAGACAGGGAATCCACAGGGAAAACCGATTCTCTTTATCCCCGGTTTTTCGCAATGTGGGCTTTGTTGGAATAAGCAAACAAAATCCAATTTAGCAGAAGATTTTCGCCTGGTTACACTGGACATCCGTGGACACGGCTTGTCCGATAAACCCCTGGACGCATATAGCGACACCCAGCTTTGGGCAGACGACGTTCAAGCCGTCATCAACACACTTGGACTGGATCACCCCGTGTTGAGCGGTTGGTCATACGGTGGCGAAATCATGTGTGACTACGTCCGGCATTACGGTGAAGAGCACATTGGTGGTCTTAATTTTGTTGGAGGGGTCTCGAAACTGGGTGAGCCGGTTTTTCCTTTTCTTACCCAGGATTTCCTTGGCCTTGCTGAGGGGTTCTTCTCAGATGTGGCTGAAGAAAGTGTTGCAGCCCTGCAGAAATTTATGCGTTTGGTTGTCTACAAGGAATTCACTCCTGAAGAGTACTATTTCTTTTTAGGATTCAATACAATTGTTCCTCCATATGTGCGAGCCGGGCTATTCGGTCGTGCCATTGAAAATGATGACGTTCTTGCTCAAATCAGCAAACCTGTGTTGCTCACCCATGGAGAAAAAGATGCGCTTGTGCTGACAGACATGGCAAATTATCACAAGGAAAAAATCAGTCACGCACAACTTTCTTTCTATCCGGATGTCGGCCATGCACCATTCTGGGAGAATTCAGAACGGTTTAACAGCGAAATGCGTTCTTTTGTCAACTCCCTGTAATATGTTAAGTGGAGGATCGGTTCTGTAAAATTGGGGTCACGTCTTTCATTTTGACATATTTGCATGAGAAAATCGTGTAAAATTGGGGTCACGTCTTTCATTTTGACATATTTGCATAAGAAAATCTGGGTTAAACACAAGACCTGAACCCAATTCCTTTATCTCAAGAAGCTGTTTAAATGAGTATATACACGGCCCCAATACTGAGTACCGAAAACACCGGCGCTCAATATTGGTGGCGTTTGAAACCATATCTTTTGAATTCGTGGTAGATAAAAAAATCGGGTGTGTATCAAATCATATACACTTTTGGTTTTCTGATTTTTCCCTCAGAATCGATTCGTTTCAACCTTGCAGCATCATTTCCTTGATACTAATCCGGGATCAATTATATTGTAGCGTTTTATTTTTTTGTAGAGAAGGGTCCGATGGATTCCCAACATATTTGCAGTCTGGCTCTTATTGTTGCCGGTCGCTTTTAATGTTTCGATTATAGCCTCTTTTTCAGCTCTCGCAGTAATAACGCTCAACAGCGTTTCCCTGCCCGTATCCTTACTGTGGTGGTGACGAATATTCAACGGCAAATGGCAAAATTTGAGTGTATGGCCGTTTAGTGAAGTCAGGGCGCGTTCCAAAACATTGCGTAATTCCCTGCCATTTCCTGGCCAGTGGTATTTGAGAAATGCCTTTTTTATTTCCTTGTCGATTGAGACTTTGAATGGAAACAGATCGCTGGCCATCTTAAGCAGAAGGTGGTTGGCCAGCGGCAAGATATCATCTTGTCGCTCTCTAAGTGGTGGTATGCCTAAATGAATGACGTTCATGCGATAAAACAGATCCCGGCGAAACAGGTTCTGGGCCATCAAATCCTCAAGATTGCGATTAGTAGCGGCAATCAGGCGGAAATCGGTTTTCACGATTCGGTTTCCACCGATTCTTTCAAACTCCTTTTCCTCCAGAACTCTCAGCAGTTTGGGTTGCATCTCTAAAGGAAGATCTCCCACTTCATCCAAAAAAATTGTCCCCTGATGCGCCAGCTCAAATTTTCCTGGTTTTCCACGGGAATCAGCCCCGGTAAAGGCTCCCTTTTCGTAGCCGATCAATACTGATTCTTAATTTTAGATAAGTCTGTAGCATGGGGTGTACAGTGTAGAATATTTGATACGGTTTTTTCTCCTTAATATCGCATAATAAACAGCATGTGATCTATCAAATACACAATTCCTTATATCTTGTTTATTATACTGGAAATCGTTTTCAGCTTGTTTAAATGGCTGATACAAGGATAAAGAAAAACTATTCAGATAGTTGGAGACATACTCGTGCCAGTTATCACTTGATCTGCTGGAAACAGCTCTTTTAGCAGGAATAGGAGGACTTTCCCCTGTGGTCTTATAATTGCACATTAGGGCAGGCAAACGAATACAATCACTAGCAAAACGACAGGAGAAAGATAATCATGCTTGAGATTACTAAGAAAACTGCGGTGATAACAGGGGGGGCGAGTGGAATCGGCTTGGCGCTTGCCAGATATTGGACTGAAAATGGTGGGAACGTTGTTTTGGGAGATATCGATTTAAAAGCTCTTGATTATGCCGCTTCCACGTTAAAACCAAATGTCGCAACCGTTTTATGTGATGTAACCAAGGAGGAAGACTGTGCAATTTTAGCGGATACAGCCATTGAAAAATTTGGAGAGATCAACTTGGTTGCACCGTTTGCCGGAATTATCATGGATTCCATGATGGTCTCGCCGGACAAAGAGACTGGGAAGGTTACACGCAAAATGTCTCTGACACAATTCCAAAAAGTAATTGATATTAATTTAACGGGGGTGTTTCTGACAGCCCGCGAATGCCTTGAAAGAATGATAAACAATAATTGCAAAGGGCTGATCTGTTTTATCTCTTCTACTGGCTCATTGGGAACAGCCGGACAAATCAATTATTCTTCAACCAAAGCAGCCATGTCTGTTATGCCGAAAGTAATTACCGCGGAATTGTTCAGAAGGGGGTTTTCTGATAAGATTCGTTGCTCGGCGATTGCTCCTGGATATGTTGGGACAGAAATGGTAAAAAATATGAACGAAAAAGCCCTGAGCAGAATCCTGTCTGATGTCCCGATCGGGCGTTTGATTGAACCTGAAGAAGTAGTTTCCCTGATCGGTGAGATGTATAAAAACGAAGCAATTGCGGGAGACGTATTCTTTATTCACGGCGGGCTACGTTTGGGATCAGGAGGGTAAATTCCAATGGAAACAAACAGTAAAATAGTGGCATCAGATCAAGCCGCTTCAATTATTAAAGATGGGGATACGGTTGCAACCAACGGATTTATCGGGATTGGTGTTGCTGAAGAGGTACTGATTGCCATTGAGAAGCGGTTTTCAGAAACCCAGACTCCAAAAGATATAACCTTGGTATATGCAGCAGGACAAGGAGATGCAAAAGACAGGGGGTTGAACCATTTCGGATATGAAAAGCTTTTGAAGAGGGTTATAGGAGGCCATTGGGGATTGGTACCGAAAATTCAAAAACTGGCGCTTGATAATAAGATAGAAGCGTATAATTTTCCCCAGGGAGTTATCTCTCAAATGTATCGAGATATAGCAGCAAAACGGCCAAGAACCATCAATAATATTGGGTTGCATACATTTGTCGACCCCAGGGATAGCGGTGGGAAGATTAATGAAAAGACAACCGAAGAACTGGTTGATCTGATCGAGTTTGATGGTAAAGAATATCTCTCATACAAGACCTTTCCCATTGATATAGCCATTATCCGGGGAACAACGGCAGATATTGATGGGAATATTACAATGGAAAAAGAGGCGCTCTATATTGAATCTTTGGCCATTGCAATGGCGGCAAAAAACAGCGGTGGTAAGGTGATTGTCCAAGTGGAACGTATCGCCGAAAGAAACAGTTTGAAATCACGGGACATTAAAATTCCGGGAATTCTGGTTGATTATATCGTTCTATCAGATCCGAAGAACCATCAGCAAACATTCGCTGAAAGTTATAATCCTTCCTACAGCGGGGAAGTCAAAGTACCTTTGTCCGATATTGTATCCATGAAAATGAGCGCCAGAAAGATAGTTGCACGAAGGGCCGTTTTTGAGCTTTCCAAGGGCGATATTGTCAATTTAGGTCTGGGGATGCCGGAAGGGATTGCCAGTATTGCAGCCGAGGAAAGAATATTCCAGGATGTCACACTTACCGCCGAACCGGGTGTTATCGGTGGTGTTCCTGCTGCGGGTTTGAGTTTTGGGGCTGCTTCAAATGTTACGACCTTGTTGGATCAGCCAAGTCAGTTTGATTTTTACGACGGTGGTGGATTGGATATCGCTTTTTTGGGATTAGCCCAAGCCGACAAGAACGGAAATCTCAATGTTAGTAAGTTCGGACCCAGATATCCGGGAGCAGGTGGTTTTATTAATATCAGTCAGTGTGCAAGAAAAGTTGTGTTTATCGGGACATTTACTGCAGTTGGATTAAGAGTCTCAATCAAAGATGGTAAACTAATCATTGATGAAGAAGGTAAAAAAAGAAAATTTGTTAACCAGGTCGAACATGTTACTTTCAGTGGAAGATTTGCGCAAGAAAACAAGAAATCTGTTTTATACGTAACCGAAAGATGTGTGTTCAAACTGGGGGTAAAAGGCATGGAGCTTGTCGAAATCGCCCCCGGCATCGATATCGAAAAGCATATATTACCCTATATGGATTTCGAGCCAATTATTGAAAAAACCCCTAAGTTGATGGAGGAGAAAATATTCTATGAAGATATTATGAATTTTTGTCTTGTTTAACTTGAGTATCATTTTAAGTTTCCATAGAAAGTAATGTTATGAAGAAAGGAATCCTATTCATATAATCTATTTTGTTTGCGATCAAAACCTCTACTGCTTCTGCACATGTGGACACCATCAAGTAGAAAGTGGTGTTTACTTGACCTTCTTCCACTTTCCTCATTGACGCTGATCAGGCATTTGTTAGGTCAGGGCAGCATTTAGCCAAAGATAAATTACAGAACAAATTCTTTACCAATGGCTCATTCATACCTTCCAATGAAGTATTTGATGCAGCAGCAAAAGGTACAATTCAAGCATTTGGTGATGGGTATAATTATTGGTCAGTAAAAGACAGGATCTTAGACGCACATAGGGCTTGTCCGATGGGAGTGACGCCAATGGATTATCTTATCTGGATTTTCTAGAGATGGCGATTCGAGATTTTCCATGAAGAAGAACCGCCAGATCATCATTGAAACCTGTTGTTACTGTCCCCTCTCTTATTCAGGCAAAATTAGGTGTATCCCTGGTGGGGCAAAGCTGGTACTATCTTTTAAGTCCAGGTGGTTAATCCGTTTTTCTTACGGCGGCGGGGAGAATGGGTAAATTGTGGAGTGCCAGATTGGTTTCAGAATAACCCGGTTTGCATATCATGTTTTATGATCAACGATGACAAGTGAATATGAGATGAAAAAAGATAAATACGATTCCTTCGGAGTAAATCTGGCGAGTGTCAGGAACATCTGGGAGGCTAAAGTGATCAAATGTATGAACGATGTACTGCCTGACTATCCGGAGTTCGATTACTGTTCGATCTGTATTCAGGATGTCTACGCCTTGAGTATGAACCAGATAACCCCAAAGTATATTCAACAGGGAACGGTATTGTTAAGAAAAGAGTATTCTGATGATGATTTTAGAGACATCATAGAAGTGGCCATTGAAAAGGTTATCAAAAAACCAAACCATCCCTGAGGTTAGTTACTGCTTCCTTTTAATTCCTGAGCCAAAGAATCCAATCCTTTCATTTCCTTTTTGTATACAATAAAGATGGATGATACCGTAATGTTTGTCGCAGCGGTCGCTGCAATTATTTTTAAGGGTGATAAAATCCTGGCCATGAAACGGTCTCACACTAAAGACGCCGGTCCCGGTTTATGGGAGACACTCTCAGGTCGGGTTGAAGCTGATGAAGAACCATTAGAGGCATTAAAACGAGAAATCGAGGAAGAATGTGGTTTGGAAGTAGAGATAGATTCAAGACCGGTTAAGGCTTATCAAGCAAGGAGAAAAGGGAAACCGATGGTGCTAATTGTATACAGGGCACGATATCTGTCCGGATCTGTTGTCCGAAGTCTGGAGCATGACGATTTTGCCTGGGTTACGCCGGATGAATTTGCAGAGTTGAGCAGTTTGAAAAAACTGGTTGATGTTGTTTATGAAGCATCAAAACTTCACTCAAAGGTTTAGTTGATTCGGATTCCCAGTTTGTCCATTAAGGATGCAAACAACTTTGATTCATCCAGGGTCATGATACCATCCGCAGCCATCACATCACCCACCAGGTTTAAAACGATGTTTTTTTGTTGAGAGGTCAAGTTGCCCGTCAGTTTTTCCAAAAACTGATTGAGTTTTTCCTGAAAGGTTTCCTCTTCATTAAAAACGCTCTCTATCTTTCCTGTGATCTCCCCCTGAAAAGTGTTAAAATCCATATAGTCATCTTTCCAGTACTTGTTAGCAAAGGATTGTATAACCTGCCATTCCGTATCGTGGATCTCACCATCTATTGAAGACATCAAAACAGCACAGGCAATAGCGTCTTTCAGGGTGTCTTCATCAAACAAGTTTTCGGGAAATTCCGTTTTCATTCAATCCTTCTGGAAATAATTCGGGGGGAATTTGATCTTTTTATTACAGCATAATCAACCGGGTGTAAACGGCAAATAGTGTATCAGGCGGGAAGGGATGGAACGCCTGTTTTTGCGGAGTTTCCTTGAATATGGAGATTTGAGGTTAGTCTCCATTTGTTGCTTTAAACACATGAATATCACTATCCGGTTGCAATTTTACATCTTTTAGGGATGGTCTAGCGTAGATCATGATCTGTTGTATTTTATTCAGAATCCCCATTAATGATTTGACGAGTTTGAATTCCTCCTGAAAATTTTCTGCTTGATTCCTGGACATGGGTTCGGTTTCAATTACCGCTTGAAGCTCATGCAGACGATCCGTTATCTCCTCTTTTACTTTAAGAACGCGACGAAATTTCATTTGCAGAATGGAGGTACTGCTGTGTGCCAGCCCCTTGGCTACCAACGCTAATTTCTCATTTTCCGGGTAATGGAGATTGTTGTAGGTTGGTTTTTTAAAGTAGCGACGGAGGGTGGCATGAAACTCTTCACTTTTTCGAAACTCCTCCAGATTGGTGATAATTGTTCCCAGGATGGCTGACCGAATCGTTTCAATCCTCTGCTCATCTGCCAACCGCTCATGGATTTCAGGAAGCAATTGATTATTGAGATCAATCTCGTCAAATCCAAATTTCACCAAGGCGGGATTGAGGTCCTTTTCAATAAAATCTTTAGTAACACTAAAAAAATCCTTTTTCAGGATTCGATGGGTCTTTTCACTTTTACGTACGGCAATCCATTTATCAGTCCGATCTACTCTCTGAATGCTCAATTCACTGGACTTTACGTCATCGGGGTTGATGTGAAAATTGGCAATATCGTCTTCTCCAATGGTGATGCTGGTTCCTACCAAAAAATAGCGACTCAGAGTTAATTGGCTGTGTTTCTGCATTGCCGGAGTGCCTGATTTATGCTCCCTGTCTTTCTGTTCAAGTGAAAAATTATTTTTGATAACAGCGGTCAACATACGTCGTAACCAGTAGGCAGTTGCCATGGCTGGTTTGGGATTGCTAAGAACCACCTCCTTTTCCTTTTGGAATTCCCGGTTATAGTCCTCCATAATATCAAAGGTACGTGTGCTTTGATCTTTATCGCCGGGTTTTCCTTGTTTGAGACGATGCTGTTCATTAATTCCCGGCAGCAGGCTCTGAAACTTCCTTCTCAGCAAGGACCGGCACTCTTCAGGATTGATGTCCGAAAAAGCATACTCCAGATCAGACAAGGGAGTAAGGTTGATTGCGGATATTACGTTTTCTGATAACTGGTCAATATCATTAAGGGTATTGACCAGAATATAGTACATCTGTTGAGCAATCTGGCTGAGATTATCGTTCTTGAATATACCCAGTTTGTTCTCTTGAGAGTGCAGCCGTAGAAAGCGGATGACCTCCGGGTCTTCGACCACTTGATTGCCGCCTTTTGAATGAACGGGGATGGTGTGGCAGTCATTGATAATGTCCAGGATAGAACGGTCCTCCGGATAGGGTTTTTTGGCATTAGCCCTGACTAAACGGAAGATATGGGCGGATGTGGACTGCTCCAACCGAAATTGCAGAGGTAAGGGTTCCTTGTCAATGGGATATTCTTTAAGGTTCAGGTTCTCGTTCAAAACATTAAAAGCATATTCCAATGCGTGATGGCGTTGCAGCCAATAGGAGGTGACTGCCAGAAAACTCTGTAACCGATCGGCTTCATCCGCCGTCGAGTTCTTTAATCCTTTTGCCTGAGAAGCGTGAAGTTGGGCTTCCATAATTTCTGTATAACGTCTCTTAAAATCAGTGAGAGCCTTTCCTAATGTGGCCGCCTTGTAAGTCTTGATGATTCTGCCAACGATTGTCTGCTGCTTTGATTCCACTTGAATCGCAGCCGGTTCCGGACGGATGTTTTCCTTGATAACACCTATTCCTTCATCAACAGCTTTGGCAAAGGAGGCATAGAATGCTCTTTTGGTCGGATTTCCGGTTTGGAGCTCTAAATATTGCAACTCCTTGTATAAGGCTTCCGGCTTGCTGATCCAGGACCTCAGATCGTTTTCTCCGATCTGTTTCAGTTTTGCCGGTTCTTCCTGAAATAAATGGAAAAGTCTCAGGGTTGAACTCAACTTTTCAGTCAGAGAAGAAAGGCCGGTCTCAGAGCTTTTAATTGCCTTGGTATGCCTAAGGAAGGTGTGCCACCAGTCAGAAGAAACCATTGTATGTCGCTTAATCGTTTATAGAAAAATTTAAATTACGATACCAGTTTTTAACCAAAAATGGAATATTGCCTTATTCAACGATACTTTTCTCCAGGTATACCTTAGATCTAAATAAAAACCTATAGTTACATCTTCTATTATCGTGCCAAAAAATCAAGTTGGAAAAGTGGGATATAAGGATTGCTGATGAAAAGATAACAGGTTTCAATCATTGATAGTTGCCAGGGTCCTGTCTGGTGTAGATTATACGTGAGTGTTGAATGAAACATTTTTATCAGATCTTGAGCAGGTTTTTGGCAAGATCGACTGCCTGAATGGCGTCATCGGCATAACCATCAGCGCCAATATTGTCGGCAAATCGTTGACTAACCGGTGCACCTCCCACCAAAACCTTGATCTTTTGCCTGATACCGTTTTGTTCCATTTCGTCGATCACCGTTTTCATCCCCGGCATGGCGGTGGTCAGCAGCGAAGATAAGCAGACAATCTCAGGCTGATACTCCCTCATCTTTTCGATATAGGTTTCCACGGGTACATTAAACCCGAGATCAAGGATTTCAAACCCGGCTCCTTTTAACATAATGGCGACCAGATTTTTCCCGATATCATGCATGTCCCCATGAATAGTGCCGATCAGGATGCGATGACGCAAAGCGGATCTCCTCTGTGACAAATGGGGCTCCAGTAGTATCAGCCCGTCATTCATTGCCCTGGCGGAAAGCAATACCTCCGGAATGAATATCCGGTTAAACTTAAATTCGGTTCCAATATGGTCCATTGCGGGTATCATACCGTCATATAAGATATTAGATGCCGACATTCCTTTCTTCAATTGCTTCCGTACCAGCTTATTCAGGGACTCATTATCACCGTTGATAATAAAGTTTTGAATCTGCCTGAGAACACTTTCATCCGTTGTCATGTTGCTTGTCCAGCCTTCATGAGGTAGTTTTGATTTTTTTATGGTACTGCTTCGGGGTTAGGCCCGCATATTTGCGAAATGTTTTTGTAAAATAACTCTGGTCATAGAAGCAAAGACTGGCAGCAATCTCTGTCAATGAATCTGTACCTTGGGCTATCATCTCTTTTGCTTTTTCAATTTTTACCGAGTTGACATATTCCGGAAAGGATGTCCCGGTCTCCTGCCTGAAAATGCAAGAAAACCGGGACTCAGACATGGTAACGGTTGCAGCAACTTCGGACAAGAGCAGTTTTTTATCAAGGTTTTGCTTGATAAACTCTATTGCCCGGTTAACCTGACCTAATTTTTTCCTGGTGGAGATGAGTGTGGAGATAAAATCGTCCAGCACCTCCTTAAGCCAGATTGAAAATGAATAGATATCGTCCAGGTTTTCCGTATTTTTCGTATATTGGGTGGTTAGATGATAAAAATCGTCAATGTCGCCTCCCACCTCCATCATTGTTCTGGAAATCAGTACAAACAGTTCCAGCATTCTAAATTTCAACAGTTTAATATTGGCGATTCCCTCAAGAAAGATCTCGCTCAATACATCGTTCAGATTATCCCGAATGTCATCTATGTCGCAGAATTTAATGGAGTTCATCAAGTTTTCCTGCTTTTCATAGATAATATGTTTGTCAAATGCGCCTTTCTGTTTATTCTCGATTAGTTTCTCGCCTATCTCTTTTTGAATGTAGGCTTTCTCCTCGGATAGTTTGAACAGATCCACATCGATCAGCTTTCCGGATTTAAAAACATCAAACAGGAGTTTGGAATAGGAACTGACGGATTTGGACGAGAGGAAAGCCTGGCTGGATTCGATCAGCGGAAAGTCTTCAAGATACTTGGAAAGTTGTGATCGGTTCTGTTCAAATAGAACAAATCCTGAAATAGCACCACCGATGATTTTGTTGTCTTGCGTCAAGGGCAGTCCCCAAAGTACAAAATTCCGGTGACAGAGGTGAATAAACGTGTTCCCGAGACGGTAGGCTTCTTCAATAACCAGGCGATGATCTTTTCGACACTCCTCCTTATTTCGACAATAATAATGCTCGCAGACCCAATTGCCTGATGCCCCGTCAATAGTCTCGTAGTCGCTATTAAGGATAATGGAGATTATTCCGGTTTTTTTCCGGTAGTGTAGCAACTGCTTACGGGTTTTTTGGACAATATCCTTGGAAAGATTCGGTGCTGCTTGGCGGGCTGTATTTGGGTTTGGAACCATTAGGTCGGGGTCGAGTTTTTATGAAAATCCGGTTTCAGGGGTTAGGACACCTGGTCAACATTTTCGAATATTATAATGTTTTATTTTTACAGGCTTTGGGGTTTTTAGAAAAGGGGATTCTTAACTCTCACGAGTATCCGGCTTTATTGTAAGGAACCAGGCAGGGATTAAGGCAGGATTTCCGCCTTAATCAAAGGTTTTATGGGAAAGGCAATTAGTACATCGCCTCTATCAGGCCGGAAAAGGTTTTATGGACGAAACTGCGTTTGACCTTCATGGTGGGAGTGACTTCTCCGTCTTCCACATAAAGTTTCTTGGGGAGAATGGCAAATTTCTTCGGTTGTTCCACACGTGACAAGGTTTTGTTTACCTCATCGATTTCTGACTGTATCAATTGCCTGATCTCTTCGGACTGCGTCAGATCTCCGTAGGTGGAAAACTGTATCTTATGATCCTGGGCGTATTTCACTACCGTATCTTCGTCGATCATGATGAGCGCAGCCAGATATTTGCGGTTGTCACCGATGATAATTGCGTCGTTGATGTAAGTACTGGCTTTAAGCTTATTCTCAATATATTGTGGAGAGATGTTTTTACCTCCGGCTGTGACAATGATATCTTTTTTTCGATCGGTGATTTTTAAATGACCATCCTCATCTAATTTACCGATATCCCCTGAATGAAGCCAACCGTCGATTATTGTTTCAGCCGTTGCTTTCGGATTGCGATAATAACCCTTAAAAACAGATGGTGATTTGACCAGAATTTCACCGTCTTCGGCAATTTTAACCTCCGTTCCCGGTAAAGGAGGACCTACGGTTCCGAATTTTACTTGCCCGGCGCGGGAAGCGCAGGTTACACCGGAACCTTCCGTTTGTCCGTATCCTTCAACCATGTTAATGCCAATGGATTGAAAAAAAAGCAGCACATCTTCGGAAATAGGCGCTGCTCCTGAATAAGCTATTCTCATGCGATCAAAACCGAGGCGTTCTTTAAGTTTTCGAAAAACCGAAAAATAAGCAATCCAGTAAAGCAACTCCAGATAAAGAGGAACCGGTTTATAGTTCATCTTGATTACAGCCCGCTTTTTACCAATGGTATAGCATAGATTGTAAATATGGCGTTTAACCCAGTCGGCATCGGCCATGCGAATATAAATGGAGGAGGCATATTTCTCCCAAACCCGGGGGACAGCATAGCCAACTGTGGGAGAGATCTCCCTCATGTTGTCGGTCACCGTATCCGGGCTTTCTATGAAATTGACTACATAGCCAATGGTGATATGGCCAAATACGGAAAATACCCTTTCAAAAATATGACAAAGTGGGAGAAAGGACATCACCTCATCCTTGTCCCACATGGGATTAATCTTGGTTAAAGCGCCGGACAGCCAGGTGACATTGGCATGGGTCAGCATAGCTCCCTTTGGAGGGCCGGTTGTGCCGGAAGTATAGATCAGTACCGACAAATCGTCTGGCTGAACCTGATTTAAACGGGTTTCAAACAGATCCGGTTGCTCCTCACATACCTTTCTCCCATATTCCAGTAACTCATCAAATGACATCACCATGGGATCTTCATAATCCCGCAGTCCTTCCAGATCCCAGACAATAATTTTTTTAAGCTGAGGGGTACGGCTTCGGAAATGGAGCCACTTATCCAATTGTTCTTCGTTCTCTGCAAACAGAAAGACGGACTCGGAGTGATCCACCGTATATTCAACCTGTGGAGCGGCATTGGTGGAATATATCCCAACCGCAACTCCGCCAACACATTGAATTCCCAGATCTGCGATGACCCATTCTGAGCAGTTATCCCCAATAATCGAGACACATTGCCCCTTCTCCAGGCCCATGGTTGCGAGGGCAGAACCAATGTATTTCGCCCTGATGTAGTATTCTTTCCAGGAGATATCATGCCAGATCCCATATTTTTTAATACGCAGCGCAACCCTGTCCTGATACTTTTCAACTGTTCTTTTAAATACACCTGGTACTGTCTCTTTTGTCACCTTGTTATCTCCAAACTTTTTTTCGTTTCCAACGTTGATATCCCTTGGCGGATTCTTCAGATCGCACTCCCAGATAGAATTCCTGAACATCTTTGTCATTCAGGAGATCGGAGGATTTTCCCTTCATGACAAAACGACCGTTCTCCAGAATCAATCCAAAGTCAGAGTTGGACAAAGCCATGCGGGCGTTTTGTTCCACCAGTAAAATGGTAACCCCTGCCTTATTTATCGTTTTGATTATTTTGAATATATCTTTAACCAGTATGGGAGAAAGCCCCAGGGAGGGTTCATCAAGACAAAGGAGTTTGGGACGGCTCATCAATGCCCTGCCGATGGCTAACATCTGCTGCTCGCCGCCTGAAAGCGTCCCTGCCCATTGGTTGACTCGGTCTTTCAGAATGGGGAAGTAGGAGAATACCTGACTCATATCGCTCTTAATTCCCTTTTGATCTCTCCGTATATAAGCTCCCATCAAAAGATTTTCCCTGACAGAAAGCTCTTCAAAAACTTCCCTGCCTTCAGGAACGTAGGATATTCCCAGTCGAACAATATCCTCGGTATCTTTTCCGTCAATCCGCTGCCCCATAAATTCAATAACTCCCTTGTCGGGTTGATCCTCAATCAAACCCATCATGGTCTTAAGAATAGTGGACTTTCCAGCGCCATTGTTACCCAGGATCGTTGTAATCGTGCCGGTTTCGACGGAAAGAGATGCACCCCGGATGGCATAGATTAAATCGTAATAGGTTTCAATGTTCTTTATTTCAAGCAACGTGCTCAATGTCTTCCTCCTCTCCCAGGTAAGCTTTTAATACTTCAGGATGTTTTTGCACTTCTTCCGGAGTTCCTTCCGTGATCGGTTCACCAAAGTTAATAGCCAGTATGCGGTTGGATATCTCCATCACCATCTGCATATCATGTTCAATCAATAAAATTGTGATACCCAGTTCATCCTGAATATCCTTAACCCAGAATATCATGTCCTGCTTTTCTTCTGAATTCATGCCGGCACAGGGTTCGTCCAGCAACAACAACTTAGGCTCCAGAGCCAGAGCCCGACCCAGTTCGATTAGTTTCTGAGTTCCGTAGGGTAATCCTCCAACCAGTTTGTTCCTGGATGCCTGTAAATCCAGAAGATCGATAATCTCTTCTACCTTTCTACGGTGTTTGCTCTCCTCTTTTCCTGAAAAGGATTGTTTGCCCCACATGAGACCGCCCCTTAAAATGCCGGTTTTTATATAGATATGGCGTCCCAGCATGATATTTTCCATGCAGTTCATATTGTTGAACAGTTCAATATTCTGAAAGGTTCTGGCAATACCCAGTCTGGCGATTTTATCCGGTTTATATCCGATAATCGGTTTATCCTGGAAGAAGATCTTACCTACATCCGGTTTGTAGATGCCATTGATGCAGTTAAAGAGGGTGGTCTTACCGGCTCCGTTAGGACCGATTATAGAGAAAATCTCACCCTGGTTTAATTCAAAATTGATATTCTGAAGGGCTTTTAACCCTCCAAATGAAATGCCTAGATCTTTTACGGAAAAAAAAGCCATAATAGTAAGACCAGTAGTATCGAGTTTTGAGCATCCTTTAAACCTATCAGAATGCTATCGCTTGTGAAAAAGGAGCCGGTTTAAAACTTGTTTGTCCATCTGATCGATAAAAATGTAGGTCAGACTGTTCCTGGCAATACGGATTGCAAAACCCGCTTCTTTTTAAGGCAGGAACAGTCTGAGCTACATGGTTGATTCGGGTTATCTCTTTTTAGCTTGGGTCAAATAGCTAATATTCCTTGATTTACACTTTTTTGACATAATGCCGGGCAAACAGTCCGCTGGGTTTTACGCACAATACAAGAACTATGATCGCAAATGCAACGATCGATTTAAATTCGATTGAGATATAGCCTCCAAAAAGATTCTCTATTATCCCAAGGATATATGCCCCGGCAACAGCCCCCGGCAGCGATGTCATCCCTCCAAGTACGGCTGCGGAAAATCCCTTCAGCATGGGGTCCCACATCATGAAGGGTTCCATCAGAACTGGCGAAACAAGAAGTCCGGCAGTACATCCCACCATGGATGAAATTCCCCAGGTCAACATCATGATACGTTTGGTTCTGATCCCCATAATTCTGGCTGCGACCTGGTTTTGCTGGGTGGCTTTCATTGCCATCCCCAGCTTGGAATAGCGGTAAAACACAAACAGGAATATCATGATGATAATAGCGATCCCCAGTGAGACAAGCTCCAGCAGGCTGAAGAAGGCTCCGCCGATACTGATACTATCGTAGGGACTAATGGGAAATGGAAAAATCTGCTGGTCAGCCCCGAATTTCCAGGATACGAAGCCCAGCAATACAAATTCCAAACCGATGGTGATGATTATTAATCCCAGCAGATTCGGTTCTTTTGCCCTCCGCAGAATGGCAAATTCCAAGACGATACCGAGTAGTAAGGCAAACAGAAAGGCTGAGATAAATGCAGTAATGAAGGAGAACCCGTACCTTTCCAGCACCATGAAGGTGAAGTAGGAGGAGGCTAGCGCCATCTCGCCCTGGGCAAAATTGACAACTTCAGATGTTTTGTAAATGATGACCATTGCCAGTGCCATCAGGGCGTATGAACTTCCCACGGCAATGCCACTCACAATCATCTGGAAAAAATCCAACATATATTACCTTTTGCTGACATTTAATGTCATTTGGTTTAGGAAAATTCAAAAAGCGATCAGCAGGTGCATGGTGTCATAATCATTTTATCAGCCCTTCAAAAAGGCCAGGTCATCCAGTACTTTTTCATCCGTATCCAGATACCATAAAGTCCATGTGGTTCGAATACCATTATAAGTATCATGATCAGTCCCAGCACAATATACTGAATATTTGAAACACCGGTGATGGAAAAGTAGTTCTGGGATAAGGATTCCAGCCAGTCACCCAAATAGGGCACACTTAAAATGTTACGTAGTTGCAGATCCAGCCAGGAAATCAGGCAGGCTCCCGTGATAGATCCCATTATGGAGCCAAGTCCGCCTACAACAATATAAGCCAGAAAAGTGATCGACATTACCAGACTGAACAGTTCCGGTTCGATGAATCGAAGCACGTAAGCGTACAATCCACCTGCAACCCCTGTATAAAAGGCACTGACAGCAAAAGCCAGGGTTTTATAGTAGGTCAGATTGACACCCATGGTTTCTGCGGCAACATCGGCATCCCGGATGGCGATGAAAGCCCTGCCGACTTTTGTCCTGATCAGATTTCGGGCAAACCAGGCCAGGAAAAAAGTAATGGGAATCAACAGAAAATAAAAATCCCTGTCTGATTTAACATGCCACCCAAAAATGGTGAGTTCCGGAGCGTGCAAACCATTTCGCCCTCCAAATAGCTCAATCTTTCCTATCACCAGGGTGATGGTTAACCCGAAGCCCAGGGTGGCTATTGTAAGATAAGGTCCTTCCAGCCGTAGCGCCGGAAACCCGATCAGAAAACCAAAAATAGCGGCAACAAAAGCGGAAAGGGGCAAAGCGATCACAAAAGGCAGATGGGCTAGTTGCATCAACACAACAGTTCCATATGCACCGATGGCGAAAAATCCGGCGTGTCCCAGTGAAATCTGACCTGTATAACCAACCAGCATATTTAAGCCGATGGCCACAATAACATTGATGGCCATGTAGTTGGCCATGTA
Source organism: bacterium (assembly GCA_018829445.1). Taxonomy (GTDB): domain Bacteria; phylum SAR324; class SAR324; order XYD2-FULL-50-16; family XYD2-FULL-50-16; genus JAHJTV01. Next base: position 159,374 of record JAHJTV010000073.1, read on the forward strand.
AACATAGTAATTGGGCAGAATAAAAGGATAAATTACCAATCCAGCTATGAGAACCAGAAACCAAAAAACAACTGTGCCAGAGGTTATAATTCTAACATCTTCAAAATATTCCCTCTTCATATCCATAGGTCTGTTCTCCTGGAAGTGGATTTAAGTGAGACAAGATCGTTCCCTAATCGGTTAAGGTAGTTATAACGGCGTAGTGGATGAAATTCCGCCAATATCGTTACGGTAAGTCCAGAAACGCCTGATCATGAAGATTGCTATTAAAAAAAACAGGCTATGTCAAGGGAATTATCGTTGAGATGCATTAAACCAAACTATTTGCATCCACTAACAGGAGATCACAGGCGAGGTATGCATCTACTTCTGCCAGATCCTATGTGTTTAAAATGAAAGAAGAATAAAAGCAATGTTTGTCAGTCGCAATAAGGATTGTCATGAAACTGATCCGGGCTTTTTGGTGTTAACCCCTTTTTAAAAAAAATCGGATATTAATACTGCTAACTTTAGCAGGACTAAAAAATCTCGACTGTTGCTCCTTTCATTGGGTAAGTTCCTAATGAAAAAATTTTTATTGACAGGTATATTAGAATACTAGTATATCAGTTACAGATTGTTTGGGAAACCCAAAGTCAAATGAAGTTGATTGTCAGCAATATAGCCTGAATATCCTGATTTCTCTCAGTTTAGAGAGGGGATGTCTGATTGAAATGAATTATGGGATGCTTCTGTAAAATTGATGGTAGCAATATTGGGGATCCAGGGGGTATTTATTAACGAAGTATTGTTCAAATGGAATCAATATTTTTGAGGAGAGAATCATGAGAATAAAACTTTCTATTCTGTTAATTTTAGCTTTGATTTGTTTTTCTTCCTTGGTAAGTGCAGCAGGGGGATCCAGGGATACTTTGATATATGCGGCTTACACTGACGTTAAGGACTGGGATCCGTCGGCAGCATCATCTACAGAGTATATTATGCTGGCCAGTGTTTATGAAACCCTTGTTTATTATAATGTTCCCGGTTCGCAGCAAATATTGAGTCCGGGTTTGGCGACCTCATGGGAAAAGTCAAAAGATGGTTTGTCGTGGACATTCAATTTGAGAAAAGGGGTGACCTTTCATGATGGAACTCCTATGAATGCCGAGGCTGTGAAATATTCAATTGAACGAACCCTGAAGATGAAAAAGGGGACATATTATATCTGGCTGGCAGTAAAAGGGGTTGAAGTTGTCGATGATCACACCGTTAGGTTCCATTTAAAAAATCCGGCACCTGTTGATCTGATAGCGTCCTCCCAATATGGGGCTTTTATTTTTTCTCCCACTGCGGCTGAAAAGGGCACCGACTGGTTTATGCAGGGGAATGATGCCGGTTCAGGGCCTTACAGGGTTGAAAGCTGGGAAAAAAGTCAGCAGACAGTATTGGGAAAGTATGAAAAATATTGGAAGGGTTGGTCCGGGAAACATTTTGACAGGATTATCCTGAAAACAGTTCTGGAAAAATCGACACAAGTCCAGATGGTAAAGAGTGGAGAAGCTGATTTCGCCTCGCTGATTCCGGTGGATTCATTACCCTCTCTGAAACAGGCTGCCGGGGTTGAGGTGACTACTCCCGAATCCTGGATGAACTCCATGTTTCTGATAAATACAAAGAAATTTCCCACCAATAATCTCAAAATAAGGCAAGCTCTGTCTTACGCCTGGGATTATCAGTCGGTTGTCGGCTCCATCTATAATGGCTTGGCATCAGTGGCAAAAGGTCCGATTCCCAAAACAATGTGGGGGCATAACGCCAGTCTTCCCGCAGCGGAATATAATCTGCAGAAGGCAGCCCAGTTAGTCAAAGAAAGTGGTATCCCTGCAGATCAGTTAAAAATGACCATAGCTTACATCGGGACATCACAGGAGTATGAAAACTGTGCTCAGTTGCTGCAGGCAAATCTCGCTCAAATTGGAATTCAACTTGAGTTAAAACCTGGGCCCTGGGGAACGATTTGGAAACAGGCCAAGACTTTGGATACAGCGCCCAATATTCAGTCGATGACCTGGTGGCCAACCTATCCGACTCCCAATGACTGGTTAATCGGAATGTTCAAAACGGAAGACCCGGCTTTGTTTAATCTATCACATTATTCAAATTCCAAGGTTGATCAATTACTGGATGAAGGGGTAAAAATGGAAGGAATTGATCAGCAGGCAGCAGACAAGATCTATCAGGAAGCACAAAGTGAAATCATGAAGGATGTTCCCGCGATTTTTTATGCAGACATCTTACGTCGGATAGTTAAACGCTCTTCGGTAAAAGGATATGTCGATAACCCGGCTTATTCAGGAATCTTTTATTATCAGCTTTATAGAGAATAGAGTCGCTTTTCCAAAGAACTCTAGTTTGTCCTGCGCCCATTTACGGGAGCAATGTCATTTAGCTAAGATATTCCATTATCATCCTGAGAAGGAACGACGAAGGATCTTCATGATTTAATAGAGATCCTTCGCTGTCGCCTGGAAGAGAGATGTTTTATTATGGTAATGGATTCTGGTTCAACAGGTTGTCTCAAAACTCAAAAGTTGGTGAGTTATCCCAAAATCCGGATAAAATGTCATTCCGGCCTTGAGCCGGAATCCATATTGATAATAATGAAGTAGACAGGTGGATCCCCGATCAAGTCCGGGATGACAAGGTAAGACCTTAGAGATATTTCTATTATGATATGGTCTGCAAAATTTCCGAGAGAGTTAATCTTGATTTGAAGTACTTATAAAAATTTACACGGAATAAAAGCAACAGCAATGAAGAAGTACCTGTTAAAGAGGTTAGTCTTAATAGTCCTGGTGCTGATGGGCGTTTCAATCATCACCTTTGTGATCTCCCATGTTATCCCCGGTTCTCCGGCTGCCATGTGGGTGGGGACAAAACCAACGCAAGAGCAACTGGATGAGGCCATCAGGGAGCTTGGTCTGGATCAGCCCTTACCGATTCAGTATATTAACTATGTCAAAAATCTGGTTCAAGGTGATCTGGGAGTGTCCCTGAGAACACGTAGGAAGGTATCGGAAGAGCTACGCAGTCGGTGGGCGGCCACATTTGAACTGGTATCGGTTTCATTGCTGATTGCCATAATAATAGGAATCCCCCTGGGGGTGCTCTCCGCTACTCACAAAGACAAGCCTCTGGATCATACCAGCAGGATGTTTTCCATATCAGGCGTTGCAATGCCTGTTTTCTGGCTGGGTATGACACTGCAGTTGCTACTTCACGGTTACTTTGATCTGTTGCCATTACAGGGCCGCATCGATTCCCAGGTACTGATGGATCATGCGATAGAATCCATCACGGGTTTTTACCTGATAGATTCCTTGTTAACGTCGAACTGGCCGGGTTTTATCAGCTCAGTTACCCACATGATATTACCAGCCATTACCATGTCGTTTGCCTCCTTGGCCATCGTTACTCGAATGTCGCGTTCCTCAATGTTGGAAGTTTTAAAGGAGGATTATATTGAAACCTCACAGGCCTATGGAGTTGGGAAAGGTACGGTATTATATAAATATGCCCTGAAGAATGCCTTAATTCCGACTATTACTGTCGTTGGCCTCAATTATGGTTTAATGCTGGGCGGATCATTTATGGTTGAATCTATCTTTGATTGGCCCGGTCTGGGCAGATACACGATTTTATCGATCCAAACCAATGACTTTCCGGCCATTATGGGAGTTACAATTTTGTTTGCCCTGACTTATGTTGTGCTCAACCTGATTGTGGATCTTGTGTACTTTCTGATAGATCCCCGAATCCAAACTCCGGGGGGGATATAAGCAATGGCAGGCAATCGATTTCAACTCAAAGGAAAACTGAGATATCTCCTGCACCTGGGAAGTAAAAATCCCCTGTTTTTGGTGGGAATAAGCATTATTTTTGTTCTTATCTTCTGTGCTGTTTTTGCACCAATAATTACTCCTTATCCCCAGGATGCGGAGTTCGGGATTAACTTTGCCGAAAAGCTGAAGAGTCCCGGCGCGAAACACCTGTTTGGATCCGATGCTCTGGGGAGGGACATTTTTACCCGGGTGATTTTTGGAACGAGAATGTCGCTAAAAATCGGGATAACAGTAATTGTAATCGCCCTGGCGCTTGGAGTCCCCCTGGGATTAATAGCCGGTTTTTTAGGTGGAAAGGTGGACGAGATCATCATGCGCATAGCTGACATTTTTCTGGCATTTCCGTCCATTTTGCTGCCTCTTGCAATTGCCTCCGCCTTAGGGGCGTCCATTATCAATGCCATGATCGCCATTGCGGTTTCCTGGTTTCCCTGGTACATCCGCATCATCAGGGCGCAGGTACTCTCTATTAAAGAGGAATTATATGTGGAATCCGCCCGGTCAATCGGTGTCAGCAATGCCAGAATTATCATCAGGCACATTCTCCCCAATTCGCTGAGTCCGATTGTTATTCAAGCTTCCATGGATATGGGCTATGCAATCTTGGCTGCTGCCAGCCTGAGTTTTATAGGTGTGGGGGCAAAACCGCCCACAGTTGAGTGGGGATTGATGATTACATCGGCACGAGCTTACTACATGGACTACTGGTGGACGGTAACATTTCCTGGTCTGGCGATTTTTATCACGGTTCTGGCCTTTAATCTGGTAGGTGATGGTCTGAGAGATATTCTGGACCCCAAGATCAGAGATTGATTTCTGGCATTTCTTTAAAAACGGTTTGATATGAGCAATACATCAATTCTGGCAATCGAAAATTTAAGAACTCACTTTTTTACCTATGGCGGGGTGGTTAAGGCTGTTGATGGCTTGAACCTGTCCATTGGTCAAAAGGAGGTGCTGGGGATTGTTGGTGAGACCGGTTGCGGGAAATCCGTTGCAGCCAGATCCATTCTTAATCTCATCCCCGAACCGGGGAAGATTGTCTCTGGTAGAATTTTTCTCAACGGTGATAATCTTCTGGAAAAATCTGACGATGAACTCCGTAAAATAAGAGGCGGTAAGATAGCGATGATCTTTCAAAATCCGCTGACTTCCTTAAACCCGGTATTTACGATTGGAGACCAGGTTTCCCATATTATCCGTATTCATCAGACCAAGAATAGAGAGGAGATCAGGAAACGGTTGCTTGAGATGTTTTTACTCGTCCGCCTGCCCAATCCTTTAAGACTCTTGACGAAATATCCCCACGAATTAAGCGGTGGGCAACTGCAGCGTATCATGATTGCCATGGCTTTATCCTGTAGACCTCAACTGCTGATTGCTGATGAACCGACCACAGCTCTGGACGTTACCATCCAGGCTCAAATATTAACGTTGATGTTACAACTGAAAGAGGAATTAAATACCTCGATCATGATGATTACCCATGATCTGGGAGTGGTTGCCGAGACCTGTGACCGGGTTGCCGTTATGTATGCCGGGAAAATTGTGGAGACCGGAGGGGTGAGTAAGATATTTGCAGAAGCGAAACATCCCTATACAAAAGGTTTGATGTATTCCGCTCCGGGAAAAGCTATTCCGGGACAGAAACTAAAAACGATCAAGGGAACAGTCCCCGATCTTACAGATCTACCCACCGGCTGCTTGTTTGCTCCGCGATGTCCAATCTCTGAGCAGCTCTGTAGAGAGGAGGAGCCGAGGCTGGAGGGGGAAATAAACGGTCATCAGGTGGCTTGCTTTAAAAGTGGGGTTTGTTAAATGGAACCAATCGTCGAGTGCAGAAACCTCAAGAAATACTACCATACCAATAGCGGGACCGTGTTGGCTGTTGATGATGTCTCCTTTCCCATCTACAAAGGGGAAACCGTCGGATTGGTGGGTGAGTCGGGTTGTGGAAAATCTACAATTGGACGAACCATCCTGAAATTAATCGAGCCCACAGACGGTCAGTTGCTGTTTGAAGGTCGGAATATTTATGCCCTGGAACGATCTGAATTGAACCTGCTTCGCAAAAAGATGGGAATTGTTTTTCAAAACCCATACTCATCACTGAATCCGAGGATGAAAGTCCTGGACATCGTCAGTGAACCGATCCGAACCAATTCGAAAATGGGTAAAAAAGAGATCAGAAACCTGGTGATTCAACTTCTGGAGCAGGTGGGATTAAAACAGGAACACCTCTACCGGTTTCCTCACCAGTTCAGCGGAGGTCAAAGACAACGGATCGCCATAGCCCGTTCGCTGTCGCTGAACCCCTCTTTCCTTATTTTTGACGAACCCACGTCGGCATTAGATGTATCCGTTCAAGCCCAGGTGCTGAACCTGATCAGAGACCTGCAGCGGCAGCAGAATCTGACATACCTGTTCATCACCCACGATCTGGAAGTGATCAAACACATGGGAGATCGTATTTTGGTGATGTACCTGGGAAAATTGGTTGAATCAGGATCGGTGCGGGCTGTTTTTGACAATCCGCTTCATCCCTACACCAAGGCGCTGATTTCTGCTATTCCCAAGCTTGATCCGAAGGAAAAAAAGGAACGGCTACTTCTGGAGGGAGATGTCCCCTCACCCATTAATCCGCCGACAGGTTGCCGCTTTCATACCCGTTGCCCCTTGGCTGAAGATCTGTGCGCAAGGGAAGAACCCGAATTAATAGAAAAATTTGAACGCCAGGTGGCGTGTCATTTTTGTGAACTGTAATTTTTGGAGATGTTTTAATGTCGAGTACCATAGGTATCGCTGCAGTACAGATGAAGGTCAGGCCAGGGGAAGGAAACCTGGAGCGGATGGAACTCCACCTGGAGAAAATTAATAGAGACTATCCATGGGTGGAACTGGTTCTATTTAGTGAATTATGTGTTTTGGGGAATGATCCAAAATGGGCACAGACGATACCGGGTCCCATAACAGAGACTCTCTGCTTGATGGCAAAAAAGTATTCCACCTGGCTTGTTCCCGGTTCCATTAACGAACAAGTCGGTGACCGAATCTATAATACGGCTCTGGTGATAAATCCCCAGGGAACCGTTGTCGCCAGCTATCGAAAACTTTACCCGTGGAAACCGCTGGAAAAATGTGCTTCGGGAAAAGAATTTTGTGTATTTGAGATCCCCGGCCGGCTGCGGTTTGGCTTGTGCATCTGTTATGACCAATGGTTTCCGGAAGTCAGTAGACAACTCACCTGGATGGGTGCTGAAGCCATTCTCTGCCCCACCATGACGGGCACTCCGGACAGACCTTTGGAGCTGATTTTGAGTAGGGCCAATGCCATCTCAAACCAGGCCTACTTTATTAATCTTAATGGTCTGGAACATGGTGGAAACGGACAATCCGTAATCATCGGGCCTGAAGGTGAGATTATCACCGAAGCAGGTAAAGATGAGGACATTCTGGTGGCAAAACTGAGCAGGGATCATCTTTGTACGATCAGGGAGAATGGAACCATGGGAGTAAGCCAGGTTTTAAAGAGCTTCAGGGATGAAAATGTGACTTTCCCCCTTTATCAGACCGATGTTGCAAGCGGTATCGGTTTCAATAGCCTTGGATTGATCGGAAATAGCAAATAACCGCACTTTCAATGGCACAAAAAAAGAATTTCAGTTACTTTAGACTTCAGACAGAACAGAAAATCTTGTTGATTCCTCCTTCCACGAAGAAATTATGACGGAAAACACGATGATAGCTGGTAATAACGGATTAACCGGGCATCGGCTTTTAAGAACAGAAGTGTATGAATATCTCAGATCCCAGATAAAAGAGGGAAACCTTCATCCTGGCATGTTCATCAGCATGAATACATTGATGAAAACCTTGAATATCAGTCGGACTCCATTGAGAGATGCTCTCTTACAGCTCCAGGGAGAGGGGTTTGTCAGCTTTCTCCCCCAAAGAGGGATTCAAATATCGGAGCTATCGCAGAAGGACATAGAAAATCTTTATGAAATTATGGGAGCTTTGGAATCACGCGTCCTCCTGTCTGTTTTTGATCGGATTACACCTGATCTGATTACTAAAATGAAAGAGATCAATCAGCAGATGTTTGCCAGCATCTCGGAGGAAGACCTGAACATCTATTTTGATCTGAATGTCGCCTTTCATAGTACCTACATTTCCATGTCCTCCAATGCTCCCCTTTGTAATTTGATAGATGTGGTTCGCCAAAGACTCTTTGTATTTGGGAAAAAAGACTGGAGTCTGAAAATGCGCGAATTGAATCATTCTGAACATCTTGAATTCCTGAGAATTCTTGAGACCGGGGATGCTATCAAATCAGCCGATTACCTGCGTGATTATCATTGCAATTACCAGATCCTCAAGGATGCAGAGAATGCCAGTCAGTAGGAGGTATCATCTCTGGTGATTATCCACTCAGTTGAGCCACTTCATTTTTTTTGTCAGATTGTAAATCCTGTCAAATGTTTTTCCATAAGGCGGTGTTATCGCCAGTGCTACTTTAGCCTGTTTGAAGACAGGTTTTAATTTTGAAAATTCTGTAAATCCCTCGTATCCGTGATAATGTCCCATTCCGCTGTTTCCTATACCGCCAAACGGCATATCATGCTGGGCAACATGCATAGCACAGTCATTAATGGTCACACCGCCGGATATTGTGTTTGTTATCAGTTTATTCACAACGCGTTGATTATTTGAGAAGATATACAGGGCTAGTGGTCTCTCATGCCGGTTTATATAGTCGATTACCTGCTCCAGTGATTTATAAGGCATGATCGGTAAAAAGGGACCAAATATCTCATCCTGCATAAGCACCATATCATCATTAACAGATTTGATGATGGTTGGGGAAATCTTCCGTAGAGTCTCATCTGCCTGGGGCCCCTGCAACAGGTTGATCACTTCTGCCTGCTTACTTTTGGCATCCTTGAGGGTGTTCATAAGCCGCTTAAAAGCTTTCTGGTCGATGATATTGGTGTAATCTTTGGTCTCCAGATTTGGATATCGGCTGGAAACAACCGTCTTTGCGATTTCAATAAACTGATCAACTTTACCTTCGGGTACAAACAGATAATCCGGAGCAACACACATTTGACCCGAGTTGACCAATTTGGCGTACATAATTCGTCCCACGGCTGTTTTCAGATCAAAATCCTCTGTCAGAATAGTGGGTGATTTACCTCCAAGTTCCAGTGTAACCGGTACCAGGTTTTTAGAAGCTATACCCATAATCGTTTTGCCAACGTCTGGTGAGCCGGTGAATGTCAAGTGATCAAAAGGCAGGGAGGAAAAATCGTTTGAATCCACTCCGGGCAAAAATGCGATCAGATCTTCGGAAATATTTTCGGAGAATTTTTTCTGTAGCAATCGACACAAAGTCTGGGAATTGGATGCCTGCTTAATCATTACTCGGTTTCCGGCAGCTATGGCGCTGGTTAATGGACTGAGCGCTAGGAACAACGGATAGTTCCAGGGAGTGACAATGCCCACAACCCCTTTTGCCTGGGGGATAATCTTGTTCTTTCCTCCAAAAAATACCAGGGAAACATGACGTTTTTGCGGTTTGATCCACTTTTTCAGTTTTTTTCTTGTGTAGCGCAATCCCAACAAACTGCTGGTTATTTCCAGGATTTTGGTTTCATGATGGGAACGATTGCCAAAATCAGCTGAGATGGTTTCGCAGATCTCCTTTTCGTTCTCCAACAGGATCTGCTCGATTTTTTGTAAGGTATCGATTCTTTGCTCATAGCTGATTAAGGGTTGTTTGAAATATGCTTCTTTCTGTTTCTTGAAGGTTTCCTGGGCTGCATTCTTTTGATCGGGTGTCGGCTTATTCATTTGTAATCCTTGATTTGAGGTTCTTGGATCGGACTTCAGCTAAGTCTCATAGGGCTATATGCGACTTGACAACAGCAAAAGATACTTCAGAAAGTCCATATTGAGTAATAACTGTTAGTAATAGTCGTAAAGATATCATATCTTCATTAAAAACAAAATGAATGTTACAAATTGTTACAATTATGTACTAAAAATAACAATACTTTTTCTAAAAAAACTGCATGTTTTTCAAGCCAAACCCCAAACTCTCTACAAAGTTTCCTACACATCTATTCATTGATTGGAAAGAAAAGAGTCGCCATTTTAGCAGTTGACGAAGTAAATAATCAAAAAAGAGTATATGTATTCAGACAGTCTTTCAGGGATTTTTAGAAATGGAGAAAGGTAAAGTTGTTGGGTGGTAGAAACAACAGAAGGAGAGAATACTGACCTATACAATTGCTCTACTGATTTGCCACCCAATGAACGGCATGTTTGATAAGCTCATTCGCATTTTTAAGATCCAGTTTCTCTTTAATTCTTTCTCGGTATGTCCCGATTGTTTTGGTTCCCAGGTTTAATTTGCCGGCGATCTGTTTTGTTGTCATACCCTGACCGATATAGGAGAAAACCTCAAGTTCCCTGTTAGTCAGGGCTTCTACCGGAAATTTTGTTGCCAGACCCGCCCTGCCTCGTAGCGTATTTAATACGCTGCTTATGATCGTCTCGCTGACATAAATTTTTCTGGCCAGTACACTTTGAATGGCGCAAATCACTGACCCGGTTGTTTCCTCCTTCATTATGTAACCCTTGGCACCTGCTTTTAGTGCTCTTTCTGCGTAGAGGGCTTCATCATGCATGGAAAGAACCAGGATTGGAAGATTCTCATCATATCCATGGATTTTTTCCACCAGATCTAATCCATTGCCATCTTTCAAAGAAATATCCACTATCACCATATCAGGATTTACTTCCCGTATCTGTTCCCAGGCCGGTCCAACCTCGTCTGCTTCCCCGCAGACCTCCAGATTGTCTTCCATGGAAATCAATTCACATAACCCGAATCGGAAAATCTGATGGTCTTCCACAATAAAAATCCTTGATTTCAATTTTTCACCTGTTCAGCATTTATGTTTGAAAAAGTGATCTCAACACTGGTGCCACCGCTCTCATAAGGTTCGATATTGAAGGTTGCTCCGATCATCTTGGCTCGAAATTCCATGATTCGCAAACCCATTCCTCTACTGTTTTTTCCATGCTTAATGCCGGCGCCGTTGTCGATTATATTCAGGCAGATGAAACGCCCTTTGTTTTTAAGAGTGATTGAGATTTTATCGGCAGCTCCATGTTTAATGGCATTTTGCACAGCCTCCTGGACGATGTAAACCAGGTGTGATGCTTTGACTTTGTCCAATACTGAGACTTTGGCGTTACTCTCAAACTCACAGGAAACTGCATAAATCTCATTGATACTCAATGCCAATTCCTTTAAGGAATAATCCAATCCATGATCAAGCAAATGAACAGGGCAGAGTCCCCTGGCAATCCCCTTGGCTTTTTTGATAGCATCCCGAACCAGGATTTTAATCTTTTTTGCCGCGTTTGCCTCGACAGCAGACTTTCTACGCAGTTTTGTCTCCAGTACATCGCTCAAAACCTCGATTCCAATTAAATGGGGACAGAGATCATCATGTAAATCCTGGCCAATCTGCTTTCTCTCCCGCTCGCTGATTTTCATAACCTCCCTCTCAGCAAGCTTTCGCTCGGCAACCTCCTTTTCGATTTTTGTACTGTATGCTTCCAGCTGTTCCATAAAGTCATTGAAGTAAAGCGCCAGTGTCCCCATTTCATCCTTGGAGCGTTGCTCCATTCTCACCGAAAAGTCCTGATCGGCACCCGCAGCAAACTGTTTCATCAGTTCACGTAAGGGGCTGGTAATGAGTGAGCTGATCCAGAAGGCTAAGAATGCCACCAAAACCAGGGAAATGACACCGGAAATGGCAATGATATTTCTAACGGTGGTAAGGGGGGCGTAAATCTCATCCAGGTAACTGGAGGATGCCACCACCCAGTTGAATTCAGGCAGGAAATTAAAAATGACCAGTTTCTGTCTCTTCTGATCTTCATCCGGATTCTGCCAGGCATAGGTAATTTTCCCGCTTTTCTGATTCAACATCTCCTGCACAAATTTCCGACCGTTGGAATCGTTCACATCGAAAAAATTCTTTCCGACCAGCTGTTTGGGATGAACAATTACAACTCCATCCGCATTAAGAAGATAGGAATAACCCGTTTTCCCGAAGCGGAAAGAGAGCACGCTCTCCCTGAAATCGTCAACATTCACCAATTCCGTGAATTCTTCACGGTAAGCTGAAATGCAGATGATCCAATCCCAGGGTTCAAAATAGTTGGAATAGACTGCTTTGGGTCGTTCCTTCTCCTCACCAGGATTCTTCCAGTCATATTCAACATATACCTCTTTGCCCGCTATGATTTTCTTCACAAAATCCTGATCAATGAAATTTCTGCCTTCCACGCCTTTTCGTGGATGGATCACAGCATTGCCAAAGCTGTCTGCACAATAGATATAACCCGACTTCCCAATCTTCTGACTTCTCAAAAACTCCCCAGCCAATGATTTAGCCTGTTCCAGGGTTAACTCGCCATTTTGATAACGCTGGTAATAATGGGTAACAAGCTCCCTGTTCCTCTCCGCCGTGGCCCTGAAATAGTTCTTGATACTGACGGAAGCCGATGTTTTAACTAAATCCAGAATGGCGGAGGTAGAGTTCTGCAATTCACTTTCAATATTTGCTTCAATTGTCTTTCTCACAAAGGAGTTAATCACAACACTGCTCAGGGTAATCACCAGGAAAAATGCCAACGAATAACTGACCAGCAGCTTATAACGAATGGGGTAATCCCTGAATCGGGAAAGGGCTTTCATGATTGAATCTCTCTGAAAACAGCATCGTTTATGAATTCAAAACTCGCCGGATCACTGCGGTACCCATGGACAAACTTCTTTCTCTTTCGGATTGTTTAATAAAATCCTGTTAGGCAAGGATTCAGCTTCACTTCGAGAAATTCGGATCTCAACCCACCATGGTTAATAAACCGCCCATTGCGGAGCTGTATGATGGGTGGTGTGGAGGTTGACGGAGAAAAACCATCACCTATCCGATTCTGTTTTTTTAACCACTTTTTCAGTCTTCTGGGATTTTTGGTAAATTGTTTAGTGCTTTAACAAATCTATTAAGATTGAAGGATTCCTGTCTTTTCAATACTTCGAATATTTCGGATGCTACTACACAGCCTATAAGTTCTTTGGCCTTGCTTTCAGAATGCCCCTCATTTTTTAGTCGATAAAGAGTCTGGCGTGTTTCAGGAGGATCATTAGAGTTTATTTGATTATCAACCACTTCCATTATCGCTGATTTTAATTCGGGATTACTTTCCATATGCGTTTGTTTTTTGTATTTTATTATAATACCAGCATTACCGGTGTGTTTCAAAATGTAGAGACGAAGCGAACAGATGCAGATGAATCGACTGCGAGTTTCATGCATTGCCCTCACGATCTTCAAGAATAGCAGATGATAAATCACTGCCCTGAAGCTGTAATTGAATTCATTTCTGTTTCCAAGTTGGCATCTTGGTGGGTTTATCAGAGAAAGGAACTATTTCGGCAACTGGTTTGCCGTGAAGGACAATTACAAATGCTTCTCCATGTTCTACTTCAGTAATGAAACCAGAAGCTTTTTTCCGGAAATCAGGAAATGCGATGGTTTTCATTTTTTTATCTCCCAATATGCGCAAATTTAAGTGTCCATTGCAGGAAGCAGGCTGTCAACTTAGATTTACTCCCGGCCAACAATTGCACCATCCGCGCAGTAAGCGTCGGATGAATGCGCAGTTAAAACAATATTATAATTTTATAACGCCCCAGCTTTTACAGACATATTTGCCATCAATAGACTCTCCTACAATATACTCCGCATTTTTCAGTACATTGCCCGCACCAAACTTTAGATCAACATTTTCGAATAGAAACGGAAGAGTACAACAATAGGTTGTTGCATGACTTACAATAGCTATATTTGCCGATTGGGGATATATTGAGGCCAAATTTTCAATAAATGGAATAAATCTTTCTTTTGCATCCAAAAGGCTTTCACCGCCTTCAATAGACCTGGAGTAATTTTTGTTTATCACCCAGTCATCAATCATTTCAAAAAATAATGACTTACTGGCTTCATCTGATTTATCCTCAAGAATACCTACATCTATTTCATTCAGAGACTTATCGATTGAATAAGGGATATCTAAATATTTTGACAGGATTTCGGCAGTCTCGACTGCTCTTTTTAGTGGACTTGAAATCAAAGCATCAAATCTTTGTAGTTGTAACGATTCACCACATGAATTGACTTGATTAATTCCTTTTTCAGTTAATCCATGCTTGTAACCACGATTTGAAAATACCCAGATTGTATTAGCAATGCTTTCACCATGTCTTACAAAATAAATCTTCATATACACCGTAATTCTTGAGTTTTAGTACTTGGGCAATCCGCTTCAATTGACGCCTTATCAGCTATTGAAGCCGGTCTTGAGCCATTTGTTAGGAACCATTATTTATCATTGTTTTTATTTAGGTATTAAATAGGTCACTAGTGTGTCAAAACATATATTACAATTGGAATGATCAACGGATAGGGTTTGATTTTTATAAGATCGGTCACAGGGACTCGGAATTTTACATTTTGAGTGCAATCTAAAGGTTTCCCCAGATTCTTGCATAGTCTTACCGGGTTTTTTAAGCGATTGTCCTGGGTTGAACTGCCGCACCTTGCCATAGGTTTATCAGTATTGCTATAAAGACCGGTATGGTCGTGATTGAAATGGAAACCCAAATAAATTAAGTAATAAACTCAAAGATGCTTCCCCAAAAGTATGCTTAGATACCTGGTTTTAATTTGTGCGGTAGTGATGCAGATGTGCCTGGGAGCCACTTACTCCTGGTCGGTTTATGTTCAGCGATTGAAGGTTCTGACCGGGCTGGGGCAAGGGCTTGTGCAGTTGCCTTTCACCCTCTTCTATTTTCTGTTTCCCGCAACCATGGTGATTGTGGGTGGTCTTCTTTTTCGAATAGGGGTGCGGCGCTCTGCTGTAATTGGCGGCGTGATATTCGGCGGGGGGTGGATCTTTGCCGGGTTTGGCCAGATTCATTTTTTGTTTACCATTATCGGTATCGGAGTAATGGCGGGAATCGGAGTTGGTTTTGCCTACATGGTTCCCATTGCAGTTGCTATTCAGTGGTTTCCTGATCACAAGGGATTGGTGACCGGTATTGCGGTTGCGGGCTTTGGTGGCGGTGCAGCTTTGGTAAGCCAAGTGAGTGCATTGTTGATGGCCTCTTACCAGTTCAGCCCATTTCAGACTTTCAGGATCATGGGGTTAATCTTTCTTTTGTTGGTCTCAACTGCCGGATTATTCATGGCACTTCCAACCGGTCATTCTTTCGTCAGCAACCCTCCTCTCAGAATAAAAGGTTTGGTAACCGATCGCACCTTTATCCTGTTATATCTATGTATGGTTACCGCACTTGCAGCCGGGTTTACGGTAAATGCCAATCTAAAAGAGCTATTGGGAGTCGATCTCCCGAAGGTGGGCGTTTTAGCTGTTTCATTGTTTGCCGTTGCCAATGCCGGCGGAAGACTTGTCTGGGGGGCGTTTTCTGATCGGGTTCGTTCCAGGCCGGCAATCGGATTTAACCTGTTAAGCCAGGCCGGGTTAATGATTATAGCATTCTGGATATTGGATTCAGTTCCAGGATTTCTGGTTTTTGCCTTTATTGCCGGGTTTAATTATGGTGGAGTTCTTGTCATTTACGCTTCAACGGTGGCCAGGAAATGGGGGTCTGATAAAGTGGGGCAGGTATACGGATTGTTGTTCTCGGCCAATATCCCTGCCGCTATTGCTCCTTTGCTGGCGGGTTTTTTATATGACCGGATTGGTAGTTTTACTTTGTCCTTATGGTTCCTGGCTGGGTGTATGATTCTCGTGTTTCTGGTTACCGGAAAACTATTTCAGGACAATAAAGAAATTTGACGCCTGGTATGGGGAACCAGATATAGGTTGCTGATCATCCTTCCCAGGAAAAATGAGACGGCAGCGGCGGTAACGCCTGTCATATTTGCGAAACTGGTTAAAATGAAAAGGGATATCAGGATCGCCGAAACCTCAATTGCGGTTGCAAGGGAGATGTGGGTTGTTTTCCCCCCATGCACCAATACGGCCCACTGGAAGGTAATAAACACGGACAGTGCCGGCATAAAAGCCAGGATTCTGACCGGCAGACCGGCAAAACCGGTTAGGTGGAGATCCAGTCCTGAAATTGAATGAAACCAGATAGTTGAAAAAGGAGTATACGCAATTAAGGATAACACTGCCACCAGGACGATCCCCATTCCAATAGCAAATTGCTGTAATTTCTGCAGGTTTTTCCGGCTGTTTTTTAATAAGGCGATAACCGTTTCCTGGTAGGAAAGCCCGATGGCACGGAACATAAAAACGGTTGAATTGACAACAGGCAAGACTGCCAAGGATTCGATGGGGTACCGGCTTTTTCCCATGAAAAAGGTCACCATGGGATGTACTCCAAGGCTGAGGAGAGACATCAATGCCAGGGGGTAGTAAAATTTTGCGATATAACCATAGGATAACTCTTTTTCGCTGTTGCTGTCAGACTGAATCTGCTTGACCGTTTGAATCGATTTCTGAGCCATCAGACGAACAGCTATCAATTCGGAAACCACACCCATAGATAATGCTGCAGCCCCTGTGTAGGCGCCAACAACCTCAAGGCTGAAAAGAATGAGAGCAGTGACGGCCATTGCAGCAAGTCTTATCAATGTCCCGTATGTAATTCTTTGTGTTAGGCCACGGGTTATCAACACTCCTTGATAAAACCGACGAAAACCGATGGATGAGGGCCAGGGAAGAAGAATTATCAGGGCGGTATGGGTCAGGGCTGTTATCTTGTCCGGCAATCCGATGAGATCCTGCATAATGGTTGAAAATATCGGAGGGAGCAGCATCAGGATCATACATACTGTAATCACAATATTTAATATTGTCACAAAACCATTGAGTTTTCGATAGGAATGGGCATCCTTGCAAAGGGCAGTGGTAGCTGCCGTGATGCTGATGATTGGAGCTTCAACAATCAGGGCAAATGAAAAGGCCACACCGTGAGCAGCCAGGTTATACTTAGCCTCTGCCAGCCTGGCCATGACAGCCGCCACAAAGGGTCCCTCAACTGACATCATCAGCCATGACAAAGCCAGTGGAAACCAGAAAATAAAGATTTTTTTTGAAGTGAGCTCGGATTTCACTGTTTGATTTTCTATCCAAAGGTTAATGGTGGCATATTTATCACCATATGCCGTAGATGTTCCTGCAAACGATGAATCAGTATAAGATCTTGATAAGCTTACTGCCAATGAAATATTGACTTAACATGACAAAGCCCACTATGGCAGGATATGGGTTCTAACAATCGATCAGCTTATGTTCTTGGGAAAGGGTGTGAGAGGTTTGTATTGATAACAAATAGTTCAGGGACAGAGAATGCAAAAAAAGAGATGCCTATGGCCCGGTGGGCTGACCATGGGCACTCTAAATCTTAGTGAAGAGTTATAGAGATCACCTCATATCTTCAAGGAGGATTCCCTTGGGAACCTCTTCTTTACCCCAGTATTTTTTTATATGTCTCATATAGCTACCATTCTTCTTCATCTTTTCCAGCCCATTGGAAAACTGATTGACAATCTCTTTTGTACGTTCATCATTTTTCATATAAACCAGCTCAATGGTGCCGGTAAAAAACGGGGTGTCATTGCGGGTAAAATCAATAACCGCCTCAGGATTGTATTTATTGATCATATATCTAGCGGATAGAAAGGTTGATGGCCAGATATCAATTCGCTTTGCGTAAAGCTTTTTGGCTAAGGAATCATTCGAGGAAGTGTCATCAAGTACCAGATCAGCCTTCTGTAATCCGGAAGCGACAGGGGTTCCGCGAATAACTCCAATACGGTACGGCTTCAAGTCAGTTAGTGTTTTAAAGTGGATTCCGTTGGGATGATGACTTTTAAAATAATTGAAGAATACCTGGTAATAGCCAATAAGCAAGGAATCCTGGGTTTCAGTTGGTGGAAGTTTACTGCCGAGTAGTATGGGGTGTTTTCCGGCTAAAAACTCACCTCTTGCTCGCATTAAAGGTTTGAAAACAACTTCCGTTTCCAACCCGGCTTCTTTGAACCCTTCTTCAACAATGTCTCTCCAGTAGCCGTTCCCAAGATCTGCTATCATCGTCTCCGAAAAAAAAGGAGGATAAGCAAACATCAAGATTCTAATTTTCTCAGCCTGTAAATTTATCGAAAACAAGCAAGCGAACGCAAACAATAGTAAGAACTTTTTTGGTTTCATATGCCTCTATTGATGAAATTATAAAGTGTCAAAAATCCGCACCTTCCATAGAAAAGCTGTGGCGATTCCGATTCGCCGGTGATCAGTAATTCAAAAAAATGTTAAAACTGCGTCGGTAAACAGGAATCTGCATTTCATGAATATATAATTCAGTTATTCTAAATGCAGGCTTCAATCTGCAAAAGTACTGCCATGTTTATAGCATAAATATATCAGATATTTGAAGACTAATTGATAGCGTGTTGTCAATATATCAACTGAGATAGTCAATATATTGCCTTTGTGAAAGTTTGTGTAGTAAAGAACACTCTCTGCACACCTATTAGGATCTTGATTCTTGTTCTGGCTGGTTAACTGTTTTTAATTTTAACCCTGTTACTATTAAAAAACTGTTCCGCCCTGGAATAATAAAAACATTCGAATTTGGAAATATTGATAAAAAACCAATATTCTTAAACACTTATTAACGCAGGACGCATAAATATTTGTTTTTGAAATTTAATCTGATAAAATCCCTGGTTGCCGGGTTAAAGGCACATAAGTGAATGCTAAACCTGTCAGGCGACATAGTCGGGGTGTACTTGTCTTTATATTCCGATTGGACATATAATGCTAATCATTAAATCATTGTTCAACCCTCAAAATCGGCTCAGAGCCGGAATGTGGAATCCCTGATGATTTCATTTTTCTTCTCCAAATTACTGGTACGGAACTGGAACTGTGATTTGGTCATGTAATTGGGTGTAAACTGATAAACCCGGTTGCTTCGAGTTGAAAACTGGTTGGCTGGTGAATGGCAAATTGCTGAAAATTGATGAATCGTGGCTGCTTCCCCTGTATCTAACAGCTATTGGCTAACAGCTTAAAACTCAGGATGTTACGCGTTAATTGTATCAATCGATTATTATAGCCTGAAACGTATTTAATATCGGCAGGTTTGACAAAAACAGAACCAACTTCTCTAAAAAAGTCGGAGAAGATTATTTAACCCATAGCTAAAGGAAAACCATGGGAGGTATTAATTATATCGACCTCAGTATTGCAGTAGAGTCGGGGTTGCCCAGTGATCCGCCGAGTATGATCCCCTCAATCAATTATACCGATCATAAAGCGGGTGCTGAGCAGATGTTGGATTTTTTCCCGGGAATTAAAAAAGAACAATTGCCGGAGAGCCTGGGATGGTCGCTGGAGACAATTAATCTTACATCCCATTCAGGAACCCACCTGGATGCTCCATACCACTATCATCCTACCATGAGTAACGGCGAACGTGCCCTCACCATCGATGAAATCCCCCTGGAGTGGTGCTTCTGTGACGGTGTTGTGCTTGATTTTAGCTCGAAAGCCGATGGAGAGAGAATCACCGCCGATGATGTTGACGCAGAATTGAAACGCATAAAATATCGGATAAAACCCCTGGATATAGTACTCGTCCATGTTGGGGCGGATAAATTCTGGGGGAAACCAGAATACCTGGTGAAGGGTGCCGGTATGACACGGGAATCAACACTGTACTTACTGGAGCAAGGCGTAAAGGTCGTTGGTATTGACGCATGGTCGTGGGATCGCCCATTGCCCTTTTTAGCCAAAGAGTTTCAGAAAACCGGCGATCCTTCCGTAATATGGGAAGCCCATTTTGCCGGCATAGAAAAAGGATATTGTCATATGGAAAAGATGTGTAACCTTGACAAGATTCCTAAACAATTTGGATTTAAAATAGCATGCTTTCCAATCAAGATAAAAGCAGCTTCTGCCGGCTGGGTGCGACCTGTTGCTATTGTTGAGACCTGATAACCTGAAATAAATTTTATTATCGGATGGAATTACACCGGCATTGGGTCATGACAAAAATCATTTTTTTTAATCTTTTCTCTTGACTGATCGATCAATCAAGTTTAAGTTTTCTCTCATAAGACAGAAGAGGAAACTCTGTTTTAAGGGATATTTTCCATTGCCAACAATCAAGGGTGGGAAGTATCTAAAGGCTACCAGGATCAGTCTGACGGTACTTTGTATTGCTAGCGGAGAATGTAATAATTGATATACCAACCTTGACTGGTTGATCAATCAAACATTATTCAAATGCTTTTCAATGATCACCAGTAATGGCATTGGGAACCTTCAATCGATTTCACCCAAAAGAGACAAAGTCAAAGAATGGCAGTAACAAGAGCAAAGGATTCAATACTTGATGCGGCGGAGCGTATTTTTGCACAGCATGGTTATTCTGGAACGTCCATGAGACTTATTGCAGAGGAAGCTGGTGTAGCGCAGGCCCTTATTCATTATCATTGTAAGACAAAGGAGAATCTATTTGAATTGATTATTGAGAGGCGTTCTACAATAATCAATCGGATTCGGCGTCAGGAGTTGAAACAGTGTTTTGATGAAGCCAAAGGCGGCATCCCGACTTTGGAGGATGTTCTGCAAAGCTTTATTCGTCCAGCCATTGAGAGTGGTCGTTACAGTTGGGGACGCGAGTTCAGTCAGATTTTGGCCAAATTGGCCAACAGTGACGATAATCGTTCTCGCGATCTGGTTCATAAGTATTACGATCCGATTGCACGGGAATACATCGAGGCTTTAAAGCGAGTATTGCCAGAGCTTCCGGAAGCTGAAGTCTACTGGGGATATCTGATAACAACCAGCGCTGTTGTTTCGTCAATGGCAAGGACGGGGCGGATTAATCGTCTATCTGCCGGAATGTTGGACGAAGACAGCAACGAACAAATGATTGTTCGGCTGATTCAATTTGCAGCAAATGGATTACGTGGGCTATCCGCACTGGCGGGACTGAATGTTGAGAGCCAGAAAACAGTTTCACCTTTATGAACCTGCGGGGATGTTCTGTTATCAGTTTTGGGGATTGGGTCATCCATTTTAAAATTGGAGGTGTTTAAAAATAGTCTACATTTTAATCAGGGCACTGGTAATTACGCCGTTATCTAATCAAACCAAAGAGAATTGGAATGGTAGGAATAGGGATTTAGATTCCCATTCCTTGTTTTTATGGATGAAGGGGTGAGAATGGAGATTTTTTTTGCATGTTCCATGGAATCAATTACAGAGGGGTAATTATGAAAACAATTCAATGGTTTCTTTCAATAACGGTTATTGCCGCAATTATGTTTGCGGCGTCTGTATCGACGGTTGCTGCAAAAACACATAAAATTACGGTGGTTGCCGGGCACCCTCCGATCTTTTTATGGGTGACTTTGACACGTGATTTTTTTATACCTGAAGTTGATAAACGTTTGGAGGAAGCAGGTAGTGAAGACAAGATTGTCTGGAACCAGGCTTATGGTGGCACGATTGCAAAAATTGGTGGTGCGCTGGAAGCGATTGAATCCGGAGTGGCGGACATGGGGTTTGTTGGAACCCTGTTTGAAGCGCCTAAAATGCCGCTTCATAACGTCAGTTACATGACACCATTTGGCACCAGTGATATTTTTAAGGTTGTGGATACCGTATCTGAACTGCAAACCAAAATTCCAGCGTTTCGCCAGGAGTGGGAAAAGTATAACCAGGTATTCCTTGGTGGCACCGGGTTGGATACCTATGGGATTCTGACCAACTTTCCGGCGAAGACTGTCGATGACATTAAAGGACATAAGATTGCAGCTCCCGGTCCTTCAGCTAACTGGGTTAAGGGAACTGGCGCTGTTGCTGTGGCAGGTGATCTAACTACTTATTATAATTCTATTAAAACAGGCGTATATGACGGAACCTTAACGTTTATGACGGCTGCATCTGCTCTTAAGCTTCATGAAGTTGCCCCTTATGTACTGATTGTTAATTTTGGTGCTCAGTTTGCGGGTGGATTAAGCATCAATAAGGATGTATTCGACTCTCTTTCACCGGAAGCCCAGAAGATCTTTAAAGAAGTAGGACGTGAATGGGAAGTCAAACTGGCTGAAGCACAAACCGAACGTTTGAATCAATCTCTGGCTACAATGGAGAAGAACGGCGCCACTATCACCTATCTTTCCGAGCAGGAGAGAAAACGATGGGCGGATATGTTGCCGAATGTTCCCATGGATTGGGCTCAAGCCATGGAGAAAAAAAGGTTACCAGGTACCTTGACTGTCAAGGCTTATCTTGATGGATTACGCGCTCGCAACACTCAATTACCACGTGATTGGGACCGATAATCACCTAAAAAAGCCCCTACATTGTAGGGGCTCTGCGTTTCTTGTCACGCTCAATCAACCTCTTCCGGATAAACGAAAGATGGCGGAAAAAAAGCAATTTAATTTTGATATTGTCACCTCGACAATGAACAGTATTGGAACGGCCTGGGTGTTTGTCCTCCTGATTATTATCAATCTGGATATATTTAGCCGCTTTCTCTTTAATCGTCCCATTCGTGGGGTTCCGGAGATCGTATCGCTTTCAATTGTAGCTCTGGTATTTATGCAGATTGCGCATACGCTTAAAGTTGGGCGTCTGACACGTTCGGAAACCTTGCTGAATCTCATTCGACGAAAATACCCTCAGGCGGCAAAGGTTCTGCAGGGAATTTTTCATCTGGTTGGGGCCGGGCTGTTTGCTATAATCTTGCAGGGAAGTTATTCCATGTTTATAAAAGCCTGGAGAATTGACGAGTATATCGGAGCGGAAGGCGATTTTATGGCTCCGGTTTGGCCGGTAAAACTGATTATCTTAGTTGGTAGTGCCGTTGCTATTATACAGTTTTTGCTGCTCTCCATAACGGATTTTAGCCAATTGGCAGAGTCTGCAGAATCTCTAACTGGAGATGAAGGAGGTAGCACCTGATGGAGTTTCTATTTACTGATTTTCAAATCGGGATCTTTTCGATCTTTTCCATTCTGATCCTGATATATAGTGGAATGCACGTCGCCATAGCTCTCAGTTTGACATCCTTCATTGGCGTTTTGATGATACGGGGTGATTGGACCATTGCTACCAAGATGCTGTCATTAGCGGCGGCAGACAGTATTTCCAAGTATATCTTCGGTGTGGTACCTCTTTTTGTGCTGATGGGACTTTTGATCTCAGTCTCTGATATCGGCAAAGATATGTTTGATGTGGCCAATCGAATCTTTAAACGCATCCGTGGTGGACTGGGCGTGGCAACAGTAGTTGCAAACGCCATATTTGCTGCAGTAACCGGGATTTCGATAGCCTCAGCAGCGGTTTTTACTAAGGTTGCTGTTCCGGAAATGATTCGTCTGGGATATACCCCCCGGTTTGCTGTTGGAGTGGTTACAGGTTCCTCAGTATTAGGGATGTTGATTCCGCCAAGTTTACTTCTCATTCTCTTTGGTGTTTTGACGGAAACCTCCATAGGTGATCTGTTCACGGCAGGAATTCTTCCCGGATTGCTTCTGTCGAGCTGTTTTATCGCTTATATTGTTTTTATGGCGTATCGTTTTCCTAACCAGGTCATGGTAAAACAATCGGCCCGCATGGCAGTGCCCGAAGTTGAAATGGGAATCCTGACTGCCTTCTGGAAGTTGGTACCCATTGCTTCTCTGATCTTTCTTGTGTTGGGGGGAGTCTATGCCGGCTGGTTCACTCCGACAGAGTCGGGGGCAGTTGGAGCATTGGGAGCTCTTCTGATTGCCACTGGGAAACGGCAGATGAACCGCTCAAAGCTTTGGCAGGTACTCACGGAAACAGGGCATGTTACGGTTTCAGTTCTTTTTTTGATTATCTCTGCCAATATGTATGGAAGGATGCTGGCACTATCGGGAGTGACCCAGTTTCTGGGGACCTGGATCGGAGAATCAGGATTGGGAATGTATCCGTTACTGCTCATTTACATTATTGTCGTGCTGCTAATGGGGACAATTCTCGATTCCAGTTCCATTCTGATGATTATTGTACCGCTGGTCTATCCTGTTATGACGGCAATGAATTTTGATCTGGTCTGGTTTGGTATTGTGACGGTGATTGCAGTGGAAGTCGGTCTACTGACCCCTCCTCTAGGAATTGCTGCCTATGTCGTCAAATCTACTCTGGATGACCAGCGAATCGGGCTAAATGACGTATTCAGGGGAGCGTTTCCTTTTGTCTGCATTATGGTAGCGGTTTTGGCTTTGATTGTGTTTTTTCCCCAGATTAGTTTGGTATTGATTCGATAGTCAATACTCATGATCCGGAAGGGTAAGTACTACAATAAAACAGAGACAGCACCTGTTTATATCCCCTCCGGATAATGCGAATGCTGACTGAATGAATGCAATGAGATATCAGTTCCCGGCGGTGTAGCTGAAGTAGTTGGGTATGATACGACTGCTTTGTGAAGGATACATTGCATCATAAACAGAGTGTGTACGAGATATTAAGAACAATAAACAGGTTATTAAAGGAGTAAGCATGGCAATTAATCCTCTTGACGGGTTTGAGGTCAATAAGGCGGATATCAGGTATATCGGAAAAGACTTACAACGTCCGGAATGCATACTGGCAGAACCGAATGGTGCTCTCTGGTCGGCTGATGCCAGGGGAGGAGTTGTTCGTATTGACGTTGATGGTAGTCAGCGCGTTATTACCCAATCTTATCAGAAAACCTTTCAAACATCCACAGATGCGGCTGCCCGATTTACCGAAGGTACTTTGCCCAACGGACTTGCCTTTGCAGCAAATGGTGACATCCTTATTTCAAATTTCGGAACCGACTGCCTTGAGGTCATGACACGCGAAGGGCAAACACGGGTATTGATTGACTCCATTGATGGGGAACCCATTGGTAAAGTCAATTTTGTGTTGCGCGATTCAAAAGACCGGATCTGGCTCACTGTTTCCACGAAGATTAAGAATTGGATGAGTGCCATCAGCCCCAATATTGTCGATGGATATGTTGCCATGGTAGATGATAAGGGGATACGCATTGTCGCCGACGGATTTCATTTTACCAATGAAATCCGATTTGATGAAAAAGAGGAATGGCTTTATGTTGTTGAGACTTGCGGTAAGTGTATCAGTCGATTACGAGTGAAGGATGATGGTTCACTCACTGACAGGGAGATCTATGGCCCGTCTGATACCGGAGCCTTTATTGACGGTATTGCTTTTGACAGTTTTGGGAATCTCTGGGGAACTCATGTTATGACCGACCGTATCTTTTCCATAACACCGGAAGGTGATATGAAAATCCTACTGGACGACAGTGATCCCGAATCCAGGTCCGCATTGATGAAGGCTTTTGAAGAGGACAGGATAACCCCTGATTTGATGCTGGCCTGCGGAGGAGAGATTGCCCCGTGGTTTGCCAGTGTCACTTTTGGAGGAAAGGATTTGAAAACAGTGTATATAGGAAGTTTGAGAGGTGATCGTATTCCCTATTTTCAATCTCCTGTAGCTGGCCTTCCTATGGTACACTGGAAATAGCCGATTTTTAGAGCCAGAATCTGTAAGGTCGCTAAAACAAACTGGTATCAATTATGCGTGGTTCTCCTTACTGGAAGGTTTTAGGGCTAAGTCCCATATTGTAGCACTACGATCCATAACCAATTTAACGGAGTTAGCTAGTGGAAGCTATTGATCGAGGCCAGGGTGTCTTATTTACAAATCCCGATCCGGATGACGCTCGGGCGTTTTTCAGAGGAAAAAGCCGCAAGATGGTCAACAAAGTTATGACCCTGAAAAATGCGGTTGAAAAGTATGTCCATGATGGCGATTACCTGGGCATTGGCGGTTTTGGTGCCAATCGCACACCGATAGCGGCTTGCCATGAAATTGTAAGACAAGGGAAGAAAAAAATGGGGTTTGCCGGGCATACAGCTACTCATGACATGCAGATTTTAAGTGCAGGCGAGGTATATGATCGTCTGGACGCTGCTTATGTCGTAGGTCTGGAGGCCAGGGGGCTTTCCGCCTGTTCTCGCCGCTATCTGCAGAGCGGTAAAGTTAAAGTAACAGAATGGACCAATTATGCTTTGACCGTAAGACTGAAGGCCGCTGCCATGGGGGTTTCTTTCCTTCCTGCTCGAAATATCATGGGGACTGACACCTTTAAATACGGTGCCGGGATTCTGGCCAACTGTCCTTTTACCGGGAAGAAAATGGTGCTGCTACCGGCACTTTATGTTGATATAGGAATTATCCATGTTCATGAAGCTGATATCTACGGTAATTGCCGGTTCAAAGGCATTGCAGTTTCTGATCTTGATCTGGCACCGGCCTGCAAACGATTGATTATTACTACTGAAAGACTGATTCACAACGATGAGATTCGCAGGGATCCTTCATCCACAAAAATTCCCTATTATATGGTTGATGCCGTTTGTGAAGTTCCATACGGTGCTTTTCCCGGAACAATGCCTTATGAATACTTCTCCGATGAAGACCATTTACGGAAGTGGTTAACTGTGGAAAAAGATCCGAAGATATTTTCGGAATTTCTGCAGCATAATTTATTTGATTGTACTGATCATGAAGATTATATCAATCGCAACGGCGGTTTGAAAAGAATGCAGGAACTCAGATCTAAGGAATTGCTAATACCCAAGGAGGACTCATAATGACCGATTACAATGATATGGAACTTATGATTTCCGTCGCTGCCAGAGAGCTTGAGGACGGAGCAACTGTTGGTGTTGGTACCGGTGCACCTTGCGCAGCAGCCATGCTGGCGCAGAAGACCGCATCGCCAAACCTGGTTATCCTGTTTGAAGCAGGTGGATTGGGTCCTCAACTGCCGGAAATGCCTATTTCAGTAGGTGATTCCCGTACCTTCTATAAGGCTTCCATGGCTGGAAGCATGGGCGATGCCATGGAGGCATGTTCACGAGGGTTTGTGGATTATACATTTTTAGGGGGAGCCCAGATTGACATGTTCGGAAACCTGAATTCAACGATAATCGGAGATCATGATCGCCCCAAGGTCAGATTTCCCGGAAGCGGCGGTGCTAACGATTTTGCCTCCTTCTGCTGGCGAATGATGGTGATGACCCCCCAGGACAGTCAACGGTTTGTGGAAAAACTGGATTTTTTGACCACACCCGGATGGTTGGAAGGCGGCGATTCCAGGGAGAAGAGCGGACTACCATTGGGTGCCGGCCCATATAAAATCATAACCAATATGGCGGTGATGGATTTTGAACCGGAGTCAAAACGAATGCGAGTCATATCCATTAACCCGGGCTGTACATTTACACAAGTGCAGGATAATTGCGGGTTTGAGTTGCTAAAGGCACCGAAGATAAAAGAAACCAAACCGCCAACGGAAGAGGAGCTTCGTGTATTGAGGGAAGAGGTCGACCCTTATCGCTATGTTATCGGACGATAAAGCTGTATTTGTAATGGTGATAGGACTATCAGAAAAGAATACGGGCACACTTTCAGAAAAAATTGAATTATTATCATTGAGCAAAACTCGATAGGAGAAAAACAATGAGTGAGTTATCCGGAAAAACAATTATTACCGTTGCTCCCACCGGGGCATGGCCAACCAAAAAAGATAATCCCGCCATTCCCATGACACCGCAGGAGATTGCGGATGATGTCTACGATTGTTGGCAGGCTGGAGCAGCAGTTGCACATCTTCACATGAGAGATGACCAGGGAGCCGGTACCATGGACATCGAAAAGTTCAAGGAAACAGTGGAACTAGTAAGGGGAAAATGCAATATCGTGCTGAACCTTACGACTTCCGGTGAATTGAATGCCACAGATGATAAACGGATGGCTCATTTGAAAGCGTTAAAACCGGAATTGGCCTCTTATGATGCCGGTTCCATGAACTGGGCTCACAAAACCCTGTTTCTGAATCCGCCCGAATTTCTGGAAAAACTGGGGCAAGTTATGATTGAAAACGGGGTTAAACCCGAAATTGAGATCTTTGACCCCGGTATGATTTACAACTCTCTCTATTATATGAAAAAGGGTGTGATCAAAGTGCCCGCTCATTATCAATTCGTTCTGGGTGCTGCAGGTGGAATCGGAGCGACTGTGGAAAATCTGGTGTTTCTAAAGGGTTTGTTGCCTGCAAACTCTACCTGGTCAGCCTTCGGAATCGGAAAGAGTGCAACGCCCATCATGCTGGCAACCATTGCACTGGATGGTCATGTCCGTGTGGGGATGGAAGACAATGTCTACTACTCCAAAGGCGTGTTGGCAAAGTCCAACCGCCAGTTTGTTGAAAAAACCGTCCGCATTATCAGAGAAGCGGACAAAGAGCCGGCAACGCCGGATGAAGCACGACAGATCCTGGGACTCTCCTAGTTGATCAGAAGATTTACCTCCTCTCCTTTCCGGTGCAGCCCTGTGCTGTGCCGGAAGATCTTACACCATCCGTTCTAACACTGTTTTTCTCGGGTTCTTGTAGTCAGATTTGGAGTGCGCTTCGAGAATTGTTGTCTTACTCCAGATCTGCGGTCTAAGAAGCATTATTGACAGAATAAAGACCTGTATTCTTCTCCGGGACAATAACAGTGAATACCAACAGTACTGGTTCCTTTTGGGAAAACTGGTAATTCAAGGTCTAATTCAGGCTGGAAGTTTTTCTGGCAGTTGTTACCGGCTGGGTTATCCATTGAATAGCGTCGTTCAGGCAATCGAATACTTTTATCTCTGTATGATCATTCTGGAAGTGTTCTGTGAACAGGTTTATCAAACCCAGGTTAATGCTTTTTTCAGAGACGATGGCAGCCAAGGTCTTTTCTGCGTTTTCTGCCAATTCCATCATCTCTTCAGCTAATATTGCAACGGATTCAGGGGTTAGATCATATAGATCTGCTTTCGATAAATCCCAAAGTCCGTTCATACCGGTTTTATAGTTTTGAGAGCCAAAAACCTCTTTCAAGTTTGCAGTAATATCCTGAACATTGAGATTCCCTATTGCTTTTATAAGAAAGTAGTTCTGATCCTTATAAAATACTATTTCAAGTACTGGCTTATATTCCATCTTTTTTCAAATTTTTGTGGTAGAAAACGAGAAAATCGGAGGTATCATTTTCTATTAGTGTAAATCGCTACAGTCCTTGATAATATTGGGATTAAGCTGGTTAGGAAACGATTTGATCGTTTCGGAAAAATTTTTGTTTCGCTTTTTGTTGTTCACAGAATACATCCGATTGAAATATTTGTCAAAAACTCAGTGAGGATCAGGCTTTACATGGGATATCCATTCTACAAGTTTGTTGGTATTGTCTCCTGAAAATTAATTGTATACCACAATATAATTGTTGAGGTTGCCTATTTTAATAGGGCATTTTTAAACTCAATCGAACAAAATGGAATGAAGGAATATAGGTTCTTACTCCTTTGTTTTCTTAATATTCCAAAGGAATAGCCGGTTGAAAATTCAAAACAATATATCAAATGGATAAAAACAAGAAGCATGCCTTGAGAACTTAAATCACATTGAATCCTGGTAAATTGATTTGATACACAAAGACAATTGTTGTAGATGGAGACTTTGAAGAAAAGAGTTGATATGGGCAATGGTCTTCAAAACCCGAATAATTGGAGATGCTTATGGCAGATTTACAGTGGGATAGCTTTTTGGTTGCAGAAGATGAGATGACAGAAATCCTCCCGGGATATAAGAATACAGGACTTTCAAAAGGTCAGAAGTCCTGTATCATAAACCTGTTTAGGGTTGCCAGTCATCATAGGGCATATCAAACTTATCCATCAGTTTCTGATACTCTCCTTTTGCCTTTAAGCTCCCAATTGCCTTTGATAACAACATATCTATTCGCCCTCCCTGCTCGCCCTTTGGAAGAACTATTTTAACATCAAATACCTTGTATAGCCGTCTTTTCAGGTTTATCAGGTTATCTTTTCGTATGATTGGATCAGAAGCAAAATCAGCAAAGATAAACCCATCAATCCGTCCGATATCAACTTTTTTCAGACTGCACTCCAGACAACTTGAGGCGATAGTTTCAAATGGAAAATAGTTGGTATGAGCTCTGTCCGTTTCAATGTTATAGGTGTTCATTTGCTCAAGGTTTAAAGGTTTGGTTTTATTCTCATAAAGAACAAAGTTGACATGGAAGATCGTTTCAGTGGAATAATCAAAGTCTGAAACCTCATTTCGGTATCCGGGAGATTGAATCAGCGGCATGTGGAAATCCACTTTGCGAGTGACTGCATTACTTATCGATCTGGCAAAAGGGACAACCGTAAGATTAAGATCCATGTTTAGTTCTTTGGAAATCAGTTTGCTGAGATCCACCAAAACGCCTTTCTCATTACTTTCCGCGTAGACCGGCATTTTTGCCAGGCTTACCTTTAATTCTGCGGCCAACAGTGGTGTAAAAGGGATAAAAAAGAGCAGCAAAACCAGGGCAGAGACTGTTCTTTTTAACTTTAAGCAATCCATAACTCCTCCATAAAGAATCATGTTTCTATGCAAATCGTTTCTAGAAAACGATGAGCAAGGACGAATACCAGCAAGAGCCCAACTTCCTTCGGAAAAAGATCTTATCATCAACTTCGAGGTGAATACTATTCTACAAGAAGATTCGAGAAAAATGAAAGAAAAAAAAATTTAGGACCAGTTATTATTAACACCACTTCTTAGTGGAAGAGAAATCTGATCTACCCGGAAAAAAGGGGATGAGTAAGCATTGCAAGGGGAAAAAGATCAAGACATTGTTTTAATGATACGTTAAAATTGAACTTTGTGGTTATAGACTAATAAAACCACCAGGAAAACTGATCATACACCATCAAAAGCCAAAAATGCTGGATATATTTAGTAAGATACCAAATTTGAAGAATGCCAAAAGAGCGGAAAACTATTTCTGGAAGGGGATGGAGTATCTTAACAACGATAAACGTGGCTTGGCGGTTCAAGAATTTGAAAACGCTTTAAAAATCGATGCAGATACCATCTTGCCATTAATGGAAGAGCAGTTTTCCACCTGCTATAAAAACTCCAGGATTCTTGAAGCCCTGACAATCGGGTCTTTTTTAAAGTTGCAAAAAAAAGACGATTTTCGTCTCATGAATCACTTGGGGAATCTCCATCGCAAGCTGGGTGAATTAAAAAAGGCCAATGAGTATTATAAAAAAGCAATTGGATTAAATCGTCAGTATAACAACCCGCTTTATAATCTGGCTGCCGGTCTGGCTGGTGTTTCACTATATGATGATGCTCTGAAAGAGTTGATAAAAAAACATATCAGCCTTGGTGTTCTTCTTTTCCCAAAATCCACCTATCCCCGGGATCAGAGGATTATCAGCCATCTTGCAGAAGTGCTGAACATGAAAGCGTTTTTTGGGAAAGTGGAAAGACTACAGGAACTGATTTTTAAAAAAACCTTGATGCAGGAAGAACCGGATCTCAAGAAAATGGAGATCCTGGTGGAACGGATTAAAGTAAAGTATGACCAAAGGATTGAGCATGATAGCCATCATCCCAATGTTCCAAGACTGCTGGGAGAGGTTTTGAAACTCGATTGGAGCAAACTTGCTGCAGGAGAAAAAGACTCTTTTCTATGGGATGTGTTGAATCTTGGATTGTATATCTTTCGGGAAAATAGTGTGATTAAGAGTACAAATGCTAAGGATGGGTTTGGAAGTTCCGAAAATACAGATCTTCAGATGGCGATTGATTGTTTCATGAAACTGAAGGTGGAGCATTATTCCTGGAAATATCTGGATATGGTCGTAGGACTACGCCATACCGTGGAAGGAGACTCAAAACAGTCGATAGCAGAGTTGAAAACGATTCTGAAGAATGACCCCAACGATCGTTACGTAAATATCAACCTGGGACTTCTGTATCGTCAGGTTGGTAACAGGTTATTATCCCTGGTTCATCTATTAAAAGGAGCCGGTGTTATAGAAGAGTTGGGAGGTGTGTGTCATCTTAATGATATTATTGATAAAGCTGGACAGTATTACGGGGGCGGCGACCTAAAAAGAGCTCTAAAATTATACAACATAGCCTCACTGGAAACCGACAGTATTGAAATCTTGGAAAAAATCGGGGAAATCCTGATGTCTCTGCACCGCTATTACGAAGCGATTCAGCCATTCAAGGAGATTATCAGAATCGAGCCGGAATCAAAATCGGCTCGGGAAAAGTTGGTTGAGATACAGGACCATTTTTGCTTCCTGGCAGAAGAGTTCTACAATGCAGGAGAGTTCATTAAAGCTTCCGAACACTATGAAAAAGCCCTTGAGATTGATCGTTCTGCCGCCATCGTTCGAAAAACGATGAAAGCATACAAAATGCAGGGAGATCACAAGCAGGAATTTGTTATGCAGGAAGAGTATCAGAAACTACTACTCATTGAGAAAGAAAAAGATCAGAGTGTTTTGAGACAGAGCCATATGGCTACCGCGATCAAATATATGAAGGCCGAAGATTTTCAAAAGGCGATTGAGCAGTTTAAAATAGCTTTCAGGATGCGGATGGACAAGGATGCATTCATGTACTTGTCCTATCTTTATAAGAAATTCAATCAAAAAAGAGCATTGCAGGAGCTCATGACTCAATGGAATGCGATTATGTCCCCCAAGGATTAACGGATAGCAATGGGTTGGGAATATCCCAATTCCATATCCCATGGAAAACGGATCCAGGTATCCTGGCTAACCTCTGTTATAAAGGTATCAACCAGAGGTCTTCCAGCCGGTTTGGCGTATACTGTGGCAAAATGAGCTTTGGGAACCATATCTTTGACGATCTTAGCTGTTGCGCCGGTGTCCACCAGATCATCTATCAATAATAGCCCGTCACCATCACCGTCATGCCCTTTTAGTACCGTTGAATTGTCTCTTTTCTGTTCAGCATAAGTCATTATACAGATGGTGTCTACCAGGTGAATTTCCAGCTCCCTGGCTACAATCGCAGCCGGTACCAATCCTCCCCTGGTGATGGCAATAATTCCCTTCCAGGGCCCCAATTCCAATAGTCTCCAGGCAAGCGCCCTTGAATCTCGATGTATTTCCGCCCAGGATACGATAAAATCCTTGTGGTATTTGGAGTCTTTAATAATTGTCATTTTCTGCAACGCCCTAATAAAATTGAATTGTTCGTGTGATTAATTCACGACGATAATAAGTTATATCCAACTACCGCCTAAGACGTCAATGATGGGATTGTGTTCGTACCGATTCAGGTCGGAAAACGGAGATTGTTTTTTGTACTTGGGAAAAACCGGTAAAGATCTGATGATGATCATATGTAACAGCGTAAATTTACGATCAAATGGTTGTTTCAAGAACCGTCTTCTGAGTCTTTCACAATCTGAATCAAACATTAGTTTTAGTGGGTTAATATGAACATAATATCGATGCTTGATGTTTTCATTTCCGAAGAATTAAAACAGGATCTGATTTCTCATTCCAAAGCCAGGACAATTGCCGGATTAACAATCCTCTTGTCGGCCATTGTTTTGCTGAACTCCATTCGTGGTTTTATAGAAGCGGATCTGCTGCTTGGATTCATTGTTGCAACTGCTGGCTTGTTGTTTCTGGTGGCTTTGGCGATTCTCAGGAATTCAAGCAACTATCTTCTGGCTGGCAATTATGTTTTATTTTTGTATTGGCTGATGTTGACCTATGTTGTCGGTTCAACAAGTGGTATTGCCTCTTTACTTACATCCGCTTTTATTCCCTTTATTTTTACGGCTTTTCTGCTTACAGGTATGAAAACGGGAGCTATCTGGGGTATTGCCTCACTGGCAACAGTTTCTATTCTAAAACTGATGGCAATGAATGGCTATGAGTTTGCCCCGGTTGGGGAGAATGAATCGTTTTACATCAACGCATTTGCAAATTTTACCCACAGTGTCATTCTGGGTGCTATTTTTGCGTTTACCAGTGAGAATAATCTGAATAGATCGGTCTCATTACAGAAGAAAGCTGAAAAGGCAGCTGAGGATCAGGGCCGGTTATTATCTGAAGCTAATTCGGTCATGGATGCTGTTGCAAACGGAGATTTGTCCCAGCGAATTTCGATTGAATTGGAAGGAAATCTGGGGCAGTTAAAATCCAGCGTTAACAATGCGATGAAGATGCTAAGCCAGACAATTTCCAGGGTGATTGCGATCAGTACCCAGATTTTGTCAGGAGTCAACGAATTAACCAATGCGGCGCAGTCGTTAGCCAGTGGGACGACGCAACAGGCGGCAAGTATTGAAGAGATCTCCTCTTCCATGAGTGAAATCGGTTCTGTGGCTAAGACGAACAATGAAAACGCAACCCAGGCACAAACCCTTTCAACCCATAGTACAAAAGAGATAGCAAAAGGAAATAGCCAGATGGAAGCGATGTTGAAGTCCATGGCTGAAATAAACTCGACCAGTTCAAATGTCTCAAAAGTCATCAAGGTAATTGATGAGATCGCTTTTCAGACAAATCTGCTGGCTTTAAACGCCGCAGTTGAGGCAGCAAGGGCCGGAAAATATGGAAAAGGCTTCGCTGTTGTCGCCGAGGAAGTCAGAAACCTTGCTGCTCGAAGTTCGGAGGCTGCTAAAAATACCACAAATTTGATTGAGACCTCAATTAAGGAGGTGGAAAATGGAGTTCAAAATGCGGATCAGACCGCTGTCATTTTAAAAGAGTTCGTGGAAAGCATTGAGAAGGTTAATGATCTGATCGGCGAAATCTCTTCCTCCTCCCAGGAACAGGCAAATTCGGTTAGTGAGATCAATATCAGTATGAATCAAGTCAACCAGATCATTCAGCAAAACTCTTCCATTTCCGAGGAAACAGCGTCTTCCTCCCAGGAATTGGCATCTTTGGCCAAAACACTTCAGGATTTGATGAATAACTTCACTATTGAAGCAGGGGCATTGATGACTCCCGAAATTGTCAGGGAACCTCGGACCAGATCAGTTTATAAGAGGCCAGCTCCAAAACCCGTCGCGTTGGTTGAGAATAGGAAGTCGAACCAGCTGAAAAAGATAGTCTTGGATGATGATGATTTTGGAAAATATTAGATGTTGACCATGGATAGCCATTCTTAACCCCTTCCGGGGGGGCTGGTTTCAGACAATCGGTGTAAAACTTTGCCTGGGTTACACCGATTGTGGTTTTCCGGATGATCTAATGCTGCTCTTCAAGTTTTTCTGCTGATGCCCCTCTGCCAGCATTTAAGTGGTAGGAATTCTTCTTATCTTCTGCCATTTTTTCAAGAGCCGTAAAGTCCAACAGGTATTCCAGGCATCCCAGGTATTTGCCTTCACTGTTTCTTACAGCCAGAAAACGATTCATCAATTTTATTCCCAATCCGTCAATCCAGAATTCATCCTCATCTTTATTGCCGCTTTTGAAATCGTTCAACATCTGATTGGTTCTGGGAAGGCTTTCGGGTTTGTGACAGGATCTGATATCTTTTCCCAGAATATCGGCGGGTCCTTTGCGCGATCTTTTTTCCCCCTTGTTGTAGTATTGCAGTTGATCGTTTTTATCCACAAATATAAATTCCAGGGGCAAGGCGTCCAAAATTGCTTCGATCTGTTCCATACTTAGTCTGTCAATAATGCTCTCACTCATCATGCTCTCCTTGATATCATTCCTTTAACGGTATTGATCTTCCCAGATGAGCACCTAGTGGTGCTTCAGTTCACTTAAGGTGTTCATACCGAAGAATAAAAATTTTTGCAATGGAAATATCTAAATATTTCAGATGATTCAAATATTGATACCGTACTCTGCCTATTGATAGCCCGGCATGCCAATTTTAAAAATCCCTCGTTCTAATCTAAAAGGAACACCAACCAGAGTACAACAGGTTTGAAGGTCGCCAGTGGCATATTGGTATGCAGGAACCTTCTAAATACCCCAAAAACAGGCTTGATCTGCAGTTTTGAGGGTTTTACCGGGAATACTCTTTATTTTTTTGATTTCACTCGCTACTATTTATTCAAACTGTTACATCGATAACCCATACCAAAAAAGGATCAACATGAGAGAGTTTTTGCTGAAATTGGCGGCAGCCAGGGGAGATATTGAGGCCGATGTGGTTATAAAAAATGCTCGTGTGGTTAATGTCTTATCGGGAGAGATACATGAGGCCAATGTCGGAATTTATGATGGTCGCTTTTTGGGATTTGGCGACTATGAGGCCAAGGAGATTATAGATGCGGACGGTCTCTATCTGTCGCCTGGTTTTATCGATGGACATATTCACTTTGAGAGTACCATGCTGACCCTGCCTGAGTTTTCCCGGGCGGTATTGCAGCGGGGGGCAACTTCGGTTGTAATTGATCCCCATGAAATTACAAATGTGTTTGGTCTTGATGGTATCCGCTACGTCTTACACAGCATCAATTATGTTCCCCTTGACGTATTTGTCATGCTGCCTTCCTGCGTGCCGGCAACGCCTCTGGAAACCTCCGGTTCCATGATATCCCATAAGGAGCTGGCCTATATGATCCAGGAAGAACAGGTTGTTGGGATAGGTGAAATGATGAACTTTCCGGCAGTCATCAACGGAGAGGAGGAAACCCATAAAAAGATACAGGCAGCCAAGTGGAAAAAAATCGATGGTCATGCCCCGGGAGTTACCGGCAAGAAACTGAATGCCTACATCTTTTCCAATATCGATAGTGATCATGAATCGACGACAGCAGCGGAAGCCAGGGAAAAACTGCGGAAGGGGATGCACATTTTGATACGGGAGGGAACCTCGGAACGTAATCTGGAAGATCTCATCTCAATTGTCACCAAAGAAAACTCCTGGCATTTTTCTTTTGTCACCGATGATAAGCATCCCGATGACTTATTGGAGGAAGGACACATTGATCACTCCCTCAGAAAAGCGATCTCTTTAGGTTTGGATCCCATCATCGCCTATCAGATAGCGACCATCAATCCGGCCAACCACTTTCATTTAAAGAATGTTGGGGCTGTTAAACCCCGCTACTGGGCCGATTTTGTACTCCTTTCCGATCTGAAAAAAGTAACAATCGAAGCCGTTTACAAAAAGGGAATGGCCGTCTTTGAACATAATGCTTTGATCGAATTCCCAGCAAGTATCCTGCCGACGATTCGCAGTGCCATGGACCCTGAGGATATTGAAATCAACCAGCTTAGGATTCCTGTTGAGGGTAAAAAAATCCGTGTCATCGATATCTTACCCAATCAGATTGTAACGGAAGAATATATTGCGACTCCCAAAATCGAAGCAGGTTATGCGGTTTCAGATGTAGAAAATGATATTCTTAAGATAGTTGTGATTGAAAGACATAAGGCTACCGGGCGTATAGGCAAGGCTTTTGTCCGGGGGTTTGGTTTAAAACGGGGTGCCATCGGCTCGACGGTGGCGCATGATTCCCACAACATAGTCATCGTTGGAACTGACGATTTAGAAATCTTCACGGTATTTGAGCGACTTAAAAAGATGAAAGGAGGATTGGTGGTGATGGAGCAAAGTGAAGTGATCGCCGAACTGCCATTGCCCATCGGCGGTCTTCTCTCTGAAAAAAGCTTCGAAGAAACAGCTGCGGGTTTAAAAGACCTTAAACAGAAAGTCAAAACCCTGGGTTGCACCCATGACTCCCCCTTTATGATCTTATCGTTTTTAAGTCTGTCACCCATTCCCAAGCTAAAAGTCACCGACCTGGGACTGATTGATGTGGAAAAGTTTGCAGTTACATCACTTTTTGTGGATTAAACAGGGGCTTTGCTTATTAAATCTGATCCAGATATTCCAGATTCGAAAGGATGCCCGGGACTATTTTTATACTGATATTTTCCCGGGTACCCATCAGGCAATTCCCAAATAATGAGACAATTTAGTCAGTGTGGGAGTATCTGTTCCTGTGATATTGTCCTATTGCTCGAATTTCCCCTCGGCCTTCAAGTCCAGGAAAGCTTTTTCAATGCGATCCATCAGACCACTTGCATTTGGAATATTCTTATTGAGCATGAAAAATAGATCTACAGCAAAAACAGTTCTTTTCTGAATATTTGGAATATCTACAACTTCCAGGGCTTTTTCTGTAGGCCCAGCATAATCCAGGGCATAGTCGCCTCGTTTGGCCTTTAACATCTTCATAAGATTAATATGCGCAGGAGCATTTATCAATTGCAATTGACCGGCGGTTTCCAACTTTTCCAGACCGTTTCTGAGTCTGCCATAATCATAGCCAGTCATAAGAATTACTTTTCCTTTCCACTCCTTTGGATCTTGTGGAGGCAGGGGTTGATCCGGCAGTGACATCACATAGCATTCAACAGTATGAGCTGGCATTTTGCTGTAGATTACACTCTCGTGATAATAGGGAACATTTTTTGAGCCGATGGAAAACTGAGTCTCTCCTGATCCTAGATAACTGTAATGCCTTTTAGGTGGATACCCTTTGATTTTTGAGTGAGTAATCCCAGCTTTAGTAAGGGATAACTCCATCATGTCAATAAAAACTCCCGTGGGATCATCCTTCTCATTAACGTTGGAAAAGGGAGGAAAATTCATTATCCCTATAGTAAGATCAACTTTTTCCTCGGCAATTATGAAACTGGAAAAAACAGAACATAGCAAAAATATTGCTACAACCTTTAAAACAAAAAATCTGAATCTCATTTTAGCTCTCCGAAAAAACACCACCTGCTTTTTGGACAATATGCCTGACTGATACTTTATTTTTCTCAAGCCATGAATATTTCTCCTGACATGGGCAGTAGCTGTGTTGTTATTTATTGATATATGAGGAGATATTACTCAAGAATACTTCAAAAGGATTTGAAACCAAACTGGAGAATACTTCCCTGTAATAAGTTACCATGAGGAAACAGATAACTTGGTGCAATATTAACTCAGCCAGTGACAATTATCAAGAATCAGGGGCAGGCTTTTTTTATTTGGCTTAAAAAGCAAGTAAATACAGATCCGGTTAGATTATAGAATCATATCATATATAATTCGTCCAAGATTTTGGATAGCGTTTTTCAGTTTGTTATCAAGTGGTTTGCCGCATCCGAGGCGGATGCAATTTCTATATTTACCGGAGACTGAACTGAGTATCCCGGGTGTTACCAATATATTTTCCAGGAGAGCTTCTTTGTGAAGTTCAACTGAATCGATGGAATTGTTTAACTGCACCCATAAATTGAGTCCTCCATCCGGATTGGAGATTCTGGTATCTTTGGGAAAATAGCGCAGCACTGCCAGTTTCAGATCGCACATCTGTTTTTTCAATTCGTTTCTTATATACCTTAGTTGTCTCTCATATGATCCATTCTTCAGAAATTGAACAACGACATGTTGATTAAGTTTTGCGCTGGATAGGGATAAGTTGGATTTTAAAGCTTGAACCTGTTCCGTGTAAGCCCCTGGAATCGCCCAACCGACACGTAACCCGGGGGCCAGGGTTTTTGAAAAAGA
The DNA here is from genome assembly GCA_018829445.1 of bacterium. GTDB lineage: Bacteria > SAR324 > SAR324 > XYD2-FULL-50-16 > XYD2-FULL-50-16 > JAHJTV01. The sequence goes on from JAHJTV010000073.1 coordinate 198,848, forward strand.
GGAGCAGTAGAGAACTAATCCCTTTTTATCAAAAGACTTGAGGGTTGAGAGACGTTTTTCATTAAAATGAAGCTCTCCGAAGACATCATCTTCTATGATTGGAATGTTTTTTTGAGCCATCAGATCGACAAGCCTTTCCCTGTTTTCATTGGACATTACAAAACCCAACGGATTCTGGTAGCTGGGGTTTAACAGACAGGCCTTGACCTGGTGAGCATCCAAAGTTTCTTCCAGATTCTTAACCTCAAGTCCCTCCGTTATGTGGGTTGGTAATTCCAGAGCATACATATTATTTTGCTCAATCAGCTGCAAAAAACCGCTGTAGGTGGGGGATTCAACTCCAATAATGTCACCGGGTTTGGCAACAGCCCTTAAACATAGACCGATGGCATCCATACACCCATTTGTAATCACGATCTCGTCCGAGGAGATTCTGCCTGAAACGCCAATTGTTCGTTTTGCAATTTGTCTTCTCAAATCCAAACATCCCATGGGTCGGTCATAACCAAAAATCTGGTCCATGTCCTGTTGTGTAATAGATTTAAAAATCCGGGAAAACTGTTTCAACGGAATTATATCATTAGCCGGAATCGATAATCCGACTGAGGTCAGGTTTGTATTGCCCAGTTTATCGGTAATGGATTGCATCAGTTTATTAATATTTACTTTTTGCGGTGTCTTCTGACACTTTGCCAATTCCGGAGTATCCGACTGGTATTTCAAAATGGCTTTGACAAAAAAACCGGATTTTTCTTTTGCTTCAATTATTCCCCGACGTTCCAATTCGATATATGCCTGATGAATTGTGGAGATACTGTTTTGAGATTCATTATGCATTGTTCTAAGGGAAGGGAGTTTCTCACCGGCTTGGAAATCTCCTTTCAGGATCTTTGACTCAATCTCATTAGCCAGTCGGATATATTGAAAAGTCATGATTAATCTCCATCTGTTATGCAAAAAAAATCTATTTTGTATTTATGTATGTTAAAATGATAGAATATCTTTGTCAAAATATTCATAGATAGCTGTAATATAAACTATAAAAATATTTCCATTCTGTTATGAGTACATTTCCATATTATTGTATCTGTTACTGCTTATACAAATTGATATTCTGAATCTGTATTTACGGCAATTTTCTTTTTCTGATAACAGACAGGGAGACAATATGATACATCCATATATGATCGAGATTGAGATGAAGTACAGGCGTGCGGAATTGAACCGCGAAATAAAATGCTGTCGGAATCGACGTCAGAAGAAAGATAAGGGAATGCAAAGATCGATGGCGAGGATTCTAAGGAAGAAAACCAGGGGCGTCCTTGGGATGATAAAAAATTACAGGCATGCTTATGGACGCCCTACTTAAGAAAGTTAAAAAGACTTATGTGGCCGGTGCCTCTTCGGCTTTACCCCCATATATTTTGCTAAAAACGAGTAGGCTTTCGATGATCATCCATATTTCCAGGATTACAACCACCAGACCGATGGTGAAAAGCAGCCAATTGCTGCTATTATAATAATCCACCAGATTGATTTTCATTGCCCAACCGGTCATCGCAATCATGAAGATCATTGGAATTGCGGTAAAAACAATGGGAGATTTCCTTCTGGCTAGATAGATGGTAACAACCAATAGGGCCAATCCGGCCAGAAGTTGGTTACAGGCGCCGAACAACGGCCACAATGTCAAAGCTCCTGTACCGCTGGCACCGGCGGAAAATGCGAGAATCAGAGCAGTCCCGACTGCGATGATGGTTGCAGGATGTTTCTTGGCAGCAGCCGGAACGTTGACTGCCAGTGCGATTTCTGAAACAATATAGCGCTGTAACCGGGTAGCAGTGTCAAGTGTCGTAGCGGCAAACGATGCCACGAAAACCCCCATGATGGTGAGGGTGATATTGATGGGAATGCCAAGGGTTTCAATCATATTGGCAGAGCCAACAACGAAGGCTTTTACTTTTGAACCCAAACCGGCTGCAGCACCCCAACTGGCATAATGTTCCGAAAAAGCAGCTGTTCCCGTGAGAACGGTTCCACTCTTATCAGCCAAGCCGATGGCCAGACCAGCTCCACAGGCAATTACCACAAAAGTGGCCAGCATTGCTTCGGTGAGCATACTACCATACCCTATTGTTAACGCACTTTCTTCACTATCACACTGTTTGGACGAGGTTCCCGAAGAAACCAGTGAATGAAATCCGGAAATTGCTCCGCAGGCAATGACCACAAAAATCATGGGAAAGAACTGTGGAGCACCTGCGGGTTCAGGGTTGTAAGCAGGGGCCACCATTTCCGGATTAGAAACCAGAACCCCCAGACCCAGTAATGCCATGGCGATCATTAACTGATGGGAATTGATGTAATCACGGGGTTGCAACAATGTCTGAACCGGCAGTGTTGATGCAATGTAGGCGTATATCAGGAGAACGATGACCCAAACGCCGACGGGAGAGAGTCCGAATAACGCCGGCATTTTCAGCGGGACATAGGCTCCAAAAACAACCGTAATATACATGATTACTACGGCAACAATACTCAATTTAAAATGTGGGCCGTTCTTCTTGTAAACCATGTAACCCAGCCAGACAGCAATTGGGATTTCCAGCCAGACTGGAGCCACGGCCTGGGGATACATGTTGAACACGACAGCAATCACCACACCAAAAACGGCCACCACAATCAGGAGTAGCAGAAAAATAATGAGAAGAAATATCATTCGGACACGCTTGTTGATCACATCCGAGGCAATATCCCCTATTGAGCGTCCCTGTTTGCGGAGGGAAAGCACCAGTGCTCCAAAATCATGAACGGCTCCCATAAAGATGGATCCGACCAGAATCCAGACCATGGCAGGCACCCAGCCCCAGATAATGGCAATGGCAGGGCCGACAATCGGTCCGGTTCCTGCGATGGATGTAAAATGATGGCCGAAGAGGATCGGTTTTTTGGTAGGAACAAAATCGATATCATCCTGAAGTTCTTTGCTGGGAACAATCGCTTCTGGATTGATTTTGAATATCTTTCTGGCCAGAAACTTTCCGTAGGTATTATATGCGATCAAATAAAGGATCGCGGCACCGATAGCTAATAATACTGAGCTCATAAGATCTTCCTCCATTTAAAAAAATGTTTCGAAAATAATGAGAAACAGAATTAAATCACTATTCATTACTGACTTCAGTAAGCCTTTTGATAATAGGCAGTAACTTGTTCGATGTCAAGATAAGTTGTCAGCTATTGAAGCAGGCCATACCCCGCTGAATGGGGGGGATATAGGAGAAAAACCGATAGAAGTGCTTTTATCCTGATGTTTTCCGAGCTAATTGATCCTGTTTTCCGTTTCCGGATCAAAAAAGATGGCTTTTGACATGTCAACCATCAGAATCATTTTCTCCCCGGGCAGCGCCGCATCGGCAGGTTGAACACGACAGGTAACACTTTTATCGTTGATTTTTACAATGACCAGGGTATCAGGGCCGGTTGGTTCGATAACACTGACTGTACAGTGCAGTTTATGGATATCGGGATTATTGTCCTGATCCGAAAAGCCATGAGCCATCTTTTCGGGTCGAATCCCCAGGATAACCTCTTTCTCCTTGTAGGGATTCAGGTTGCAAATATGGGATGGAATCTGGATTAAGTGAGGTTTGTCCGGTCCGGTAATAAGTTCTATGACTGGCTGACCGTTCTGGTCGAAGACCCTGCATTTTATAAAATTCATGGAAGGTGATCCCATAAAACCGGCAACAAACATGTTGGAGGGATTATCATAAACCTGCTGAGGCGTATCAAATTGTTGTACGATCCCATCCTTCATAATGGCAATTCGATCTGCCATGGTCATGGCTTCTATCTGATCATGGGTTACATAAACAATGGTAGTATTAATACGCTGATGCAGGTGTTTGATCTCTGTCCTCATCTCGACCCGCAGCTTTGCATCAAGGTTACTAAGGGGTTCATCAAAAAGAAATACGGCCGGATTTCTGGATATTGCCCTTCCCATGGCGACTCTTTGTCGCTGCCCACCGGAAAGCTGGGCAGGTTTTCGATCAAGAAGCTCTTCGATTTGAAGCAGGGAAGCCACTCTTTGTACTGTTTCTTCAATTTCCTGTTTAGGAACTTTTCGGGTTTCCAGACCAAAGGAAATATTCTTTTTGACAGTCATATTGGGATAGAGAGCATAATTTTGGAAGACCATGGCAATGTCTCTATCTTTAGGGCTGATATTATTGACTACTCTATCCCCGATAAGAATTTCTCCTGAAGTAATGGTTTCAAGACCTGCAATCAAATTTAGGAGAGTGGACTTGCCGCAGCCCGAGGGCCCCACCAGAATCAAAAATTCCCCGGATTCGATTTGAATGGAGACTCCCTTCAACACTTCGGTGGATCCGAATGTCTTTTTTACATTTTTAATGGAAAGTGATGCCATGGTATTACTCGTCAATTGATATCATCAGATTAGAGTCGTCTCTCACTTGTAAGGATTATCTAATCCCTCTTTGAGCCAGTGAAATAACAAAGTTGATATTGCTTTTATCGATTATTGCAGCCCCTGTATCAATGTGCATTCCTGCGAAACCGAATTTTTTAGTCAGGTAGATCTGCAGAATCGGCAAATATCCCTGCAAAAATGGCTGCTGGTCCAAAACAGCTCCTATCCAGCCCTCTTCAATTCCCGAAACGGTTTCCGGGCTTAAATCAAAACCTGCTACGTAGACATCACCCGGACTCATTCTGGCAGCCTTGAAGAACGAGGGTGAAGCAGCAGTCAGGGCGCCGTGATCCAAAACAATCAGTCTGGTGTTGGGGTTTTCAGCCATGTATTTTTTGATCACCGGAAAACCAAGTGAAGCGTCCGAATTTATTGTGGGTGCTATTTCAATATAGTTCACCCGGACTTTCTCTTTTTCCAAGGCATCAATGACCCCTTTTGTCCTCAATCCACGGGAAGGCTCAGATAATAGCAATCCCCATACCAAAGCCAGATCGCCCGTTGCCAGACCGGCTCTTTGGAAAGCTGCTTTTCCCAGTCGAAAGCCCGCAGCATAATTGTCTGTTCCCACGTAACCAAAACCCTTGTCCTTGTATTTAACCTCGCTGATTGGTAATTCAGCATTCTGACTGGTAACTATAATTCCCTGTTGAATGGCTTGATCGATTAAAGGACCAAAGTCTTTGTTGCCGGGATGACCCATGATTGCAATTCCGTCAGGTTTGCTCAGAAGTTCTTTCTTGAATTGGGATATCATGGTTGCTGATTTCCAGCCCGACCAGACGTACTCAACATCGAGATCAAGGTCTTTTTGAGCCAGGCGGGCACCGTTGTAGACAATACTGGTCAAAGACCCGCCTTCCGACCCACCGGTGAAAAAGACGATTCTGATTCGTTTTTCGTTTTCGGAAGCATAACCGTCCTTAACGAAAGAACAGAACAATAGTAACAAAATGATTAAATATCTAATTCTCATCATGAATTCTGGCAATAATTTTGTTCAGTACAGATCACCAACGTTACTCCTTGATCGCTCCTTCCAGCAAACCGCGGATGAAATATTTACCCAGAAAAATGTAGACCAGGACAACAGGCAGTCCGGCTAAAATTGAACCGGCCATGGGCATGTTCCAGCTTACAGCTTGCCCTCCTGCCAGCTGAGCCAATCCGACGGTTATGGGATTAGACGTATGCCTGGTCAGACAGATCCCCCACAAAAACTCATTCCAGATCTGGGTAAACTGCCAAATACAGGCAACCACAAAGCCGGGGACGGAAAGTGGGAGTACAATTCGTCTATAGATCCTGAAAAAACCAGCGCCATCCAATTGTGCCGATTTTAACAACCCGGTTGGGATTTGGGCATAAAAATTTCTGAAAATCAGGCTGGTGATGGGAATTCCATACACCACGTGAGCAAGAATCAACCCGGGCAAGCCTCCGTAAAGGTTTATGGATCGTAATACCTGAAACAGGGGGATCAAGATAATCTGGTAGGGTATGAACATTCCAAACAGAAACAGAGTAAAGATCGTTTCACTTCCTTTGAATTTCCATTTCGAAAATACATACCCGTTGATAGAGCCCAGAAGGGTAGAAATAGTAGTGGCGCTGATGGTCAAAATGATGCTGTTGGTTAAATTTGGTCCCAGTTTTTCGTATGCTTTGGTGAAACTCCCCCAATTGAGCCGATGAGGAAAGCTCCACGAGGTCAGCAGATTGATGTCCTCAGGAAATTTTAGGGCCGTAATGACGGTCATATAAACCGGAATCAGGTAGATAATAACCATCAGAACAAGCAGCGTATATAAAAATAAACGGCCCACACTAAATTGAGATTTCATAGTTCTGCCGCCTTTCTCCCCTGGTAGGAGCTGATAATATAGGGAATGATAAAAACAGCTGCTAAAATGAAAAGTATCACGGCAATGGCAGCACCCTTGGCAAAGTCATTGGCACGGAAGGTTGTTAAATACATAAGCAAAGAGGGATGTCCCGCCTCTACATTGTCCGGACCCGTCATTGCGAAAATCAAATCAAATATCTTCAGTGAGATGTGCGAAAGGATGATAACAGCGCTTAAGGTAATCGGTTTTAGCAGGGGTACCGCAATACGCCAGTAATATTGCCATTCAGAGGCGCCATCCAGTCTGGCGGCATTTACCAGGTCTTTTGAAATCCCACGTAAGCCCGCCAGGAATAAGGCCATGGTGTAGCCCGAGTATTGCCAGACTGCAGCGATGATGATTCCAATAGTCGCCAGATTAAACCCATGGATTTCCTCCATCATCAACACAGTGGGTAGGTATTCCTTGCCAAAGATACCCAGCAGAAACAGAAAGATCCCCCCAGTCAGCAAAACAATCCATAATTTTCCGCTTCCCTTATCCAGAACAAAAAGGCTTAAAACAATCAGGATCAGGGATATCAGGAAAACCAGAAACTGCGGCATGTTTTGCCAGTTGAATTGCATCACTGTCTCAAGACTGCTCAGCCACCTGAATTCCAATTTGGGCAATCCAATAAAAACTGGGAGAACGTTGATACCGCCATCGGGGGCCAATAACCATCTCCAGATGGTTCCCGAAACGATAAAGGAAAGTGACAGGGGAAACAGGAAGATGGTCTGAAAGAATCTTTCTCCCTTTGGATTTCTGTCCAGAAGGATTGCTAAAAAAAGACCGAAGATTAACGAGCCGAAAACCAGGAAGAAGGAATAAAATATAGCATTGACCAAATCCTGCCTAAACCTACCGTTTAGAAATCCTGAAAACAGATCGCCATAATTTTTAAAACCGACAAAATTCTTTTCAGGATTAAATGCCAAAGCTGCATTTTTGCCCCAGTCTGTCATGGAAACATAGACCGTATTTCCGATAAAGCCATAAACGAACAGGGCTATCAGAAGAATTGAAGGCAGGAGTACCAAAATAGCCAGGAGTTGATCACGTTTAAGTCCCATTTTCCCATTAATCTCCGGATTATCAGACCTGAAGTCCGAATTCTCTTCAGGCCTTTCGGGGTAACCTTATTGAGTCGCTATCCCATTTTGAATCGCGATTGCCTGGGCAGCAGAAGAGGCTTGCTTTGCGTTTCTTGATTTTAAAAACATCCCCATCACAGTGGCAAAATCATTCATGAAACCTTCATTCGCGGTAACACCATGGGCCAGGCTGCCCACTATCCGGTTTTTACCGAAATCTTTGGCGGCAGACTGTGAATAGGTATTGTACTTGCTAAGGTCAGAATCCAAACGAGCTGAAATTGATCCTTTCAGAGGATTAAACGCGTCTCCACCCTCTTTGGACCCCAAAATCTCCAACCAGGCAAGGGCGTTATCCCTGTTGGTTACGCCTTTTGGCAATCCAAAAGAATCAGCTAAAAACATGAATAATCCCTCTGTATCCGGGGAGGCTGCCCATCCGAAATCTTTGCCTGGTTTCATCTTAAGGGTTGTGCTCATGTAGCCGGCAGCCCAGTCACCCATTATGTTAAAGGCTGCCTGTCCGTTTACAACCATATCGGTGGCTTGTTGCCATGACAAGGAAGAGGCATCCTTGTTTGTATACTCCAGAATTTTCCCGAATGTTTCCCATACTTCCATTGCTTCATCACTGGCAAAAGACAATTTTCCATTCCATAACTGATCATATTTATCAGGGCCCAAAATTCCCAAGGCAACGGATTCCCATAAATGGTTGGCGGTCCAGTTAGTGGCCAGGGCTAGAGGAACGATCCCTTTAGCTTGCAGTTTTGGAGCGATTTTGAGGAAGTCATTCCAGGATTTGGGGACTGTCACACCCCATTTGTCCAAGTTAGCCGGAATATACCACACAACATTGGACCGGTGGATGTTAACCGGAACGGACCAGATCCCTTCGTCGGTTCCTATCAGGCTGATCAGGTCTTTAGGAAACTTATTCATCCAGCCTTGATCCTTGAATAGGCCTGTTAAGTCTTCCATTCGCTTTGCTTTCACCCAGGTACCGATCAATTCCTGACCCGCATGAACCTGAAAACTATCGGGAGGGTTTCCACCCAACATTCTGGTTTTGAGGACTGCTTTGGCGTTAACTCCTGATCCGCCGGTTACTGTGGCATTAATCAGCTCAACCTTTGGATATTTCTCTTTATACAGATCAATTAAAGCTTCCAAAGCAGGCCCTTCATCCCCTGCCCACCAGGAAAATATCTCCAGTTCCCCTGATAAACTCTTCGCCATAGCTGAAAAGGAAAGTGATATCGCACAAAATATCATCGAGATCACTAATACGATTCTTTTGAAATTTAATTTCATTTACCCCTCCAAGGTGTGTGTTCAAGTAAAACTGCCAAGGCAGTTTTATATTGAGAAATACGCTAAGACTGGCTTTTAGATCTATTTATTGCCGCCTGCGACTGGAAACTGCACTGAAATTTTAAAGGATTCGCCGTTACTAAAGAATCAATCTTCAGTCTGAGAGTTCCTCTTTAGCAAAAAGACGTAATACTACAGGACGCATGACAGTTGCTATAAATTGAATGTTCACGAGTTCCTTTTAAGCAACTGCTTTGTCGTAACCATTCATCATTTTGTCATGACACCCAGCTGTTATAATAAATCCATATTGCGCAAAAAAAAGCAAGAATTTTGATGGGAAAAAAAGGTAAAAAGTTACTATTCCCGATATTAGGGGAAACATCGAGAGCATGTAAATTTGGGGAAAAATTTTAAGCCACCAAAAAGTAATATTGAGTCCACTCCGAAAAGTCGATATTTTGTCATTCCGGCCTCCGACGAGCCGGAATCCAGGCTTTTTAATTTTTGGTTAAATCTTATGAATGCCGGATCAAGTCCTATAAACGCTTAAATGTTGAAAAGCGTTTTCCTCTAGTTTGAGATGGCTATTGATTCTTTTAACAGGCTGACGGAGGATTCCAGAAGGTGTTGTTGTGATTGGTTTATCTCACAATTGTTGATAACAAAATTTGCAGTGCTGATTATTGAATTGAACCTCGGATTTCTTGGTATAGTCTTATATTTCAGGTATTTGTTAAGAGTTCTGGTTTTATAGGTGCCGTTATCCAACTGGACAGACCAGATACCGCTTTCTTGAGCCAAGTCTATCTTCGATTTGCCAGTGGAATTTTCCCAGCATTCAAGAGACGTTGTCATGATGGTGAGTATAAGCTTTCTGATGTTCTCCCCACCCGAATCTGCTGCATCAAGAACATCGGGAATCTGATTGCCCCCGGGAAAATCATTCCTAATCGAAAAACCTGATGCCAGTGATATGGCGTTAACAACCCCGCTAAGGGCTTTTTCCAGGGTATGGATTTTCTGTTGTTGAACCGTCAGGTTATTTCCCATTGCATTAAGCTGCTCTGCAAGTTTGCTTTCGTTTATTCCTTTGATTTGCAGTTTATCCTGGCTTGATTGAATAAAATCAAATTGGTTTGTTTCAGAGTTCTGACGGGGTAATATAATGGTGGTTAAAATCTCATCATCAACAATAAATCTGGAGATATAGGAGATCGCTTTTGTCTCGGTATCATCATTCAGCTTGATGTCGATTAGAGTATGTCTTTTATTTTCCACACCATCAGTTACATGAGTATCGTATTGAAGCTCAAGGAGAGGGAAAAGGTCTGTGGCAGGGTCGCCAATGATATCATTGGCTCGCATGCCAAAAATACGTTCGGCACCCTGGTTAAAAAACACAACACTGTTAATCCTGTTGAGACAAACAATGGCGTCTTCTTCCACGTTCAGTATACTTATTAACTGTTTTTGGGATCTAAGCAGATCATTCTCTAGCTGCTTTCTTCGTGAAATCTCTTCAAGCAAACGCTGGTTTTCCTGGAGGTGGATAACGGCCTCACGAGCCATTAAATGAGTCCGTACTCTGGCAATGATCTCTCTGGGGTGAAAGGGCTTGGTGAGATAGTCGTTGGCGCCAAGCTGAAATCCCTTTTCCAGATCCTTGAGTTGGTTTTTCGCAGTCAATACAATTATAGGCAGCGTTATAATATCCCACTTCCTCCTGATGGTTTCACACAACTCAAAGCCGCTCATACGAGGCATCATCAAATCTAACAGGATCAAATCGGGAAGCTCTGACTCCATAGCCTCCAATGCCTTGAAACCATTTTCCACAAGTCTCACATTGTACCCAAAATTTCCGAGGGATGCCCTCAATATCTCCAGATTAACCGGGTCGTCATCGACAACCAAAATGGAGTGATTTCCAATTTTTGCAGGTGCAATTCCCGTTTGGCAGAGATCCACTATCGAAACGGAGCCAGTGTCAATCAGTCTCTCACCAAATACGGACAGGTTCTCAGTTGCTGAATTTGGATTGTCACTTGAATGGGCTTCATCCTGGCTGATAGGCAAGTCAAAGTGAAAAACAGTTCCGACTTCCGGTTCGCTTTTGACGTGAAGTTGACTACCATGTCCCTCTACCAGCTTTTTGGTGATTGAGAGTCCCAAGCCGGTTCCCGGTTGCTCTCTTGTAATTGAACCGTCCAGCTGGGTGAAAACATCAAAAATGGTTTCCAGTTTATCGGGCGAAATACCAATGCCTGAGTCTTCAACCATAATTTTGATTGAGTCCCCTGCCAGTGCACCTGCCACCTTTATAAATCCTTCTTGAGTAAACTTGAGGCTGTTACTGAGCAGGTTGTAAAAGATCTGCTCCAGTTTGTTCTTATCTGCCTCGACCGGTGGAAGTGAATCGGCGACATCATTGATCAAGTCGATAGATCTGTTGCCGATCAATGGCTTGGAAAAAGTGAGAACGGCTTCGACAATCCCAGACAGTTTGACGGGAATTTTATTTAATTGAACCGCATGATTCTTCAATCGATAAAAATCAAGGAGATCGTTCAGCAAGTTACTCAACCTTCTTCCATTTGATATAATCATGGACAGGTGTCGCTTTTCCTCATCACTTCTACTAATAACGTCAACGGACAGCATAACCTCTGCCACACCAATGATACCGTGAAGAGGAGTACGAAGTTCATGCGAAGTGCTGGCGAGAAAATCATCCTTTAGTCTGTTTATTTCCTGTAATTCCAGGTTTTTCTGCTCAATCACCTCAATTTGATTTTCCAGGGATAGATTCTGGGATTCGATGATGGCTGTTTGTTCCTCTATGAATCCCAGCATACGCCTGAAAGAGGTAATCAGATTTTTAAACTCACTGACTTTCAAAAAGGAGGAGTTTGATTGAACGCTCTCAAGGGATTGTGTGACAGATTTTGCTGCCAGCTTTTTTTGACTGGTATAACTTTCGAATGATTGCGCCAGCTTTTTTAAGGGATTGCTGATCCTTTTGACATAACGCCAGGAAAACAAAAAGCTGATGAGAACAACCAATAAAGCCGTCAATAGCAAGACAATCACGGTGGTTTTCAGCCTGTGATAAAACTCAGCCTGGGAGATTGAGGCGACTAGATAGCCAATGGTTTTCTCTTCATATTTAATAGGACTGACAAGAATATCATGAGAGTTCCCGCTTTCATCCGGATATCCAAACATCTGGTTGGTGGGATGGTTGTCTTGGCCGGGCAGGCTTCCAAACTTAACTGATTCAAGCCCTCCTTTTTTATGAATATCAAAAAGTGAAAATGATACCCCCAGGCGATATTCCATGCTTTTAATGAAATCCTGCAAAGGGGTCCGCAACACCAGATAGCCTATATGACTGCCGTTGGTGACTCCCATGGAAAAGTCTTCAAAGGTGGTGTTTACATACTGTAGCTGACTGAGGAGCGTCAGATAATTATTCTTGGTTTCGAGAGTAAAATTCGGGAGGCTATGGTTGTAGGTTTCTGGAAAATCGGGCGTGAGATCAGTTGATTTTTGTCGAAGATACCCCTCCCTATCCCATTCAAACAAAAGCTTTTCATTTTCTTCTCCTTCGCTCGGTAATAAGATTACGCCAGCAAAGGTTGAATTGTAGTAAGCATAAAGCTGGTCTCTCTGATTCCTGTTGTTAGGCAAATACAATGCGATCTCTTTTGCATCATACTGTTTGGCGAAGTTATGTAATTGTTTGGGAATATAGGTTATATAAGGAGCGAACATTAAAGGCAGCATAAATCGATTGGTTCTATCCGCATCAGAAGTATAGATTTGCCAATCGGATTGTAATGATTTCAGCTTGGCTTCAAAGTCTTTGTGGAAAATCTCAGTGGTTCTTAAAAGTCTGTCCTGATTGTCCTGGTTGGTCTGGTACATCTGCAGGACAATGGCCCCGGTAATAACGCTGATGGTTGTCAGCAGGATTAGCAGAATAGAATAACCGGCCAGTTTGGACTGAATTGTCTTTTTCATATTAAGAGCAAAAATATTGAAATGACCAACGATACGATATTTCCCTGTTTCACAGTACAGTAGCTAACACCAGAGGTGTTATTCTGTCCAGTTTTCCGGAGCTTGGAAAACAACTGTCTGGTTGGTTATTTCAGAATTGATCTTAATCTTTGGGGGAGAAAGATGGCATTGATCAATACATCATTCGTGGTCTTTCTCCCTGACTATCTTCATGGGAAATGCGGTGCTGTTCTTTATAGTTTTAAGGACAAAGGTTGATTTGATATTCTGAATCCCGGGAATGCCGGTTAACCGGTTAACAACAAAGTCGGAGTAGATATCCAGGCTTTTTAAAGCGACCTTCAGAATAAAGTCGTTGTCACCGGAAATCTGATAACATTCCAGAACCTCATCCAATTCGAGGATACTACTATAAAAATTATCCAGGGAGGACATTTGGTGAACAGCAAGTGAAACAGACACAAATGCCAGTATTTCAACCCCTATTTTTTTCCTGTCCACCAGGGCCACAAACTTTGATATGACTCCGGATGATTCCAGACGTTTGACCCTGTCGAGCATTGCCGGTGGTGAAATCCCGATCCTGGAAGCCAATTTGGCGTTGGTGATGCGACCATCGTTTTGAATTATTTCAAGAATCTTGATATCTATTTCGTCCAGTTTCATAATTCCCTGATTTTTTTTTTCTGTTATTTGAAGTTAGTACCATATAGCTGAATATCCAATATTGCAACACCGTTTAGCTGGATTTTACACTTGACATTAACTTATAAAATTAATAAAAATGCAAATATATCTTAATATAATAATGGTAAATAGAAAATACAACTTATATTATAAGTATAAGTAACACGGTTTTGGCTGTTACAGATTGACTCAAAGAGTTATCATGGAATTCATCACTGTCAGGCAGGTGTTTTCTTAGATTGGTAAACAAAGAGTGGTACAAGCGATTATCAGTTCGATTCGATCCTTGTATAAGAGTATTGTTATACTATAATTAAGCAGGAAACAAAAAAAAGAGCAGTATGACTAATCAATTTGGGGAGATCATATGATCCCGGAAATTAACTATGACAAGATCACCGGCCTGTTCCATTTCGCTGAAAAGGAAAGCAGGAATTTTTTGTATGAGCATGAAACCTATGAGTTGTTGAAGAATTCCGGGGCTGAAACGCCACCGCTGGTTGAATTTTTGGCAAAGGGGTCACGACTTTCAGCGGATAAAACCAAACTAATGCCCGGCGATAAAGTAGTCTTGAAAATCGTTTCCCCAACGATTTTTCATAAAACAGATATAGGTGGTGTAAAAATCATAGAAAATCACCCGGAACAGATTCGCTCCGCTACTAGGCGTATGATAGATGAAGTCCCGGTTAAATTCGCCAGGTGGATTGAGAAAAATCCCAGCCTGACACCGGAAAATTATACGGATTTAACAGGGGAGAAACTGGAACAGGCAATATCCGGAGACATTAAGGGGGTTATTCTCTGCCAGTTCATGCCTCCCGACTCAATGGCTTTTGGCAATGAACTGATTGTCAGTATCAGGCGAACCCGGGAATTCGGAATGGTAATTACTGCAGGATTGGGGGGAACCGATACAGAACTTTATGCCAAACGATTTAAAAAAGGTCAGGCAGTGGTTTCCGCTTCCACTGAACTGACCGATGGCGCCCGGTTCTTCAATCTTTTCAAAAAAACCATCGCCTTTAAAAAACTGGCTGGTGTGGCAAGGGGTCAAGAAAGAATCGTGTCGGACGATCAATTGATCGAGTGTTTTTCGTCCTTTATCGAAATGGCAAATACCTATTCTCCCGTTAATCCTGATGCGCCTTATGTGATAGATGAACTGGAGATCAATCCCTTTGCATTCACCGACTATAAAATGGTGCCGCTGGATGGTATCTGTCGTTTTTCTCACCCTTTTATCGTCCCTGCCAAGCGACCGATCACTAAAATCGATTCCCTGCTTCATCCAGAATCTATTGCCATTATGGGAGTTTCAGATAAGAAGATGAATTTCGGTCGGATTATACTGAAAAACATATTAGCAGCCGGGTTTCCTCCGGAAAAGATTACCATCATCAAACCCGGGATTGAAAAGATTGATGGAGTTCGCTGTGTTCCATCACTGTCTGAACTATCTCAGAAAAAGGATCTTTTTGTTGTTGCCGTTGGGGCCGACCAGGTTCCGGAGCTAGTCGATCAAGTGATCGATCTGGACTGCGCAAACAGTGTAATGCTAATTCCCGGGGGATTAGGAGAAAAAAAGGGAAGCGAGGAACGCGCCGAGTTGATCATGGACAAACTCAATATTGTCCATCAATCGGGAGACGGGGGACCTGTTTTTCTCGGCGGAAACAGCATGGGCGTTATATCCCATCCCGGTCGATATGATACCATATTTATTCCAGAGGAGAAACTGCCCAAACAGAAAGGATCACACCGACGGAATAGTGCTTTTATCAGTCAGAGCGGAGCCTTCATTATAACCAGAACCAGTAAGTATCCCCTGCTGGATCCGGCATATATGATTTCCATCGGTAATCAAAACGACCTGACGATTGGGGATCTGGTCAGTTTTGTAAAAGACCTGGATCATATCCAGGTCATTGCGATTTATATGGAGGGATTTAACGACCTGGATGGATTATTTTTATGCAAGGCGATCCGGCAAGCAGTATTAAACGGGAAAGACGTGGTCTTTTATAAGGCAGGAAGGACACCGGAAGGAAAATCAGCCACTTCAGGGCACACCGCATCGGTGGCAGGTGATTATATGGTTTGTGAATCCTGCATCCACCAGGCAGGTGCCATGGTGGCAGATAATTTCACCCAATTTGAAGATCTTTTTATGCTGGCTTCCAGGTTCCATGGTGCCGAAGTCAACGGTAACAGACTGGCTGCTGTGAGTGGTGCCGGGTTTGAAGCAGTCGGTATGGCTGACAGTATCCTGGGGGATGATTATGAAATGAAGATGGCTGAATTTAGCAGTGAAACAGAGGGCAAACTGGAAGAGCTGATCAGGAATAATCGTTTGGACAATCTGGTTGACGTAAAAAATCCAATGGATATAAATCCGGCAGCGAATGATCGCCTGCACGCAAAGGTTGTTGAAGTACTGGCCAATGATCCCAATGTCAATGGCATAGTAGTAGGTCTTGATCCGCTGTCTCCAGCCATGCAGACCTTGCCCTCGGGATTCAGGAAACAGGAATCCATTGATTCCGATGAGAGTATTGTCCAGTTGCTTCCCGCAGTGATCGGAAAAGTGAAAAAACCGGTTTTGGGAGTAGTGGATGGGGGAAAACTATATGATGATATGGTGAATAAACTTGAGAACAAAGGAGTTTGCGTTTTTCGCTCTTCAGACAGGGCAGTAGCGGCCCTGGCCAAGTACATTAGCTGCAGACTTCACAGGGATAGAATTCTGGAGTATGATTCTCAATAGATTTTATTTGCCGGGTGTTTTGCGGTTTGTCAGCAGTTTTATGGGAACTGGTGTCCAAAAATGAAGGACACGAATGTAATTTGTGAATTATTAACGGAGATTTAGGTAATCATGAAGAAAGTCTTATCAGGCAACGAAGCCATAGCCCTGGGAGTTTATGAGAATGGTGTCAGGTTTGCCAGTGCTTACCCGGGCACTCCCAGCACAGAAATTCTTGAAAACTATGCACGCTATGAGGGCGTTTATGCGGAGTGGGCACCCAACGAAAAAGTTGCCTTGGAAGTGGCAGTAGGGGCTTCCATGACAGGAGCCAGGGTGCTGGCAACCATGAAACATGTGGGCTTGAATGTTGCGGCTGATCCATTTATGACCTTGACCTATACCGGCGTAAGCGGGGGATTCCTCCTCGTCTGTGCTGATGACCCGGGGATGCATAGCTCACAGAATGAACAGGATAACAGGTTTTATGGGCGATTTGCTCAGGTCCCAATGTTTGAGCCGTCTGACAGCCAGGAAGCCAAGGATATGGTGGCAGAAGCCTATGATATATCAGAAAAATATGATACACCGTCTATGATCCGCATGACAACCAGAATCTCCCATTCGAAGGGGGTGGTGGAAGTTGGTGACCAACCTGTCATAAAAAGAGAAATCGCCGGGTTTCAACGAGATAAAAAAAAGAATGTAATGATTCCCGCATTTGCCAGGCTCAAACATCCGAAAATTCTTGAGCGGGTGAAAGGCTTAACAGAGTATGCTGAAATAACGCCACTTAACCGGGTGGAAATGGGAGACTCAAAGGTGGGAATTGTTACCAGTGGGATCTCTTATCAGTATGTTAAAGAGGTACTGCCCACAGCTTCCATACTGAAGCTGGGATTAACCTATCCGCTGTCGGAAAAAATGATTCGCAGTTTTGCGGCAAACGTTGATAGACTTTTTGTTGTAGAGGAGTTGGAGCCTTATCTGGAAGACCAGATCAAGGCTATGGGAATTCCGGTGGAAGGGAAAAAATATTTCTCCATCCTGGATGAGTTGTCACAGGATCTGGTGGCTAAAGGATTTAAAGAAGCCGGAGTGTATGATCAGGAGCTTGTTAAACCCATCACTCAACCGGAAGGAACCGATATGCCCAGACCGCCACTGATGTGTGCCGGCTGTACGCACCGCGGTCTTTTCTATGCCATGAATAAATTGAAGGGTATCGTTCATGGGGATATTGGTTGTTATACGTTAAGTGTCCTTCCCCCCCTGGAGTCCATCGATACCACTCTTTGTATGGGAGGGAGTATCAGTATGGCCCATGGAACTGCCAAAGCTATTGAGGTACTGGGAATAGAGGATGAGAGACCCGTTTTTGCTGTTATTGGCGACTCTACCTTCTTTCATTCAGGATTAACCGGATTACTCGACGTAACCTATAACAAAAGCAATGTGACTATCTGTATCCTTGACAATGGCACTACGGCCATGACAGGAGCACAGGAAAATCCCGGTACCGGCAAAACCCTCCAAAATGAGGAATCTGTCCATATCGATCTCAAACAACTGGTTAAAGCTCTGGGTTGCACACGCGTGAGAGAGGTTGACCCTTTCGATATCAAAGGCACCATCGAGATTTTGAAAGAGGAGGTAGCCTTTAAGGGGCCTTCTGTAATCATCACCAGTCGACCTTGTGTACAGCTGCTAAAATATGAACCCCATGATATCTACGATTCGAATAAGGATATCTGTATCGGTTGTGAAATGTGCCAGAAACTGGGATGTCCGGCGATTTCGCAGGGAGACGAAATACCGTCACCCAATACAAAAAAAACAAAGAGACATTCAGTGATAGATACATCACTGTGTACAGGGTGTTCACTGTGTCTTCAAGTTTGTAAACCAGGGGCAATCCACAAATTATAATCGATATCAGGGAGAAGAAAATCAATGGAAAAACCGATCAAAAATGTCATCATTGTTGGGACAGGGGGTCAGGGGGTGATATTAGCCAGTGAAATCCTCTGTGATGTTGCCCTGGAATGTGGATATGATACCAAAAAAAGTGAAATCCACGGTATGGCCCAACGGGGAGGGGTTGTCAGCAGTCATGTCCGTTATGGGGCAAAAGTGGCATCTCCGCTAATTGCAGAAGGTACGGCGGATATTTTGCTGTCATTTGAATTGGCAGAAGCCGCTCGCTGGATTCCGTTCATTAAAAGTGATGGGCGGGTTGTTACCAGTACCCAGAAAATTGTACCTCCCCTTGTCTCCACCGGTATTGCCACTTATCCCGATCAGGTGGAAGAGGTTTTAAAAACATACTCAAAAAACCCGATCATTGTTGACGCTTTATCGATCGCCCATGAATTGGGTAATCCGAGACTGGTCAACACAATCCTGCTGGCAATTATATCCGACCTGTTGGATCTCTCGGAAGACGCCTGGAAGAAAGTTGTCTCCAATCGGGTTCCACCCAAATTTAGGGAACTGAATATGAAAGCCTTTGACAGAGGCCGTCAATTATCCTGTTAACTGTTTTCCCCGGGAGATCGGTCCGTACTGTCATCCGGGGAATTCAATCCCTCTCTTGAAATTCAATCGGCACTGCCCCTTCCAAAAAACCGAACATGTACACTCTGCCGGATTCCCATAATCCCACTCCTTTTGATTTCTGTGTTTAAATAATCGCTTTAAACCACAATGGTAAGGGCAACAAGAAGGCCGAACCTTTAATGGAAATATTCCATTCCATTTTCAATTAAAACTTGATAGGGAGGAGAAAACCAGTTCTAACAAAATAAAACAACAACATAAGATTTTATAAAGTAGGAGAATAAATCGATGAAAAACCTTAATTTGAAAATTAAGCTGATGATCTCCGCTTTGGGTATCGTTGTCTTTATTATGATTCTGTCGACGCTAATCGTATCGCTGTTTATTTACCGGCAAAACCGAGAGAATGCTTTCACCTTTCTTAACCAGTCAATGAGCATCGTTCGCGATGATCTTCTCACCAATGCCAGGGTTCTTGAGACTTATTCCCATCAAATGTCAACATTGGAAAATATGAATTCCAGCTTGCAGTTGCTGGGGATGATTGATCCCAACCAGGAACTGAATATGGTAGGCAAAGAAGCCCATCGGAATATCGCAATTTCCTTGTATGCCATAACAAAAGCAGCAAATATCGCTAAAGTTACCCTATATAATCTTAATGGAAATCTGATGGTTTTTGTGGTGAAGAATGCGGAGGGTTTTTTATTGGGATATCCCTTAAAACAGGGATTTGAAACTGCATTGTTGAGATCTGGAGCAACCCTATCAGAAGACAGTTGGCATCCGGCGAACGCAATTGAGGGAATTCCCAGGAAATTCGACAATGAGATCCCCACTAGTAAAAAAACCAAGTTTGATATGGTTGATGGTTTTCTCTCCATCATTTCCTGTGCCCCGGTCAATGTGTCAAAATTCAATTTTTCCAGTGGTCAGCTTGAGCCTCAACAAGTTGCTTTTTTAACTGTGGTAAACAGTTATGAAGAATCCTTTATCAATCGGCTGGCAAAGCTGACGGGTACACAGCTGAACATTTTCTCGGAAAGTGGGATTAGCGTGGGACACCTCCCGGCTTATCAATCGTTTGATTTTAAGCAGATTAAACCGACCCGGGAAGATTGGAGCCTTTCTGATCAGAAAATTGTATTGAATGATGTAAAAGTAGAAAAGAAAGGTTATTTTGAAGGGTTGCTGCCCATCTATTCATCTTCCAAATGTATTGCAGTTGTTGCTGTTTTCTATTCCGCCGATACTGCAATGACCAATACCTGGCAGATAATAACCATATTGTGCCTGGTGTCTGTTGGTTGCATTATAGTTATTATTCCGTTTTCCTATTTTTTTTCCGGATTTCTGGCGAAACCAATGGTCAATTTATCTCGATTATTGTCACAAGTTGAGGAAACAGGTGATTTTTCCCGTCGGGCAGAGATTAAAAACCATGATGAAACTGGCCGCATCGGAATTGCCTTTAATAGTCTAATGTCCTCGTTGCAATCTGCCATTGGAGCCACAAACGAAGTAGTTGGAGCGGTGGCAAAAGGAGATCTGTCTGAAAGTATCTCGGGTGAATTCAGAGGAGAGTTGGATGCCCTTAAACAAAACACAAATGAATCCATTGAAATTTTAGGGCAAACCATCGTGAAAGTTTTGTCGGCTTGTCAGCAGGTCAATCTTAAATCTGAGGAATTGTCCGATTCTGTGAGCATCATGGTAAATAGTACCATGTCCCAGGCGGGAACGATTCAGGAGATCTCATCCACCATGAATATTATCGCCAATCAGATAAAAGAGAACAGCGAGAACGCATCGCTGTCACAAAAATTCTCGGAAAAAACCATTGAGACCGTCATCGAAGGAAATAAGCAGATGAACAGTATGCTTGAATCCATAAATCAGATTAGTGAAACCAGTACAAAGGTGTCCAAAATTGTTAAGATTATTGATGAAATAGCCTTTCAAACCAACCTGCTGGCGTTAAATGCGGCTGTGGAAGCCGCCAGAGCAGGCAAATACGGAAAGGGATTCGCGGTGGTGGCGGAAGAGGTCCGCAGCTTGGCCAATCGCAGCGCAAAGGCTGTAAAGGATACCGCCGGTTTGATAGAAACATCGCTTAAACAGGTGGAAAACGGCGTCAAAACAGCAGATAAAACGGCTCAGCTTTTTTCAGAGATTACCTCTGAAACGGAAAAATCAGTTGAATTGATTAATCGCATAACAATGGCATCAAAAGAACAAAGCAGCAGTATAGGGGAAACGAATACAGCCCTGTCCCAGTTGAGTGAAGCTGTTCAAGTGAATTCCGCCATATCCGAGAAATCAGCCATAGCAGTTAATCAACTGTTGGATCTAGCTTCCGATCTCCAGGAAATGGTTTTCCGGTTTAAGCTGAAATCTGGTGAGAATGAAGCAGTCAAACAAATCGAGTACTCTTCTGCGAGTTAGTCATTTCTGCTTTCTGGGGTTAACATAACTCCAATCGACCTTCCATATATTCTGGCTCCAGACCTATAAGTCGGATAAAAACGCCTTACTATCTACGTTGAAATTGATAAAAAACAAATAATAATTAGGAAGAAAGAGAACTGGGTCTAATAAAATAAACTTTTTTGTCAAGAATAAAATTGACGGTCGGAAAAAAATCTTGCCGGTATTTAACAAAATTGTATAACTACCGGGCAGTTGTTAAAATGGATGAATTGCTTGACTGATCAGTCAGGGTGATATATCAAAATAAATTGACACAAATTTTACAATCTGATAGTCCATTCTTGTCTTGAATGACAAGTCTTGAAGCCAATTTTTAAAATTGGTTAAGATAACGAAAAAAGGTCGTAATCGGGTTAAACAGACATTCGCTCATCACAATGAACGGGATATTGGCTGTTTAGCTGTTTGTGTTAGTGTTTTAATCCGTAAGACACCATTTTGAGGAATGTGATCTTTCTCGTTTTTGGTGCTTTTTAAATACAACTCCACGAATATCTCTTTATAAACAACATGTTAAGGGGGAAAATCATGAAAAAGTTATTAGTTCTTTTTCTATCATTCGTTTTATTCGCTGGTGCAGCTTGGGCTGAAACCATTAAGATTGGTGTCGCAGGTCCATTCACGGGGCCATTGGCATCATTTGGTGCGCAGTTGAAAATAGGTGCTACCATGAAAGCGGAAGAGGTAAATGCAGCCGGCGGTATTAATGGTAATAAAGTTGTACCTGTTTTTATGGACGAGCTGTGTGATCCGAAAGAAGCTGCGACAGTAGGAACAAAATTGGCCAATGACAAGAGTATTTCAATCGTAATCGGTCATCTTTGCAGTTCTTCAACATTGGCTGCACTTCCAATTTACAGGGCTGCCAATCTTCCTGCGATTTCTCCAACATCAACCAACGTTAGTATTGGTAAAATGAGCCCATACTATTTCAGGAATGTGTATCGTGACGATTTCCAGGGATTGTTTCTTGCTCAGTATATACAAAAGGTAAAACAATACAAAAAAGTAGCTGTTTTCTATGAAGTGAACGATTACTCCATGGGACTGATGTCTGCTTTTATGCAAGAAGCCATAAAGCTTGGGATACAAATTCTTGGTACCGAAGCGTATACTAATGAAACAACCGATTTTAAACCTCAGTTAACCAAGTTTAAGATGATGCGACCGGATGCGATTTTTGTTCCCGGATATCATCCACAAGCTTTGTTGATCGCCAGTCAGGCCGCCAGTTTAGGTATTAAAGCCGCTTTGTTTGGTGCAGATGGTCTTGATAACGCTGTTATGTTGAATAATCCCGACACAGAAGGACTTTTTGTAACCACACCCTTTTTGGTTGATAAGGCCGGTCCCAAGGCAGCTGGTTTTATTTCAAAGCATAAAAAAGAGCAGGGTGAAGATCCTGGTTGGATGACGGCCAATACTTATGATGCTTTTGGTATGGCAGTTGAAGCTATTAAAGCCGTTGGACAAAACAGGGAAAAAATCCGTGATTATCTGGCTGCTATCAATGATGCATCAAAAGGTTACGATGGTGTGACTGGTTTGACCTATTTTGATAGTAACGGTGATTGTCTGAAAGCCGCTTTTGTGAAAGAAATCAAAAACGGGCAATGGGTTAGTGGGCAACAGATGCAATAACAATTTGATCGCCTAACAATGTAAGGGGCAGATAAGAATTTTATCTGCCCTTTTTTAATCAAATTTTTAACAAGAGATTCTCGTGGAAAATCTGCTTGAAATATCATCCCTGTTTCTTCAGCAATTGGTGAACGGCATTACCTTAGGTGGTGTTTACGCGCTGATTGCTGTGGGATATACGATGGTTTACGGGGTGATACAGTTGATTAATTTTGCCCATGGTGAAATATATATGTTCGGAGCCTTCCTGGCATTCGCAATGGTAACCGTATTCAATGTTCCATTTGTTCTTGCAGCTGTTTTATCAGTTGTGATCTGTGCTTGCTTTGGGATTTTATTAGACTTTGTTGCCTACCGACCATTAAGGAATGCACCGCGTCTTGCTGCCCTGATTACCGCCATTGGGATGTCGCTTTTTTTGCAGAACCTTGCTTTAATGATCTGGGGGGGGGAAATCCAGTCTTTTCCTCGTGAAGTTCTGCCGCCTGTCTTTTACAGGCCAGCAATTAGTTTTGGTGATGTGATTGTCACCTGGTTACAAATAGTGATTTTATCAGTTACAGTAGTTTTTATGGCAATGCTCCACTTCATAATTCATAGAACAGCAGTCGGTACAGCCATGCGAGCCATTTCGCAAGATAAAACCACCGCAGCACTCATGGGGATTAACGTAAATCGAGTAATCTCATTCACCTTTGCCATCGGGTCATCGATGGGTGCAGTTGCCGGAATATTGGTCGGTTTGTACTACAATGCCATTTTCCATTTTATGGGTTATATAATGGGTCTGAAAGCATTTGCCGCTGCCGTTCTCGGGGGAATCGGTAGTGTGCCGGGAGCCATGCTGGGAGGCGGGCTGTTGGGTATTGCAGAGGCATTGGGTGCTGGTTATCTCTCATCGGCTTATCGTGATGGAATATCCTATGGTGTCATGATTCTTATTATTATTTTCAAACCATCCGGTCTAATAGGCAGGGATACAACTGAGAGAGCATAATGAAACGTCTTTGGGAAAAGATCTCCCGGCGTCAGGCGTCGGCAGGGCTTCTATTTTTTGTGTTGTTATTGCCCTGGATTCCAATAGGTGATTCGAGCAACTATATCTTGCGTATTCTGACCACGGCCATGTTATATATGGTACTGGCCCTGGGGTTGAACATCGTACCAGGATTTACAGGGCTGCTTGACCTTGGGTTTGTTGGTTTTTATGGAATCGGAGCGTATACGGCCGGTTTGTTGACAATCCATTTCGGAATCAGTTTCTGGCTTATTGTTCCCCTGGCTGCATTAAATGGTGCACTTTTTGGGATTCTACTGGGAGCTCCGACACTTCGACTAACCGGAGATTATTTTGCTATTGTCACACTCGGTTTCTCTGAAATAGCGGTGATGACCATACGAAACGAAATCTGGCTTACAAGGGGACCCATGGGTCTGCCAGGTATTTCTCCTCCTTCATTGTTTGGATATGAAATAACCCGCGATTGGGAATACTTCTATTTGATCATCTTTCTTCTAATGGTTGTTATTCTAATTGTAACTCGGCTACGATCCTCTAAAATCGGACGTGCCTGGTTCGGTATCAGAGAGAATGAAATAGCCGCCCAGTGTTGCGGCATCAACCTGATTCGCTACAAAGTAATGGCATTTGCAACGAGCGCTTCGATTGGAGCGGCTGGCGGTGCGTTTTTTGCGAATTGGTTCAAATTCATTCACCCAGATATGTTTAAGCTCTGGGAATCCATTTTGATTCTCTGCCTGATTGTCCTTGGAGGCATGGGCAGTATTGTGGGTACCATGTTGGGTGCGTTGGTGCTTATTCCCATGTCGGAGATATTGCGCATGATTTTGCCCGGGGAGCTTTTTAATGCCAGGTTCCTGATTTATGGAGCCGTCCTGGTTGTGATGATGCGGTTACGTCCCGCCGGGATATTGCCATTTATCAGAGACCAGGAAGACAAGGCTAAACAAACAGCAAAACGACTATCAGGTTATCTGGCAAGTGGGGCAGATCATAAAGTGCCTGTTGCACCAACCAAGGAGAAAATTTAGACATGGATCCGATTTTAAAAGTAGTCAATGTTACAAAACTGTTTGGTGGGCTTTCGGCTTTGAGCAAAATCAACCTTGAAGCTCAGGAAAATCAGATCGTGGGTGTAATCGGGCCGAATGGAGCAGGAAAAACAACCTTATTCAATTGTCTGACAGGTCTATACTACCCTACTGCAGGGCAGATTCACTTCGATAAAAAGTCGATAGCTCCGCAATTATCGGAAGTAAAAGAAAAACTAATTGGAAAACTGGCCTCGATATTTCAGGTTTTAAGTTTTGTCTGGGCTTTTCTATTCTGGCTCTATTACAAGCCAAACACCTATTACCAGGTCGAACTGGTCGTATTTGCAGTATTTCTCTTGATAAGCCGATTATATATCGGAAAAGGACTAAAAAAACTTCAAGTCTGGGCCTGGGGAATAACATTTGTATTTCTGGCAACGGATTTTTCACTGGCCATATCCCTGTTAATCAAAATCACCTCTTTGGGAGGTATCCTGGAAACCGGGATACCGGTTGCAATTGTAGCGCTGCCCTGGAGTGTGATCGCCATTCCTTTTTGCCTCTATCTTGCCTGGCAGTTGTTTACCAGGCAAGGCAGGGAACTCTTTGGGTTTAAGGTGGGTGCCGATGCGATCTGTCGGTTCGGTATCGCCCGTACCTATCAGAATATTCGTCTTTTTATGTCCTTGAGCGTTCTAGATAACGTCAAAATAGGAGCCCATATCAGACTTAGCTCAGGACTCGGGGCAACTATCTTCCGAACAAAAAATCAGAAAATGGAAGAGGATGTGATTGAGAAGGATGCCATTGAACTATTGAGATTTGTTGGTCTGGAGAAGCAGATGTTTGACCTGGCAGGATCACTCGCTTATGGAGAGCAGCGCCGGTTGGAAATTGCCAGGGCCATGGCTTCCAATCCAAAATTGATTCTACTGGACGAACCCGCAGCCGGAATGAATCCCCAGGAATCAAGCCGACTGATTGAACTGGTGAGAAAAATTAGAAAAAAGGGAATCACAATTGCCATCATAGAACATGACATGAAAGTCATGATGAAACTGGCGGATGTTATCTACGTATTGGATCATGGTGAGCTGATAGCATATGGGACACCAAAAGAGATCCAGGATAATCCGAAGGTTATTCAAGCATATCTTGGAGGGAGTATGGCTTATGCTGAAACTTGAAAATATAAACAGCCACTACGGGCAGATACATGCATTAAAGGGAATATCACTGGAAGTTGAACAAGGCAGTATCTGTTGTTTAATTGGGGCGAATGGTGCGGGTAAGTCAACGACTCTCATGGCGATAAGTGGTATTCAACCGCTCACCTCCGGGAAAATTCTGTTTGAAGGTCAACCGATCAATAAACAGTCTCCGGACAAAATCGTACGGAACGGTATTATCCAGGTTCCGGAAGGACGGAGAATCTTCCCCTTTCTGACAGTTCAGGAAAACCTGATGATTGGTGCTTACAGCAATACAAATAAAATGGAAGTAACCCGCACTGCTGACAAATACTATGAGATTTTCCCGATTCTCAAAGAGCGTGCCGCACAGATGGGTGGTACACTGTCCGGAGGGGAACAGCAGATGCTGGCTATCGCCAGGGCATTGATGGGGTCGCCCCGTCTTCTTCTACTGGATGAACCCTCGTTAGGATTAGCCCCAATCATCGTTGAAAGTATCATGGGCATCATCAGGCAGATACGAGACGACGGTGTGACCATCCTGCTGGTTGAACAGAATGCCCAGGCAGCCCTGGAATTGGCTGACTATGGTTATGTCGTTGAAACAGGTGAAGTGGTTCTGGAGGATGAAGGGAAAAAACTCTTAACGAACCCAAAGGTAAAAGAGGCCTACCTCGGTTAAGCTGCAATCTGTTCTGTTATCGGCTACCAAAACAATCTGAAAAAAAGCATACATTCATCCTTTCTTCTTTGAATGGAAGTCCTCTATAATGGGGGCTTTCATGGATACTCCCACTTGGTGGCTGCAATATCCGTCATGCCTTATGTGTCCATTATCTTCCGAGTTTCAGAAGGGAGTTCGTGAAACTGGTTTCGGTAATACTGGGCAAATCGACTGAGATGCCAGACGCCCCATTCGGCGGCAATATCACCTATCGATTTGCCTTGATTTTCCGGCGCTAACAGTGCTCTTCGGATTCCATTGAGCTTAATCGATCTTAGGTAGGCACTCGGGGATTGACCAATGCAATCCTTGAAACTGTATTCCAGTGTTCTCCTGCTGACGCCGGTTTGTTGGCATAGTCTGGTAATGGATATCTCCTCATCCTGATTATCCTGAATAAATTCGCAAGCACTTTTTACAATTTGAAACCTGCTGGAGATGCTGATCGATTTATCTTCGGTGGAAAGATGGATGGAATTAAACAGTTGGTCAGCAATCTGTTCGGCCATTGTCTGGCGAAAATTTCTAATACTCAAACTGTTTATTGCTTTCCCTGAATTGGTATTCAGGATGGTTTGGGCTTGAAAAAAAAACTGCCTGAGCGCTTGGGCACCTGTCTGGTTTGACTCCAGTATCCCGAATCTTGGGATCAGAAACCCCTGCCTGAAACTGGGATAACATCCTTTCAAGATCGCCTCAAAAAATTCTTTCCCTATATTGACAACGGCACTGTAAGTGCCTGGCCCGGAAACCCCGGTGATGCTGGTTCCCGGGCCTGCATAAAATATGTGGTGAGCCAGGAAAGTCTGACCATTTATTTTGCAGTGACCCTTCCGATTCATGAGAAAAATCACAAGATAATGATCTTTGGGAACAGCTCCCGATTGATCCAACATCTGGTTTAAAACTTCAAAATATATTCCAAATTCAGCCCCCAAGCTTATGGTGGTAAACTGTCCCTGGAATTTACCGCAACTGAGTTGCTGATACTTTTGATCGTAACCAGTCAGACATTTGGATTGGAGATCGATATCATCAAAATCCTGATAGAAAATCCCAAATCTCGTAGCAGCGGCATAATCCGCAATTACGGGTGTCATAAGGATCTCCTTACTAAAAGTAGGTTGGATATTATCGGTTTGCGTAAAATGGATAACGTCGGAATCCTATCCTATGATAAAGATTGTTCGTGCTTAAGTAGTCAAGCACAGATGCTGCGCCGTTGTCAATTAGTCAGGGCTTTTAAGGTACTGTGATACCATTTTACTTATGAAACATTGATTGATTAAAACAGAAAAAGGCTTGCTGTTTTTTCCGGTGCAGAACGATATCTTGAGAATAGTCCATCAAATTCTAAAGCTTCCCGGGTGTTTGCTTCAGGGAAGCGTTATCTTCAGAAGGGAGGAGTGATGAACAAATCAATTTTAAAATCGGGAAAAATTGTTGGGTTTTACATAGCAGTCTTCTTGATCTGTTTTGGGGAGGCTTCTCTTGCTGAAACGGTTCATTTAAAACTGGCCCATTTTGTGCCAACTATGCATGTTCAGCATCGTGAAGCGTTTGTGCCCTTTGTGGAAAATGTCGAAAAGCTTTCCAACGGTGATGTGCAGATAAAAATCTACCCGGGTGCTCAGTTGGGGAACCCGAAGAATATGGTTAATAATATCAAAAAAGGCATCACTGATATTGGATTTGTAATCCCTTCATACGTTCCAGGAATATTCAAGCGAAGCGGTGTGTTTGAGATGCCTTTTGTTTTTGATGATCCCGAGCACGTAACACGGGCCATGTATGATCTTTTTGATAAATATTTTGCTGAAGATTATGAAGATTTTAAAGTACTGTGGTTTTTCTCCAGCCCTTTAAGTCAGGTTCATACTGTTAAAAGTCCGATCAAGACCATTGCCGATTTTGCCGGTATGCCCATTCGAGCCGGCGGTGCAACCGAAACCACAGCTTTCAGGTTATTGGGAGCTAACACGGTTGGGATGGATATCAAGGAGATGTCTATTTCTCTGCAGAAAGGGGTGGTGGATGGTGTAATTACTCCCTACGCAGCGCTGAAAAGTCATAAAATCTTTGATACGGTCAAGCATATTACCGAGGTCAATTTTAGCGGAACCTTGATGGTGATTTTGATGAACAAGAGTAAATGGAATCAGCTGCCTACATCTGCAAAAACTGTCATTGATCAGGCCGCAGGACAACAGATGGGGTTAACCGCATCCAGGGCATTTCTGAACGAAGACATCGAAAACAAAGAGGCTGCCCAGAAAGCAGGGATTCAAATTCATAAGCTGACACCTGCTGAGATGAGCCAGATCAGGGGCAAAATGAGTGGGATCTATTCAGGATGGGTAAACAGCGCCAATGACAAAGGCTTGCCCGGACAGGAGATTATGGATGCTTTCCTGGCTTCTGCTGATAAGAATCGATAACCCGTACAAAAAATAAGGAAACCTCTCCTGACAGGAAGTTTGGTTTCCTCTGCATTCCAAGGAATTACAATGTTAAGGAATTTTACCGGAATTTTACTGACTGTAGTGCGACCGCTTTCATCATATCTGGATAAAGCCTCCTGGTTGGTGCTTTTTTTGATGATGTTTTATACCGTAATAGATGTCCTGGCGTTAAAGGTAGCCGGTTATTCGCTATTGGGAACGGTGGAAATGACAGCATTAATGATGGTCATCTGTGTATTTTTCTCCTTTGCCCAAACAGGGTTGGAGGATGGGCATATCAGGGTGGATTTTGTCTACAACAGGATGGGGGAACGGGCTCAGACAATCTGTGATTTTATTACACAGGCACTCTGCACGCTTCTATTTGGTTTCATCGGCTGGTCATCGATTTTGAATGGGCTGGAAAAATATGAATCCAGTGAAATCAGTATGGATCTGTTGTTACCTCTATACCCATTTGCATTCGTTGCCTCTGTCGGCTGTTGCCTGATTGCGGTAATCCTGTTCATTAAAACGTTGCTTGTTTTAGACAAGGTAATTAATTTATGAGTCCCATTACGATTGGAGTTATAGGCATATTGATATTGTTCGTGTTGCTGGCTTTGCGGATGCAAATCGGTTTTGCCATGGCACTAGTTGGTTTCGCCGGCTTTATCATATTAAGCGACTTTAGATCGGCATTCGGTTTAATCGGAGCAGAGCCGTTTGATTCCAGTAACACCTACCTGCTCAGTGTTATCCCCTTGTTCATTTTAATGGGCCAGTTTGCGACACACTCCAATATGGGGCGTGATGTATACAGGATGGCATACCGCTGGCTGGGCTTTTTACCTGGCGGCTTAGCCATGGCAACTGTTGGAGCCTGTGCCTGCTTTGCCGCTATTTCCGGATCATCCCTGGCAACAGTGGCAACATTCGGTATGGTTGCATTGCCGGAGATGAAAGAGTTTAAATACTCTGATGCCCTGGCAACAGGTTGCATCGCTGCAGGGGGAACCTTGGGAATTCTGATTCCTCCCAGTACGGTTCTGATCATATACGGGATTCTGACTGAACAGGGAATAGGGAATCTGTTTATTGCCGGCATCATTCCCGGTATCCTGCTCAGCTTTCTGTTTATCCTGACCATTTATATCATGTGTTCCATAAAACCGTCTTTGGGAGCTAAAGGTCCTAAATTCACCCTGGGAGAAAAACTGGCATCGCTCAAGGATACCTGGAGTATTATCTCGCTTTTCATTCTTGTGATGGGAGGCCTATATACCGGGTGGTTTACGCCAACAGCAGCTGCCGGTGTGGGCGCCTTTGGGGCATTTGTCATTATGATCATCAAGGGACGATTGTCCAAAGAAGCTACAATGGCGTCCTTAAAAGATACCTGCAAGACAACAGCCATGATATTTGGAATTATCATTGGTGCCAATATTTTCCAGTATTTTATGACTATCAGCCAGTTACCGGATTACCTGGCAACGGCAGTCACCGAAATGACCGTCGGCAGGCATATTATTATGTCACTAATCATCCTGTTATTTATTGTATTAGGGTGCTTTATGGAAGGCCTCTCCATCATGTTTCTGGCTGTGCCTATTGTGTTTCCCATCGTGACGGGAATGGGGTATGACCCTATCTGGTTTGGGATTATTATCACTCTGGTGATGGAAATGAGTTTGATTACCCCGCCTGTAGGTGTCAATGTCTTTGTCCTCAGCGGCGTGGCAAAAGATGTTCCCATGGAAACCATTTTCAAAGGGGTACTTCCCTTCTGGTTTGCCATGCTTGCTTGTATCATAATATTAATGATTTTTCCTGAGCTGGTTCTGTTTCTGCCAGGAACCATGGGGTATAGCCCCGTTGGATTTTAGTTATGGAAAATACGATGTTGTTCTGGTTTTTGATTGTGTCCGATCTGGTTTTCCTGGGGATGGCCCTGGTGTTGTTTAAAGAATCACTCCACGAACAGGAAGCACGGGCGACACGAATTGGGGCTTTTGCTTCACTGGCAGCGATTATGCTGCTGGCAATAATCATATGGTTTCCTTCTGTTCGTTTGCTGCTGGGGGGAGTGTTTGCGTCGGCAGCCATATTTGGACTGGCGTTCTGTATTCCGGGCCCCCAAAACCGGAAAGCCTTGAAGGGCTCCATGGGTTATCAGGTTGGTGAGGTAACACGTCTTGATGAAAGTTATAGCGTGTTTGTAAGAACCAGGGGGTTGCGAGAGGGATCGGAACAATATAAAACCTTCTACGAAACCAATCCTGAGCTGGAGGAGAGAGATAAAATCCGGCGTAAAAAGGGGCTGCTGGGAAAACTGGGAAATGTGGACAATGGCTATCAACCCAATGTGGCCATGGTACATGCCTCGTTCGATATGCCTGAATTTTTGGGACAACAGGCAAAGGCCGATCCTTATGAGAATACTCCACCGGCACAACTGACACCCGAGAAAGCATCCGCCATCGTCAAGAATTACGTCAAGCACCTGGGTGCCCCCCTGGTTGGGATTTGTGAGGTGAATCCGGCCTGGATCTATTCCAGACGAGGTGAGATTCACTATGAGAACTGGGAGGAATGGGGAAGTGAGATCAAAGATCTGCCTAAGTACGCCGTGGTGTTTCTCCTGGAAATGGAACGTGACCATGTTATCTCCGCACCTCATACTCCGTCTGTGGCAGAGAGTGCCGCCAATTATGCCAAGGGGGCTTACGTCTCTACTCTTCTGGCGCGCTGGTTTTCTCATATGGGATATCGGGGGGTTGCTGAACATTCGAGAAATTATGACATTATCTTACCACCTTTGGCTGTAGATGCCGGTTTGGGCGAGATAGGACGTCAGGGATATCTGATTGGTCCGAAATTCGGGGCCCGTGTTCGGGTGTTTGCGACGTTAACCGATATGCCGCTGGTACCTGATAAACCAATTTCTCTTGGAGTTGAGGAGTTTTGCGAGAAATGCAAAAAATGCGCTGATTCCTGTCCATCAAGGTCGATTCCCACCGGGGCTAAAACAGTCTGTCGTGGGATTGAAAAATGGAAGCTGGATGAGGACTCCTGTTTTGACTATTGGGCGCGGGTGGGAACCGACTGTTCCATCTGCATGGCGATCTGCCCTTATAGTCGACCCAACTCCTGCTTTCATAGGTTCATACGCTGGTTTGTTGCCAATTCTCCCCTGGCAAAACTGCTCTTTCCCCATATTGATAATTTTATCTATGGCAAGCGCTGGAAAGCACGCAAAGTTCCGGACTGGCTCTCCTATCCCAAACGATCGGAGTCCGAAGATTATCCCACCTCTCTGGATGACCGGAAATACTGATCATCAATTCAAGGGTGTTCTGGCAACATGGTTTTCTTGTCGGTTGCACCCCTGAAGAGAGGATATCTAATCCGGCACCCGTTGTGTTCAAAAACTCCCCATCCAGATCGTAATGTCGGTTGATCCGGTAAAATCCAACATAAAACTCGATGGTGAACCCATGGCGGTATTTTATCAAATAACCATTGGAGTGTTGATCATCCTGTGTAATTGTAGAATCTCAACTTGACTTCGAAAAACCGATTTCTTATGATCACCTCTCACCTCGATTTTATATCAAAGGTGCAAACTCAAATCCTGCAATATTATTAGCATATCAAAATAATACTGCTCCCGTCTGTTTGCTGCGTATTCCGGAAGAATGATAGCTTAAAAAATACAAGGCAAGCAGAAGAGAACAGTTTTTGCAGAAAGAAAAACCCATGAATCACCTGTGTCTCAATCGGATGAAAATGTCCCTTGTTTGATGATCAAATTAAACGTTACCAAGTTATTAAAGAACGTCAGCCTGAAATTCACATTCTCGGGTGCCTCAAATCGAATTGTAGTTTTCGGTCCCTCGGGCAGTGGAAAAACCCTGTTACTCAAGATGATTGCCGGTTTTTTTGATCCGGAGCAGGGAGAAATTTCAGTTGATGATCATCTGCTATTCAGCAAAGTCAAAAACGTAAGTGTTCCTATTTACCGGCGGAATATCGGATACCTCCCCCAGGAGTATACTCTTTTTCCCAACATGAGTGTCAGGGAAAACATTCTCTATGGGTTAAAAACGCGCAAGCTATCAATCGACCAGAAAAAGTTTGAAACCCTGGTTGATCGATTGGATATCGCGTCTAAACTGGACATCTATCCCGATATCCTTTCCGGCGGCCAGAAACAGCGTGCTGCCCTGGCCAGGGCACTTCTGGTGAATCCCAGAACTCTGCTGCTGGATGAACCTTTCAGCGCCCTTGACAGTTCCATAAGAGAATCTCTAAGGGATCTGGTAATTGATATTGCGGATGAGATGAACATTGTTACCCTGTTTGTGACTCACGATCTGGAGGAGGCATTCATTTTCGGGAAAGAGATCGTGCTGGTTAACAAAGGCAGAGTGATAGAGTTCGGTCAGAGTAATACGGTTTTTTATGGCCCGGAAAATGTAGAGACAGCCTCTTTGATGGGTTTTGTAAATATCTGGCCTGTCAGTCATCTACCAGGGAAGAGGGTGAAAACGGATCACGGGATCATTTTTTCATACAAAGGAGATTTTTCAAAAGACAAGGACTTCCTTTGTATCAGACCTGAGAATATTATGTTTTTAAGGGAGGATAAACCTTATAAAGCCAATATTAAGGAGAATATCGTTTCAGGAGTGATCAGCAGTATCCATCATCGCGGTCGCTACATAAATGTGGAACTGGTGACTCCTGAAGGGATGATTTTCAGCATCAATGTTCCCGAACATGCCTTTAGCCGATTAAAACTGGAAAGAAACAAGTTGTACCAGGTTTCTTTAAAAGAGGAATCGATAGTGCTCTGTAAAAGAAAACAAAACCCGGAGATCAGGCAGGATCCTAAAATTCCATGAAAGGAGTATTGTGTAATGAAAAAATTAATACCACTAATTCTCATTTTAGGATTCATCGGAAGTGGTCTTAACCTGCAAGCTTGTGAATTATACTGGTATCTGGCCGCTTCCATGTCAAAACCGGGGAAAGAGATTGTCAAGAAGTGGAACCAACAACCCGGAATGTGTCATTTATACCTTATTTTGGGTGGTTCCGGGCAAATACTGAGTCAATTATATATGGCGAAGAAGGGAGACCTTTATACGCCTGCTTCCGAGGGATTTCTGGAAAAGGCGAAAGATCTGAAAATAGTCAAACACCAACAACTGCTGTTGAGGCAAACGCCTGTTTTTGGACTGTCCAAATCGGGAGAAAAACAGATCAAATCATTTTCCGATCTGACCAAACAGGGGATTAAGATCGCACTGGGAAATCCAAAAACCATGGCGCTGGGGAAAACCTATCTTGGGATAGAGAAGCAGATGGATGCTCAGACCCGGGAAAAAATTCGATTCAACACTTTGTTGGAGGCAATCAACATCAGTCAGGTTGTCAACTATCTGCTGACAAACGCTGTTGATGCAGGCATTGTTTTTGATACAACGGCAACTGCCAGCGGAATCAGCTATATTGAGATTCCTCCACAAATAAATGCCGGCAATAAGGCGTATATGGTCACGCTTTCTTTTTCCACGCGGACTGAAGAGGTGAAGGATCTCATCCGTTTTATCTATGGGCAAAAAAGCATCTTCAAGCAATATGGATTTAGTTTAAGTTCTCCCGTGGATTAAAAGGCACTGAATCGATGAAAATATCAAGTATTTCCAGGGTTATTGTAATAGGGCTAGCCTGTTTTTTTGTTGTAGTGTTGGTTTCCGGTTTGCTGCAAACCAGCATGCAGTCGGTATGGAACCTGTTTGGTGATCAGGAGTTTCTGCAGGCCATTCTCTTCAGCCTGAAAACGTCGGTTGTGGCTACAACATTTGCTTTTTTTCTGGGAGTGCCATCGGGTTTTTTCATGGCCAGGAACAACACCCTGATCTCAAGAGGTGTGGACATTTTATTTGATATCCCCATTGTTATACCGCCCCTCATTGTCGGGGTTCTTCTGATGTCTTTTCTGAATCTGCCCCTGGTCAATCAGCTGTTTTCCTTTATTTTTACCATAAAAGGAGCGATCATTGCCCAGTTTTTTGTGGCGGTGCCTTTCACCATCAAATCTGCAAAGAACGCTTTTGAATTGGTGTCGCCGGTTTATGAAAGAATAGCCATGACCCTGGGAGCAAAACCGGTAAAATCATTTTTTGATACCACTTTCAAAATCGCATTTCCAGGAATTCTATCAGGCCTGGTCTTAACCTGGCTGAGATGTGTTGGTGAATTTGGGGCTACCCTGATGGTTGCCGGGGGTATTCCGGGGAAAACGGAGAATATCCCAATCAATGTATATCTTCACATGATTTCAGGAGATTATGAAAAGGGGATTGCAGCCAGTATTTTGGCGATTGCATTGGCTTTTTTATGTATCATTCTTATCAATATAGTATTCTTGAAGGGGCGAAGAAAGATGCAATAAAGAAGGAGAGTTTCCAGAATCGATCTTAATCCTGGTCAGGCACTGTTTCCGATGAACCATTTTTTCAATTTTTTAATTATACCACTGTAAACTATCATGAAATTCGAGATCCCAAATGAAAGCAGGGTAATTATTCTGGAAGGTAT
Source organism: bacterium (assembly GCA_018829445.1). Lineage (GTDB taxonomy): Bacteria > SAR324 > SAR324 > XYD2-FULL-50-16 > XYD2-FULL-50-16 > JAHJTV01. Next base: position 234,817 of record JAHJTV010000073.1, read on the forward strand.
CGCCGGTTCAGGTAAAACAACCTTCAAAGGGTATCTTAAAGAGTATTTTAAAGGTCAAAAAGTATATGAATATACCGAAGGCGAGCTCCTGTTAGGATGGAAGCATATTCATGTTCCCCATGTTTCGGTGGTGCGGGTGGATTTTTTTGAGTTGTTTTTGGATCATCTGGAAAAGAAACTGAAGGAAGATAAGAATGTCCTCTTCCTAATTGAGCGATTTCACCTTTCCATGAAGATCCTGGAATGGGAGTTTGAAAGGGATTTTGAAAAGAGATATGAGAGAATAATATCCAGGATCAGGCAACTACCGGTACACATCTTGATAGCCAAATTGGAGCCTGCTGAAATCAGGAAAAGAATGCATCACAGGGAAAGAAGCAGTCAGTGGGAGGAGTTTGTTGAAGAAAAACTAATACTGCGGGGGTTTGACGATCTTGAACAACTATCAATTGATCAGCAACAGCGGTTTTTCAGTTTGGCTGAACAGCAGGGAATGCCGTACTCCGCTGTCCATGTGGAGTTGGATAAGTGAACATCAATAATTGCAGCATGATACCGTGTTTTTGAGGATATGTGGGAATTAAAACTATGGAAAAGGTAACAGGCAGGAGTTGTTTAAAGTGTGGGGAGCGACTGGTACTCCGCTGCCGAACATGCCACAAGAACAGGTCAAATTGCAGAAATGAATATTGTACGGGAGAGTCAGAATTATGCTGTACGGCTTGCGGAACATTGTACAGCTTCGGCAGATCATCGACTGACAACCAAAAAGCGGAGAATGATGAATGGTATCAATCGTAACCGTTTTCGCAAAGAAAGCATACAAATCGGTGTTTTCTTATATCTGTTTTCATATTAACAAAAGGAATTAAATGGGAAAAAACGAAAAAGGAATTAGATTTGAAGTGGACAGAGCCAATCTTTATCGAGAAGAAGCCTATACCGACCTGAAATCGGCATCCATCAGAAGATTAACACCGGTGACCAAAGATGGCTCCGACGATAATTCCCGACCTGTCCTTTATTTTGGACATGCTGAGTTGATTAGTCCCCAGGGGCCGATTCCAATTCAGTCCGAATTAAATGCGGATTGTCTGGAAAAAGCCATTGAGGCTCTTCCCGCAGCCATGGAAAAGGCAGCATTTGATGTCCGTGAAGAATATAACAAAATGGTTGAGCAGCAGCGTCAGCAACACGAACAGCAGTCCAAGGTGATCAAATCAGGTGAATAGTAGGTTAACTCACCTGTAGCAGGGAAAAAGCTTGTCATTTGCCCTGGATTCATCAAAAATGAGACGTAAAGTTATTGGATCTCTTAAGGGATTTTGGCCAACTGAAAAATGTTGGGTTCTGTTTTCCAACTCACTTACATAAGAGGACTTTTATGTATGTAGGACTAAAAATGATAACCGATCTGGTTTACGTGACTAAAGACTCATTGATCACCGAAGCAAATGATTTGATGGAGAAAAAAAGGTTGTGGGCGCTGCCTGTGGTTGAAGGTGAAAAACTGATCGGTTATATTCAAAAGGAAGATGTTCATACAGCCTTGCCTTCTCCGGCCACGACATTGAGTAAATACGAGCTTCCCGAGATTATGTCCCATATAACGGTGAAAGATTTTATCCGTAAGGATGTTATAACAGTTAGACCGGAAATGGAAATTGAGAAGGCAGCCGAAATCATGGCTGAAAACAACCTGCCTGGTTTAGCCGTTGTTTCCGAGTCAGGAAAACTGGTGGGTTATATAAACAGAAGCGTGATGCTGGATGTACTTGTTGAGGAGATGGGACTTCACAGGGGTGGTTCCAGATTTGCGATTGAGTTTGAGGACCGTCCGGGGGTAATGGCGGAGGTTTCAGGTTTAATTCATCAGATGGGATTAAATTTTGTCTCTGCAGCCAGTTTTTGCCATGATAGTACCTATATCCTGGTATTCAGGGTGCAAACAGCTGACCTGACACCCATCATCTCCGAACTGGAAAAGCGGGGATACCGCATTGTCGGCCCTGAACAATTTGCAGACCAGTGGCAATAGGCTACAGCCAGCGTTTTCGTCTTCTATAGGACTTCAGGTCATGGTAAGACTTGGTACTGCCTGCCTTGGCCGATCCCAGATAGAACTCCTTCACATCCGGATTCTCCTTCAGATACTGGGCCTCTCCCTCCAGGACAATTTTTCCGTTCTCCATGACATAGCCGTAATGGGCTATCGCCAGGGCCATATTGGTATTCTGCTCAACTACCAGGATGGTGGTGTTTCGTTCCCGGTTAATCAGTTTGATAATTCTGAATATTTCTCTTACCAACAAGGGAGCCAGACCAAGGGATGGTTCATCCAGCAGCAGTAGATCAGGGTGAGCCATTAAAGCCCGGCCGATAACCAGCATTTGCAGTTCACCTCCGCTGCAGAATCCAGCCAGGGTTTTTTTCCGCCGGGCCAAAGCAGGAAACAGTCCATAAACCATTTCCAGGTCTTTGTGATAGGGTTTGCCCCAACGAGTGGCTGTCCCGACTCTCAGGTTCTCTTCAATGGTCAGGTATTTAAACTCCTGTCGACCTTCCAAAACCTGGATAACACCTTTTCGCGTGATCTCTTCCGGAGAGAGATTTTGAATCTTGTGACCGTTAAACTCAATGGAACCTTCCGTGACCTTGCCGTTTTCCGGTTTCAGTAGGCCGGAGATCGCCTTGAGTGTTGTTGTCTTACCCGCCCCGTTGCTGCCAACCAGGGACACAATCTGCCCTTTTGGGATGGAAAGGGAGACTCCTTTTAGCACCTGGATCACATCCGAATAAACAACACTAATATTGTTGATTAATAGCTTGGTATTATCTGACATGGAATTCTCAGTCTTTCTGCTTAAATTACAAATAATCCGTCATCCCGGGCTTGACCCGGAATCTATTGTTATAAAAGAATATCATCCGCCTGTATCCCGGATCAGGTCCGGGACGATAAGGCGAAAACCGTGATTTTTCTCTTCAAGGTCAGTAGGAAAAAGGCCACAATCGAAAACTGGACTTTATGATCCGCCACACTTCAGCCAGCCCCTTGGGTTCAAAAATAATAAAAACAACGATCGACAATCCAAATACAAACTCGCGCAATGGGGCGATAGTAATCGATATGTTGGATGTAGGGCCGAAATTCATTAGAAATTCGGTCACCATACTCAGAATCTCTCCCAGAGATACGATAAAAATAGTACCGAAGATGGCGCCGGATACACTCCCCAAACCGCCGATGATGATCATGGCGACAAATTCAATGGATAGCCACATATTAAAAGGCTCGGGAGTTATGGTCATCATATAACCGGCAAACAAAGCTCCAGCATAACCCGCATAAAACGAACTGATTCCGAAGGACAGCAGTTTAAATTTGAAGATCGGAATTCCCATACCCTCTGCAGCCCTGTCGTTATCACGTATGGCAACGAAGGCCCTGCCAAATCGGGTTCGCAGCAGGTTGACCATAATCCAGGTCAAAAAGATCAGGCTGGAGAAGATCAGGAAAAAAAAGGAGCGGTCACTGGTCAGTTCATATCCGAAGATGGAGGAGTTGGCAACCATGATGCCTTCGGCGCCACCGGTCAGCCAATCCCACTGCACCAGTACATACTCGATGATAAATTGTCCGGCCAGAGTAGCGATCGTCAGGTAGAGATGTTTTAACCTGACCGAAGGAATTCCAAATAGCATCCCAACAGCAGCTGTCATAAACCCGGCTAACGGCAAAGCAGTCCAGAACGGCAATCCCACTCTGGTTGTTAAAATGGCGGCGGTGTAGGCTCCCACTCCAAAAAAAGCACCATGTCCCAGGGAGATTTGCCCCGTATACCCGATAAGAAGATTCAGTCCCACGGCAGCAATGGCGTAGATCCCCATGGTGTTCAAAATATAGAGCATATAATCGGAACCGACAAAGGGAATGACCCCCAGTAACAGAATGATCCCGGCGCATAACCAGAACCTGCCAAAGTCGGTTTCAAAAATAGTCAGTTCCTCTTCGTAGGATTCTTTGAGGTTGCCACATAAGGTAAAGTGCAGTTTTCGCATGGTGATTAACGGATTGCCCTCCTGCTTCGGTTTTTTTTGTATGAGAATAAATATTTGAATCTGCAGTCCATATTTCCCTTTTTATACTCTCTCTATCTCTTTTAATCCGAACAGGCCGTATGGCTTAACCATCAAAATAAAAACCAGAACAATGTAAGGGATGATCTCTCTCAGGGAGGTGGACAGATAACCACCGGTAAAGGTTTCCAACAGACCGATAATGACACCGCCGACAATGGCACCACCGATACTGTCCAACCCACCCAGGATAACGACCGGAAACACCTTTAGACCGATGGAGCTTAATTCATGAACATTGATACCGTTAATAATACCAAGAACGATACCACTCATGGCAGCTACCAATGCGGCAATAGCCCATGATAGCGCAAATACTCGCCTTACGTGGACTCCCAGTGACATGGCTGCAGATTGATTATCTGCCACCGATCGCATATAGATCCCCTGGGACGAGTATTTAAAAAACAGCCCGAACATCACCAGAAACAGAATTCCTATGATAAAAGTAGCCATGTACACCGAAGGAATCTGGATAACATCAAATTCGACAGTTAATTCCGGCGGTAAAAAATCGGGATAGTTATGAATATCGCCTCCGAAAATAAACAGGAGCAATCCCCTGAACATGGCTGCCAGACCAACTGTCAACATGATAACCTGGATCAGGTCTTCTCCGATCAAAGGGCGGAGGAAAAGTCGTTCGACAATAAATCCCAACAGAAAGCATCCCAATAAAGTCAAGGCAAACGACAGTACAATCGGCAAATTAGCCCAGGTTGACAAGACCAAAAAAAGAAAAGCTCCTATGGCCAGCAGTTCTCCGTGGGCAAAGTTTAAGACACTGCTGGACTTATAGACCATCACAAATCCTAATGCAGACAGTGCGTATAAAAAACCCAGCGAGATTCCGTTAACAAACAGGTGCAGAAAAAACTCCATGAGATCTCCTTATTACAGAAATAGAATGCGGATCGTGCTTTCAATTGTTCCTATGGTGCCATCGCGGTAATTTACCTGACCTTTAACGTCCAGTTCGGTTTTATCGGAGTACAACGCTTCGATCAATTCCTCATAGCGCTGAGCGACAAACTTCCGCCTGACCTTTCCGGTCCGTGTCAGCTCTTCATCATCAGCATCCAGAAGTTTGTAGAGCAACATGATCTTTACCAGTTGCATAGCTTCCGGCAGGGTCCGGTTTACCTCTTTGACCTCTTTGCTGATCAGCTCTTCCACAGCAGGTTGTTTGGAGAGATCAAGGTAGGTTGTATAGGGGATCTTGTGCTCCTCTGCCCAAACTCCCACGTTTTCAAAATCGATATTAATAAAGGCTGACAGGTGGGGTTTGCTCTCCCCCCAGATTACGGCTTCTTTGATATAAGGGCTGAATTTTAACCGGGTTTCGATAAAATCCGGTGAAAAGGGTTCTCCATCTCTTGTTCGCATGATATCCTGCTTCCGTCCCAATATAACAAGATGGCCGTCGTCATCAATATAACCGGCATCACCGGTGAGAAACCATCCGCCCTGTATGGCTTCATTCGTGGCTTCGGGGTTTTGATAATACCCCTGGAATACGGATTTGCTGCGGACCAGCACTTCCTGGTCCTCTGTTATCTTCACCTCGGCTCCCGGTAACGGTTTACCCACCGTTTCCGGTTTCACTTCTCCATCAGGCTGCACCTGGAATATCCCCCCGGACTCGGTCATACCGTAGCACTGTTTTAGATTCAAACCGTTGATTCTGAAAAAACGGATCACCTCAGGACTGATAGGATGTCCTCCGGTATAGGCTGCTTTAAAGCCGAGACAACCGATTCGATCCAGCAGAGGTCTGAACACCGTAATTTTGGCGAATCCCTGCAGGATTCTCAAAGGCAAATGAACGGTTTTACCATTTTCTTCCCGTTTCAAAACCGCCTGACCGATTTTCTGAGCTATATTAAAAAACAGCCGTTTGATCAGGCCGGTTTCGGTCATCTTGACCCTGATCTTTGACGCCAGGTCTTCCCAAAACCTGGATGAAGTGATAATAATTGACGGTCCGATTTCGCGAAAATCCTCAACAACAGTTTCCTCAGTTTCCGGGAAATTCATGGTCAGTCCGCCAAACAGGGTAACGCCAACACCCCACATCTGGTCAACGATCCAAGCCGGAGGTGAAATCGATATCCAGTTGTCGCCCACATCTATGGGAGAAGTCTGCAACCATTTGCTTGCCATATCCGCGAAATTATCATGACTTAACATTACCATTTTCGGAAGACCGGTTGTTCCGGAAGTCATAATCATCAAAGCCGTTTCATCGGACTTCCTTTTCCAGAGTTCGGTTTCGAACAGTTCGGGTAGTTCACGGTCCAAAGCCTCACCCAGTTTAAGCAACTGGGCGTAACTGACCAGCCAGGGATCATTCTGGTAATTACGCATACCCGTCGGATCTACATAAATAACCTGCTTAATGCTGGGAACCTGATCCCTGTTTTCCAAAAGTTTATCTACCTGTTCCTGATCCTGGGCAAATACGTAAGACGCTTCGATACGGTTAATACCATACAGGATCTCCTTGGAAACGGCAGAAGTAAAAAGACTAACGGTAACGGCCCCCAAGACTTGAGATCCAAGCTCACTAAACAACCACTCCGCATCATTGTCCAGTATTAAAGCTACATTGTCTCCTTGCTGTAGCCCCAGCGATCGCAGTCCCAATGCCGTGAACCTGGCATGCTGAAGATACTCCTGCCAATTGAAGGTATTCCAGATGCCGTATGCCTTCTCCCTGATAGCAATTTTGTCAGGGGCTAACCTTTCCGCCTGCCTGAATAACGCCTGGGGAAGGGTTAGTCCGCTTGAGGCTAGCGGCTGGTTTTGATTGATAAGCTTTATATTCTGCTGATCTTGATTCATTGGTTTCTTGGTCAGACTTTTAAGTTGCGCGTTTGAAGTGGGTTAAACGAATGTGGTATCTCCCAGGTATGCTTTGATGACTTCAGGGTGGTTTTGTATCTGATCCGGTGTCCCTTCAGCTATCTTGACACCAAAATCAAGAACGGAAATGCGGTCGGAGATCCCCATGACAATGGACATATCGTGTTCAACCAGAATCATAGTCTGCTTCCAGGCTGTATTCAGCTCAACCAGGAATCTGACCATGTCCTCTTTCTCTTCCAGCGTCATTCCGGCTAATGGTTCATCCAAGACCAACAATTTGGGCTCAAGAGCCAGGGCTCGTCCCAGTTCAACTCTTTTTCTCATTCCATATGGAAGAGAGCCAACCAGTTCTTTGCGAATGGACTGCATCTCAAGAAAATCGATCAATTCCTCCAGTATCCTTCGATGACGAACCTCCTCCCTGCGCACGGCCCTCGAAAAAAAGGAAGCTTGTGCCAGGTTATATTTACAATGAAGATTTCTGGCCAACAGCATATTGGATAACACCGACATTCCGGCAAACAGTTCGATATTCTGAAAAGTTCTGCCGATGCCGATGCTTGTCAGGTGATGGGTGGGGATTCCGGTGACATCCTCTCCGTTAAAGATGATGCTCCCCTTCTGCGGTTTGTAATACCCGGTTATACAATTCAAGAGACTGGTTTTCCCGGCCCCGTTGGGACCGATAATGCCGACAAGTTCGCCGGAATTCACCTTCAGACTGATTTTGTTAATGGCAGTGATCCCGCCGAATCGTAAGGTGATGCCGTTTAATTCCAGGTCAGCACGCCGCTCTTCGGAATGGGTCGATCCATATATACTGGGTTTCCCACGAAACGCTTTCATTTTAATATGTTAACTTTTTCTTTTCCGGGTACCCAGAAATTGGTTACAGGAGTGTAGGTTGCATCTTCATGTACCTGCACGATTCTGGCTTTAAAAGAAGCACCATGGTCTGTGCTGGTGTAAGTGATATTGGGCACAATACCTCCCATGTCCTCATCACGAAACGATTCCAAAGCCTTGTTGATGGTTTCACTGTCAATCTTGCCAAATTGGTCATGCGCCTTTTGAAAAGCCCTTTCCATAATCATGGCAATGGCAACACCCTCCCAGTAGGAAGCGTCAAACTTATCAACGGTTCCATAGCGCTTGTACATGTCTTCCAGAATCTTCATGGCAGGGCTGTTATCCCCAGGGAGGCAACCTGAAAACTGCATGAATACGCGATCCCTGATAAGCCCCTGGCCTCTCTTGAAAAAATCGGGATCAGTTGAAGTCCAGGTTCCAAAAAAGGGAACGTCGTATTTGGCACGATCAGCGGCCTGTAAAGCCATTATGATCGCTGATGGCAGGTTTTGAACAAAGATGTATTCGGCTCCCTTCTGTTTCAGCCTCAGCAGCTCCGTATTCAAATCCAGCGCTTTGGGTGGAAACTCCTCAATATCTACAATATCAATATTGTTATTCGCAGCGAACTCTTTGCTGGGTTCATGGATAGATTTGCCATAAGCGTTGTTATAAGTGAGAAGACCAACTTTTGGCGGCTCACTGCCCTTATGAATTGTCTTGATGTATTCCAGAACAGCATAAGAATCAAGAATGTAACTTCCAAAGGGAAGATAAGCATAGTCAATCGGATCTTTCAGGATTCCCTGGTAGGTGGAGTAGTTTATGTTTGGGATCTTGCAACGTTGGATGATCGGTTTGGCCATGATTCCGGAACCGGCACTCCAGGTTGCCATCATATCCATCTTGTCCTGGGTGCAGAATTTTTTCACGTATTTTAAAGCCTCATTTACTTTATAGGCACTGTCCACCACGGTTAAATTAATCTGTTGCCCGGCTACACCGCCTTTGACTTCGTTAACATAGCGAAAATAATCTTTGTGCCCCTTGGCATGATACTGTCCCCACGACGAGGCGGGACCCGTTAAGTTGATGATTGCACCTACCTTGATATCTTTAGCCATGGTGTTCCCTGCCAGTGCTATCGATAACAATCCCAGCGTTGTTGTAAAAGAAACCAATAATCGGATTAACCTACGCATTTTGTCCTCCCAAAATGACATTTGAATAAAGCTTCCTCGTGATGACTCTCCAAATAGAAACACCCTATGTTAAACCCTTTCATGGTGTCAAGCCAAACTTGTTGATATAGCTGATACTTCAAAGTAAAATCCAACATACTGACCGCAATGACAATTCAACGGTTTGCCCCTCTTTTTTTCTTCCGGTGTATGAAATTGATCCTGCGATTGTATTACCGGCTTCAAAAAGGCTATGATTGTAGTATTCTCCGGTTAATTGGTTTGCTGTAAACAAACTCAGAAGATATATTAGCCCGTGGGAGGTCAAAATGGTATGATTTTGATCTGTAGAAAAGTTAAAATTGTTAATTATTAAGTCGCAAAATTGAGCTCTGTGAGGAACTTGAATGGATCAGCTCATTAGTTTAAAAAAAAATATTCGTTCTTTAAACGGAAGAAAACCCTATCAATTTCAGCAGGAACTAATCCCAGCCTGGTTTGAAAAGGCTTCGGTTCTGATCCTCTTTTGGGAAGAACTGCAATCGCTAAAAATCGTTCTTACAAGAAGATCTGCCAGTCTCGAAAAACATAAAGGAGAGGTCTGCTTTCCCGGTGGGAAGGTAGATAGAGGGGAGACCTTTGTACAGGCTGCACTCAGGGAGGCTGAAGAGGAAATCGGCTTGGATTCAAGCAAAGTGGAGATAATAGGAAGATTAGATGATACCTGGAGCGGGGCATCCTATCACCTTGTTCCGGTTGTTGGCTGGTACAGGGGAGTTCCCGAATTTTTTAAAAATGACAGGGAGGTGGAAGATATCATCATCTTTGATTTGCTCGAACTTTTGCAGGAAAGTGAACATAAAACGGAGTCCATCAAAATTGGTGAAGCTTTTTATACGGTTTCCACTATCAAATCCCTGGCAGGCACCGTTTTTGGTTTGTCTGCCGACCTGCTGCTGGAGGTTATGGAATATAGCACAGGAAAATTCAGCAGCAGGGGTGCAAAAAGGGAAGAGGAACTAAAAACTGCTTTGAAAACGGGATTTTTCGCCGTTGTCTCAGGTCATGACTTGCCCGACTCTTGTAAGTAAAAAAAAGATGTATCAATTGTAGAAGCAGATATTAAATTGTTTCAATGGTGGTTTGAATCTGAACTGATCTTGAAGATGGAGAGGAATTGGAAAACCTCCCTCTTCTCTTCGTTTTGTATCAGGGCACGACCTTTTATCTCCCTCTCCTCCCCTCCCATTCGGTCACTTCAGCTTCAGCAGTCACGATTCCCTGTTTCACCGGGTAGAGGAATCTCGACTCCATCGATAATGTGGCAAAATGCGTGTTGGCTGGAAGCTTACTCTTAATTGCCATCACCACTAGCTGTATCCGCTAAACTCATTAAAGCTCCCCCGTGCATTAAACTGGCACCCTGGGCTAATTCCGGGGAAAAAGGCATTGTTAGAATGGCACGCCCCTCCTCCGCTTGTATGATCTCCATTCCCAAATACCTTTCAAACGGGGCACAACTGATCCAATTCTCCATTTTAATGTTATGGGGACCAGTGAATCGATTATTATGGTTACTATTGAGTACATTGGTATCTGACATATCGGCTGAGGGGATAAATAAGCACTGTTTGGATAACGCCATTGAATCATCAACTGGTCAAAAAACCTCAGGAGAGTTTTAAAAAAGATTCTTTTTGGGGATAACACTATAGGTGCTTAGGTCTTTGTTATCACTATCGAGTTTCTGCAGGTCGTCATGAATGGCAATCCAGTTAACATGCTGATCGTAAAACACATGGGCATTCGGTTTCAGCTCAAGACTCGAATCGATATAAGGACGGGCAATATGAATTTCACCCGGTGCCAGACTTGATTTGTAAAACATGGTTGAGCCACACCTGGAGCAGAATCCTCTTCCACTCTCCTCGGTTGACTTATACCAGGTAACCAGGTTTTCACCGGTTTTGTAGCTGAATTTTGCTTCGTCGACACCAACCCAGGTGACAAAAGCCGATCCTTGGGCATGCCTGCAGTAGTTACAATGACAATGAACACAAAAAAGAATTGGAAGAGCAAATGAGAACGTTACACTTTCACAAAAGCATTTTCCCTTAATCGATTTGTTCATTGCGATTCTCCATGATTAGGAAAGATTGCAGATTGTTATTTTGCTGATATTTAGCATAGGCCCAAAAAAGCCTTAAAAACGAAAGGTACTATGAATTAGATATATTTAAAAACAGAAAAATCAAAAAAATAGGACAAATTATGAAAGAGACAAGTAACAATAATGCAATGACCGCTTGGCTAACCGTTAGCCACATATATCAACTCCTGCCTTGAAGATTTGAGAAATACCTCAAGTTGGATTTTACTTATCCCTGAGCTGGTGAACATTGGAGGCTATTCTCAAATTTGAGAAATATCACCAATTGATCTCCACCCGATTCTTTCCGTCTGTCTATGTAAGATAATGATATATATGATGTAAAACTTCATTGTCCTGTCTGGCACTAGATTTGCTGGTAGTGTCGGAATGGATCAGTAAATCTTGCTTTCCTTTCTATCTGTTCGTTTTTAATTTTTATTTCTGGCATATTCATTAGATTTGCTGGTCCAACCATTGTCATTGGAATATAACAGCAGTCAGTATTGGGGGAGACTCACATGGATAAAAAAGTAATCAGGTTTATGGATACATCATTCAGGGATGGATTCCAGTCGGTTTTCGGTGCGCGTGTATCAACAGAAGATTTTATTCCTGCGTTGGAAGCATCGATCGATGCCGGGATTACTCATTTGGAAGCGGGGGGCGGTGCCCGTTTTCAAAGTTTGTTTTTTTATTGCAATGAATCTGCATTTGATATGATGGATCGTTTCCGCCAGGTGTCGGCCCCCGATGCTAATCTACAGACTCTGGCCAGGGGAATCAATGTGGTTGCCCTTCGTCAACAGCCAAAGGATATGATCGATCTCCATGCCAAAATGTTCAAAAAACACGGCATGACCACCATCCGCAACTTTGATGCCTTAAATGACATTCGTAATCTTCAGTATTCGGGTGAACGAATCGCTCATCACGGTCTCCACCATCAGATTGTAATTACGGTTATGGAGTTGCCCCCGGGTTGTACCGGTGCTCATACTGCTGAGTTTTATCTGGAAAGGCTTAAAACGATTCTGGAATCCGATGTTCCCTTTCACTCCATCTGCTTTAAAGATGCGACTGGAACGGCAAATCCACGAAAGATTTTTGAAACCTTTAAAGGTGCCCGCAAACTATGTCCGGCTGACACGGTTCTCTGGTTTCACACTCATGATACAGCCGGTTTTGGGCTTTCCCAAAATATGGCAGCCATCGAGGGAGGAGCTGACGGTATCGACCTGGCAAAAAGCCCGGTTTCCGGTGGAACCTCACAACCCGATATTCTTTCAATGGTTCAAGCCCTGAAAGGGACTGAATATACTCTGGATGTGGATGTTGATAAGATAATGAAAGCGGAAGAGGTTTTTGAAGACTGCATGAAGGATTATTTCTTTCCTCCGGAAGCAAAAATGGTTTCACCAAAGATTGTTCTCTCTCCCATGCCGGGTGGTGCATTGACAGCCAATACAATGATGATGAGGGATACCAATACACTGCACCTCTATGGTGCTGTGATTAAAGAGATGCAGGATGTGGTTCGATTGGGCGGTTTTGGTTCATCTGTTACCCCGGTTTCCCAGTTCTATTTTCAACAAGCCTTCCTCAATGTAACCATGGGTAAGTGGAAGAAAATCAATCCGAGTTACGGCGATATGGTATTGGGATATTATGGGAGAACACCGGTCGCACCGGATGCGGAAGTAATGAGACTGGCATCGGAGCAGCTTAAAAAGCCGGTATTCAAAGATGATCCGCTTGATATTATGGAACCGGGCATTCCCAATGCAACAAAAATACTGAAAGAGAATAATCTGCCGATTACCGATGAAAATATTTTTATCATAGCCAGCTGTGAATCCAAAGGATTGGATTGCCTCTTGGGAAAAGCCAAGCAGAGCATCCGCAAAAAAGAGAAAGAGGAACTCATGGAAACCATCCAGGTCAATGCAGCCAGGATGCAGGATCCGATAACCGGACAGAGTACCTATTCAATCTCGATGAATAATAGTGTATACCAGGTTGTTGTTGGTAAAAATGGTGTACAATCTCCAATCGGTGCAATGATTCCTCCAGCCAATACACCGATTCAGTCCTTTCAGGCTTCACCGGTTTATGCGGTACAACAGGCACCGCCTGTTCAAGCTGCACCCCAGGTATCTTCTGTTCACAACTCTCCGGCAGAAGCAGACCGACCCGGTAAGCCTGTAAAGGCACAGATTCCTGGTAAAATCCTGAGAATTGACGTTAATGTGGGTGATACAGTCGATGAACATCAAAATCTGGTGGTGATGGAAGCCATGAAGATGGAAACGGAAGTGAAAGCCCCTTTCACCGGAATAATTGCTTCCATTCATGTGGCGGTTGATGATGCGGTACAAACATCTGATACCCTGGTTACCCTTTCGTAATATTTAAACATCGGACAGCAATGTTTAATGTGGACAACATAATTGCGGGTGATGCCATCAGTATTTCGTTGACAGGAATGGCGATTGTTTTTTGCGGACTGCTTTTAATCAGTTTGTTTATTTGTCTCCTGCCAATAGTTTTGGAAATTGTAAGCCGGGTTTTTGAGATTGGAAAAGAGGAAGTGGTTTTACAAAACCTGGCAGTACAAGAATCGGCAGCTGACCTTCAGGAAGAGAAAGATTTGGCAACTGTTGTCGGATTGGTGATACAGCTGGAAACGGTCAATCGGCAGCTGTCCGCAGAACAGGAAGATATTGATATTGCCAATACAATCGGATTAGTCCTTCAATTGGAACAAGATCGACTGTTTGCCCATCCCAATTAGTTTCAGCCAGTCATGATTCCCTACGCTCCTCACCCGAATCGAAAGCGGGGAGGGCATAGTCCCAATCAAAACCTTCATCAAGTTCATATTTTTCTTTCTCTCTTTATTCAGTTTTTTCCAGGCAAGTTGGGTTATAACCTGGAAAAGTCTTTAGATGCTATCAAGCTTAAGTTCACTGACGGATCCCTTCTTTTTTCTTCGATATCTCAGCAATGAAGCATTTTTGATGGGTGGAAAACGTAAGAGCATGCCCAGGGCTATAATCACCGCATAAACTGTCCAAGATCCCCTTTCTAAAAGAGCAATATGGAAAATAGCCAGAATTCCGGCGGCATAGGCCCATTTGTGCAGGGATTGCCATGCCTTTTTCAACTTCTGTAAGGACCAGCGATTAGAGGTCAAAGCCAGGGGAATCATAATGGCGAATGAAACCAGTCCTAAAATGAAATTGATCTCATCAAAAACAGCAATCAGGTTACGATCAATAATAAAAAATAGCAGATGAAACAGGGAATACACAAATGCGTATAAACCGAACAACTTGCGATAACGCCTCGTCCTCTTTAATCCAAACAGGATCATCAATGGCGTCATAGATAAAGACACCGTTAACCACCGGATAGCCCATTCCCCAGTGTTATGAATGGGGAGCCAAAGGGGGGATTTCTTGCTTTCCATTATCCTTCCTGCTTCATCCATTCTTACAGGTAATTCCGCAGAGATCAGCGCTCCATTTCCGCTTAGGTCTACACTGATCATTGAAAATACGGCGATCAAAGGCAGCAGGGCTATTATATTCATTAAAAGCCAAAACCAGTTTTTTTTCAACCATTTCATGCAATGTCTCCATGTTGTTAATGTCAGGTTTATTCTATCCTTATATAGCACAAAATTAATTAAAGCTTATGTATGTATAATAGGGAGGATATGTGTGGAAAATGTGGAGGAAATGTAAAAAAAATATTAAAATGCACTTTTTAACGAGCAGCAGGAAAAATTTTTACTAGTTTTCGATTAGACACTAAGTACATCAACATCGACCATTTTTTTGTTTGCACGCCTTGAATTAACAGGATTAACATGGTCACTTGTTGATACGCGAAAGATTGATTGATGGCACAGTGCTGCTTTTGCATTCTTGAAAACGATTCAATATAAATATATGAGCAAACAAAAGACTACGAACAAAGCATCAGGAGCAAGAATTATTGAGGTAGTAAAGAATCATTGGATTTTACTTTTTATTCTGGCTATTCATATCCTGATTTGGCTTTACTTAAACCAATACCTGACCCCTCACTCAGATTTTGTGGATCACTGGATGCAATCTCGAGTGTGGTCCCTGAGCTATTATGAACATCCGCCAATGGTGGCAATTTTCATTAAAGCCTTGACTGCCGTGTTTGGAAGTTCCGAGATGGGGTTGGAGACAAGCGCTTTGACGTTTTCTGTTTTCTTGAATATTTGTGCCTATGCCTTTACTGTTTATCTCTACAATAAAAGGGCGGGGATATTTACAGTACTGCTGATGGAAGCCAGCCCTTTCTTCCTGGCAAGGGCAGCCTCCATTCAAACCGAACAACCGCTGGTATTCTTCTGGATCGTTTCTCTTCTGGTGTTTATTCGCTATATCAAGACCGGTAAAAATTATTGGTTAATTGTGTTGGGTATCTTCACAGGCCTGGGGGCTTTGTCCAAATACACAATGATCCTGTTTTACGTTAGTATGGCAGTTTATATAACGGTGGAACCGAACAGACGCAAGGAGTGGCTCAACCCCTGGCAGCTACTTGGAGGGCTAACATCACTGGCGATTTTTTCCCCGGTGCTGATCTGGAATAGCCTGAACGATTGGGTTTCTTTTCGATTTCAGCTGGAAAAAGGTAGTGTTGACGAGGGAATTATATTCGGTCTGTCATCTGTTCTTTTTCTGATTGGAGTTTTAGGTGCGTTTTCCCTCATAACGATGATCTGGGGATACACAAGGATGTTTCGGCACATCAAAACCAACGGTTTCAAAAATCCGGATTTGTCACTTGAAAAATCGATCACCAACATTTTGGTGGTTTTTTCGATTGTCCCAATCCTGGTTTTTACCCTGGCAATGGCGCGAAATGAGTATCATGACCCCCATTGGGCAGTCCTTGCCGTGATCACTTTTTATGTTTGGTTGGGGCATGAGTCCAGCAGACTATGGGAAGCAGGGAAAAAAAGATTCATCAAGATCATCTATTCCACTGCTTTGATCTTAAATTTTGTGGTGTTTTTCGTTATCTTCAGCTATGCCTTTAAGCCCGATTTTAACTTACCCTATTTTCGATCCAATTTGGTGGATCATATTTTTGGTTGGGACAGCACCGTATCAAAAGCAGAAAAACTGCTGAAATCAGAGGGGTATGACAATATAGAATACGTTATATCGCCGTTTTATCCGCTGGCAAGTCAATTTGCCCTGCACCTGAGTTCCCAGCCAAGAAGTTACTGCCTGGAACGGACCAAACGGAACCTGTGGAGCGACCCCAACAAGATGAACAGTAAAAACACCATTGCCGTCTGCACCGATTCCTGTTCTATTCTCCATTCGAGAATCGGAAGAGCGATTGGGTTGAAGATCGAAAAATTGGGAGTGATCCGATCCGAAGTGACCAGAACGATTCGGACAGTCGAAATCTATAGAATTGTAGGCAGAGATGAAACTTTGCTGGAGCCGGATTACATTAATTTTGACAAAAGACTCCTGCCGATAAAGAAGTAGGGCAGAACTAAGTTGTCGGATAATGAGATTCCCCCCCCCCTAATATATAAATAAACACGCCTTACCAAAAGCAAGGATTATGGTAGGGCGACTTTAGATGGCCGCTTTAGGATAGTACAGGCGACCATGCAAAGTCGCCCCACCGTTAAGAAAACAAGTTAAAGCTTTGAAGTATAATAATGTTTTCTTAATATTTGGATAATCTCTCTCACCCTGAAATTTATCGAATCCAATATCAGACCGATGGCAAAAAATATAATAGAAACAAGCACCAAGCCGGTTGCAAGGATGGCTGTGGGGAAATGGGTCACCAGACCGGTTTTTATAAATTCTATAACAGGTATTAATCCCAGCCCAATTCCAGCCATCAGAAAAAAAAGCCCCAGACTGCCAAAAAACAACAACGGGCGATATGCCTTGGCAATGTTTGCTATTGTCAAAAGCACCCTTATTCCATCAGTCACCGTATTAAGCTTGGACGATGAACCCTCCGGTCGTTGCCTTAATTCAACCTCCACTTCCAGTATTTTGTATTGATAGAAAAGCGACTGGATGGTCAATTGGGTTTCCACCTCAAATCCTTTGGAGTCCAATGGAATGTTCTTAACAAAATCCCGGTTGAAAACCCTGAATCCGGACATAATGTCTTTTAATCTATTATCAAATGTCCAATTGACCAGGCTGGCCACCAAAAAATTTCCAAACAGGTTAAGCGGTTTGAAAGCTTTCGATTTAAAATTGCTCAGCCGTGTTCCAACAACCATATCAGCTTCATTGTTCATCACGGGTTTTAAAAGATCATGAACCGATTCCGCCGGATAGGTATCGTCGCCATCGACCATAATATAATAATCTGCTTCAACCTTTTGAAACATCGATACAATCACAAACCCCTTACCCTGTTTTGGCTCCTTAATGACAATAGCTCCCTTCTCTCTGGCTATGGCTGCTGTGCGATCGGTGGAGTTGTTGTCAAAAACATAAATGTCCGCCATCGGCAGCTCCCTTTTGAAATCATCAATAACCGTTCCTATCGTGATCTCTTCGTTAAAACAGGGAATTAAAACAGCGAATTTTGTATCTTGTGGGTACATGGGAGGTAATCAATATGGTTTAAAAACTTGAAAGTTTGAGAGCTCGAATATGAAAAGTATAAAGAACGAGGCTGTTTAGTAAATAGAAATTATCACAAAGGGACATTCATAGGAGCGTTTGGTTAAGGGGCAAAATATCAACGGTAATCTTTTAGGAAGGGTAAAAGTCCATCTTCTTTTCTTAAGAAAGCCGTTCTTTCCTCGATTCTGCAACGATTCATCGACCTGTATATTTCATACTTCCTATTCATTGTTGTTTCCGTGTCGGGCAATTCTTTTGTGATTGATGTCATCGTGGGAGATATATGAAATGACTATAATGTATCATTGTTCGATGAATATTCGCTTCTGCCGATTATTACTGAGAAGATGATGCAGAAGACAATGGTTGTTTGGAGATTGGGTATCGACAGCCCATCCTCAAAAATAATGAAACATTACTGACACTATTATTAAAAAAGATATGCCAAGACTACAATTAAAGGAACAACCCCTGTATGAGTTTTCCCATCAACTCCAAATTCGTGTTTACGACACCGGGGGATTTCATGTGAATTATGATAAAATGGGCTCTATCATTAGAGAAGGAGCGGTTCAATGCTTCAGAACCCTTGAATTGAATGAACTCAATATGGGAGATAATAAAACCGGTCTTATCACCAGTGAGATTGCCATAACATTCAAAAAGGAACTGATGATCGGCGATATCGTCACGATTCAAAACCATATCGGGGAGATCGATGATAACAGCTTCAGACTTTTTACCAGCATTATGAGAGATGGCTCAGTCGTAGTTTTGGCCGAAACACGATTTGTGGCTTTCAGCAATGCAAACCAAATCAAAACAATCCTTCCTTCTGAATTCATGGAGAGGCTGGATCAGTACAGAAGTCGGGCCAAAGCCTCCTAATTCTTTCAAAAACCAGGCAGATCACCTCTTTCATTAGTTGTTATCGTTATTAATCGACAGACTCTTATTCAGCTTCAAATCCGATTGATTTGGTGTCCAGATAGGAGAGCCAGGACAGTCGGCAAGAGGTTTGGTTAGCGTCCATTTCAGCGTTTAACCGACCTCTGACCTTTGGTTGCAGGTTAATCAATGTTTTTTGAATAATACGATTTGCTTTGACGCAGAGTTCAAATCGTTGACCGGTGACAACTTCATCCGGAACTTCTACAACAATCTCGCTTTTTGTGATTTTCGGAAAGAGAATTGCGGCATTGGTATTGTTCAATCGAGGCAAATTGGGAACTGCCAGCAGGGGTTGTCCGTCAGAGGGTGGGAAAATTTCAGGCTGTGGGTTTCGAGCATACAGGTTGTATCGCTTTTCCAGTTTACGGTTGAGGGCTTGAATGTCCTCCTCTTCTTTCATTGCCATATTCAAGCTCTCCACGGCTATTTGTGCAAAGGCATAATGTGGATGATCCGGTGTCGTTAGATAAGGGAGTATTACGTAGGCGAAGGTCCTGGGAATCCAAAATTGTTCAAACCGTTTCGGGAGATATCCGGAAAAGGGTAGGTTCCATTCATGATCCGGAACCCCATGTTGGTCTACCACCAATTCTGGTAGCCAGGTTTGCCACATTCTGGTTTTTGCTAGAGCCTCTGGGAATGATGGATTTTTTTTAAAATAGTCACCTGAAAATTCAGCACCCACAGCATTGAACCGCGCAGCGTGGAGCATATAATCAGGGCAATCCGGCAATAGATTTTCCAGCATTGCCGTTCCATCCATATTCTCCATGGGAATTAACAGGATATTAAAATTCTTTCGCCATTGTTTTCCCATCTCAGTTGTGATCAAGTCATCTGCCAGATTTAGCGTTGCTGTTGTGGCGGATACCTCGTTTGCATGGTGTCGACTATTAAATAGGATGGTTGGTTTTACCATTCTCAATCGGGCGGTTGAATAGGGCTTATCCGACTCGATGGCAGTCCCTTCCATTACCCTGATGGGTCTCCCCTGCCAGCTATTGGCGATAACATACGACCTTAAACCGGGTTGCTGGTTCAAATAAGTTAATTTTTTGGTTGTCTCTAATATTGTCAATGGCTGATCAACGGGCAGAGACGGTTTGAGAGACTCCTGTTCACACCTTGGGTTACTGTTATCCGGTTCTGGAATTGTGAGATGAAACCTACTGTTTTTAAACTGTAAATCCAAACCCCATGATTGCGCAATCTTGGGCAATATCTGGGCAGTTGCTTTTTCGGTTTCTTTGTTTCCCGCTTTGAACTGAATCTTCCAGCATTCCTTCTCCAGGGCAACAGCCTCAATGGCAATCGAGTCCGTGTCGGTTTTGGGAGTAGAAGTCGGGAAATTCAGCCAGGAAAGAGGAGTTGCCTTTAAGGTAGCGGTCGGTTGACTGGTTTTTTCTTTAAATGAGACTTTGGGAAAGATCTGGCCCAGTTGTATGCTTGAAGGAAGATTGTGACGCGCTGTGAAATCAACACAAAAATCCAATAAAACAAAATAGATGTCTTCCTGAAGAGCTTCCATCGATGAAATCCTTTCACTGTCAATATTCAGACTCATCTCTGTTTCTTCAACGTTAACTTCAATTTCCAGAATTTCCCAGAATGCAGTCTGACCTCCGGTGTTTTCGTTCTTCAATCGTGTTTTCATGGTTGATTCCAGGACCGGAATCCATTCTGTTTGTAAAATATTCCAGAACAGCTCACGATCTGTCGGAATTCTATCATCAACGAGCTCAACCAATGGGGTTTTAAGAGACACATAACCAGTACAAGGATGAACCCATTGCCGCGTTTCGGTTCCCGGCAGGTATGGGAGACGGTAAATATGAGGATCCAATGTGGCAGTATATACTATTTCCTGATTTGCGTTCAATCCTTTAATATTGTAGGTAGAGTCGATGGGGTTGTCCCATTCAACCTGAATCTTTTGTTCATCGATATTCAACCGTTCCTTGAGAATATCGACTCCTGGATAAAGCTCCTGTAACCAGCGGCTGCCGGATTCTAGTGTCCCATTATCTACAGGAAACGGTCGACAGGAGACCAGGATCTTATCCAACCCTTGTATCTGTTCCAGGGAAGGCAATACGGTTTCCAACAACCAACTCAATCCGGGTTTGTAGGCGTTATAGATTTCAAAATCTGGAAGATAGCCTTTTATTTTCAATAGATCCGTTATCTTTTCTTTTAGGATTTGACGGGTCTTAAGCGGTTTACTGATGAAGATCTCTCCGGATATTGGGCCACTTCCTTCAGGAATACTCTCAATTCGTTTTAGCAATACTTCTGATTCAGACTCCCAGGTTTCGTTCCTGATGATGGTATCATGCTCTTCCCGAACTAATTGCACGTCCAATTCCAGGCAGTTGACGGCTTTCTGGATCATTTGATAGTGGTTACTCTGTACTGCAGGCAAAACATGATTGCAGGTTAGTACCTGATCAGCCAGGAGATGAGCCCAATGCCCCCAAAACCCGCTCCCTTCCATGATTTCCATACTCCGGTTAAGGGCGTCTCTTAGTGTTTCGGCGGCTTCACATTCCCGACCGGGGCGATACAAGGTAATTGAAGTCCACCGCTCCAAGAACCGGACTAAATCCTTTGAATCACCGCAAAGTTTAACTTTAATCTGTTCCGTATCATCCAATGATTCAACCTGAACATGGCCCGGTTTGTTCGGAATCTCCAATATTGAAAAACAAATAGCTGTTTCCCCATGAGCATTGCCTGAATAAACGAGAGGTAATGTTGTCTCTGTTGCATCCAATAAAAAATGGTTGAGGATATTTGCCAGGATCAATCCAAGTTCAGGTGAGATCTCATCACCTTCCAGTAAAAAAGAGCCATTAAACCGCACCCCGCGGGGATCATCAGCAGATGATCCGTAAAGGATTGGTGACCGATTCAAATGAAACAGATCAAAATAGGCACTTTCCCTTGAATTATCTGACTTTGGCGGTAGTGTCTCCAGTAGACTGTTTTTTGTTTGATTACATCCCGTGGCAAGCTGTGAGATTTGTTCTGCAATCTTTGTCTCCTCGGAACCACCAATATAGACGACTGTTTCTGATAATTTCCAGAGAAAACCGGGTTCAATCGAACTACTATATCCAGGTGGATTCTTTCCTGTAGGCAGGACAATGATTTGATTCAGTTTGGTGTTCGTCACATCTGAAATCGCTACAAAATCTGTTTCCAAGGTAACGAACTCAAATCCAATCCGTGCCGTCAGATTCAAAAGCGAAGCCCATATCTGGGGATCAGTAACCTGTGGATGAACCTGAATTCTCAAATTCAGATCGTCAAAAAAACCATCACCATCGCGATCTTTAAAAGCCGGATTGGATGTGAATAGGGAGCTAATGGAAAAAGGAGGTTGCGGTTGATGTTGTGGTGTCCTCATGGCTATGGAGATCCTATGGAAAGATACGATTTGTTTTTTAATGCAGTAAAATTGAAGTGGCCTACTGAAAGGTCATGTAAGCCACAATTCTCTGTTGGAAATCTTGGATATGCTTATCCAAAGTACCTTTGATTAACGCCGCATCCCTGTCCCTGATCGCTTTGACAATGGTGTCATGTTGGTTGGCCACTTCCAGATAGTGATTCTGTAACGAATTTCCAGGCGATATTTCATTACTGAACGAAAGATACGCAAGGCGTCGAGCTTCGCATCTGACCATCTTTAATGAACGGACCAGATATTCATTATGGGAACAAAGCGAGAAATTGATATGAAACCGATTATTGGTTTCCACTAATTTCATTGTGTTTTGGCTTGGGATAGAAGCCTTTAGTTCTTCATTTGACTCCTCCATGACATCCAGGTAGCTGGAAACATTGTGACGAATGGCAAGGTCGGCAACCCCATGTTCGAGAATTCTTAATGCTTCAAAAACCGCCTTGGTGTTTTGAAGTAAAATCGGCCGGACAATAAAGCCCTTGTTATGGTGGGACTCCAGCATCATTTCTCCGGCAAGTTTCAGCAAAGTCTCCCGTATGGGTGTTCTGCCAATTTTCAGCTCCTTCATTAACTGCTTTTCTTCTAATTGTTGCCCGGGTGCGTATTCAAGTGTCACGATCTTGTTATAGATCTTCTCATATGCAGTTTCGGTTAAAGGCGATTTTGATTGTTTGCCGGCCATATTTTTTTGACGTTGGTTGGAATTGTTATGTGAAATATTGATTGTGGTATATTTTTTTGTACGAATCAGGAAAAGCAGACTTATCTAACTCTTCACAGTTTGTTTCTACCTTAATTTATAAAAATCCGCCAGTGCCAAGTCTTCTTTGTTGTTTCCTTTTTCAGGGCTCTGTTGATTGTGACTACGACCGGGTTGAGTCTCATCATATTGGATGGTTGTTGTATACCAACAGTTTAAGAGCAGCTGTCAGACATCAAGATTTGGATCCAATCGGTCTCGAAGCCAGTCGCCAAGGAGGTTAAACCCCAATACGGGAAGCATAATGGCGATACCCGGAAAAGTTGCAATCCACCAGGCAGTGGCAAAATAGTCTCTGCCTTCAGCCAGCATCGATCCCCAGGCTGGGATGTCAGGAGAGATTCCCACTCCGATAAAGGTAAGTGAAGCCTCCAAGAGAATATTATTGGCTATTTGGAGCGTACTAATAACCACGATTGAAGATAACACATTCGGTAGGATATGAATAAACATGATTCTGACATGAGAAGCTCCGACAGATTTAACAGCGTGAACATACTCCATCTCTTTGATAGTTAACACCTCGCTGCGCGTCACTCGGGTGAATCCCACCCAGCTGCTGAACGACAGGATAATAACTATTTTCCAGAACCCGGAACCAAAAATGGCCATAAACAGTATGGCCAACAGGATAAATGGAAAAGCCAGTTGAATATCGGATATCCTCATAATGATATCCTCGATGATTCCTCCAAAGTAGCCTGCTAGCAGACCCAGCAGCACACCGACTACCATTCCAATTGACACTGACAATACCCCGATCGTGATAGACGTGCGTGCGCCATAAATAATTCGGGAATAGAGATCCCTTCCCAATTGATCGGCTCCTAACAGATATTTTGATTTACCGGTTGTATCAGAGTAAGCCGGTTGTTTCAGACGATCCCTCAGATTCATATCATCAGGGCCGTATGGTGCTATCTGTGGTCCGAAAAGGGTTACAAGTAAAAGAAACAGTACCAGCAATCCTCCCAGTAAACCTCTTAAATTGCGGATGAATCGTCTAAATTGTATGGTCGATTTTGAGTGTTGAACGATGCCTTCCATAACTCACCTGTGTCTGATGGGGTTGATTAAGGTTATGTGACCCGGATGCGCGGATCTAAGAATCCGTATGTCACATCAACGATAAAATTGGTGAGCACCATCACAATGGCCAGGAAAAATACCGTTCCCTGGATAACGGGGAAATCTCTCTGAGAGATCGCATCTACCAGCATCCGACCGATCCCTGGCCAGGAAAACACTTTTTCGATGATGACAGTCCCTCCTAAAAGAGCGCCAAACTGCAATCCGATGTAGGTTACAACCGGAATGAGAGCATTTCTAAAACCATGAAGGAGGATGACTCTCCATTCAGCGATTCCTTTAGCTCGAGCTGTAACGATGTATTGCCGGTTCATGGTATCCAGCATGGATGAGCGAACCAATCGGGCCAGGATTCCTGATAAAATCAGGCCAAGTGTTAAAGAGGGAAGTATGATGTATTCCCAGCTTTCAAAACCGGAGGGAGGCAACCAGCGCAAATTGACGGCAAACAGCAGGATAAATATAATCCCCAGCCAGAAATTGGGCATGGAGAGACCAAAAATGGCAAAACTCTGTCCGAACATATCCAAAAGACTGCCTCGTTTTAACGCAGAAAGAATACCGATCGGAAAAGAGATGCAAAAAGAGATCAACATGGCGGACAGAGTCAGAATCATGGTAGCTCCAAGCCGTTCGCCGATCATGGCAGATACCTTTTGATTGGTATAGTAAGACTTGCCCAGATCCCCTTTTAGCAATTGCCGGAGGAATATAAAATATTGAGTCGCATAAGACTTATCCAATCCGAGTTGCTCTTTGATCTGCGCAATCTCCTCCTTGGAGGGCTCCCCCGCCTGGAACATTAATGTCGTTGGGTCTCCTGAAGTTCGCACCCCGATAAAAACCAGCAGTGACAATACCACCACTGCTAATATCCCATGCATTAAACGTTTAACGATAAAACTGATCACGGTATAATCCTCTGATTGGTTCGTTGGTCGATCCAAAAAACGATCCCGCATGTTTAAAACAACATACGGGAAAAGTTGAGCTTAATCTTCGAGATAAACGTTCTCCAGCCTGATCCGGCTGTCCGCCGGTGCTCGAAAACCTTTTACCTGTTTGTTGGTACCCCAAAGTTCAACGTTTTGATAAAGCGGAATATCCGGGATCAGCTCGAATAGCCGCTGTGATAATTGACTGAAAGCTTTCTTACGGATTGCCGGGTCCATCGTACTTCTTTCTAAGGTCAACAACTCTTCAACCCTAGGATCATCAATATCCGGGTTCCAATGTTCACCTTTGTGATAGAGAAGATAGGCTGTATTGTCAAAATCCAGCGTCCAACCACCCCAACCTTGTCGGAAGATATGACCCGCTTTTCCTTTAGGGATCATTTCAGAAAAATAAACGTTTGCTTCAACTGTTTCCAGTTTTGTTTTTATCCCGATCTGCTTCAGGTATAGCTGAATTGCTTGCGAAACTTCCTTAAAATCGGCATCACTGGCAGTGGTCTTCATTGTCAGTGTCTGGTCAAAATCATACCCTGCTTCCTTCAATAGTTGTTTTGCTCGTGTCGGATCGTATTTGCGGAGCGGTAGACTTTCGTCATAGCCAAAACTCAGCTTGCTTTGGAAGGAGTTGATGCGTCGTCCATTGTTCTGCAAAACGGTTTCAATAATCATATCCACGTCAATTGCCAGGGCAATGGCTTCTCTAACCCGGATGTCATTTGTAGGGGCGGACTTTGTATCGAGTCGCACTGAGTATACGGTTGGCGAGTCTACTCTTATTAATTCGAGATCATCCGCATCTTTTACGAGATTTGCCTGACTCAACATAATCCGGTTGGCAATGTCGATGTTACCGGTTTGAAGTTCCGCAACTCTTGTAGTGGCTTCCGGAATAATTTTGAAGGTCACTTTTTCCAGTTTTGGTAGCGGCTTTTTCCAATACTCATCAAATCGAACCAATTCAACCGTCTGGTCTCTTTTGTAGCTCACCATTGCAAACGGTCCGGTTCCTGCGGGATGTGTATCAAAATAATCTTCTCCTTTTTCTTCAATGTATCCCTTCGGCACAATAACGCCGCCATATCCAGCTAGCTTAACGATCATTACCGGGTCAATCTCCTTGAGCATAAAATCAACCGTATAATCGTTTATAATCTTTACCTCCTGAATAACTGAATAATTTCCTTTTTGAGGGGATTTGCTGTCTTTGGCTAATATTCTCTCAAAAGTATACTTCACGGAATCTGCTTTAAAAGCATGACCGCTATGAAACTTCACCCCTTTTCGCAAATGGAACCGGATCGTTTTACTCTGATTCAGAATCTCCCAGGAAGTTGCCAGGCCTGGCTTGATATTCATATCAAGATCTCTCTCAACCAGACCTTCAAAAACCGAAGTTCCGATAACACTCCAATCAACTCGAAAAGAATCCATCGGATCCCAATTCTGCGGATCACCGATCACGCCGATTTTAATATGTTGTTCGGCTGCCATGACGGGACTTGCCAAAAATACAGCAGCTATAACCGTCACAATTGAAAAAAAACGACTAAGTTTTCTATATTTCATGTTACTCTCCATAAAGGTGCAACTGACAGACTAGTATAAATGACAGGCGACTTGATGGGTCTCCGCCATGTTACGCAAAACCGGCAATTTTTTCGAACAGATATCCATTGCCTTGGGACATCTGGTGTGAAAAGAACAACCCGAAGGTGGGTTGGCCGGGCTGGGGACATCCCCGGTTAAAACAATCCGATTCCTGTTTGCCGCCGGATCGGGCACTGGAATTGCGGACAGGAGGGATTGGGTATAGGGATGTAAAGGAGATCGGTAAAGATCCACTTTTGAAGCGGTTTCTACGAATTTACCCAGATACATGACAGCGATGCGGTTACAAAAATGTTTCACGACGCTGAGATCGTGTGAAATAAAAATATAGGTCAGTCCAAGCTCCTTCTGTAAATTCCGCATCAAATTCAAAATCTGGGATTGTATTGACACGTCCAGTGCTGATACCGGTTCATCTGCAACAATAACTTTTGGCTTTAGTACCAATGCACGAGCAATACAGATCCGTTGACGTTGGCCTCCACTGAATTCATGAGGATACCGCTTGTAAAACGATCTCTTCAATCCCACTATTTCCAGCAACTCTTCCACTGCTTTCCGTCTTTCCGATGCGTTCCCAATTCCATGAACAGCTAAAGGTTCGCCGATGATCCGTCCTACCGGAATTCGGGGATTCAAAGAAGCAAAAGGATCCTGAAAAATCATTTGCAGTTCACACTGCTTTTTTCGAAATTGTTTTCGAGACATGGAGAACAGCTCTTCATTCTCAAAATGAACCGTTCCATTGGTGGGTTGAGTCAACCTTACCAGCAGGCGACCGATTGTTGTCTTGCCACAACCTGATTCTCCCACAATACCGAAGCTCTCGCTTTTGATCACATTAAAACTTACATCATCAACAGCTTTTACGAAAATCTTCGGGCTGAACATTCCCCGGTTGACAACAAAGGTTTTTTTCAAATGTGTTATTTCCAACAGATGTTGAATTGACATCATCAGTCTTACCCTATTGATAAAGCCAGCATTTTACACCGGCATATTCTGAGAATGAATGCATATCAGGCTCTTCTCGATGGCATTGATCCATTGCCACTTCACAGCGAGGTGCAAACCTACACCCCTCAGGCATTCTCTGTGGGTGGGGGACCATTCCCTTAATGGTTTCCAGAAACTCAGTATTTTGGTCCAATTTGGGGATGGATTTTAATAACGCTTTGGTATAAGGGTGCTTGGGGAATTTGAACAGCTCTTCGGTTTCTCCGGTTTCCACAACCTGACCGGCATACATCACCAGAACGTTTCGGCACATGCCGGCTACGACCCCAAGATCGTGCGTTATCAGCATGGTTGCCATTTTCATATTATCCTGAAGGGATTGAATCAATTCCAAAATCTGAGCTTGGATACTAACGTCCAATGCTGTTGTCGGTTCATCCGCCAGTAATAAAACCGGTGATAGGGCAATGGCCAGTGCTATCACCACACGTTGACGCATTCCACCTGATAATTCATGGGGATAACGATTGGCAAAATCATTCGATTGGGGAATTCCTACCTTTTCAAAAATGTCCACAGCCCATGCAAGAGCCTCTTTTTTTGATATTTTGCGATGAGCCCTGATGAGCTCTACCACTTGGCTGCCAACCGTGTATACCGGATTAAGGGAGGTCATCGGTTCCTGAAAAATCATCGCCATACGATCACCTCGAAGCTGTCGTCTCTTTTTGGGATTCAACTTCAAAAGATCTCTGCCTTCGTATATGATCTCCCCATTATAAACCTGGGCGTTTGAAGGCAGTAGTCCCATGATGGCGTGAGCAAGAACGCTTTTACCACTGCCCGACTCACCTACCACTCCCAATGATTCTCCCGAATGTATCCTAAAAGTGATATCTTTCAAAATAGGAATGATTACATCTTCCACTTCAAATGCGGTGGATAACCTCCTGATGTCTAATAAAATCTCTTCTGACAATCGCTTCCCCTGTCTGTGTGGGTCAAAAATCGAATGGACTCTGCAAATTTACGAAAGATTAAGTGCAACTGCAATAACCTATTAAATCTGTCAGTCGGGTTTCCGCTTTTGGATCGATACTCTTGTACTTCAAAGATGATAGTTGGACTACTTTTCTTAACGTGAATATTTATAAAATGTATTTGAAATATATTGCAACTGTTTTTTTTAGCCTCTGTGATATTTATCACTTATTGAACCACCCATTTCAATATGAACTTACTCTCTCTCCATTCAGTCGATATGGAATACTGTTCGTTAGTATTTATGGAGTAGAGCTCGGTTTATCTAGAAAAAAAAATTGTTCTGATAATTGGCGTTGACATATATGCAAAATATATTTTAAATATTTTTAAAACATACTCAGTCATTCGGCTAATTATGAAACATTTCCTGAGTGGGGTTTTTGGGTTAGTATTAAAGCTTGAGTTTTTTTGTAGATTTAGGAAAAGATTCGGGTGTATGGGGAGGAGGCCGCCGGGTTGATAATAGGCGACTGTCAGGCGGGCTAATCAGATGCAGGTTTATTGTTGAAGAAGAATAGAAAACTTTATGCTATCAAAGAGATATTTTATTGGAGATTCCTGCATTTGTTGGTCTTTTGGCGACGAAATCAGTGCCGGGCTTTCCTCCAGGATCATCAGTCTCTATCGGCAATTAAAAGCAGAGCCTTTCATGCAAAAGTTGGGCGCTCTAGATCTGGTGCCCTCTTACACTGAGCTTGCCATCTATTTTAATCCGCTTGAATGTTCCGTTGAAACAATAACTCAAGCAGTGGAGGAGCTGGTTGCCGAGCGGTTTCAATCCATTGATCCGATGACCTTTACATTGGAAAGCCCTGGAAGCACCCATATTATTCCGGTTATATACAATGGAGCGGATCTGCAAAGGGTAGCCGATTTCCACAATCTGACAATTAACGAGGTGATTGATCGACATGTCAATGGAAAGTATGTGGTTGCCATGATCGGCTTTCTTCCTCATTTCCCTTACTTAATCGGATTAGATAAAAGTCTGGAGACGCCTCGACTAGACACACCCAGAAAGATTGTACCAGCAGGAGCGGTCGCTATTGGGGGGGGTCAAACCGGGATATATCCTCAACAGTCGCCTGGGGGGTGGAATATCCTCGGTATTACTCACCCGGATAATCTGTTTTCCATTGAGCCGGGGGATTCTGTAATTTTCAAGAAAGTTGATACGTTATGATGACAGTAAATTGCGATATTGGAGAACGAGGCGCCGATAACAGGATAGACCTTCAATTGATGGATTTTATTCAGATAGCAAACATCGCATGCGGAGGACATGCAGGTGATGAGAACAGTATTGCTGTTTTTCGATCATTGGCAGAATCAAAAAATGTGGAAGTTGCAGGACACCTCAGTTATCCGGACAGGGAGAATTTTGGGAGGATCAGTTTGAAATTGTCTGAGACCCGTCTTATTCAAGCGCTTGATGAACAGTACCAGCACATAGCGGATATCAAAATGGTTAAGTTTCATGGTGCTTTGTACAATGACAGTTGTGTCGATAAGCAACTTGCAGCCGTGTTAACAAACTGGCTTGTTCAAAAAGGAATCAATCGCGTGATCACCGGGTTCGATTCAGAATTGGCGAAAGCTTGTGTCAGTCACCCGATTAGGATCATAAGAGAAGCATTTGCTGAAAGACGCTATGTATATTCCAGGGAGAGTGGTCGGCTCAGC
This sequence comes from bacterium, assembly GCA_018829445.1. GTDB lineage: Bacteria > SAR324 > SAR324 > XYD2-FULL-50-16 > XYD2-FULL-50-16 > JAHJTV01. Next base: position 265,186 of record JAHJTV010000073.1, read on the forward strand.
CTGGTTAAAAGAGATCGACCGGAAGCCTGTATTGTTAAATGTGATGAGGCCCTGAAACAGTCACTTTCAATTGTCAAGGATCAAGCGGTGATGGCGTTTGTTGAAAGTGGAACGGAAGGAGTACGAAGAGAATCAATCCCAATTAAAGCCGACACGATCTGTATCCACTCCGACTCCGTTATCTCGCTGGAATTAGCCCGGCGTTTATCAAAACAACTTTTGTCCTGAATTAATGAAGACGGATAGTATAATCGAGTTTGTATCAAAAGGCTTGTGCAGAGTCGCTTATCCGCCTGTTTGGGGTCGGCAGGATCAGGGAGTCTCTCCTGGGGGAGCGATTGATATGTTTTCCTATGAGCTGGGAAACATCATGTTGGGGTATTCCTCCCCCGCCCCGGCATTGGAAATCATCATTCCCCCTGAGCTGAAATTTTCATGCGATTGCTGGTTCATCATACTGGGAGCAGCGTATGAGTCAGTTCGACTGGAAACACCATCCAAACGCCGATCCCATCAGATCATTGAACATGGAACTGTTTACCGGGCGCAAAAAGGCGCTCGTCTCAAATTCGGAGGAAAAAGATATGGGTTTCGCAGCTATCTGTGCCTTCGTCCTTCCAGTGAAGTTCAATTGGATCTTACCGGAAGAAAACGAGGCAATTACAGCTCCATTGCAACATGGTCGGAACCTGACAATGTGGTGAGGGTGGTTGAAGGTCCTGAACACGCTTTTTTGGAGAATCCAGCATATTTTCTGAATGATCCCTGGAGAATCAGTATTGACAGCAATGATATGGGAATGCGTCTAACCTGTTTGCGAAATATGCCGGTAGTCTTCCTTAATAACATGATTTCGGGTGCTGTCAGTGATGGTACCATCCAACTTTCTCCCGGTGGCCCCATTATCCTCTTGCGGCATCGTCAGACCATCGGTGGCTATCCCCGGATTTTTAACGTTATCAGTGTTGACATCGATAAACTAGCCCAGTTCATCCCCGGACAGATCATCCGTTTCAAGAAGGTTTCCATATCCCAGGCAGTGGACTTGCTGCGAGAGAAAAGAGGTGAATTGGAAAAGTTTAAAAAAAGGTATTCTTAATTCTCAACTGAACAAAATCTTCATTATGTCAGACAACTATTTGACCAGCGCATGCCGATTTTTAGTCAGATGCTATATACTACCATCCATTCGTTAAATCATTTGAATTGGGTTTCTGTATTCGTGTATTAATTGGCGGATTCAACGATCACTTTGGCAGGGTAGTGAAAGACTGAATCATTGCAAGTCCAGGTGCGGTACCTCCAGCTTTCACTGTTGCCGCTTTATGCATGCTGGCAGTAAATGTTATGAAAAAAATCAAAATCAGGTGTGAGTGTAGTTTTGCATCCTGAAATGTGCGTTCTGACGAAGTTTGTTTAATCCGTAAGTCTCCACTTATCTCTGTTTTCTGATTTTTCTAACAGGGCAACATATTCTTTAAGTATCTCTTCATCAAGGACAAAAAAGTCAAATTTCTGAAGAAATCTTCCTGTCTTGTGTGCCTCTATTATTCCAGCAATACCGAATGGGAAAAAAGTGACTTTGCCTGGATTGATATCAAAAGTGAACGGTTCTTTCAATTTAATATTTCGAGCTCCCTTATTATTCGCGGAAATTTTACCAATCTCAACGCCAATAACATCAAATGAATCTATTTGGTAGCTACCTGCTTTTAGCGGTTTACTGATAAAAGATCTTCCATCAACAATCTTGACAATGACATTATCAGTTTTATTAAATTTAAAGCTATATCGATAAACGAATTTTCCGATGGTTGATCTATCACCAAAGGTTGGCACAATTAACAGTCCTTCATCAGATCCACTAGGTAAAGGTAACTTTGGTGAGCATGATACAACTGTCATTACTAACAAACCGATAAATAGAATCCGAATTAATTTCATTTGTCCTCTCTGAGAAAATTTTATTAGAATATTTTAGTTATTATATCTTAATATCCCGTTTAAACGAGTTATAATAAGTCTTTGACTATTTTTACCCAATAAGAAATCAAGAAACCATGGTAGCAACAAACGGTTATATTTTGATGCCTGTTGTTAAAGACAAAATTGCCCCGCCAATATTGACTTCAAAGTCATAGGTATATGCAGTAGTATGAAAATATTGCGTTTTATTTAAGTAAAGCAATTCTAGTCCTATGAAGGTATTTTCAAATATTTTTTTTGCTCCAACACCTAATGAAAAACCTACATTAAAATCACCATCTGTCTTAAAATAACAGTTATTCCAATCCATTGAAGAGTTAAAAAGCCCTACCCCAACATTCCAATAAATATCAATGCTGGAATCATCGGGGTCAGGATCGTTATATGTTTTTGTCTCAAAGTCGTAATATTTTTCATTTTTTGGAAAAAAAGAATCTTGATACATTAATAATAACACATCGTTTTTTATTGAAACGGTATATAATAATGCAGAACTCTTCTCTATTTCCAGGTGTTGCGCGTACTGCTCATAATGCATAAACGCAATTCTTATGTTTCCTAATAGTGAATAGATTTGATATGGAGTACCAGAATTCTCCAAGGGCTTTTCATCTTCTGCACCAACATCAATCGAACCTGAATAAAATGTCAACAAGCCCCCTGTGAATCCAAATTCATCAGCAATAGCCGGGCTGAGGGTGAGCCATATGGCCCCAAAAGACAATAGTATTACTCTAATTTTCAATGAAATACTGCTGATTCTTTTCTCCATTATAAAAATCCCTTTTTTCTAAATTAGATAAACATTTGTGCCAGTTAGCATCAATCTTATGGATTTATCCACTGGCTGGAAATGAGAAAATCGATGCCGTCGGGTCCCAAATCCTCACCCCTTCAGCAACCAAAAGAAACGTTACGCCAGGCAGATTTAACAGTGAACATTATCCGCAGAATTCGATTTGAGCATCTGCCGATAGCAATTCACTATATTAACCCTATATTTATTTTTACTCCGGGTCGATATTATGGAACAGTAGATCTTTTTGGGAGACTATACATTAAACGGGGCAGGTATTGTCAATTAAAAAAATAGTGCTTTGTAATGAATGGACAGGCCAAAGCGGTCAATAATACATATTTTACAAACATTTACGTTGACAAGGTTCAAAAATCTTTGGTGGTGAATGGACATCATACGATATTGATTTATTCCTTTCATAGACGATCACTATTAATAATGTTTCAACAAGGGGACATTCTATCGTTTCCCTGTAAAGAAAAAAGAGAAGAAAATTTAACTCAATAAAAACAAATAAAAGCGTTATACCCTCACCTTTGGACGCACTAAACCCTTTGGGATTTTGAGGTTGTTGGCATTATCTCATCTTTTAGCAAACATCACTTCTTATCGTTATCAGTATCCGATATAGCCCCTAATGGAGCTCATCCATCATTCCTTATTCAAATAATGAAGTTCAATGAGAGGCCCTGTATTGTCGCGCCACGATGTATTCTAGATCATCTACGTTGTTGATCGGGTTCTCTCGCCAACCAGATTATTCTGCGTCTGGATTTAGTCCTTAAATATGAGGGATCAAAGAGATTCTGATTATTTACTATTGACAGCCTCTTGTAGAGTACAGTTGTCCACTATATAGATATATTCTACAGGAGGTCATCATGGCTCAAAACAAGGTTCAATTTCAAGACGGCATTAGCCTTCCCGAATTTATGGTAAAATATGGGACTGATGAACAATGTGAAAAAGCACTTTTCAATACTAAGTGGCCGTATGGCTTTAAGTGTGAATGCTGCGAACACGATTCGTTCTGTTACATAAAGTCAAGGCAGACCTTTCAGTGCACACGTTGTAAATATCAGACTTCAGTAAAAATCAATACGATTTTTCATTCATCAAAGGTCCCATTATCCAAATGGTTCTTGGCAATCTATTTAATAAGCCAAAACAAGAATGGAATAGCTGCCCTTTCCTTGAAACGACAAATTGGTGTTTCTTATAAAACCGCTTGGAGTATGAAACATAAACTGATGCAAGCAATGTCCGAGAAAGATGCGAAACGAAAACTGTTTGGGCTCGTTACCATCGATGACGCATATTTGGGCGGTCAACAACATGGCGGTAAACGAGGTAGAGGCTCTGAGGTTAAGCAGCCTTTTGTCGCAGCAATCAGCTTAACCAGCAAAGAGCGGCCGCTCTACGCAAAATTTACCCCGGTAGAGTCATTCACATCCGTCAATATCGGTAGCTGGGCTGAACAGCATCTATATCCAAGTAGTGTTGTCGCGACTGATGGATTTGCCAGCTTCAATATAATTTCAAAGATCAATGAGCATAATCATGTTAAAGTCCCCATGCAACCAGATCGAAAGACAGGGGAAATTCCTTTCTTTCATTGGTTGAACACAATCCTTGGTAATGTTAAAAACGCAATCGCCGGTACCTATCGCTCTAGTCGTAAAGGATATGGAGAGCGATATTTGTCCGAATTCCAGTATCGTTTTAATCGGCGCTTTTATTTGCGGTCTCTTTTTATCAGTTTAATCTATACAGCCTCGTATTCACCTCCTTTACCTTGGAGACTGCTACAAAGGGCTGTGGATTGTAAATAATCAGATGAATTTAATTTCAAACCCAAGAACATACGACAAGAATGCTCCCGGGCTTATGGTGTCCTCAGGTTAGACAATTTTGGCCCTTTTAATCGTATAATGTCTATATTCAATATAGTGCCCAAATCGTGATTTTTATAATTTCCGATTGATTTTATGAAGCAATAGATCTTTTTGGGGACTATATATCAAACAGAACTGATATTATCAATTATTAAATCTTTGATTTGTAATGAAGTGACAAGTACAAATGTTAAATAAGCCATAATTTTCATATATATACATTGACAGGTTTTGATATTTTTATGTAATGAATGGACATCGTGGATACTAATTTAATCTTTTCTTAAGCGATCATTTCTATTAGATGTTCCCAAAAGCAGGGGTTACGACAGAGTGGGGTTAATTCTCGGACAGAACTAACTCAAAGGCGGCCAATGTAGGGTCGCCCTATATTGGGTCTGATTATATTAGGGCTTATATGAAGATTGTAGCTGGTTTCTGCTGAACAAAACTTTAACACAATAGACGCTATGCCAAAGGAAGACCCGATCAAAAGTATAAATGTTCTCATAGTGGATGATGAACCTGATATCCATAAGATGTTTCTGATCATTCTCAGAAATTTCCGTTATTGTGACAAAAAGATCAATTTTTTGAGTGCATTCAGCAAGAATGAGGCAATAAAAATAATCCAACAAAATAGTATTGCAGTGATTTTTTTGGATGTCATCATGGAAGAAAACAACTCCGGATTGGTTTTGGTTGATACCATCAGGAATAAAATAAAAAACAGGGACGTGAGAATCATCCTTGTTACGGGCCACCCTGGAGCTGTCCCCCAGCTGGAAGTGGTTGTTAATTATGAAATTGATGGATACCTGGAAAAAGGAGATTTTGATGCCCAAAAGCTTTTTGTTGCTTTAACGATTGCTTTAAGAGGTTATGAAAGGATTGCGGAAATCAAAGACAATTACGAAAGACTGCGGTTATTACGACAATTTTCAAGACAGCATACACGCTTTGAAGGGATCAAACATTTAACCAATGTGGTTTACAATTACCTGACTAAAGTTAATTGCATTGATAAAGTAGCGATCTTCGAAAATCAAAAACTCTTCCTCTGCAATGGTAACGAACAGGAGTTTAATGATGTTTTTAAAGAGTGGATGAAACGCGGAAAAGATAAGGAAGTTCTCGATAATTATGCCTTTCTTAAAATAAGAGAACTTGAAAACTACCAGCTGATTATTAAATCAGCGGCTTCACACCAGGAGGCCAATAGGCTGTATTCACTAAACCTGGTTGATCAAGCCCTGGCTGTGAGGGAAGGAATCATCAATGTTGTGAAAAATGACAAATTGCTATTGGATCTGTATTTTATATCAACCAACCAAAGCAGTATTCTTTATTTGGAAGCAACAGGGAGAGGCACAGTGCTGCATTTCTTAGATAGGGAACCTGAAAAACTTGGTCAGCATTTTAAAACGATCAATCTCTTTTTTGATAATAATACCCTGTTACAGATCAGCCGGTCAATTTTGATTAATGTGAGTCAAATCAAAACCGTAAAAAAGACATCCTCCAGAAGTGTTATGATTACCCTATCAAATGATCAGATGTTCAGCGTTGCCAGAAGCCATATCGAGAAAGCTCAAAGGCTTATATAATTGAAGCACAATCCTTAACTCTGAAATAGCAGGCATGATTTAACTTTGATTTAGAACCAAATATTATTCGTTCCGTTGAAAGGTATGCAGCTTAACGTCAGGATCTTACATCTTGCCGTGGCGAAGGATAGACCAGAGAAGCCAGAACCCCATAATGCCGGCGATGACGAATCCGCTGAGACCGATGATCGGGATGTTGTGCCATTTTGGAGGAACACCTGAAAGAACAATAAGGGAGGACCCGATAATAAGGGCTGCCAGCACAATGGCAAACACAATCCGGTTGCTGACTTTGTCGTGAGTGGCAAGCATGGGGGTCAGACCGTGATGCTCAAATTCAATTTTGAATTTGCCCTCTTTGGCCTGGTTTAGAATCTCCTGTAGCTCTCCAGGAAGGCTCTTAAGAAGATGGACATATTCAGAACCGGAATGAATAAAATCTGTGGCTATTCGCACAGGATTATTCATGCTTTGCTGCACCCGCTTGATAAATGGTCTCATATGCTCGGGGAGATCAAAATCCGGATCGAGCTCTTTTCCCAGTATTTCCGCCGTACTGAGAGCTTTTATCATCAAAAACAGGTCGGGTTTGAAACAAAGCCCGTGTTTGGAGAGGATACCTATCAGTTGTTGCAACATTTTGGCAATATTCAGCTCTTTTAGGGGTCGATAGAGATGCTGATCAATCAGCACGGAGAGGTCTTTTCCAAATTGGATTTTATCCGGCTTTTTATCATAGGTGGTGTGTTTTAACAGGCTTACTGTGGCATTCTTGACATCACCGCTAAAGATCTGCAATGTCAGATTGGTGAAATTTTCACGTTCCTCCTGATTCACCCGCCCCATCATCCCAAAATCAAGATAACAGATTGTGTTTTCGGGTAATATAAAGACATTGCCGTGGTGGGGATCACCATGGAAAAACCCTTCGACAAATATCTGTTTCATGATCAGATCAGCCGCTCTCTTTACAATGACTTTGAGATCATAGCCCTTTTGCTCCAGCAATGCTTTTTCAGAAATCTTAATGCCATCGATGAATTCCATGGTAATAACGTGTTCACAGGTCAACTCTCGATAAACTTTGGGAACATAAATGGTTTGATCGTTTTTGAATTGGCGGGCGAAGCGTTCAATATGAGCAGCCTCAATCAGGTAATCGATCTCTTTGGCCAGGCTGTTCGCGAACTCCTTGACAATCCGGGTGGGACGGTGGAGCTCAAATTCCTTGACGTTTCGTTCCAAAAAAGATGCCAGACGCTGAATTATTTCGAGATCGGTCTTGATTATTTTCCGAATATCCGGTCTCTGGATTTTTACGGCTACAATTTCTCCACCCTTCAGCTGTGCCTTATGCACCTGACCAATCGAAGCGCCAGCCAGAGGTTTTTCTTCAAAGTGAAGGAACAATTCCTCCGGAGGTTTTCCGAATTCAGTCTGAAAAGTCTTAATAATAGTATCGAAAGATGCGGGAGGTATCTGATCCTGGAGTTTTAATAATTCGTCATGATATTCTCCCGGAAGCAGGTCGGAACGGGTTGACAGCAGCTGCCCAAGTTTTATATAGGTTGGTCCCAGTTCTTCGAACGCCATCCTGATCCGTTTGGCCCGGCTCATCTTTTTTACACGTCTGGTGGGCTTGCGAAAGAATACGTGGATTCCGGCTTCAAGATAATGATCCAATTTCAGCATGTGGATCACATCTCCAAAACCGTACTTAAAAAGAACAAAGAAGATATGGCGATATCGGTTGAATTGCCGGTATGCCCGCCCGAAAATATTCAGGTTTTTAACGCTGAGCACTAAGCCTTCTCCCCTTTTTGTTTCATAGCCTGTTTCATCTTTTTTAACTCTTCTTTGATTTCTGAAAGTTCATCTCGAGTAGCAAGATTCATCTTTTTTAATGTATCATTTATAATGATTTTAATCTGCTCCTCGACTTTCTGTGATGACTCTTCCGACTTTTTCAGAAGTTCCTCAAAAAACTCCTTGCTTTCCTTTCCCGATAGTTTGCCCTTTTCGATAATCTCATTGGCCAGTTCTTCAACCTTATCTTTCGTTAGAAAAGCAAGCCCGACACTCATCAGCATTGTCCTTTTTATAAGATCAAACATTTCCCCCCCCCATTTTATGAAGCTATCGTTATATTCCATCAGCCAACCACGGTATTACCAGGAAATCTCTCTCTATTACCGGATGAAGTCCGACAATTTTCCCGCTGATATTCCCAGTCATCGGTTTAGGTGGTTATGTCTATAATAAATAAAAGGGATTATGTTTTCAAGAAAATAACACTTTGCAGATCGGAAATAACGGATCTCCGAATCTCCTGTCATACACTTTTATCTATAAAAGTAAATATTGGTGGATGGTGCTAGTCATCGGAGAAAAGAACCGGCGCCAATTTGAAATCATCAGCATCACTGGTGATGGTTTCAAATTCAGTTGTTGCAGAGTAGTCATCGATTTCAGCGTAAGCAGTTGCCCGTTTTAACAGGTTGTCGACTAATTTGTTAATTTCCATTTCGGTTTTTCGTCGGCCGAAAACACGTCCCCAGATGGAGGTTGTCGTAACCGTACCGTCTTTATTGATAACCGGTTTAAGGTTCTCCTGCAGCATCCAACTGGTGGACCCAAGAGTCTGATCCAAACGCGATCTTTGCAGCTTCGGATTCTTCATATTCCTGCACTTGATTGTCAGGAATACCTTTCTTTTCTGTTTAATGGGGATCGGGGTCAGGTCTTTCATTTTGACATTTTTTTAAGAAGCCTGCTGATGGTTGAATAGTGTAAACCCAGATAGTTGGATAATTCCGACTGAGTATAACCGTGAATTTTAATTGCCTCTTGAATGATTTTATTACGGCTGGATTTTGAAAGGAGATCTTCTGATTCAAATAGCATTTCTAAAGATGGTCTGTTTAGCAGCCTTTGTTGTTTTGGAATTTCTATTGCTTCTATGTTTTTTAACAGGGGTTGCTTCAGCGTTGCAATAAACTGCTCGGTTCCCAGCACGCATTGAGATTTAAGGTCCTCCCATGGGGAAGACTGGTTCAATCCTTCATTGACAAAAGCTTTGTACTTTTTTTGAGCAATAACTTTCTTTTTCCCGAAGTGGTTTAGTGTCCAATCAATAGTAAGATATGCAGGGGGCTTTATCAATCCGGACGTTGCCCTATAACTACTCCAGGTGTATTTATCAACGGATTTTACCATATCTGCTCTAACGGGGTTTAATACGATATAGCGACACAATTCCAGCAAGTAGATCTCTTTTTCAACTAAAATAGACTTAAACCTTCCTTGGAACAAATGTCCTACCTTTTTATATTTTCTATTGTATGACTGGGTATAAACGCCGTTCAACTGCCTCATCCCGGACGACAGATTGGGTTCTATGGTTTCAATCAGCAGGTGGTAGTGATTATCCATTAGACAATAAGCATGACAAAGCCAATGATAGCGATCGATTACTTGCTCCAGGATGGATAAGAAAATCTTTTTGTCATTGAAATGTTCAAAGATAGGTAATCTTGCATTACCGCGGGAAGTAATATGATAGACTGCACCTGGAAACTCAACTCTTAGAGGTCTGGCCATTTTAAATCATTGATTAGTTGTTAAGAAGGATAATTAGTTCGCTCTTTGAGGTCTTATCAAGCTATTCAAAAAATGTCAAAATGAAAGACCTGACCCTGATTTCTGTTCAAAAAATGTCAAAATGAAAGACCTGACCCTGATTTCTGACCCCGATTTCCCTGTTAAATTGACAGTAATAATACGATGGTTTAATAAATCAAAAAATGATACTTTGCACTTTTCCTATTGCTGTTTGGTTAACTCGCCTGTTTCACGGCAATTTGGGATCTGTTTTTTATATGGGATGGATATTCTTGTTTTGAGTTTAAATTATGATAACAACAAAATTTAAATTTTCGAATGCCGCCTTCCTGCTGGTTTGTTGTATCCTTTTATTCCGCTCTGTGAATGCTCAAGAGGTTGTAAAAATTGCGGCAATTTTCGGTATGACCGGCAGAGAAGCGGGTGGTTGGCAGAATGATGCTATTCTTGGAGTTCGCACCGCGGTTCAAGAATGGAATGAAAAACATTCAGATCTTCTGGGTAAAAAGATTCAGATTAATGTTTACGATAACCAAAGCGATAAACTTCGTGCTGCCGAAATGGTGAAGCAAGCCAAAGAGGATGGAGCTGTCTTTGCCATAGGAAGTCGGTGGTCGGGCATAACATTTGCCATGGCCATTGAAGCTCAGAAACTGAAATTGCCCTTAATTACTCCATCTGCAAGTAATAAGGAAATCACAGAAATAGGTGACCATATTTTCAGGATTTCATGGACCAGTTTTTATCCCGCCAAAGCCTTAGCCTGGTTTGCGAATCAGCATTTTAAAGGAAACATTGCAGTGATTTGTCTCCCTGTAATGGCAGGGCAAAGTTCTATTGGCTCTATTTTTATCGATGAGTTTCAGGCTTTCCGCCCAAATGCACAAATCCTCAAATTGGAAGTTGATTACGACCAGGTTGATTTTGAACCCCAATTAAGACAGATTGAAGCCGCAAAGTCGGAAATCGTTTTTTTTGCTGCAAACAGAGCTGAACTTGTATTTCTGCAAGCAGAAAAACTTGGGTTTATGTTCAATTGGCTTGTTGATGACAGAGTTGGACCGAAAACGATTTCTTCCAGCCTTCAATCCAACACGATTTTTGCAGCGGCCATGTACTTTCCTGATATACATAATCGGCGCTTGCAGCAAACAATTCGAAAAGGTGAAATTCTGGCGGGTGAGCTGGGTCTTGAACCTAAGAATATCAAGACATCGGATGTTTTTCCGCTCTCTTACGATGCAACCTACCTGGCTCTAACATCTATTGCCAAAGCTGAACGGTTAGATTCGACAGCGATTGTTGCTGCTTTAAGTGCAACAGAGTACGAAGGGATAACAGGAAAGATTAGCTTTGATATTAATAGAAACCCGAAGCGAGATGTATATATTATGAAAGCTTCACCCAAGGAAACCAGTTTCGTTTTTCAAAGAAAAATTCAGCTTCATGATGAGCAAAATACGATTGAGGAAATACTACTAAAATAGGTGCTTTTAAATTGTAACAATATCATAATATCAATAAATTAAAGCATGATGCCAATATGAGCAACCCCCGTATAACCAGAGAAATAGTTTTAATGCTTCTCCTGATCTCTTTAGGAGGAACATTAATCTCTTATTTGTATTTTTCAAACAAATATAAAGAGCACCTTAATGAAATCCGACAGCGGAATTTTTCTTATATAAAGCTGGCCGCACAAACCGAAATGAACCGCATTGCCGGTGATCTTTTTGTGAGAAACCTATCTTCGGTAAAACTGGGGATCAACAAGGTTTTAACGAACGCAGATCTCGTTGAAGTGAGTGTCTTCAATAAATCAGGCGATCTGATAATATCAACAAATACATCACCTTCCATTCAATTAGAACCATCGTGGCTAAATGTGTTACTACCACAAATCGGCAAAAGCAGTGCAGGCACTTTTTTTACATCACACGATGATAATCGTTTGGCATATGTTCAACCTATCTGTGCCATTGGGGATCTTGTGGGTTTTCTGATGCTGGTCGATGACATTACATACGAAAGGGAGTTGAGACTCATTAATATAAATTTACTTGTTTTTTCCGCTGGAGTGAATATTTTTCTAATCCTATTGGTTTACTCATTCCTTGCAAAAAAAGTCATAAAGCCTCTCCGTCGATTTTTGTATGATCTGGAGTCTTGTCATAAAGACTTTTCCCACAGGCTTGTCAATTATAGAAATGATGAAATAGGTGGTGTTGCCCTGGAATTTAATGAAATGATGGATAAACTCCATAAAAGTTTCATTAAAATAGAACATGAAAAGGAATTTAGCGATCTGATTATCGAAAGCCTACCAGGAATCTTCTGCATTTATGGTGAAGACTTAAAGCTTAAACAGTGGAATCGTACCTGTGAACGAGCGCTCGGATATTCGTCAGAGGAACTGAAAAAAATAGAAATTACCGATCTTATAGCTAATGTGGACTCAGGAACGCTCATCAATTATCTAAATCGATTTGTTTTGGGGAATTTGCAGGTAAATAGACTTAACCTGATCACTAAAGCCCGAAAGCAAATTCCCTATATTTTTTCTGAACAAAAAGCCCTTATTGAAGGTGAGCAACTCTTTGTTGGAATCGGGATGGATCTTTCAGAGAGAGAGTCTTTAAAGAAAGAATTGGCTCATAGTTTGGAATTATTTGAAGCCCTTTTTGAACAGGCCCCGATTTCAATTTCTATCTACAACAAAGATGGATTTTTACTTAAAGCAAATGCACAATATGCAAAGAATCGAAATCTGGATAAAGAAATCATTGGAAGCAATATTTTGAATGATCCCCTCATGAAGCAATGTGGCTTCGATAAATATATGGGACAAATACTCGGCGGAGACACTGTGTATATACCTGAATTATGCATGGAAGAACCATTGAATGATAATGAAGAACCAAGATGGAGGAGCATAAGTGCTTTCCCGGTGATCTCGAATAATGAACCAGACTTTGAAAAATTTGTTGTGGTGGGGACAGACATAACAGAACGAAAAAAAGCAGAGGAAGCAGTTAGGAAAAGCGAAGAAAAATTTAGAAACACTTTTGAATATGCTCCTATTGGCATTGTTATGCTTTCGTTAGATGGGAATTTTCTGGAAGCAAACCAATCATTTTGTAATATGATCGGATACTTTAAAGAGGAACTTCTTTTTTTGAATTTTGCCAATATCACCCATCCTGATGAACAAGCTAAGGACAAGGAAAATATTGAAAAGCTAATAAAAGGCGAAATCAACGGCTTCCAGAGAGAAAAACGATATATTCATAAAAACGGGGACGAAATATGGGGGAATGTTAATGTTTCGTTACTAAAAAATCGTGACGGAAATCCAATTCATTTGATTGGGCAAATTCTGGACACCACAAAAGCTAAAGGGGAAGAGGAAAAAAAGAAAAACCTGGAACAGCAATTACAGCAATCCCAAAAAATGGAAGCAATTGGGACTCTTGCAAGCGGGATCGCGCATGATTTTAACAATATTTTGACTCCAATCTTCGCATTTACCCAGCTTTTGGAGCGTAAACTGGCAAATGCTGATGATCATATTAAGAAACATTTACACGGTATAGGTTCCGCTGCATTCAGAGCGGCAGACTTGGTTCGGCAAATTCTGAATTTCAGTAGAAAATTTGAAACCAAAAAAAATATTGTCGATATTTTGCCCATTGCCAAGGAAACCGTAAAACTGCTTAGAAGCGCATTACCTGCTATGATAGAAATGAAAACGGAATTTACTGCGGAAAACACGCTCGTCATGTGCGACCCGACGCAGATACACCAGGTACTTATGAATTTGGGGACAAATGCAAGAGACGCAATGTATCAAGACGGAGGAGTACTTGACATTAAAATTAACAATTATCACGAAACAATGGGTGATCTCATTATCAAAAAAGGAGAATATCTTCTGATATCGGTCCGGGATACCGGTATCGGAATGGATCAGAAAACAAAAGTAAAGATATTTGATCCCTTTTTTACCACAAAACCCGTTGGAACCGGGACAGGACTTGGCCTTGCCATATCTTACGGTATTATAAACTCATTGGATGGTTACATTCATGTCTTTTCTGAAATAGGCAGAGGTACCAAATTCCATGTTTATTTACCGGTTGTTGAGAAAACCGGGGCTTTCGAGCCTGACCTTCGACAGGAAATACCTGAAGGAACCGGTTCAATTCTACTGGTTGATGATGAAGAACTTAACGTGACATCTTATACTGCCCTGCTTGGAGACATCGGCTATACTGTAGAAGGGTTTACCAATAGTCAGGAAGCCCTCGAAGCGTTTTTGAATAACCCTGAAAAATACGATTTGATTCTTACGGATTATACCATGCGCAATCTTACTGGAATAAAGCTGATAGAGAGGATAAGACAATCAGGTCACAATAAAATACCTGTGATTGTTTTTTCTGGAATCAGTGAAGCCATTTCAGACGCAGAGATAGAAAAAGTGGGAATAGAAGTAAAATTATCGAAACCAATTGATTTATATACTTTGGCAACAGCGATAAAAAAAGTGTTAAAAACAAAAGGGTAGAGGCGTTGAAGGGCTGCGGCAAATTGTACCTTGCTGCTACTTTGCTCATTGGTAGCTCAACAAAAAGCTGTTTTACGATATTATCGTTTAAGAAATAAAAACATTCTTGTACCGATTTTGGCACAAGACTTGGGAATACTATTGAATGTTGCGAGTCTTGCTCTTCAATTCCTTAGGATTTTACTACTACTTCATCCCCGGCTTTCAGTCCGTGTCTCTTCTCTGCAGAATCGCAGAAAACGCTTAACTCCAGTAGGCCGTCGCTGTTGATGATGGCAATGGAAGAGCCGCTTTTGCCTTGCTGATAGAATTTTACCGGTAAAAAACCGAGTGATTTGCAGGAAACACGATAATTTGGATTAGTCAGGGTTTGCAGGTGATCCCGGCTGATATTGGTGATGGCATTTCCAAAGCGATCGAAAAAGAGAATCTGTCCCTGGATTTGGCCTCTGGTTACTGTTGGTGACGATTTGGGAAGAAGTAAAAGTGTCCGGCTGATGGGATTGCCAATCTCTTCAGGTGATATCCCGTTTGCCAGGTAAGCGGAGGCTGGGGCGAACAGTGCCAGACCGTCAAAACTGGTGTGAGACTGCCACCACTTGCATTGTTTTTTGATTTCATAGATCTGTTCGCTGCCATAACGCCTGATGATTTCGCTGAATACACCGTTATCAGTTCCAATGAACCACCTGTTTTCGGATTTCAGAAGAATTGCCTGCCGCTCGGACCCTACACCGGGGTCAACAACGACCACGTGGATACTCCCTTCGGGAAACTGTAAGGTACTGCGGAGGAGAGTCCAGGAGGTCTGGAGGATTTTCTGCGGTGTGATATCATGGGTGATATCTACAATATTGGCATCAGGGCAGATCGTCAGGATTTTGCCTTTCATGGCTCCCACAAACCCGTCTGCGGTTCCGAAATCCGTTGTCAGGGTAATCAGAGGTCTCATAGAAATTGCCTTAAATAGATCTCTTCAGGGAGGGGCATTAATAGCTATAATCCCTCGCCCAAAGATGTTTATTTGAAAATGAACCGGCCTCCCGTTGATTCAATTTTTTACCTATCTCTCAATCAGCCCTTTTCTCAACGGAAGCCACCAGGTAAAACCATATAACAGTGTTTTACCGACGATTATTCCGGTCGTCAGCTGTTTCTCTCTTCCAATCTTCAGCGAAAACGGGATTTCAGTCATATGAATGAGAAGCAGCACGACGATGGCTGTTTTAAAAAGCCATGCGAGAGGAGACGGCAATGCAAAGGCAAATAAAAACAGAATAATCCAAACCAATAAGACAGTATTCCGAGATAAAAGCCAGAAGAGTTTGTTGTTAAGCATGGGATTCCTTTATGTTTTATACAGGGACTTCGATTTCACCCAGGGCCATTCTGGCAAGATCCCCAATGAATAGAATGGGGAGCTTTTGTTCCTGGGAGATCATGGAAAAAGAGTGCATACATATCGGGCATAAACAGACCATGGCTTTAGCACCTGCATTCTTGGCATCAATGAAATTTTTCTCCTGATCCGGCTTGGGGTCGGCGCCGGTGAGCATCATTTTAGTACTTCCGCAACACATGGCGTTTAATCTGTCATATTCTCTCTCCACCCGTTTTACGCCGACCAATTCAAAAAGTTCGTCGATAAAGTGCTCTTTTTCCGGGGTGAATCTGGAAGCACAGGGGCGGCTGTAAGCGATCTCGATGTTCAATGGCTTAAGCCTCGATTTATTGGCCGTTAAGTATTCTACCAGGTATTCAGACAGGTGTATCGGCCTGAAGGGAACATCAATGCCATAATCCGGCGCCAGTTTTGCCAGTATGCTGTAACAATCATCATGAAAACAGACCACCTCTTTTGCCTTGGTTTGTGCCAGTCTGTCGACAAGTTCCCGGGCATGTTTTTTTTGTACGCTCTCACCAGCCATGTGGCTGAACATCACCCAGCAGAAAAAAGGCTTGCCGGCTACCGTGGGCAGATCGTACAATTCTCCCTGAATGAGATGGGCGTCAGTTCTGCTGAAGACGCACAGCGACATGATACGATCGGCTTCCGGTATATCTTTCAGTTCGCCACTGAAGACATACCGCTGCTCCATCTGACTTACAGTGTCTTCTGTAATTGGTGTATGGTACTTTTCCTGGAGTTCCGCTACCAGATCAAACGGATTGGCATCGTTGGGACAATATTCGTTACAAGCATAACAGGTGATACATTTGTCCAGAACTTCCGCATGGTCGCCATTTCTCAACTGGTTAATCCATATCACCGCCTGATCTTTGTCTGCCTCAATCCATTGGCATGTTACAAAACAATCCCCACATTGATCACATTTTGTTTCATGGTACATAATAACCTCCGTGTTAATTTCAACCCTGTGTAATGTGTTGCCCCGTAAAATTCGGGCTTTGAATCTTCTTCCTGCTTTTTACCCGCCTTTTGGTAGTTTGACAAGTAGAGAAGGGGCTCCGATTGATGGCGAAGTCATTTGAATGGGAAGAACTGTTGTTGGGCAGGTTGTTTATTCAACGGCGGAAACCAACCTCCCCATCTGGTACTTAAAAGATGATAAGCCCGTCCGGCCGTTATGCGTTGATCTTGAGGCATGATCATGGCAACCAGCAATCCCAGGAGATTATATAGACTGTCCTCTTCCAGTCGTTCCCTGACAGTTTCATTTTTGATATAATTAATCCAAAAATCCGGAAGATATCGGGAGCCGCTATTCCGTGCTGAAAAGGGGATATTGTATCTGTGAGCGAATAAGGTGTTGAGTAGCGTTAGTGCCGCTGAATAAGCATCATTCTTTTCAAAATCGATTCCCTCTTCCAATTCTTCTGTTACATTCCATTCATCAGTCCCAACTCTGCTATAAGCCTTTTTGTCTGTTTCATTATCAAGAAAGAGGCTCTCGCGTGACGCTCCGAAATCGATAATCTTGACCTCTACTGGATCTCTCCCTCCCCCTCGAACAAGAATGTTTGAGGGCTTAATATCCAAGTGATAAATCTGTTTGTAGTGCATATAGGACAAACCGCCCAAAAGTCTCAGAGTTATCCAGTAATAGTCTCTTGCATGAAGATATCTATTTTTTTCAATAAAATCCTTCAAGTTATCTCCGCCTCTTTCCATTACCAGGTAAACGGAGTTATTACTTCCTTCTTTTGAGCTAAAAATATTGTAATCCTTCAGTCCAATGATAGTATCGTGTTTACCAAGGTGTCGCAATATCCTGGCTTCTTTAATCACTGCTTTTGCATCTTCAAAACTACCGGCATCTATTCGAACCGTTTTTATGATGCATTCATCGGCAGCAGCGCTACTACCATCCACCCTGTTTTGGGGATGTAAACTCCAAACTGCACACTTACTGATTGTGGCGGAACCATCTTCAACTATTCTCTCCATTTTTTTGTAGGAGACACCAGGGGAAATGATTCCGGGATACCTGTTATCTAATACTGCTTGATAGTTCTGCCAGAGCAAATTTTTCTCATTGTTACTGAGATTATCCAAAAAAGGTTTAAACTGATAGTAATCTGCCATGTGGCTAACGGTATCTATAAAAGGATGTAATTCTCGGAGTTTCAAAAAATCCTGATGTTTGCTGGCTAATAATTTTTTAGAATCCTTGAAGTAGTGTTGTTCCAGTGATGCCAGGATCGATTTGTATATTGCGTTGAAATCGTTATAGGGAGGGCAGATGATATATGCTTCCTTTCTATTATCTCCTTTCGACTTAATATGGAAACAAAGATCGTGAGGATTGGTCTTTCTCTCTTCTTTGTATTCTCTGGTGGTACATCGATTTAAAACGATATCAAAATCAGAAATTTTTTCAAAGTTGATGATTTTTAAGAATTTAATACGAGTTTTGTCGAAGCTATATTTAAATATGGAATCACCTGTCGTGTAATCATAGCCATCCCTTTTACACCTTCCATCAACCTCTACCCACATTTTACCGCTCAATCGAATCTCCTCAAGAGCAAATGAAGGCAAAGATATCAATAGGGAAGTGATTAGAATTAATGACAGTTTCAAATTTTTACTCTCCCAGGATAAATAGGTAGAATTTAATGCTGATTTGAAGGAATTATTGGTAAATTACACGGAAAACAATAGTTTGACTATACAGGTGAGGAAAAAATTGTAGACCTGACTAAAAATTGATTGGAATGGGGTATTTGTTTTGTTTTCTAGCCAGCAGGTTTTAATGATCGTATTAAGTTAAGTGCTGGCGGGGATATAACCCCGCCCTACCGTATTCCTTGCTCCGATTGGATAGTTTTAAATAGGTGCTTATAAGATCAGGAAGAGTCTGGAACTAAAAGGAGTATTTCACCTCCAACTGGTGATCAACAAAAACGTTTTTCAGCAGTTCCATGTAACTGGGGCTGTAGATCAGATCCAGTCCGTTTGCCAGCTTGTACTTGAAGGTAGCCTTGAAATTGGTTTGCACCGCTTCGCCCTCCTCGTCCCAATAACCGGCAGCCAGAAGCACCACATTCAAGGCATCCCCGGTAAGGAAGTTGGCGTTGATGTGCCCGGATATAAAATCGGTACGCTCTCTCATCTGACCCATCAGAAAGTTGGTCTGATTTGAGATATAATCCTCCTGGAAATTTTCAATCAGGTGTTGTCCGGCGTACAGGTTTACCGTGTTACCAAACATAGTAAATTCGGCACCAATTACGTATTTACTCCAGTTGTTTTTGATGAAGTAATCGGTTCCATCTTCATCTTCAGTTAGATATTGAACGTAGGAAGTTTTAGCCAACAGGCTGCCAAAGTTGTATTGCAGGTCAAGACCGGGACTTCGTATCCGGTTGTATTTACGTCCGGTAAAATTGACGGTATACTGCAATTCCATTGTGATCGGATCAATTCCGGTCAAGATTAAATTAGTGGGAATCAGATCCGCCTCAGGATCAAGTCCTTCTACATAACTGATGGCATAATCTAAATTTCCGATAGAACTGGCAAACCGTGTTGCCAGTTTGCTGTTATAAGGTTTTTTCTCCACCGCCTCTTCCTCTTCCGGATAAAAATAGTCTCGGAACTCCATGTCAATATTGGTACGGGCAATCGGAATATACAAAATATCCAGGGAGGTGCTTTCAAATATTCTCTGGGTTAACAGAATACCGGTGCTGGCAAGTTTGCTGTCTTCATATTCCGTACTTTTATAGGAGTGATCCCTGGCATTAACACGATCGGTGGGCACTTCAATTCCCTCCAGGTATCCCCAGGTTACGATTTGAGAGCCCACTTTCCATGTTCGACTGTCCTGGTAGATTTCGATAAAACTTTCAATCAGACGTAGATCTCCAACCTGGGACGTGGTCCGGTTGTTGTCCGAGGTGCTGTCGTGCAAAGATCCGGCAGCATTATAATTGATATTCATAGCGGTAAAAAGTCTGGCCTTGTCTTCCAGAAACGCTTCCACTTTAAACTGCATACGGGTTCCGATATTGTTGAATCCGCTGATCTGCTGATCAGATGGAATTTCTTTGCCTTGGGCTGCATAGTTGGCGTAATAGTCATTCCAAAGTGAATCGGAGTATCTCTCTTCGTTCCAATAAGCCAGCGCTTTCAGATAGCCGCCAAAACTTATGCTCAGTTTCGATTCCTCTGCAACAGGTTTCTCACGTTCATCTACATACTCTGTTCCCAATTCTGACAATTCACCTGAAGAGCTGTCGGAGAGTTCCTCCAGTTCTCCCAGATCATCTGCAAACAAGGAGTGCAGTGAAAGAGACAGAAATAGTATCGCTGTTACCACAATCAGTTTTTTCATGTTGTTCTGCCTTTAAATGGTCACGCATAATAGTGGGTATCTATTTTTTTCCCCGCGAACAGGGCCATTCAGGAAAGGTAAATTATTCTTCAATATCAAGAGTGTTTTTTACCACCATTTGCGAGTCAAGTAGTCGGTTTTGAATATGGATGGGTCTATTTGGGCGGCGTCATCCCCGGTTTTGATCTGTTTTACCTCCATGATCGTTTTGGTTCCCTTAATCACATTTTTCATTTCAAGTGCTGTTGGAATGAATACTTTTTCACCGTCCCTGTTCTTCTTGATAGCAAAGCCTAATAGTTGTGCCTGTTTATATAATTGTCCATTCAGATTGTAGAGTTCCATTTTAAACGGCAATCCTGATTGTATATGCATCCAGACGATACTCTTGCTGTATCCATAATCATTTTTCATCTGCTCGTCCTTAAAAGAACCTTCGATCTTCTCAACGGTCAGGTTTTTCCCCTTAAACTCAATTTTTTCCGTTGCCAGCCAGGTGTAGTTGGAATCATCAATATCCCGGGCTGAAACATCACCGTTGGAGAAGTCGGAACCCATAAAGGATGAAGACTTATCCGAGCCGATAATTCTCTTCGGTTTTCTTAACCCTTTCAGGTAGATCCATTGATCATCATCCTCATCTTTATTTTCAATCATCAAAGCACCATTACCCTTATCATCAGCTGGGGCATAAAAATAGCTGATGGAACGGCTCAGTTTTTTGTCATTGTCCCTGAAGTCCTGAATATAATTTGCGGAACGGGATTTCTTTGAGAACAGCTTGTTACCCTGGGAGTCATATATGTCCAGAACTGTCTCGGAAATCATTTTTTCCAGCTTCGGTAAAACATCGATCTGTTCCATCAAAAGTCGGCCTTTTTCCTGTGCGGTTTCAGCTTGAACGGAGCAGAAAAAAACAAAGCTGAAGAGGGTTACCAGTCCAACTATCTTATGGGTTAAATTCAGGTTTTTTCTCATATTTCCTCCTTTAATTGAGATTGATAAAATCGCCATTGGCGGATGTAAGTATACTTCTTTTGATGTTTGCTAGAGTCACTCCTAACAGGCAGCACATAAAACCCCAATATGTGAATGAAATGTTCTGCTCGTTTCAAACTTTTCCTTTTTTGTTTTGTCTATCATGGGAAGTCGTTGACTCGATCATTAATTGGATTGTACCGGATCAGGATTGCTCCCTGGAATTATCGGTCTGGCTTTTTCCAGGAAGGCTGGTTTCATTTGCAGAATCAAGGCCGGCAGTAGTGTCAAAGCCCCCAATGAGCTTAATGCCATTGTTGCAGCCACCAGTATTCCCAGCATGATCTGCGATTGAAAGGTTGAAAAAAGGAACACCAGAAAACCGGTAGCCACAGCGAGAGCATTGATCAGAATTGCTTTTCCTGATGTCATCACCGTAGTAGTATATGCCTGCGATAAATCGTCACCCAGTCTCAGTTGAATTTTTAATCTTTCAAGGAAGTGGATGGTGTAGTCTACTCCAATCCCGATTGCTACGGAAGCAACTAACATGGTGGACATGGTGATTCCGGTGCCCAGCAAAGCTATTAATCCGAAGTTCAGAACCACGGTAAAGAAAAGCGGTGCCAGCGAGAACAACCCACCTGTCAAGGATCGGAATATAAAGAAGGTGACAGCAAGCACAAACAGGAAAGACAATGCGATGCTCTTCAATTGTGATGTCCCGATCAGTTTGGAAATCTGCATGCTGGTAAATGCACCTCCCCCGGTTTGAATGGAGGCGATATAGGGATCATCTTGGGGGAACTGTTCTCGAACCAGCTTCATAGCCTGATCTGCATACTTTTCAATGGTGATTGTAGAATCATTGCGAATCATAGCCTTGACTTGAAACTCCTTGAGGTTAGGAGTGATCATGGCTTCAAAGCCGTCCCTGTCGGCACTTAAAGCCTGGTTGAGAACAACACCAATGATACTCCTGTCGGTCAGGGTCTTGTCGGTAAATCCATCTGTTTCTACGTTGGGTAGCCGATTGTATGCCGGATTATCGTCATGATAGAATACCTTGTAAAACTTACGAACATAATCCACTGGTGAGACGATCAAACCGCTTGGTTTGTACGTTTCGCCGTCGATTATCACTGCCGGGTTCTCAAGGTTCTTCAAGTCAGCATATAATTTCTCCAGCTTGTGCAATACCCGGGGTTGTTTAATATCAACCGACAGAAAGTCATTAAGCAGGTTAACCTCTCGCTGCATTTGAACTCCAACAGCGGATGATTTAAGTTTCCTGAGCGCTAACACAAGTTCACCGGTGCGGTTCCACGCTGATTCCTGTTTTCCCAGGCGGTTATTTAATTCTTTCAGACCTGCAATCTGCTCAGTGGAAAGATCAGAAAAAGCTGCATTGCCAACACTGGCTCCCTCAGCAAAATCCGTGTTTTCACTTAAGCCATCCAATTCCCCCGCATCATCGTCAGCCAGATCACCCAGGTCACCTTCCAACGAATCCGCCATCTTTTCCGGTTCATCACTGAGCAGTTCCAGATCTTCCTCTTCAGTTCCTGAAAGAGCTACCATACCGGTTTCCAGTTCCGATTCTGAGGCTTTCCCATTACCGCCGGATTCGATTTCAACAGCATATTCTTCGTTCAGTAAATCCTGAATCAGCTTGACCTGGGCGAAGAGCTTTTCATCTGATTGTGGCAATGTGTTACTGATATCCTGAAATGACCGATTAAGATCGAGAATAATCCCTTCATTCAGTTCCTTATGCTGAAATCCCGCCTGATTGAAAGAAGCTGTGACCCTTTTAAGGTGATTCTGCAAAGATCTTTGGGTGTCGGGATTCTCCAGGTTTATTTTATCCCGGAAAGCAAAGATAAGGTTGATGTCGGTGGTTCCACTCAGGTTTTTATTGAGAAATTTATCACTTTGATAGATGACATTGTCCTTTTTGAAGTTCGACATAATCGATCCTTCGAAATGGATATCATGCATCAGAAACAAAGAAGCTCCGATGGCTATTAGAAAAATCAGTAAAACAGGTTTTGGATAAGCGATGACCACATGACTCCACTTCCGCATAAATCCGGATATAATGCCATCTTCACCGTCAATCGATCTTTTAACCAGTGGATTTCGTTTGGGAATTCTCCAAAGTACCAGTAATGCCGGTGTCAAGGTAAGTGACAGCAAAAGAGCGACAATGACGCCGACAGCGGAGAATTGGCCGAATTGCTGGATCGTGGTTAATGAAGTTGTGGCCAGGGAACTGAAACCTGCAATCGTCGTTACAGCTGCCATGAAGATTGCTCCTCCCACGTGTTTGATCGATCGTTGTACGATGGCCAATTTGTCTGTACTGTTCTGGCTATCTTCGTAGTACCGGTTTAACAGATGGATGCTGTAAGCCGTTCCTACAGCGAGGATGATAATGGGAAGACCGGAGGTTGAAACGGTAAAGGGAATTCTGAGAAAGGCCATCAGACCCAAAGTCCAGATAACAGCCAATACTACAGTAACTAAAGGTATAAAAACACCCCTGACACTTTTGAAGCTCAAGACAAGGATAAGCAGCACAACGCCAATGGCGATGGGGACTAGCTTGCTCATATCACCGGTCATCATTTGGGACATGACTCCGATTACGATCGGACCTCCGGCCACATAACTGGTAATCCCTTCTGATTTATATTTTTCAAGGAGATCGGTGGTTAGGTAATAAACCTCGGCCATGTCAATCATGTCCTTGACATCATGAATTTGAAATTCGAGGTTTTCCAGGCTGAAAGGATCGATAACGGCCAGGGTGAATTCATAAAGCGAATCCATGAAGCTGCGCCAGGTTCCTACCTGTGGGCTCATAAAAAAGTCGTTACGCTCGATGTGTTGCATGATTGACTGAAACTTATCAACGGTCAAATCGCCGTCAAGCAGCTCTTTCAGATCAGGTTCCTGCTCAAAGGTATCCTCCAGCTCTTTTTGCAGATATTTATGCAATTGGGTACGTACGGCAACGGTATGATTTTTGATATAATTCTCATCAATCAGAGTCTTGTTGACGGTTTTACCGTAGATTTCAAAGGGGAAAGTGCTGTCTTTTCCCTGAAAACGGCGGGTTAATCGAGAATCATCAATAGCGGTGGAGAGTTCCAAAATTGCGTACCGTCTTTTATATACCTGCTTTCTATATGTCGACGCTCGAATGGTGGCTGATTTCAGATCGTCTGACAGAATATTTCCCCTGAAGGTGCGATCGGACAGAATTCTGGATTTCAAGGCCGGTATGATCTTCTGCAAGTCATCATCAGATTCCGGTAATAGTTCCTCCTCTCCGGGATTGGAGGGGATGTTTTCCTCTTTTTTCAGATTTTTGATGACACTGCCGGTGATGACGGAACCGGTTTCTTCATCTAGAATGGCGTCTTCCAGGTTAGCGACCGAAGTAATAGAGTCAGGATCGATTCCTACCGTTTGTTCAAGCGTGACAGTCTCTCCCTTGAGCTTACTTTCAAATGTCTTTGAAGCCTTGAGCTCTTTCAGCTCAAGAACAACCTTTTCCATAACACGCAGGGCATCCGCATCCAGGATACTGCCGTCTTTTTTTTCGAATCCGATTAAAACGGTATCCTGGGTGTTAAAATTCTTCATGGAGTAATCATAAGATTTTACGGCTGGCATATCGGTGGGAAGGAACTTCACCAGATCAGCTTCGAAATAGGCTTTTTCACGAATCTGTTCAACCATTAAAATCGAAATCGCACCCACAACAATAAAAATCAGCCAGGGAAACCGGCAACTGAAACGGCTTATTTTTTCAAGCATTTTTTACTCTCTCCTGTCCATTTAGTGAAATATGGGGTTAAAAACTTAACGACGATATTTTTTTATGACTTTTTCAAAGTATTCTTCCAACGCTTTTACATTTGAATCGAGATTGAATTTCTCAGCAATTGTATGATGGGATTCCCGGGAAAATCCTTCGTAGGTTACATTGTCCATCTCAATGCATCGTTTCAGATATACTGACAAGGCTGACACATCGTTATAAGTATACAAGAACCCGTTTTTCTCGTGTTCTATTACTTCGGGAAGCGCCCCGGCCCTGGTTGTAATACAAGGCAATGCTGCCGACATATATTCAATCACCGTATTGGGCAGTCCCTCGCTCTTAGAGGTCAAAAGCCCAAAATCATATTGTTTTAGCAGTTCGGACAGGTTCCTGGAAAATCCCTTGAGAAAAATGTTTTTATCCAATCCGTGGCCGTCGATCTGTTCTTTCAGCTTTTTACCGCGAATTCCCTCTCCATATATATCGCAGGTAAAATTGGTGATTCCCTGCTTGAAAACCTCATGAAAAGCTTCAACGAGGCTTTCATGTCCCTTTCCTTCAGCAGGGCGGGAGGTGATGACGAAGCGTACCGGGTCATGTTTGCTTTTTCTCGGCCGACAAACGGCAGGTTTGGAGTTATAGACAACCGTGTATTTCTCTGCAGGGGTAAAATGGAACCGTTTTGCCGTTTCGGTTTTCATCCACAAGCAGGTAACCAGGATCTCATCTACCAAATATCTTTGAGCAAACCGCTGATCCAGTTTAAAATTGATGTCGGTTGGCAAACCGATGCGCTGAACCACCGGGATTTTAAGAAGTCTTGCCGCAATTCCGGCTGTTCGAATCTCTTTTTGGATATTCATGCAGGTGACATCGATCTTATGCTCCTTGAATTTTTTATAAAAGAACCGCACTGCCACCGGGTTGTAATCAGCTCCAAATTTTACTGTGTATGCCTGACAACCATTTTGACTGACCTCCTCGGTTAAGCGGTTGTCATTGGAGAAATAAACAATCTCATGCCCCCTTAATTGTAACGCTTTTCCAAATTCCAACATCCAGGTTTTAACACCACCCCAAATCTTTATGCTGATTACAAAAGCTATTTTCATCGTGTGATTGATTTCAGATTGGATCTTGTCACTCCAATTGTTTAAAAATTACTATCTTATTCAGCAAGTAAATCACTGCTTACATCTATAGATAGAAATCTGTGTCTTGAGCAAGTAGTTACTTACTTTTAAGAATCACTGATCAAACCGATCTAAACATCCTTCTGTTTAAGTTGAACAATGGTGACAGGTAATTTGTCAACTGCCATCAACATAAAAAGATGTGTAAAACCAAGCGCTTTTTTCTTTTGGAGGAATCGGTAACTATCATTGCAGAATTCAGCGAAGGGGCAGTTCACTTTTAATGAATTCTGCAATGATTGAAAGAAGAGTTAAAACTGTAGTAATGATAATTTGCATGAATGGTGTTTCCATTAAAAACAATTTACCATCAATACAATTATATAATAGCCGAGTTTATCGCAGGAAAACTTTATTCAAAAGTAAAAAATTGTAACAAAGTGTAACAGTGTAGATAAGAAGTAAATCATACTTTTGCTTGCATCTTGGTGACCGAATCTATGTACAGACTTTGGCTGAATGCTATATATTTTTTCAACACTCTTTTTGTTCGGGCTTTTTTATATTGGGTTACATTACATCAACATATTGATATTTATTTATGAATCTGAATGGAAAAACCATCCGTTCCCCAAAAGCGCTGGTAGCTGTTCTGGGTATTTCGATGCTGTTTGTCGGGATTTGTGGCATCAGCTATGAGTATACCTTTAGCCGACTGGCGTCGGATATTCTTGGGAACTCCGTCAAACAGTGGGCAATAATTATCGGTTTGATGATGCTTTTTATGGGTATTGGAGCCGATCTTCAGAAATACTTCCCCGACAAATACAACGTCGATAATTTTGTTTTTTTTGAAATTATTCTCGGGTTGCTGGGAGGGCTGGGCCCCAGCATCACCCTATACGCTTTTGGCAACATGCATGACCATTTTATCCTTATTCATTATTTTTTCATCTGCTCCATAGGCTTGCTCATCGGGCTGGAAATACCGCTGCTTACCCGGGTAAATGAAATGGCGGTTCCCAGTTTAAAACGCAACCTGGGGCTGATTTTGAAGATGGATTATATCGGCTCCTTCATTGGCGCTTTGGTCTGGGTGTTTATCCTACCTCGTTTCTTTAATGTACTGGAGATTAGTTTTTTCCTGGGAATTGTTAATGTTGTGGTAGCTTTGTTCGCCTGGGTCTGGTTTTCACCCTGGATGCAATATCCAAGGATTATTCCGGCTTTTGCCGTAGCATCACTGGTGATTCTGACAGTAGGGCTGTTTAATGGTAAAACTATAACCATCACAGCGGAACAAAAACTCTATCGTGATCCTATTGTCTATACCCGGACAACAATGTACCAGAGGATTGTGATTACCAAAAATTATAGCGGTGATCTCTATTTTTACATCAACGGACATTTGCAGTTTTCCAGCCTGGATGAATATATCTACCATGAGTTTCTGGTACACCCCGCCATGGCAGCGGTTCCAAAGAAACAAAACATCCTGGTTTTGGGTGGAGGTGATGGCTTGGCAGTACGGGAGATTCTAAAATATAAAGAGGTTCATTCCGTTACTCTGGTAGATATCGATCCTGAAGTCACCCGTTTGGCTGCCACCAATGCTGACCTGGTAAAAATGAACGGGGGTAGCCTGACCGGTCCCAAAGTCAAGATTCACTCCCCGGAGGGGATAGAACCGGGTGAAAAAGTAAGCCTGACCCAGTTTGGTCAAGGTCACTTCAAGCGATTTAGAAGCGATGATAGTGTTGAGATTCATCTCTACCACATCGATGCTTTCAAATTTGTTGAATCTATTTCGGGAATATTTGATGTCATTGTTATCGATTTTCCGGATGCCAATCATGTGGAACTGGCTAAGCTTTACTCGCTTGAGTTCTATACCATGCTTAAACATAAATTGGCTTTCGACGGTTTGATCATCCAGCAATCCTCCAACCCGGCTCTGGCAAAAGAGGTTTTCCTGGTTGTCGGGCGGAGCATGGAAGCCGCCGGATTTCGCACATTGCCTCTGCATCAGACGGTTCCTTCATTTGGAGACTGGGGATGGTGGATTGCCGGTCATGAAGAGCGATATGGCCCTGAGACTCTGAAGCGACTTGTCACTGATTCCCCGGGGTTACCTGACGATGTTCAATACATAACCAGAAATTTAATTCTTGCCAGCCAGCAGTTCGGCAAGAATGGGCTAACAACTGACAACACTGATCTGAACACATTGTTGAACAAACGGATCTTCTATTATTATGAACAGGCTTTGGAAAAGATGCGTCAGTGATTTGTTTTATGTTGTGTTGCAAGTTGACCGCAGGCCGCCGAGATTCCCTGTCCCTTTGAGCTTCTAAGGGTGGCGATAATGCCGTGGTCGAGCAGGTATTGTTGGAACAGCTTAACCGTTTGCCTGTCGGGTGATTTGAAATCCAGGGCTGGATTTTCGTTGTAGGCGATCAGGTTGACTTTTGACTTAACTCCGTGCAGCAGACTGACCAGTTTCCTGGCGGATTGTTGTGAATCGGTTATTCCCTTCATTAAAATATATTCGAAGGTTATTCTCTTGCGGGCTTCGCTGGGAAATTCTTTACAGGCCTGGATCAACTCTTCCAGGGAATAGCGTTTGCTGACGGGCATCAGCTTCTGCCGGGCTTCCTGGGTAACGCCATTGAGAGATACGGCCAGATTTGCCTTATCTTTTTCCAGGGCGAATTTCTTAATGCCCGGAATGATACCGCTGGTGGATACGGTAATTCTGCGGGAGGAAAAATTAAAGCCGTTGTTGTTCTGAAAAATGTTTAAGGATTTTATGGTATTGTCGTAATTATGAAACGGTTCACCCATTCCCATATAAACAATATTGCGAATAGCCTGACCTTCGGGGAGCAGACTGTACAGATTTAAAACCTGCTCTACAATTTCTCCTGCAGACAGGTTTCGCTTTAATCCCATTCCCGCCGTTAGACAGAATTTGCAGGCCATGGCGCATCCCACCTGGGTGGAAATGCAAACCGTGTAATGATCATCATGAATCAGCAGCACGGACTCAATGGTATAACCATCTTCCAATTCCTGTAAAATCTTGACGGTTCCGTCAGGAGCTGTCTTGCGGTCAATGATTTTAATGCGGTTGATATTGAAACTCTTCTCCAGAATGGCTCTGAATTTTATAGAGAGATTTGTCATCTTCTCCCATGAGTCCACCTTATGAAGGTACAACCATTGAAACAGCTGAATTGCCCGAAACGGTTTTTGTCCGACGGATATCGCCCAATCTGACAATTCCTGTTGGGTCAAATCGGTGATTTTTGGCAGGATCAAATTGGTGGTAATATTTTGTGATTCTGTCATTTTAACAGCAAATGGGTGGATTATGCTTCCAGCCGTTTTATAACCAGATCAGCAGCCAGATGGTAACCTTGGATGCCACATCCAACAATCACTCCAGCGGCGATAGAGGAAAGAAAGGAGTGATGCCGAAACTCTTCACGTGCGTGAATATTTGAAATATGAACCTCAATAAAAGGAACAGCCGTTCCGGAGAAAGCATCCCGTAAAGATACGGAGGTATGTGTCAATCCGCCGGGGTTAATGATGGCATAACCGGCATCCCGATTATCATGAAGGAAATCGATCAACTGACCTTCATGGTTGGACTGAAAAGAGTGAAGGGTGTGGGATTTCGAAGCAAACAATGACTCCAGTTCCCCTTCAATATCCTTCAGGGTCTTGCTTCCGTAAATGTCCGGTTCTCGATTCCCGAGCAAATTGAGATTGGGTCCGTTCAAAAGCAGTATTTTCATTTCTTGGCCGTGTTTGTGAGATCATTAGTGCTTAACTTCATAACATCAGATGAACATTCCGGTGTGATGTTATCGGGTGTCAGGTTTTTGCTTTTCCACTTTTTTCCTGCGATTAAAAAGACGCCCCATATCTCTTACCCTGCGATCTTTCTCTCGTTCCTCTTCCTTAGAGTCTGAAGGTTTTCCTGGGGCGTTCTTTTTTTTAAACATGACTTGAAAGAGATTTATTATCATGCTGGCACCATTGTCTTGACGGGAAACCCGGGTTGATTTGAGAAAACGATTATCGGAATAAATCACGTTATTCCGCATTGACGAGATACTGAATTAATATAGCAGCTGCAGCACTAACGTTCAATGACTCTGTTTGAAAATTACCGGGGATGTGCACTAATTGATCACACCGCTTTTGAGTTAATTTTCTCAACCCCTGCCCCTCGTTTCCCATTACCAAAACCATGTGATCAGTAAGAGGGATTTGATTAAACTCGATTGAATCCCTGTCCAGAGTTGAGCCGATAACGAAAAATCCATTTCTCTTAAGCCATTGTATCGCTTCTGACAGATTGGCTACTTCGATAATGGGAAAGTATTCCAGTGCACCCGCCGATGCTTTCGAAACAGCTGCAGAGAGCGGCGCCGAATGCGTTTTCAGTGTAATCAGTCCGCCTGCACCCAAAAAAGCTGCTGATCTGATAATGGCGCCAACGTTCTGCGGATCTTCCACCTGATCAAGTGCAATCAGAAGCACTTTTTCGTTACTTTGCATCTGCTCAACAAACTCCTCCAGAGACAGGAGATTAAGCTCGCTACAGACCAGAACCACCCCCTGGTGGAGTTTGGTTTTGGAAACATCCGCAATACCCTGGGCGCTGATCTCTTTGATACGAATCCCCCGTTTTGATGCCAGGGAGATGAGCTCTTTAATTCTGGGGGAGCGGGTTTCAGCCTTGATCAGCAACTCATGGCACTGCCTGTTTCGGTTTAGCAAACATTGCTGAACGGGTGCAATGCCATATAAAATCGTTTGGGTTGTCATGGGGTTATTTTCGTCTCCAGACTGTCGTTTCATCACGATCCTCAAGGTGAATGGAGGCTGCCTGCAACTGATCCCGGATTTGATCTGCCAACTCCCAGTTTTTATCCGCCCTGGCTTGTCGCCTCTCCTTAAGCAGGGTTTCAATCTCTTCGTCGCTCAACTTTTTTGTTGAACCGTTGATTTTTATTCTTGGGGTTTTAAACCATTGAACGGCCGGTATCCTTAAAATCCCCAGCATTTCACCAAGTTTGAGCAAGGTATAATATACGTTCGTTGCATCCGAACTTACCGGTTCCAAGGTATTCAACCTTTTGGTGAGATCAAACAAAACAGCGATTGCCTGAGGTGAGTTCAGATCGTCGGCCATCGCTTCCAGAAACTGGTCATAATCGGCTTGTAGTACCTTTCCATGTTCCCGGGCGATCCTCTCCTGTTCTTCTGTAACATTTGAAGCGTAACGTTCCAAGGCGCCATAGATTCTATCAAGGCCTTCAGCGCTCTTCAACAGGGCTGTGTGGCTGAAATCAATGGATTGCCGGTACTGAGTAGACAAGGTGAAAAACCGGATCAATTCCGGTTCATATTGTTTAACCAGATCTCTGATGGTGGCAAAGTTTCCCAGGGATTTAGACATCTTCTGCTTTTCAATCTTAATCATTCCGTTGTGCAACCAGTAGTTTGCGTAGGGTTTTCCATTGGCGCATTCCGACTGGGCAATTTCATTTTCGTGGTGAGGAAAAATCAGATCGCTGCCTCCGGCGTGGATATCAAATGATTCTCCCAGATGATGTTTGCTCATTGCAGAACATTCAATATGCCAGCCGGGTCTTCCCGGTCCCCAGGGACTATCCCAACTCGGTTCATTCGGCTTTTGGGCTTTCCACAAAGCAAAATCCAGGGCATCTTCCTTATTTTCATCCACTTCAACACGTATTCCCGACTGCAAATCATCAATGTTTTTTCCACTCAATTTCCCGTATTTTTCAAATTTCCGCACACGGAAAAAAACCGAGCCCTTCACCTCATACGCAAACCCTTTCTCAACTAACTCCCGGGTTATGGAAATAATCTGGGGAATGTAATCTGTTGCTTTGGGCGCAAGGTCCGGGGGATTGACGCCCAAGCTTAACATGTCTTCATCATGGGATTGAATATTTTCCTTTGCCAATTCACTGATAGAAATTTTCCGTTCGTTTGACCGGTTGATCATCTTGTCATCGATGTCGGTGTAGTTTTTTACATAAGTAACTTCGTAGCCGGCTGCCTCAAACACATTACGCATTACATCAAAGTTGATTGCCCCCCTGGCATGCCCCAAGTGACAATGATCATAGACGGTGACGCCGCAGGTGTAGATTTTCACTTTTCCGGGGGTGATAGGAGTAAAGATCTCTTTTTTATTTGTCAGTGTGTTATAAAGCTTTATTTCCATGACTGATTTGATTGAAGATTAATACTTGCAATTCCAGGTTAATGGTGGATCCGGCGCTTTGTTTGAAGCTGCATATTATGCTTCTTTTGATCCGCCTACCTTTTTTATATTCTAATGTTATTGTTTTACACGCTTCATTTTTTTGCTAAGGGTGGATCCGTCGCCAGCTCCTTGATCCACCGTACCTTTTTATGGTCTGCAATTACACTATTGATATCCATGATATCCACACTCTGCAGAAACCAACTATCCCGGGCAACAATAATTAAAGGTTGCCTTCGATGCAGGTTGTGTGAAATCCGCCCCTGGGATTATAGACAGTGGTAATTCGAATCCTGTTTGTCGCGAGCAGTTTTTTTAAATCATCATAAATGCGTTTGGTGATGCCTTCCTGGTAAAGACCGACCGTACGGAAGCTGATCATATAATACTTCAGGGATTTTAATTCAACGCATTTCCCCCCCTCCGGGTAATACTCAATTTTCAGTCTGGCATAATCCGGCAGTCCGCTAAATGGACACACCGCGGACAATTCATCCGTTTCCGTTATGATCAGTTGATTTGGGCTGTCAAACTCAAAGGTTTCCAGGAAATCCGGTTTGATTTTTTCAGGTCCGTCAAAGGGAAAGACCATTCCTTCAGGTGTTGCCAAGTTTAGTCTCCTGTCTTGGTGATAAATTCGTAGTAGCCTTTAGATCTGAGTAAACAGGCAGGGCAGTTACCACAGCCTCTTCCCCAAGGATTCATTAATGACACGGCATTATAGCAGGTAAAAGATTCCTTTATAACCAGATCCAAAACACCCTCTGTTTTTGCCAGTTCAAAGGTCTCAGCCTTTGTCAGATACATCAAGGGTGTTTCTATTCTGATGGACTGATTCGACCCCAGGTTCAGCGAGGTTTCCATAATGGTTATAAAATCCTGCCTGCAATCCGGATAGCCGCTATAGTCTGTCTGACAGACACCGGTTATTATAGACTCCGCCTTATAGGTCTGAGCCAGCGAATGGGTCAACAGGATAAACAGGGCGTTTCGATTGGGAACAAAGGAAGCAGGCAGATCCTCATGGTCTTCATGGCTGCCGCTGACATCTCCCGTTCCGAAAAGAGCGGAGTTCACCATTTTTGAATAGAAGGAGATATCGATTACTTCCAATGGAATCTGCAGGCAGGCGGCAATTTTTCTTGCCTGCTCTATTTCGATCTTATGTTTCTGTCCATAAATATATGAAACTGCCTTGACCTCTTCATACCGATTTTTTGCCCAACCCAGACAGGTTGTCGAGTCCTGTCCACCTGAAAATATTACGATTGCTCTGCTCATTTTCGGTCTTTTCTCAAGGAATTGATTTTCAGGATATCAGACGGGCTCTCTGGAAAAACGGGGTTAAAACCCGCAGAATCCGTTATAAACGGACCTCTATTGTACCCTGGTCTTAAAGCTGTGTCTGCCATCCAATTCCAATTCCAGGTTGTCACCCGATTGCAGCCTGCTGACACCGGCAGGAGTCCCCGTTAATAACACGTCTCCAGGCATGTAACTGAAATAGCCGGAAGAGATGACAATCAGATCTATGATCTTATTGATCATCAATTTAGTACTTTCATTCTGGCGAGTCTCTCCATTAACGATCAATTTCAGCTGGGTGTTCTGTGGATCAGCCAATTCGGATTTTTGGATGAAGGGTGATATTGGGCAGGAACCATCAAAAGCCTTGGCCTTCTCCCATGGGTACCCTTTTTCTTTCAGTTTCTGCTGGACATCCCTCAGGGTTAAATCCAATGCGATCCCAAAACCGGCGATTGCCTTATTGACCTCTTCCGCATTAGCCCGTGTCAACTGTTTATCAAAGAGAATGGCCAATTCCGTCTCGTGGTGACAATTATCGCTATAATCCGGTATGACAATAGGTTGATTCAAATTCTGAATAGCGGTTGCCGGTTTAATGAAAAAAATCGGTTCTGTGGGAACGGGATTGTCAAGTTCCTTTATGTGGTCATAATAATTTCGTGCGACACAGACTGCTTTTCCAACCGGCAGATCGCAGGGGGTTCCATTCAGGAAGGTATGCTTGTATTTCATGATATAAACCCGGTAAGAGTCATGCCAAAAATATGAATAAAAAAAGGGTAACTATGCAGACAACCAGAAATACAATCTGAATAGTATAAAAACTGCTAACTAAAAGGATAAGGGATTGTAACGAAGTTTTGACAGCAAGAAGTTCAGAATAATTGACGTGCCTGAACAGGAGCACAATTTTTTATCATGGTATATAATAAAGATTGCGATATTGTCTTGCAAACCTGACAATCGGGAAATTTCCAATGACTGTCATGGGCTTTCTGCCAATAATCCCAGGATAAAACGGGTCTGCAGGTCTATATACTCATCAATGGAATAACTCCTGGCAAAATGCCAGCGTCTGAATGTCCACATATGGCCCAATACCGTGATATTTTGGGCTACCATGTCGCAGGTCTTTTCCGACAATTTAGGAATGCCACCCTCATTCATTGCACGATTTAGTGCATCAATAATAAGGTTGCTAATCCGGATGTCATTTTCCAGAACCTTATTCTGCCACTGCTGGGGAAGCGATTGGGTCACCTGGTACATTAGTAGTATTTGATCATTCATACGGTCACACACCATGAAGTATTCCCGAATCACTTCTTTAAGCATCTCTCTGCCGCTGGTCGTCTTTGAAATGGCGCTGGTGACTCCCTGCTCCACATGATTATGAATCGAGAGACAGGCCAGGTAGAGAATATCCTCTTTGGAAGCAACATACTCATACATCGACCCGACCGATACTTTAGCGGCTTTGGCAATCTGACGAGTGGTGGTCTTGTGAAAACCGTTCTCGATGAATAAAGGCACTGCTGCATCAACAATCTGCATTCTGCGCTGCTCGACCAACTTCGGGTTTTTTACCTGGGTCGGCACATCATCAGTCCCTATGGGATTATTTTTCATTAAGCTCCTAATTAAACAGGTAGAATTGACGCCTTTCCTTTTGCTGGTACACCAGCCACCCTGTAAACGATACCAGGGTTATTACATAATGATATGAGCGAGCGCTCAATCGTTTTAATCTCTTTCATTTTGTGAAGAATGTCAAGGTAGAGGGGGGAGCTAAACAGGTCAATTGGCCAACAGGCTCAATATCTGAATAAATTTGGTCTGCAGTTTTCGGGGTGGATCAAGCACAACGGAACCGCTAGTTTTATATCCCGTTCCTGGTAAAATTGGGGATACTGCTGGGACGGATCGGCTGATTCGGAGATTCGATCATTCTTGTGAATTGTTATCAGCGTTTATGAACTTGATCAATTCTAATCCTTGATCGGCTTTAATCGGATCGCAAAACCGAGCCTGCACGATGAAATTCCCGAATCTTGATTGAACGGGTCTGCACCAGGACGATTCTGCCGAAATTGGGTGATAAAGGTTTTTGCTCAACTCCTCGGCTGGTTCTTTAAACAGCTGCAGGGTAATTTTGAGGTTGGGTTTTATGGTGCGGAAGGAGTAAAACATGCAGCTGGTTTCCGTTAGATCGAAACAGCGAACCTGCTCGGAGATATCATTTGTGACCAGACGAGCAACATATTTGGCACGTCTTAATTTTTCTTTTGCCAAGGCGAGAAAACGATCAGCAATTTCATCAGGCAGACCTAATTGGTTTGCAACATGGTGCAAAAATTCTACTTCACGAGTAGCCAGATTTTCGTCAACAACGGCCATTACAGTGAGATGTTTCACAATCTCAAGAGCTTCATTGGCAACCAGTTCCAAAGGCTCCAGTTCAGGCGTCTGATTGTTTTTAAGCATATTCGAGATAGACTGGACCAGATCCTGTCTCTCTAAAAAACCGATCAGATTGTTGAGATATTCAAGCTCAGCTTTATCAATACGTCCATCAGCCAGAATCATTCCCACAATGGCTTTTGCGAACCATTCTTTTGTTTCGGGAGACATCAGTTCGATCGTATTATCCTGCATAGTTGATCCTCCATTTTTTTACGTAATAGATCTAGCCAAAAGTCTGTCATAATCACTGGAAAATTCAATAAGTTTTACATCTAAACACCATAGCTTAGTATTTAAATACTTGAAATAAAAGTTATTGTTGAGCATATATTTGAAGAGCAATCGTTTAAAAACATGATTTTTGTATCAAAAATCCTCTAAAGTAAGCGCTTATGGGGAGAATCACCCATATCCAGGCAGTGCAGATAAAGGTGATTGTTTGGTGAAGATGATTAATCCAGGTATTTGAAGGATACTTTCAGTTTTGTTCGGAACATCAATGCTTTTCCGGATTCAACTTTAATATCTTGCTGAATAACTTCGGCAATTCGCAAGTCCTTCAGGGTTTTTGACGCTCTTTCAATGGCTACTTTTGCAGCATCATCCCATGAAACCTCGCTTGCACCGACAAGTTCAATCACTTTGTAAACGCTGTCTGCCATGATTTTCTCCTCATTGTTAATACATTGTTTAACAATATTGCAGTTAGATCTTTTTTACTGCTTTGATGGATTAGAAATAGAAATCGCTTCATGGTAACATAACCTTATGTTCTTTCAAATAAAAAAGTACAGGAACGAAAAATCATCTGAAAAATGATGGCTGGCAACGGATTTTAGGTGTGTTTGACCGCATGATTCATGATAATTCAGGCTGTTATTCCCATTAACCGGATAAAAATTTTTTATCTTTTCCGGTTTCAATGACGAGACAAACCCGGTTAAAAGATCTATAATATCCATTTTTAATAGCGTTCTTAGTGCCTGATCTTAATGGATGAAAACCGGTATTCAACTTCTGGATTAAGTATGTTTTTTTCTTCTAAAGTATCCAATAACGCTCTCTCCGGTGCAGTGAGTGAAAAAAGGAAAGGATTTTTGGCCTATAAAAGTGCATTATGTAATGTAATCTGTCTGTTAGGACTGCTTATCGGCTGTTCCTCACCGAATGTAAAACTGGTCAGCACTGAGTTGTCTGACGCCTACTATGATCCTGATGCCTATTTCCTTGAATCGGTACGCTATAACAAAATAATTACCGCAATAAAATTTATCGAGGAAGGGTACGTTGATGTTAATATCAAGGATTCATATAAGTGGACAGCATTGATGTATGCAGCGCGGAACGGATATATCGGGTTGGCGGAATACTTGATTTCCAAGGGAGCAGAGATTAATGCCACCGACAGCTATGGTGCCAACGCATTAAGTATTGCTCTGGAAAATGGTCAAGTGGAATTTGCCGGATTAATTCTGGAGCACAACCCTGATCTCACCATTACCGATGTGAATGGCTACACGTCCTTAATGAAAGCCGTTTACTGGCAGTATACGGATCTCGTTCCCATCATCATTGCTCAGGGTGCTACCATTGAACAACGGAATTATGAAGGAACCACGGCGCTTTTAATAGCAGCCAACAACAATAGTCTTGAGCTGATAACCCTGTTATTGGATAACGGGGCCAATCCCAACCAGGTTGACCGAGTAGGCCGATCGGCTTTGCACTATGCAGCAGAGAATCAAAACGTAAAAATCACCAGCCAATTGTTGAAATCCGGTGCAGATCCAAATCTAAGAGACAGGCAGGGGCAGACACCTTTAATGATTTCTGTTTACTGGGGAAACCGGGAAATCATTGCTCTTCATATCGACGGAGGTGCGAATCTGAACAATAAGGACTTAAACGGATTAACGGCCTTAATGATTACTATCCAATATAATTATGAGAATATCAGTCAGGAATTGATTGCAAAAGGAGCTGACATGAATATTCAGGACGATTTCGGTCAAACCGCTTTGATGATGGCGCTTGATAATAAACTTCATGCCATCGCAAAATTCCTGATCAAAATGGGAGCGAACGTTACGGTCAAAGACGAAAAAGGTAAAACTGCATTGGATAGAGCCAAGGAGAGGGGGTACTCCGATTTGGTGAATTTGATGCAGTAATCAGGCTGAGTTACAACTAACATAAACAGAGTTTTACTTTGTCATCCCGGCCTTGAAACTGGAATAATGTGATAATCAGTTCAGATTTCAATAAAATTCATCTGTTTTTTGGATTGTTTTCTGTTTTAATACCAACCATAACTTGAATCAGCGGATAATATGAGATCTTCGAGATACTATTTTTTCGGTCTGGTTATAACCAGTCTGTTTTTATTTTTTGGTTGTTCCTATCTCAATATCAGTGAAAGAGATCTTTATGTTCCACAAAATGATGTCGACAGGAAGAAAACCGAACAGGCACGAAATAATTCCAGTATAATCCTGGGAAATATTCGAAGTGACACAACCCTGCAGGCTCCAGTCCTGATCGTGGCATATCCGGTGAACCCCTTAGATGAGACGGATGGCTTTCAAAATATCATTGTTTTGCAGCAACCCGGCAATTATATGATGTATCTCCCTAAGGGGCAATTCAGGATTTTTGCTGTGATGGATGTTGACAATGATGATTGGTTTGAAAGCAGTGAAATTTTTGCTGTTTATGATAACTTGAATCCGCTGGAGCTTAGTGAAGGAGAGGTAAAACCCCGGGTGGATCTGGATTATTCTGCTAAACCGTTTGCTTCCAGCTTTTTACCTCAGGAACTGAAGATCCCTTATGTTTTTAATGGCAGTGAATATCAGGCGCAAAACGGTCAAGTCAGAAAGATCTATGATGTAGTATTTGACCCCAAGAACTCCGATATCGGTCTGTGGGCTCCTTCAACCTTCATGCGGAATTTCGGCGCCAATATCTATTTTATTGAAGAATACGATCCCGGTAAAATCCCCATTCTGTTCGTTCACGGATCTAACGGAACCCCCCAGGACTGGGTTTATTTTTTGATAAGATTGGACCGCTCCCGATACCAGCCCTGGTTTTTCTACTATCCTTCCGGTGTTCGATTGCCATTGATTGCCAATGTTCTCTATGAAAAACTGATCGAACTCCATGAGCAATATAAATTTGAAAAGTTGTGTCTTTCCGCACACAGTATGGGAGGATTAATAACAAGGGCGATGTTAACTTCAAACAGCTTTGAAAAGTATAACGACTTTATCAAAATGTATGTTACCCTTGCCACTCCTTGGTCCGGTTTTAGATCGGCCGATACCGCCGTGATGACCTCTCCCAAAAAACTGCCGGTATGGATCGATGTTGCTTCACGCAGCAAGTTTATCCACAACCAATTCAGAAAATCTCTCCCCCAGACTATTAATTACTACCTCTTTTTTGGAAAAGAGGACCTGGTCTCGAAAGGTGCGGCAGTAGACCAGCGGGTTTTTGCCGGATCAACCGGCAATTATTCCTTTGATGTTAACCATCAAACCATCCTTTCCGACAGAAATGTAATTAAGCAATACAATCAATTACTGGAAAAACAGTTTTTTGATACTTCAAAGTAGCTTTTTGGCTCTTGCTTTTTGACGTCTCTGAAAACAACCCACCACTCCCCGAATGGTGGCCCAGGCCTTGGAGATCAACAGTTCAGAAGCTGACGGGGCTTTCGGAGAAGCGGCTATCAAATGATACAATGCACTGGCTGAGGGCGGTTGGGGGATTGTTTTTCTGGAGGTGAAAGAGGTTTGATCCAATCCCGGATGTCGGAAACCTTGAGAATTATAAAGGATCCAGCCGGGATCGACTTCAGAGAAAAAACACACTTTTGAAAAACCCCATCCAGGCGGGTCTTTGAATGATCAGATTGTGCAGTTTCAGATGGGTAAAAACCGGAACAATACCCTTAAACAGGAAGCGGTTCGTCCCATTCCTCTCGATAAAAACAGGTATGAGCAGGAGTGGAATGATTACCTGGAAGAAAAACACTTCCAATAATTTAAAAGGATTGCCATGAAACCTCTATTAGTTGTATCTGCCGGACTGGTGCATCCTAATCTTCGATGTCGTCGCAGTCTGAAAAAAGTGTTGAGTGGTATCAAGGGAGTCTCCTTCGTTTACACCTCCGACATCAATGACCTGGCTTCCCTTAAATTAGGTCTTTACACTTCAGTAATCCTGTATTTTCAAAAATCCGGAATCTCCGATTCTGCTCTGGAGGCAATGGAAAGTTTTGTATTTAACGGTGGTGGTCTAATGGCGATCCATTCGGCTTCTGCATCCTTTAAGCAGAGTGAAAGATATTATAATCTGATTGGCGGAAAATTTGTGTCCCATGGGAAAATAGCTGATTTCAAGGTGAAACCCCTGAAAAAACCATCCGGACTATTCAAAGGAATCACCGGATTCAACGTTTTTGACGAGCTCTACCTCCATAGATACAAGGAAGACGTTTCGGTACACTTTTATACCGAAGTGGACAAAAGAAAAGAACCGGTCGTTTGGACCCGTGAGCTTGGAAAGGGGAAAATCGCCTATTGCTCGCTGGGACACTGTGCCCCAATTTTTAAGGTACCCCAGGTGAAACAGATTATTGAGCACAGTGTCCGCTGGATTAATTCCAGATGATTCGATTTTAATCCCTTGTCTAATTTATTGGAATTAAAGTTCAGAAGCAAAAAAGGGGACGTTGTGTACTAATTGTACAAACTTAAGTGGTATTATTTTCACGTTCTAT
The DNA here is from genome assembly GCA_018829445.1 of bacterium. GTDB lineage: Bacteria > SAR324 > SAR324 > XYD2-FULL-50-16 > XYD2-FULL-50-16 > JAHJTV01. Next base: position 306,281 of record JAHJTV010000073.1, read on the forward strand.
ATTGACACTAACAATGTTTGATAAGATGGCAAGACGTATTCTCATGATTGCCATTAGGTCAGAGCATCTCGATTTTTATGTATTTTGTCTTCTGCGTCCCCTTCTGTTACTGCAAAGGAACAAGGAAGGTAACCATATTAAGGACAATATGTTGACTAGCTGGAGTCAATATGTTGTTGAATAATACTACTGAGCTGGAACAAAGACGTAATACTTTAATAAATTCAAACGTAAAAAATCCAAATCGGAACGGTACAACTATTGCTCTAAGTGGTGAAGATGATTTCACCACACGGATGAGATTGCTGTATTTCTATAAATTATCTTGGATCATGCTGGCAGGTATACCATTAATTGGGATGCGCTTTTTTTAAAGTGTTGGGACTGTATTTAGAGCGAATTTGATCAAGCAGCATATTCTGACTCTCTACTCAATTATAAAACTAGAAGCATAATCGTATTGTCCAATCGGGAGTCTTTTTTTGTCCGGGAAAACATGCCGGAACGGTTCAATAACAGACAAGTTTAAATAAACCAATAGACAAGGTTGGCCGGGAGAAGAGGGGAGGCTGATTGGAGAGACAGGTTTTAATCAAAATTCATAGGAGAAACAATGACAAAGGTATTTAGTCAAGAAAACAGAAACGGTGTTGCTGTTATTACGTTTGATGTACCGGGAGAAGCTGTAAACACATGGACTGATGACGCTATCGATGGATTTCAGGAAGTGCTGGAGCATCTTGAGAAAAACAAAGGGGACTACAAAGGGGTTGTTTTTATTTCCGGTAAAAGTTCCTTTCATGCCGGTGCCAATCTGAATATGCTTTCACAGGATGTTGATCCGGAGCTTTTTAAACAGCGCTGCACTAATTTTAACCAGATGTTTTTAAGAATGGAGGATCTTGGAATACCGACGGTTGCGGCAATAAACGGACCGTGTATGGGTGGCGGCTACGAATTTGCTTTGGCCATGACTGCGCGCGTTGCAACAGCTTCCAGAAAAACCCTGGTGGGTCTACCGGAATGCAATGTAGGTGTAATACCCGGGGGCGGAGGTACCCAAAGGTTGCCAAGGTTAATCGGTTTCCAGGCCATTGAAATGATTCTAAAGGGAAAGGTTGTCGGAGCTGAAAAAGCCATGGAACTTGGAATGATTGACCGGGTTATTCCGGAAGACGGATCATTGCTGGAAGGAGCGTTGGATTTAGTAGAGGAGATAGTATCCGGTAAAGCTGCTCTGAAAAGAGTAACTCCTGACCTTTCAGCTTTGGACGAAATAATGGAAATGGCATTTAAGGGTGTTTTAAAGGCAACACGGGGAAGAGAGCTTCCACAACCCATAATGGCTATCAAAGCTATGAAAGAGGGACTAAAGGTTTCTCTTGAGGAGGGGTTGGCCGTTGAAACCGATTGTTTTATTGAAGTCTTAAAGTCTCCCGAATCCAAAGGCATGATCAACACCTTCTTTATCAAGACCATGTCCGATAAACCCCAGGCCATGATACCCAAGGGATTTGAGCCCAAAGCTATCAACAAGGTTGCCGTATTGGGATTTGGAACCATGGGGAGAGGCATTGTGATTGACGTCATTCGCAATATGCCGGTGAAACTGGTAGTAAAAGATATTCCGGAAGCTCTAAAACCTGGTCTGGATTTCGTCCGAAAGATACTGGAAGGAATGGCGGAAAAGAAACGGCTCAAGGGAAACGTTGATGACCTTTTGAACAATATCACCACTGTTTCCGAATGGAGCGATGATTTTAATGATGTGGATCTGGTGATTGAAGCTGTTTTTGAGGACCCGGCTGTCAAAGAAGAAGTGTACAGTGAATTATGTAAACGTGTACCGGAGGATTGTTTGATCGCCAGTAACACCTCCAGTTTGCCGGTCAATCTGCTGGCCAAAGGTGTTTCCAAACCGGAACGGTTTGCCGGGGCCCATTTCTTTTCACCGGTCTGGAAAATGCAGTTACTGGAATTGATCCGGGGAGAAAAAACATCGGATGAGACAATCCACAACCTGATGGCTGTTTGTGCTGCCATGCGGAAAAGACCGGTTTTATGCAATGATAACCCGGGATTTGTGGTTAATGCGATGCTCTTTCCCTACTTTATCAAGACTTTTGAATTGCTGGCTGAAGGTGTTTCTATTGAGGCCATCGACTCAGCCATGCAACAGTTCGGACTTCCAGTCGGACCGATCAGGTTAGTGGATGAAGTGGGTATTGATATTTCCTACCTGGTGTTGACAAAATCGTTGTTGATGACTCCTCCTCCGGCTTTGGAAAATGTGTACAAGGCGGGTCGCTATGGCAGAAATAAGAATGGTAAAGGATTCTATGATCAGGAAGGCAACGTCGATCCAGACGTTCTTCCACTGGTGAATCCTGATGGCAATCAAAAGGAGTATTCTACCAAAGAGATCCAAGATCTACTGTTTGGGCCTCTGGCGCAAACAGGGAAAGAACTTCTGGATAATAAAGTGGTTTCCGATCCCAGATTGATTGATATCGGAGCTATCTGGGGCGTAGGTTTCCCGCCCGATAAGGGAGGTCCGATGAAATGGGCGGATCTCACCGGATTAAGTCAGGCACGTTTTGGTAAGAATTTTTATTCCGCCTGACGGGCACTCTTTTGGAACACCACCTGTTTGCCCACAATAGCGTTTCTGTTAAACCTTTTTCTAATGGGAGTTTTCAGTACCTTCTAGGTTATCTGAGCTAAAAATCGGTATATCGTTCGATTCAACGGGAAGTGATTCGGATAACCCAAGTGTTCAGCATTTAAATCCTGGAAAGAAACGGAGGTTAGATGAAATGAAATACAAAGTTATTCAGTGGGCAACTGGTGCCATGGGAAAGTCCTGTCTGAGAGCGGTCATAGACCATCCCGATCTGGAACTTGCCGGACTCTTTGTTTACAGCAATTCAAAAGCAGGTCTGGATGCCGGTGAAATAGCAAAACGTGAGGCTACAGGGATTTTTGCCACCAGGAATATCGATGAGATTCTTTCCCTGGATGCTGATGTAGTGATCCATGCACCCCGACTGCAGCCTCCCTATACCCATCACAACTTTGACATTTGCCGGTTGTTGGCATCCGGGAAAAACGTTATCAGTATCAACGGTCACACTTACCCGCAATACTGGGGGAAAAAATATCTGAATACCTTTGAAAAAGCCTGTCGTCAGGGAAGATCCACCCTGTTTGGAACAGGTCTGAATCCGGGCTTTATTGTCGAAAAAATAGCTGCCGTGGCTACAGGACTTTGCAGTCAGATAGATCATATCTGTATCAGTGAGATCGCCGATGGCACCTTAATGCAGAACCCGAATTATGTATTTGATATTCTCGGATTTGGTGCCAGATGCGGTTCCATAGATCCCAATGATCCGGACTGGGCACCGGCTGAGATATTAAACGGCATGTATAAAGAGGTTGTGGCGGGTCTGGTTGACCGGCTTGGATTGAAGCTGGAACGTATAGAGACCGATCATATTATGCTTCCGGCGACACAGGATCTTTCGATCCCAGCCGGCAGGATTAAGAAAGGAACCATCGGGCATACTAACTGGCGTTGGCACGGGATTGTCAACCGGAAACGGTTTATTACCCTGTCCATCTCCTGGATTATGGAAACAGCCCATCTCAAAAATCCGGATTACAACCTGTGGAATATCGACATTCGCGGATTACCGGGGGTGAAAATGGCGATTGATCTAAAAAATCCTGACGATTACCCTTTTCGTACCAGTCCGGAGCAGCTAGCCGTAGCATCATCTGTCGTCAACAGCATTCCTGCAGTCTGCAAAGCAACACCGGGTGTAATGGAAATTCCGGTGGCCAACCATTTCCGCAGCTGTTTTGATTAAAGAATTTTAAAATCCTCTGGAGATCGAAGGTATTTGAGAAAAAACGGACTTACTCTTTTTACCTCCATACGGAAAGATGGGAGATACCGATCTCCCTGGATCAATGTGATTGTAACTCTACAGCATAGTCAATGGAGCAATCATCAATGTAATACCGGATGTTATCAAAAATAAAATAGTATCTTGAATAATTGATTGAAGTGCTATTGCCCTGAAGTGAAGCCTGGTTGCAAATATGGGGGTCTTTGATGATTTTGAGGGTTGTGTAAAGAGTATCGGAGTAAAACACTTTCACAATGCCGTTTTCAAAATAAGGCTCAAATACCGGGTTTTGTTTAATATGGTCAAGAAAGCTGTTAAATTTTAAGTACCAGACTGTTGATAGTTGATCCGCTACAAGAATCGGGAAAGGATACTCGGGAACCATCTCTATGGTTATATGATCTTTTTGATCAATAAGATCACCACTGCTGTCTCCGACATATACGGTTGGGATAACCAGGGTGTTCAAGTAAATATAAGTGCGATTGCCATCATCATAGATCTTCCTGATGAAACCGAGTTTTTTTAGATTATTTGAGATGCTGTAGCGGAATTTTAATGACTGTTTCTTAGCGGAAAAAGTCTGAGTATCTAAAACGAAAAACTCCTTATTGATATCGGCAAGAGGGATTGGAGAATCTTCAAGATTAAGCACGCCAGAGTAATATACAGCCCCGAAAGTAGAAATAATCAGGGCAAATCCCATCACCGGAATTATTACCATCTTAAGAGAAAGTTTTGTGATCCTGAAACTATATATGATGATGATAAGAATGGCGATGGCAGACAATACAAGAAATAAGACAACCAATAAAATGGGTACATCCAAAATGTGGCTGCCAATTTCAATGTATCTGTTCATTCGGCTACTGAGTCAATGATAAATCGCCCAAGATCTCCAAACTTGAATTGTCCGGCGACCTGATAGCTGTTCATAACATTTCAGTTCTTTCCCTGAACCAATGTTCTTTGAATATGTCTTAAAGCAGTCGGCATCCTCGATTAAGTGCCTATGCAGCCCGGTTTATAAATACTCAATGAATCCTTGGCAGTTTAAGTATTGATATCAATTGAGAATACGATATTTTAGTAATGTCCAGATCGCCTCAATACCATCGAACCATCTTATCTTTTTCCCTTCCTCCACCGACCGGCCTTTATAACTTATTGGGACCTCAGTAATCTGATATCCCTGTTTCAAGACTTTTGCCGTTACTTCGGGACAAAACTCAAATCTTTTCGATCTTAAATCGATCTTTTTGAGGACTTCTGTTTTGAACATCTTATATGCAGTTGCTTCATCGGTTAGTTTTGATCCATATAAAACATTGGTTATTACTCGAAGCAAAACATTGATCATCCAATTTTTATACGCCATCCCATCCAGTCTTTTCGTTTTATTCAAAAAACGAGAACCATATACTATTTGTGATCCCTGCTCGATAATCGGTTTTAGTAGTTTTGGGTAGTCTGCAGGATCATACTCCAAATCGGCATCCTGGATGAGCACCACATCTCCGGTTACATACGTCAACCCTATTCTCGTTGCTGTCCCCTTACCAAAGTTCAGTCGGGATTCATGGACAATCATGGTTTTGTCATTTTTGTATTTTTCTAACTTGGTTGTTGTACCATCTTTAGAGCCGTCATCAATCAATATCATTTCCAAATCAGAGATTTCCGGAGGAAGCTTCACAGCATTTATACGATTGATAACTTCATCAATATTGTTGAACTCGTTGTATATTGGGATTATGACTGATAATTTCAATTCAATTACCTTTTGGCAGAGTTACGATTGTAAGGAAACTTTTATAATCATTGAAGTGGTATCCGTATTATTTTAACAACAATTCCCGATTCTGTTGGATCTAAGCATCTTATGTATTCTGTTGTGACTCCATCAGGATCTATTTCTTTTTCATATGGCGTATCCTTATATTCCCAAGGTAAGACCCCGCCGAAGTTTAAAACCCTTATCACACTATTGATGCTATCGACCAGCCAAGGGCATAGTCTACCCAATTCTTCAGGATAATTAAAACGTTGCCCGCGCTTGTAACTGATTTTGCCATTACCTCGGTACATCCAAGCACAGATTCCCTCTTTTGATAAGTCAGGGTAGATGATGTCCCCATCTTTCTTTACTAATTTCCCTCCCCTGCCTTCGAATATTTCGATCTCGATTTTATACTTTTTCATCAATTTTAGACCACCAAATAAATACCTTAAAATCCCGGATTTAGTTCTACTTCCTGAAATGTCGGAACGCTACTCGATTGCGAGATATTACACGAAAAAACAACTGGAATTCTATTTTCCCCAAAAGTCTCGATTTATTGTAAAAAGTAAATCCAACTCAGAACTTACCGTCTGATGCACTTTTTTTTGGTTCTGAGGCAATGTTGTCGGAAAACCTGATCTTGATTCAATAGAAGATGATAACCACCAGCTTCGGAAATGTGTTAAAAGCTAGAATCTTTACAACGGAAACTTGTAATTTTGAACAGTACTTGGTTGCAAAGTTGATTGCCCGGGTCAATGTCCGGATGTTTAAAATCCTGGTGGGTATTTACCATGCCAATCTTTTTCATAACAGACTGAGATTTGAGATTACCCACAGCGGTAAAAGCAACTACTTCGTCCAGTTTCAGGTTGTCAAATGCAAACAGTAGTCCCTCATTAGCAGCTTCCGGGGCGTATCCAAATCCCCAACACTTCCTCGCTAATCGCCATCCCCCTTCGACACACGGTGAAAACGGTAGAATCGCTTTTGGAATGTGCAATTCGGTAAAGCCTATAAATTCGCCATTTTATTTAAGTTCCACCGCCCACAAGCCCCAGCCTCGCTCTTGAATTAATCTCTTGATCTTATCAGCCATGCCATCGCTTTCCTACCGTGATAGCGGTTTTGGAAAGTATTCCATGAGGTAGGCATCAGCGTTTAAAGCAGCAAACTTTGGGTAATCCTCATCTTTCCACTGACGTAAACACAACCTTTCTGTTTCTAATTCCATTATCCAAAGCAAAAGATTTGATACAGCTTTATAAAGCTATCCTCAATAATTGTCACTCATCCGATTATTCAGTTATGCAATATTGCCTTCAACATGTGTAACATCACAATGTGAATTTGGGATTGTCATACTATCTTCTTGTAACCCTTTGATATGGGTTTCTATCGCTTCTTCTATTAATCCAACAACTTCTTTTTTGTTTTCCCTGCAGCAATACAACCTGGAAGATCAGGGACAAAAGCACCATAATTTGAGCGGAAATGTGACACTTTCATTGTTATTTCTCAAAATAATCAGTATCAATGCGATAAATCTTATAAGTATCCTTTACCGATACTGCTAGCTCATGATCAAGCATTAATTCAGCTATTTGTAACCCATCGATTAAAGCAATATTCGTATCTATGCTATTTAAGTGTTCATGGGCCTGTTTTGAGAATGACAAGGTGGTAACAAATATTCCTTTTTTTCTCATTAACAATGCAAAACCCCAACGAATTTTTGGATTTCTGGTTTACCCACAGTGCTTTCCCATTTTTTTGCTTGAATATGTATCTTGTCCAATCTCGCTCTGTCTTACTTTATTATTACATTTATGCTTTCATCTCCGAATTTGCCGACCACCTCACCGAATTCAATTTTATTACTACCATATCCAACTTTTATTAGCAGATCCACAACCAGATTTTCAAAGAACCTTGGTGTATTTGACTTTACAATGTCTGGCAATTGACTGAGGAGGTCGTCCAGAATTTTGGTATAACCAGTTTCTGTTAATTCATCCGATAACCTGCCAGATGAAAAATTTTTAGTGGAACTCAAAAGGTAATCACTTATTACCGGAAAACTCCTTATAAACGCAATTGGGATCGATTTTAGGGAAAGGAAGGAAAACATTATCTGTTCAAAAAGTCTCAATATGTGTCTTTCAAAATGTCTTTATATGTATCAAAAAGTGTCTTTCAGAAAAAATGCATTATCTATTATCACTGTAAATAACTGATATATTGCATTTAACCAATAATGGCACATTTTCTGCTGATTAGGTGTCAGGTTCAAGAACGATTTTAATTATTAACGCAACTGGAGGTTAAAATGAAAAAGGCACAAAAAAAAGGATTTCTTAAGAGCCTTGAAGAGGATTTTATGGCCGCCGGGTTAGCTGAAGGTGATCCCGACATAGCACGAAGGTTTTTAGACTCAAGAAAATTATCTTCTGATAAACCGTTGTGGGCTAAAGTGAAAGATTACGCAAGAGAGTTGGAGAAGGATTTTGCGGCAGCGGGTCTTGCCGAGGGAGATCCGGAAATAGCTCAACAATATTTAAACCAGGGAACTTCATCAAAAAATGAATCACTATTTTTTCAGTTATCACAAAAGGCAAAAGGGATGATGTGTTCATTTGAAGAGGTATTTGCAGCGGCAGCAATGGCGGAAGGATCTCCTGAAATGGCAAGAGAGTATTTAAAACTGGATTTACAAAAACAAAAACCGACAGGCAGGTCTTTTAATGATTTTTTGCAGACCGTCGGATTAAATGGAATCCCGGTTCAGTATAGAATCGCGGTTGTATAACCGGCATTCAAAGGACATCTTCCAAAAATGAAAACCGGTTTATTAATTGTTGAGAGTGATAATCTGTTTCGTGAAAACATGGCCCAAAGAATGCGACTTGAAGGGTATGAGGTAACGTTATCGGATCAGGTTTCCGAAACGAAACGTCTTATCAAAAAGAGAAAAATTGATGTGGTGTTGTTGAGTCTGGTGGAATTAAAGAAAAAGGGGTTGGATATTCTGGCAATGATTAAGAAACAGCGACCATTTGTGGAAGTTATCTTGATCAATAATTCCGAATCAATGGATCTGTCCATAAAGGGGATGAAGCTGGGCGCTTTTGATGATTTTTTTCTGCCACTGGATATGACAGTGCTGCTTGCCAGATTAGAGGAAGCAACACAGCGGAAGCTCCAAAGAAAGAAAAACAAGAAACCATTTATGCAACGATATGAAGAGATGGTTATTGCCATCAGTCTGGCGGAAGGCGGGGCTACGGATCTTGCTCATGAATATCTAAACCGGGAAAAAAGAGACAAAACAGAGAGTGTCTGATGCGTCACATCTCTCAACCCTTTCAACTTAAAACAGGAATAAATGATGAAGCAAATTAAGTTGCTATTAGTGGATGATGAAGAGGAGTTGGTAAAAACATTATCCGAACGAATGACCATGCGTGACTTTGGAACGGACATCGCCCTGAATGGGGAAGAGGCATTAAAAATTGTTGATAACGAAGTTCCGGATGTAATGGTTCTGGATCTGAAAATGCCCGGAATAGATGGGATGGAGGTGTTAAAGCGGATAAAGAAACACTACCCGGAAATCCAGGTAATTATCCTGACCGGACATGGTTCCGACAAGGATGAACAAGATTCCATGGAGCTGGGCGCTTTTGCCTATTTGACAAAACCCGTAAATATAAACCTGCTGGTTGCTAAAATAAAAGAAGCATACGCCTTAAAGGTAACAGTTTAAATAGATAAGGACCACAATTTCACAAGAAACACTCATTTTGCCCATGCTCATATGATTTCTTCAGGAATGGAATCTTAAAAACTTGATATGACTATCAAAGTATTAATTGTAGATGACGAGAAAGACTTCACTGAAACATTGGCTGAACGCCTCAGGTTCAGAAAATTTGATGTGGATTGCGCCAATAGTGGAAAAGAAGCCTTAGAGAAGATCGGTCAACAGAGCTTTGATGTAATCCTTCTGGATGTCTTAATGCCTGAGATGGATGGCATTGAGACATATGCAGAAATGAGAAAATTGGATGACCTTGTTCCGGTCATTATGTTGACAGGACACGCTAAAATCGAAACAGCCATTAACGGTATAAAAGCCGGTGTATATGACTATTTGGTCAAACCGGTGAAGATTGAGGATCTGGTGGGTAAGATTATCATGGCTCACAAACTTAAGATCGTCTCTACAGAGCGTATTGATAAGGATGTGTGACTAAATGAGAAAAAGAACAGACTTTTGAAATAACAGGAGAAATAAAAATGAAATTCATTACACAATGGGGCCGTTTCATGATGATGGGTGCCAGGGCACATGCCAAGTGGGAAATGGAAATATCCAATACGATATTTAATGATAAAAAGAGAATGATTATTCTGTTTTTATTAATTATTCCGATCATTGTCGGTGGTGTGGCAATTGCCAGTGATGTCAGCGGTATTATACCGGAATCGCTGGGAGGTAAAAAAGCTTATAGTCCGGCCTATTTCACACCGGGAATATTTTTTGCGTCAATCCTCATCGGATTGGGTGCCGGCCTGATTACCGGTTGTATCGGTGCAGGTGGCGGATTTATTATAGCGCCGGCATTGATGAGTGCCGGGATAAAAGGGATCCTGGCAGTTGGGACGGATCTTTTTCATATCTTTGCCAAGGCCATTATGGGAAGTGTGATGCATAAGAAACTGGGAAATATCTCAGTGCCATTGGCCGTCCTCTTTTTGATTGGTGCCATTGCAGGCGCAACAGGTGGAGGAACTATCAACCGGTTGTTATATGAGATTAACCCGGTACTGAGTGACACGTTTATCACGACGGTTTATGTTTTAATGCTTGGAATTTTAGGAACTTATGCCTTAACAGACTTTTTGAAGTCCAGAAAGTCGGGAGAAGGTGATGATTTTGACAGTGGCGGATCAAAAGTTGCGGGAGTAGGGGGTTTGGCAAGGAAGATTCAATCCATCAAAATTCCGCCAATGGTTACATTTGACCAGGGGTTGGTACCGGGCGGTCGAAGAATCTCATCTATTTTCTTGATTCTCAGTGGCGGCTTGGTTGGTTTTTGCGCCGCAATTATGGGTGTTGGTGGAGGATTCTTGACCTTTCCAATCTTTGTCTATGTGCTTGGTGTTTCGTCAATGACAACCGTAGGGACGGATATCTTTCAGATTGTCTTTACGGCAGGGTACTCATCGATCAGTCAATATGCGGTATACGGATTCATTTTCTATACATTGGCGATAGGAATGCTGTTGGGATCACTATTTGGGATTCAGATTGGGGCATTGGTGACTAAAGTGGTAAAAGAGATCACCATCCGTGGGTTTTATGCCATGGCTGTTCTTGCCGGTTTTGTGAATCGTGCATTTGCTTTGCCCGGCAAACTTTCGGAAATGGAAATTATCTCCTTGTCAAAACGAACAATAATGATCCTTGATCAGATTGGTATCTGGTCCTTTTTTATAGTGATATCCATCTTTGCGATCTGGGTGATCGGTACTTTTTTAAAGAATATAAAAGTCCTGAGAGGAGTGGAGGTTGAATTATGAAAACGTCAAAACGAGAACTAACAAAAGGGATTACCCTGTTATGTGGGTTTGTAGTCATTTTGGTTCTGCTGTTTTCACCGGTTTTTAACGGTCAACGGCCGATCAACTATTTTGACGATCTGTATAACTCGATTTCCAAAGGGTCGGTCTACTACATTCCCAAACTGATTTCCGAAGTTGATAGATATAAGGGAAAGAGTGTCACAGCTCCTGTTGGATTTTTGACAAAAGACCAGGCCAATGAAATGGTTAGGGTCTATGAAAGTGCGGGAGTCAAGGCTAGTGTTAATGAGAATGATATTTCTGTGTCCGGGGATTTGGGAGGCATTTTGGCTCTCTCGCTCCGGGATGCAGATAATCTCTTCAATAACCAGGGAGATACGGTTTTTACAAGATATCAGCTTGATGAAAAAAAAGTGCTCTATTACTGGTGGTTGACCTTAAAAGGTGTTGAAAAAAAGTTGACCAAGGAGAAAAGATTTGAAGAGGCAAAATATGTAAATTCGGTGATCACCAGGGCGGTTGAATGTTCATTCAACTATTACAAGGTTGAGCCACGGCAAATATCTACAGAGGTCCTCTTTGTGGTTCTCTCACTTCTGTTTTATGTGGTATACACCTTGTGGTTTGGTTACGCCATCATGTACATTTTCATAGGATTAGGCTTGAAACTGGAACATTAGCCGTTTTTGAGCTAACAGGAACAAGATGTAAAAAGCTTTAATCGCCGCACCTTAAAAAGAGAGGTGCGGGATTGGTTGTAAGAGATAACGGTAATGTTTATAATTACAAAAGAAAATTATCTTTGTATTAAAAATTGGCAACCACAACATGAACCGGCTAATTGAGCTTATCAAAGAACTCTTTTTTAGATGGAAGCAGGGCCATTTACTGGACAAATACTCAGCCGCAGCGGCAATGGCTGAGGGGGGCGGTGATATGGCCCTGGATTATCTTGCTTCTTCGGAGGTGGATGATAAACGAGCTGCAGAACTTCGTCTGGAATTCAAAACCCGATACCATAGTTTTAAAACTTTGTTACAAGCGAATAACAATGCGCTTGAAAACATGGCTGCCATTGAAAAAAAACTTCAGGAAAACAGCCCTTTTCCCTTCGCTTTTGTCAACGATAAAATAACCTCGATCTCTGTTGATGTCTTCCGTATGATTCGAAATCTGGAAGAGATAGTTCCCGGCAAATACAGCAACCTGAATGATAGCTTCAACAGAATCAAAAACGAGATCAATTCACATTTGATTTCTCCGCGAAGAACGGAGGACTCGCCCCTGATTATTCCCTTTTCATCTGTTGACCTCTCCAATACTGATCTGGTGGGAAACAAGATGGCAAAACTGGGGGAAGTAAAAAACAATCTTCATTTGCCGGTTCCAGAAGGATTTGTGGTTACCACCTATGCTTATGAGTTAATAATAAAGTGCAATGATCTGGATGCAGAAATAGGAAGACTGTTCCAACTGGTTGATTTTGAAGATATGGAATCAATTCAAAAAACCAGTCAGCGTTTACAGAATTTAATTCTGGCGGCAAAGATCCCCCCCCAACTTGAAAGTGAAATAAAACAGGCAATCTCAAATCTCAAAATCGAAGGTGTGGCTTTGAGAATGGCGTTACGAAGCAGCGCCCTGGGTGAGGATAATCTGAAGACTTCTTTTGCAGGGCAGTACCATTCAAAACTCAATGTGGATGAAGAGAGTTTCCTTGAGTCCTATAAAGAGGTGGTTGCAAGCAAGTATAGTCTGGAAGCAATCGTTTACCGCTATAATCACGGGTTGAAAGATGATGATATCCTAATGAGCGTTGGTTGCCTGAAAATGCTGAATACTGTGACAGGAGGCGTAATCTATACTCGTAATCCGGTCGACATAGAAGATGACGGGATATATGTTGAGTCCTGCTGGGGATTACCCAAGACAGTTGTTGAAGGTAATGCAACCAGTGATCGTTTTGTAGTCTCTAGAGAACCTCCCTACGAGATCATTCACCAGGATATTCAATCCAAATTGATGCAATACGGTTGCAGTCCCGAGGGAGGGATTTATGAGGTACCTGTTGACGGGAATAAGAGCAGCAATCCTTCGCTTACACCTGTGGAGATAGCTGAGTTGGCCAAAATAGCAACCCGGTTGGAAATGCATTTTCAAAAACCCCAGGATATTGAATGGGGCATTACAGGTGACAACCGGATCATGATTCTGCAGTGCCGTCCTTTATCAAGAGTAAAAACAAAAAATGCCATCCCACGACAAGCAGAGACCGATATATCCACAAATACGATCCTCTTCAAAGGAGGCATTGCCGTAAATCCCGAAGTCACTTTTGGAGAGATATTCAAGGTTGAAAGCAGGGAGGATGTAATGCGTTTCCCCGCGGGAGCTATTCTTGTTACCACACAAGCTCTTCCCAGGTGGGCTCCCTTGTTAAGCCGGGCAGCCGGGATCATTGTTGCAGAGGGCAGTTTTGCCGGACATTTGGCCAATGTATCCAGGGAGTTCGGAATCCCGGCGCTATTCGGTGTAGGCGCCGTGATAAAAGGGATGCAGAACGGCACTCTCATCACGTTGGACGCAAATAGAAGGGAGATTCACTCGGGTAAAATAGACGCCTTACTGCTGCAGACCGGGAAAAAAACGAGTCTTATGGCCGGAAGTCCTGTTTATGAGACTCTAAAAAATATCAGTAGATACATCGTCCCCTTAAATTTGATCGATCCGGATTCTGCTGACTTTAGACCCTCGAAGTGCACCACTCTTCATGATATTACCCGCTTTATACATGAAAAATCGGTTGCCAGGATGTTTGACTTTGGCAAAACCCATCATTTTTCAGAACGGTCGGGAAAGCAGCTTTATTACAAGGTACCAATGCAATGGTGGGTTTTAAACCTTGATGACGGCTTTATACAGGAAACCGAGAGTAAATACGTGAAATTGGAAAACATTGCATCGATTCCCATGTTGGCTTTATGGGAGGGAATGGTAGCTGTTCCTTGGGAGGGGCCACCCCCTATTGATGGCAGGGGATTCTTATCTGTCATGTTTCAAGCGACAACAAACTCTTCGCTGACAGCAAGTGCTCGAACCGGTTTTGCCGATAAAAATTATTTCATGATTTCAAAGAATTTCTGCAATCTCTCCTCCCGACTCGGATTTCATTTTTCGACAGTCGAGTCAATTGTTTGTGATAACCAGGAAGAAAACTACATTAGTTTTCAATTCAAAGGCGGAGCTGCTGACTTTAGGAGGAGGCATAACAGGGTTCTGTTTTTGGCAGATATTCTGGAAATCTATGGTTTTTCCACCAGTATCAGAAAGGATAATCTGATCGCCCGGCTGGAAAACCTGGATCATGAATATATGAAAGAGCGTCTGGTAATTTTGGGGTATTTATTGATTCATACCAGGCAGATCGACATGATCATGTTGAACAATACAGCTGTATCCTATTACAAATCCAAGTTTGAAAAGGATATAAACACTATTTTACAGGAAAATCCCGGAGTACTAGCCTCCTGACGATTGAACAGCACCAGGAGAGAAAAATACAGTCCCAAATACAATTATTGATTTGATTCATATTGTTTCAAATTCATTCATTGACGAATGAAACGAATTCTCTTTAAATGAAATAAACGTTTACCAAGAGACCGCTGCACACCTTGGATTTCTGCCTGATACTTTCGACCATCAGACAATATAGGAGAAGTCGATTAAAACACTGCCAATCATTAATAATCTGTCAAAAATCCCTATAGCTCTGCAACAACTGATTGATAAAATCCCTTCAGGTATTGTCATTCTGGATATGGACCGTAAGGTTATTCTTATGAATCGTGCTCTGGAAGCTATTACGGGTTTTGCCAATAATGAAGCACGGGGTCTACCCTGTTATCATGTGCTAAGGAGCAGGCTTTGTGTGAAACAATGCCCACTCCGCAAAGAGCAAAAAGAATTTGAACCGATATCCGTGGAAAGTGACATCATCGATCGGGATCGGCAGCTGATTCCTGTCAGTATCAATATTGCAGCGGTGAAAGACATCGAAAACAAAGTGGTTGGATACCTGGAAACCATTGAAGACTTGAGGGCCATTCGAGAATTGGATGCCAAAATGAGTCATGCCTACAGTTTTTCCAACATCATCGGTCGCAGCCCCCAGATGGAGAAAATCTATCAAATCATGCCTGTACTGGCTCAAAGTGATTCATCCGTATTGATTACCGGCGAAACAGGAACTGGCAAGGATCTGGTTGCAGAAGCTCTGCATCAGGCATCCAATCGGTCCAAGGGACCCTTTATTAAGGTGAACTGCGGGGCGCTACCGGAGAACCTGTTGGAATCGGAACTATTTGGACATCAGAAGGGCGCTTTTACAGGGGCTACGGAAAACAAACCGGGCCGCTTTAGATTAGCCCACAACGGCACTCTTTTTCTAACCGAAATCGGGGATCTTCCCTTAACCCTGCAGGTTAAACTGCTGACTTTTCTGGATGATCAGGTTATTTATCCTTTGGGCAGTACAGCAGGATTTCAGGCCAATGTGCGCGTAGTTGCCGGAACTCATCGCAACCTTGAACAGATGGTCAGTCAGGGACGATTCCGTAGTGATTTGCTGTTCAGATTAAATGTGGTGCGGATTCATCTGCCTCCCCTGAGAACCCGGGAAGGTGATCTCCAATTGCTTCTTGATCATTTTCTACATACTTTAAATTCAAGATTTCAAAAGAAGATTTCCGGATTTTCCAAAAACACCATGCAGATTTTGTTTCAATACCCGTTTCCTGGAAACGTCAGGGAATTAAGAAATATTGTCGAATATGCGGCAAATATTTGTGAAAGCAGGTATGTTGAGCCGGAGCACCTGCCGACTTATATCCTGGAAAACAAGGTGATACTGTCAACCGTGGAACCGATTGAATCGCCTGTAAATCCGGGGAGCCAGAGAGAAAATCATTCTGTTGTGTCCTCAGAAAAACATGAAACGTGGACCAATATGGAAAAACAGCTGATTATGAATGCTCTTCTAAGTTCAGGGGGACGTAGAAATGAAGCAGCCGAAAAACTTGGATGGGGACGCAGCACACTTTGGAGGAAAATGAAAAAATACGATTTAAATTAAGGATGATGGTGTAGCTGTTGTCAGAATCCCTTGTGAATCTTTAGCCGATCACATAACTTATTACACTTGTATGTGACAAATGGAACAAAAAATACTAATCCCTTTGTATGGAAATGATGTGGCTCCAAGGTTTGATCTTGCCACAGAAATCCTGATTACCCAGGCAGGTACTCAGAAGGGAGAAGATACAGAAAAAATAATAGTACTCCCACAAGCCTCAGCGGAAAAGCTGTGTCATCTTGTTTTAACTGAAGGAATTGGCACTGTTATTTGCAGTGGAATTGAGGAGGAGTTTTACCACTACCTGATCTGGAAAAAGGTAGTGGTATTGGATTCAGTGATAGGCCCATGGAAATCTGCCCTTAGATCCTATCAAAAAGGGGAGTTAACCAGCGGGAAAATCTTGGACTGAAGTCGACAAATAGTTAAGTGGCTCAAGAGAATTAAAACACAGACGAGTTTAGCAATTCGTTTAAATAGAAGGCTTAAATGAGAATAAGTAAAAAATTATTAAAGCAGTTAAGACTAATAAGTCATGGATTTCTTGCCTTTCATGAGGATATTGAATCCCCACATCGGTATACCATTCTGCGGCGTAATATTATTATCTTAATGATATTGGTTACCTTTGTTCCGCTTATATCGATGGCAGCATTCAACTACCTTCAGTATCAATCAAACATGAGAAGAGAGATTCTGACACCTCTCCGGCTGCTGATGAGCAAAACCGTCCATTCCTTTGATCTGTTGATGAAGGAAAGACTCTCAATGGTACGTTCGGTGGCATCATCCAACTCTTTTGAAGAACTATCCAAAGAGGAAACGCTGAATCGCCTGTATCGTGTTTTAAAAAAGGAATTTGGCGGATTTGTCGATCTGGGAGTTATTAATGGTGATGGAATTCAAGTAGCCTATGCTGGGCCTTACAAACTGCTTGGAAAAGATTATTCCAAGCAGGGCTGGCATCATGAGGTGGAGGTGAGGGGGTTTATCATCAGCAATGTGTTCATGGGGTACAGGGAATTCCCTCATATGGCTATTGCGGTTCAACAATTTGCTGACAATGGAGAAACCTGGACACTCCGGGTTACGCTGGACACCCAAATTCTTGATAGCATCATTACCGCAATGGAATTAGATTCGGAAAGTGACGCCTTTTTAATCAATGACAAGGGGATCATTCAAACCCATTCCAAATTCTATGGTGCGATTCTGGACAAATTCGATCTGGTTTCTCAAACGGGTGGTTATGGTCCACAAATGAGTGAGGAGCTGGATCCGACAGGAAGAGGTAAGGTTCTGATGTTGCATGCTAAGCTTACCCTGGCAGACTATTCTCTGATAATCGTAAAGCCCCAGTCTGTAGTGTTGAAATCATGGTACACCCTCCAGAGTGAGATGTTTTTTATCTTGATAGGTAGTAGCATTTTAATCGTTATTGCTGTGTTTAAAATCGCGGATTTCCTGGTGAATCAGATTAAAAAAGCAGATGAACGCAGAGAGTCAGCTTTTCGAGAACTGGAACACACGCAAAAACTTTCATCAATAGGCAGACTTGCAGCGGGAGTGGCGCATGAGATCAATAATCCCATGGCGATTATTGATCAAAAAGCGGGTTTGATGAAAGATCTCATCGAACTTGACAGTAACTTCAAGGACAAGGAGAAATTTCTGCAACTTACGGATTCAATTATCGGCTCCGTGGATCGATGCAAAACCATAACCCACAGATTGCTGGGCTTCGCCCGCAGAATGGAGATCAATTTTGAATTGCTGGATGTAAACGAAGTAATAAAAGAGGTTTTAGGGTTTTTAGAAAAAGAAGCCGTTTATCGTAAGGTTTTGTTAAATCTCCACCTTTCACCTGACTTACCCCTGATCCCTTCTGATAAAGGGCAGCTTCAACAAGTGTTTTTGAACATTATTACAAACTCCTTCGCAGCCATTGAAGATGGCGGTGAGATTACAATCATGTCCTGGGTAGAAAACAGTGAAACCATTGGGATCTCAATAAAAGACAACGGCTGTGGGATGTCGAAAGAGACATTGAATCATATATTTGAACCATTTTTCAGCACCAAAAAGGGAAGTGGAACAGGTTTAGGTCTTCCTATAACCTATGGAATCATTAAAAAGCTTGGTGGCGAGTTTAAAGTAACCAGTCAACTGGGTCATGGCACCAGCTTTATTGTATTCTTAAAAAACAAGCCAAAAGAAGCCAAAGGAGAGAAATGAGAAACCCAAAAGTTTTGTTGGTGGACGATGAGGCTGATTTTGTAACAGCTTTAGCAGAGCGACTTCAACTAAGAAAGATCAATGCCACAATCGCGACCAGCGGTGAAATGGCATTAGAGATGATAGAAACCGATCGCCCGGATGTTGTCATCCTGGACATAAAAATGCCGGGATTGGGCGGACTGGAGGTGTTGCATCAGATAAAGGGGAAGGATAAGTCAATTCAGGTGATCCTCTTAACAGGCCATGGATCTACGAGAGAAGGGATTGAAGGAATGCGTCTCGGGGCATATGATTTTCTGATGAAACCCATTGACATTGATGAATTGATCAATAAAATGAAGGAACTCCCCGAACTTAAATAAGTTGACAATTCATTCTGTTTATTTAAAATTAAAAACGTACGCTTTAGCCCCTTCGAATCTGAAGATCCCAGGGAGGAACAATCGGGGGTATGGATTTTTAGTGTATCTTCATTAAATCCAAATTGGAAAAGATGTCTGGCAATGAGATGGCAAAAAGATAAGTACCTCATAGATGATGATCCGTCCTCCATCAACCTGGAGGTCGTTGTAGAACTGCTACGTAAAAGCCATTGGGCGAAACATCGAACCGCCGATACCGTTAAAAGGAGCATCTTAAACTCCCTCTGTTTTGGATTGTATAACGGGGATTCTCAAATTGGTTTTGCCAGGGTACTGACAGATTATGCTACTTATGCCATTATCCTCGATATGATTATTGCAGAGGAGTTTCGGGGAAAAGGATTGGGGAATTGGCTGATGGAGGTCGTAACGAATCACTTCTCAATCAACAATACCCGTCAGATGCTTTGGACTTCGACAGCACAAGGTCTATATGAAAAATCCGGATTCACCCAATTGGGTGGAAAACCGGTTGTGATGGCCAAACCTCCGTTTCCATAGCAGGGCTTTAAACCTTTATCAGAGATAGGTTTATGGTCGCTCTTTCTTCCAGGTAAATCCAATAAAAACCTCCCCAGGAAACCGGATGAACGGTATAAACAAATATATAACAATGCTTGATTTCCTAAAGGAGATTGAAACCTTCAAAACATGCGAGAGAACCTGTCATACCACTAAAATTGGCCGGGCAGAAAGTGATGCGGAACATTCTTGGCATCTGGCACTTTTTCTGATGTTGTTCGAAAAAGAGTTTGAGTCGGTTGATTTTACGAAATTGCTGAAGATGGCATTAATTCATGATCTGCCGGAACTATACGCAGGGGACACAAATCCGTACCGGGGCGAAACAAAAAATAAGGAGGAGAATGAAGAAATTGCAGCCCGGGAACTGTTTTCCCGCCTACCGGATTTCATCGGAGAAAATCTTATATCCCTGTTTGCGGAATATCAAAAACAGGAATCCGCTGAATCCAGGCTGGTAAAATCAGCCGATAAACTGATGCCACTGGTACAGAACCTCTGTACGAATGAACACCATTCCTCCTATCGAAAACTTAAAGTAAAAACCGAAGAGGTGGAACATTACATGGGACAATATTTTACGGATGACTCTTTTCTCAAAAAGCTCTACTCGATTCTATTAAAGGAATGCAAAGAGAAAGGTGTTTTTTATTCTGAAGACAGTTCTCAGATTATAGTTTGAATCGTTGGGCTACAATGAAAATTTCTTATTAAAAAGTAACCTGATCTTTTGAGGTTTAATATGAAAATGTTTTTGAACATATTCTTGGTCATGATTTTTTTGACTGTGCCGATAGGGGCTTTAGCTGAAAGCAAGTGTACCGAAATCTATGATACGTGCGGTTTGACTTGTGACACCAAATTCAAAGATGACGGTTACAAGCGTAGAAGTTGCAAAAAAAAATGCTTTACCAATAAATTATCCTGTCAGTCAATTTCCGGATCAAAAAAACTGGAAAAGATTACTAACAAAGGCGCCAAAAAAGTTGAGGAGTTTTTTTCGGGATTGAAAAAGTGAAATAGATGAGATGATAAGAATTTCACTTCGATTGTTCTCTCCTCTTTGAATAGTGAAGTGATTCAGTAAAAAAAGGCACTAAGTTCAGCTGTTTTTAAAAAATGGTGGCTTTCAAAAATGTCAGTTTTAATATATCACATCACTTACCGACCTCTTACACAACGTATTGCGGCATTACTATATTTATAGTCTTCTGCTACAACCCCTGGAGCACTATCTGAATAGCCTATACGCCATGCTTTATAGTATGAATCTTGAAAAGTTGTTGAGGACCAATAAAATTCATCACTAACGTTTGTGAAAATGGTATCATCGATTCCCTTAACTGTTTTACTGATGTTATATTTTATTATTGAAATCAATTCATTCCGGGAGGGGAGTCGCCAATCTGTATATCCCCCCGCGCTTTCTGTCTGTTCACAATAGGAAATTGCATCTGCCCAGTTTCTTGAAGTTGTTTCTCCTTTCACCCAAATAAGCCCGGTCCTGTTATCTTTGACAACAGTGCCATCTCCATAATCACTATACTCCTCGGCCGGAACACTTTGAGTTCCTCTCACACAACGCACTCCAACAGAACCTTGACTTTTACCCGTTGAAAAAACCGGTCCAGTGTGAAAAGGGATATACCATGCATTAGCATTGGAATCGTCACCGTTTATATCATACTCCTGGGATGTCCACATGAGTGTGTTGATTGCATTTGGAAAAACCGAAAGATCAATCGGGGGTCTATTTTTACTCATATCCAAAATTAATGATAACTCAACAGGATTCGGCAAACGCCAATCATTATTACCTGCTAACTCTGATGTATCACAATAGTCATAGGCCCCCTGCCAATTATACTGATCGTTTTTATTGTCGGATGTTTTTAACTCCCAAATCAAGCCGGTGTTGTTATCCGTAATGGTTTCATCGCCATTATCTGTAAAGGATTTTGCGATAAACTCGTAGCTTCCATCCTGCGCAAGTTCACTGCCTGGATCAGGGCAAGTGATAATTGTACCCGAGTTATTGTAACATAATGTTTGACCTGTATCCGGTAGATTGATTGGCGAGGTTACTACCAAATCAAACTGTTTGTTGCTGGACGAGCTCCCTATCGAAATATTGGCTGTCAAGCTAACGGACGCTGTTCCTGAAGATGGTCGATTAATCGTTCCATCCACAGCAATCACAGTAGAATTTGTAGTAAACCATTCAATCATTGTGTCTTCCGAACCATTTTCTGAAAGGTTTAACGCGCTGAAGATCATGTCTTCTTCCATATTCAGGTTTTTAATCGTATCAAAAGTTAAATTGGCCTTGGCGGCAGCCACGGCTTCTTCATCGGTTTGAGTAAGCTTGATTACGGTCAGCGTATAGCTTTCGGAGTCTAACTCCGTTCCTTTGCTGATCGTTGCGGTTAAAGTGACAGTAAGATTGCCAGTGGAATAAGATGGTCTGGTCACCGTTCCTGCAGTTGAAATGGTACTTTCATCATTAGATACCCACGAGATGGCGGTTCCATCACTCCCTGATGTAGGTAACGTTAAATTGGTTAAAATACTACTTACAGCTGTGTTATCATTCTTAATACTGTCAAAGGTCAAATCATTTTTTGCTATTGCTACAGCTTCTTCGTCGGATTGAGGAAGTTTGATAACTGTTATGGTAAAGCTTTTCGTTTCAGTCGCACCATCTTTTGTAATTGTGGCAGTTAGTGTTATTGTTTGGTCACCTTCGAAAAAGGTTGGTCTGCTTACTTCCCCGTTATTGGATATGACGGTTTCATCACTGGATGACCAGACAATGGTTGTTTCATTACTGCCACTATTTGGCAGTGACAAGTCGTTTTTAACATTGTTGACTGCTGAATTTTCATTAAGAATAGTTTCCTGTAATAAATCCTCTTTTGCTGCGGAAACTGCTTCTGTTGCATTTTGAGGGAGGGCGATGACTGTGAAAGTGTATGATATTGTGCTTGATTCAGTTCCTTTTGTAATTGTGGCAGTTAGTGTTACTGTTTTATCACCGTCTGAATATGAGGGGCGTGTAATAGATCCATCTTCTGTAATTATCGACCGATCGCTGGATGACCAAGTGATACTTGTGCCGTTGCTTCCAGTTGTGGGTAAGGTTAAATCGGTTAATACATTGCTCGCAGCAGAATTATCTTCCAATATCAAATCTACCTTTAAATCGTTCTTTGCCGCTTCCACCGACTCGGTATCATCCCCTGTTTGTTCGATCACAGTTACGGTAAACTTCTTTATGGCTGTCTCTGATCCTTTATTGATTGACGCACTCAAATTGACGGTTTTGTTTCCTGCTGAATATGCGGGACGTGTAACGACACCTTCAGTTGTGATTGTTTGATTATCATCCGTAGACCAGAAGATATTCGTTTCAAAGTTACCTGTTTTGGGCAATGTCAAATCAGTCAAAATATTACTTGCTGACGAATTTTCCTTTTTAATTGTGTCAAAAGTTAACGCCTCTTTTGCAAGTGCCACATCGGATTCTGAACTCGAATTTCCCGAGTTTGACCCACCACAACTTGCCATGACTGATAATATCAAAATGGTAATTATTGATTTTGCTATATTTTTGTTCATTGCCATCTTTTCGGTTACAGAGTTGTTGTGAAAATAAGAACAAATTGTCTAACATCAAAACTGATAAATCAGATCAATTAATTACAATTATTATTCGAAAATAATGGATGTTATAGTCAAATAAAAGCTTATGTGAAAACTGTTAAAACTATTCTAAACTTAACATAAGTATTTGTGATAAAATGCGTTTTGTGATCTTGTGTGCCTTTCTGAAAATAAGATAATCCAAATCATTTCATATTCATCTTCAGTGGAAAAACCAATGGAAGTTATGTCCCGGTTTGTTAAATGTTATTTAGGAATAAAAATGGTTCGATTAGTAATTTATTTGGTTTTATCGATTTCAGTACTTTCAGCTTGTCAATCCAGATCAATTCCATCTGCTCACAATGGAATAATGGATCTTTCAGAGTGGGATTTTGAAGAAAACGGGACAATTCGACTCGATGGTGAATGGCTGTTTTATTGGAACCAAATACGACCTCCTGATTCGTTTATCTCTTCCGAATCGCGTGATGCTAATGAACTGATTAAACTACCTGGTGCGTGGAATGAAATTTCGAAGAGTGGAGATTTTTATTCCGAAGATGGCTATTGTACGATGTTACTGAACGTAAAAATAAAACCCGGTTCAAAAGAATTGGCAGTACATATTCTGGATATTCATTCTACTTATTCACTTTGGATCAATAATGAGTTAGTTGCAATGAATGGGACTGTTGCAAAACAACTGAAGGATGAACAGTTCCTTTTTTACAACCTTCAATTGGCTTCATTCCAGCCTCAAAAAGATCAGCTGCAAATAGTTCTTCAAGTTTCAAACTTCCATCATCATAAAGCTGGTGTTACAGATTCCATCGTTTTGGGAGACGCCGGCCTAATGAAAAAAGCTAAAGAGCAGAATTATCATTACAAACAGTTTATTAATGGGATATTGCTTGGATTGGGGATGTTTTTCCTTTTGCTTTACTTGAATAGAAAGCATGATTATTCATTTTTGTTTTTGGCTGTCTATTGTTTTCTTTGGGTAATAAACTTTCAATGTCCTTGGTTATCAGAACGGCATCAGGCCGCCGCTCATTTACTGAAACATGTTGAATTCATTTCCTATTATTTTACGATTCCAACGCTTATTGCCTTTTTGGCGGTGATGTTTCCGGATGAAAGTATTCCGCTTGTTAAAAAAGGTTATGTTTTATTGAGCGTGGTTTTTTCAGTTTTAGCTGTTTTTTCCAATCTTAAATCTCTGGGTATACAATTTGATATTTACTTAATATTAACAGTTCCATCGATGATATATGGTGTTTATGTTATTACTCTAGCAGCAATCAAAAAACGACCGGATTCGATGCTGATTTTAATAGGTCTTCTGCTGCTCATTTCAACAGGTGCTATCGATATAGTTCTTTCTCTGCAAAACAAGTCACTAAACATGGTAACCATTTATGGCCTGTTGCTGTTTATTGCGACCATGTCGATCTCCATTTCAAAACGCTTTTCCCGGGCTTTTTCTGAAGTGAACCGTCTCTCTTTAGAACTGACAAAGAAGAATGCCGCCTTATCAAAGCTGGATAAGTTAAAAGATGAGTTCCTGGTAAATACCACCCATGAATTAAAAACGCCTTTGCATGGAATGATTGGCATTGCGGATTCCGTTATTGAAGTAACAAAAGGGAAGCTGGATTTACAACTTCTACAGAACCTTGAATTAATCACAAAAAGTGGAAGACGACTTTCAAATTTGATTGATGATATTCTTGATTATTCCCAATTAAGACAACACGATCTTATCTTGGATCTGAAACCGGTACATCTGCAATCCAATGTGTCAACTGTTATCAGCATAGTATCCCAGTTGCTCAAGGGAAAACCGATCCATTTAATTAATAAGGTGTCAGAGGATTTTCCATTGGTTCTTGCCGATGTAAACAGACTGCAACAGATTTTATATAACCTGATAGGAAACGCAGTTAAATACACAGATGAGGGAGAAATAACAATTGAAGGTAAATTACTTGATAGCAATGTCGAAATCATAATCAGTGATACGGGAGTGGGCATTCCAGCGGATCGTTTCACTGATATTTTCAACTCTTTTGAGCAGCTGGATGGTGGGACTAACAGCTCAAGGGGAGGGACAGGAATTGGTCTTTATATTACAAAGCAGCTTGTCGAGTTGCATGGTAGTGAAATACAGGTTGAATCGGAAGTGGGAGCTGGATCAATTTTTCGTTTTCAGTTAAAGCAAGCATTGATTTCAGAAATTCGTAGTGAAAGATCAACTATGCCGGTATCCATTATTGAAAACCAAATGCCTGAAAGTAACTTACTCCTCGGGTTCACTCCGTTGGCGAATAAGAATAAAGCAACAAAAGAAAGATCAACGGATGAAAGTGATGTCACAGTATTGGTTATTGATGATGAATTGATTAATCTTACAGTCATATCCAACTATCTCTCTTCAGCTGATATCAATGTTGAATCAATATCTGATACACGGAAAGTGATGTCATATTTTGATTCCAATCCAGTACCTGATTTAATCCTTTTGGATGTGATGATGCCACATATTAGTGGATATGAGTTGTGTGAGAAAATTCGCCGGGATTTCAACATTAATGAACTGCCTATCATCATGCTTACGGTTAAAAATCGTGTTGAAGATTTAAAACTTGGATTTAAGGTAGGTGCTAATGACTACATTACGAAACCGTTTACAAAAGATGAATTACTTTCGCGGTCTATATCTTGTATCAAAACAAAACAAGGTTATCGTGCATTAAAGGAGAATCTTATTCTTAGAAACGAACTTAATTCCAGAAAAGAAACAGAAGAAGAGTTGAAGAAGACACATTACTTGATGCTTGAAATGCTGAACAATATTGACGCATCAATCTTAGCCTTTAATGAAAGTGAGGAGATTAGCTTTTATAATGATTCCTTTAAATCGCAAACAGGATATCTACGATCAGATGAATGGTTGCTTGGAAAACCATTGGGTCAGCTGGTTACACGAAAATCGATAGAGCAACTTTTGCGGTGGAAGCATCAATTACTTCAACGAAATAGCAAAAAAACGAAAATCCGATTGAATATTACTTTTATAAAATCAGATAATTCAAAGCGGAAACAGGACATCATCTGCCAGGTATTGGATTTGGAAGAGGAAAAACAGTTTATTATGATTTTTGATAATACTGAAAATTCAAATAAGAACGAAGATTTGTCCGTTTCAGCAACAGCAATGATCGAAGAGCTGAACAAAAATAAAGAGAGGTTACAGAAGATTGAGGATTCCATTAGTATTAAAGATGATTTAAAAATTTTAAGTTCTTTTCCTATTGTGTCAGAAATTCAGACTATTAAAGATAGTATAAAAGTGATTAACACAACTTTGACAAAAGATCAGGAAAAAGATGAAAAAAGAAAGTTGACAGTAGAAATAATGAATCTCTCTATCGATTATTGGCAGCAGATAACAGGAACAACAAAAGCGGATTTAGCAGGAAAATCAAAAATCTGGAATGTATACACTGATTCAAATGGATGGGAACGGACGCAAACACTTGATAAATACCTTACCGTAAAAACACTTCCCCAATATCCTCATTGGAAGAAAATCATTAAAACAGCAGATTATGTTCTAAATGAGTTGATTGAGAAAACCTCAAAAAGAGAAGCTCTTCTGACAGCACTCACGAAGCTGAATCTCATGATTTAGCTTCGTTGTTTTAAGAAATTGTAATGATATCAGTTTAGTTATTGGATGATAACTAGTGTTTAATAGCATAAATTATCGATAGTATCTCTCAGTTGAGATCCTTTGACTTCTCTTTTCTTCCAGATAAAAGGTCTGGGAGATTGATTGTAGAATTCAATGTATGCCTCTATGGCAGATCTGAGTTTGGTCGTG
>JAHJTV010000074.1 GCA_018829445.1 bacterium
CAATTTCCATTGATTCGTAGGATGGGCTACTTGTTGCCCATGCTGAATAAACATATAAAGATGGGCAACAAGTAGCCCATCCTACAAAATCTCATTGTTTCTGGCTTTGGCCAGGGCTGTTATTTCTGTTACCAGTTTCTCATAGTTCTTGATCAGCTCATCAATCCCGCTTAACAGGAGCAGATCCGATAGATCTCCTTTCAGTGCGTCTACTTCGTGTCCGTTCTTCCAGAAGTTGATAATACCAATCCTGTCCTTAATGAGTGCATAAGCCTCTGTCACCATCTGTTTAATGGTTTCCCTGGTCTCATTGGAAGTCTCTTCTTTTCCAAAAGCGATATTGATAATCAGCTCAAAAAACGGAGCCTCTTTCGGGTCAACTCCGTCCTCGGTTTCTTCCCTTCCTGCCTTCACCTCCTCTCGCAGACCTTCCAACTCATTCTTTAGTTGATCCCAGTTGCTCTTGTGTTTCTGGATCAAGGCATCCAACTTCTCGCTTAAAAATTGATAGAGTGCCGGATCTTTCTCCCAGTTCACCTTGCAGTGCTTACGAATGGCATGTTCCATTTCACTGGCTTTGGCCTTGGAGCTTTTATTCTTATCCAGTTCCTTGATAAAGGTATCCGACATCAACTCGACCGGTTGGATCTTGGGATTGATCCCCAGACTGATCAGGTGCTCATCGATCAGCTTTCGAACCTTGGCTCCGGCTCCTGAGATATCAATAGAACCATCCTTGTAACGTTCCTTCACCCGGTTCAGAATATACCCAAAACGATACATAGGAATGCGATAAGGGTTGGCTGCCTGGTTAGGAAGGATGATATCCATGCTCTGCATAAACTTCTTCAGATAGACCTCAAGATTGGCTCTCAGCTTGATATCTTTCATCAGGTCAATCATCCGTTCCAGAACATCGTATTCTTTGGCGACATCATCAATCTGCTGTTTGACGAAAGCTTCAATTTCATTAATCCCTTTATCCTTAAACAGTTGAAGTAATCGTTGGTATCGTTCCTCCAGAATCGGGATCTCGGTATTCAGATTCTTCAGTTGACTGAGGATGTCGTCCTGATCCTCTTCGGAGTAAATAGAAAGGGCAAACTTCAGGTGATTGGCCAGTCCAATATAATCAACAATAAATCCCCGGTTCTTTCCTTTATAAACCCGGTTTACCCTGGCAATGGTTTGTAACAGATTATGCTCTTTGATCTTCTTATCAATATACATCACCTGTTCAATGGGAGCATCAAACCCGGTCAGCAGCATATCGCAGACAATCATAAAGGCTATTCCGGTTTCCGGTCGCTCATGGTCGAACTTCTTCTTGAAGTTATCAATGGCATTCATCTCTTTGGATCGTTTCCTGGCCTTAGTGACACGAGCGTCCTCATTGACATTATCCGAGGAGAGCACCACGGCCGTTTTGATGAACTCCAATCGTTTGACCAGTTCCTCATCAAGTGGATCTTTCTGCTTTTCCAGTTCCAGGTTGGCAGCTATCGCTTTATCAATATAGGTCTGGTAGTGAATGGCTGCTATTTTTGAATTACAGACCACCTGTGCCTTGAAATCGTTGGGAAGGATATTCTCGATATAGTGTTTCACCAGATCATTGGCAATGGCTTCAATCCGTTTGGGTGCATCCAGAATATTTCCGGTACTGCCATACTTCTTTTTAATTTGCAGGATCTGTTCATCGGTTAGATTGGCAAACAGGTCTTCAAACTTCTCTTCAAATTTCCCTTTTTCATTGATAGCAGTGTCAGCCGTTTTCCCCTCATAGAGAATTTGAATCGTGGCTCCATCATCCACGGCATCTTGCAACCTGTACTTGTCGATATAACCACCAAACCGTTCCCATGTCTTCTTTTTGTGATGGTCTGTAATCAGGGGAGTACCCGTGAAGGCAATTCTACTGGCATTGGGAAAGGCTCCAAACAGGTTATCTCCCAGATCACTGGATTGGGTTCGGTGGGCTTCATCAATCAATACCAGAATCTTCTCGGAGTTGTTCACCACACCAAATTCCTTCTTTTTGGCCAGTGGTTTCCCCTTGGAATTCTTGTATTCTCCCAGAACATCGGAGACATATTCCGGCAATAATTCATCGGCTTCCCGGAATTTATGGATCATCACCATATTAAGGTTGGAGGAATCAGTGATGAGATCTTTCTTGAGCTGATCCGAACTATCAATTGAATAAACTTTTTCTCCGGTTAACTGGGCTGTGTTTCCCAGTTGGTCTTCCAAGTCTACCCGGTCATTCACCATCAATACTTTAAAGTCTTTCAAATCCTCACATTGTCTGAGTTTACGAATCAAGAACACCATGGTTAAGGATTTTCCACTTCCTTGTGTATGCCAGATCACCCCGGAACGATCCATGGCAGTGCTGCCGATTCTCAGCCGGTCGATCATCTTCAATGTGGCTCGGTATTGCTGGTACCGACAGATGACTTTGATCTGACGATCCCCTGCATCCATGAACAAGACAAAATTACGGATAATATCCAGAAAGGTATCTTTGGGAAGCATTCCCTGGATCAGGATCTCTTGGGATCGCTCAATTTCAAGAGGGGGAGTATAGGATTTGTATTTTTCAGGGAAAATTGTTTTCCAGTTGAAGTAATAGTCACTGGTTGAGGTGATACTACCAAACTTGGCATCATCCCCGATGGTGGCAATCATCAACTGATTGTAGTGAAATAGCCGTTCCTCACCCTCTTTCAAACCCGCTTCATGGGTGGCTTCCCGTTGATCGGTATATCGTCTGAGTTGGGCAATGGCCTCATAAATGGGATTGGAGGTGTAAGCATTTGCATCTTTACATTCAATCACCACCAGAGGCAATCCATTTACAAAGAGGACAATGTCAGGACGTATATGATCTTTGACTCCTCCGGGAGTATCAATACGAAATTGATTAATGGCATAGAAGCTGTTGTTCTCTGGAACCTCAAAATCGATCAGCTTAACCACAGGGTATTCTTCCCCCGTGATCTCATTAGAATCCACCTGGATCTTATAAAGGCAATCCAGCACATCTTTGTTGGCTTCCAGGAGACTCTTCCCTGCCTGATCTGTCAGCTCCTGGTACAGTTCCTCCAATTGATGATCAGTCAGCCATTCTTTTCCATCCTCTGTGGTGTTGATGGATCGAACACTTTGTTTAAACTCGTCTTGTAGAACCACTTCCCGGAAATCCTCCCTCAGACTTTTGGATGGATCTTGAGGAATTCCCTCTCCCTGGTCAATAATCTTCCAACCAAGGGCTTCAAGCTGATCTAAAAATGGTTTCTCTACAAATGTGTATTCAGGCATCGTCTATTTATTTATCTACATGTTTCCTGTTTTATTTCGTCCACAACTTGTGGACGACTTGTAGGATGGGCTACTTGTTGCCCATCGTTTAAATATTCCGTCAATTGATGGGCAACAAGTAGCCCATCCTACCCTTCTGCTCATCATTTTATTTTCATCTGCGTGGGTTATTTTAATTGTTTGATCAATTTATCAAAATCGCTTTCAAAAAGACGATCCTGCACAATACGGTATTTTTCAAATTCACTCTCGGCATGAGCCTTGGCAATTTCTGCTGTTACTTTTCCGGCGTCTTGTAAAATCTCACGATCGGTGGCTTCGATAAACCGATTGAGCCGTGTTTCCCAATCCTGCATCGTCATCGGAATCTGCCGGCGCCATGTCTTCAGCAACGTCCAGATAGGCTGAAACCAGTCGCTGCAATTGCGCCATTTCGTTTTCAGTTAGATAGTTTTTGGCAACGATGACATCAAACTTCTGGATCTTTCCTTCCGGTGCGTCTTTCCAGGTGGTCAGACCCATTTGTTTTTTTTCAGCATCCGCACGATGATAGATCACTTCTGCTGCTGTTTGACCATGAATCGCCCAGTACAGTTTATTCTGCACCGTTGCGAAAAAGCGTTTGGTGGCTTGAGCAGTGACGTCATAATCAATGGAAGTCGCATAGATGTCAGTTATTTTCTGATAGAATTTGCGCTCGCTTAAACGAATTTCACGAATACGTTCCAGCTGCTCTTCAAAATATTTCTTAGTTAAGATGGAGCCACCGCTTTTTATACGCTCATCATCCATCACGTATGCCTTGATGGTATACTCCTTGATGATGGTGGTCGCCCATTTGCGGAACTGCACAGCACGTTCCGAATTAACCTTGTAGCCAACAGCAATGATAGCGGAGAGATTGTAATGCTTTGTGTTGTAGTTTTTACCGTCCCTGGCAGTTATTCGAAAATTTCGAATAACTGAATCCTCCTGCAACTCGCTGTCGGCAAATACCTTTTTCAAATGATAGTTGATTGTATGGGTCTCCACATCATAAAGCTCCCCCATCATTTTCTGCGTGAGCCATATGTTTTCATCCGCATATACTGCCTCGACACCCCCCTCCCCGCTTGCAGCCACAAATGTCAAATATTCAGCCGCAGACGAGCGAATGATTTCATGCTTTTTCTTTTTCATGGCTCTTCCAACTCTTGAAACGTTTTGTGGTTTTGTAGGATGGGCTACTTGTTGCCCATCATTTAAATATCCCGTCAATTGATGGGCAACAAGTAGCCCATCCTACCCATCTTTTGATTATTGTTAATCCATTTTTCCCCGCATGGGCAACAAGTAGCCCATCATTTAAATATCCCGTCAAATGATGGGCAACAAGTAGCCCATCCTACTCGATATGCATTTCTTTAATGGTATAAAAACGTTGCCCATCGTTTGTTTTTGTTAATCAATTATTTTATTTCCGCATGGGCAACAAGTAGCCCATCCTACTCGATATGCATTTCTTTAATGTTTGAAGGTTCTGTGCTTCCCCAATCGCTTGAATACAATCCTTGTTGAACACATTTTTTGAATGAGGAGTATTCCCAGTCAATTGGATTGTTTACCAATCCGTGTTTGACAGGATTAAAGTGAATATAATCGTAATGTCTCTTTAAATCGTTGTCATCTTTGATTAAATGCTCCCAATACCGTCGCTGCCAAATACCCTTTTCTCTTTTTTTGATTTTCGATTCGGATGATGGAAAGGCTTCCATATTTAAAGAAAAATGTTTTTTGATCGCCAGCCATCTCGTTGAAAAGTCATAATCATCAGGTGGCAGTCTCCAGATTGTATGCAGATGATCAGGAAGAACCACAATCGCCTCAATAGAGAATGAATGGTTTTTCATCGCTCTCCGAAAAGCCTCTCTCAATATGTCGATGTTTTTAATTAAAAGAGGTCGTCGCTTTTCCGTCACCAAAGTAAAAAAATAGGTCCCACCAGACACATACAACCGACGATATTCCATTTCGTAGTCTTAATTGTAGGATGGGCTACTTGTTGCCCATCAAATAAAATGTATTAAAAAAAGATGGGCAACAAGTAGCCCATCCTACATTTGTCCAGTCGTTATTGTTCATTAACCGCATGGGCAACGAAGTAGCCCATCCTGCACCCGAGACGAATATTTTTATGGAGAAGGGTCTTTGTTTGTGTTGATTCATGAAAACACCTCCTCTTCATGTTTATTGAGTTCCGCTTTGTCGTAGGATGGGCTACTGTGTTGCCCATCTTTTGTTTGTTCTTCATTATCCGCATGGGCAACGAAGTAGCCCATCCTACATCCGGGACGAATATTTTTATGGAGAAGGGTCTTTGTTTCTGTTGATTCATGAGACTACCTCCTCTTCAATTTCATCCACTTTTACTCGGACTTTTGCGGTGAGCAGCGTAGGATGGGCTACTGTGTTGCCCATCTTTTGTTTGTTCTTCATTATCCGCATGGGCAACGAAGTAGCCCATCCTACATCCGGGACGAAGATTTTTATGGAGAATGGTCTTTGTTTCTGCTGGTTCATGAGACTACCTCCTCTTCGATTTCATCGATTTTTACTCGGACTTTTGCGGTGAGCAGCGTAGGATGGGCTACTGTGTTGCCCATCTTTTGTTTGTTCGTCATTAACCGCATGGGCAACGAAGTAGCCCATCCTACATTTGTCCCGTCGTTGTTCTTCATTAACCGCATGGGCAACGAAGTAGCCCATCCTACATCCGGGACGAAGATTTTTATGGAGAAGGGTCTTTGTTTCTGTTGATTCATGAGGCCACCTCTTCTTCAATTTTATCGACTTTGACTCGAACTTTTCCGGTTAGGAGGTCTTGCATTAAGCCTTTTTTTTTGAGTTCCAACTTACTTAAATATTCCATTTCACGAGTCATCTTTGACTCTACCTGATTAAGATTTTTAGCAATTGATTTTTGTTCCTTAATTTTTGGAAATTGAAATTCTATTTTGCGAAACACTGATTGCTTTATTCCCGTAACCGTCGACCCTGAAGATTTTTGTTCTAATCTTTTATATGATAATTTCCATTGAAGTAGCCAAAGTAAATAGTCGGATTCCAGTACTTCTGGATTGGGAACTAGGGTTAACAACCTTTGGGCCAAAGCTAGTTTGTAATTTGGAACTTTTGCAACATTTCCTAAAGGTGCCTCGGTAGTAAAGAGAACACTTCCAACAGGAGGAATTCCACGTGTCATCCAAGCTTTATAATCCTTCTCAGCAATGAACTCTCTCGGTTCTTCATCAATAAACCCCATCCTCACGTTCTTTGCTGTGATAAGTGGAGTACCGGTTTCAGTTTTATTTGGTGTTTTACCTCGGTAATCAATTATTTGTGAAAGATTGTTTTCAATTGCAGTCAATGTCCACTCCTTTGGAATCCAGCCCAGTTCTGATTCTTTGTAGAGGTGCGGGGCTTCTTCGTAGGTTGGACGGAGTTTGCCGTTTTGATCGACACCTCGTGTGAAGAGGTCGTGCATCATTCCATGCTTGATGGACTGGTACTTGTCGATCAGGGTTTGGGTCTTCTCGATGAGGTTGTCAACGGTGGTGAGGATTTTGGCTATTTTGCGTTGCTCTTTAACCGGAGGGATTTGAATGCTGATCGCTTTAAGGCTCTCTTGATTAATGTTTGTATTCGCACTTACTGTGCTCACTGCAATAGCTTTGGTTCTGAATTCAGATTGGTCAAAACAAAACTTTGCATAGCTAGGAATTATGGTTGTTGAATGCTGTCTGAATCGTATTATAAAGCCACTGTAAACGACATTTAGTAGATCAGATAATACAACACATGTTGTAGCAACTCCTGAGGGTTTGACTGATGATCTTACGAAGAGCACATCTCCTTTAATCAGGTTATATCTGTTTATTTCCTGGCTGCTAACATTGACTAACCCTTTAGGATTTGTCTCGATCCAAGATTTGTCAAAGATATCTAGGAGATTAACAAAGGGGATTCCGAATCCAAAAGAATCTTTATCTTTATTTAAGCCGTTTGTAAAAAACCCGATCTCACCTAACTTCAAAGTTTTCCAATCACTCATAACCCAACTCCACCAAGAACTCATTCAACTGCTCAGCTTCCTGATCCCGTTCTTTCAGGATCTCCTTCACCGTCACTGCATACTTGCTCCAAAGATTTTCCACTTTGGTTATCAGCTCCTGCCGGTATTGCCGGAGATATCCCTGGTATTCTGTTAGCAGCAGGGTTTTAAATCGCTCCAGGATCAACACCCTGGCTTGATCTTCGGTGATTTTTTTCCGGGCTTCTTCCAGCAAAGCGTCCTTCTTCTTTTCAGCCTCCCGGATATTGGTTTTAAGGTTTTTGAGTTCGGACTCCAGGCTGGTATGGGTTTCCAGTCTGGTATCAATGCCATCAACTTTTTCATCAATCTCATTAATCTGTGAGGTCAGTTCCTTTTCTTTGTTCTGCATCGCTGTTATGTCTACATCAGATCCCTGGATTGCTTGTAGTCGTTTGATGTCTTGCTTAACAGCCTTCAGTTCCCTACTTAGGATCTTCTTCTCCCCATTCCGAGCTTTCTTATCCTCTTTCAAAGATTTGACGACTGCTTTAGGTAATACCCCGGAATCATCATCAGATGTCTCCTCTGGTTCTCCGGATTCCTCGTCTTCATCAACATCAGCAGCACTAAAGATCCCTTCCAATTCAAGAATACGGGTTTTATCCTGCTCCAGTTTCTCCAGGACTTCCGGGAACTGGGATTGCAGGATCTCAGCTTCAGGAATCAGCTCAGCTCCCCAACCACTGGCAGCCACCGATTTCAGATCACTGGCAATGACATTCATGTAACTGGCAAAGGCTCCCCGGACTTTATGGATGTCCAGCATGTTATAGGGTAGCAGGGTATCCACCACACTGTTCAGAAATTGCCGTCTTAAAGCGAAAACATTCTGAGTTTCCGGCAGACTTACCAGATGCTTGACATTGTTTTCAAACCAGCTCATCAAAGCCGTGTCATATTGCGTGTGCTTATTCATCACGGCCTGGTGGGTTTCAATCAGGGGTTTGATATCTTCCTTTTGGGAGACGGTACCATTGAACGCATTGGTTTCAGCATCCCGGTCTTTAAAGAGCTGTTCTTTCAGTCCCTGGTAGTTGTCAAAATAGGGTTGCAGGGGACGTATCTCAGCAATGGGAATGCCTCCATTTAAGTGGGCTTTGACATTATGAGGTTCCGGAGGGGGTGAATTATCCACATATCGTCTGATATTGAGGTTGTAATCCTCCTCTTTTAACTCGGAAAAGGTCACATTCCGGGAGTACTTATCCACATCGATCTTCTTTCGGTAAACATAGCTGATCTTTTCGATATCCTCCGGTCGAAGTTGGTTCTGGTTCTTCCCTTCCTTGTATTCTCGGTCGGCATTGATAAAGAGGACACTGTTACGATTCCCGGCATTTTTTTTATTGATCACCAGTACACAAGCAGGAATACCGGTACCATAAAACAATCCTGCTGGTAGCCCGATCACAGCATCCAGAATTCCTGACTCGATGAATTTCCGACGGGCTGCTTTTTCCTCTCCACCCCGAAACAGAACACCATGGGGCATGACGACAGCCATCTTTCCATCGGCTTTAAGGACGGATATCATGTGTTGGACAAACATCAGATCAGCCTTCTTTCCCGATTCCGGCATAAAGGTGTGAAACCGGGTTTCAAAGGTCATTTCCTTCTTGGAGTAATTCTGGGAAAACGGAGGATTGGCGATCACCCGGTCAAATCGTTTCAGCTCCCCATTGCCTTCTACATGAAGAGGGGTTTTGATGGTATCTCCCTGCCGGATATCAGCCGAGTTAATCCCATGCAAAATCATGTTCATTTTACAGATCGACCAGGTTCCCCCGTTATCTTCCTGTCCCGATAGATTCAGGTTACGGGCATTACCACCGGTTTCCGTAACATATTGTCTGGACTGAATCAGCATACCCCCGGAACCCACCGTGGGATCGTAGATTTCCATCCCTTCTTCCGGTTCAATCAATTGCACCAGAGTTCGAACAACCTCTGAGGGCGTGTAGAATTCCCCACCTTTCTTACCGGCAGAATCGGCAAAGAATTTGATTAGATATTCATAAGCTGCTCCCAGCAGATCCGGGAATTCGAAGTCCTCATTCTTTAAGGGAATCTGCTCAAAGTGCTGGATAAACTCGGTCAGAGTACTATCGGCCATGGTGTTCTTACCCACCTTCCTGTTGAAGTTGATGGTCTTCAGCACATCTTCCAGGGTGTTGGGATTGGCATCTTCAATGGCTCCCAGAGCTTTATTCAACCCGGTACCCACGTTTGATTTGAGATGCTGAAGCTTATTCCACCGGGCTTCTTCCGGTACAAAGAAGGAAAATTTCTGTGGATTACTGAGCTGCTTATCGATCAGTTCCGATGGCATCCCTTTCTTCTCCAGCTCCCTCCTAAGTTGCCTGCTGTCTTCCTCAAACTGATCACTCATCCGTTTTAGAAACAGCATACCGAAGATGTATTCTTTGTATTCCGAGGCATCCATTTTACCACGGAGAATATCACAAGCTTTCAGGAGTAATGACTCCAGTTTGGATAACGTCAGTCTTTGTGATTTCATCACTTTCCTCAATTGTTACGATTAGTGCTAATATTTCGATGGAATTGGTTCAATGTTCATCCTGGAAAAACCTTTTTGCTTCCAACATGAGTGTTATTTATATTCCATATCTTCAATTGTAATAATCAGTGGTACATGGTCACTATGTTTAAGCCAAGGATCTATATCTAATACTTCAATCTTAGAATCCTTTATGAGCTTCTTAGATCCAAAAAAGTAGTCAATGTGATAGCATTTTCCGGGTTCCTATACATATAAAGTGTTTTACGAGTCTCCGATCCTTGAGCTTCATTATAATAGTGATGGTACAAGCTATAGATATTCATCTCTTCAAGCTCAGCTACTACATCACTATGGTTCCACCATCGATCTGTTTCATCCCAGAAAACGTTGCTATTGAGGTCTCCACAAAGAATCGTGTCATTTCCTGATAAATCCGGTTTATGGATTTGAAGGTACTTCCACAATTGCCCGATATATCCAAAGTTCGGTGAATTGTTTCTTTTTGTCCAAATACCCAACAGTGTATATCGATTGTCAATCTTACACGGTAAAAAGGTTTCAAGATCACTCGTTTTCCATGTTACTGGCATACCATTTCTACCAAAATTAGAGAGTTTAAATTCTCCATTAAGGGATAATGCCTGGAGGGAGTGACCATTTCGAACAAATATCCCAATCCCTTTATTTTTGCTTTGACCTGTCCAGAGATAATCTCCAGCCCATTTTTGGTATTCCTTGGTTGATTGAGCAGGGTTCTCACACTCCTGGATAACATGAACATCTGCTTCAAAATCTTCAAGGTATTGTGTCTTTTTTCTTAAAGCTCCGTTACAGTTCCATGAGATTATTTTCATTTTTATAAAAGTTTTTAATCGCTAATCATCATTGTGCTAATCTTGCTTTAGTCATTTCTTGATTTCTGCCGAACATCGCTCCTTGTGACTGTGATTTCATTTAACAGGCTAGAAAGTTCGATTCTGCCAATCAGCCTAACATTATTAGTGGATGCTTGCATTTTTGCAGCATCAGAGAAATATCCATTTGTGATCACTATCAGATCATCGAATTCTGATTGATATTGCTGTTCATAAGTTTTTTGAGCACCAACAATTTCCTGCACTGAGGTATTTCCAACCAATCCCTTTGCTCCCAAAGTCTTCTTTTTACATTGTATTAGAGCGTTTGGTTGCCCTGATTTTCCAATAGCTACACAATCTGCTCCAAAATCGTTTGTTGGCGTCATAGAAGTGATGTAATTCATTTTATCAAATAATGCTCCGGTGAATACTTCAAATTCAAGAGGTTCAATTAGGTCTACTTCATCAATAGATAGTCCTGGATTGCCTAAATTTAACTCTTCAGATAGTTCTTCCTCAGAT
This sequence comes from bacterium, assembly GCA_018829445.1. Classification (GTDB taxonomy): domain Bacteria; phylum SAR324; class SAR324; order XYD2-FULL-50-16; family XYD2-FULL-50-16; genus JAHJTV01. The sequence continues at coordinate 11,357 of JAHJTV010000074.1, forward strand.
ATTCGGCTTGCTCGGCTCGCATAGAGATAGTCTTTGAGCAAGTCCTGTTTTCTTCGAATCATGTCATCTAATTTTTGATCAACAGTGAAAAGCAAGCTAGATTCATCTGTAGCAGCAATCAAGTTGTGCACAAATACCGGTTTGTACTGACCGATGCGATAAACACGATCTGTTGCTTGATTTTCAACAGCAGGGTTAAATCCTCTTAAATAATGAATAACATGATTCGCTTTCACTAAATTCAACCCAAAACCAGCACATTGAGGAGAAAGGATCAATACATCAAAGCCCGGTGAGTTCTCCCCATCAGGACGAAAAGCACTGGTATATTTTTTTCTTAGTCCTGTCGGAGTATCACCATTTATAATATTCACCTTAATTTTGAATTTGCTTTCAATAGCTTCACTAAGTTTCATTTGGACAGCTTTTCTATTAGCGAATATAAGAGCTTTTTCATTGTTCTGCTTTACGTTGGATAATATTTCAAGAGTTTTAGTTAGTTTGGGTGATACATAGTCAGTTGGAAAGAAAACTCCAAAATCTCCATTAAGTAATTCCGGGTTTGTTAGGGAAAGAGTAATAATCTGGAAGAAGTGTAAAAAATTGCTGATTGTATTATCAATTTTATATGCCTGAATAACCTTTTCGCTTAACTGGATTTGTTTCTCATCGATCATACATAAATGCGACTCGATGTTTTTTTCTTTCAGTTCACTACTCAAATAATCATTTTTTAGCCGTCTTAGCACTAATGGAGATAGCTTTTCCCGAAGTTCATCTATGTTTTTTTCAAACTCATCATCTGAAATACTTTTATCTCCATACTTTTTATTGAACTGCTTTAAAGGCAAGAGGTAGCCAGGGTTGGAGTAATCCAATATAGCCCAAAGTTCGGAAATTGAGTTTTCTATTGGAGTTGCAGTAGAAGCAATCTTAAATTGACCTTGCATTGCAAGCACAGCTTGAGATCTTGCACTTGCGGGGTTTTTAATAAACTGGACTTCGTCGCATACAATCATTTTAAATTTGATTTTCCCAACGATGTCCTGAATCTTCAATAGTGTATGGTAGGATACAATAATAATGTCGTTCTCTATAAGGCTTTCAATCTGACTTTCAGAGATATTGTCCGTTATTTCCTTACAGGTGATAGAAGGAATGAATTTCTTTAATTCTTTTGACCATTCATCTTTTAATATTGGGGGTAGAACCAAAAGACTAGTCTTTAATTGATTTTGTTGCTTTAGAAGTGATAGCAAAGCACATATCTGAATAGTCTTGCCCATGCCCATATCATCGGCTAAAAGACACCCAGAATATTCAGCATTCCTTACCCAGTTCAACCAACCATATCCGTATTCCTGGAACTCCTTTAGTGTGAATTCATCTGAGAAAGTAGAAGGAAGGTTAATTTGGAATTGACCAGGAGGAGCAATTGTTTCGCCTGTCCCTTCAGAATATGTAATATCGTCAACATTAGATTTTGTGATAAGACCAATTCTATCATTTGATTTTGCTTTCTTGATGATCTTATCAACAGCCTCTTCGAGTTCAGGAGTAATGATTATTTCCTGTTCTTCGAACAAGATCGTGTTATTGTCTTGGCTTTTTGATTCTTCAATTAACTCTTTTATTTTCTGTGCATTTTCACTGTTTATCTCAATGGGGATCGGAGACGGGGTATCGGTTTCCTCATCGGTTTCAGGAGTCAGGGGCAAAATCTCTAAATTTATCCATTCTGTTCCATCCTCATCTTTAAATACACTAACTTTTGGGGCATACAAGATTCCTAGTCCAACAACCCTCTCACCGTAATCATCTAGATTGAACCCCTTTAAATATTCTTTAGGATCATCCAATAACAATTTCTTCTCATTTCTACTAAAATGAGATTTCTTCCGAAATGAATCCAGTGCTGCTTTAGACTCTTCATTTAGTACGTATCTCCTTCTTTCGGTACCAGTACCTTTGGAGTATAGAATCTCCTGGAAATCAGGAGAGGAACGTACTAAATCCTCAAACTCTTCGTTGTTTCCTGATTCCAAATCAAATCCCAGGTCGATTCCTCCGTCTTCAGTCGGAGTGAACCGTGGACGAATAGATGAAATATCTTCAATTTCCTCCTTTAATAATCGTCCTCCTACAATTTTAATTTTACCCAAGGATGTGAGTCTTTTAAGCTTTGCTCCTATACGAAAGTTGTCTTCCTGTTCATTCACCTCTTGTAGCCTGTGCTCATCAATCAAATGACAAGCTTGACATTGAACACGGCTAAGAAGATATGACTGACCATCAATTGTAACAACTGGCTCAGTTATCAGTACTTTTTGCTGGTCATCCTTTGTTTGATATTGATGAATAATGTCGAAGTTTTTGCTTCTAAATGAATGCTTTGATTCTAACTCAACGATTCCAGTTCCAATTTTGGGTATCTCCAAAAAATTGACTAGTTTTGGAGATAATAGATTGGACTGTTCAATGTCCTCAATTGATGTGCTTTCAGCTTCGATGGAATCATAGATCATCTCTACTGGAATACTTATTCCAGTGTCCGTTCTCTTTACTGCTCCGGTGTCGATTAATGATAGAATCTCATATTTGATCCCAGGATTGTTGTTCCAATATGAATGATCAAAGTTATCCACTAACTTGTCATTCTCATAGAAACTGACCGATAAGGTTCTAAAATCAAAATTTTTAAGAATCATTTTTGTCTGATCGCTAAGTTAATAAGCCTGTTCGCACGTTCTAGCCATACATTTCCTTGATGTGGTATCCATCCTTCTCCATTTTCGGTTCCGACTCCTGCATTTACTACCATATTTCTAAATTTTAATTCATTGTCGAGATTTCGAACTCTACTCGGTATTTTAACTGACCCTTTCTTATACACGTATATCGCACCAATCTTTCTAAACTCAACGAATTCAAAGCCTCCGATCTCAATACAAAAAGCCTCTACACTTCCCCGAACCTTAATTTCTTTGATATTATCGATAACTTTGAGATATCGCTTCCAGAATTTAACTCGTTCATTATTTCTGTCTTCCAGGAAAAAGGCTTCAATAGTAGCCCCCAATGCCCACTCTTTATATGCAGTCTTAGCTTCATCATTCAGCCTTAGCCATTTTGGGCTATTGGGTGGTTGGAGTTTCCTTTTCGCAAGCTCAAATAAAGGATGATCCTCATCTTGATCGATTTTTAATGCCTTTGCCTCATTGCAATATAAAGGTAAGGCATGATTCCAAATTGACGTATGAATACTCTGCCACTGGTCATTATTTAATAGTGCAATAATTGCCTCAATTGAAATCTTTTCAAGATAATTAGATAAGATCTCGTTATTCTCACAAATAGCTTTGATAACATCTTCACGTAGTTGTCTGACGTTAGTTATTCCGAGAGCCTTGGGAATATCAGTTAACAGAATACTATTTTGTAGTATCCAAATGACCATATTTTTTAAGATATTTCCCTGGAAAAACATTGATCGGTTTTTTGACCAGATTTCCCAGCCTTCAATGTTAAGCACTTCCTTGTGAATGTTGTCGTATAGATAATTACATGCCTTTTCTTCTTTATAATTATCAAAATAAAAGTCGAGTATATTCTTTGTGATATCAACAGAAGGTCTAAAATTAAGGCAATCAAAGAGTGTATCCGATAATTCTAATTGTTTAATTTTAGCAATGTATCTTGAAAGTAACTCAAGATCAGAAATACTAGGAATGTCTTCTTCTAATTGTGATATTTGATATGATTTTAATTTTTCCAAGACACGCTCAAGATCTAGTCTTACTGGTTCACCACTTTGAATCCCTATTCTTTTTTCAAGTTCTTTAACTAAAGATTTTAACCTCACCGGTGTAAAATCAATTGTAATGCTCATGACCTTCAATCCCTTATTGTTTAGTTAAATTTTGCATCATTTTCTCATACTTTAATGTGAATCGAACCAGTACCCTTCTGTCTTTAACTCTGTCTGGATTATATTTACCACTTTCATTTTTTTGAGTGTATCTTGCATCGGCAAAGCTTCTTCCCAGTGTCACAAGATGAGTCTTTAGTTTCTCATAATAATGAGGATTATTATCAATCATATAATGCCCAACAGAAAAAGCCCGCTTTTCACTTAAATCCAAGTCTTTCAAATACTGCTTTGGCTTATCAATTTCTAATGAAGCGTGCCCCTCGATCAGGATTCGTTCCAGCATTCCTTTTGTTATTGAATCATCAAATAAGACTTCCAGATAAACTGGTATTACTTCGGTCAAAATAGATTTTGCCCTTTTTTTGAGTACAGCACTTTCTTGATCAAACCAAGCGACATCCTTCATCTGAGAAAACGTTATGTCTCCATTTTGTTCAACAGTGACAGACATAATGTTTTTTTCTTTGAATTTCTTCCGTAAAGCTTCAGCAATTTTGACACGTAACTCAACATTTTCATTAATATCCTGTAACTTTTGTTTATATTGGAGATTTGAGATAACAATAATGGCGAGTAATACAAATAATAAACCTGCCATTAAGTCACTATAAGATATCCAAAAGTTTGTTGTATGTTGTTTCTTTACTGCCATTTGAGATCTCTTATTTGTTAATTTCTTGTGAACACTCTTTTGAACAATCCCTTCTTGGTTGTTTTTTCGATCTCTTCAGCAATTTTAAATATGTGTTCAGAAAATAGTTTTGATAGCTCTTCCGTATTATTTAAATGGATGTTTTCTATTCCTTGAACCGTATTCTTAATTTCAACGGGCAACTTGTTTAATTCTGACTCAATTTCTTTATGACTATTAGTAAATCTGGTTAATACATTTGATAATTCTGATTGAAAACCTGCAAAGTGATTCGTAAAAACATTAGAAAAATCATTTAATACAACTTGAGTATTACTGGCTCCATCTTGCAAAAGGGTGTTGAAGTTTCCGATTTGATTTGTAAATTTGCCAACATCATCATTTAGCCTGTCCAACCAAGTGGCAACATAGGTACCAGCTCTTGATAACTCGTCATCAAATTTTGACATCGTTATTTGTAGTCCATTGACGATGCCATTTTCAAATGATGTATATTGCTCCCTTAGCTCCTCAATCAGATTTGTAAGACGCTCTTTCTCTTCAATCCAGCTATTACTCATCAAATTTATGCTGTCTTTTACAACACTTGTAAATTCTTCCTGCAATTCGACAATACTCAATAAGGCATCAGGCAGCTTTTCCAGCCTCTGAGAGGAAAGTTCGAAGTCTTCAGCAGCCTTTGTCATGGCTGGTAAGATTTTTTCGAGTCTTGTCATTAACTCAGTTGTATTATTTACACTTTTATCAAACCTCTCCAGGATGTCGGTTTGAATTGTTGAACTCTTTTCCATTTTCTCTAGATTTTCAGAGAATTTATTCAAAGTCCCATCAATACTACTCATAACTTGCTCTACAATAGTATAACTTGAGCTACCAGCTTTATCGATAGATGACTCCAAAACCTTCGAAACTGATTCAAGTGTCTGGGATATTGAACTAGACACAGCAGTTCCAATATCATCAGCCATTGTCTCAAGTGCATCTTTGACTTCTTGCAGCTCACCTTTAATATCAATCAACACTGACTCAGATGTAACCCTATCCAATCGGTTGTTGATGGCCATCTGAAAATCAAATAATTGCTTTCTAAACTTGCCAAGAGTTCGTCTTTCGTTGTAAAGGAAAGCGATACTCATCCCGATACCAAGGATAGATGTAAGAAAAGCTGTTCCTGCGCCTTGTAATAGTCTATCTATTGATAATTTATGAACAGATTCTTCTACTTGGCCGGACAATGGGACTAAAACGAACAGTATACCAATAAAAGTCCCTGAAATTCCAAGAGCTGAGAAAATTCCAGGATAGTGTTCAAGAAATGCTTCATCCACATCAAGAGCTTTGCACACAGACTCGTCGGATATAATCACTTCACAGTTTTGAGTATTATTTTGCTTGTTTTTCTGATCGTTGTTCACCAGTTCTCTAAACTCAACCAACAGAGGTTCTATTTCCGGGAGCGATTTCCCCAATTCCTCAAGATCAAGTTTTTCTGAACTTCTGATTTGTTTCGTTTCAGCTTCCAGCCTTCGTCCAAATGCTTTTAATCTCCTTAATTGAGGCAGTCCTTTGATAAAGAATATGTATAGGATAATGCCAGCAATAATGAGCAAAACAATGTCTGGAGGAATTTTAGCAACTAATTGTGCTAATGTTTCAGTTATAAAATTCATTCTATTATCCTTTAGGTCTAAAAAAAGATCCGTTTGGTATTTATTTGATTATTTTGTGGAATAGTTATCGATCCCTGGTGCAAGTATTATTTCATCAATACCATCAATTTTATTTCTATTTTCCAACCAAAGTTGAAAATGTTTTCCATCTAGCCGGTGATCCTCGGTACAATCGACATTCCAATGCCTAAGTACATACCCTGCAATAGCTTTTCTTACTTTAATTTTTTTTGTACCATCAATCATCCTGTAATCGAGTTCTATCGCTTTTTTCTCTTCAATATTGGAAGGGTGTGGGGCTAACTCCAGAGTGATCTCCTGATTCCATTTATCATCGTTTATGGATGAGTGTTCCTGTATAACGTCTTCCGGTAACACTTTTGCTGACAATACTCTTGTGAATACAAAGTCCCGGAACTCTTCGGATTTTTGATCAAAAGCTCTGACATGCCATCGTAAGCCACTATTGATGATTGCAAATGGAGCAATTATTCTTTCTGTTTCACCACTTGATAAGGAATGATACGTGATAGCACAGTATTTTTTCAGGTAAACTGCTCTTGATATCTGACTTAATATCTCACTCTCAGGATGATTCAATTCAATTGCTGTCGCCGATGGAATAATTGGAGTAGGTATTTGTTCCAATGTATCACCAAACCCGGTTGAAAGTGCTTTTAAGACCTGAGTGACGGTGAAATCAAATAAAGGTTTAAATTTCTGTGTCATCCGATGAGTTCTTGTCTTGAAATCATATTTCAGATTGTTTGGTGCAATATCAATGTAAGCAGCCAGATCTTTCGATGCAGCAGCATCACTGATTCTAAACCTATTAACAATATCAATACGACCAATTGTCCCCAGATAGTTTGCACAAAAATCTATGAAGGATAGTCGTTCACTTTGCTTTTGGCTTTTATCTTTCAACTTTTTTTTCATAATTACTCCATGCATTGTTACTTCTGGTTATACTCTTTCGGGCTAAGATGCAATATATTTTGTACATGCAATAACAAAAAACACGTGTCTAATAAGTAGATGCAATTGTCAGATCTCCATCGTAATCAACATTTAAGAAGTTTTTTGGATTTCCGATGGCAGAGTAGATTTTTGATATCTGGATTTATTGATCAGTGAAAACAAGTGAAAATATTCAGTTCGATTTTCTTAAGATCGCTTATGGAAAAAATGATTGGAATTAATCAAGGGATTACTTCGTAAAGGGGGCACTAAATTGGCTTTAGAGAATTTTCCACCTGAAGGGGACGTAAACTCATTCAAAAAATTTGTAATCCTGATTCAATTATTGCCTTAGAGATTGATTAATACTGGGGTTATAAGAATTCCCTATTACAATGGAATTGGTTTAACGTCCAAATGCATTCTTGTAAGTAATTTTTGCTTGTATGAGTTTAATAGCTGAGGCAGATTTTAGAAAAAATGTAGGGGAGTGCAAAAAAAACAAAGAAAAATCATCGGTGACCCCCTGTAATAATAAGATTAGGTAATCATGATCTCATCAAAAAATGAAAAATCTTTAGATAATGAGGCTTTTGATTGCCTAACTCTTGTTATAGCTGCCTTTAAAGTAAATTGGTTCCAACCAGGAACATTCTTGTATCTTTTTATCATCCGAATTTTCTCCTCAAGATTCTGCGTATCAAATAAATCCCAAAGATAGTCAACCTCGGCTTTCACAATTTCAAAGTTCAATTCTCTGTGGTACCGATTTAACCGATCCAGTGTAACAAGAGCGTATTTCCAGTTGTTGAACGGATGAATCAAGTAAAGTTTCTTTTCTTTGAAGGATTTTGCAGCAGAAGGGTGAATAAATGATTTCCATCGACCACAATTATATTCAACACCAATAGCTGAAAGCGCAATATCAAAACGAGACAAGCAGGATTCCATAGGCAAGCCATCATAATTGTATGGAAACTCCAAAATATTACGTTCAAATCTCAATGCTATGAAAAATGGAGGTTTGTCATCAATAATAACGGCTCCTCTATCAAGCAGACTTTGAATTAATAGGTGTTTCGTCTTTTTATCTGGAACCCATAAATCAAGGTCTTTTACTGGAAGTCCAGATAACAAAGTCTTAAAATAACCACCTGCCAAGTATATTTGGATGTGAATGAGGTTACCAATTATCTCAGTTAAAACTGGATTTGCAGCTTCCAATATTCTTTCATGATTCATTGTTTAATACCGACTTAATGTGTTCGACTGTTTATTGAGCCTTTCCTCTCCCATCAAGAATGAAGGCTTCTTCAATATTTCCATATGTTTCTATCAAATCAGTTTCAACATTGCTGAGAACCTGCTCCATTGGAACTCCAAAATCTGGATAAGGAATATTCCAGATGCGAGTTTTGATTCGATTCCAGCACTCCTTCTGAGGCAACTGAACTATATAGGTGATTATCCTCAATTTAGACTGCCTAAGGGCAAGGTTAACGTAGTGTCTAAATGGCCCCACACCTGTATACTCTATAATTAGAGGTTCTTCTGCTTGGCAATGCAATAGGAATTTTTCCCATGCTGACATCTCACCTGAAGGACTTCCATCACTACGATCGAGTCGAGATTGATCAATTGAATAATAAGGAAGATCTAAGGTTAGTTTTAGTTCTTCTGCAATTGTGGTCTTTCCGGCTCCAATGTTTCCAACCAGAAGAATTTTTGAATGTGTCATAATTGGTTTGAGTTAATTATTGACTGCTTTCATATCCAGTGCATTCAGTAAAAACGATTTTTCTCTCCAAGCGAGGTAATGGCTATTCTCAGTTTCCCAAAAAACAACTGACTCCAGAGTTTTTGGCCAGAAGTCGAGGTTCATGTCTGTTTGGCTAAAAATCCATGCTAAAAGAAATCCAATAATAGAATCATGTGAAACAAGGATCTTGACCTCTGGAGCTTTTGGTATAGGGAATACACTGCTGAACAATCTATTCACACCTTCTTCAATAGGGAACATTCCATTCACGGGTCTTCTGGCAATGTAGTTGTTATTCAGTTTTCGATGTCCCATTTCCAAATAAGTAGATCCAGCAAATTTGGAATCAGAAATGAACGCTCCGGGATTACCCAAGCGAGTATCATACCGCAACTCAATCGTTGAATTGGCTTGCCCTTCCAGTAGACACTGGGAGGTTTGCACACATCTGGATACTGGACTTGTTAGAACCGATGAAATAGGTAGTAAAATATTTCGCCCCAATTCCATAGCCGATTTTTTACCTTCTGGAGTCAATAAAATCTCATTGCCAAATTCCCCTTTAGGAATCTCAAATCGATGTGAGTGTCGAAGCAGAATCGTCATCCCTACTGATGGGGGAACAAGAGACATATTTGACAGATTCCTTCTTATGATTTCTTCCATTCATTTAATCCTTCTCTGCGATGATAATCTGTGAAATAGACTCCATCGGTATTGTTTTTTGATAGGTAAAGCCGGATTTCTTCAACAATCTTTGGTACTCACCAAGATTTCTTTCTGTACCTTGGGTTGTTAAAAACATGTGAAGATTTAACAACCCTCCATAAGGTTTATCGAGGTCTTTCAACATTTCGACAATGTAGAGTGAGCCTCCAGCTTCCAATGCGTCATAAGCATTTTTCAAAATGATAAGGGAATTTTCATCATCCCAATCATGAAGCACTCTTGCTAACACGATAGCATCTCCCTGCTCTGGCCATGGCTTGAGAAGATTAAAACTTTGTGCCTCCAAATCACAAACCAATGATTTTATCACCTGTTCTGATTCCAACAGAATACACTTCAAGTGGGGAAAAGCTTTAAGAACTTGCATTAATAGAAATCCCTGTCCACCACCAGCATCAAGCACTTTTGAGTGGTTATTTCCAGGGAAGTACTCTGAGAAAGCTTTATAATCTTTAGTTGCATAGGCATTCATGGCCTTCTGATAGGTGTTCAACTTTTCAGGATTCTGCTTTAGTATCGAGAACCAATCAGATTTGTTCTCTTGAAGAAACTTTGACGACCCATCTCTTAACGATTCAGTAATTTTCATCCAAGGTGAGAGGTGAATCGAATCTGTGAAAGTTAGTGTCGCATTACATAGATTAGGGGATGTCTTCAATGAAAGAATTTGACTCTTTGGAGTCAATCTGTATTGGTTATCTGATTTTAAAAGATATCCCATGTCCCATAATGCTCTGAGAAGAACAGGAGGATATTGATTCTCTGATATTTTCTCTCCATTGAATACTCCAAATTCAACGGCTGCTTTTAGGGTAAAACTCTTCCAATAGCCAACCAAATCGGCTGAAACACTTGAGAAATGATCCTTCGCTTTTTTCGAAACACATTGAGTATTACCCGATTCGTTAATCACAAGTATTTCCCCTTCATATGTTTCCACTCTGGATTGCCCATTATAAAAAGGCTCAGCTTTTGCGAACCTTTCGGAATAGATTTCTTCTCCCTTTTTATTAATATGAAACCATCCTTTGGAATCCTGAGCCAAGGCATATCCCTTATGGTATACTCCTAAATCCTTAAACCAGATATCATGCAGCATCTCACCTGTGTCTTTAATATGGGAATGTAGACCTGTTTTATTTTGAACAACAGCACATTGATCTCTAAAATCACCTGCATATCCCCAAGTTTCTTTCGTAAGAGGTTTCCCATCAACCCTAATATGAACATAGTCCCCAGTGCTCAATCGAACCGGTGCATAACCGAATTGAAAGTTACCACACCATGAGTGGTTCTCTGAATATGGCCTTGAACCATCGAGTTTAATGTGAAATGCGTTTCCGATTTTGTCTTCTACAGTGGCCAGTCCTTCATAAAATCCAAAAGTTCTTGAATATCGCTCCGAATACAATTCCTTTCCTTCCAAGTCGATATGAAAAGCTCCAGAAGAACCTTCAACAGGAGCCACTCCCGGATCATGGTACTTTAGTACATGGATAAATCGGTTTTGATATAGTGGTTGGCTGTTATGAAGATGATGTGACTCGTCTTCTGACACTTTGGTCTCTTTCCAATCTATTTTCATTTAGGTACCTTCATATTGCAGGTTTGACATAACTTCTGTTTTTGATAGTCAGAGACTAATGTCCGGTATTGTTTGGACTCCCACATGTTTTGAATGCTTTTCTGCTGAAGGTTTCCAAAATCTCCGAGTTGTCTTCTCAAATTGTCAGGAGCACAACAAGGGCTATATTTTCCTTCATGATTGATCCATAATTCTTTCCCCAAAAATGGGCATCTGCTATTCTCCAACAACTCTTCAGGGTGATCAGGGTTTAGATAATGGAAGTTGGTAAGCGTAATTCTTGAACCATTTTTTAATCTTTTCTGTTCAGCTATTCGATTCATTTGACCAACAACTTCGTTCCATTGTCTTATGGATTCACTTGAACGACGCATTGAAAGTGTTTTTATTTCCTCGAAATGAGTCCAAAGGTGATGCCCCTTTATTCGATTAATCCCTAATTCAATCGCTTTTTTTAATACAGGAACAAGCTCTTCCATATTCATCTGCAAGAAAGTCAATTGTAAGGTAATAGTACATCGAGTCTGATCTTCTGATGCCGAACAATTTCTTGCACTAACGAATTGAGTAATGTTTGACCAAGTTTTCTCAGCCTTTGATCCTTGCATGATGGCTTCTTGAATTTGTGTGGATATCCCATTAACAGAAATCTTGATATCACTACATACTGGAAGTAATTTCTCAGCCCAAAGGACGGGGCCATGTTTTGGAAATGTCCCATTCGTAGTTAAGTTAAGACGGAAATCCGACTTTTTGCAGCTTTCAAGTAAAAACTCAAAATGTTTGAAAAGTAGCGGTTCTCCCATGGTTGAAGGAATGATCTCTTTAACTCCAAGTACTTTTGCTTGTTCAAGAATCGTTTGGAGCATCTCTAGTGACATTCGTCTGGGTTTCCCTTGGTATTTTAGGGCATATTTTGAATGCTGCTCGCACATCAGGCAATGTAGATTACAATCATCTGGATTGGTATCCAGAGTAATTCTCCAAGGAAATTCCATGTTAATTCTCCAAACTCGGATTAAGCTTTATCATTTCAAAAATCAAGTTTGATACATGCTTTCGAACATCTGGGATTTGCCCATCTTCACTGAAAAGATATCCTTGTCTGCCCAGTTTATCTGCCAGTTTCCTATTCCCGGACAAGTAACTCATTTGTATGGATAGATCCTCACAATCTCTGTGTCGGAATAATAATCCATTTTTCATATGATGGACATACTCTCCCATTCCTCCTGCATTTGATGTAATCACTGGTTTTCGTGCTGCTTGTGCTTCATGAATTACCAGAGGGGAATTCTCCACCCAAATTGATGGAACAACGATAGCATCAATATGTTTAAATACTTCGTCTTGGATTTGGGAGTTGTCGTATTCCTGCCTGAACTCAATTTTTTCCTGTCTTTCGTCTGGCAGTGCTAGTACTAATTCTTTAAGAAACGGAGTGACATCTCCTTGAGTTCTACCCCAGATGATTAGTCGCTCTTCATCTTTTAGCTTTCCGAATGCCTCTATCAATAAATGAATACCTTTAGCTGGAACATGCCTACCAATGTAACCGAAGGTGAAGGGTCGATCTTTTAATGTGTTTTCTTCACTCCCAAAGCGAGAGAGTTCAAATCCATAATCCAAATACCTGATTTTTTCATTTGGAATGTGTGCTGCTCTGATAAATCGATCTCTAAGATAATTTGCGGGTGCTACAAACAGATCAACCGCATCCATTACTTCCTGTACGTGCTGCATTCTTTGATTAATCCAAGATGACCAGTAGTTTTTGTCCACATCAACGGATTCAAGTCCAGAAAAGTATCTATTATAACATTTCATTGTACATTTCATATCTTCTTGGCCATCGCAATCTTGCCAGCTTTCCAATTCACCGATATTGAATTGCATGAATTGACCTCTGGGGCAAATCAGCCAGTAATCATGCAATGTAAACAATACAGGAACATTCTTTTTTTTTGCTTCAAATACAAGTGATGTTGATAAATGGTTTAAATGTCCTATGTGAACAACATGTGGCTTATATTTATCTAAAATGTTACCAAATGCGATATCCACCTCTCTATGACTGTACCTGTCTTTAGATCTGGTAATATTGATAAGATTAAGTTTTATTTTTGGTTCTTTGGAATCAACTTCTTCCCGTTGGGAAAATTCAGGCTCAAAGGGGTTCTCATACCTTGAAAAAACCTGTACTTCATGCCCTTGTCTGACATATTCATGACAAATGGTTTGGCTATATACTTCAGAACCAGCATTATAACGCATTGGATAACCATGAATGACTTTTAAGATTCTCATAAAACTCCTTGTTTACATTGTTCTATGTAATTGTTTAACCCTGTTGCAAATGGGATTTTCGCTTCCCAGTTAAGTACTTGCTTTGCTTGTCTGGGATCTCCTATGAAATTATCAACTTCATAATTTTTATGTAATCCGTAGTGGATTGGGATATCCGATTTAGATAACTTTCTGCATTGATCGGCTACTTCCGAGAGTCTCACTCCCTCACCTGAAGTAAGATTCAATATTTGATTCGTAATCTTGGATGATTTTGCCATTTTGTCGATAACCCCAATAAAACCGTTACAAATGTCATGAATATGTACAAAATCAAAACACCTCTCTGGCCCAAAAACAGTTATCGGTTTGTTCTCAAGTGCACACCTGACCAAAGAAGGAATTAATCGTTCAGAACGATCTGTGAGAGATCCATATACATTTGTAAGACGTAATATGGTATAACTGCCTTTACAGTGATTTCGGATGGTTTCCTCAGCCATTGATTTTGACAAGCCATAGAGATTTTGAGGATTTGATGGAGAATGCTCACCCAATTTAATAACCGAGCTTTTGCCATACACCTCTCTGCTACTCGTGAAGATCAACCATTGGTTTTTATTCAGGCTGTCAATAATGTTTTGAGTTCCTTGAACGTTTACTTCAATCGTTTTTTCCGAATCATTTTGAGCATCTAAGACTCTACTAATTGCAGCCAGATGAATGACACCATCACATTTGAACATAGCTTTTTTGAGTCTCTCTTGATCTCTAATATCCCCGAAGAATGGGTGGTCATATGGATATCGGTTATCAAATCCTTGAAAAAGAATACCATTGCTTTCTAGATTTTTTGAAAGGGAACTCCCAATAGCCCCAAGGTTACCTGTTATAAGTACTTTCATTTGACTCCTGAGTTAGGTCAATTTACATTTCGTATAAAAGAGATTGTATTTTTCGTGGGTTAACAAGTAAGCTTTTTGAACAATCTTTTTGTGCCAGTGACACACAAGCCTGTATTGTTGGCCAACAGGAATTGATAGAATTCGGGGATTCTTCTTGAGTCGTTTGCCATTTTGTTTGCAATAATCACCATCAATTGACAGTTCTTTCAAAATCCGAACTGATTTATCAACGATGTAGCTTGGCAAACCTTTCTTGTCGTTGAGGAACATTTTATTTCTCGTATTGGAGACAAGCCGATTCCATTCACGACACCTTAACTTGGGGAGTGGCCTGTCGGTTTATTTAAAAACCTGTCGTGAATGAATACTACAATATATAAATTTCCGAACTTGAACAGAGTCCAAGATTTGTCCTGTTCTTAATGGGAAATCGCTATGCCGGTGACTCTAGCACGTAATTTAATGAATTAAAAGCCCAATAGATGCGGTAAAAACAAAGGACAATATTTGTCCCTCCTTGGAGTAGAAGAATGGAAAGAGCCTCAATTGATGCCTACTATTTTAAGTATTTTGATAAAGATTTGGAATCAAAATTCAAAAAACTGATGTATGGAGGAGAAAAAGGAAAAGGTGTAATAGCGATTGAAAAAGATGGCACTAGAAAGTGGTTTGAAAGAAAGTCTTTTCCAGTTGAATATAGAACTCATGTAGCTGTATGGATGCTCATGTCCGAATTTTATCAAGATTTCTTCGATCTTGCTCTTACAAATCGGGAACATCTGTTTAACAGCCAACGGTTATCTCTACAAAAACATCTACTAATGAAGCTGTCCTTATGGCCGGAAGATCACTTTTGGATTAGCTTTCTGGATTTACATGAGATCAAGAAACTGTCCGATAAACCTGTATCTGAGGAAAAGCTAGCTGAGCATAAAGCAGACTTGTATTTAAGGTTTAACATTCAGTTTAATGGCATGGACGGTTTGTTGAGTGAACAGCTATCAGCTTGGGAAGATTTTCAGTTAATCCTAAATAATCGCTTTAAGGATTTCACCGACAGTCATTCTAAATTGCTCAAGATAGCACTTGAATTGAAAATGGATGATGTAGCAGATCTCTTGGACAAACGTTGGAAAATGATATCTGGAATATATTTGATCATTCTAATGCTTTCTAGAGTGAGTATAGAACGAAAATTTGGTGAAGTAATTGGATCAACACACCAATGTCTGCTTAAAAATGCCATTACTCTTGTTGAGCTGCTCCACAATATAGAACATGAGAGCTTTCATCCATTTAAGAAAGATCTAAGAATGTTGTATTTACAGACTCATGGTGATCGGTATTTGTATGAACAGGGTGGATTTAAAGTCTTAAATGAGGAATCTAGGAAACAGATTTTGATTTCTGGCAGGGAATTCCTTGAGAATACAAAACCGGGTATTACTGATAGTATGCAATACTCATTTTGGTACCGTTACTACTCTTACCTTCATCATCAACGAGAAATGCAACATGACATGATCAATCGCCATTATATTTCAACCAAGAATGGATTGATAGATTTAATGGATGAGTTGAATGAGTTGGAAAATGCGACAAAAGGAGGTCACCTAACTTTGTATCTGAAGATCAAGTATCATCAAAGAAGCGTAAGCTTCCTGTTACACTCTCTAGAAGCAAGTCTTATCAGTCAGGAAATCGGACAGTTGAATGAAGCAAATGTTATGAATAAAGACAGCACCTTCGAGAACGATTGGATATGGTGGAAAGAAGTCAGACCGAACAATAACTTCTGATCAGACAACCCAACTCAAAATACTTTCAACGGCACCGGTAGACTATCCGTCTATCTTTGGCTTTTGAGTCTCTTTACCTCAATAAACCGGATTAATGTTCCTCTGCTACAATTGAGCTTCCGGGTAATAGCAGATACAGCAACACCATAGTCCAACTCAGTCAGAATGAAATCCTCTTTACCGTCCAAAATCGACCCTCCTTTAGGTCGACCAAGGATCTTCCCTTTGGATCTAGCTGCTTTTAGTCCCTCCTTTGTTCTTTCACTGATCAAGTCCCGTTCAATTTCACCGTAAAGTGAAAACATTGTTGTGATGGTTTTGGTTTGGATGTTCATCTGTCCATTGATATTGATGTCCTCCTTGATAGTGGTGAGAAAAACGTTTTTCTCAATCAATTGATCCACGATAATGGCAATTTGACCAACACTCCGGGCAAGACGAGATAACTCGGATACAATTAATACATCATTAGGCTTCAATAAATCCAGTAACTCATCAATCCGTCTCCTCTTGGTTGATTTCCGGCTGCTGACTTTTATTTCCTGCCACTTATCAACAGCCAACTTGTTCTTTTGGCAATAATCCAGAATTGCCAGTTTCTGAGTATCATAATCTTGTTTCTCCGTGCTTACTCGAATATATCCAATCACAGCCATTCAGATCTACAATTTTGGGCAATTGTTCCATTAAAGGTACATAGCATTCTTTTTTGTACAATAATTCATCACAATAATCTGCCCTTTCATGTTGCAACTGACACACAAGAAAACGGTCGTTAAATGATCAAATGTTCCAGGAAAAACTGGGAAGAAAATTGGTGTACAAAAAATCAGCTCGCAAAGCTTGTTTAATGTGAAAGATATGGAATAAGCCACATCTGGATCATTAACCATGAACAAGGAAATACCATGGAAAGCAACAATTACGTGGATAGATCGTTGTGAAATGATCTGAAGAAACTGCTGAGTGAGGTTGTAGCTGATATTAACACCGCACCGAAAGTCTACAAAATATCTGAAGTTTCTGAGCTGCTAAAATGTAATGAACGAGCAGTAAAGCACCATCTGTATGAGGCTTGTGACCTCAGATACTTCAAAATAGGAAGGGAAGTCCGAATTAGGGAAGAAGACTTGCAAGAGCTTATTCGCAACAAAACGGCATTCTGCAAAACTATCTATGAGCAGGAGGTGTTGCCATGATCAAAATAGAAAATATTGGACTGTATGATCCAACGTGCAAACTGTACCCAAAGGAGCAACGGGGTAAGGTGAAATACTATGTCACGTATTACCTTCCAAATGGTAAACGTATGCAAAGGCCAGTTCATTCGGATTATGCTAAGGCAGAGAAAATGGTCAATGAAAAGAAAATCCAATTGATCCAAGGATATTTCGACGTCAAAGACCAAAAAAAAGCTCGTTGGTTTTTATTCAAATATGCAGAATAAGGACAAGTTATCAATTGATGATGGATTGCACGTGTATTTCGAAAACACTAAATCCAGAAAAACAGCCAACACGTACTATAGTGACTTAAGTATAATTAATCAAAGCTTTGAATTTTTCAAGGATCGAGGCTATGAGTGCTTTGAGGAAATAAAACCCTTGGATATATTAAATTTAATTAGTCAATTGGATGAAGCAGGCAAAGCTGAACCCACCATCAAAAATGCTGTAACAGCCGTCAGGAAAGTCTATAATTTCCTAATTGATGAAGCTGATCTACTGTCAGGAATGAATCCGGTTCCGAGGAAGGTAAAATTGCCGAAGAAAAATGGTTTAGTCAGAGATAGACTAGCCTCTGATGAAGAAATCAATAAATTGTTGAAAGCAATTCAAAAGGATGAATTGTCAAAGCGTCAAAGTAATCTTCCAACTTCATCAATCTCGCCTTTAGGAAATATATTACAATTCCTGATTTTCACAGGAGCGAGACGTTCGGAGGTTCTTCATGCTGAGTGGTCTGATTTCGATTTGATTGAAGGTATTTGGAAAATCAGAATCAAACCAACTGAGTGGTCTGATTTCGATTTGATTGAAGGTATTTGGAAAATCAGAATCAAACCAAAATGCCCAACGATAAATGGACTTGGTTGGTATCCAAAATGGAAAAAGCCCAGAGATGTGATCCTCTTTCCTGAAGCACTTAACCTACTCCGATCAATTGAAAAAGTAGAAACAATCGGAAAGGTAGGTATCAGGGATCAGAATCACAAAATAGTAGGTCACAAAATTTATCCAGCACAGTTTGTCTTCCCAAAGAAAGAGTTTCTAACACAGGATGATGGAAAAGTGTTAACTCGATATTCAAGAGTGGATTCGATTGAGACTGGTTGGAGAAGCCTACTAAAACGTGCTGGAGTTGAAGATCTTCAAATCAAAGATCTCAGGACATAAGTTAAGATCGTTCTATGGTTTTAGCCCAAAAGAAGCAGGGGCGTACATCGGTAATAGTGATGTAATTAATGATCTTCATTACAACCCGATTTCATTTGATATGATGAAGCAGAAGATGAAGAAATTTTCACTAAATAAATTGATTGGAATTGGGGAGGAAGTCGGAGGTCAAGAGTAAAACTGTTACCCATATGTTACTCAGGGAGTAAAATTACCCTCTAAAAACAAAAAAGCCGACATTTAGCAAGGTTCAGAATTCTCTGAAACCCTTTTAAATACCGGCTTTTAGCTTACGCTTAGAATGGAGCGGGAAACGAGACTCGAACTCGCGACCCTCAGCTTGGAAGGCTGATGCTCTAAGCCAACTGAGCTACTCCCGCTCTCTAATAATAACTTGATCGGTGGCTGGGCCACCAGGATTCGAACCTGGGATCACGGGATCAAAACCCGATGCCTTACCGCTTGGCCATGGCCCAATCAGCGAATCAAGTACCCAATTTAAAAAATATTTGGTGGTTAGTCAATAGATTTTTAATAGAAATAGTCATTGTCACAATCTACATCAAAGATTCTACAAAGAGTTAGTTTTTTTTATCAGAATTTTTCACCACAAGCCCCATGTTTTTAATCTCGGGTCGAAAGGTAACAATCATGTTTATGATGGTTAGGATGATCCCGGCTCCGATAAACAATCCCGGAATGCTCAGTTTAATCAAAGCTCCGCAGAGTGCCTGTGAAATGGGCACCAGGCCGACCGATGCGAACATCATCATACTCAACACCCTGCCAAGTAAATGTTGTGGTGTTCTGATCTGCATCCAGGTGGAGAACTGAACAATGACATATCCCTGGGCTATACCCATCAGCATAACCACAAATGCTGTCATATAGGTGTTTGACATGAAACCGACAGTCATTAACCCGAATCCCGAAAGACTTAACAGTATCATCAACGTCTGTCCCATTCTTTCAGGTTTCAACTTTGGTAAGGTGCCTGCACCGATAATACCGATCAGCATTCCTGCGCCTAATCCGGACATGATAATACCAAAAGCAGCTGCTCCCTCCGTGAACTTGGTATGGGCTAAAACCGGGAT
Organism: bacterium; assembly: GCA_018829445.1. GTDB lineage: Bacteria > SAR324 > SAR324 > XYD2-FULL-50-16 > XYD2-FULL-50-16 > JAHJTV01. The sequence goes on from JAHJTV010000074.1 coordinate 31,126, forward strand.
TCCTATGAACAAGGGGCCTTCCACCAGGAAGTGACTGACTGCAGCAACTAATAGCAGATAAACCAATGTCTTATCCGAAATCACGTATGCCATTCCTTCTTTCAATAAACTCGTAACGCTGGCGGTGGGTTCGTCTTTTTTGTCAACTTTGTCAGTTTTATAACGAATAAAAGCAAATGCTAGAATTGAGAGGAAAAAAGATAAGGCATTTACAGAAAATGCAATACTGATCCCGAATAGATCCATAGCTTCTTTGGTATCAACCCCAGATGCGGGGGATGATGAGAAGATAGCAATGATGGTTCCAGCCAATGCAGGGCCCGCAGCGATACTGAGTTGCGCTGTTCCCTGTACTATTGAGTTTCCTGCCAGAAGATGCTCCGACTCCACGATCCTGGGTAAAATGGCGGATTGAGCAGGATATAGAAAAGCATCCGCCAGACCAAAGGTTAGAGACAGCAAGTACAAAAATATAATACTGACCCAACCATTTAAGACTAAAACCGTTAGACAGATACCGACAGACATCCGCACCAGGTTGGAGCAGATCATAAGGGTTTTGGGAGAAAAACGGTCGGTTAGAGCCCCACCAATAAGCATAAACAGGGCTCGTGGAATACCAGCCAGTGCAAGTACCGATCCCATCTGAAACGGATCACCTGTCAGCTGCAAAACCAGCCAGGGCAAGGCTATCATATAGAATTGGGAGCCAAGGACGGAAAACCCCTCTCCAATCCACAACAATCTAAGGTTTGGGTTTTTCAGTACCACCTTCATGGGATGTTGTTGCATTGATGACATATTATATTCTTATTCCATTTGAATGTTTAACTGGCTTGAATCCAATACAAGAATCTGACTCGTTGGTCAAAAAAATAACATTTTGGATTCAAGTTGACCAGCTAAATCCTTTGAGCTTTTAAGCAAGAGGCTTAAAGCCCTCTTGCCAGACTTGGCCAATTGTATCAAATTACACTTTATAAAGATTACATCCATTGTTTATAAATGAGGATTACAGATATCTCTGAATTTTTCTATCAAACGATCTAATCAGTAAAAAGCAAGCCTACATTTACTATTTGCCATGAAGTTTAAAAATTTTGTGTTAAAGGGGATTTTATTTTTTAGTTTTTTACTGTATTCACCAACACTGCTGTGGGCAAACGTTGAGGTGGAGGTGCAACTATCTGATACAACGTTGTTTCTGGGGGATGAAATAACAGCTCAGTTAAAGGTAGATGGAACACAAGAGAATGTGGAACTCTCTTTACCACAAATTGACGGGTTGATGTTTCGTCAGCTTGGTCGTCCCAGTGCATCTTCACAGACAGTTATTATTAACGGCAAAAAAAGTAGTTTTAGTGGATTGATTTATTCTATCGGAATCAGCGCAACAATAAAGGGAAGGTATAATATCCCGGGAATTGAAGTGATCCATGATGGACAGCGCTATCAATCGCAAGGTTTTGAGATAAACGTTAAAGAAGCCGGTAATCAAGTCAGGATGAAGCTTATTCTGGCAAGTTCGAAAAGCCGGATTTATGTAAATGAACCGGTAAAAATAACGCTGAAATGGTATGTTCAGGACGATATTGAAGATTACAATTTTCGTTTTCCACTCCTGGCAGACAAAGACAAGCTAAAACTGGAACTGTCAGATTCGGGTAAAAGTAATGAAGTGACCGATCTATCTGTTGATGGGTTCAAGGTTCCCTTTTTTAAAAAAACGGAAACCCTGGAAGGTGAGGTTTTTGGCGTCTATCAGGTAGAATTTTTAATTTTTCCAGCAGATCCGGGAGTGCTTAATATATCGCCTGCAAGTGTTACAGTTATGGTCAGGGCTGGAACGGAGCTTAAAAAAGATTTTGTCGGAAGAGTTGTTAGAACCCCAAAGTTAACACGAGCCTTTTCTGCATCGACACCATTGAAACTGCAGGTTTTACCGATTCCTGTAGAGAATCGTCCCAGCACTTATTCGGGTGGAGTTGGCGAATTTGGAATGAGTATCACTGCTGATAATACCCTTGTTAAGGTAGGAGATCCCATTGAGTTGACTATCAGGATTACCGGTGAAGGAAGATATGAAACCATAGAACCGCCTCTTCTTTCTGAGATACAAGAATTCAAAGACAATTTTGTTGTGGTCGACAGTTTACAGCCTGGAGATATTAAAGACAATTCCATCGAGTTTAAGCAGACCATTCGACCCAGACATGACGACGTCACACGGATACCTCCGGTGGAGTTTTCATTTTTTAACCCCGTAACAGAGCGATTTCGTACCGTTAAAAGTAACTCAATTCCTTTGAAAGTTCTAACTGCAGGGAGATTAAAAAAAGATGAAATCGTGTCATACACTGATAAGCCAAAAACAGAAGTTGAAAGCTTTACCAGGCAGAAAACGGGTCTTTACTCAAATTACTTGTTTGAAGATGCCTTAACATCAGAGAAACAAGAGATGTATTGGGTTTTATTGCTGTTTTTCCCGCCAGCTGTGTACTTGGTTGTTCTTATCATGACAAATCGATACAGACGGTTAAAGAGAGACGTTTCTCTGGTTAGAGCGAAGTCAGCAAAATCAAAAAGCAATAAAAGACTAAAGATAGCCCGAAAGTTGATTGGGGATCAGGGAAACGAGTTTTATCTGGAGTTATCAAATACCTTGAGAGGATACGTCGGAGATAAGTTAAATCTCGGAGCCGGTCAGTTTACCCCGGTGGACATCAACACCTTGGTTGCTGAAAAAAAACTATCCGAAAACTGCGGAGCCAGTCTGAATTCAATTCTGGAAGAGATTGACAGGTATCGATTCATGCAACAACAACATGGGAAGGCGGATAGGCAGGGTTTGTTTGAGCGGGTATCGGTGTTGATGAAAAAGTTGGAAAAGGAAATCTAGCGGATCAGCGGACAGAATAAAGGACCTATCCCGGTAAAAGTGCAGCTCCAAATATGCCGCTGGAGTCTCCTAGACTGTTTTTAACAATAGGGGTAAAACACTCATCGCTGAAAGTTTGTTTCCTAATCTGATCGGCTCCCCGGGTATAAAGCAGTGGAATATTTGAAACCCCTCCGCCGATTACGATAATATCGGGGTCAAAGGCAGTATTGATGTTGGCAATTCCGCGGCTGAAGTGGTTTAACAGATCATCTATGACAAGTCTGGCTGTTTCATCATTTCCTGCTTCATATTGCCGATAAATCGCGTCCAGTTTCAAACGCTTTCCGCTACTGATTTCATATTGTTGCTCAACAGCTGTTCCGGAGATATAGCGTTCCAAGCAGCCTTTTTCTCCACACCAGCAATCTCTCCCATTGTAGTCTATGGATGTATGACCAAATTCGCCGGCAATTCCATGGAGTCCATTCCAGATTTTGCCGTTTCTAACAATCCCGCCGCCCATGCCTGTTCCCATGATCAGGCCTATCACTGTCTCCTTGCCTTTTCCTGCACCAAGCAGAGCTTCACTTAAGGCAAAACAGTTTGCATCATTCTCAACCGATATTGAAAAATTCAACCGTGATTCCAGGTCGGATTTCAGGGGCTTCCCATTTAAACAGATTGTATTGGAATTCCTTACCAGACCTGTTTTTTGATTGATTGACCCGGGAATACCGATACCGATTAACGGACACTGATGGCAGTACTGAAGGTAGTCATTTATTAATTCAAATAACTGGTTAATGATGAACTCGTACCCCCTCTCCTGTTGAGTGGCAATCCGTTTGCGCTTTAAAACATTTTGAGGGTCCTCTTCTGTCAGCATGATCTCGGTTTTTGTGCCGCCAAGGTCAATACCTATACGATTGATCATATAATCAAGGCTCCTTAATTCAAAGGCTATTAGAAAACGATGATTGATAACACTATAACTTTCAGAGGATAAAACTTCAATGGTAAAAACGGGATGATGCAATAGTCTATTGATACGCTATTGCCGCAATAATGGGCACTGGGGAGAACCAGAAAGAGGTAGCAAAAAAATATAAGGTGGAATAAACGGTTTGAATGGATTTATTCCTGATGATGAGGATTTCTGATCTTGATCTTTTCTGCCATGCCGCGACCAATGGCAAAACGTGCATCGCCGACCTTAACCATCAAAGGACCTTTGTGCTGCTTATGCAGAAGTTTAATGGTTGTCCCTACCCTTATTCCCAGGTCGGAAAATCTGCCATGCTCCCCGCAATGGTTTCTGTGTTTATGGCCACCACCGCAGCCACATGAAGGAGACTTGGAGATCTCTATAATCTCGCCGGCTTCACCCTCTTCTAAATCAAATAATGGTACCATTACAATTACTATAAGAAATTTCGGTTTGAGACATTGATAAGTTTGCCCTGTGTATATATAAATTTAGTGTATACGAAACACTTGTATCGTCAAGTCGAATATAGAATTAGTTTGAGATAAAACAGTATTGTCACAATTGTCAAAAATAGACTGAAAATACCAGAATATTCAAGTGAATAAAGAGGATCCGGTTTTTAAGTGATTTATGTAAAAATTGTCAAAAATGTCAGCTGAAGCAATAAACAGAAAATCGTAAATCATTGTAATAATGGTAAAAGCTATATTGGCACCATGGTTGCAGATAAGAAAAAATCATAAACAAACGTATGGATAATTAACTGTAAGAGTAAGGAACTATCATGTCAGTATCAAGACAGAAAGCGACCAGTGGCATTAATGAACGTGCTGCAAATGCTAAAAATGAACCAGGGTTTACAGAAAAAATTACAGATATCTTTGGGGAGCAGGTTTTTAATGATAGTGTTATGAAAGAAAGGCTCCCGGAAGAGGTCTATAAAAAACTAAAGAAAACCATGATTGAAAGAGAGCCTTTGGATCCAACTGTTGCGGAGGTTGTTGCCAGCACCATGAAAAACTGGGCTTTGGATCATGGGGCCACTCATTTTACCCATTGGTTTCACCCTTTAACCGGCAGCACTGCTGAAAAACATGATGCGTTTATTGTCCCAAAAGCGAATGGACAGGTTATCTTTCAGTTTTCCGGAAAGGAGCTTTCACAGGGTGAACCCGATGCGTCTTCATTTCCTTCCGGTGGATTACGGCAGACTTTTGAAGCCAGGGGATATACAGCTTGGGACCCAACTTCACCAGCATTCATCAGAAAAACAAAACTGGGAGCGGTTCTTTGTATTCCGACCGCTTTCTGTTCGTACACTGGTGAAGCACTTGATAAAAAGACACCTTTGCTAAGATCCTCTGAAGCGCTTTCGAACAGTGCGACCAATATGTTAAAGCTACTTGGAGTAAAGGACGTTTCTTATGTAGATACCGCTGTGGGATTGGAACAGGAATATTTTTTAATTGACCAGGGATACTACAATCAGAGACCGGATCTGGTGGCGACTGGAAGAACTCTGTTCGGCGCAGAATCTTACAAAGGACAATCCCTGGATGATCACTATTTTGGAGCGATTCGGGAAAGAGTGCAGAACTTTATGCATGATTCGGAACAAAAGCTATATCGACTTGGAATTCCGGTAAAAACGAGGCATAACGAGGTTGCGCCCGGCCAGTATGAGATAGCCCCTGTTTTTGAAACGGCTAATCTGGCAATAGATCACAATATGTTGATCATGGAAGTTATGAATGATATGGCAACCAAATGTGGTTTAAAGTTTCTGACTCATGAGAAGCCATTTGCAGGTATCAACGGAAGTGGAAAACACTGCAACTGGTCTATGATGGATTCAAACGGCAATAATCTGTTAAAACCTGGAGATACACCATCTGAAAATGTACAGTTTATTGTATTCCTGGCAGCCATTGTGAGAGCAGTTGACAAATACGCTTCTTTGTTGAGGCTATCTGTTGCACTGCCAAGCAACGACCACCGATTAGGAGCAAATGAAGCACCACCGGCGATTATATCTATCTTCCTGGGTGAGGCTTTGAATGCGATTGTTGAGGCACTGATAGCAGGAGAGAAACCCGGGGCAACCAAAAACGGTACGATCAAACTGGGGGCAGAAACCCTGCCTGAAATCCCGAAGGATAATACGGATCGCAATAGGACCTCTCCATTCGCTTTTACCGGAAACCGTTTTGAATTCAGGGCTCTCGGCTCTTCACAGCATGCTGCCAGTCCGGTAATGGTTTTAAATACGATTACTGCAGATTCTTTGGATTTTATTGCTGAAAATATTAAAGCGAAGCTCGATTCGGGTACCGATTTTGATTCAGCTGTCAGTCAAGTTCTTAAAGACGTTTTTTCGGATCATCAGAGAATAATCTTTAACGGTGATAACTACACGGAAGAATGGGAAAAAGAGGCTGCAAAAAGAGGATTGCTGAATCTGAAATCAACGCCTGAAGCCACAACCGCTTTGAAAGCAGAGTCCACTTACGCACTTTACGCAAAATATAATGTTTTGAGTAAAAACGAAGTGGATGCACGTTACAATATCAAACTGGAAAAGTATGTTTTAAAGCTTGATGTAGAATTCAAGGCCAGTCTGGACATGGCCTGTACAATGATTCTACCTGCCGCATTAAAGCATCAGAAGAATCTGGCTGATTCATTGGACTCAGTCAAAAGTGTCCTTGGATCTGTTCCTGCAGAGCAGAAAAAGGTATTGGAAGACTTGAGCTCTAACATCAACTCAATGATGAAGGCCGTTAATGATCTGAAATTGTTGCTAACAGAAGCACCAACAGATGATCATATGGAACATGCAATTTTCTATAAAGATAAAGCCATACCGGCAATGAATAAAATAAGAAAATACGCTGATGAACTGGAATTATCAGTAGAGGATGAGCTTTGGCCATTGCCAAAGTATCGCGAAATGTTGCTGTTGCTATAAAGAAAATTATGGGGTTCTTGTAGCAAGGTAGCATGTCATTGGATCATTTACCTGATTCAATGTCCGTTTCTGTCTTAGAAAAATCAACCTGGGTTGTTGAGATGAGACAACAGCCCGGGTTGGTGGATAACGAAAAAAAAACAATGAAAAAAATTGAACTACTGATCAAGCCTTTCAAACTCGATGAAGTAAAAGAAGCATTGGCCAATCTTGGAATATACGGAATGACTGTTTCCGAAGTGAAAGGATTTGGTCAGCAGAAAGGACACACGGAGTTGTACCGGGGGGCTGAATATCAGGTTGATTTTGTTCCCAAAGTTAAAATTGAGATAGTTGTTAACGATGATGTCGTTGAAAAAGCAGTTGATACAGTCATTGCTGCCGCCCGTACAGGGAAGATCGGTGATGGTAAGGTTTTTATTATCGATGTAGAGGAATCTATTCGAATAAGAACCGGAGAACGAGGAACTTCGGCTATTTAATCTTTATCCATTTTGGTTTACAGAGCCAGTAAACCCTTTCAAATCTCTGCGGAAGATATCTTACCTACCTAATACTTTCGGGTTTTAACCCGATGCTAAAAAGCTTGGTGCAAATCTAAAGACAGTTTTTTATGTTGTTGGGAATTGGTTCGGGATTGATGTTTGTTAAATGTCATTATGGTTATCTATCTAGAATAAAAGAGATTACACAGACTATTCAAGAGCAGTCATCATATTTTTTATGCTGAAAAAATAAGATCAAAGGAGCGTAAAATGACTAGGTTATTACGGATGAAGCTGATTTTTTATTTGGCGATTTTTTTTTCAGCCCCTACTCTGTTGTTTGCAGAGGGTACCGTTAACACGGCAGATACAGCGTGGATGATGATGGCAACCGGATTAGTAATGCTGATGATCCCTGGTTTAGCGCTGTTTTACGGGGGAATGGTGCGATCTAATAACGTACTTAGTGCAGTCATGCATTCCTTGTTTGCCATGGGAGTCATGAGTATTCAATGGTATGTTATTGGTTATTCATTGTCCTGGGGAAGTGATACTGGATTTGGTCTTGTTGGTGGTTTTGAATACATGTTTCTCAACGGGGTTGGACTGGAAGCCAAAGGTAGTATTCCCCATGTCCTGTTTATGATGTTTCAAGGGATGTTTGCCATAATAACTCCTGCTTTGATTGCAGGAGCTGTTGTAGAGCGAATTAAGTTTTCTTCTTGGGTTATCTTCATGGTGTTATGGGGCACTTTTGTATACGACCCGTTGTGTCACATGGTCTGGCATACTGATGGGTTTTTGCTGAAAAGAGGAGGACTGGATTTCGCCGGAGGTTTGGTGGTTCACATCAGTTCCGGTGTATCTGCGCTGGTTCTTGCTATTATCATTGGGAAACGGATTTCATATGGTAAAATGCCCATGCCTCCGCATAATCTTGTCATAACGGTTATTGGAGCTGCATTGCTCTGGTTTGGTTGGTTCGGGTTCAATGCCGGTTCGGCGCTTGCTTCCAATGAGTTGTCTGCAAATGCACTGGTAGTGACACACTTGTCCGCTGCTTCAGGCTTATTCGCATGGGTTATAGCAGAATGGATTTATATTAAAACACCTTCAATATTAGGAGCAGCATCGGGGCTGGTGGCGGGGCTAGTAGCTATTACACCCGGTTCCGGTTTCGTGACTCCCACGTCGGCCGTTATTATTGGACTGACAGGTGGTTTTATCTGTTTTTTAGGAGTTCGAATCAAGAGCCGGTTTGGGTTTGATGACTCTCTGGATGCTTTCGGAGTGCATGGTATTGGAGGGATTGTGGGAGCTCTATTAACCGGGATTTTTGCAACAAAACTGATTAACCCGGATGGTGCTAACGGGATTTTTTATGTCTTTTTAGAAGGGTCTGAACTGCTTTTTGAACAGGCGATTAGCATAGCGTTTACGATCATATATGCAACCATACTCACTGTGATTATTGCAAAACTAATCGACAAAACGATGGGACTCCGTGTTTCATCAGACATTGAAATTCAAGGTTTGGATGGGACTCTCCACGGTGAACAGGCCTATCATAATTAAATATTCCCTAATTCAGATTTAGCTGGATAAGTACCTTGAAAGCATTTTTTTTAAATAAACGCAAAAAAAACTTATAAGGTACTTCAGCATTGTCCGGTTAGAAATTTGCATCTGCTCGTAGGTTGGGCTACTCGTTGCCCAACATTGCTTTCTATTGATGGGCAACGAGTAGCCCATCCTACTTTTTTCTAATCAAATAATAGCTAAAGTTAAAGTAATGGCGTCTTTGTACATTCCATTATTTTGAAAGCCGTCTCTCGTTATTGTTGCAATAACCTAACCGGACATTGCTGAAGGTACTTACTATTTATTAACGAATTCAGCCCCCACAGGCTGAATCATAAAACTAAACAGCACTCGCATAACCTCTGTTTTTCCCCTTTATCACCCAGTATTTGATCCCATCAATGTTGTATCAACAAAAAATCAAAAAATCGTCGGCTTTACCCACGGCAGCCAGCATATTTCGTACAAAATTTGTAATTGCCCCCTGCTTGGTTGACATTCATGTCTTTTTTGTCAATGAGTGTAAATAATGTCAAAAATGTCAATAAAGAAATTATCTAACCTATTGTATTATTAGATAAATACGGATGGTATGGTTATTGGAATAGTTTTCTCCAACAATGAACAAAATCTGGTGGAGAGTTCAAATCGGATTGCTGAATCTGGTACGAGGCAGCAGTGACATTGTTATCCGATAGGCAGTAGTTATTAAATTATTGCAGTCAACGTCGGTTGTAGATTTTAAGTTTTAGATAAAACAGCGATTTAATATAATTAACCTTAAGCAATAGGATTAGGTTATGAAAAACGTTTTGGTGTTTTTTTCTGTATTGTTATTGGGATTCAGTCTGCCTGTCTTGGGTTTGGAAGGAAAAGTGGACGGTAAAGAGATACCGGCGATTAATTATGCACTGGATACAGTTTGGGTGATTCTTGCTGCAGTTTTAGTTTTTTTCATGCAGGCGGGATTTGCAATGGTGGAATCCGGATTTACGAGATCCAAGAATGCCGTCAACATCATGATGAAAAACATGATGGATCTGTCCATCGGCACTATAAGCTTCTGGGCTATCGGATTTGCTATCATGTTTGGTAATGGTTCAGGGCTGTTCGGATTTTCAGGTTTTTTTGTTGATGCGTCCAAGGTTGATTCATACGCGTCACTGGGATGGAGTTCTGTTCCGGTTATGGCGGCTTTTATTTTTCAGGCAGTGTTTGCAGCAACAGCCGCTACCATTGTATCGGGAGCAGTGGCTGAAAGGATAAAATTCAGTAGTTATATGATGATATCGGCTTTAATAACTATTATTGTCTATCCGGTTTCAGGCCATTGGGGTTGGGGAGGAGGTTGGTTGTCAGAGTTGGGTTTCACGGATTTCGCAGGTTCTACTATTGTTCATGCAGTCGGTGGGTTTGCATCTTTGGCAGCTGTGATTGTCTTGGGAGCCAGAACGGGGAAATTCAGCAGAGACGGAAAAAGCAGACCGATTCCAGGACACAATATTCCTTTGGCTACTCTGGGCGTTTTTATTCTCTGGATGGGGTGGTACGGATTTAATCCCGGGTCTACCATGGGAGCAGATGCGGGGGCTATCGGACATATTGCTGTTACAACCACCCTATCTGCGGCATCGGCATCACTGGCAGCCTTTTTTATAACCTATTTGCTTTATAAGAGAGCTGATGTTGGGATGACTCTTAATGGAGCCTTAGCAGGTTTAGTAGGGATTACGGCAGGGTGCGCAGATACGACACCCGCTGGAGCCTTAATAATCGGAATTATCTGTGGGTTGGTTGTTGTTTTCTCTGTTATCTTTTTTGACAGAATAAAAATAGATGATCCTGTGGGGGCGATTTCAGTTCACGGTGTTTGTGGCGTTGTTGGTACAATATTATTGGGATTTTTTCATTCAAGCAACGGAGTATTTTATGCTGAGGGCAATGCGGGTTGGTCATTTCTTTTAGTACAGATAATTGGTGTTGCAGCGGTTGTTTTTTGGGCTTTTTGTAGTACTTTCATTCTGATCAAACTAATTAATTCAATTATGGGAGTAAGGGTTAGTGAAGAGGATGAGCTCAATGGATTGGACTATTCAGAACATGGAGCCTCTGCATATCCGGATTTCAGCAAGAGTTCATTTGGCTCAACTTTTTAAAAACTTCCTAAGCAGCTTTAGATAAAGCAGCCAGGACTACCGTTCAATTTCGATTATAGGCAATAAATAATGAAAAAGATTGAAGCAATCATAAAGCCTTATAAACTTGATAATGTAAAAGATGCATTATCCAATCTCAAAATATATGGTATGACAGTCTCCGATGTTAAAGGTTTTGGGCAACAGAAAGGCCATACTGAACTCTACCGTGGCGCTGAATATCAGGTGGGGTTTGTTCCAAAAATAAAATTGGAAATAGTAGTTGCAGACGACAAAGTGGAGAGCGTGGTTGAAACTATCATCTCAGTGGCTAAAACAGGAAAAGTTGGTGATGGAAAAATCTTTGTTCTGCCAGTGGAAGAAACCATAAGGATAAGAACCAGAGAGAAAGGTGATGTTGCCGTTTAAACCTTGTATTTTTGGTATTACCTATTCAAAGCGATCACACCCACTGTCAATCGCGATTTGATCTTACCATTTTCAAATAGCGTCCTCTGGCCAGACTCCGAATGGTGTTTGGCCATAAAACATACCCGCTTCAATGCCCCCTTTTTCTGTTTTAGGCAAAAAATCGCCGATTACGTATGAATCATTGATCACAAATCTTGCAGGAATAGGTTAATCCTTGGATAATTGCGTAATACTGTATATGTGAATCAGTCTGTCTGAGATTAAACACTAGGGAATATTAGCCGGAAGAGACGAAATGAAAAAGTTGGAAGTTATTATTAAACCTTTTAAATTAGAAGATGTGAAGGCGGCGCTATCGGAAATTGATATTTCCGGTATGACGATTACCGAGGTAAAGGGATTTGGTCAGCAAAAAGGACACACTGAGTTGTACCGGGGAGCTGAATATCAGATAGATTTTGTGCCAAAAATCAAGATTGAAATTGTTCTGGATGATACCAGGGTGGATGAGGCTGTCGAAGCAATTGTCGCCTCTGCTCAGACCGGTAAAATAGGAGATGGAAAGATCTTTATCAGCTCTGTCAGTGAAAGTATCCGGATTAGAACAGGAGAAAGAGGCGAACTGGCTGTTTAACAGTCGTACAGATTACCGTCCGACTGTTTTAAAAACGAATTCACCTTGAGGCGACGGCTTAGTTTTCTATGCTTTTACGATACTGGGCCAAGATTGTTTTATATTCGATCCCAAAATGCTTTAGAGCTCTCCTTAATTCCGTCAATTCTACGCTCGCACCTGAAGACTCAGGTTCTTTGCTTTTGCTCTTAAACTGATTAATCATGGTTTTAAGAACGTCAATCTCAACCGTATCCAGGTTTTCTGCTATGATTTCTGGTTTTACCTTATTGTCGACGGGTTTGCTCTCTCCTTCTTTTTCAAGAGTACTAATAATAGCGTTTTCGAAGAGCTCCTGATCATCAATGGGGGCGTCATCTTCCTCCTCACTTCCTCCTTCTTCGCTCAGTTCTTCTTCAATTTCCTCTTCAACATGCCCTTCAATTAAAAGGGAGTTTGCTTCAACGGCTTTTTCGTCGTATTGTATTTTTAAATATTTTTTCTTAAAAGCACTGATTCCGCTACTCAGTGTCGTTTTGCCAATCCCTTCCAATTCAGCGTTGCCGAACAGGTCGTAAACCGTAAGATTCATCAAATCATCAACAGAGAAATCATCTGTTTTCATCAGATTTGCTAAATATCTTTCTACTCTTTCCTTTTTTGTATTCTTGTGCATAATTATGCCACCTTTACCAGCTTTTTTAAGACCGTGTTTCTTTTTGAAAGAGTTTAGAGCACCGCTTAGCGTCGTCTTCCCAATTCCTTTCAGTTCAGTATTGCCGAATAGATCATAGACAGTCATATTCATCAGTTTTTCGACTGTATATCCTTCAGCTTTCATTAAAGATTCTATGTAGTTTTCAACCCTATCCTTTTTTGTCATTTTTTTCATCGTGGATCCCATGACCCTGTTGGGCTGTAACCGGTTCGTGAAAAATGACTAACTTTTTCATGAATTGGACTTATCGTTAAATAGTACCAATTATTCCAAAATAAAATCAGGAACTTGATTGTTATATGTAACGTCTCAACCAGGCGGTGATTTTCCTCTAAATAGAGAACAATATTACATTTATAATATTACCTTGTAAATCCATAAAATACAGGTAATTTGAGATTGATAAAAAAAATAGTCTTTAAAAATTAGATGTTTGATTATCGTGATGCGGAACAATCCATTTTTAATAGAAAGAATAAGGACCAAAGGGGCTTGGAGATCCTGTCAGTCTACTATCTCTTCAAATTGCTTCGCATAAAATGTGAGTTGAGCCTTGATTTGCTGTTCGGAAAAATTTTCAAAAAAATATTTAAAGTGATTATATTTTTTTAAGTTTTTTACAGGGTAGTCAACAGATGTTACATCTATTCCCTGTTGCTGCAATTTATCCAACAGTTTTTCAAATTTAAGGAAATTAAAATACGGGGTACTTCTTTTTTTAACTTTTCCTCTTTGACTTCCTTTTAGCATCCTTTTCTCACCTTCATTAACATCTAATTATGGTTACTTTGCGGATAAACAAAATGGTACTATCTGAAGTCGTTTTTATACAACAAAACTAAATGCAGGTTTGAAGCATAATTTCATCTTTCACAAGAGACATCGAATAAATCAATCAGCTTAATATTGTGTATTACTTGGCGTGATAATCGTTACTTGTTATCTTTAGAAAATCTTCTTCTAACAAGAATTTTTCCAGATTCTATTTTTTTTAGGTTCTCAAATCTGGAAAACCTTACTATCGTAATAGTATGACGATCTAGTGCTTATTAGGTTGTTTAGTATGAGCAATTAGCTACTTTTTATGAGGATTTCTTATTAAGTTTCCTTAGATAGTGCTTTGAAGTATTCTTTAATTTAACCATTTGTGTAGTGTAGTCTTTTTGGGGTTCTCTAACAGGATTCTTTGAAACAACCTGCCTGCCCAAATTGTGTTATATGAATATTAAAAAATCAAGTACTTATTTACAAGGTAAATTTTTTTACCATATACCATCAAGCTAATTGTGAAGGTTCATACAATTGAGGAGTATGAACCTAACATAATAATCAATTTGATAGAATAAACCAGCAATTGTAATAGAAGAGTAACGCTCGCAGTTATTTTGGGTTCAAAAAAATCTTCAGATCTTCCTGAACCCAATACACGACTATTTCTATCGATCCGCCCTGGTATCGATTCCCAGTACAAAAACCCTATCTATCAACTTTTTTAATAACGCCTCTTGAATCATATGATAGAGAGGCTGAATTATGGGGTTTGTACCTTTTATGTGATATCCTGCTCCTGAATTATTTTCCAGAATCTCTTTTTGAAAATCATCATACTCATTCATAAAAATAAAAATTGGTTTAATCGTCAAACTCTGCAAAAAATTCAATAAAAGGGTTTTTGGCTTGTTACTTGGATCTGATGAGACACTTGGCATGTCGGATGGATTTCCATATTGGAAGTAGAATTTTTTAATTGAGGCGGTTATGGACGTTCTGTATTGATCTTCTGTTGAAGAGGGAGTTGAAGTTTCGATTAAGCTGAAATCTAAAAAGAGGGTATAGAACTTACTGGCCAAGGGTGTAGTTCTTTTTCCAATGTATAATTTCCGAAAAAGCTTCTCTGATTTTGCAGCTGCCGAAATATCATAATAGGTTTGCAGCATGGACAAAAAGAGTTCTTTGTCAAATCCCGAAGGTCTAAGGCAGATGAGAAAAGGTTCGCTGGATTTTTCGTATTTTTCTATATATGGTGATCGATCAATAAGGTAGCGGCCTTTCAGAATTGCAGATTCAAATTGGTTGGAGACTAATGATGTCATTAGTACACCTGGTTTTCATTTTTGGAGCTAGATCTTTCTTCTAAAAACAACAGCACTGGTATAACGCAAATCTATAAATCTGATATTTCTGTTTTCAGCGATTAAGGAAGGGAGGGCATATTTCAGATTTTGCAGTTTCTGTCGGAAATTCGAAGAACCCATTTTTATCGGTATGGCGTATGGAACAGTTATCAGAACAATATTCAGAGGATCGGTAATATCAATCTCTGAAACAGTACTAACGGGCAGAATTTTACTGGTTTTAAGTAAATCCATCAACGCATTTACTTTTTTTAATTGGTCGCTGGGTAAAAATTCTCCGGGATTAATGGATTTCATACCATTGTCAACTATGATGGGAAGATTCCATTTTTCCCTTGATTTTACCTTAGATAACACCCTGTTATTCTTTCCAATTAAAAAAAGATCATTAACGGTTTTTAGATAAGCTATTGGCTCCTGCTCCTTTACGATGATACTTAACCCAAGGTTAATTTTTCTGTGCACCAAAGCCTCATTAATCCATGGATGTTCAATCAATTTAAGGCTTAACTCATATGGATCAATATCTATCCATGGTGTTAGTGTTTTTAGATCCATCTGTTTTAGAAGCATATCAGGAGTTAAAATCTTATTTCCTGAAGTGGAGATTTTTGTCGGGTCGATGGGCCGAGAGAAATAAGGGGGTATTTTAACCAGACAGTAACAGGTAATTGACAGGGTGGACAAAGTTATTATTCCTTTTACTAGTGCCTTAACGCTAAAAAAGGGTCTTGTTTTTTCCACATTTGGGGTTGATTGTGCCTGGCCTAGTTTGTTAATGTTTAAATCTTTCATGAATGTGATCACAGCACGTTGTGTTGAGGGCTATTTAAGGATTGCCATTCTTTTAACTTTTATCCGTGGCACTGATATTCTGTCAATTGATTAGTTTTCAATATGGTTTCCATAAGAACCTGTGTTACAATGTTTTTAATTCTTCCAGTCGGTAAATAGGATTGAATAGTGCTTCCGTTTTTCTCTTTTAACCTGAAATACTTATATAATTAAAAATATGTCCGGAAATTTTATCAGTCATCTGCCAAATGCGGCTCAATATTGGTCAGCCAAAGCAATTGCCGGGATCATTGTTGCAGATGGGGTTGTAACCAATGCTGAATTATCAATATTGCGTGAATCTATCAGCTTTCTTGAAGATGTTGAAAGTATCAATGAGATTGTTTCTATGGTGAAAGATCGTGAGAAACCAAAGCTTGAGGTTCTCAAAACCGATCGGGGGATTGCAACAAAAATTTTGATGTCTTTGGCTTTGGTAGCATTAACTGATGAAAAAATCACAAATGCAGAAACTGAATATTTTAATTATATTGCAGGTAAACTGGGCTTTGAGCATGGAATTGCCAAAGCTACCATGAATTGGGGAAGAGAGTTCATCGCATTAAATAAGAAGAAATTGTCAATTATGAAACAAGCGGAAGAATCAACCCCGGTCTATATTAACTATTAGTGTTATCAAGGGAACCTGAAACCTCCGAAAGTCGGGGGGGGGGAATTGAACCGCAGGTCAGCATTTGCAATGCATCCCTTTTAATAAAAAACATTTTCACCTAACACGCTTTGATTATACCCTCCTTCAGAAATAGCGAATAATCCACTATTACGCCTTTAAACTGACTGAGCCGTTAATCGCCCAACCAATAATAATCTTCATCCACAGAATACCAAAGAATCTCATGGAAGAATTCTCATTACTGATAAAACCCGTTTCTGCTGATTGCAACCTGAAGTGCGACTATTGTTTTTACCTGGAAAAATCATCACTTTACCCCGGGGAAAAAAAGCACAGGATGTCTGAGAAGGTGCTGGAGCAATTGGTAAAAAGTTATTTGGGTACAGAACAATCGATCTATTCATTTGGTTGGCAGGGAGGAGAACCAACCTTGATGGGGGTTGATTTTTATAAAAAAGTTGTTGGTTTGCAACAGAAATATGGTCGTACTGGTGCACTAATAGGAAATGGGTTTCAGACCAATACAACACTGGTTAATACCGACTTTGCAAAACTGTTTTCCGAGTATAAATTTTTGCTTGGATGTAGTCTTGACGGTCCTGAACACGTAAACAACAAATATAGGCGGTTTTCGGACGGAAGGGGATCTCATCATCAGGTAATGGAAGGAATAAAGATCCTCGATGAATATCGTGTGGAGTACAATATCCTGACGTTAGTCAGTCAGGCAAATGTTGGACATGCAAAGGAGGTGTATCGTTATTTGTGTGATAGTGGATTCAGGCATCATCAGTATATTCCATGTGTCGAATTCGATGAAAACGGCTCACCTGCGCCTTATTCAATCTCGGCTGAGGAATGGGGGGATTTTTTGTGTGAACTATATGATCTCTGGTATCCGAGAGATATCCATACAATCTCCATCAGACATTTTGATTCAATTCTTACAAAGCAAGTAGAAGGAATCGCCAACGTTTGTACCATGGGCGATTCCTGTTCAAAGTATTTTGTTGTTGAATATAATGGTGATGTTTATCCATGCGACTTTTTTGTCGCCCCTGAGATGAAGCTTGGCAATATCCTTGTGGATGATTGGAAAACGCTTCAGAATTCAAACCTATACCGGACGTTTTCAGAAAAGAAAATCGAGTGGAACAGCCAGTGCAACACTTGTGATTATCTGTTTTTATGTAGAGGTGATTGTTTGAAACACAGGATGTATGCCGGAAATATACCCCAAAATCTTAGCTATTTGTGTGGGGGCTGGAAGAAGTTTTTAAGACATTCCGAAAGTGGTTTTCAGATACTCAAAGAGAAAATTCAAACAGAACGCTTGCATCAACCGCCGGATAATCATATGCCAAAACCGAATTATGGACAGGATAAGAAAATTGGGCGAAATGACTTGTGTTTTTGTGGAAGTGGAAAGAAATATAAAAAATGTTGCGGCTTTAAATACTAGAAAAAATGCAAATCTGTCTCTTTATTAGACCAGCATGATGCAGATAGAGGGGTATTCAGGAATAAACTCACAATCCTGCATCTCCTCCTCAGTATAAAAGCTATAAGGAGTGATAACACCCTTATACTGGATTTTAAATTGATTATGGGCAACGACCTGCCGTTGAAAACTTGATTCTTGAACTACAGAAAATCCTGAAGCAGCCAAGATAAAGAGTAAACAGACAATAGCTTTGGTTATTCTATTTTTCATATTCACAGTTATTTACTAAAGCCAGGTTATCAGGGTTAAGTATTACATTCTAGAAGACAATTCATTGATTGCATTTAATTTGCCATAATGGGGTATGTCAAAAATTACAAAAAGTTAAGGACATTTATCAACCGGGAAACCGAATTTTTATTGCAGATTTTCTCGAAAATGGTTGAAATATCTGGATATTGATTTTGGATTGAACGAATTTGGCCGATTTTCAGAAAAAATGATTTAGCCATGGATGGGTTTATCGGGATCGGTATTCTGATTTTTACACGGTTGGGACCGATGGACTAAGGCGGGTAAAAGTGGGATGGGGGCTCTTTTTTACTTGAGGTTGTACTCTTCCTCTTAAAAGAAGGTATGCTCGGTTTGGATTTCCGGAGGGTGTGCGTTTGAAAATGGAAAGGTTAACGAAAGAGAATTAATGTCTCAGGCAGTAAGGATAATAAAAGGGCTTTGTCTACTCCTGTACTTGTTTGCGCTCCTCTTGCTTTTGAAACAACTTCATTTTGTCGTCATGTTCCACCATTTTATTCCATCGTTCCAAGAGATGCTGCATCTCTTCATTTCTCTTTAAGGCTTTATAAATGGTTGCCAGATAAACGAAGACATCTTTATCAAGCTTCATGCGGAAAGCCAGTTCAAAAAACTCGATTGCCTGCTTATAGTCTTTTCTTTTCAGGGAAATTTTGCCGTTTTTAATGTAGTCCAGTCTTCTCTTTTCGTTTTCTCTCTCTTGTTTCTTTTTTTGGATCTCCTCCAATTCTGCGTTTAATGCTTCAACTTTCTTCGGATTTTTCAGGAGTTTATAAACAGTGATGGTCTCTTTAATGGTTTCTGCGTCTCTTTGGACTCTCAAGGCTTTTTCATAAAAGGTTGCTGCCGCCTTGAATTTGGAATCCCTATAGAAAGCTTCTCCTTTAATCCGATAAATATCATGGATCTCTCTGATCTGAAGTTTAGCGTGGCTGGATTTAGGATCCTGACGTAAGATCTCTCGGTAGGCAGCCAAAGCTTCACTGTATTTTTCGTAAGTCATGTAGATTTCGCCAATACTGGACCAGATATTGGGATCATCGTTTTCTTCAACAACAATTTTGTAAAGCTTAAGGGCCTTTTTTAAATTTCCGTTTTCCAGATTTTCGTCTGCTATTCTAATAAGATCGGATAAATGGTAGAGCCCATCTGATTTTTCCAAAAGAGTCGCACTGACAGCCAGATATTTTGTCGACAATAAACGATTACCGGCTTTGCGATACATCAGTCCAAGGTTAACGTTGAAAAATCGGTTGTTTTGCTCTGTGCCCAGATTCTCAACAAATATCTCGATCGCGGCTTTGATATCACCCAAATAGGCTTTGCCAATGGCGATGAACATATTCAGGTATTTGTATTTAGCCTTAAAAGCCTTGAGGTTTTCAAAACATTCAAGTGCCGTATCTGCGTCTTTGGCTTTTAAAGCATAAATACCAAAGTTATAAATGGTGTCATAATACTCCTCTTTTGATTCCTCAGAGTCGTCCTTTTCCAGCCCTTTTATTATAGTGTCAAAATATTTTGATATCTGTTGGTGGGTGGGATCATCCTTTTTCTGGCTTAACTGCTTAAATTGATGTTTAAGTTTGTCAGCCTCATGGATTTCACCTTTTGCTTGTTTCTCTTCAATCTCCTGCTCCATCTTGGCCATTAGATCTGCCCGTTCCTGCTTGTTGACCTTGGCTACTTCCTCCCTTATTTCCTCAACAATATTTGAATTACCAACGTAATCAGGATAAATATAATCAGAAATCTTATCAAAAGTTTTCAATGATTCTTTGACATCTTCGTCGTACTTATCCACCTTACCCATACTGGCAGCAAGATTGTAGAATGCGGTCAGATAATCCTTTTTAATCTTTAAAGCGTGTCGATAGAGATTATTGGCTTGTTTATAGTTCTGCTGTTTTCGGGCACAATTGCCAAGTTTATTAGCCAGTTCATGATCGGTCTTCTGGATTTTTATTAAAATCAAGCCAATGGATAGAGCTGACTCATAATCAGATACACTGAATGCTTCGTTGAATTCTTTTTGTAGCCTTTCTGAAGCATAGTTGGGTGACAGTTCGAATGCATTTTGGAATTCAATCATTGCTTGTTTATATAGTTTGCCATCCAGCAATGTTATTCCCTTATGAATCAACTCATCAGATTTCTGATGTGCTTTTTGAATTCGGCTTTTTTTTAAGCTCTTAAGCATCTATCGCACTCTTATTATTTTCCTGAAGATTATTTGGAATAGCAGTTGTTAAGTTTCGGTCGGATTTCTTAAACGCTTCTTGGGATTGCAAAAATCGTGCTGTATATCGAAATTTTTAAGTGAAAAAAAATAGACAATTCAAAAAGTAAGTAAACGTAAATAAAACAATATGTTGAAACAACGACAAGCGAATAAAAGCAGATTGAAGAATTAACAGTAACCATTATATAAAAGAAATCATGCTTAAAAAAAATTCAAAAGTGTAATTTCTTTCCCAATTTTTGCCCTATTACCCTTATTGAGCATACTGCAGAAACCGAGTTGGAATCAAAGATGGGCAATGTTTAGGGTGTCTCTGCCAAAACAATACTGGTAACATTGGCTGATCAATCTTGACATGGGGCGGTCTTAACACGTAAAGTTTGAAACATTGCACAGAAGTTCTCTTTTAGGGTATAGACAAAAACACAACTTTCCTACAGGAAAAATCATTAATTATCGATAGGTTAAAGAATATTTAGGAGAAAAGATGACTAAAGAATTTATATTTACTTCAGAATCCGTCACAGAAGGGCATCCAGATAAAATGGCGGATCAGATTTCAGATGCCATTTTGGATGCAATGATCAAGGATGATCCTGATAGTAGAGTTGCCTGTGAAACACTGATAACAACAGGAATGGTGGTTTTGGCCGGAGAGATAACTTCAAAATCGATTGTAGATTTTCAGGATACGGTCCGTAATACAATCAAAGAGATTGGATATGATGATTCCAGAAAAGGGTATGATTATAAAACCTGCTCCGTGTTGGTTGCCCTGGACAAACAATCTCCTGATATAGCACAGGGAGTTAATGAAGGTGAAGGCTTATATGGAGAACAGGGTGCTGGTGACCAGGGATTAATGTTTGGGTATGCCACCAATGAAACACCTGAATTAATGCCGGCTCCAATTTCACTGGCTCACAGGTTGAGTATGGCAATGGCTGAAAAACGAAAGAGTGGGGAGTTGGACTATCTTCGTCCTGATGGAAAAAGTCAGGTGTCTATTCTTTACGCAAATGGAATGCCCAAAAAGGTAACAACTGTTGTACTTAGCTGTCAACATGATGAAGACATCACCCATGAGCAGATTCAGCGTGATCTGATAGAGAAGGTTGGAAAACAGATTATTCCTGAAAATCTCATAGATAATGATACCAGATGGCTGATCAATCCGACCGGAAGATTTGTAATCGGGGGACCTATGGGAGATTGCGGGTTAACCGGCCGTAAAATCATTGTGGATACTTATGGTGGAATGGGGCGTCACGGTGGTGGGGCTTTTTCAGGTAAAGACCCTTCAAAAGTGGATCGATCCGCAGCCTATGCTGCCAGGTATGTTGCAAAGAATTTAGTGGCTGCAGGAGCTGCTGATGAATGTGAAGTACAAATAGCTTATGCCATTGGGTATTCACAACCTGTTTCTATCAATGTTAATACCTTTGGAACGGCCAAAACCGACGAGTCAAAAATCGAGGCTGCAGTTAGAGAGCTGTTTAAGCTTACGCCTTCCTGGATTATCAAGACTCTGGATCTAAAACGTCCAATTTACAAAAAAACAGCCGCTTATGGTCATTTTGGCAGGGAGCTTCCCGAGTTCACCTGGGAAAAAACAGATCGGATTGCAGATATAAAAACTGCACTTAAACTGTAATTGGTTGCATTGAAAGTTAATGCTTGAGAAAGACGTAATAATAATCAATAAGCTGGGGTTGCATCTAAGGGCTGCAACCAAGCTTGTTCAATTGGCTTCGGACTTTGAAGCCGATATCACAATATCATGTAACGAGCAAGATGCCGACGCCAAGTCGATTATGGACGTATTGATGTTGGCTGCCATTGTCGGTACTGAAGTCAATATAAAAGTCTCAGGTGATAATCAGGAACAGGAATTGGAAATCATGGATCAGGTTGTCAGTCTGATTCAGGACCGATTTGGCGAAGATGAATAGTCGATTTCAGGTGGATTCCAGTTAAACAAGAATGTAAGGATTATGGTGACCCAGATTTTGATTGATGGTAAAACCAATGTTTATGGTATTATTGGAAATCCGGTTAGCCACTCCTTTTCCCCAAATATGCATTCAAACGCCTTCAGACATGTTGGCATCAACTCCGTATACCTACCTTTTCCCATTGAGCAGTCGGACTTACCACAGGTGTTAGAATCATTTCGAGTATTGGGAATACAAGGATTTAACGTAACAATTCCTTACAAAGAAGCGATTGTGCCCTTTTTACCTGAAATAGATCCGGCAGCAAAGATTTTAAGATCGGTTAATACGGTAAAAAGAACCAAAAACGGCTGGAAAGGATACAGTACGGACGGCAGTGGTTTTTTGAGGGCTCTTCAAGAAAAAGGAGTGAATCCGGTTTCACAAAGTGTGCTGTTAATTGGTGCTGGTGGCGCTGCCAGGGCGATTGCTCTTGCTATGGTTGATGCGGGAATCAAAGAGCTTCATATCCAGAATCGTACAAAAAGCAGAGCACAAGAGCTAGCTGATTTGATCCTGAAAAGAAACCGGAAGATCGTTCTCAAGATCAATCCGAAAGATATTAAATGCTATGATATATTGATCAACTGCACTTCCATTGGTATGGATGGAATCAGTTGCCCGGTATCTGACAATTTAATTGCAGCCAGTAAACAGGTGATAGATATCATCTATAATCCTTCTCTAACCCCCCTGCTGAAAAAAGCACGGTCAAGGGGTATTGACTGTGATAATGGTATTGGTATGCTTCTGTACCAGGGGATTGAGGCATTTGAAATCTGGACAGGGGAAAAAGCCCCGATTGAAGTAATGGAAAAAAGTTTAAAGAAATCATTAGAATTCCAATGAGATGTGTACTATAATCGCCGCTAAACAATATCAAAGAGATGCCATTAACATAAAACCATAAGGTTCGAATGCTGAAAAAGGTATTTTCCATATCCGGATTCAAGATATCACTGCTCATAACGTCACTGGTTTTTGGGTTATTTATTTGGAATTATTTGAATATGGGAACCAATAGTTTCCTTGAGTTAATCGATAAAAAAATAGTTGATTTTATCCAATTATCGAAAGGTAAAACGCTTGATACTGATCACATCGCCATTGTTGCCATTGATACCAAAGCTGTTGATCACTATGGTCGCTGGCCTTGGGGAAGGGACATCATGGCAAAACTGCTCCATGAACTGGAATCTTATTACCAGGTCAAGGTCATGGGATATGATGTGTTGTTTTCCGAACCTGATTCAAATGATATTACCGCTCTGAAGGTTATCAATCGTTTTCATTCACTTGTTGAAGCCGAGAATCCCAATTCCAAATATTTTGTCAATCAGCTTCAAAAAATTCGTTCGGATGTAATTACTGAAGTTAATAATGATGCCAAGTTCGGAGCCGAACTCAGCAAATGGAACAACATTGTACTGGGATACTTCTTTTTCCTGAGTGCAAATATGGTACAAACTGAACACCTGACAGAAGAACAATTAGCACAATTTGCCAAGCGTATTAAGGATTCTGAGATTACGGTTATCCAGGGAGCGGAATATCTGGACTATATTCCGTTATATGAGGGATTTGCCGTTGAGGCCAATATTCCCATGTTGATATCAAGAAAAAACATGAGCGGCTTTTTTAATGTCGTTCCCGATTTGGAAGATGGGACTATTCGTCGCGTACCGCTAGTCATCAAGTACAAGGATACTTTTTACCCCTCTTTAGATCTGCAGATTTTGAGACGGTATTACAATGATCAACCCATCAGAATGGTTGTAAACCAGGGAGGTATTGAGGCTTTTTATATTGGAAAGAACCGAATTAATACCGCTAGTGATGGGACGGTAATGATCAATTTCAAGGGTCCGGAGTTCACTTTTCCCAACTATTCAGTCTATGATGTCATTAACCATACTATTCCCAAGGAGTCTTTAAAAGACCGGATCGTTTTATTAGGAGCAACTGAAGTTGGTGTCTATGATTTGCGGACTACACCTGTCAGCACCGCATTCCCGGGAGTGGAAGTGCATGCCAATCTTCTGGAAAATATGATTAGCGGGAGTTATTACTATCGGTCCGATTTTGTATATTTATTGTCTGCATTGTCGATAATAATCTTTGGTATGATCGTCGGCATCATTCTGCCAAGGTTGAGTGCACTACAAGGGTTGTTCTTTTCCATTGCACTATTAGGGGGCTATATTGGCACCAATTTATGGTTTTTATTCACGGAAAAAACCTGGACCAGTTTTATATATATTATTGGTGTTATTTTGCTGAACTGGTTTTTCATCATTCTGTATAAGTTTTTCGGAGAGGAGAAGGATAAAAGATTTATTAAAGGAGCCTTTCAACAGTATCTTTCCCCCAAGGTTATTGATCAGTTAGTTAATGATCCCAGCATGTTGACACTTGGTGGGGAAAGAAAAGAGATTACTGCTTTTTTCTCTGATGTCCAGGGGTTCTCAACCATTTCCGAATCGTTAACCCCGGAAGAGTTGGTTGTGCTATTGAACGAATATTTAACGGCAATGACAGATATCATCATGAAGTATGATGGAACTGTAGATAAGTTTGAAGGAGATGCCGTGATTGCCTTTTTCGGAGCTCCAATATCCTATGCGGATCACGCGAAACGGGCCTGCCTGGCTTCAATAGAAATGCAGGAAAAACTGATTGAGATGAGAAACAGCTGGCGAGAGCAGGGGAAACACGAATTATACGTCAGAATTGGACTCAGCACCGGAGATTGTGTGGTTGGAAATATGGGTTCTGCCTATCGTATGGACTACACGATGATGGGAGACACGGTCAATCTGGCTGCCCGTTTGGAAGGTGTTAATAAGCAATATAAGACTTTTTGCATGATTAGCGAATATGTATATGAAGAAGTAAAGGATGAGATCGAAACTCGGGAATTGGATTTGATCAGGGTAGTTGGAAAAAATGAACCGGTGCGCATTTTTGAAGTGTTAGGCAGGAAAGGAGAAGTGGAACCTACCAAGGTTAAGGCTTATAAGTATTTTTCAAAGGGGTTATTGCTTTATCGCGGTCAGAAATGGGACGAGGCAAAGAAGTATTTTTCCCATGCCAATAAACTTTTAGTAAGGGATGGGGCGTCACAGGTATTCATTGACAGATGTGATGAATTTAAAAAGAATTCTCCCGGGAAGAAATGGGATGGAGTTTATCAAATGATGTCAAAATAATGTCTTGTCCCTCAGAAAAAGAAATTGCAGTTGTTGACTTCCAGCCTGTTGGAAGGAAAATAACCATTCCAACCGGAACTACCATTTTAAAGGCGGCCCAGAACGCCGGTATCGGGATTTCTGCGATTTGCGGTGGAGAATCTTCCTGTGGTTCATGCCGCGTTATCCTCTCAGAAAAAGCATCAGTTTCCCCCCTGACCTCACTTGAGATTGAAAAAATTAAAATGGATGATCGCAATAGCGGCATTCGTTTGGCGTGCCAGACAAAAATTCTGGATGATATCAAAGTTGTTATCCCTCCTAACTCCCTTACAACCGATCAACGGATGCAGTTTGAGGGGGATGAGGCCTCCTTTGCGATTAATCCGACCATCAAAACTCACACTGTACAACTGGAATCAGCCACCTCTTTTGATCAAGGCTCCGATTGGTTACGACTGAGCTCATATTTTAAGCAAAAAGGAATAATACTGAGGAATCCTACGAATCTGGCCATTATACGTAGACTCTCACCGTTGCTAAGAGAAAACAGTTGGAAGATTAGTGTTGTCATTAAAGAAGACCGTTTTATTCATATCAGTAACCCACAACTTTTTCCCCTGGGACTGGCTGTTGATATTGGGACAACTAAGATAGCAGCTTATCTGGTTGATTTAAATACGGGGAAAATACTTGCCAGGAATGGGATTATGAATCCTCAAATTGCCTTTGGGGAAGATATCATGGCAAGGATCTCATATGCAATGAAGGATGATCAGGGTGCTGAACAACTACAGACTTGCCTCATCAACTCTCTTAATGTCCTTGTTAAAGACTTGATCAACGATGCAAATGGGAATCAAAAAAACCTTTGCAGAGAAGAAATCTGTTCTCAAGATCAAATTGTTGAAGCAGTCATTGTCGGGAACACTGCAATTCATCATTTTTTTCTAGGGTTACCTGTAAGTCAGCTTGGTGTTGCTCCTTATGTCCCATCAGTATCAAGTTCTCTGGATTTTGAGGCCAAGGAGGTGAATCTTGAATTAGCCATTGGGGCCGAGATTCACCTGCTTCCAAATATCGCCGGATTCATTGGCGCTGATCATGTTGCCATGCTGTTGGCTTCCATCCAGGAGAAACATGATAAAGCCCTCTATATAGATATAGGTACGAATACCGAAATTACTCTCCTGGTAAATGGCAGAATGATTGCCTGTTCAACCGCCTCCGGGCCGGCTTTTGAAGGTGCTCACATATCTAACGGTATGAGGGCGATTGAAGGCGCCATTGAGAAAGTAAAATTGATTACCGAAAACCGATTTGAGATCTTGACCATAAAACAGGCTAAACCGATCGGGATCTGCGGATCCGGTGTATTGGATATCATAGCCGAACTGTTAAAAGCGGGTATACTGGATAGTCGCGGTGCCTTGGATCGAAATAGTCCGTTGGTCAGGCAGAATGATAAAGGTCTTGAAGTTCTTATCGTTCCGGATGAAAAGACCGGGCATGGTGCTGATATTGTGCTGACTCGAAAAGATATCAGCGAAATACAACTTGCCAAGGGGGCTATAAGAGCAGGAATAGAATTACTATTAGCTGAGAACCACCTGAAATCTGATGACGTAAATCACGTCGTTATTGCAGGAGCTTTTGGTACCTATCTGGATGTTGCCAATGCCATAACAATTGGTATGCTACCTGACCTTTCTCTTGATAAGTTTTCACAAGTCGGCAATGCAGCAGGTGTTGGTGCAAAAATGGCGTTATTATCCCAAAATAAAAGAGAATTATCCAAGAAAATAGCGGGTGACATACAGTATCTTGAATTAGCCAATCACAGGGATTTTACCTTGTTTTTTACAAAGGCGATAATGTTTCAATAGTTTTTTATCACAAATAGGGGTTTGTCCAATGGGTAGAGAAAAAATCAGTCAAACTGCAAGAAATGGTAAAGTTCTCGTATCAGACGGTGCCTGGGGAACATTTCTTTATAAAAAGGGTCTTAAAACAGGAGAATGTCCTGAAAACTGGAATATAACCAACCCCGATGCAATATTTGAGATTGCAGATAGTTATATCAAAGCAGGATCAAACATGATCCAGACTAATAGTTTTGGAGGCTCTAGATACAAACTTGCACATTATGGATTGAAGGATAAGGTCGCAGAAATCAATGAAGCGGCAGCTCGAATTTCCCGTAAAGCTGCTGGGGAAAATCACTGGGTGATCGCATCAATTGGACCAACCGGTAAAATGTTAATCATGAACGAAGTTTCTAAAGAAGATCTTTATGAAGTTTTTAAGGAACAAGCCGTTGCCTTGGAAAAGGGAGGAGCCGATGCCATCTGTATTGAAACCATGTTCGACCTGGAGGAAGCATCTCAAGCCATCAGGGCAGTCAAAGAAAACACCTCTTGTGAAGTGATCTCCACTTTTACATTCGAATTAACAAAAAAGGGAGAGTTTCGCACCATGATGGGAGTGACTCCGGAACAGTATGCGGAGAGAGTTCTCAATGAAGGCGCAGATATCATAGGGACCAATTGCGGGAACGGTATGGAAAGAATGGTTCCGATTGTCAAAGCGATCAGGATGGTAAGTTCAGATACACCCATATTGGTTCATGCAAATGCTGGATTGCCTGTAAATGTCGATGGCAAGGATGTGTATCCGGAAACACCAAGTGAAATGTCCGGATTTGTGAAAAAACTAATCGATGCGGGAGTCAATATAATTGGCGGGTGCTGCGGCACAACCCCGGCTCACATAACCGCCATCAAAAATGCAATAGAAACGGCATAGTGTTTTAATTGTATGCATCATAATAAAAGGTAAACACGATTCAGTTTTTACCTTCCCTCCCAAGTTACCCTTTAACTACTCTGAATTTTCCATAGGTTTTTTCTGACCTTATAGTTTAATTTGTAACTGTCTGAAGTATAAGTTCTAATAAGTATTCAATTTAAAAATAAAAGGAAGCCGGGATAATATTTGTTGACAGATTTAGTCAGATGACTAATTATTAGTCATCTGACTAAATCACAAAATGAAGGAAAACAATGAAAACCAAAGAAAAAATTCTTATTGCAGCCAAGAACTATCTCTTAAAAAACGGTCAAGCCGGATTTACCGTCAGATCAATTGCTGCCGAGGCAGAGGTCAACCAGGGACTAATCCATCATTACTTTGGATCCAAGGAAAATCTGATTCTGGAATTGATTCATTATGTTGCCACAGCTCCTTTTGAAGAGGCAAAACGCCAAGTCGTCAAGATGCCGAAGAAGGAGGTAAAGGATGTTCTTCTCAAAATTTTCATACAAAACAGTGAATTGGTAAAATTAATAATGGAGTTCGTCAACTTGGCCCGTCATTCCGAACAGATCAGAAAAAAGATGCAAAACATCATGATGGAAAGAAGGGAATTTATGACAAATATTCTTGGAATCGAGGATAACGATGAAAAGGTTTTATTTATTGCCGGTATTTTCGGGATTATTTTTGTGAGCCAAATTGATGATTCCGTGAATGTCGAAGGCGCTGTTAAAAAGTTGTTTTCTAAGTTTGGGATAATATAATACTCAACTGTCCTATTCAGGAGATGTAAATGAGCAGAATCAGAGCGAATATTGAGAGATATTTTGGAAAATTAGGTAAACAGGTAGTCAGATTTCGATGGTTCATCCTGATTTTAACTTTGGGTTTGACCGGTTTTATGATGTCACGTCTTCCTCTTTTAACTTTTGATATGTCAACCGAGGCTTTCCTTCATGAAAAAGATCCTTCCATCATTCGCTATAACAGCTTTAGAGAGCAATATGGCAGGGATGAAATGATTGTTCTGATGATTAAACCGAAGAATGTTTTTGATCTGGATTTTCTAAAAAAGCTGCAACGGTTTCATTCAGAATTGGAGGATAAGGTACCCTATCTGGATGATATTACAAGTTTGATTAACGCCAGGGTTACCAAAGGAACTCAAGATGAGTTGATTGTTGAAGATCTTTTGGAAAATTTCCCTGAGACAGAGTCCGATCTTGAACGAATAAAGAGCATCGTTACTCAAAATCCGCTTTATCAAAACCTTTTGATATCAGAAGATGGAACCCTGACGACAATCATTTTAAAATCGGACGCATATTCTATTGACGAATCAGCAGGCGATTTATCAGGGTTTAATGGAGAAAGCGATTTTTCAGATGGAGCTGTTGATTCAGGAAAAGATCTTCCATCCAAACCGGCAAAAGTGCTTTCAAACGAGGAAAATTCAGAAATGGTACGGGTAGTGCGTGAGATCATGTCTCGTTATAACAGTGAAGATTTTCCGATTTACCTGAGCGGATCTCCAGTGGTCACAGATTATTTAAAATCGACCATGCAAAAGGATATGAAAAAGTTTACTCTTTTGGCTTTATTAACCATTTCAGTTTTCCTTTTCATTCTTTTTCGACGGGCGACAGGGGTTATTCTCCCGCTTATCACGGTAATTCTAAGCGTTATTTTTACATTTGCTTTGATGCAATTGACTGATACTCCGATAAAACTACCCTTGGTAATACTCCCATCATTTTTGCTGGCTATAGGTGTGGGCGCTTCAGTTCACCTGATGACCATTTTTTTTAAATATCTGGACAGTCATGACAAATCAGATGCTATTGCAAAAGCATTAAGTCATTCAGGCTTACCTATTGTAATGACAAGTATTACGACTGCTGCCGGATTAGCATCATTTAGCCAGGCTCAAATTGCACCCGTTGCCGATTTGGGTGTATTTGCTTCGTTTGGTGTGTTCATTTCACTCTGCTTCACCCTGTTACTGCTACCCGCCTTGATTAGTCTTATTCCTGTTAAACTTAAACAGGATTCTGAAGAACAGAAAAAAAGCAATTTGATGGATAGATGCCTTGTTTTTATCGGGGATTTTTCTGTGGATAACCGTTGGAAAGTCACAGTGATTTCCCTGGTCATAATATGTTTCGGAGTGGCAGGAATATTCAAATTAAATATAACTCATCATGTTCTTCACTGGTTTCCGGTTGGAACTGAAATCAGAGACAATACGGAATTGATAGACAATAAAATGAAAGGAACTCTTGCAATTGAAGTTGTCTTCGACACTAATCAGGAGAATGGGCTTTACGAGCCGGATGTTCTGAACAAAATAGAGCAGTTGGGAGAACGATTGGTTCTCTATCAATCGACTGCTAAGGGCATTTCTGTTAGTAAAACCATCTCACTGGTGGACATCATTAAAGAGATCAACAAGGCAATGCATGAAGATGACCCGGAGGAATACAAAATTCCGCAAGACAGACGACTGATCGCGCAGGAATTTTTTCTGTTTCAAAACAGCGGAACCGATGATCTCGAGGATATGGTCGATAGCCAGTTTTCTAAAACTCATATGACAGTCAAAGTGCCTTGGGCCGATTCAGTAACCTATTTGGGATTCTTTAATTACCTGCACACTAATATTGAAAAGATCTTTGACGACACTGTATCCATTTCAGTGACTGGAATAGCTGAAATGTTAATGAGTACCGTAATAGCAATGATGAATAGCACGATTATCAGCTATGCGATAGCTATAGTGATTATTACCCTCCTTATGATTGTATTGATTGGAAGATTCAGAATCGGATTGTTAAGTATGATCCCTAATCTAACTCCTATTATTCTTACATTGGGTATTATGGGATGGACAGGAATAAACCTGGATATGTTTTCAATGCTGATTGGTAGTATTGCCATCGGTTTGGCTGTTGATGATACTATCCATTTTTTCCATAATTTTAGAAAGTATTTTGAAAAAAGTGGAAATGTTAAACAGGCAGTAAGGGAAACATTGACAACAGCAGGACGAGCCATGCTGGTGACTTCTCTGGTTCTGGCAACCGGATTCTGGCTGTTTATGTTTGCTACCATGCAAAACCTTTTCTATTTCGGATTATTAACAGGTATAACTCTAATTTTTGCCTTTCTGGCAGATATTATCCTTGCTCCCGCTCTGTTAGCGATTGTTACCAAGTCAACAGATAGCAATCCTGTATCACAGTTCACCAATCCCATTGAGGAAAAAACATTAAAATCCAATTTGACAAAGTAAAAGAAAACAAACTAACTAATTAGTTAGTTAAAGGTTGTTAAATATTCACCCAATTACTGCCCTTTCAGATTTAACAAATGGAGCAGTAAGGTTACCAGCTTTCAGTGATAAGAATGTTACAGAGAGTATTGACAGAATGAGGTTATAGCAATAAATTATTATTGTACTATACAAATAGTACAATAGATGTAAATCAATTTAGGAGGCAAAATGAAAAGATTAAACGGAATATTGGGGGGTGTCGGGTTATTTATTGCGGCGATTTCTTTAGCTGTTTTTATGCCGTCCATGGCTGTTTCAGAAGGTCTCACGGCTTTTGAGATTATGAAAAAAGTAGATAAAAGGGATGACGGAGAGACATCAATCTCTGAAATGACAATGATATTGATTGATCGGAAGGGAAACCAAAGGATTAAGATTATGAAGGGCTTTCGAAAAGATTTTGGAGAAGACACAAAAACCATCAGCTTCTTTTTAAGTCCGGAGGATGAACGGAATGTATCATTTTTATCTTATGAATGGGAGGATGAAAGTAAGGAGGATGATAATTGGCTATATCTGCCAGCTTTAGGTAGACCCAAAAGAATTAGTGGTTCAGGGAAAAAAGGTTCATTTATGGGGAGTGACTTCAGTTATGCCGATATGAACGGATTGGAGCTCGGTGACTGGGATTTTAAGATTGTACAAGAATCTGCCATGGTTAAGGATCAGGATTGCTGGATAATTGAAGCTGTTCCAAAAGCGTCCAAAAGGGAGAAAGTCAGCGATGAGACAGGTTATAAAAAAACGATCTCCTGGGTAAGAAAAGATATCTTCATGACAATTCAAAGCAGATTATATCTTGAAAAAGGAGGAAAATATAAAAATTTCATCGCATCTGATATAGAAAAAATTCAAGGCATCTGGACTGCAAAAAAACTCAGCATGATTCAATTAAAGGGCAAGACAGTTGAACATTCAACAGTCCTGCAATTCGACAGTTTGGAATACAATAAAGGGGTTGAAGACAACATGTTTACCGTTCAACGCATGGTAAGAGGATTGTAATGAACAGAAAGATATGGATAATAGGTATCGTTTGTTTGGGTCTGTCACTTTGTGGTTTTTATAAATCCGATGCTGTTTATGCCGACGATTCCAACGAAGCCACCAAGATTACTGAAGAAGCAGAAGATACCGTCGAAGAGGAGTTGAGTTTTGAAGAAGACGAGGTTGGGTTTGCCGAGATTGAGATCGATATAAAAAAAACAGAAAGCGTTTCGCAAGGGGAGTCCTATTTTAATGTGGGTGGGTTTATCAAAGAGGAGATAGATTATAGCCACGCATACGATGAACCCGATTTTTCCAAGCTCAGGACGACCTTGAACATAAAGCTGGATATGAAGCTTAATCCTGATTGGCTTGCCAAAATCTATTGGAATGGTTTCTATGATTACTCTTATGAACATAGGGGACGGGATGAGTTTACAGACGAAACCCTGGAAACTCATGAAACCGAATCGGAATTCAGGGATTTTTATATTGATGGTGGATTGACCGACTGGTTTCGTGTCAAATTTGGCCGACAATTTATTGTTTGGGGACAGTCCGACAGTTCTCAAATCACGGATGTGGCAAACCCAAGGGATATACGGGAATTGGGAATGGTTGACCTCGAAGACGCCAGGATACCGGTAGCAGCCACCAAACTTTCCTTTCTCTTTGGGTCTGTTGAGCTAAATACAGTGGCAATTCATGAGATTCGCGGCAACAAAATACCGGGAGCAGGTTCGGAATTTGATCTCTACCAAGGATTAAGTACAATGGGAATAACCATTGACGATGAGGAAATTCCTGAAAGCAATGGAGAAAATACGGAATACCTGGTCAGGCTGTTCAAAACGTTTAATGGTGGTGATATTGGGATCATGTGGGCGGATCATTATAATGATTCGGCATACCTGGATTTCAAGGAACTTTATATTTCAGCATTGACCGGCGAAGTCGCATTGACGGTTGTTCCCAAACACAAACGGGTACAGACTTATGGCGTTTCAGGTGTTGTTGTATTTGATTCGTGGTTATTCAAAACGGAGATAGCTCAAATAAAAAACGCCGCTGTTTTAAGAGGAGATATCGAGAATCAATTGACAACTGCTTTTTCAACAGCGTTTGCAACCGGAACATTTTATTTTGATGAGGATTCAAACATCATCAAAAGCTGGAGCGAGAAGGATATTCTTCAAGGTATGATCGGTGTTGAGTATTCAGGAATCGAAGATGTAACCATAGGCTTCGAAGCAATGGGAGAACAGATTGAAGATTATGAGGAGAATTTGTATAGTGATGAGGTTTCCGGTCAACTGGCATTGATTATCACTCATACTGCATTTAACAATACCCTGGATTCACAATTTTTTTGGATCCATTTTAATGATGATAATGGAGATGTTTACCGGGTAAACATTGGTTATGATATCAGGGATGCGCTCAATGTTTCCGGAGGGTTCATTGCATACGAAGCAACCAATGAAGAGGCGACAGTATATAACTATCGAAACAATGATCGCATTTTTGTCTCTCTCAAATACAGTTTTTAATGCTGTGACTCTTGATTCTCCGTGGCGAATAGACATATATCACATTGAAAATATATCGTTTTTTTATCGGTGATACCTGTCCATTTATTAAATATCGTATATAAACAATGATAAGATGCTAATAATATTGTTCAATTTTATCTAATGTGTTATTGATTTACCTAGACGAAAATATTTTAGGAGAAAATGATGAAATTGTCTAAATTATCTGTATTTATATTGGCTACCTTATTGTTTACATTGCTGAGTTGTGCGGATTCAAAGGACTTTGAATCCGTTGAAATCGTTGCTGCTAGTTCTGATGCCAGTGATGATTCCAGTTCGGATCTTTTCATCTGTAAGGCAGCATCTAATAGCGGTTCAGGATATCGACTGTTTAGAGCAGTGGGTCGATACAGTGATGACAGCACGGAGGAATTAACTGACGAAGTTACCTGGAGTTCCGATGCTTCCGATGACTCAATCCTTTCCAGTATTATTCCTGGAAAGGTTTATTGTAATACTGCTTGGGGGAATATTGGCATCAAGATTACCTATTTCCTGAACACATCGGATTCAAGTACAACATCCACTAGTGACTCCAATGAATTTACGGACACAGCTAATGTTGAAGCTAAGTAAAAAAAAATCAAATAACTTAATATAAACAGTTGGTTGAAAAGATTCGCAATGGTCATATACTGGATAAATAAAACTGGAGAATAGCTCAATTATCTGATACGTTGTTAATATCTTGTTTTAGTTTTGGTTTTAGACTATTGGCTATGTCAGCAAGGAGTAAAATATGGCGCAAAAGATTTCGGATGAACAGCGAGTAATTGATTATTTGAGTAGATTGATGGCTGGTAAGTTCTTCAAAGTTGAGGATTTAGATTCGCTGACGGTGGGGGATCTGTTGGATGAAACACCCATTCAGGATGTGGACAGGACAATTGTAGAGAACACTTTGGATTACTTCAAGAAGAGGTACAAAGCGGAAATATTTAAAGACAACTAAAACGTAGAATATTTATCACCTCTCTGATTTATACTGAAATATAGACTGTTCCACCTCTCCTTACTCTCAAAATTATCACGGTGTCACTTTCTTTGGGAGTTATTAACAATGCAGGCAGATCTCCCTTAATCGCGTTAATATTATCCTTCTTAAAGCCCCCATTCGTGGAACAGCAGTGTGCAATTTCTAAACAAGGTGCAGAAGCTTCAACATGATCGCCTTTTGAGCATGAAGGCGGTTTTCAGCTTGCTCATAGATAACAGAGTCTGGATGTTCCACCATTTCGTCAGTGATTTCATACCCCGGGTGGATGGGCATATCATGCATTATTTTGGCATTGGAATGGCTCATCAGATCGGCATTTACTTGATATGGCAGCATTAATTTAATTCGTTCTTCTTTAAGAGTTGAAAATTCAGGATTGGCGAAGAACTCCATATCGATCCAGGTATCAGTATAAACAAACTGTGCGTTTTTAACCGATTCAATGAGATTCAGTGTTTCTGTAAGCAGACCTTTTTTTATAATCTTGTCTCTCAAATCAAAATCAATGGCGTCCTCTTTGGCAATGGGACAAACCAGAGTCAAATGGACATCAAAAACCTCACAAAGTGCCATCAGTGAATTAACAACGTTATTATGGACGCCGATATAGGTTAGCTTTGTTCCGTTGAGAGAATCACAATTGGTCAGGATTGTCAGCATGTCAGCCATTCCCTGGCAGGGATGGTACATGTTGCAACATCCGTTGATGACCGGAATTGACGCGCCTCTTTTTAATTCCAATAAGTCTTCATGTTTTTTCAATCTTGCCATCAAAATATCTGAATTTCGAGATAGATAGGCTGATTCATAACGTATCTCGGTTAATCCAAAATTGGATGTGAGCCAATCCATGAAAATACCATGACCACCCATTTGTGTCATTCCAGCTTCAAAAGAAACACGAGTCCGGGTTGATGTTTTCTGGAAAAGCATAACCAGTGTTTTTTGGTTCATGTGTTGAGAATAATTGTTCGGGTTCTGTTTGATCTCCAAGGCAAGATCCAGAACCTCTTTAATATCGTTTGCTTGCCAATCCTTCCAGGTTATCAGATGTTTTAAATCATTTTGAGGCATGGTTATCCTTTTAATAGGTTTGATATTTAATTGATATGTTGTGAACAGTCCAAAAGTTTAGAATAATGAGCGTTTGATCATGATTCCCAATCCAACCTTGGTCAAACTTCGATTATAGTCGATCAGGCTTTCACCGTATCCATTCCAGTACTGGAAATAACCGTAAACGGAATCCCCCGGTAAAGGATGAGAAACACTGAATTGAACGGTTCCTTTGCCATGGGATAGACTCATTCGACTCATCAAGCTGATTAAAGTTTCTTGAATGAATAGACTTAGCACTAATTCGCTATTTCCGTAGTATTCGTGGATATCCGGATTATCGTCACCTTCAGCATCATCGGGGTTTTCTTTTTCCTTTTCCGGTTGCCGGTACCACATTTTATAGTTAATACCGATTCCCTGAATGGTATAAAGAATTCCCCAATATAGTCTATTCCAACTCCTTGAGTAGGGAACAACTTCCCCGTTTGATTCGTGTTCATAACCAATGGTCCCTTTAAATTGACCCAGAGAAGTGGATAATTCAGGGATCTCGATAAATAGTTCCGGGTTATAGTTGGTTTCTCTAAACGGACTGGATTTTTCCTG
This sequence comes from bacterium, assembly GCA_018829445.1. GTDB lineage: Bacteria > SAR324 > SAR324 > XYD2-FULL-50-16 > XYD2-FULL-50-16 > JAHJTV01. The sequence continues at coordinate 68,102 of JAHJTV010000074.1, forward strand.
ATCGTAGGCCTGCCAGAACGATTTCTGGGTATAACCAAAATTTAGCTTGAAATCAGCATATTGAAAGAGCGGTTGTTTAATGCTGAATTGAAACTTTATCTCGTTTTGTTGACGATCCTCAGTATCATTAAAAGTTCTGGAGAAGGGAATAATATATGTGTCTTTGTAGGCATAAAAAAAAATGTTCTCTGTATTTAACCTTTTTGGATTATCATTGGCAGAAGTTGGTTCTATTTCAATATTCCATGTCTCAGAGGCGTATTCCGTAATTGCAGAGGAGCTGTTATCATCAGATACTATATCGTTTAAATTCGCCGCTTGCATCTCACTGAGTGAACTACACAACATCAAAAAAAAAGACAGCTTTATACCTATTCCTTTATGGCTTTTTTGATTGTTTAAAATAAATGCAAACATCTTTTACGGTATCTTGACTATGTGAAAAAAAAGAAGTATTTTATCGCCTGTTTACTATATCAATTAGATCAATTTTGAAAAAAATGAAAAGCTAATCGGATCAATGCTAATATTTTAAAGGAAGTTTAAGATATTAATGCTGTACGTTGCATCTGTTTTTCTAACCACGCAGGTAGCCTCAAGTAGATGGGAGGAATAGTTGCAATTAAATTATAAAAAGAATTATAATGAAGGTCTGAAGCGGTTTCGTCCCAACGATGTCAACAGAACGATTTCCTGAGCCAGAATATGTATTTGATTCGGTTTTTTTTTACATATCTCCTGTTTTTCTTTGCAATACTCATTCTGCAGTTAATCCCTACCATTGACATCCAATTTGTTGATAAACCGTCGAAAAAAACAACCGGAAACGAATTTGACAAATCCAATCCAACGAATAAGAGAGCGGCTTAGCTACAATGTAATAAACTCAGATTTAAAATCAGACCGGTTTTCCTTCTCTAATAAAGCTGACAATCCTTTCAAGTTCCTCTCAAAATCATATCTTAACTACTGAATATTCTCCTAAATATCTACCTTGAAAAAACATTCATTAGCGTACTATCATATAATAAGCTGAATTTACGTTCCTCAATTAAATTATGAAAGCCCGGCAGGAGCGACAGATTCGACGAACGGCAAATGAAGGTTTCAAAAATAAATTCATGCAAAAAGATAAAAACAGCTCTTATCCATCGATATCAATCGTTATAAAGTTGGATGTTGACTCTGTTTCAGCATGAGACAAGGGATCTTGTCGAGCTATTTATCCATAAAATAGAATTTTTAAAAAAATATGTCATTATAATAAAATACCCCAAGGTTAATCGATATGGCTAAAAACATCTATATTACGGCTGTTGAACCAAATAGCGGAAAGTCTGCCATTGCTCTTGGCGTCATGGAATTTTTAATCAGGAATCTTAAAAAAGTTGCTTTTTTTAGGCCAATCATTAGTGTTCCTGGTGAACTGAAACAAAATGATAATACAATTCATCTGATTTCCGATTATTATCATCTTGAACAGCCCTATGAAGATATGTATGCTTTCACCCTTGATCAGGCTAAATCATTAATGGCAGATGGAAAACATGCTGTGTTGCTGGAGGGGATTCTGGATAAGTACAAGGCATTAGAGAGTGCAAATGATTTTGTAATGTGTCTGGGAACGGACTATAGTGACATTTCCTCCGCTTTTGAATTTGACCTTAATGCAGAGATAGCAAATAATCTGGGTTGCCCGCTATTAATCGTCAGTAATGCCCGGGATAAAGGCCTGGAGGAAATTGAAGAATCTTGTCGCTTTGCAGTGGAATCGTTTGAAGAAAAAGGTTGTGATACCCTAGCACTAATTGTGAATCAAGTTTCTATCGAAATTCAGGAAAAAGTAGTTGGTTTTTTAAAAAACAAGTTAAAGAACAAAGTTGAACAGATCTATTCAGTACCCTATGAACCGATACTGGGTTGCATTACCATGTCGGAGATATCAAAGGCTTTAAAAACAGAAATTCTGTTTGGTGCAAAGCAGATGAATCGTCTGGTTACCCGTTTTACTGTCGCTGCCATGCTTCTAAAGAATTTTCTGCCACGATTGACCAAAGGGAGTCTGATTATTACCCCTGTGGATAGATTAGATATTATTCTGGGAACATTGGCGGCTTTCCGATCAAAGACGATGCCCAATATTGCCGGAATGATTCTTACCGGTTACATGAAACCTGATTATGTCCTGTACAACCTTTTAGAAGGTATGTCCGATATCGTTCCCATTCTTAAGACAGATGAGGATACCTTTACAACAGCGAAGAATGTTAGTGAATTGCACTCTTTAATCCATGCGGATGATCCCCGAAAAATAGCGCTTGCGCTCGGACTTTTCGAGTCCAATGTCGACACGACAGAGCTACGGCAAAAAATCGTTGGATTCAGTGTCTCTTTTATAACGCCAAAGATGTTTGAATTCGGATTGATAAAAAGAGCGCGACATAAGAAGCAGCATATCGTATTACCGGAAGGAGAGGAAGAAAGGATACTGAGTGCCGTTGAGATCATTTTACATCGGGATATTGCAGATATTACACTTCTCGGTAATGAACAGGTGATTTTGGATAAGATAGCAAATCTTGGGTTGGATTTGAAAAACCCAAGAATCATAGATCCAATAAAATCCACGTATTTTCAGGATTACGCAGATACCTATTTTAAACTCAGAAAACACAAGGGAATCACACAGGATAATGCGAATGATGTGCTCTCCAGTGTTAATCATTTTGGTACGATGATGGTGTATAAGGGGCATGCAGATGGAATGGTTTCGGGATCAGTCCACTCAACTCGAAATACCGTGAGACCAGCCTTCGAAATAATCAAGACAAAAACCGGTTCCTCCAAAATGTCCAGTGTGTTTTTTATGTGCCTGGAGGACAGGGTATTGGTTTATGGAGATTGCGCGGTTAATCCGAATCCAACTTCAGAGCTGTTGGCTGAAATTGCGATTAAATCAGCGGAAACAGCCAGGATTTTTGGTGTAGAACCTTTTGTGGCAATGTTGTCTTATTCAACCGGAACTTCCGGAGTGGGTACTGATGTGGACAAAGTCAGGAAGGCAGTGGAAATCGCTCACAAACTTGCACCGGATCTGCCACTTGAAGGCCCAATACAGTATGACGCTGCGGTCGACAGTGTTGTGGCAAAAGCCAAAATGCCGGAGAGCAAGGTAGCAGGCAAAGCAACAGTGTTAATTTTCCCCGATTTGAATACGGGGAATAACACGTATAAGGCGGTTCAACGTTCAGCCAAAGCTGTTGCCATAGGTCCGGTTATGCAGGGATTAAACAAACCTGTAAACGATTTGAGTCGCGGTTGTACAGTTGTGGATATCGTAAACACTGTGGCGATAACTGCCATTCAAGCTCAGGCTGAAAAAGGATTGATATGAAGATTCTCGTAATAAATACAGGAAGCTCCTCGATTAAATACCAACTGTTCTTAATGCCTGATAAAATTGTGCTTGCAAATGGTGTCCTGGAGAAAATCGGAGAAGCAACAAGCAGAATAAAGCATGAAGTATTCAAACCACAATCACTAAAACAAGTTATTGAAGAGCATATTCCGGATCACAAAACAGGGCTACAGACTATTGTTGACCTGTTAACTCATCCGGATCATGGAGTGATCGAAGATGTATCCGAGGTTGATGCTGTTGGGCATCGAGTGGTTCATGGAGGAGAGGATTTTCAAGCTCCAACCCTGATTAATGATGATGTGTTGGATGCAATTAAAAGGAATAGTCCTCTGGCTCCTTTACATAATCCGGCAAACATCATGGGGATAGAAACTGCACGCTTGTTTTTTAAGGAAGCTCATCAGGTTGCAGTATTTGATACTGCATTTCATCAGACGATTCCTGCAAAAGCTTTCCTCTATGCGTTGCCTCACGATCTCTATAAATCCCATAAAATCAGGCGTTATGGATTTCATGGGACCTCACATCACTACGTCTCTGAACAGGCTGCTCTTTATTTAAAAAGACCTTTGTCAGCTTTAAACCTGATTACTATTCATCTGGGTAACGGGGGCAGTATTACGGCTATCAAAGGTGGACAAAGCATTGATACTTCCATGGGAATGACACCATTGGAGGGCTTAGTAATGGGAACCAGATCGGGTGATATCGATCCGGCAATCCCATATTTCCTTTGTAAGAACATTGGACTGTCAATTGAGGAGGTGGATTCTCTTTTAAATACAAAAAGTGGTTTAAAAGGAATCTGTGACAACAATGACATGCGGGATATTCTAGCATTAAGAGAAAAAGGTGATCAAAGGGCAAAATTGGCAATCGAGATGTATTGCTATCGGATAAAAAAGTACATCGGAGCTTATTCAGCTGTTATCGGCAGGCTGGATGCGATCATATTTACTGCCGGGATTGGTGAAAACTCTAGGGAAATCAGGGAAGAGGTCTGTTGTGAACTGGAACACATTGGTATTAGACTGGACAGCGAAAAAAGCAGACAAAGAGGAATGGGAATAAAAGAGCTTCAAGTTGATGGTGCTTGTACGAAAATCCTTTTGATCCCGACAAACGAGGAGCTGAAAATTGCCTTGGAGACAATGACTCTGGTCGGTTGATGTTTACTCCACATCTGTCGTTGGGTATTGTCTCTTTTTCTCTTGAGCCTGCCTTGCCATCCTCTTTAGATCGGTTGAGGTAATTGGTTCAATTTGGAGTGATTCCAGTGACGATTTACTGTTATATTTACTCACGATAATCCCGGAAGGTGACAGGGATTCAATGCCATCTTTTCTTGTGATTACTGCGTATTCATAGAATCCGGAGGCACTATTTCTGACAATCACTCTCTTATCGTCCGTTTCCACCCAATTAAACCATTCATCTCCTTTAAGCCGTGCAGTGAAAGTTGAGCCATCTGGTTGTTTGAAAATGATATCGACAGGTATTGCAGACACCGCATTCAAATCGTTGACGGCAAAAAGACAGCAAAGAATGGGAATGATTAGAACAGATTGGGCTAATTTCCGTGGTTTCATGGTTTTATCCTGGCAGTTTTCCTAAAAGTTAAACGTAGCATCCATTTCAACGTCTCGGTCTGTTATTCCGGTTATTTCGATATTTGTTGCCACACCCAGGTTGCTTTTGCTGTTTGGATCAGAACTATCATTAAAAGTAGCGTTGTTGGAATCCCAAAACAGGTTTGTCGATTGGCCACTATGCGAATCATTATCTAAACCGGGATTATTTGCTTCCTCCAGATCAACCTTTTTCCGATTCTCATTGTCATTGGGGGTTGATCCGGTAACTGTTTCATCAATATGCCAGATAGCTATTCCCCCTTGGAATGTGCTTCCAGATGAAATATCGCTTAACATGTAAAGCCCCTTGTCATATCCAAGGCTTGACCTGTTTTCGGCCAAAAAATATTCATTGGAATTAATGACAACTTTTGCAATGTTGTAATTCGTTTGTTCTGTGGCATACAGGGTTAGTGTTTGTCCGTTTGTTGGCAGAGTGGGAGTAATCCATCCGATTTCAGTTTTGGTCCAGGCGGTGGGATGAATCGGCGTGTGGCCGGGATTTTCTCCACTTTCATATCCCCATGATCCACCTCCCATAAGACCGAAGTTACCAATTCCACTTGAACTGCCGTCGGTATCATACAAGTCGGGAAGACTGAAAACAGCATGACCCAATTCGTGGGCTATGATCCCGATGGTTGCATCATAGCCAGCTGTTCTGTGCCGTTCACCAAATCTGGAGTATCCGTTACCACTGCAGCTAAGCAAAGTGATTCCATCCAATGTGGGCGCAGACACGCCTTCCTGTCCGTAAAGACACCATTGATGTGCCCAAACACCATGATAACTGCTATCAACTGTAGCCGACTCATAACCGGCCACCAGGAACATTATCTGTAGATCAGATTTATGAATAACCCCGTCGTTACTAACATCAAAAGAGGAGAAATCGATATAGTCATCGGCCAGGGTTAATGCTTCAACGAGTTTTTGATGAAAATCACCGCTGGCTCCGGGATTTGGATGATTACCTCCCAAGGTTACGGTAATTATTCCATCGTATAGACTTTGATAAGTTTCTGCATTTTCATGGTTTTCCTGGGCTGGAACAAGATGAAATTTGTTGTCCGAAACAGCATTGAAATAATGGTTTAGTTGCCCCTCTGAGTCGTTATAAAATATTTTTTTCGCCCAGGTGCAGGCATCGCTGTAGAATTCGGTATATGCAAAAGGATTACCTGTATAGGAAGAATCCAGTGGATCACCTTCAAATCGAATTCTGACAATCAATAGAGGTTGTGTGGAAGCATTAGTGGGAGTTGTTGGTTGTGAAAAATCCGAGCAAGTGTTAATCGGGTAGTCCGCCTGGGCCGAATATTGCTCACTTTCTGGAATTGAGACAGTTGAGGTTTCTTCGCAGGCAGATACCAGCATAAAGAACGGGATTGCTGTTAGCAGTGTCAGGTAGGCTAATTTCATAAATTACCCATGGTTTGAGATATGACTATCCGTTTTCAAAACCGGAATCAGTTCTTAAGAATTTTTTTAATTCAAACTGAATAAACTCATTTTTATCCCATTTCTGCTTGGATAGAAGCGATTCATTTCCGTTGTTTAAGACGTATACAATAGCATCAACAACTTGATGATCCCTCATATGGACAGGAGAATTTATCTTTTTGTAAAGGTTTCCTTCAAATAGATCAAGTTTATGGAAATGGATTTCACTGATATCGAAGTAAACAATACCTTCGGTACATGCTCCTGCTTTTAGGGTTATGGCCGGATATGACTGTCCGATGATTTTGAACCTTTCATAACCGATTAAAATCGCTTCCCGGGAACGGTATTGCTTTCCGGTAACCTTTAAGAAAATCTCCGGAACCATTAATGTTCCGTAAGTAAATAGATTCACAGGTTTTTCTTGTAAATTAACTGTTCGCCCATCAATTAGTATCCAGCTATCTCGGGTTTTTTGCGCTATTGTATCCTATCCTCAAACCATTTGACAATATCTTTCAAGGTTGAGGTCTCGTCGATATCGTCCATGATGTCCTGATCAGGCACAGGGTATTTTTCCTGGAGCGCCTCTACAAATTCAACAATTTTGATTGAATCACCGCCAAGTTCCAGGAAGGGTTCATCCATAATGGGTTCCTGCTCAACAATTCGCCTGAAAAAAAGCTTAACAATAGTCTCAATAGTTGAATCAGCTGTACCAGCTTCCGATTGCGGTGGAAGGACTGCAATCACGCCTTCCAATTGTGACGTTTTGAGTGCTTTAACGTTCTTCTGGTGTTTGATTTTTCCGCTTGATGTTTTTTGAATAGCGCCGGGCTGAAGATAGATACGTTTTGCAGGAAATAATTGAAATTTTTGGCCGATTAATTCTGATATCTTTTGATCAATTGTTGGCAATATATAATCATTAAACATGTTCATGTCGGCTAACAACTCTTTCTTGACTTCTGTAGCAATACAGAGGCTTTCACCGGATTCGTTTTCTTCGGAATAGGCTACAATGCAACCGGCTCGCAGTTCTTTAAGTTGGGTTAGGCTGTATTCAATATCCTGGGGATAGTAATTTCTTCCCCGGATAATTATCAGATCTTTAATTCTACCGGTAAAGTATAGATTACCTTTCCAAAGAAGCCCCAGATCTCCTGTCGAGAGAAACTTCCTGGTTTTGCCCTCTATTTCCTGCAGAAAGATCTCTTTTGTCGCTTCCGGATTTTCGAAGTAACCCTGGCAGACACTGGGACCGCTTATAAGGATCTCTCCGACAATTCCTTCCGGGAGTGGATGGTTTTGATCGTTTTTAATAAGAATTTCATGTTCGTCCATCATTGGACCTAAATTAACCAGATACTTTTTATCACTTTCAGCGACTGATTCCTCAACAAACTCAATAATATTTTCAGTTTCAAGTTTGTTTCTATCAACACAGAGCCCTGATAATCCCTCTGAAACAGAAAACATAATAACAGTTTCAGCCATTCCGAATCCCGGTCTTATTGCTTTTGGGTTTAGACCACAAGAGGAAAAATACTCATTAAACAGTTTTACCCCAATGTATTGAACCGGTTCAGCTCCATAGACAGAGCAAATAAAACAGGATAGATCCAACTCTTTTTTATCTGCTTCACTGACTTTCTTCCGACAAATCTCATAGGCAAAAGGTGGAGCATAGCTATAAGCGCATCGATACTTTGAGATCATTTTTAACCAGCGTAATGGTTTTAAAATGAAGTGTACCGGCGTTGCCAAAATTACAAATCCTCCCATATATAAAGCCCCGATCATCCCTGCTGCCAATCCAAAATCGTGAAAAAGGGGAAGCCACAAGGCAGTGCCCTGACCCTCCTTCCAATCGCAGCTTTTGTAGGCTTGTTTCATATTTGCCATGATATTGGAGTGACCAATCATGATTCCCTTAGGAGTGCCGGTACTCCCCGATGTAAATTGCAGATAGGCGGTATCATCAGGAGAAAGATCAGGCAAGGAGCTATCTGTAACAGTCGAATTCAAAAGCTCTTCGTCTGATATCACCAGGATCTTCTCAAAGAGTCCTTTGATATTATCCGGCAACTGATGTTTTATGAATTTAACCAGAGTGGGAGTCGTAATCAAAGTCTTGGGCCGGCTTGTCTTCACTGTTGGTAGAAAGGTCTCAAGGTAGGCTTTCATTTGATGAGGGCCGGCTGGTTCTGACAGTGGGACAGCGAGAACGCCTGAATAGAGGCAACCGTAGAATATTTTTGTAAATTCAATACCATTTGGCAAAATTACAATTGCTCGTTCTCCCTTGTTTATCTGATTATTGGCAAACCAGCCCGCTACATGACGAGCAGATTGATCAAGTTCTCCATAACTGAGCTTGGATTCTTGATCATCACCATCAACTAAAAAAGTAACATAGTTTCTATCCGGATGGTTTTTTGCTCTCTTCTGAGCAACAGCGACAATGGTTTTTTCATTTTGTGGAATCATGATAATCTCCAGGCAGTGTGGACAAGGTTTCTTCTAGTATTTTAACGTATTAATTTAATTAATATTTATCCCAAAAAAAAAGCCGTTTGCAACCCAAAAGTCGCAAACGGCTTTATTCAGATCTACATTTTGATCTTATTTGGATTCATTAAGAACTTCGGTCAGTTCAGGCATGAATTCCAAAATGTCTGCTATAATACCAACATCGGCAACCTGGAAAATAGGAGCTTTTGGGTTCTTATTCACGGCAACAATAAAGGGAGAGCCTTTAATCCCGCCCAAATGCTGGAAAGATCCGCTGATTCCCATAGCCATGTATACTTTCGGTTTGACTGTTTGACCAGATGTCCCTACTTGTCGGGATTTATCCAACCATTTGGCATCAACAATCGGTCGTGAACAGGAGACATCAGCGCCCATAGCTTCGGCAAGTTCCTTGGCCAATTCAATATTCTCCTCATCTTCAATCCCTCGACCAACAGAAACAAGTACATCGGATTTGGTAATATCTACATCACCGGCTTCCTGAAGAACTGTTTCCAGATATTTACGTTTTGCCGAGATATCACCAATGTCACCTGACTTGTCGACAACCTGTCCACCTGCTCCTTTACTTTCATCAGGAGGAAATGGACCGGGTCTTACGGTGACGATGGCACCACTTGAAATATCACAATCAACGTGTGTACTGACCTGTCCGCCAAATTCCTGTCGGATAACTTTAAGTGTGGAACCTTCGATGCCCTCAATAGCGACAACATCCGAAACATACGCAGAATCCATTTTGATGGATAGACCGGGGCCCATATCCATACCGAATGTGTTGTGAGGTATCAAACAGATGCAGTCAGCTGGCAAAATATTTACCAAGGCTTTGCGAATGACTTCTGCATTTGGATAAGCCATTGCTTCACTGTTGATTTTGTAGACCTCTTTGTAGGATTCAGTCATTTCATTACAAACCTTGTCCAGATCTGCTCCGGAACCAGCTACTATGGCAGTTACATTTGCCCCGGCATCTATTTTTTTCGCTGCTGTAATCAATTCCAGTGCAGAATCATCGGCAACGCCACCCTTATGTACTATATATGCGAAGATTTGAGCCATTATTGTAATCCTCCTTTTGCTTTTAACATTTCAACCAGTTTTTCAATAATTTCATCAGTGCTTCCTTCTAACATTTCTGCACCTTCACCGAGATCAGGCAGGAAGTAGTCAACTTTTTTAATTTTGGCAGCACCGGCTCCTACTGAATCTGCAGCTAAACCAAGGTCTGAAGCTGACAACGTAGGAATCTCAACCGAAGCAACTTTTCTGATTCCCCTGATTCCAACGTATCTCGGTTCATTAATCCCTGTCTGGATTGATAAAACACAAGGAAGTGAAATTTCGTTCATTTCCTGATCCCCACCTTCAACTTCTCTTCCAACCTTAAGCCCAGTGTCACCGGTTACTTCAATCTTGTTAACCAAAGACGCATAAGGAAGATCCAACAGGGCAGCCAACATACCACCGACTTCGGCAGCTCCTGCATCGCCCTGTGCTCCAGTGAGAATGAGGTCATAATTTCCTTTTTCGACAATGGACTTCAGGATGGTTGCTATACCTTTTCCATCAGCGTTTTCGAAGGAATCATCAGAAACCAGAATACCCTTCTCAGCGCCCATCGCCATTTCTCTTCTAAGAACTTCTTCAGACTCTTCATCACCAACGGTTACAACAGTGACAGAACCACCATGCTCATCGACCAATTGGATCGCTTCTTCAACCGCATAGTTGTCCCATTCATTGACCGAATAAACAAGATCATCTCTTTCGATATCGTTTCCCTCGCTGTTGAGTTCGATCTCGTTCTCTTCAGTATCCGGGACTCGCTTTACACAGACCAAAATCTCCATACATTTCCTCCAACTGATTAGCTATACAGCTAATTTTAGGTTTAAGCCCAAAAAGGCCACGCTTTAAAATTACTTCTTATAATATTCATCGGACACGATCCATTCGTATCCGATGAATTACGCAGTGATTAAATCGTTATGATTTTAACTGACGAGCTATCAATTCCGAGAAATCGATAGCCTCCATTTCGCCTTCCAATCCGGCAACTTTTATTGCATCTTCCATGTTAACCAGGCAGAACGGACAGGCTGTGACAATAACATTGGCTCCTGCTTTTTTAGCCATTTCCACCCTCAGGACGCCCATGCGTGTTTCCTCTTCCGGTTCGTAAAATAACATCAAACCACCACCGCCGCAGCAAAATGAGCGGTCTCTGCTCTTGGTCATATCCACTCTTTTCATACCTGGAATAGCATCAAGAGCGTTCCTTGGTTCGTCATAAACAGCATTATGACGCCCTAAATAGCAAGGATCATGATATGTATATACCTTATCCTTGTCAGAAAGCGGTTGCAGACCAAGTTTGCCTTCCTTGATTTTTCTGTCGACTAACTGGGAAAGGTGTTCAACAGGCGGTAAATCTTTGTAGTCATTTTTTAATGCATTGTAGGCATGTGGGTCTGCCGTTACAATATTTTTGACCTTGGATTCCTTGATAGCGTCGGTGTTTGCAGCTTTTAAGTCTTGAAACAACATCTCTTCACCAAAACGTCTCACCTCGTTACCGGAATCTTTTTCAAGTTTTCCCAGTACACCAAAATCCACACCTGCAGCGGTCAGGATTTTTGCCGTTGCTTTGGAAAGTTCCTGCATACGTTCATCATATGATGAGATACTATCCACAAAATATAGCGTGTCTGCTTCCTCGCCATCTTCAAGCGAGAGAACGTCACATTCAGCTTTGAACTCTTTGTCATTTGCCCAATCAAGACGTTTTTTCTCCATCTTTCCCCATGGATTTCCACGTTTTTCCAAAGCTTTCATGGGTTTTTGTAATGACTGAGGCACCATTCCTTCATCAACCATCCCTCTTCTCAGGTCAACGATTTTATCAATATATTCAATCCCGAGAGGGCATTCCTGTTCACAAGCGCCACAAGTCGTACAAGACCAGATCTCGTCCTCTTCATAAACACCTTCCATCAAAAGACCGCTTTCCTTTTTTTGCCCCAAAAGTGGATAAGTTTTAAAGATGGTGTCTCGCCCTTTTATTGTGATAAACCGAGGTGACAAAGGTCGTCCGACGGCGTTTGCCGGGCATTGGTCAGAACATCTGCCACAGTCAGCGCAAGTGTAGAAATCCAGCAGGTGTTTCCAGGTGAAATCTTCAAGTTTTTTCACGCCAAATGATTCCAGTTCGTCGAGTTTGGAATCATCAATTCCGTATTTTACAGGCTTGGTGTTCCCTTTATCCAATCTCATGAAGAAAACATTAAATACCGAAGTAAATACATGGAAATGTTTTCCAAAGGGCAGAAAGCATGCAAAGAAGAAAAAAGCAATGTCATGAATAATGTAAGCAATAACGTGAATTGCTTGTAGTGTTGGGACTGCGGCTCCTGCAAATAGAGCGGAGAAAACCCAGACGAGTGATCCCGGGGCAATAAACCCAGCGTGCAACCCTTTTTGTGCTTCTGCTGCTATTGCAGAAGCTTCATAAAGACTCTCGGATAGCATCAATGTGGAAATCACAGCCAATACAAATACAGCTTCGGATGTGTGATCGTGTCCATATTTTTCCGGAACCTTGTACCGCTCAGGAGTGAATATCCCTCTGCGAATGGCAGCAATGACACATGCGATAAACACAATTGTTGCTGCATAATCTTTAATGACTACGTACGGTCCGCTATTAAATCCGGGGATTCCAAAATCCGCCCAAAACCCAATAACCACCAAAGAAGCGGTTCGTACAAGAAGAATAAGAAATCCAAAGAAAATTGCTATATGTAGAATACCTGCAAACATGTATCTGGGTTGCCGATATTGAGCCAGCCAAATCTTTAAAAGGGTTACAATTCTTTCCGGGATTCTTGTTAATCGTGAGTTATCCGGTGCTGCATTCATAAGTGGTTGGAGACGTTTATATACAATATATACTAGCGAAACAGATCCAACCAATGTGATTAAAGCGGAAAGAAAGACAGTAGGTAATCCCAGAAAAGCGTAATCAGCTGGGGGAATTAGTGCGTGTGGCATCTTTTCTATTTTCCTCCGTGGTTTTTAAATTATTACTTTTACTTGATGCAGATCAGACACAATCATCCGCCTTATAACAAATGGATATTAGGGTATTTGTTTAAAAGGTGGGGTCAGGAATAACGATGCTCAGCAAAAGCAGTATCCTATTGAAATTAAAGAGTACGAGAATAGATATTTCGCTCTTTGGTTTGTAAAACCGCTTCACTTTCATGTGTTACGAGCCTTTCAAACGTCCTAAGAAGTTAATAAACTAATTTACATCTGTCAATAAGAAGGTTATTGTGGATATCGAGTTCGTCGGGGTTTTATTAAAAATGGGGTCGGAATAAATAAACCCAGATTCAGGAAAAGGAACCGTGGAGAAGATAATTGATAACCAGAAAAAAGATGATCCAAGAACGAATTTAAGAAATGCTCGGCAGAAATCCAATGAGATGATGGCAATAGTTATAAATACGGGATTTATATTGTTGATGCAGATCATGGTCATTTATGTATATTGTAGTTAAATAAATTCAATAGATTAAAAAACGCACCAAGAATAGGTCTTTCTTTTTGACGATTAAACGTTCTTTGAGTAATCCATCAGTTTAATCTGGGCTTGTCCCGGTTTTATAACCAAATTCATGTTGATATCAGATGATAAAAGAAAACAAGAAAGAGCAGGTAGAAAACTATCTCAATGAATTGATGGAATCGGATGGGTTTACAATAGACAATCTGTTCGAGCTAACCCTTGACGATTTAATAAAAGCACCTCAATTGGCAGGAATCGGTAAAATTACCACAAGCACCGTATTGGCTTCCTATAAAAGAAAATATGAAGAAGATTTTTTTAAGGATATAGATGGTGATCTGATGGCCGAGATGGGAGAGACGATAGAATTGGAGCAGAGTAAGTCCTTTTCTGAAGGATCTTTTACTGCTGAAGAAACTCAGATTCTCAAGAAAATGATTCAGGAACGGGCAGAAAACCAAAACGCAGAATTAATAGAACTAAAATTAGCATTAAAAAATGCAGGTATTGATTATCAAATGCTGCTCAAAGATTATCGAACACAAAAGGAGATAGAACTAAAAGAGTGGGAGGAGTCGTCTAAATATTAAAAACTGCAATGGTTTAGTGAGTTCAGTTTTATCAAATACCTTTCTTGCCATCGTACGAGAACTCTTCCCAATAATAGAAATCCAGGATTTTGATCTATCCAGCAATAAGTCTTCTGATATTGTTCTTATGATATTGTTCTTATGCCAAAAACGGCTTGTAAGCTTGCCCAGATCGTTGTTTTGACTCCTCCTCATTACCAAGCATTTATCGAACTGACTTTTAACTTTGAAGAGTACCCGCAAATAGCATGTATTGAAATACTCTTCGTAGCTGAGAACAGCTGCAAATAATCAGCTGCAACCTTGACTGGCGCCGCAAGTAATGCAAACAAAGCAAGTGCCTGTTCTCATGAACTCAATACCGCCACATTCGCCGCACGGCATGTGGTCATTGGTTGCAATGGGCATATTGTCTTCGGCCCCCTTGGATTTAGATCTGCCTTTAGGGTTTTCGGTAGGTCGAACCGGGTTGGGTTTTGACTCCAAGGAAGGTGGTTTTATCTGAAAGAAGTCGGTACGACCCAAATAAGTATATCCTAGAATTCTAAAAATCGCGTCAATTAAAGAAGTAGCGTTTTTGAGATAAGGATGTCCCTCAACGTATCCATGAGGTTCGAATTTGGTAAATGAAAAACGATTTACTAATGTTTCAAGCGGCACACCATGTTGAAGACTGAATGAGATAGCAATTGCAAATTGATTCATTAAAGCCCTGACGGTAGAACCTTCCTTATACCCCAGGTCTATGAAAATTTCTCCAAGTGATCCGTCGGGATTTTCTCCACTTCTTAGGAACACTTTGGTTCCTGCGACCTTAAACTCCCAAGTTCTTCCCCGTCTTTCATCGGGCAACCGTTTGGACTGTCCCCAGTCCAGCACCTTTTTATCGACTCTTTCCGCATGTTTTTCTTCGAGCTTTTGAATCTCTTTTTTCAAAAAAGCAATGGTTTCCAAGCTTTCCGTGTCTTCCTTGTCCGGGGCGGTTGTTAATGGTTGTGATCCTTTGGAGCCATCTCGGTAAATGGCAATCGCCTTCAGTTCCAACTTCCAGGATTCCATATAGATATTATAAATATCTTCGGGTGTGCTATCTTTCGGGATATTAACCGTTTTGCTGATAGCTCCGCTGATAAAGGGTTGAACAGCGGCCATCATTTTGACATGTCCAAGTGGAGCGATGGATCTTTTTCCCTCACCTCCGGACATGGCACAGTCAAAAATGGCCAAGTGTTCCTCTTTTATATCGTCTGAACTCTCAATGGTGAAATGTCGCTTGATATACTCAGTAATGGACTCAACCTGGCTGTTGGAGTAGCCCAATTGGGTTAAAACATGGGGAACGCTGTGATTAACCATGGGAATAACACCACCGCCAGCAAGTTTCTTCCACATTACCAGAGAATAGGCCGGTTCCACACCAGTTGTGGCACAATCCATCAATAGACCGATCGTTCCGGTCGGAGCGAGTACGGTTACCTGGGCATTTCTAAAACCGTTCTTTTCACCGCTTTTTAAGACTCCGTCCCAGCAACTTTTCGCTTCATTTTGAAGTTTTTTTACAATCTGACTTCCCTTAATGGTATACATATCCTTACCCAAGGCTTCAGTGTGCTTTCGCATGACGTCCATCATCACATCACGATTGTTTTGATACCCTGTAAAAGGCTCAAGTTTTGAAGCAATTTCAGCACTAACCTCGTAGGCGTGACCTGTC
Organism: bacterium; assembly: GCA_018829445.1. GTDB lineage: Bacteria > SAR324 > SAR324 > XYD2-FULL-50-16 > XYD2-FULL-50-16 > JAHJTV01. Next base: position 84,009 of record JAHJTV010000074.1, read on the forward strand.
ATGATGGCAGAAACTAATCCTGCAATGGCACGGCCTTCATCACTATCATAAGGATGACCGTTCATCATAATAAGAGTACCCAGATTGGCAAAGCCTAACCCAAGGGGTCTATATTCATGGCTGGTTTGCGCGATTCTTTTTGTAGGGTAACTGGCAAAGTCAACAAGGATATCCTGAGCCACAATGAGGATACGACAGGCTTTTTTAAACAGCTCGGTGTTAAATGTATCATTTTGATAAAACTTAACCAGGTTTAAACTGGCAAGGTTACAAGCGGAATCATCCAGAAACATGAATTCGGAACAAGGGTTGGATGAGCGAATCGGAGCAGTATTGGAGCAGGTATGCCATTTATTTATGATGGAATCATATTGGATACCGGGATCAGCGCAGGACCAGGTAGCTTTGCATATTTTTTGAAATAACCAGCGAGCTTTGTAAGTTTTATAAACCTTTTTATCGGTTCTATTGGTAGTATTCCAGTCCTTATCATTAATAACAGCATTCATAAACTCGTCAGTCAATCTTACCGAATTATTGCTGTTCTGTCCGCTGATAGTAGCATAGGCTTCTCCATTAAAATCAGAGCTGTATCCTTCTGCAATCAGTGCCAAAGCCTTTTGTTCCTCTTTTACTTTCCAGTCAATGAAGTCAACAATCTCAGGATGGTCAATATCCAGACATCGCATTACGGCGGCTCTTCTGGTTGTTCCCCCGCTTTTTATGGCACCGGCAGCACTGTCCAAAACCTTTAAGAAGCTCAAAAGACCGGAACTGAGACCTCCGCCGCTCAGTCTTTCATTTGATCCTCTCAGTTTACTCATGTTGGAACCGGTTCCACTGCCATACTTAAAAAGATTAGCTTCGTTTTTGGCCAGTTCAAAAATACTGGCAAGATCATCTTCAACGCTTTGAATAAAGCATGCGCTGGCCTGGGGTCTCTTGTATTGATTATTGATTTTAATGTATTTATCTTTCTCATCCCAGGCATAATTTTCGCCATTACCCTTGATGTCATATTTATGGTGCAATCCGATGTTGAACCAGACCGGGCTGTTAAAGGCACAATATTGATGGAGTAATAGCCACTGAAGATCATTATCAAAGTTTTCGGCATCTTTATCAGATGCGAAATATCCGGAATTTTTACCGTAATCAGCAATAGTATCAGCTACCCGGTATATTAACTGTTTTACACTGTGCTCATGTCCTTGTTCGGTCGGAACACCTGCTTTTCGGAAGTATTTGGAAGCTACTATGTTGGTTGCCAGTTGACTCCAGGTGGCCGGTATTTCAACATCCTTCATTTCAAAGATGATTTTACCATCTGCCGACGTTATAGAACTCTCCCTGTTTTCCCAATCAATAGTATCCCAAACTTCGGGTGTTGATTTTGATTTCTTAAAAAATGCTGATTCGAATGTGAGGCCACTTTTTTCCTTTGACATGATGCTTTCCTACCTTGTTCTAGATTTTTGATTTGGCAATCGGTTTGAAAAATCGAGTAATCAATGGACATATCTTTGATATCTGTTGTAGTCGAAAACCTTTCATGATTGATCAATATATCTAATATGACACGGTCGCATGATCAGTCATGAAAACTGATGACTACAATTTTTAAAATAGTCTTTGACACTTAAATTATTTTTGAATGAAGTGCAATTATTTATTTTTTTTTGTTGGGCAGTTTTGCAACTAATTGAAAAAACAAGTGTATGTTTTAATCGTTATTTTCAGATCAATAAAATATAATCTATTGAAATAATGCAGGTTTAATTTTTTGAACCACTTCCAATAAGATGTTTTTTGTATTGGCGGCGATGAAAATTGTTACTAACATAGATCGGTTGATCTTGGAGTGAACGGAATTCAGGATAGAAATCCTGCAATCAAAATTCTTCTCCAGCTGTTTCGCTGTTTCATCAAGGGATTCAGGGAAACTGATGTGTTGTTCCTTAAAAAAAAGATTGGCGAATAAACCGGTTTTATGGCAGTTTATTTTCCGGTGCCACTCAAAAGCCACTCTGCCCATAGTTAAACGGGCATTAATCTCCAATAGCTTATATTCACCATTTTCAGTTTCAATGAGATCTATTCCAAGAGGTCCGTGGTACCCCTTTTCGGCGATATTTTTTAAAACGGGAAGGAGTTGCGAATGGAGTTCATTAAGAACTGTATCGATAGGATCAGTCAAGATATTCCCAATATAACTTCCATTTTTTGCGCTAAAGAGCTCAGTGACGGCAACCGGAATAATTGTTTCATCCGGTTGAATATCCACTTGAACGCTGATTTCCTTTTTTTTGGAGATGAACTTCTCAAACAGAACCCCCTCGTTTTTTTGTATCCATCGTCTGTATTTTTCGATTTTTTTGATCGAAAACGTCTCTGAGCTACAAAAATCTGAAAGTTTTCCTGAAGTACCATAAAAGTTCTTGATAAAGAATTGGGAATGCAACTGCTGAAAACCGGCTAAAACAGTTTTAATCTCATCTTTTGTGGTTCCAGCATCGGTGATTGTCAGGGATGGGATGTCAAAGGTTTTCGGTAAAAGATTCTTTCGTACCTGAGCTGAGTAGTGTTTGGAATTTATTAATTTTACAGTATCAACGGTAAAACGAGGTGGTTTAATAAATCCAATGGTTTCTTGATAATTATTAATTGACAGGCTCCAACCCCAGGGTACTGGTTGATGACTTTCATATTCAGACACCAGTGATCGGTTTTTTAAAAAATCATAAAGCAAAGAATTACTCTCATTCAAACCGGTTTTAAGGGGAATTAATTTAGGCCGATACCCAAGAAGAGATTCCAGGCCAGTTAGTACCCTCTCATCGGGTAGTTCTTGAATCAGAATGGAATCCTGTTCATCGGCGAAAGGAATCAGTACAACTCCTGATCTGTTTAAAAAATACCAAGGAGCAAGATGTTTACCATGAAAGACAATGCGCTGTATCCCTGCCAGTTCGAATTCGAAGTCGTAGTTGTAAATCCAGAGTTTTGGTGCTTTCATGGTGATCAGTTCAATTCGTGGAAAAGGATTAATTGTTTTGAAGGTTTTTAACTTGTAATTGACTCGAATTATGAATACAGGGGTGCCATATCAATTTAACTCAATAATTCCTTCAGACTGCTAAGCACATCGTTTATTCCTATCGAGTCCATGCAGTAATAGGAAGAACATTTTTCTCCAATGCATCGGTATTTCTGGTTGCAGCTTACCTGTGGAGTTAAAACCGATGATTTTGCAAGGTAGGGTTGCCAGCGTGTTGCGGATTGGACTTGAATAGGTGGGTAGAATGTTATTAGCGGCGTCTGGACTGCGTTTGCCAGATGTGTTGGTCCGGTACTCGGTCCTATGTAGAGCCTGGCAAGGGAAATCAGAATCGATAATTCTCTTAAGGTGAAACGCCCCGCGACATTGGCAACTTTGCTCTTGACTGCCATGTCTTGTGCTTGTATCAATCGTTTGTTTTCGCTATATTCTTTATTATCCGAGCCTGTAAGAGCTACAAAGTAATTCTTTTTCAGCAACTCAAAGAGAATCTTGCGATAAAGATCAAACTTCAGATTAAGAGCAGAGCCTCCCATACCCGGATGAAGAACAATAATGGGGATTTCATTGCTTTCAAAGGGAAAAAGATCTTGAAATTTTGATTGAAAAGCTTGAATTTCCTCATTGGAAAGGTACAGTCTAGGTTTGATTGCACTCAGTTGAGTAATGCCGAATATTTGGAGTAATTCGAGATTATACTCAGCCTCATTCATAATTGACCTTGACCTTTTCTGGATAACCGGGTGGGAATAACGAAACAGAACAGAGGGTTTATTGAGTGGTCCGATTCTGACCGGGATTCGTTGTACTGAAGGTAAAAGCTTGATGATAAGGGGATCATTAACCATCACCAGCAGTGTATCAAAATTCTGAGCATTGATAGTTGTTATGGTGGAAGTGGGATCTTCATTTTGACTAATGGTTATTACATCATCTACGAACGGATTATTCTCCAGCAAAGGCACTGCGGATTTATTGCACAATACGGTTAAAAAAAGATCCAATTCCTTTTTTAAGGTTTCAAAGACAGGAAGAGTAAGAATGAAATCACCAATTCTATCTGTCCGGGAAACCAGTATTCTCTTTGGTTTTTTCTGAAGTTTTCTTAAAAAAATCGCCATTATTTTACAATATGAGTATTGATCGGATTCTTATAATACGTTTTTCATCGTTGGGAGATATTATTCTTCTGACACCGCTGTTTAGGGAAACCAGAAAACGTTTTCCGGGATCTCAAATTGATTTCTTAACATCCACTTCGTTTGCCTCGGTTTGCAGGAATAACCCAAATATAAATAACATCATAGCATTAGACAGAAAAAAGGGAAACCGAGAGTTGAACCGGGTTGTAGAAAAGATTAAACAAACCGATTATGATTTGATCCTGGATGGTCACCAGTCTCTAAGAAGCCGGTTGTTGCTGTTCAAACTATTTGGGATTTTCGGTCGATTAAAAAAACATATCGGATTGATTGATAAAAGAAGTATTAAAAGGAATATCCTGCTTCTCACCAAAATAAATCTCCTTAAGACAGCCGTAAGCCAAAGAGAAGCCTATTGTCAGTTATTGAACCCGTTCTGTGAAGACAAACTGTATGACACTTCAACTGAGCTTTTTCCTTCAAAGGAGGACAACAATGCTGTACTCGATATTCTGCATCAATCTAAAACCGAAGGAAAGACTATAATTGCTCTGGGGCCTTCTGCTTCATTTTCGGGAAAATGTTGGCCAAAGGAATACTTTTTGGAGTTGACAAATCGATTTATAGAGAGAGGTTTTATCGTTTTGTTGTTAGGGGGGCCTGATGATAAGGAACCAAATTGGATTGAAGAAAACATATCTAAATTGGTTCTAAATCTTGCCGGAAAATTATCCTATCTTGAAACTGCTGCCATCCTAAAGTACTGCAGTCTTTCCATTAGTAACGATTCTGCAATTGTCCATTTTGCTGAAGCTGTTAAGGTTCCTGCCTTCGCAATTTTCGGCCCTACGGTCAAAGAGTTCGGATATGCTCCTTACAGGAGAAACAGCCGCATTTTCGAGATTCAGCTGCCTTGTCGTCCCTGCAGTAGAAACGGGAAGGGTGACTGCAAAATAACGCTCAAACGGCAGTGTCTAAAAAACATTTCAGTGGAAAGTGTTTGGGAGCAAGCTTGTCGATTATTGGAAAAAAAACGTGATTATAATGATTTGACTTTTTAGCAGGGCGGACTGATGATGAAGTAACTTCATTTTCGAAGAGAAGTAAAATGATTAAATCCCATCATTCTATTTCAATATGAATAGCCTAATTGTCGTAAATTCTCATTTCTGTCCGAAGACTGAGAAATTCTGGATAAAGAATCAATCTGAAATTGAAAATCAGTTTCGACATCATACAACTATTCATCCTAAGTCAAAAAATTATAAAAACCAGATAGATATTGACGAATTTGATGTTATTATCCTGATAGGTGACGATACCTTTTTTAGTTGTTTTGTAAATTCGATTTTTTATGACCTCTCAGACAAGAAAAAGATAAAACACATCGCTTTTATCCCCGATAGACACAACACTGCAATAGCTTCCGGTTTAGGACTTCCCAGCCAACTCTCAAAACAACTGGAATTGATCAGTAGAAAACCATCGATTCTTTTGGATCTGGTTAGATGCCACTACATGGATAAACGGGGAATCCCCAGGAGCCATTTTGTTTTAAATGATGTCCTGATAGGAATTTCTCCTTCAAAAATCCCCCTTGTAATCAAGACCCTTGCTGAACTGGTGAAAAGCTCTCCCTTATTATCAACATTTAATAATTCAAAGGAGATTCAGGTTATCAATGAGGGAGCAATTGTCTATAGCGGGAATTATATTTTTTCGGCTGTATTATTAGGGAATAAAATTACCAATGGCCCCAAAATTCCTACAAAGGCAAAAATAAGAACCAACTTAACCTGTTTTGAATACTATCAGCTAAACTCCAGGAGATTTTCCAGTTTTAAAGCGCCTTTTAAGAGGCTATTTCAAGATTCTGCTGGTAATGAGATGGGGTATATATTTTCGGGAAGCTATAACGAATTAATCATTAAGGGCGAGGGATTTGAAAACACAATCATCGCTGATGGTGTTCATCTTGGGAGAATGCCCACAACCTTTTCCTTCCTGCCAAAAGCTTTGAGAGTAATCGCTCCCCTTTTAACAGTAAGGGTCAGTCAACCTTGGAAAAGCAAGGTCTCTGCTTCTACTGTTCCCAGGCCCATTGGAAGCAGAAGTAGTTTAAGCCGGGATACCTAATCCGGATAAGTACCTTAACAAGTTATTTCCTGCCAGGAAAACACATACAATGATTTATCAGGTACTTATAGAGCAGAATTCATTAAGGGTCGACCTATTTTTTTCTGAATAAGGTGAAATGAATGATACCATTTTGGACAATGTTGCTCCCAAATAAAGGTTCGAAACGGTATTGGTGTAACATCTCGATTGCGATTCTTTCTAATTCGGGTTCAGCTTTTTGAAAGGGAAACACCTGATCAACCTCACCATTTGGGAGAACAGTAAATCTTAATATGACGGTGATATCCCGATCCAGATTTAACTGAGGAGCGTCTGGTTTGTATATTACTTTTCTGCTGCTAATTTCACCCTCAATCTTTAATCCCTGCTGATGACCGGTCTCCTCCACTTTTTCCCCGTTTCCCGGTGGCAATTGTTGTTGTCGGGAGTCATTAATTTTATTGATGTTGTCTGAAAAGTCTTGTGATTTGACTTCGCCAGAGATATCTGTTTTGACGAGTTTGTTTACCTCAACATTTTGTAATTGGGGCGAGTTAATACTGCTTTTTTTGGGTATAACAACCTCCTTAATTGGAGCTACCTGCTCAACGATCTGCTGTGTAGAAGGTGAACCAGAGGTTTGGCTGGATTTAACCTCGGGAATTTCGAGTTGTTTTTCGCTAAGTTTTAGCTTTGCATTGGGTTCACTCTGTTCCCCGTATCCTGATAATTGCGATTGAACCGCAAGTGTGGGTTTCTTGATGACAGGTTTGGGAGTTACTTTTTTTACTTTCAAAACCTCTGAATTGTCGCTTGTGGTGGGTTTATTATCTTTTATCACTAAACTGCCGTCCATGTTACTAACGGTTTTTTTGTTAACGGTAGCTTCAAGATTCCGGGTGGACTCTTTTATAACAGGAGGGGGAGGCGGTATTTTAAGTGTGAATAGATCTACTTCGAGCAGTTTCTCTTTTGGGATGTTTATTTCAGAATTCCAGTTGATTTGAAGCAGGGCAACTACATGAATAAAAACGGAGAGTATTAACAGGACGATGAATACTTTGTTGACATGAATCGGAGATTTCGGCGTTTCAAACATCGTTAAGTGCGGCAACCGTTGTTAACGGCTGCCTTTTTTGCTTGTTAAATAAAGACCTCAACGAGCAGTCTATTGTTCCTCTGTCTCGTCTTCCTTCTGTTCTTCTTTGGAAGGTTCTTCTTCAGTAACTGCATCATCTTTTACTTCTTTGCTTTCGGCTGGCTCTTCACTGGAAACATTTTCCACTACAACAGCTTCCTGATTTGAATCCACCTCTGCTTCTTGCTCAGTTGCACCGTCGACATCTTCCCCTTCAGGAGGAATGACAATATCACCTTTTTCTTGAAGCATTCTGTAGTTTGACTCTGATAGCCCGATTACGCTTAATCCTAATCTGCGTTCGCTGCTCTTGAGGTTAATAATTTTTGCCTGGATCTCACTGTTAATGGGGTAAAACTGAGTCAAGCTCTTTTTATTAATCTCTTTATCAATCTCGCTAATATGAATCAAACCTTCAATTCCCGGTTTAATTTCCAGGAATACGCCAAAATCAGCCAGATGCACGATTTTTCCTGTAACAATGTCTCCTTCTTTTATTTCATCATCAAGCGTCTGCCAGGGGTCTTCTGTCAACTGTTTAATTCCAAGTGAGAGTCTCTGATTATCAACATCGATATTGAGGATTTTAACCTCGATCTCGTCACCTTTCTTGTATACGTCGTTTGGATTACGCTGCCTTTGACTCCAAGACATATCAGAAACATGAACCAGACCGTCGATTCCCTCATCAAGGCCGACAAACAGACCAAAATCGGTAATATTCCTAATCTTACCTTTGACGATGGTTCCTGAAGGATTGCCTTCTGCAATCTCTTTCCATGGATTTGGAGTTGCTTCCTTCATGGAAAGTGAAATACGTTTTTGTTCCGTATCAAGTTCTTTGATGATAGCCGTCACAGAATCACCCATGGACACAACCGTCGAAGGCTGTCTGATCTTCTTTGTCCAAGACATTTCTGAAACATGAATCAAACCTTCAACACCCTCTTCAATCTCTATGAAAGCACCGTAGTTCGTTAAGCTGACAACCTTTCCGCTAACTTCCGTTCCTATCGGATATTTCATTGCAACACTATCCCACGGATTAGCTGATTTTTGTTTGAGGCCAAGGGATACTTTCTCCTCTTTCTCATCATACTTTAGAACAATAACTTCAATCTCATCTCCAATCGCGTACATTTCAGACGGATGCACGATCCTTCCCCAAGTCATGTCTGTAATATGTAACAATCCGTCTACTCCACCGAGATCAACAAATATTCCGTAATCGGTAATATTCTTTACATGTCCGATGATCAGGGCGTTTTCCTGGAGTAATTCAAGTGTTTTCTCTCGTTGCTCTTCTCTGTCAATCTCAAGAATCGCACGTCTGGACAGAACAATATTCCCGCGTTTTGGATTGTATTTCAGAACTTTAAAATCAAATCGTTCTCCAAGCAGCTTGTCAAGGTTTCTGACTGGTCTTAGATCTACTTGTGAACCAGGCAAGAATGCCTTAATTCCGATATCGACAGATAAACCGCCCTTAATTCTTGCAGTTACGATACCAGAGACAATACCATCTTCCTCATAGATTTTTCCGACATCTTCCCAAACTCGAAGCCTTTGTGCCTTCTCTTTTGAAACAACAACCTGGCCATTTTCATCTTCCTTTCGTTCAAGATAGATTTCAGCCGTATCCCCTACCTGAACAGTTATTTCGCCTTCGGTGTTTATGAATTCTTGTGTAGGAATTTGACCCTCAGATTTATAGCCAAAATCCACAGTTACAAAATCTTTGGTAATCTTTGTTACTTTGCCTTCAACAATTTCATATTCGTTTATACTTTCAAGGCTTTCTGCTAAGTTGCTATCAAAATCGAATTCTTCTTCAATAAACTCGATTTTCGTATCATTAGATACAGTGTTTGTCAGTTCAGTCATGGAGTGATTGGTTTGCTAGAAGGTTAATTAAATACATGAAAAAATTATCAATATTTAATGCGAAATGATCCATGGGATCAATTGAAGTACAATTGCTACTTATGGCTGAGATATAATATTTAGTCAATGCTATTCTTTGCAAAGCGAAGAGTTACAACAAAATCTCTGACACTAGAGAAAGATTTTATATTATTGACCATTTCCAATTTTAATCATCAAATTTTAACTCTCTCATAGAACCTCTTTATCTATCAGAAAATTTATTAAAAAGAACAGTTTGGCTATTAGGATTGCTCCTTCTTCAGAATTCAATTATAATTCTCATATAATCCATCTATAAGCCCTATTGGACTGATTAGAGAATATTTTAGATGATGTTTTGGAATGGTCGGTTTTATGAATAGAAAAACAAGATGTTTGGTTTGGACAAATGCTGTTGTTTTAGTGTTTTCCTTTTTTTTGCTGGGGTCATGCGGTCTGAATGAGGATCAGTTGAAGATCAGCGCGTTGACTCATTTTAAAAAAGGAAATCTGTACTTTGAACAGAAACGTCTTGCAGCTGCTGCTGAAGAGTATAAGAGAGCTATCGCTCTTAATCCTGATGAAGATAGATTCTATTATAATCTAGGATTGGTATATTACTCGCTGTCTCTTTATTATCAGGCAATTATTGAATACCAGAATGCAATTGAACGTAATCCCGGTTTTCAAGAAGCTTGGTATAATCTGGCATTGGCTTTTGAAAAAGTTGACGAAACTGAAAAAGCATTTATGGCTTACGAGAAGTATCAACGTATTAGCAAAAATAGCGAAAAATCCGATCCAAACTCAGATGAATCCGTAACACCGGTACGGTCTTCAGAATGAATAGTGATGGATAATCATTTGGATAAATCCAATTCAGGGAATTCTGGTAAGTTAAATTACATTTTAACTTACCTGCTGCACTTCATTAAATAAATCGGATCTCCATTCTTACCTAAACTTTCATTGAATTTTAAATTGACGTAGTATAGGTTTAATAAGGCGATATAAACTTTACAAAAGAAATGTGAATCTTTGTCGACTGATAACAGACAATTTGCGATGAAGACAAGAAAAATGATTAATCAATGAATAAAGAACCCAAACAACTAACTTATCAAAAGATCCTTCAACCTATTGAAAAACCGCTTCAGAACGTTGAAGATATTTTGTTGAAGAAATTGACAACCGATATTCACTTGTTAACGGAAGTCAGTCAATACATTCTGAGTGCAGGAGGCAAACGATTTAGACCTGCTCTTCTATTGCTTGCAGCAGGCTCAATGGGAAGAATAGACCATAAAGCTTGCGTTACTGCCGCTGTAGTTGAATATATTCATACCGCTACCTTGCTTCACGACGATGTTGTTGATAATGCTGATTTTAGAAGATCAAAAAAAGCGGCCAGATCAATATGGGGGAATGAAGCATCAGTTTTAGTAGGGGATTACCTGTTTACAATCTCTTTTCAGCTGTTGTCAGAATTTGAAGATCCCAAGTTGATCGCTGAGTTATCCCATGCTACAACCCTGATGGCCAAAGGAGAAATCATTCAGTTGGAACGTGAAAATGATAATACGACAGAAGAGGAATATTTGAAGATTATTCACTATAAGACAGCCAGTCTTATAGGAACAGCAACAAAATTAGGGGGAATGATAGCAGAAGCAAGCACAGACCAGCAAAACGCCTTATACGATTGCGGAATCAATATCGGGATGGCTTTTCAAATGATTGATGACGCCCTGGACTATGATATAAAGAACGCAAACACGGGAAAGGATAAAGGAACGGATCTTAAAGAGAGAAAAATAACACTACCTCTAAGTCATTTACTAAAAAATGCATCGGAGAAAGATAAAAATTCTGTTACCGAAATTTTGAATATGGACGTAATAACCGATGATCATGTAAAAGAGGTCTGTCATCTTATGGGGCGGTATAACTCCATAAATTATGTATTGGAAAGGGCTAGAACTTTTTCAGAAAAGGCAAAATCAAATATTGCTTCTTTTCCCGACACAGACTATAAAAGCGGCATATGTAATCTCGCTGACTTTGTAATATCAAGGAAAAAATAGATCTTGGACATAAAGGCAATCCGGGCTCATGTATTTATAAAATCAAGTGGCTTTCTTAAAAAAAATCCTTAAGGAAAAGTAGGTTTAGAGTTTGTTTTAAACGAAATTATGAAAAAGCATTCACTAAATAATAATGAAGAATTATTAAAAAATACCATAAAGATCGTTGGTAGCACTCCATACTTTAGAACTGTCGACATTGCTCTGTTGAGAGAAGTCTTTTGTAAAGCATTAATTTATAATATCAGTTCCGGGGAATATCTAATTAGAGAAACAAAAGACAGTGATCAGACGGTCTATATTCTCTTAGAGGGCGAATTCGATGTTTATGCCAGTGGAAAGTTTATTCTAAAAATCGATCAACCGGGACAGACAATTGGAGAGATGGCAGTTGTGAGTCCCAATGCACCCCGATCTGCTGATGTCGTGGCAACTGCAGAAAGTAGTGTTGTTGCCATTGATTCAAGCTTTCTTGAGAACAACGATCCTCAAAATAGTAAGCTGGCAAACTCCTTTTTGAAGATGTTCAGCAACATTTTGGCTGAGAAACTGAGGATTACCACAGATAGAGCGAAATTGTATGAGAATGCCGTTTTGGAAAAACGGGAGATAGACAAATATAACAAGGAAATAACAGATGTTTCCAAGGATCTGCAAAAGGAATTGCAACAAAAACTGGAACAGATAAAGCTATTTTCCCAGGTAGTTGAATCCAATCAGGATGCTATTATTACATCCGAGTCTCAGGGAAAAATATTAACCGGTAACCATGCCTTTCAGACTTTGTTCGGTTATTCCTATGAGGAACTCAACAATCATAATTTGAATGAGCTTTTTCAGGAACTCGTTTTGGAAGGACCGGCGGGGATTAAGATTTGTCAGGAAGGGTGGAATGGTCAGATTATAGCAAGCCGAAAGGACAGTTCTACGTTCCCTGCTATGATCTCAATTTCGCCGGTAAGGAACAAAACAGACAGAGATAAAGAAAAGATTGTACTAGCCACGGTCGTCAGGGATATATCCCTACAGAAAGAGTATGAAGAGAATATATTGAAAGCCAATAAAGAACTGACTCAGACCTATAAGGAGTTGGAAAATACTCTAAAGGAACTTGAAAAGAGCAATCAGATCAAAGACCGATTCCTTTCAAATATTTCATCACAATTGCAGACCCCGCTTGATAGTTTACTCAATTACGCGGAATTAATGAAGAAGAAGCTCCTTAGAGTAAAATCGAAAGTTACGACACAAGACTCATTTCTTCCCCAGATTGTAGAAGAGGGTAAAAAGCTGGATAAACTGGTAGGCAACCTGGTTACCATGGCAGAATTGACATCTGAATTCAATCTGTCCATGGAGGTTATTAAATTTGAATCGCTTTTTAAGGAACTTAAGCAGAATACAAGCGGTCCAACAGAGTTGGTTTTTGATTTGGATCCAGATATTACGATGATCACAGCCGACAAGCCGAAACTTATGAAGGCTTTTCAGGAGATTGTGGACTACCTGGTTGGGAAAGAGGGGCATAAAGGAGACATATATTTCAGATGTAACAGAAATCTGGAAAAGAGTTTAATAGAAATCTCAATTGCTCCCGGCGAATTTCCAATCTATATTGAATCTGAATATGACGATGACTATAATCTTGCCGATGGCATAGAATTGGCTATTCAAAAAGGTGAATTGGAATTGCCGTTGGTCAAGAGAATCATTGAACTCCATCACGGCGAAATGCAAATTTCCGAGTCTGAGAATAGGGAGCAGATTCATCTGAAATTACCTCTGGACCCAAATATTGAATCGGGGTCCAGAATTAAGGTCGTTATTATTGATGAACATGAATGGGACAGAAGAATCTTAAAAGGGATCATCGAAAAACAATTTGTTTTAAACGAAATCTATGAATTTAAGACCCAGATCTCTGCTTTGAACGCACTCAATGCGCTTAAACCAAATCTGGTGATAGTCGATCCGTTTTTTTCCGCCCCCCAATGGGAGTTTGAGGAATTCCTGATGAGGATCATGGCCAGCAATCAAAAAAAACTTTCAACCCTGGTTATCAGCGATCAACTGCTGGATTTAGACTTCCGTAACAAGATAATTTCAATGGGTATAACTGACTTCTTATCCAAACCTTTTACCATTGAAGATGCCCTGTTTAAGATCAACGCTATCATAGAAACTGAACAAAGGTTCTTTTTGTTGTCCAACAGCATACAAAAGGCCAAAAAGAGTGCTGCTACTGATGGGATGACCGGGCTGTTCAATCGGAAATATTTTGATAATTTTATGAAAGAACAGCTAATGAAAGCTGATCTGCAAACCGGTAATTGCTCTCTAATTATGTTGGATGTTGATAACTTTAAACACTACAATGATACCAACGGACATCAGCTTGGGGATGAGGTGCTGAAGAAAGTTGCCAAGATTCTTCAAACCAGTATCAGGCAGAGTGATATGGCTGCAAGATATGGAGGAGAAGAGTTTGTCATCGTTCTCCCTGGCACAGCAAAAAAGATGGCAGAAAAAATTGCTGAAAAATTGAGAGAAACTATAGAAATGGCCAAATTTGAGAACGAAGAGGCTCAACCGAAAGGGAAATTGACCGCAAGTTTCGGCGTTTCTTCCTTCCCGGAGAATGGCAAGGACCCTGAAACGCTCTTAAAAGGTGCTGACCATTGTCTATATCTTGCGAAAGAAAGAGGCAGAAACAAAGTTGTAGGAGCCGAAGGTGTTATTTCTGTTTAAACTTATTGGTTATGTGAAAAGGTAATGTTTTATCCAAAATTTATAATACTCATTATTAGCGTTGTTGTTTTGATTAATGGTTGCTCCAAACAGCTGACAGATTTAAGCAACCTTCCCACCCATCAGCAGGTCTCACAGTTTTCTTCCTCATCAATGGTTTTGGTAAACAAACCGTTTCATCTGTTTTTAAAAGGTGATGATCTTTCACAGGATAGTCTGAAAAAATCTATCAACTATTCTATCAGCTATTTAAAACGTATTCCTGCAAATAGTATATTCCAATTTGGAAAGCTTGAGTATTCAGCTGAAGAGATGATTGCTTCCTTTGAGATTTTTTTGGAATTGATCAAGAGTGAGCAGCAGTATGCTGTACTGATAAAAGAACTGGAAAAAAAGTTCTATCTATTCAAATCGGTAGCTAATGATGAAGATGGTGTATTATTCACCGGATATTATGAACCGATCTTTAAAGGCAACCTTGAAAAAACAGATAAATTCAATGTGCCGGTTTACGAGCTTCCAAGTGATCTACAGGTACTGGAGTTAGGAGAATATAGAGATTCATTAAAAAACAGAACCATTGTATACCGAATGAAGGATGACCGGATTGCACCGTATCATACCAGAAAAGAGATCATGGAGGATGGGGTGCTGGAGGGTAAATCCAAAGTCTTGGCTTGGATGGAAGATCCAATTGATTTGTTTTTTATGCAGATACAGGGATCTGGAATTGTACAGCTTCCTGACGGGAAATTGTTGAGGTTGAGCTATAATGGCTCAAATGGACACAACTATTCAAGCATTGGGAAATTGTTAGTTGATGAAGATATAATGGATCTGAAGGATGTTTCGATGGAAAGCATCAGGCAATATCTGAATGATCATACTGAAGCCCGGGATCGCATATTATATCATAATAAGAGTTACACCTTCTTTAATATAGATGATGACACCAGAGGACCAAAAGGCAATATCAACGTTCCGCTGACGGAGCATCGCTCCATTGCTACTGATGCCAGTATTTTTCCTAAAAGTGCATTGGCATATATAGAGTCTGAAATACCCGTTTTTGAAGAAAGCTGGCAAGCCGTATCAAACTCATCGTTTGCAAGGTTTGCCGTAATACAGGATACCGGGGGGGCTATAAAAGGTAGCGGGCGAGTTGACCTTTTTTGGGGAAGGGGTAAACTCGCGGAAAAAAGTGCAGGCAGAATGAGAAGCGTTGGAAAGCTTTATATCCTTATCGCCAAAAAGCAGGAGATTTCGGATTATCTTACAAATCCGCTTTGAGGCTGATATAAAACTTGCGAACAGATGAATCGGTTGTATTCCCTTCGGAATCTTTGGCAATCACTCTCCAAAATAAAAAATCAATTCCGTTGCTCTCCATCAGAGCCAGAGCCATGGCGGGCATCTCCCCCGATAAAGGTTTGATTATATCTGCCGGTGTCCAACCTTCTGATCCGGTTCCCTTGGGCAGCTCAAACACCTCCTCTAAATCAGAAAACAATTCATTTGAAGAAATCTGTACCTTGAATTGATTAAACTTTTTACTTCTCCATTGGAATTTGAATAAGCCGTCTTCCGCGAATGAGTGAAGATTATCAGGGAATACCAAGGCAATATCACTGAAGATAATGCTCTCTTTTGTCGTGATTGAATTATTATTCTCGTCTGTCTCCTGGATGGTATTAGCTTCGTCAACAATTGCGTAAACAAAATACTCACCTTTTAACTCAATTTCAGGTATGGTGATCGGAACTTCAATGACTTTTTGCTCACCGGGAGCAATAATTTTTAAGACGTCATTCAACGAATTTTTCTTACGGTTAATTCTGGGAGCAAAATACCAGTAAATGGAATAGTTGACATTTGTTGCTATATCCCCACCTTCGTTGGATATGACCAATCGGATATGGGCAGACTCACCTCGTAAAATGGAATTATTATTTAATACGGAGATCTCTTTGATGACCAAATCGGGTGGGTCAAATTCAACCAATGGTTGCGCCGGAGTTTTGCTTTGTTGAGAATCTTGCGTTCCATCTTCTTTTCCATTAGTCTTTTCAGGCCGGGCAGGCTTTTGATTTCGTCGTGTCGGGTCTACGGCAAAAAAGTACTTCTGCTCTTTCTCCAGATTTTGAGCGAGAACTTTGCCTTTATCCGAGTATATCTTAGCTCCAACCGTATAATCTCCTCCCCTGTTTTTATCAATGGGGTAGAGAAATAGGATTCTTGTTTCCGATTTGGAGCCCAAGGATAATCCTTTATCACCGAATGAGACTACGTTGTGGTTGGGTAAAACAATGGATAACTTTGCAGCAACGTTAAGGGATGCAGAAGAAGAATTTTTCACCAATATTTCAATCAATTGGGTTCTGCCGGTATCGATTCGATCTTCACCAACTGTTATTTTTTCGATGCTGATTCCGGTCGCTGTTGTGTTTTTTGCAGATAAATCGACAATAGAAGCACAACAGAATACCAAGGTAATTAAACCTAGCCCAGATATACTGGATAGGTACCTTAAGAGAATTTTCTGCCCACAAAACGCAGAAAACAACTTATAAGGAGCTAAACAGATATGGAAAATACGCTTCATAATACTATCAGCTTTTTTCAAGGTTAAGGTAATCGCTTAATTATTCAGATAGAAGATCCCGATTGGCATTAATTTCGTTTTCTCTGACAATAGCATCATTTCTAAACAGAAACACAGGTCCGTCTTCACTGCCGGAAATTAAATCCAAATCTCCATCACGATCTATATCGTGAGCAATTGGACTGGTTCCCCTTGGGAAAATGAGATTATTATCCAATTTGGGTATAGCCGACCAGTTTCCCAGCAAATTGGACTGATCGTTTTTCAAAAAATGAATTCTTCCCGAATCCGAACCAATCAATAGATCCATTTGGCCACTGTTGCTTAAGTCAGCAAAAAACGGCGTTGACCCAATATCAACGTCCATTTCGTGGTAATCTCTTTTAATAATCTCAAAACGGCTGGAATCATTTCTCAGATAAACCAGTTTTCCGTTAAAGGTTCCGACGAGAATATCATAAAGCCCGTCATTATCCAAATCAATCACTGCTGGCCTGGAATTCTGGCCCAGCCACAATCCTCGAAAAATGTTATTATCCTCGACAAAGTTGGCTTCTTCTGATGATCCCTGGTTGGCATAAAAATAAAGACGTCCGCTTTTTGAACCGACTATGAGATCCAGATCTCCATCCTGGTCGATATCAATTAATAATGGTGCTGAATTCTCTCGGTTTTCGGAAGGAAACAGATCATCAGATTTGAATTGAAAACGCCATTGGTTTTCATTGCCGATGTTCTCATAATAGAAAATCCTCCCGGATCTACTGCCTATCAACAGATCAAAGTCACCGTCCTGATCAAGATCCCCCATAGTTGGTACAGATCGACTGATTTGATCATTTTTGATGATGGGTAAGCGGACATTTACGTACTGTGGGACTATTTTAACTTTCTCTATTCCTTCATCCAGAAGTGTTATCCCGGATGTTTCAAATTCTTGAGTGTCCTCCAATGTCTGATCTTGTTCAATCTCAACCTCAATCCGACCTTCAACGTCTTCAACAACCAGGGAACCGGACTGCTGATCTATTGAATTATCAACGGTCTCCTGGGACGCCTTTTTCTCTTCTTCAACTCCTTTATTTAAATAGAGAACAAAATCTCCAAAGTCGTTACCAATCAATAAGTCCTGTTGTCCGTCTGAATCGAAATCATAAATGAAGGGATGACTTAGTGCATATACATCAAAGCTGAAAAAAGCGTTATTATCTTCCGTCCAGCTGGGATTCTCCTCAGCGGTTTTCCCGGGGGACAGGGATAATTGTATCTTTCCATCGTCGCTTCCAATAATCATGTCATAGTATTCATCCCGGTTCCAATCGAAGAGGGTCGGGACTGCATTCTTAAGTGGTTTAGTCGAAGCAAATCGTGTTGATTCCAGCACAAATAGTGGGTTTGTTTTGGTACCTTTGTTTAGATAAAGAACAATCCGGCCAGCAAAATTGCCGATCAGTAAATCAAGATCGCCGTCCTTGTCTATATCTGCAAGATATGGAACGCTGTTGGAACCTGCGTCGATTTGAAAATAGGTTTTATCTGCAAGTTTCCATTCCGCTTTTTCCGGGGTTCCAATATTGGAGACCAGGATAATCTGTCCTTGTTTTTCCCCGATGAGAAGATCCAAATCGCCATCGTCGTCAATATCGCCCAAGGTGGGGGCACTGTTTTCAATGCCTGTCATGAAAATCAATTCTTCAGTTTTTAGAACCCAGTTGGGTTGTTTGGAATCTCCCTGGTTTTCATAATAATTTAAGTTCCCGGAACTCTCCCCAACAATCATATCAAAATCTTTGTCATTGTCGAGATCACCCACCGTAATACTTGCCCTGTTTCCGGTTACATTAAGTTTATGAAACTTGAAAAGATTTGTGCTTTTGTTCCAGAGTATTCTTTTTTCATCCTGAATGCGATTTTCATAATAAAAAACAGTAGGATTAGCACTTCCGATTACTAGATCCGAATCACCATCATTGTCAATATCAACAAAAGTTGGAGCAGATTCACCCCCAATATCAATCAACTGAAAATATTGTTCGCTGAAAACCCACTTAGGAAAAAAGCGGTCACCTTCATTTATGAACAAACTCAGAGTTCCATTTTTTTGACCTATTACCAAATCCAGATCTCCATCTTCATCCCAGTCAAATAAACCGGGTGATGCATGGGTTTCCAAGCCGAATTCCGATACCAGTATGGGTGGATATTTTAAAAAATCCGCTTTGGTTCTGGTACCCTCATTTAAATAAAGCCAGACTTTTCCCTCGGCTGTACCGATTAAAAGATCATATTTTCGTTTAAGATTCACATCAGCAAATATGGGGACACTATTTTGTCCGGGCTCAATATTGCTGTATTTAGGGGTAACAAGTCTGAATTCAGGTACCAGGTTGTTTCCCTGGTTTTCAAAAAACCAGATATACCCCTGCTCTGATCCAACAAAAAGGTCAAAATCTCCATCATGGTCAATATCAATCAAAGCAGGTGCTGAATAGTTGCCAACATCAATTGTATTTCTGATTTTTACTTTCCTTCCATCCTTCCTGATTTCAAATATGGCTTTATATTGCTGAGTAATAAGCACATAATCGGGAGAGTTTATTGAACCGCGATTTTCAAAGTAGGCAATCTCCCCGTTTTTCTGCCCCAAAAAGATATCCTGATCTCCATCTCCATCGATATCTGAGAAGGCCAGTTTGGAGTTTCTCATTTCGTGAGAGAACAGCAGACTGTTAACGCCGTCAAGACCCCCGTAATATTGCTGCTGCCACTTATATCTGATGTTTTGCGCCAAAGTCGATTCAATCGGTGCAAAAAGCAATATCAGGAATAAAAATACTGTGTTGAATCCCGTGTGTTTGATTCTTAAATAACTCATTTTATTGGAATCGATGTAATGGGAAAAAAATTCCACTCTTTGGTAATGTGGCCAGATATAATGAATATGCAGTCAGCAATCATTTGATCCCTAATATACTGATATAGAAAAACTTGCAAGTCCATTATGTCTTGATGTCATCTGTTGGCAATTGCCTCATCTGTTTTGCTATCCCTAGTACATCATATTCCATGCCTAACAGGTTTTCTGTCTAAAATTATTATGTTTAAGAATTTTCAGTAAGGGAGGAATTCTATAAAACCTGCGAGTTTTAGCGAGTTATCAGCCAACAATTATGAATCTTAGGCGATCTTTCAAAATCAAAAGGGATCGTTTCGGAGGTGATATTTTTAATGATGAGATCAGATAAACCATCATGATCTATTTTAAACTTCCTGAAATTGTTTGAAAAAATGATGTGACCATTTTCTGTTAGCATTTTTGACGCCAGTCGTATCAAAGAGACATGATCCTTTTGTATTTCAAAAAAGGACTCGAGTCGTTTTGAATTAGAGAAGGTTGGAGGATCGATAAAAATCAAGTCATACTTGTGATGATTATCTTTCATCCATAAAATGCAGTCGGATTGGAAAAACCGATGCTTCGTGTCATCAAATCCGTTGATTGCTAAATTTTTCTTGGCCCAGTTGATATAATGCTTTGACAGATCTACTGAAACAGTGGACGTTGCTCCACCCATTGCTGCGTAAACTGTAGCCGTTCCGCTGTATGAAAAAAGATTTAAGAAAGATTTTCCTTTTGCCATTTTACCTATCAATTCTCGAGTCAGACGATGATCCAGAAACAATCCTGTATCAAGATAGTCTGTAAAATTGACAAGAAAAGTGCAGCCATTTTCACTAACCTCGTGAAAAATCCCCGTGGAAAGCTGTTTCTGATACTGGGAAACCCCTTTTTGTTTTTGCCGAACCTTAACAAAAATATTGGATTTGGGAATGTTCATAATTTTGGGCAAGATATCCCTGATACTGTCCATTCTTTGCCTGGCTTTCTTTTCATCCACTGAATCCGGGGCTTTATATTCCTGGACATTAACATGACGATTGTAAACGTCAATACTGACTGCGAATTCCGGAATATCTTTGTCATACAATCTAAAGCACTCGATTCCTTCTTTTTCCAACCAGTTTTTTAGTTTTTTCAAATTTTTGCTGATACGATTTGCAAACATCTCAATGCTTAAATCGTCATTTTTTGTTGTTGAAATGGATAGTGGTTTCTTCACCGCATCTTTTTTATCACGAAAATACAAGTCGGGATTGATTTCGAAATTTAGAAGTGTACAGGGGATTTTTCCATTAAAAAAAGAGTGCTTTTTAACAGCCCTGATTCCGATAGATTTACCCAGATCAAGATTTCCCGTAAAAATGGAAGCATGCCACCCCAGGAATTTATCTCTGAGTTGTTTTCCTATATTGGCATAAAGATGAATCAATTGTTCAGTTTCACCAATTCTAATACCATATGGAGGGTTCATCACAAACAAACCGGGATTTGTGCCCATTCGCACATGGGGTTCGCATGAAGCAAATTCCCTTTTTTCAAAATGTATTTTTGTTATCAGCCCGGCTTTATCACCACTTTCTATTGCTTTGTGAATAGCCCTTGAATCGGAATCATAGCCTGCAATAAACGGCATCTTCTCAAATCCTTCACTTTCGATTTTTTCAGCCTCATCAATCAGTGACTCCCATATATCAGCCTGGTGTTGTTTCCATTTGATAAAACCGAAATAATCTCTCATTAATCCGGGAGCTGAATTGGCAGCAATCATAGCAGCTTCGATTGGGAGTGTTCCGGAGCCGCACATCGGGTCAATGAGCCCCCCGCCATTTTTTGCAATCTCCGGCCATCCAGCTTTAATGAGTATTGCTGCTGCCAGGTTTTCCTTAAGAGGTGCCTGAGTTCCGGGTTGCCTATAGCCACGACGATGAAGGCTTTCTCCTGAGAGGTCAAGGCTGACTGTGGCTTCGTTTTTGCGGAGATAAATATTAATCCGGATATCCGGAGTAAGAAGATTGATGGATGGTCTGATCTGGAATCTGTTGCGAAACTGGTCTACAATTGCGTCTTTGGTCTTTTGAATGCCATACTGCGAATGTGATATGTTTGAGTCTGAAACTTGAAAGTCTATCGCCAGAGTCCCATCGGGACTAAGATGTTCGAACCAGTCGATTTCATATACATGATGATACAGCTCTTCAGGAGAACTTGCATCTAAAATTGCGAGTGGCATAAGAACCCTGTTGGCTGTTCTCAGCCAGAGACAAGCCTTATATGCTGTTTTCAGGTCACCTTGAAAGGAAACTCCCGCTCTGATAGCTTTAACATTGAGGGCCCCAAGATCTTTCAACTCTTTTTCAAGAATGGATTCGATACCTTTGGGGGCAGTGGCAAAAAAGGATTTATAATTTTTCATCTATTTTTTGGATATGTGGAAAGCATTCAATTTAAAGCTGACAGCTAATCGCTGAGAGCTTTTATACAAGACTATGAATGACGAATGAGCATCAATATGAATACGTGCTGTTATAACAGGAGCGAAATTTGAGTGCTTATCAATCAATGATTCCAATTTACCAAACGGATGGCGTAGTATAAAGTAAATACGGTTTTTTTATTCTTTTGTTTGATTATTTGTTTGCCATGATATTTAGATTTAGAATTTTTAACTCTGATACCTTGAAATTAAAACACAAAAAGGGAATTTCATGCGATTAGTCGATTCAAAGCAGATGCAGGAAATGGATACTTACACCATCGAAACAGTCGGGCTTCCCAGTATTGCATTGATGGAGAATGCTGCCAGATCTTGGGTAGAATCTGCCTTACCCTATTTAAATGAAAACCATGCCATTTATGTTTTTTGTGGAGGCGGAAACAATGGGGGTGATGGTTACGCGATCGCACGAAATCTTGTCAGTCGAGGCTACGATTGTATAGTAATCTCTGTTAAACCACCGAAATCCATTGATTGTATCATCAACGCCAGGGTCTGGAATCATTATGGGCTTACACTGGAATGGAAACAGTTTCTTGATAGTGATTTTTCCATTGATCAAAAGGATGTTATTATTGATGCCGTTTTAGGTACCGGTCTAGAGTCAGAATTGAAAGGTACCTTGGTTGAGGCCGTGGAATTGATAGATAAGCAACCAGGATTTAAAATCGCCGTCGATGTACCTTCAGGAATCAGTGCATCAACAGGCGATTTAATGGGAGTAGGAATCCTGAATGATGTCACCATTACTTTCCAGAAAGAAAAAATAGGACATCATCTGTATCCCGGGAGAAAATACTCAGGAAAGACAATCTGCCAAAATATTTCCATATTGGAGAAATATCACAATAATGACAGAGAGTATTGCTTATTAACAGGGGAACAGGTGCGTCAATATCTCCCGTTACGTCGACCGGACAGCTATAAAAACCAATATGGGCATCTTGTAACCTGGTGTGGCACACCTGGAACCCTTGGAGCGTCATTTTTGGCAAGTTATGCGGCATTAAAAGTTGGTACCGGCCTTGTGACTTCAGCATTGCCGGAAGGATTAACCCACACTTTCTTGGCTAAAGCACCGGAACTGATGTCTTGCCTTCAAAACGAATTGTCTACCAATTTTCTGAAGAAATTTGATGCTGCAGTTATTGGCTGTGGATTGGGAAGAGAGCAGGACAACTGGAGAAACATTGAGTCAATATTGAGAGAGATCGAGTTGCCTGTCATATTGGATGCTGATGCGTTTTATGGTATTCAGAGCTGGGATAAACTAAATCTACAAAATATGGTGTTAACTCCACATCCTGGCGAATTTCAAAAATTGACTGGCTATGATAAACCCAGAACCAATAAAGAACGTATCGAACAAGGAATAAAATTCATTGAAAAACACAAAACCACTTTGGTATTAAAGGGTGCGCCTACTCTGGTTTTTACACAGGAGGGCAAGGTCTATATAAATAGTTCGGGAAATTCAGGGATGTCTACTGCAGGGAGTGGTGATGTTTTGTCAGGAATTATAGGGGGTTTTCTGGCACAGGGAGTAAAAGCAGAAAATGCAGCCTTGTTAGGAGTCTGGCTCCATGGAAAGAGCGGTGATGAATATATCACCTCCCATTCCGAGGAATCGCTCACTGCCATGTCCCTTGTTAAATACCTGGACGATGCTTTGATGGGATTGAAGTAAGCACACTCAGACTTATTCCGTAAGCTTCGCTGTCCGGATAAAGAAGAGAGTTTCTCTGCCTTGTTTTTTCAATCGAATTTGTCTGTTTAGAGATAACAACTGACAATTCCATTAAAAATCATCATCTTCGGCCGGGTATTCCTCATCATCTTTTTCTGCGGAATCAACTTCCGTTTGTTTTTTGATAATCAATTCCTCAAGCATGTCTTTTTGAGCTAATAATTCATCCAAAGTGCTGGCATGACCGAATTTTAAAGGTCTTGGTAGATTGCGTACCAGCTCAAGCATCTGTTCATGGTTTTTGGCGATCATCATTTGTGCTACTACTCCAGCAGCCAATCCAGCAGTTAGTCCGAAAAAAAAGCCTTTCATGGTTCTCCCGTTTGTCTGTTTTTTGTAAGAAAAAAGTGGTTGTTAATAATGAAGTGATTCAGGAATATTTAATGGCTTTATCAGGTATTCAATGTGCTTAAATTCTCTTTCTTAACTATTGTAGAGATTTAAATAGTAATCAAATAAAACTAAAGATACAACGAAAAATATTGATTTTAAGTTGACTCAATGAGAAGTCTGACATAGAAATATTTGAATAGATTGAGAGCAGAAAGCTTGATGATTGGCTTTCATTAACCGATTTGAAGAATTGATGATCAACCTTTAAAAAAGACAGTTATGGACGAGCTATTTAAAGAACTTGACCGGAAAATGGAAAATGCGATTGAGATTCTTAAAAAAGAATTTCAAAAAGTTAGGACTGGAAGAGCTAACCCAGCAATATTGGATAATGTGAACGTTGATTACTACGGCACACCTACCCCGATAAATCAGGTTGGTAACGTTTCAGTTCCCGATCCACAAATGATTACGATTGCTCCTTGGGAAAAGAAAATGCTGACGGAGATCGAGAGAGCAATTCAAAAAGCTGATTTGGGGCTAACACCTCAAAATGATGGTAATATTATTCGCCTTCCGATTCCTCCATTGACCGAGGAGCGTAGGAAAGAGATGGTTCGGCAAATTAAGAAAATAGGGGAAAATGCAAAAATCCCGATTAGGAATGTCAGACGGGAAGGAAATGAAAAGTTAAAAAAAATGGAAAAAAACAAGGAGATTTCCCAGGATGATCTGAAGCAACAAGCTGAAAAGATCCAAATCCTGACAGACAAACATGTGGCAACTGTTGACGAGTTGATGGCAGAAAAAGAGAAAGAGTTAATGGAAGTTTAGGTTGAATCTGTAGCGGATATTCTAGAGAATATTCGCTACCCGGCCGCTTTTTTGTCCCTTAAGTGCAATTCAGACAGCATTATTTTTCAGAAATCCTCCCAGGCGTCTTACCGAGTACTTTCAGTTCAAGATGCGATTACAACCGTTTCAGTTCAGCCTGAAAAAACAGTATTTTCTAACCGGGACAAAAAACTAAAAAAAAGAGGATAATGAATAGCCTCAACACTGCAGATGTTAAACGTTTTGTGCAATGTTCAGCCAATTGAAATTGTGATTTGTTATTGCAATTAATAATAATAATGACCTACAGTATACCTTCATGGTTGATTTGGATTTTTGACCTGATTGGAAGAATCAATCAATTAAGTTGATTTTTGTGCATAATCGGATCGACACGATTTATAAAAGAAACCGGTAATAATGAGATTTTGCCTTAATTCAACAAACGCTCTGCGCCTTTATTTTTAATTTCTTTTTAACATTCGATCTGTTAGAATCGACCATTATTTGTCGTAAAAATGGAATCCATCATTAGGGAGGTTGTATGAAAGTGTATTTAACGATTATCAGCTTGGTCATAAGCCTTTTTTTTCCATTGGCTGTTTTCTCACAAAGTGTTCAGGAAAATCCTAAACCGGTGTATGTAAGCCCGGAAGGGAAAATCTATGTTAAAAGCAATCAGCCAGTATATCTTCGATTAGCCACTTCACCGGAAGATAGCGCTCCCGATTATATTCTCAGGAGTGAAGGAAGTATGAAGTCCGGAAAGATTGAACCGTTTAAGTTTGAGGGTCATGGAAAGCACACCATTCGACATATGGCAGACCACAGAATTCCTCAGCAGAATAAGGATAATCACCTTTTTTATGTAAATGATGACGGTAAAGCTCCCAATACCAAGCTATCAGTAACCAAAGCCCCTTGGGTATATAACGGGAATGTTAATATTTATGGGAAACCGGTAACGATAACCCTCAAATCAACAGATGAGAGCTCCGGAGTATTTGCAGGATACTATTCATTAAACTCGGAGATTTTTTCCAAGTATAATCAACCCATCTATTTGGATAAGGAGATGGATTATACTTTGAAATTTTTTGCAGTAGATAATGTTGGTAACCAATCAAAAGAGAGAACCAGGTTATATTCACTCGATTTTACACCGCCCGTTACCAATCATTCCATTGTTGGTGGCCACATCAATGTTGCAGGCGAGGACGTTGTGTCACCCAGGTCTAAAATCGCTTTAAAGAGTAGAGATGAAAAAGCTGGTGTAAAACAGATTCGCTATCGGTTTAAAGGGGAAAAAGGAGTATATAGCGGGAAGCTGTTGACAATGAACGGTTTGAATGATGGTGTTCACAGTCTTGTTTATGCCGCAGGAGATCGGGTTGAAAATGCAGAAGTGAACAAAACCTTCACATTCTATCTGGATAGTATCCCGCCCGTTGTAAGTCACGCACTTATGGGTGATCAGTACTTTGCAGATAAAACGACCTATGTTTCGGGGTCTACAAAAATTGAATTAACAGCTACTGACAACAAGGCAGGTGTCAGACGAATTCGCTACTATCCGGCGAATGAAAAAGCACAAACCTATGAAGCACCGCTAAGCTTTCCTCAAAGGAATGGCAAATTTAATTACTCCTTTGCAGCAAGTGATCAGGTCTTGAATGTCAGTGATACAATCAAAAAATCAGTTGTGGTCGACATTTCTCCTCCGGAAGTAAGTCCGAAATTCATGGGTGAGCATTATTATGTTAGAAAGACACATTATGTACGGTTGAATACTCAGATTTCCCTTCCGACCACGGATAACCTATCCGGTGTTCAAAGTGTCTCCTATGCGGTTGATCCTTCAACCGACACAGAAGTCGGGATGCTCTATACGCAAGCGTTTACGCTGCCGACGGAGGGAATCCATACTCTGAACTATCGCGCAATTGATAATGTCAATAACGACAGCAAGATTGAGACAATTACCCTGTATGTTGATGAGGTTTCACCTGTAATCTATCATCATTTTGGCACGAATCCCACGGTTCCGACTGATAGTGTCTATCCGCTGAAGTCGTTATTGTATCTGGCTGCAACGGATAAACAATCCGGAATCAGAAATATTTACTATAGCATTAATGGTGAAAAGGAAGTTTTGTACAAAAATCCGCTGTCTTTTAAGAAGTCTATCGATTACTCAATCAAAATCCGATCGATTGATAACGTAGGAAATATCTCTACCAGTCAAGTGGATTTTACTATCCGGTAAAAGTTTACTCTGCAGGTAACATCAGACGTTTTCCCGAATTTCGGGAAAACGTACCCCACCCTATTGCTTTTCCTTGATTAACAGTCCAATCATCATTTAAGTTGAATGTATCAAGTCCATTACAGTTATCTTTCTGCTTAGGTGAATGACAAATAGTTAAAAAATGACAGAAAATATAAAAGCTACAAACTTAAATGGAATTTTTATATTATTAGTCGACGATGATACGACCAGCCTGCGAAATCTGAAAGGATCTCTTCAGGAATTGGGAGCCAAGGTAAGACTTGCCGGAAATATTGCCAGGGCTCACCAGGTAATCAGCCAGAAATTGGTTCATACCATGATCGTCGAAGCCAGTCTGAAAGATGGTAGTGGGTTTGAGCTGATTCAACATTTCAAAGCCTTATATCCGTCGGGTCAATTTTACCTGATGTCAAGCCCGTCTGTAATTGAATCTATAAGACAGCTCAAGGTTGAAGGAATTGACGGATTTTTTACCAAGCCATTGGATATTGGACTTCTCAGCTCGCATATTGCTGAAAACAGTCAGATCAATACGACGTCCATCAGCAAACTAGATCCGTTAACCGAGTTATTACGACCCTATTTGATCTTCAGATCACCGATCATGCGTCGAGGGTTAATGGTATTACCCAAACTTGCTGCCAGCAATCACAGTGTACTCATTACCGGTGAAACCGGAACGGGAAAAGAGATGGTTGCCAGGGCCATTCATGGATTGAGTCCTTTTGCAAACGGACCTTTTGTTGCTGTCAACTGTAGTGCAATTCCGGAAAGCCTGATTGAAGGCGAATTATTCGGACATGAAAAGGGTTCCTTTACCGGTGCCCAGGCACAACATCGGGGTAAGTTTGAACTTGCAAGAAATGGAACGCTTTTTTTGGATGAAATTGGAGAGATGCCCCTATCTCTGCAAGCCCGTTTATTAAGAGTATTGGAAGAGAGGCAATTCTATCGAGTCGGCGGTGAAAAACCGATCAGCATCAATCTCAGAATTGTGGCGGCCACACAGGTAAATCTGGAAGAAGCTGTTGAAGACAGACTGTTCAGGGAGGATCTGTATTACCGGTTGAATGTTCTCCGTGTGCATCTCCCTGCACTTAAAGACAGGATTGAGGATATACCGTTATTGGCATGGCATTTTCTGGAACGGGCATTTATGGAATTGAATCGGCAAAAACCATTTCCGGTGTTGACCACAGAAACCATTGATACACTGATTCGTCAGCCCTGGAAGGGAAATGTGAGGGAGTTAAAAAATATCATGACTCGATTGGCAGTATTGCTGCCATCCAATGTCATTCAAATATCTCCTGATTTTTTAACCGCCTATTTCCCGGAGAAATTGAATGTTAATCAAAAGATCAATCCTCAACAGGACTACCAGATAGAAGAGCAACAGGCAGATTTAGTTGAAGAAACCAAGAACAGTAACATTATTGAAATTGCTTCCATTCCCACTGATGAAGGAGTTTTCATTCCCATTGGAACCACACTTAAAGATGCTGAAGAGATGTTGATCCAAAAAACGCTTAAAATGACGGACGGGAATCGAACAAGAGCTGCAAAAATATTGGGAATCGGCATCAGAACAATCAGAAGAAAGGTTAACGAGGAAAGGTAATATATGTATAAGGTTTTTATTGATGGTCAAGTCGGAACAACCGGATTACAGATTGTAGAAAGACTCAAACACCGGAAGGATATCGAGTTAGTTGAAATACCTCATGAAGAACGTAAGAATCTGAAGATAAAATCGACCTATTTAAACTCTTCTGATGCCGTTATTCTTTGCTTACCAGATGCGGCAGCAGTTGAATCGGTTCGTCTGATTGATAATAAGAATGTGAGAATATTGGACGCCAGTACCGCTCATCGTACCGCTGACCTTTGGACGTATGGCTTGCCAGAACTGTCAAATCAGCAGCGTGTCAGAATTAAAGACTCAACAAGAGTTAGTGTGCCCGGCTGTTACCCGACCGGATTTCTATTGGCAATTTTCCCACTTATTGAATTCGGAATTGTTCCACCTGATTATCCTGTCTGCATGAATGCCGTCTCCGGTTACTCCGGGGGGGGGAGAAAACTGATGGAAGCCTATCAAGAAAGGGAGAAACTATTTCCCAAGGAAGAGTTATGGTCCTATAGACCTTACGGATTATCTCTCTCCCACAAACATCTGCCGGAAATGGCAAAGTATTCAGGATTAGAGAATAATCCGGTTTTCATTCCTTCCGTCGGACATTTTCCCCAGGGGATGCTGGTTCAGATCCCCTTATTCACGCATTTGCTGGCAAAAGGGACTTCAATTCATACTATTGTTGATACCTACCATAAAAAATATGAAAATGAATCGTTCATAAAAGTTTTTCCGGTAAACTGCGAGAATGAGTTGGACAGCGGATTCCTCTCGCCCACAAAAAATGTGGGTACAAATCAGGTTGAGCTTTTTGTTTTTGGACACGAGTCACAAGCGGTTATTATCGCTCGTCTTGATAATTTAGGAAAGGGAGCTTCCGGAGCGGCGGTTCAGAATCTCAACTTAATGCTAGGCATTAAAGAAACAGAAGGGTTAATGTAATTAAAGATTTTTGAGCAGGGACAAGGATATCGGATATTCAATATTGAGAAACGCTTCAAAAAAACCATAATAACAGATGGGTGGAGTACTATATGAGCAATACAAAGGATAGTTTTTCCGACTATAAGATAATTTCTTCAGAAAGTAAGTCATGGTTCGTTGGCAAGCCGGGAACTAACAAAAACTCCTTCAGTGTCACCTGGTCCCCTGGGGCCATGGTATTATACGGCGAAAAGGGCAATGTAACGCTGATCTATTCACAGTTTAATAGCTATGAAAAAGCCAAAAAATGGCTGGCAGATTGCGATCTGGAAGAGTTTAAGGGAACCATTGCTCATAATCATCCCGAAGACATCGAGTATTTTTATAATGCTTTCAGACATTGGGGTAAGGCTCAGCATTTTAAATAGAATCCTGATTATTTTTGTTGTAAGCCTGCTATATTTAGTACCTTAAAACTTATTTTCGGCGTTTTTTTGGCAGAAAATGACTTTTTAGGTACTTATCCAGTTTATCTGGGCTAAGCTGATATCAACATTATACAATTCGTGCTCAATCCTGTTTCGGAAAGAAGAAAAAGAGCTGCGAAGCCGACAAAGATAAACTCTGATTGTCAATAAAACCAGGCCAAAAATAGGATTGCAGCATTTTCCATTTTTTTTTAAACTTAACTTTTTAATTAAATCTACAATCTTGATCATGAGATTGTCTGTTACCAATCCACATAACAATTGTTTAGAGCAAATATGAGCGAAGAAAATAAGGAAAAAGGAAAAAAACAAGAGTATGAATTTCAGGCAGAGATGTCTCAGTTATTAAATCTGATAACTCATTCACTCTACACCCATCGTGAGATTTTTCTAAGGGAACTGATCTCCAATGCCTCTGACGCATTAAACAAATTGCACTTTCTATCTCTTACCGACCAGAAGATTTTGGGCAATGATGGGGAATTAAAAATAAATATAAAGCTGGATGAAAAGGAGAAGACTTTTTCCATTGAGGACAATGGTATTGGAATGACCGAAGAGGAACTCATCAGCAACATCGGGACTATCGCAAGTTCAGGTACAGGTAAGTTTTTCAGTAATTTAACCGGTGATAACAAGAAAGATCTGGAATTGATCGGTCAATTTGGTGTCGGATTTTATGCTGTGTTCATGGTTGCTGATGAAGTTACGGTAGATACTAAATCTTACTCATCTGATCAGGGCTATCGCTGGGTTTCTTCAGGATCTGGTTCATATACTATTGAGGCCATAGACAAACCGGAAAGAGGCACCACCATCTCCTTCAAATTTAAAACGGATGCCGAAGAGTTTGCTTCAAAGTGGCGCATTGAAAGTACGATCAAGAAATACTCCGATTTTGTTTCCTTTCCCATTAGTCTGAATGAGGAAAAAGCAAACAAATCAACTGCTTTATGGGCAAGACCAAAAAGCGATGTCAAAGATGAGGAATATGTTGAGTTTTTCAAATACATTGCCAATTCGACAGAAGAACCTCTGGCACATCTGCATTTAAGCGTTGAAGCTCCTGTGCAGTTTAAGGCGATTATGTATATCCCCAAGACAGCGGACAGGTTTTTATTTTCTCAAGACCTGGATACTAAGATTCATCTTTACGTCAAAAGAATTTTTATCCAAAACGATTGTAAAGAACTGATTCCCCAATGGTTACGTTTTGTAAAGGGTATCGTTGATTCCGAGGACCTTGATCTCAACATCTCCCGGGAAGTTACCCAGAAGAATGTGGTCATGGATAAGATCAATAAGTACCTTGTTAGAAAATTACTGGGTGAGTTTAAGGAGTGGTCTGAGAAGGATGTTGAAAAATACAATGGATTCTGGAAGGACTTTGGAAGCTTCATAAAAGAAGGAATTCATATGGATTTTGCCAACAGGGAGAAGTTGATAGAGATGTATCGCTGCTACTCTTCCTTTGATCCCGAAAAACTGACCTCTTTAAAAGATTATGTAGATCGGATGGGGACAGATCAGGAAGAGATCTATTATGTGTTTGGAAAAGATAAAGAGACTATCGTGAATTCTCCCAATATTGAGTATTTCAAGAAAAATAATATTGAAGTCTTGTATCTTTATGATGAAATTGACGATTTTATCATGCCTTCCATCGGGACATACAAAGAGAAAAACCTGGTTGGGATTGATAAGGCCGATCTGAAACTCAAAAAAGAGAAAGATGAAGATAAAAAAGAGACATTGAGCAAGACTGCCAAGAAAAAGCTCCTGGGTTATTTTAAAGACATCCTGGGTGATCGTGTGGGGGACGTAATCGAATCCGAAAGACTGGTTGATAGTGCCTGCACCCTGGTAAGCCCAAAAGACGGGATGAATGCAAATATGGAACGTATGATGAAAATGATGGACCAGAATTTTAAGGCTGGGAAAAAAGTCATGGAAGTCAACCTGCAAAATCCACTCATTCAGAACCTGTCAAAAATTCAGGAGAAATTTCCACAGGATGCTTTGCTCAAAGAGTGTATTGAACAGCTTTTTGAAGGAGCCTGTCTATTGGAAGGATCGCTTGAGAGTCCGTCAAAAATGGTTCCTCGTTCCACAAGCTTAATGGAAAAAGCAGCAGATTATTATTTAAAATCATTAGAAACCAAATAAAACCTGCAATTGTTTTCAAATAATACCATTCCGTCAGGAGAAAAAGAATATGATTTTTAAAAGAATTCGTATTCTTTTTTTCCTCCTGTTATGTTTCTATGCTCCCTGCATAGTTTTTGCGAAAGAGATAGCAGTCGAGTATCAATCCTACCAGTACGATAAAGAATCGGGTTTCCATAATTATATCTCCCCCCGTGTTACCATTGATGCGACTACCATTACCGGTGGTGAGATGAGTTATCATAAAGACTCGAATATTATGGAGTTCAAGGGAAATATTATCGTTTATTCCGATAGCTTTATTATAACGGCTGAGAAAGCGTTCATCGATATCAAAGAATCAAAACACTCGTTTATTAATTCAACCTTTTATGATCAAAAAAACAAGGCATCCGGATCTGCTGAAAAAATTGAGCAGATCAGCGGCACAAAATATGTTATCCATGACGGTATCGTGTCCACCTGTGACCCGGAAGAGAAGGCAGTCAGGATCAAAAGCAGTAGAATAGTCTATAATATTGATGATTTTGCCTATTCCTTGAGTACATCGGTCAGATTCTACTCGATTCCGATATTTTATACTCCTTTTCTTTCCTGGCCCACAAAACAGGGGAGAGCAACCGGACTACTCTCCCCTGAATTTTTAAATCATACCAGTTCTGATGAAACAAAATGGTATGGATCAAGATTGTTACTACCCTATTTTATCGCCTTGGATAAGGATCATGATCTCACAGTCACAGCTGACCTGATACAAAAAAGGGGATTGGGGCTTGGTCTGGATTATCAGTATGCATTTCTCCCGGGATTGCGAGGGGGATTTTATGCCTGGTATCTGGATGAAACGGCGGATGATAGGGATTTTGAATTAGAAAACATGGGATCATTGAGCAGTGAAAGTGATAATTTGGATAAACGGCCCCAGCGATACAAGTATTCCTTTAATCATCGTCAAGGCATTTTTCTGAATGGAACCTTGACCTTAAACCTGCTGGAAAACAGTGACAATGAAGTCAACAAGGAGTATTTCAATTCCAACGTCGATTATGATTACTACTTCTACCGGATTCTGGATTTGTCCTTTCCTTTTTTTTCCGGTAGTTTATCAGCCTCTTATTCAGCTGCGAGTAAATTTACATATACATCTGTTTATGATGATTCAACCGATGAAGATTATTATCTTAACAGACAACCTTCAATTTCAATAAGCCAAAGATTTTCCAATATTTTCCAGACTCCGCTGAGTATTAGTTTGTCAGCAAACTCAACAAATTATACCAGGAAATATGGATGGAATGGCTTGCTAACCACCGGCAGTATTAGCACAAGTTTCCCCTTTTATCTTGATTTTCTAAATGTAAAACCGAGTTACAGCAGAATCTACTACGACTATAATATTTCATATCAATATAAATCGGATGAGATTGCCGATGCGGATATAGATAATTATCCCGGTCAATTCGGTTGGTATGTGGATTCCAGGCAGGTAGAGTTTGATTTTGAAGCGTTTAGGTATTTTTTTAATAATCAAAATGAAAAATCAGCCAGACTTTCGTTCACACCCAGGCTTACTTTTAAGGAAACGGATGATGTTCTGCAGCCGATGCCGTCTGGTGATTTTGGTATTGGAAGTACCGTAATGAGTCAAAAGAATATGACCTATCAGCTTGATACGGTTTATAAAATTAAGGATGCCAATACCAAATCCATTAGAAACCTTTTCTCCCTGAGCTTAATTCAACCGTTTGATTTAAACTCGGAAAACTGTGCGGAGGAAGGGGAGTCAGCCAGCTTTTGCGTTGATCATCATCCAACTCATCCGGAGGTCGACATTGGAGAAAAACAACTTCCTTTACGAATGAACCTGAGCGTAAATCCGACATCAACGTTTTCAGGGAGCTTGTTTTATCGGTACCATCATCAGCAAAACAAAATTGTAGAAACACGAATTACTTTAAGTACGAGTTATTCGTCCGGTAGCAGTTTTAGTGCACAATATATCAATAATCTTAACCAATACTATGATCTTGCGAATATCAATAACCCGGCAGCAACCTCCTACAAAATAACCAGTACTCTTTTACTGAACAACAACCTGAATCTGGATCTTCAAGGGACCTGGGATCTTTCAAGAAACACGTTGGCAACAAAATATTCGGAAGACGAAACCGTGGAGAGGCTGGATCGCCAATTAACCTCTCTATACGTCATTCTGAGTTACAAACATCGATGTTTCAGCTATTCCATACAATATTCGGAAAACATTAAAAGCACCACTGAAAATGATCATACCAAGGAGTACCTGAGCCAAAAACTGAAATTCACTCTGACAATACCCTTGATACCATCTGATCAGAGTGCATCGCTGAGTGAGATACCTTATCAGCAAGAATTTGATATTTAAGAATTACTGTATGAAACTCAAAATAATTAAAACCTGTTTTTCATTTTTTCATGTTTTAACAATGGCAGTAGTCCTGATTGGTACAGTTGGGGGATCAGTTGCTTATTCTCAGGAGACAACCAATCATCTATTGCCAACCTTTAATTCTGACAATGTTCAGCTGATCGAAAACAGGTCATATTGCAGTACCGGTTTTGGAACCCAGGGTGTTGCATTCAGAATTGAAGGCAAAGAGGTTTATTCGGAGAAAATCGGTAGTATTTATTCTCCCGGCCTGGATATCTATGAAACACCTTATGTAACTATTGGATGCAGTTTCAGCAAGATCTTTGTTGACTATAGCTACTTTTATAATGCCATAAAATTCAATAAAGAAGTGGAGTATAAAAACTCGACATATAACACCATTGAATTTAAACTGAACAGCATAGCTCTTGGGTACTCATTTACGTTTATTGACCATTACCTGCATGGGGATATCGGAATCGGGTATTCTCAAGTCCAATACGAGCTGGGATACGATAGCAGCGGGTCCAACGAAGAATTAAACAATTCGGCACCGTTTTATCTGGTGAACATCAGGTTTTTTATATCGGCCTATCTGTATGTGAACTGGTATAATCAAAAGGCAATGGGGGATGATTCCGTGGTTTCCCATGTTAATAAACTGGGACTCAATTTTCTGGTTAAACTATGAGTCGAATAAGTTGGGTTATTTCCCTGGCTGGAATTATTTTTGTTTTGTTTTCATGTGGACGACGAACTGCACCTGAGCCATATGATGCCTTCGTTGAATCCCTACCTGCCATTCAAATTAACAGACCCGTATTTAAAGCAGATCAGTTAATGCTGAACTGGCAGATTATTAAATCGGGTTCTAAAAGCGAACTCGATGTTTCAACGGATGCTTTTCATGTCAAAGTCTACAAAAACATTGAAACCTGTTATACGTGTGAAAATAAACCAATTGAAGTAATTACCATTGCAGTCAAAGAAGATCAAAGTCGGATCAGACTCAAAAACAGTGATTCATATTCGGAGTTAGTGCGACATTGGCACTCTGAAAACACCCATAACCTTTTGATTAATAGAAAGCTTACAGATTACTGGTATGCAGAAGGTTTTTTCTTTTTCACCGTCAGTTACTCAACGGTTGAAGGACTTTTATCAAAGGAATCGGATGCATTCTGGCCTGTGTACGGTCGAGCAATCCCGAAACCGGAAATTACGGTAACGAAAAGACTGGATTCCGTTGAACCTATGCGAATCAATGCCTATATTGAATGGAAGTTGATAAGAGAAGCTATACTGACAAAGATCGAAAACAACGGTAATCCTAAGGAAATTGAGATATATTACGGGATTAATCTATATAGGTCTCTGCTAACGGAGGATTTAAGAGAATTGAAACTTATAAATCCAGAACCCCTGATGAAAGGAAAATACTCATTTTTGGCAGGAGATTACCGGATATTGGTATCCCATGTGGATAGATTTGGAAATGAATCTGAATCCATAACCCTATTATTACCTCAAGCTGGTGAACATGAGAATGAGCTTACAGTTATTGAACCCAATGGTTCTAACCAATGATATAATTCCGGGATAGAAAAATCATGAAACAATCGAAAACATCAAACCGTGTAATCCCTGATTTAGCCCGTTTTGTTGTATTATTCCTACCAGCCTTTCTGGGATTTCTGCTTGTTGGCTGCTCCGGTTCCAGTGATTTGAATCGATATGATTTTATGATAGCCAACGGTCAAATCGAAACTGTAATCGAAAACTATCGGGAGATATTATCAGAAGATGCTGAAAATGTTGAGATTCGTTATCGACTTGCCAACGCACTGTTTATAAATAAGGAGCTGGAACAAGCCCGGGTTGAAATCGAAAAGACGATCCTCCTGGAAAAACAGATCGATAAATATCGACTGCTGGCCGGGAAAATTGCGTATCAACGAAAATTCTTCTTTGACGCCACCAATCATCTTATCAATGCCCTTTTGCTGAACAATAGAAATATTGAAGCCTATTACTATCTGGCATTGACTTACCGAGAAACCGGTAAAGCAACAGACGCCTTAAAACAGTTGGAAACAGCAATAGGCATCGAACCGATGAATTTTGATGCACAATTGCTCTGGTGTGAGATTTCCTTTGACACTTTGACAGCTGCATCAGCAGCATCGGCTTCAGGTGAAAAAGCAGGCAAACAGTCCAATAGGGAATCGTTTCTGGATCTGGCAGAACGTCTGAAAAAGGCTCTGTTGGTAAACCCCAATTCAGTTGAAGGAAATATTTTACTTGCCGGAATTTATCAAGCCATTGGCGAAACCCAATATGCAAAGGCTCTGTTGGTAGATTTTGAAAACAGAAATGCTACCAATGACATGATTGCTTTCGAAATTGCAGCAATCAATTACTCGATGGGAAGTTTCCAGGGAACCTTGGAATACCTGGATAAGATGACGCATCCCACTCTGGAATCTAAAATTCTGAGACTTAAAACACTAATAAAGATTGATCCCTTGGGTGATTATCAAGCAGATCTTAAGGAACTTCAAAAAGAGGGGCCTGATAAACCGGAGATATTGCTGATTCAAGGCAAGTTGGACTATCAGAAAGGAGAATTAACCCGGGCGGAACAATCACTGCAACATGCCATCAATATAGATCCCCGGTTTTCTGATGGTTATTATATGCTCTCAAAAGTCTTCGGGGCTCAAAAAGACTTGTTCGGAGCGGAATGGGCGCTTTCCAGGGCTTTTGAAATATCACCTTTTAATAAAGAGATCAGAATCGATTATATCAGGCAGCGTATAGAGGCAGGAGATTTTCAAACTGCGGAATCGGCTTTACAACATCCAAGCCTGAACGAGATGGATAGCAATGCTGTATTCTTAAGGGGATTAATAGCCAAACAAAAGAAAGATTATGAAACTGCCGAGAAACTCTTCAATTATGTCAAACAATTTGATTATTCAGTTGACGTTGAAGCACAATTGGCAAGCATTGATATTGCAAGGAACAGAATTGCAGCAGCAGAAAGTCGCCTTAATCATATAGAATCAATCTATCCCGGAACCCTTGCGGTTTCCTTACAACGTGCCGCTATTCTTGAAAAATTGGGAAAGATAGATGAAATTCCATCTCAATTAAAAAATCATCTAACAGATCTTGAGGGAAGAGGAAAAGTTCATCTATTAATGGCTGAAGCTTATGGAAAACAAGAAAATCTCGAAGCAGCCATCAATCTTTTAAGTAAAGGATTAGAGAGATGGCCAAGACAATTGGAACTGGTACAAGCTTATTCCTTTTACTTGGGCTTGGCCGGGAAATATGACAGGGCAATTGAAGTACTTGAAGACATACAATCTTTTAATCATACTTTTAAGCTCATGTTTTTCTACCGATTGAAATCATTCTATTTTCAGTCGGGTAAAATGGAGAAATATAAGCAATACAGTGATCCCTTTCAGCCAATTTATTAGAAATAGGTAAATCATGAGACTTGATCAGATAAAAACACCAATCCCAATTGCCCATAGGGGATATAATATCCATTATCCGGAGAACACACTGGCTTCAATCGGAGCTGCCATTAAAAACGGAGCCCAAGTTGTGGAATTTGACGTCTCGTTTTCAAAGGACAGGCAACTGATTGTAATTCATGATGAAACACTGGATAGAACAACCAATGGAACCGGGAAAATATCTGATTTTACATTTGATCAGTTGAGAGCTCTTGATGCGGGATCATGGTTTGACCCCAAATTTCAATCCGAAAAACTGCCCACCTTGGATGAAATACTGGATCTCGTCGGTAATAATGCAGTTATCAATATTGAGATAAAAGAGGAATATTATGAGGAGGACGGGCAACCCGACTCCATAGAGCAAAAAGTCCTGAAAACGGTAAGAGAAAAAAACCTGATGGACTCGGTGTTGATTTCCAGTTTTGAAATCAGGTATCTGGAGCGACTATCAAAACAAAAAACTATTCCTGCTTTGGCCTTTATCTCCAGAAAACCTGCAGATCTATCAGTGGTCAAACGCTGCGTGGAGTTGGGCTTATATTCCTGGAATCCATGGCACTCCGTTTTAACAAAAGAGCAGGTTGAAGCGATGCACTCGGCGGGAATTAAAGTGTTCACCTTTACCGTCAACGAAATTGAAGAGTATAAAAACCTGTTGAATATTGGCGTGGATGGCGTTTTTTCCGATGACTTTCTTAAACTCAAAAACGCATTGGGATAGGGTGATGCTGAGAAAAACGTGATTGATGTT
Organism: bacterium; assembly: GCA_018829445.1. Lineage (GTDB taxonomy): Bacteria > SAR324 > SAR324 > XYD2-FULL-50-16 > XYD2-FULL-50-16 > JAHJTV01. The sequence continues at coordinate 123,312 of JAHJTV010000074.1, forward strand.
GTCCCCAAAAATTCAAATACTTTTTTTCAACATTTTGGTTATATCTTTTAGTGCTTCTCTTCGATCAATATTTATAAATTCAAATAGGTGGATTCCTAATCCTCAGCTCCAGGTTCGAGTCCTGGTGGGGGCACCATACACATCAGATACTTACATAGTTTTTTTCCTTTAAATCTCCTTAAAACATAACACATATAAACGCATATAGAAAAATCCCCCTAATTCAACGGCGATAAATCTTGCCGATGAATTCCCCTCAAAGTCCTGCCAATCCTTACTTAGCAGAATATCTCATAAATAACACACATGGATTTTACAGAAATCAAGTGAAATCCGATTGACAAAGTCCGTCCCCCTCTTGAATATCTCCTCCTCGTTCGTGTTTTTCTTTCTCTAAATCAATATTTTAGGAGATATTATCATGCAAAGATTCACATTTTTGTTGATTCCGTATTGTTTGTTGATTTTTGCCGGATGCTCACAATTGCAGGATAGATTTGTTGCTTCAAAAATTCCGGTAGTCTTCAAAGCACCGAGTGTTCAATTTCAGGAAGGTGATAAAGCAACTCATTCGATTATGGGTGGACGATTCGAGTTGATTACAGAAATTGCAGCAAAGCAGTCGAAAACGATGTCATTGAAATTCACCGTCAAGGATATTCAAGATGGATCGGAACATATCATCTTGAATGATTCGGGGTATCCGCTTTACTCACAGGAACATGAAGACGATCCAATAGTGATTGCCAAGCTTTTTGATCCATTCGGTTCAGCGACTTGGTATCTTTTGGAATATGATCCGGTAGAGAAGATAACGTTTGGATATTTAACAGGAACGACGGCTGACGAATTCGGATATGTCAGCCTAACCGAAATGGAGTCAATCCAAGGTCCACTGGGAATTGGGATAGAGCAGGATATCTATTTTGTGCAGAAGAGGTTGAGCGAGGTGAAGTAGTGAATTGGTGGCACATGAAAGAGTTTTGATATTATTCCACCACATTTCTTTTCTCTGTTGTGTCTTCAAACATGGCGACTACTTTCCCTGATGGCGTTTTGAAAATATAGTTTTCAACCCATTGTGTAATGCGGTCGTCTTTGTATTGTTTCAGCGGGATAGTAGTCGATTTTCCAGTCAAGTAGGTCTCTTTGAATTTTTCTACTAATCCAAGGAAAGCCTCACCGGGAAACAATTCCTTTAAAGTCTTTCCGATGACATCTTCACTTTTGTAATGCATTATTTTTTCAGCAAACTCATTTGTTTCCACAAACCTGAAATCTTCTCCGTTATTAACCACCTCATAAATAGCAATGGCTTTTTCCATACTATTGATAACTTCATGCAAAAGATTTTCACTTTCTTTTAAAGCTTTCTCGGCGTTTTTACGTTTAGTGATATCTTCGCCAGAACTAAAAAGACCAATTATTTCACCTGAACTGTTGCGTAAAACAGAATTATGCCAAGCCACAAAACGCTGACTTCCGTCTTTTCTGAAAATAGGATTTTCATAATACTCTACTGGTTCAATATCGCCTGTAATAATCTGGTTAAAGACTTTCTTTACTTCTTCGATTCCTTCTTGCAGTAAAAATTTATCAAACCAATTGTATCCGATGATTTCTTCTTTTTCATACCCAAGTATTTCACACCCTTTTGGATTAATTAGAGTTACGTTGCCACTTAAATCCAGGGCAATTAGTAGCACCCCGGCGACATCAAGATATTGTTGTGCTAGATTTCGTTCATGCTTGACAAATCCTTCAGCTTTCCTCCTCTCAGCATCAACCTTTGCCACATACAACGCCATCTCCAAAGTCACTTTAAGATCCCGCTCCTGAATCGGCTTCAGCACATATCCAAAAGGCATTGTGATCTTAGCCCGTTCGATTCGTTCCTGATCCAGATAAGCGGTGGAGAAGGCGACAGGAATACCAAATCTGTTTTTGATTATTTCTGCTGTCTCAATACCGTCTTTGTCGCCCTGAATACGGATATCCATCAGCATGAGATCCGGTTTATCTGCTTCCGCTTTGACAATTGCCTTATCACCTGTGTTAACAACGGAAGTTACTTGGTATCCAAGATTCTGCAATTGGCTTTCCAATTCCATTGCGATGACGGCTTCGTCTTCTAAGACAAGAATTCTAGCTTTACTCATTATTTATAGTTTGATTCGAGGTTAAATTTGATGGTGAATTTGGCTCCTTTTGTCCTGTCGAGGTCTATTACACCACCGAGCTGATTTTCCACCAGGTTCTTAACAAGCTTTAATCCCAGTGAATCACTTTTCCTCCAGTCAAAACCATCAGGCATTCCGATTCCATCATCTGCGACAATCAGTTCAATCGCCTTATCATCTAGTAAACTTGATTCAATGCTGATTATCCCTTTTTGTCCATCCGGAAATGCGTATTTCAGCGAGTTGGATATCAGTTCATTCAAAACAAGACCGAGCGGGTTTGCTTGATCGATGGCGAGTTTTAATTCTGGAGTGTCGAGTTGAAATGCGACTTTGCCAGGATCAACCGAGTACGTTTGTGACAGCATCTGAGACAATTTATTGAGATACGCTTTGAAATCTATTTCAGTTAACTTTTCAGATTGGTGCAGGCTTTCATGGATAGCAGCCATTGAATAAACCCTACCGATATTCTCTTTAAGGATTTCATCAACGTCTTTTTGTCTTTTTTTGTTCAGCTGAAGCTTGAGCAGGCTGGCAATAACATTCATGTTGTTTTTGACACGGTGGTGGATTTCATCCAGAAGGGTTTGTTTTTCTTTTAGAGAATCTTTGATTTGTTTCTCTGAATGCATACGTTCAGTAATGTCGTCGAAAGCCATGACAACGCCTTCTAGATGATTCGCTTCGTTGAGCAACGGCGCCGCGTTGATACTGAGCAACACTCTGTGACCATCAGGCCATTCAATGGCATGGCGGACATCAGAAACAGGTGCCTGGGTAGTGATGACCTGGCTGAAGGGCAATTGTTCTTCCGGAAAAGGGTTACCATCAAAATCGGTAATCCGCCATTCAGGCGCATTGTACTCAAGCTGCGCAATCTGATCCTTTTTCAAGCCAAGTATCGCTTCACATCGCTTGTTGGCAAAGACGATCTTCCCGTTTATATCAACAACAGCAATTCCGACAGGACTGGTCATGGTTATGAGATTCAGCAAATCCCGTTCACGGCGTAGGGTTTCCTCCATCTGTTTACGATCAGTGATATCATCAACCGTTACCAATACCTGTTTTGGGGTCTCCCGGCTGACCACGGCTGTTGAAATCAAAACAACATGTTCCTTAACGTTTTCATCTTCTCGCAGTTTCAGTTCGGCTTCAATTTTGAAGTAATTCTGGTTTGTAGCGAAGGTATCTTCGACTGTCTTCCGGATCACGCAATTCTGACAATCGACGCCATAACCGCACCCTTTCGGATGTTGGAAAGAGTTGATGCAATTCAAAACGTCACCGCCCCGAAGCCCTCTGACCTGATCTAATGGTTTGCCGGCCGCGATAAGTCCGGTTTGGTTGATTTTTATGACTTCAGTATTTTCATCGAGAAGAAGCATTATGGCGGGCGCGTTGTCAAATATGACTTGTAACTGGGTTTCACTTTCCCGTAGTTCATCCTGATATCTTACGTAATTAAGCGCTACGGCAGCCATATCACCGAACGACTTACTTAATTCCGCATCTCTATTTGTGAAACCACCGGGCTTATTGGCAAGTCCTATCAAGCCGACCGTGTTTTCTTTGATATTCAATGGCGCGAAGAGCACATTTTTAAGAACTACATGCCCTTCAGGCATGAACCGGGCCCACTCACTGGCTGCAAGATTATTGTCATAAACAGAATCACTGGTTTTGTAAGCTACTTCACGCAGTCCCCGGATCGGCATGGGTAGTTCCGGATTTACGTCACAAGGCAGCCCCCCGGCTTCGAGAAAGAGAACTTCGTTCTCCGCGCCATCCTCCGAGAGAAGAGCGACATAACCGGATTGCGCGCCGATAAGCTCCCTGCATATGTCAAAAATTTTACGCGCGGCTTCTTCAAATGATTTGAGAATAAGAATCGCCTTGGAAGCGTCAAGCAAAGCGGATATTTCCCTCAGGGCGATACGGCGCCCGCGAGCAACATACAAGAGCAGGGTGATGAGCGCTGATTCCAGTACCAATAGCAATATAATACCGACGAGCTGCCAACGGTATCTAGACCAGAATGAGAACGGTCGATTGAGAATGACAGCACCGGGCGGCAGATCTTCCGGCTGGATGTTGAACCGCTGCATCACTGGAAAGTCAAAGATGTCTGAGGTAGGAGAAGTCGTAATTACAGGAATCGTGCTGGCCGACTCACCATCCAGAACGCGCAGCGCCAGGTCGGCCGCTGCTCGACCCTGGTCAGCACCGGTAATGAAACGGCCGCCGATGATGCCGTAACCCAAGGCAAAATCCCAGAAGGTATAGGTGGGAACCGGGCTGGCAGCGCTCATCATGCGGGCATGCTCGATAAGCGATGGTGTCGGGCTCTCCTGGTGTTTTGGTGTGCCCACGAGAAAGAGCAAAGCGTCACTCGGCAAATCCACCAGTTGTTTTTTCAATTCCGCGAAGGTCAGATCTTTTAAGCGTATAATCTTGTAACGCCCCTGCAGGTTCTGAATGACACTCTGTTCAAGAACGTTGATATTGCGCTGGAATGATGTGCCCGCGGTAGATGACATCACAAAAGCAAGCGTTCGAGTGTCTGGATGGACCGTGAGAGCCATCTCAACCGCTGAAAGCATATTGGGGCTTTCGACAACCCCGGTGATATTGTCGAGGTTATCCAGTATCCCGGGAGAATAATCATTATACCCACAAAAAACAATGGGCACGCCAGGGAACAGGCGTGGGCGGAATCGGGTGGCAAAATCGAAGGCGGGGTTGTCAGACACAATCATGACATCGGGCGGAGAATCCGTATACTTGGCGGATAGGGTTTGAAGCAGCGGGGGAATCTGTTTGCCGTGCGGGAAGCGGCGGGTATCAAGGTATTCGGTAAAGATCTGGACCGGTTTTCCGGAATTCTTGACTCGTTCCCGTATCCCTTCTTCAACGCCGTCGCCCCAGGCATCACCGTAATGGACAGAGCTGAGATAAAGCACCTGCCGGGTCGATTCAGTCCCGGCGGCACTAACAAGGGGAATTCCAGCCAGAAGCAGGCCGAGAAGGCCGGTTACCAGAATATCCACTTTGGCTTGATGCATCATCCGTTTTACGATGCCAATTTGCTGTCTTTGAATGCTCATGTACTTCTCCCCTCGCTGATTAACGAATATTTGTTTCACATCCTGCTTTTCAAGCAGGAATTCAAAATTAATACATTCCACGTGTCGTGTGTTTTTGCTACTAACTCAGCCGTGTGAAGAAGAGATAGTGAAAAAATTAAATAAATCAGACAGGTTTTTAGTTTAGTCACTATTTGGTGTGCGTTATCGTGCAAATGGTGATTTTATTTTTTGCCAAACCAGACTGATAGCACGAGTGTCCAATTTTATAATGTTCGGAATCATATCACATTTCGAGGATTACAGAAAGAAAGAAGTTTAATGGCTTTCAAATGGAGTGTCGAGAGTACAGGCTAGCTCAGTAACAGGAAGGAAGTAACGCATGAGAACGATTGGATTGCTGTTATGACCCAGCGATATTTTCGATTCACTGATTTTTGAAAAAATCCAGCCCTTTTTGTCAGGCCGATATAGCCCACTTTGTAGTTATCTAAATCGTAGTAAAGTGAACTTCCGGGACACACAAATCTTCAACTAAAATTCTTAATAAACAAAAAAATAACTATGATTTGATGGCGTTACAGCGAGTGCTGCATTAGATATGGAAGATATTGGTGGTTAAATGGTGGAGGTGGCGGGTATTTTCCCCCCTTGGTTTAGCTAAATAATGGCTGAAGGTCATATACTTTCGGGGAATTGAGTTGACCTTCAGACCCCTTAAAACGTCTATTATTAGCAGGTCAGATCAGATAGTTATGAGTGGTTACAACATTGAAGGTTTTCGTCAATCCACACCCAATCCACAATCATTTTCAGCCTCAGTCACGAATCTCCAATTACAACAAAGTATTTAGCGAGTAATCTCGTAGGATTCCTAATCCTCAGCTCCAGGTCGAGTCCTGGTGGGGGCACCATACAATTTCAGTTACTTACAAAACAGAAATTGCTCCAAATACCTCAATTTCAATCCCCAACAATCCACAAAAAGTTCAATAATACCGTTGAAGCTTTTTTTCAATCAACAATATAACGACAATACAGGATATAGTCTTCCAGAATATGTTCTTTGCTGACGGGGCTTTGTCGATGCGCTTATAAAAGCCTGTTGACTTTTTTTTCGGGAAGTCGTCGGACTGAAAGACGGTGTGCCCGGCGCAGTGATGGCGATACACACCTTTGGGGCCGATCCTGAGAAATGGCATCCACAACTACATATCCTGTCCACTGACGGTCTTTTCAGAGATACAGGCACTTTCTACATCATGAAAGATGTGAATCTGAAACCGCTGGCAGAATTGTTTCGGGCAGAATTGTTCCGATTTCTGAAAAAGGAAGGGAAAATTACCGATGATTTGATAAATAAGCTTATAAAATGGCGTCATTCCGGTTTTAGCGTTGACAATGGCGTTCGAATCAAAAAAGAGGACAAAGAAGGCACCGAAGCTATTGCGCAATACATGATGCGAAACGTTATCAGCACGGAGAATATCTATTACGTCGAAAAAACCGGAAAAGTGATTTATCACACCGGCAAAATTCAAAAGGGAAAAAATAAAAACTTTGCTGCTATGATGCTGAAGAGTTCATCGCTGCCATCACACAATATATTCCCAAGAAATCGTTCCAGACTATTCGCTATTATGGCCATTACACAAATAAATCCAGAGTCTTAAGAGCCAAAGTGGAAACCATGATGGAAAAACCATCGACCGAAACCGTACCTGATGAAGTTAAAATGATCGATGTGTCGAAATATCGACCTAAAAATGTTCCTTCCCTTACCTGGCGCGAGTGTATCAAAAAGATATGGAAACAGGATTCGCTGATTTGCCCGGAATGCCAGTCCGAAATGAAAATCATTTCGTTCATAACTGAGATTCAAATTATCCGAAAGATTTTGAAATATCTAGGTTTATGGGAGGAAAGTGCCGCTCGTGATCCGCCTCAATTGCCTGAAAAACCGGATGAGATTGTGTATGTTCCCATTGAGGATGCTAAATGGGGGACAATCGAAAATCCAGGCTTTTCGGATTAACGATTCTGAGTCTTTCTAAAACGGAAGTCTCGAAGAATGGTTCGGTATGTTCCAATTTCCCTTCAAAGCCAATAAAGTAAGACTAATCCGATATTTGATTCCATTTTTCCAATTCCAGTTTCCATTCTCATTCCATTTTACTCCAAGATCAGACCCAAATTTCGAAAAAATGTGAAAACACTTGTTGACTTCAAAAAACCAAATTCTTATCATCAGTTTCATTTGCCATCTTGACCTCCCCGGCCGGTGCCGTTTGATTTTGGTTTGCCGGGTTCCGGATTTGAATGGAGAAACCTCGATCGATTAAAATCTTCGTGTGAAAAGTTCTGAACTTGTGCAGATATGTTGAGTTGATTCATGGTGTAATCTCCTTTGTCAGAAGATTAAGGTCACCACCAGGTCGGGTTCATCCCCCTAAAATAAGAAGAACCCAGAAGCTTGGCGGTGTGCAAGCACCATAAAGCGGGGCGCCAACCCCGCCGTAGCCAAACCTCTGGGCCCATCTCATTTCACTTCCAGTTTTGTGGATTGGCGATCCGGCGAACTCCGTGCTTGCAGAATTCTCAAAACCCAGTGAAATAAATGTCTCCAAAGGAAACAATTAAATTACGTTAAAAATTAACGCCCCCGTTGCCCCCGGTCAACCCCAAATCCTCCGCATCTTACAATCCCTTTGACAATTTCTCAGTTAATACTGTATTATCCCCTATCTAATGATAATCAGTTGAATTATATGTAATTTTTTCCCAGACCGATCAGATTACCAAATCGAATATGATCATATCATAGAATTATCTATACGCTTAAGAGCTTTAAGCCAAAAAAACATAGAGAGACTTCTACTGAATAACTTATTATGAAGAAATTGTCGTAAAATGCCGTTAGAACTATTTGGTATCAAAGTAAATCTAAAATCATTATCGGAAATAGAGATTCCTTTACTCTGGGAAATGATCTACGGGCAAGAAAGTCCTGAATGGAAAAGGTGGGATGCTCCCTATTTCCCGCTCGAACGCAAAACTCTGGAAGAATATAAAGCCAGTGTAAACCGGGATACTGGCTATGATGCAATAGCAAAATTTGGGATTTGGAATTCAGAAAAACTAATTGGAACTGTGGGTTATTACTGGGAACATAAACCTTCAAATTGGTTGGAATTAGGTGTGTCAATATACCCAAAGCAATACTGGTCAAAAGGTTATGGATCAGAAGCATTAAAGCTATGGATCACTCATTTATTCGATACTATGCCCATAGTCAGAGTTGGTCTCACCACTTGGTCTGGAAATGAAAGAATGATCAAGTGTGCTGAAAAACTGGGGATGCTTCAGGAAGCTAGATTGAGGAAATGTCGATTTTGGCAAGGCGTTTATTATGATTCGATTCGCTTTGGAGTCCTTCGTGAAGAATGGAATTCATAACATTTTTTTGCAGCCGACAGCCCCGCACGTTTTGTAGCCTATTGTTGCCCAATGTTTCATAATCAAATACTGTGCTAGTCAAGTTTAGTGTGGGCTGCGGCTGAAAAACGCGTTAACAGTATTGAAGAGATAAAATGAAAAAAAGAGCAATAATTATAATAATGATTAGTTTTGTATTGGCCGCTAGTAGTTGTAAAAAGAGCAATGAGGAAGAAAAATCGAACTCAACCGAATCCTCACCAACTTGTTCGTACTTGGACGAGCGGGCACCTTCTATTGTAAATCTGTCGCCAGCTAATGGCAGTGTTGATGTTTCTAATGACTTAAATAGAATTATAGTAACATTCAATCAGACCATGAATTCAACGGCCTACTTCGCTGGCAACTGTATTACTTACCCTATGGATTTTGACTCATCCTGGAATGATGAAAAAACAGAATTCACAATAAATTTTTTATCAAATTTAGATAAAAAAGAATGCGTTTTTGTATTAACTAAATTTACCAGTTCAGACGGATACGATCTAATACCATTTGTCTATTTTTTCACGGTTGAAAACGATTTAACAAATGATATAACTGTTCCAGAAGTGTTGAGTTATTCTCCTTCCATTGGAAATGTAGTTTCGGTCTCTACAAGTGAATTTAATATCTCATTCAGTGATGCTTTCATCAACAACAGTACCGTCATTGTAAAAGAAGACAGCAACTCAAGCTGTAGTCATGGTATTGATGATTTTTCTTATGAATGGGATAAAAGCACTAATACTTTTGTTTTTAAGCCAAAATCAGAATTGCTGCCCAGTTTATGCAGATTCTCAATTCAATTCACAAAAGTAGAAGTGAACTACACAACAGAAGAAGCATTCATAAGTCTTCTTACTGCAGTACCACTATGTTTTAGTGTCCAATGATGATCAGAATAAAGGGCATCTTACGCAACTTTGTAAAAGTTTTTCTGATTGGTACAATAACTGGCGTCCACATGAGTTTCATGGTAGTGCAACTCCCGCTACAGTTTTCCGGGATAAAGCGGTTCCTTTTGTACTGAAGAATGCGAAAAATGTTCCTGAAAATATCATGACAAAACGCTTTGAAGAAACGAAAGTAACTGCTTTTAGAATAAGGAAAGCAGCTTGAGTCTGATAAAATGAAAGCTGGCAATCAGGATTTTGCAGGGGAAGTACCACAGGAATATGGTTTTCCGCCCACAGTTTCTGGCAAAAGCCCTTTTCCATTCATATTTTATTTCTATTCTCCTAAATGGTTCTCCAATCGTCTTGTTTTCCCTGATTTTTCAACTTTTTTAATAGCGATTATTTGGGTTTTTCAGTGGTCCCATTATCGCACGACAGGGACACATGGTCCGTTTCGTCAGGTGGTTTCTCTATCAAAACTCAGGCACGCAATAATTACTAAATGATTCAAATCGCTGTTATTTTTTGCAGTGGTCTTCCGAATCAGGTTATTTAATGACAATCCTTGCACTACAATGGAAAAAATCACCACCAAACAAGTGATTGTCAGGATTAATTCCCCTTCTGATCGACTCCAGGGTAACCAGAGAGCCAAGACGACTTATCAAAAATGGCAACTCTGTCAAAAATAGCATTATTGACAATTTAGACAATTGATAAAGCTCTGTATTTAATAACAATATCTTTGGCACGAAGCTTGATCTTACTCCCTATCCTATATTGAACCATCACGGCATAAATAGGTACAACCTGATGATAACCGCGAGATAATTTGTGATTGTCGCCAGGTTCGGTGTACATGTCAATCAACCCCTTGCCGGTCCGAGGGAGCTAATAAAAATTATTCACCAAGAGTTAAGAAATGTTGAACTCTACCTTATTAAAAAAGCAGGGAAAACCGAATAGCATTTGCATAGATTACAAACCGGCTATTAGTTTGTATAGCATCTTAAGTCTCTTAAACCGTTCAAAAGGTTATACAGAAGCCAGATTTAATGATTTAACAATACGGTCTGCCTTTCAACCGATATATAGTGTATCCCACCAGAGAATCGTCGGTTATGAAGCTTTAGCCAGGATCAATGATCAAAATCGAAAAAGGATAAATCCTTCTCAGTTTTTTACCTCGCTGGAGGATGAATATGAACTGGTTTTAGCGGATCGTTTATGTCGATGCCTTCATCTGGATAGCTTTGCCAAGATTGATGATCCAATAAATTGGATATTTATAAACATCTCTCCAAAAGTTGCGACTGTTGGACGGAAATATGGTACTTTTTTCAAAGCATTGATTGAAGATTCAGGGATCTCAGCAAATCGTGTTGTTGTTGAGATTGTTGAACATGAGGAATCAGAGTTAGATCAATTGAAAGAAACAGTGAATTATTTTAGAGATCTCGGATGTCTCATCGCGATAGATGATTTTGGTTCGGGCTATTCTAATTTTGAACGGGTTTGGTCACTAAAACCGGATATTATAAAACTTGATCAATCCATGATCCAACAGGCCTCCACCATTGCCGAGATTAGAAATCTTCTGCCGGGAATAGTTTCTCTTCTTCATCAATCTGGTGCACTGGTTCTTATCGAAGGTGTCGAAAATAGAGATCAGGCCATGATCTCATTGGAAAGTGATGCTGATTTTGCACAGGGATTCTTCTTTTGTCGGCCGATTGCTAATAAAGACCAGGTTCCTGATAACAAAAATATTTTTGATCATCTTTTTAAACGGTATGTCGACTCAACACAAAAGAAATCCAGGGCAAACGCCTTACTGATAGATCGTTATAAAAAAACTTTTCTGGATACAATTGTCAAAATCAAAAAAGAGATTCCTCTTTCCCGAGCCTGCAACGAGCTTTTTAAAGACCGGAGCATTGTCAGGGGGTATTTATTAAAATCGGATGGTGTGCAAATGGGAGAAACAGTTCATTGTCCAAACAGGGTTTCCGAGAAAAACTTAAAATTAAAACCGATTCAATCAGCAGAGAAAGCAAATTGGGTTCGCAGGCATTACGTGCAGCGAGCCTTTTTTAATCCAAACCAGATCCAGATTACCAGACCATACCTTTCCATCACTGGAGCCCACATGTGCATGACTCTTTCCATGCTGTTTTCTTCTCCAAGAGGAGAACAGGTCTTTTGCTGTGATATTGATCTTGATTAAAACCTTTCGGATTGTCTCCAAGCGTTGCTTTTCTTAACAACACAAAGAAGGAGATGTCCGACAGATATGATCTCCCTGTTAAGCCTGTTTTAAATAGTAAACTCTGGAGGCGACCATGACAAAGAAGGAAAAGAAAAAATTTAATCGATTCGGATTGATATAATCAAACTCGTTTTAGAGCAAAGGTGGTTATTGCCACCCGCAAACATTCAACCAAACAAAAGCATATAAAGATCAGCTTTGTGCCGATACATGAGAAACAGATTGGGCGTTTACAGGCTGATATAACAGGCACAAAAAAGGGCTTGTAAATACTAAAATGTGTGTCTATTCTACGTCGGCCTGCTCAAAGACACCTTTTACTATCGAGTCGTACATCCGTGCACTGTTATCATCCATCCATTCTTTATAAAATTCTATAAATTTAAGGCGATCACGCAAAATTATCTGATTAAGTTTATTGATGACAGCCTCCCCCTGTTTATTTTTTGAACAAGCCATATAAAGAATATTGTAATTTTTTATTCCCTGCAGAGGTAAAATTACTATGGACTCTGGTGGTAACTGCATTTGTTGGGCAGTGTATGTTGCCTCCAGTGGGATCCCCAAAATCATATCCAATCGATTAGCGTACATCATCTTGATTAGCCCCACGGAATCGGAACCAGATCTTTCCACAATCACAGGAGTGTTTCTATGGGGGGCGATAATTGGCTCAATGTCAGGACCAAAACTCCTTCCTTTCATCACGCCAATTCTAATCTCCTTTTCCTTTGACAGTAATTTTTTAAGGTTAAGAAGCTGGTTTTGCGAAATATAAGAGTAAAGGTGTTCTACTTGACGCGCAGACGTAACTATAGCACTTGAAAGCCCGATAAAAGCAGCTTTGGAGTATATTAGAAATGATTCCCGTGCGGGTACCTTAAACAAAGCTGAACTACAGGCATTATTTTCATTCTCAAGTGCAACCAACATTCTTTTGTAGTTGCTGATGACAATTTTGTGATCATATTCAGGCATGGAATCTATCACCGTCTTTTGCATCTTGTCACAATGCCCTGTGCCTTTGTCTTTTCCCTGGGTGATATAACAAGGAGGCACATGAGGCAGATACCACTTTATTTGCTCTGTTGCGTAACAGCTAACTGCAGTCATCAAGGAAAAAAAAGTTAGTCCGATACTCATATTAAATTTGTGCATGATACTCACCACACTTTATTACTGATTTCCTATTAGATATGTTGAAGCAAATGGTTGCTATTAATCTATCTAAATCAAGTGATAAAAGCAAATAAAATTCAAACAATAAGATAAGAACTCACTTTAGATGTGACATGGTATTCTCCCATTTTTTGGAGCAAATGAAGTTCAATCATAGTTGCATGATCCAAAGACTTTGTTAAAACTTGGTTAAGTTGTGGACTAAATAGGAGTAGACTCTCATATATCAAGATTCCTGAAATACTTACATTGGATTTCCCGTTGCGGATTCAAGTCAGGCAGCGTCGAGGCTTTTTGAATATTTTGACCAATGAAGCGAATTCCCCGTTTTTAAAGCCCCAACCAGCCTTCCAGTTTGTCTGCAGCAATGCTGCCGGATTCTGCTGCGGCTTCGAAGGTTGGATATATCATATAATCCCCCGCCAGAAATATACCTTTACCGGAGATTTGATGTAGTCTGGTCAGACGACGATATGCACCTTTGGTCATTACCGGATAAGCATATAGAAACCGTGTCACTTCATATTTTTCCACTTTGCTCCTGGCACCTGGAAACAATTTATCCAATTCATCGTAAAGGCGGGTCATCAACTCGTCTTCAGGTTGCATGAGAATGGAATGATCTTTATAAGATTTAGGTGCGATGTATAGCGTCGTCACCCAGGTATTTCTTTCCTTGAGCTTTGGATTGTAGTAACGTTGGATCCAGGTGGCATCATAAATATCCGTGAACAGATTTCCATCTGGCATCGCCAGATCAAACCCTCGATTGAAAATCTTATCGCTGCTGAAAAGCGCAACTGTGAGATAAGATGCGTAGGACACCTGATCCAATATGCTCTTTTGTTCTTTGCTGAGTACCTCATCGCCAATTTTCAGGGAGACTGGAGCAGGTGTTGCCAAAATAACCGACCGGGCTAAAACCTCAGCTGTTGCTCCATCTTGTGTCTGATAAAAAACCCGATATAACTTCCCACTCTTTTCCACTTTGGTTACCAAAGAGCGAAGCTGCACTTTCTCTTTCATGATAGAGGCGATGGCAAGAGGAATTTCCGCAATGCCCTTATCAAAGGAAAACATCCCGGTTTTATACTTACCCGGAGTACCAATATTCTCCAAGTCATCAAGATCTCCAATCTTTTCCTCACCCTCAAAATCGAAGGCAATCTCGGTCAAAGCACTTAATGCAGAGATCTCATCGATGGTAGCTCCAAACAAACCCTTAAAGGTAACATTGTAGGTATCCTGATAGACTTTTGGGAATCTGTTTCTCTCAAACCATTGACGGGCTGTTATCTCATCAAGTTCCATCAATTCAGAGTTCAATGAGAGTTCCGGAATATCTTCATAGTCCTCGTAGGTCTCAAGAATTGTGTTAACAAATCGGTTGTAGGTTTTAAGGTCACTCATCTTGATAAGATAAAGAGCCTTTCCCATTTCACCATAATAATAGGTTCCGTTATCATAGTGGATGTCTGCGGGATATGGGATCTCCCTTGGGGTGAGATTCAAAGATTTGATAATTTCTTTCAAAGCATCTTCCGGTTGTCCCAGATACTCAGTTCCCCTGGCATAGAAGAAACCTTTGTACTCTTCTGAAAACGCACGTCCTCCGACTCTTTCCTGCTTTTCCAGAACAACGATATGATAGTCTTTTAAGTAAAACGCGGCAGTCATCCCGGCAATACCTCCACCGACGATTACCGCATCATAAGGTCTATTGGAGGAAAAAACTTGTTCAGACTTTAATTGTTTGCTACTGCTCATGATGCCAATGATCAGGAGTGCCACTAAAACCAACTTTGATTTCATCGTTATGCCCTGTTAATCCGATTGATGATTTCCTTCAATGCCGATTCAATAATTTTCCTGATGAACCAACGAATATATCAGATTGACCAGCTTTTGGAATTTCGCCCTAAAACACCTGAAGAAATAGAGAATCATTTGAAACAGCTGTCCCAGATAGAATGAGATGATAAGAACTCTCTTTTCATGTGTCAAGGTTCTCATCTCAATTTTGAACAAAATGAAATCCTATCTAATTTTGAAATCTCAAAACTCGGATCAGATTTGAGGAAGGATTCAGAAAGAAGCAGGTAAGTTTTCAAAGTTGAATCCAATTTTCCAGAATCTGAACAAATCCCAACACTCCTCGAAAAATCAGTTTTCTTAAAATCCAGCCAACCAAGTTATCCAACTGATGGTGCCAGCCATCAGTTGGGAAAACGACGACAAATTGATATTGACTCTTGAAATTGAAACCCCTATGATTTGAAATGTTATTGCAAAATATTCAATAGTATTACATATTGTACATCTTGGATGTGCAGTTGACCCATCGATGGAGAATCCCGAATTGAACACGTATCGGCAACTGACTTTATCTCAGACGCTTCTTTTCATCCGGGTCGATGAACCTCTGAAAATAGCCATCGAGCCGATTTGAAAAAGTGATAACGAAATGATTGTGTATCGGGATCTAACAAACGGACTTTTCAAATCGACGGATCATTGAGTCACATTTTCGGAGACATCAAAACACTGCTCCTCAAGAGGGATTATGAAATGGTTTCGTTCATCTTGTTTTATCTTTATTGCCATGTTGGCATCGTTACAGACATTGTCAGAAAACAGGAAAGTTCTGGCCGTTGATTTCGATTTTTCTAAAAACTGGAGAATCATCAATGGTTCGAATCATCCTTCGGCAATTTACGCATCTGAAGAGCTGTCCGATTTTTTAAGCGCAATAACAGGAAAAACCGTTCCGATCGAAAAGACAAGACCGTCCGATAGCGGTCCGGTTTTTATATTGTCGCACAAAAACTCTAATCAAGATGCATTCATATGGACTGCGCAACCCGATGAGATTCAACTTAAAGGAGACAATCATCGAGGCCTTCTGTACGCGGTTTACGATTTTCTTGAAGCCTTGGGATGCAGATGGGTCGCTCCAAACAAGCGATATGAAAGAATTCCACAAGGTCGATCTTTCTCGATCGACGAAAGTTCCGGATACCAATCGCCCTCGATACCTGAACGGGTTCTGATCATAGGTCATTCCGCTTTTTTGGATGACGCGGAAAGCTGGATTATCTGGGCTGCCCGAAACAAGATGAATACTATTTTTATTCATGTAGTTCCGTCTTCCGTTGCAACCGGAGCTGCTTCCATTCCGATGTGGAAGAGAAAGCGAAGCCAGGTTCTTCCCTTGCTCGAAAAGTGCGGAATGATTCTGGAATATGGTGGACATACTCTAACCGGATTTCTTCCCCGCGACATGTTTGAAACACACCCAGAGGCTTTTCGCCAAGTCAAAGGTGTAAGGGTGAACGATTTCAATTTCTGCCCGCTTGATCCGACGGCGAAGGAGACGATTCGGAAAAATGCCGATGTCTATTTCAAAGAACATCGCTATGCCGACATTCAGCACGCCTGGCCGGATGATATTCTCGGCGGCGGGTGGTGTTCGTGCGAGCTCTGTAAAGAATATCCTTCATCGGAGCAGGCACTTCTGGCCGTAAATATGGTAGCGGAAGTGTTGCGCGAGATTAGACCCGAGGTACAGGTATCTTTTCTATCGTATCATGACACGGAAAAGGTTCCGGCTGGAGTTGATCCGCAATCGAACGTTTCGATGCTATGGGCTCCCAGGAAAAGAAGCTATGCAGCCAGTATTGACGATTCGGCCAACCGGGTCAACTATCCACACTATTACCAAGGATTCATCGATCAGGCGGAATATTTCAAAAACAAGGGTGCCTCTCCATCTCGGGTTTTTGAATACTACTTGGATGCAATTCTTTTTAAGTCAGTCATCCCACCGCTTCCCAACGTCATGCAGAAGGATCTTCAATATTATAAAAAATCAGGTGCACATGCTGCGCAGGTGCTACTTACCGGCAGCGCGCCATTTATCAACGCCCACCTCAATACCTGGCTTTTTCCGCGGTTGTGCTTCGACGAACATACCGATATAGAAGTTCTTATCGCCCAGTTTACGGAAGCGGCTTTCAGAACCAATACTCCACACTGGCCCGCTTACTACCATGCTCTCGAAAATGCGTTCGCACTAGCGCTCGACCTGTCGCCCGAGGAAGCTTTGCCGGAGAATCCCGGCCCCGGACTATTCAGAATATTCGAAGAACCTCAAACGGATGTTGGCGATCCGTTTTTTGCCCCCACGGATGTATTGAAAAGGCGGGCAGCATCCAACAGTCAGATTCCCTATTTTGTTGATCAGGCAAGGAAGCATCTCGAAGCGGCCAAAAACGACTCTGATCCCGAGGCTTGGGCGGCTGAAAATCGCTATTTTGCCTTGGTCGATGCCTGGCTACGATTCGATATAGCCCGCGTTAACCTGTATACAGCCACTCGGCCGGGTGGGAGCCTGAAAGCGGGCGAAGCTTACCTCAAGGATGCCTACCGGGCTCTCGATGACGTATACCGATGGGGTGAGGATAATATCGTCGATAAAAGTTATCTCCGCAACTTTAATTTGATTCATATGTATTCATGGGAGCTTCGGCTCGATAAGATCAACGGTGATTTCTACCAGTCAAAATGGAAATGGCCGATGACCAAACTGACCAACCTTGTTCAAATGGGATGGCTATATTACAGGTTGGGAAATGCATATCATTAGGAGAATCTACGTGCTACATAAAAAGGGAATGTACCGACAAAATGAACAGGAATTTTCTAGTTTTAGGTTTTGAAGATAACTGTTTTATCGGAATATTTTTATTGAGTGCCGGGTACAAGAGCAGTGGTATCGTTTATCTCTTTCTCCGGCATAATTGTAATATCTGATAACCCGTCTCGATACCGAGGTATTTTTTTCATCACTAAAAATTTCGAAGAATACTGAAATGATATGAACAGAACTATCGGCTATATCTTTTGGATTAGGTAGCGCTTTTACATGGGGTGCGGGAGACTTCAGCGGTGGATTCGCTTCCAAAAGCGGCAACATCTTATCTGTTATTGTCTTTTCTCAGGTCGTCGGGCTGGGCTTTTTACTGTTGTTGAGTTTGATCATTCCCGAGGAAACTCCCTCTTTATATCACCTCGTATGGGGTGGTGTAGGAGGAATATTCGGAGCCATAGGGTTGGTAGCCTTATACACAGCCCTGGCAAAGGGGCGAATGAGTATGGATTGGCGTCGCCACAGCAGGTTTAGCCTTGATTTTGATAGCCTGTTAGTCTTGGTTGACAGCAGAAGGAGCCAACTCTTTTCCTGACTCAGTTTAAAAGAACCGGAGAGATACCTGGGATATTGAACGGATAAGAGCAGTGTTGGTAAAGTAAAGCACAGGTGAAGAGAACACTTCACTGTGTAGTTTGACCTGCGGATCAAATGGAAGTGCACCTGCCTCATGCAAAAATACGATTGGAGAACTCACTTTTTAATTAGATTTGTTTTTCTACTTGGTCTCTTTTTACAGATCACAGCCACATCGCTGTCACCTGTTTTTCCAAGAAAACATCAGAAAAGCAGTCTCCTCATCTTTCATCAAATCAACAGCAATTATGTTGGGTTACTTTTGTTGACATTTAGATTGTGAATAGTTAACGGTGACCTCTCCATTCAGGTAATTGATTGCCAGATTATGCAAATAGTTTCTGGATAAAATTTCGAAAGGGGGCTTGGCGATTTCTGACAGTTTCCCTTCATAATCCAGGTATTGCTCGCTGGTGAATACTGATCCGTTATTCAGTTCCAGTAAATCATCAGCAGGGTTACGGGATTTTCGGTTATAATTAACGTAGAACCTCTCCATATACTCCATTAACCTTTCATCGGAAATTGGGTTCCCTGTTTTTAATGCTATTTTAAAGATTTTCCGATGGGCTTTTTACAGATACCGGTCTATATCATGTGATGAAGCGGGTGGATCTGAAACCTCTGGAAGAGCTCTTCCGGGCTGAGGTATTCAAATTTTTGAAAAAAGAGGGAAAGATCAAAGATGACCCAGAAACTGATGGGTTGGAAAAACTCCGTTGTTTGGAGCTGCGAGTCTCGCTCTTCATGTTGATAACGGCGTTCGTATTGAAAGAGGAGACGAAAAAGGCAGGGAGGCTATTGCCCTGCTCGGAGCTGCGAGCCTCGCTCCTCATCATACGGAACTTCTTCAGTACTGAGAGAATTACCTACATTGAGAAAACCGGAAAGGTCTTGTATCGTTCGATAATGCAGAAGGGAAAGAATAAAAAGAACCTTGTGCTCTATTCAGCAGAGGAGTTTATCGCGGCCATTACGCAGCATATCCCCAAGAAGAATTTTCAGAACTTGTGCTGAACTTGATTCAGTATGGTCAGGTACTATGGGTAGTACTGGTAGGAATGCAGTCCGGAGGGTTGTTCTGTTCTTTTTTAGAGTTCATAGATTCTTCCTTTTTTCCATGAAGGAAATGACAGGGATGCGTGATGGTAACGGATTGGTCGAAAATAGACCTCTGGTATGCATTGCCTCGGGTACTACGGCTGGCATTCAAACAAGTTTAGGGGGATGAGGGCAAAGGCTTTGCCAGATGATGAACATGTTAGCAGCTCCGAGAAAAAAACGATTGAAGAGAAAATTCTCGATGTCTTGAAGCATCGTTCCAAGAACTCAGCCTCGTTAACGTGGAGAGACTGTATCAAGAAGATATGGAAAGATGACCCGTTAATCTGTCCCGAATGCGATCATAAAATGAAAATTATTTCGTTTATTACAGAAATGAAACCGATTGAAAAGATTCTAAAATACCTGGGTCTTTGGACTGAATAGTCCTCCAGAGATCCGCCAATACATACCGAAGAGATCGTTTATACCACGATTGATGATGGCTGGCATTGTGAAATGGATGACTTGGTCAGCTAGACCTTCCTAAAGCCTGTTCTTAGAAGAATGCTGAAGTCTGTGCAGATCTTGATGAATTGAGCCAGGTATTGAAGTTTTCTCGAGTAAATATTACCTTTTTCCACAACTTCAACCTAAATTCTGAGAATCAAATCTAAGATTGAACTTCGTTTTCTTCAAAAATTTGGCTCAATACCTTGACACCCAAAAAGCAGGTTCTTATCATCTCATCTTTTTCCGATTAAATAATAGCTTCAAATACTGGTGATAGCTATAATGAGAATAGATCCAGATAAACGCTTTGTAAAAATACTGAAACCTTCACCTTTTGCTGTTACAGTTTTTTTCACTATGACTCTTGTTGGTAGAGCGGAACCCTTAGAATATATTACCAAACAATTCGATTTTCAAGGTGATGATGGTTCTGTCTTCAACGGCGAGTATTTAAGAGAGAGTTTTCTTGGGTCATGCGTCTTTTTCCGTGATAATAGCACATTATAACAGCTTGATGAAGATGTTATTTCAATCAGCTGTTCGACAACGAAAGACCTGCCCACATTCTCAAAGTATAAGCAAGAAATCAGGGCCTAAGCGAGCATGATGATCTTGACGATTTTGAACTATTAGATTTTACAGGGATATTATACGTGAATGACGACTTATATGGCTAAAACAGGGAAGAGATTGGTGGATTAACTATTTTTGCTGGTATTATTGGGATTGGGGGACAGGTGGTTCGGTGGTCAGCCCAGAATGGAGAAAAACCTGCTAGGTAAATTTCAATATTTCAACTATAGAATGTCCCCCATTTCTCCATTAAATGAAGAGCATCGGAAAGCCGTGCGGGGGAGAACCGCACGCACGGCTTGATGAGGTGGGAGATTAGTCTGCCATTTCCCTACTCTACCCTATTACAGGATATTCAAAGTCACAATAATTTGTAACAATGCAAGTTATGAAGATTCTAAAACAGAAACGTTTTAAATGGTTGGCAATAGGTGTAGGCTTCAGCTTTTTAGGTCCACTTGGAGAGTGGGTATTGCTGAGCAGTTTTGCACGTAGCGGGGAGGAATCTCTATTTCTCACCTATCTTTATACTGAAATCTCTGCACTACTTGCATTTGGATTTTTTGGTTTCATGTTAGGGACATACGCCGACCAGGTAGAAAATCTGGCGATGACAGATCGCTTAACCGGTTTGTATAATCGTCATTTTATTGTGAACCGACTTAACGAGTTGTTCAGTTTACAACAACGTTATCACGAGCATTTTTCATTGATTATGTTGGACCTGGATCATTTCAAACAGGTGAATGATAATCATGGACATCTTGTGGGAGATCGAACAATAAAAGCGGTAGCTACAACCATTTCTGCACAACTGAGGGATACTGATAGCCTTTGCCGCTTTGGGGGGGAAGAGTTTTTAGTTCTATGCCCCCACACTGATCTTGAGGAGGCTTTTCATCTCGCTGAGAGGATTCGTTTGCAAGTAATTGAATTGGGAGAAGACGAACTTGGTTTTTCTGGCTCCCAAACCATATCAGCCGGAGTTTATGAGGTTGTTCGCAATCAGCATCATTCAGCATCCGAGGTAATGACGCTTGTGGACAAGGCATTGTACTCAGCAAAAGAGGCTGGGCGCAATCAGGTAGTAAGAGGTTAAGCCGTCAATTCTGAATTGTTAGATAAATAGTTGAGCCCTGGTCAATACCAATGAAATTTAACAGTGGATTAAAAACATTTCTGGCTGAATATGAACAGTATGAAATACGAGCACTAAAACCAACATATGATGAAATTTTAAAACTGCTAAATAGCTGGGAAAATCCTGAATATTGGGAAAAATATGCGGTCAGCAAAGGTGTTGCAACACCATCGCCTATTCGGTTAACATTTGCTCGGATAAAACACCCGGAAAAAGTTGTTGATAAAATCATTCGTAAACCAAATCTTTTCCCGGAAGGGCTTTCTTCACAGAGTATTCTTCGGATGGAAGATGCGATTGGTATTCGTATAATTGTCTACTTTGTTTCTCAATTGCCGCTAATCGACAAAGAATTGAGAAGTTCCGGCCTGTTTGAAGTATCAGAAAAGTCCCCACCTGAAGCCTACCTAAGCCCAGACTTACTCACTCGATTTGGCTTAACGCATATCAAGCAGAAAAATAAGGAAAGTGGGTATGCTTCGATTCATTATACAGTGCGATTAAAAAACAGTTCTCTCACGGTTCAGGAACGACCCTATTTTGAGATTCAAGTTAGAACCATGGCTCAGGAACTTTGGAGTGAACTGGAACATATCCTTGCCTATAAACCAGAAAATAGACCGCATTTTTCAGCAAAACGTCGGCTGCAAATTCTGAGTAAAGAGATGAGCGCAATAGATGAGCAGTTCAACTTATTGTATGAGGAGCTGATTCACAATCAAGAAACGGCAACCTATCAGGACTCTGACCTGCTCAATTTTGAGAACTTACCGAAGGTGCTGATGGAGGTGGGAGTCAAGTGTGCCTTAAGGGACTTGAATCCTATCTTAAAGCTGTTAACGAGCAGAGGAGTCGACACGGTAAAAGACTTGCTGCTTCTTGCTACACCTCGACGGCTGGAAACCATACGCAATACTTATATATCCTCTCTAGGGCACCCACCAGACGTCCTGGAAATAAGTGCAGCTTTGGCTGCACTCAAAGGGGCAGACACCAAGAAAACTGAAACTGAGCGAATTAAATCCCAAATTGACTATCATCAGTCCGATATATTCTCAAAAAAGCATCGAACTCCTGGATAGTCATTGATATTTTGATTTTTTTGGCTGTCAACAGCTTTATGCTTTATCTCCTATTTAACTGGACTGCATCATTTCAGCCATTTATTTTTTTGTTATCAGTCTTAAAAAAACCAATGACAACCTGATTTCCACAAGCCTGAGCAGCATAAACTCGTTTCACTCTACATATTTTAGTCATTATTCATTTTTGTTTTGGTATCAAAAATGAGGCTTAAATAACATTAATAATTGATGTAAGGTTCTGATGATGTCTCTGCCCGAAAAAGAAGCAAGCGGTGCTTCTTCCCTAAGATTAACGCGGAAACTACTTATGGCTGCCGTAATTTTTCTTGGTGTGGCTTTATACCTATCCAGTGTTGTTCCCAGTATTCAGATTGCATGGGTCACCGGAATCCTTTTGCTAACGATATATCTATTTGCTTTTGAGATAGTCAGTGTCGATGTTGCTGCAGTCACCATCATGGTAATGCTGGGATTAACGTCCCTACTGGCTCCTGCGATGGGGCTTGAAGTTGGCCTGGTTGACAACAGACACCTGTTCGATGGTTTTGCTTCCAATGCGGTTATCTCGATTATAGCAGTTATGATTATCGGTAGCGGTCTGGATAAAACCGGTGTCATGAGTAAAATCGCCGCCTTCATTCTCAAGATAGGCGGAACGAAAGAAAGCAGTATCATCCCGATTATTTCTGGCACCGTTGGTGTGATTTCCTCCTTTTTACAGAACGTCGGTGCTGCAGCCCTGTTTTTACCGGTGGTATCACGTATTTCGGCCCGCTCTGGCCTGCCGATGTCACGCCTGCTGATGCCTATGGGTTTCTCCGCCATTCTTGGCGGCACCATGACAATGGTTGGCTCAAGCCCGTTGATTCTGCTCAATGACCTGATAATGACATCAAATACGACATTGGCACCAGAACATCAGATAAAAACCTGGGACCTTTTTTCAGTAACCCCCATTGGACTGGCACTGGTCGCCACCGGTGTCATCTATTTCGTCATTGCTGGTCGCTTCGTCTTGCCTAAAACGTCAAACGAAAGCAATACCAGCGGTGTTGATCCAATGCAATATTTTCAGAATGTATATGGCGCCCACTATGCGATGTCGGAGCTGGTAGTAACTGATGACAGCGCTTTGGTCGGGCAGCTCTTTGACGATTTCGAATCGTCCCATAAAGTCCGAGTGATCGCCAGCAAGCGCCCCGGGCAGGTAAGCCTGATTGGTCCGGGCGCAATCGACCGTGATATCAGTATCGAAAAAGGTATGGTTCTGGGTGTCATCGCCGATCCGAAAGTTCTGAACACTTTTATCGATACCTTTGATCTGAAGAAACGTGCGCAGATGCTAAGCTTTGCCAATGACCTGTCAGCAAGCAAAGCAGGTATCGCTGAAGTTGTTATTCCACCCGGCTCCAGCCTTATCGGAAAACCTGCACGTGAAATCAGGCTCCGCCAAACATTCGGCCTTGCCATAATCGGACTGCACCGTAACGGTAAAACCCTGCGTGAAGGCGAAAATATTCGTAACCTGCCTTTTCAGGCTGGGGACACTCTCATAGTACATGCACCGTGGAATGTTCTACCTCGCATTGAAAAAGATAAAAACTTCGTAGTGATCACTACCGAATACCCGCATGAAGAATCACGCCCACATAAAGTCAAGTGCGCTGCGTCCTTTTTTGCTCTCGCAATGGCATTGGTGTTGTTTACTGATATCCGCCTGTCAATCTCTCTCCTGACCGGCGCCATCGGTATGATTTTAACAGGGGTTTTAAGCATCGATGAAGCCTATAAAGCAATCAGCTGGAAGACGGTTTTCCTGCTCGCCTCTATGATACCGCTGGGAGTCGCAGTCGAAACATCGGGTACTGCAAAATGGATTGCCGACCAGATTCTCTATTTTGTAGGTGACATGCCGATATGGGTGATACAGCTTTCGATAGCGGTACTGGCAACATTCTTTTCTCTGGTAATGTCCAATGTTGGTGCTACCGTTTTACTGGTACCACTGGCGATCAATATAGCAGTTGGAGCGGGTGCAAATCCGGCCATATTTGCCCTAACCGTCGCTGTTGCAACATCAAATTCATTCATAATGCCGACACATCAGGTGAATGCATTGATTATGGGTCCGGCTGGTTACAAGGTAGCGGACTTTATGAAAGCAGGCGGTATAATGACCGTGCTGTTCCTGATAGTCATGATAGTGGTGATAAACCTGATATATTAAAAAGTAGGCAGCAATTTATTTTTCAATCACTCTCTCCACCGATGGAGGTCTTGTACTCGAAAACTGGACCAATTATTCAGGTTGAAGACATCGCCAGAGATACATGTTATCCAAAATTCCATAACTGCGGTCTTTTTTCTCAATGAGGCTCCCCGCCGCAAAGAGAAGCAAGACATCGAAACGTATATCGGTGTATCCATATTTTTATCTGGATCTCGGATCGGACTAGCTGTGTCATAATTCAAGTGTTAAATGTTTTTCATCTTGTCTGGTTATTGTTGTCTTTTTCCTAAAATCCAACCTGAAATCTGACACTCAAATCCATAATAGAGCTTCGTTTTCTTCAAAAATTGATATCCATACCTTATTACTCAAAAGCAAGTTTTTATCATCTCATTCTTTATATGTAACAAATTGTCTCATTTTGATCCGTTCAAAATGTTGCAAAATGTATCGCTTCTGACATTCCTCTTTCCAGCAAGAGAATACTGACAGTGTAATAATCTGTAATTTTGGACTAAATTATCACTGGCACACCTGTTGCTGAATAGGAAGCTAACAAGGACTTTTTTAGGGTAAATTTGGAACGACAACTTTATCATAGGAAGTCCCCATGAAACAGAAATCTAACTACAGTTTTTTTCACCAAGATGGACAATAGCTTTACTGCTGCTGGTTTGGTTGAGGGCAATCTGGTAATTGCCAGGAATTTCCTTGCAAATGAACTGTCTAGTTCATTGTGGAGTAATATCAAGGGAGCATACGCCAAGTGTCAGTGCCATTTTTTTTGCCGCTGCAACTTGCTGAAGGATGCCAGGATACAGCGATGTATCGCCTTTAATGGAACCTTCTTGAAGGGATTTGCATTTAAGGAAAAATTTGTGAGTCTTGCTGAATCCGGTGGAAATGAGGTGGAATTTGCAAACCAATACGAAGCTCTCAACAGGACAGGCGGATTTGGTTGTCTTCTCCTTTACCGACTTCCTTAAGAGTCTTCTTGAAGAACAGATTTATTTGATTATAAACCTGATGACAAAGAACCCCCTCAAAATTCGGGTATTCGCCCATGGTTATCCTCAGCGAAATATAGTAAACTTTGAATTATTTGAATGATTTTCCGAGTTGGAATTTGGAAAACAGGAAAGAATTATCAGACCATAAAATTGAAACAGGAACAGGAGAGAAACAAATGATAAAAAACCCGAGTCAGGAAGAAGAATATATTGCACGCCAGGAATTTGAAAAACTTCAGAAAATCAAGGCTGAAAAACAGCTGAAACTTGCTGAAGAGGAGAAAACCAGATTGCGGGAACTTCATTACATGCGATGCCCAAAATGCGGAATGGAACTTATCGAGATCGGATACAGGGGAGTTATGATCGACGAGTGTTCGGGGTGTGAGGGAATTTGGCTTGACGCCGGGGAGCTTGAAGCAATCTCCAAATTTAAAAAAACCAACCTCGACAAGCTGTTCAGTATCTTTAAAAAAGATTGAACCTTTCTCTTTGTATCCATAAAACAAATTTCAACAGAATGTCGGTGAGGCATAGTTGTTTCTAAATCTCGAGGTGGTCCGAATAGGGTTGCAGGTACAATTGTTCTGATCATCCTGTCCTGATGGCTACCTTCAATAAACACGTGGATGTCGCCATTTCGATCCAGTATTATATGGGAAAGTCCATTTTTCTATTATTCAAGATATTTGAATTTTCGATATAGGTATATGAAATGAGTGAATTCATAATAATGACATACAACATTGAAAATATGAGGAATTTGTTTTCTAAAAATCAATTTTCATTGGACAACATCGAAAAAGTAAAAAGCTTGGAAAGAATAATTATCAAACAACAGCCCCATGTTCTTGGGATTGTCGAGGCTTCAGATAAAATCAATCATCATCAGTACTTTATCGACAATACAAAACTTGTGGATTTTGGGTATAAAGTGGGTAAAAGCGAACACAAAAGAGGGAAACAGGATTTGGTTTTCTATTATCGGGACCCTTTTGAAATAGTAACAATAGATGACAGTATTGAATTTTATGAGGATTGGATCGAAGATATTGATCAGGATGGGATCGAAGAAGTATGTCGGTTTGAGAGAAAACCATTGGAGATCCTTTTCCATTTAAAAGGAACCGATATCACTCTCTTGGTTATCCTGGTGGCGACCAAATCCAAAGGTGTGTTTTCGGTCAACGACCTGGTCAATCATCAATATCTCGCTCTGGCTAATCGGAAGAAACTACTGGCTGAATCAAAAAAAATCAGAAACAGAGTAGATCAGTTGATGGATGAACAACCACAACTACCGTTGATCGTCATGGGAGATTTTAACGACGATCCAGGGATGGATTCCTACGAGAAAATCCTGGGCGCAAGCTCTATAGAGACAATCATGGGCTCTATCTTCGAACCAGATAAAATACTTCATAATACTTTATATCATTTCTGCAAAACTGATAGACATAAAGACCTCTGGACAACTGAATATCCGGATTTGATTGTTCAGAATTTTGGCCTCCATAAAGCTTGGCTGGATCATATATTCATCACCCCAAATCTGCTTGTTGAATCCGCCCCGCTCAAGTATTTCATGAATTCTGGTGAGATCATCCCAAAGGATGCTGATGCCAGAAACGCATCAGACCATTATGCAGTGTATTGTAAATTCCAGGTTTGAAATGTTTATGTTTCAAGCAGAACCTAACTCAAATTGATGCTACAGCAAGTTCTTTTCCAGAATTTGCTGTAGCTTTAATCGCTGTGGTTCATCTAGGCAGGGCTGAGGTAGGGATGGCAACCATAGTTGGCTCTGCTTTATAATGTACCGGTAATCCCGGCGACTACTGGTCTTGTGGCCACTACAACTATGTTAATAAGTTGGCAGGTGGTTTGGAGAGAATATCTTTATTATTTTTTTGTGGTGATCAATAAGGTGCAAGAAGTATAAGATATTATTAAAATCATGCAATCAAAAAAGCTTTCAATGTGTTTCTTGATAAGAGTTAAGTATTCCATCAAACCCATACTTATTACCCGAACTCCCAACTAATAAAGTTTCAAATATGACAACACAGCAAATAGAGTTGGCTTCCATTGAACAAGCCATCAAAAAACTTCGAACCTTCACCATTCAAGATTTGGCCGGACATACCGGGTTCTCCACCTTTGACACCAAAATCGGAGTTGAAACCCTGATGAAGAAATACGCATGCCGAATGGAGGTCACTGACCGCGGAGAACTCATTTACGATTTTGGAGGTCTTGTCCGCAGGGGCCGTAAAACATTTCGGGAACGTGTGAACGAAATAGCCGGGTTGATGTGGAGAGCGTTTACCTATTTTTTTAAAGTCTGGATCATGGTGATGCTGGTTGGCTATTTTGTAGTATTTGTAATACTGCTGCTGATTGTTGCAGTCGCCTCTATGCGAGGTGACGACCGGGATCAGGGCTTTAATATGAATAGCGGAGCTTTTCTTATCATTATCAGGGTTTTATCGGAGTTCTTTTTTTGGAAAACCATCACTGGTGATCTGACCTATCAGCGTGACAGGCATGGCTATCGTTATCGCCAGTATAAACCAGTCACGTCTGATCTATTCAAGTCTAAGAGCAGCAGCAAGAAAAAGAAATTCATCATTTCTGTTTTCGACTATGTTTTCGGTCCACATCGAGCAGAGATACATCCCTTTGAAAACCAACGCGAGGTCGCCACTTTTATCAGGGAGAATAAAGGTATCATTACCATCGAAGAGATAAGGGCTCTGGCTGGTTGGAAAGGCAAAAGAGCAGACGAGTTTTTTACGGAAATGATCTCCAGTTTTGACGGTGAAATCAAGGTATCGGATCAAGGGGTGATTTACGGCGAATTTTCCGATTTTCTGTCCGGGAAGCATACTGAAAAAAGCACTAACATTGTCTTTTACTGGGATGAATTCGAGCCTGAATATTTACTGAACGGAAACTCTACCCAACAAAATATGATCATCACAGGTATGAATCTGTTTGTCCTGCTGATGTCATTCGGCGTATTGTCTGGCCGGCTGCAGATGTCCGTGGAAAGTGCCCAATCCTTTCAGATTTATTTCGGTGTGATCCCTTTTGTGTATTCAAGCCTCTTTTTTCTTATTCCATTAGCACGCAGCTTTATCAACAGTATGCGAGAAAAACAGCGCCATTTAAACAATGTCAGAAAACGGTTAATGAAGGAAATCTACCAGAACATTCGTACTGAAATGCCGTTGATGCATTTGGAACAGCAATTAAATTCTTCCCAGGAAATCACTGACAAGGTTGACCCTAAAAACATAAAACAGCTAATGAGTGATGAAGTATATGATTGGAAAGGAGAGTTGTTTGTCGATGATAATGCTGCCCTGGTTTACGATTTTACGCTATTGAGAGAAAGTCAAGCCGAGGTAAAACGTATACGGGAAAAAAGTCGTTCCAGTGTTACAACCGGCCAAACTGTATTTGATACAGGAGCAAATTAAAACCGCTATGATTATTGCTGGAGGAGTTGTTCAAGCATAAGCAATCTCCGGCCTGATCCAGGTATCTCTGACTCATGAATTTATCAAAACTTATATTTTTTAGAGGGTTTGGTAAACTTGGATTAAAGACTGTTTACGAACATTTTTTTAACACCATTTTAGAGGATCGCAATGAAAAAGAGCTCCTTGTTTGTTTATTTGCTTAGTTTATTAACAATATTATTTTTTTATCCTCTGCATTCATATGCTAACGAAAAGATAGGGTTTTCTAATGGGCAGAAAATTTATGCACCAGTATATTCACACATCTATGCAGGGAACAATGAAAGACCTTTTTTATTAACTGTGACTTTAAGTATCAGGAATACTGATCCCAAAAACCCAATCAAAATTAATGTGGTCGATTATTACCAGTCCCAAGGGAAATTATTGGAAAAGTATTTGAAAAAACCTGTAACTCTAAATCCATTGGGATCATTGCGTTATATTGTTCCAGAAAGAGACAAGACAGGAGGATCAGGTGCCAATTTTATAGTTGAATGGAAATCCGAAAAGTACGTTAATCCACCTATTGTTGAATCCATCATGATTGGTACACAGGGTCAGCAAGGTATTTCTTTCACCTCACGTGGGCAGGTAATATTTAATTCAAATTGATCTATTTTTACCAGGGAGTCAATCATCTATGGGTATTGCTGCAGACATTGCCATCATCATTGTTGCTGCTCTGATCGGAGGATCAATAGCGCAACAGCTCAGACAGCCACTTATCCTGGGGTATATTTTGGCTGGTCTTCTGGTTGGCCCACATACTGGATTAGTGACTATCACTGAGATCCATGACATTGAGCTTTTAGCGGAAATTGGTGTCGCTCTTCTTTTATTCGCCCTAGGGGTTGAATTCTCTTTTAGCGAGTTACGACCGGTTCGTTGGGTGGCTTTGATTGGAACACCGATTCAAATGGCATTAACCATGGGATATGGTTACATCATAGGGCGAATTCTTGGTTGGGATTTTTCGTCTTCTTTATGGATCGGAGCGCTTATTTCTATTTCCAGCACCATGGTCGTCTTAAAAACGTTGGCTAACAGAGGGTTGTTGGGGTCACTTTCCAGCCGGGTAATGATTGGGATGCTGATCGTACAGGACTTAGCCATTATCCCATTAATGATTATCCTGCCACTTTTAAAAGATCTGAGCAGCGGATTACCTATTTTGGGATTTGCAATAATGAAAGCCATTGGCTTTCTATTGGTAATGGTTATTGCTGGAACGAAGATTATTCCTTTTATCATGCAATATATCGCAAAAGGAAATTCTCGAGAACTGTTTTTGTTAGCTACTACGGCTATCGCAGTAGGAGTGGGGTATGCGACCTATCTGGTCGGTTTGTCATTTGCGTTTGGTGCCTTTGTTGCCGGAATGGTTATCAGTGAATCGGAATATAATCATCAAGCGTTAAGTGACATTGTTCCTTTAAGGGATATCTTCGGCATGTTGTTTTTCGTCTCGGTCGGAATGCTGATAGACCCTGCTTATCTCCTGAATAACCTGGGTGAAGTTCTAACACTTGTGCTTTTTGTGATAATCGGTAAAGGCCTCATATTTGGCATTCTTGTCCGCTTTTTTGGTTATTTTAATATCATACCCATAGCTGTTGGCCTGGGACTTTCCCAGATCGGTGAATTTTCATTTGTGTTAGCCCGTGTAGGCTTGAGCACCAATTCTATCGACGAAAATCTCTATGCCCTTATTCTCACAGCTTCCGTCATGACCATGATCATGACGCCATTTCTCTCATCCCTGGTAGCTCCGATTTATACATTCAGAAAACGCATGTTCAAGCATGAGTCTGTGCAAACCATCAATATCTCGGAAACCGGACTACGTAATCACGTTGTTATTGCTGGAGGTGGACGAGTGGGACAGAATATTGCCAAAGCTTTGCATCATTTAAACATACCCTTTCTAGTCATCGAACTGGATTCTCACAGAATCAGCCACCTCAAAAATACCAAAACCCCAGTAGTTTTTGGTGATGCCAGCCAGCCCATAGTACTGGAAGCTGCTTCAATTGAACACTCACGTCTCATGTTGATTACCACACCAGCCATGATAATCACCCAGACTATAACCAAGTTGTGCCGCAACCTAAACCCGGAATTATTTATCATTGCAAGATGTGGAGAAGAAGAACAGATGAAAACTCTGCATGACCTGGGTGTAAGTGAAGTTGTGTTGCCGGAATTTGAGGCTGGACTTGAAATCACCCGTCAGGCATTTCAGAAACTAGGAGTTCCACCAATGAAGATCCTTCAATTCAGCAATCAGCTCAGGCATGGGGTTTATGAACCTAACCATGAGGCTGACCAGGATTATAGAATATTGTCTCATCTGCGAAGAGCTTCTGATCTATTGGAGTTGACATGGATTTTAGTTGGTGAAAAGAGCCCCTTGATCGGCAACACAGTCAAGACATTGGAAATAAGAAAAAACATGGGGGTTTCTGTCGTGGGTGTTATTCACGGCAGGGAGGTATTGCCTAATCCAGACCTGGACTACCAATTCGCGCCTCATGATCTTTTAGCAGTAATGGGAAATCCTCAGCAATT
Source organism: bacterium (assembly GCA_018829445.1). Lineage (GTDB taxonomy): Bacteria > SAR324 > SAR324 > XYD2-FULL-50-16 > XYD2-FULL-50-16 > JAHJTV01. The sequence continues at coordinate 155,377 of JAHJTV010000074.1, forward strand.
ATCTTCCTTTCAAAAGTTCATCGATACTGTTGACCAAGGATTACTTGGAAAACATATTAACGAACCTCCGAAAAATCAAGAAAGTTGAAGAGACATTGCTTTGTTCCATAAAGTCCCTAAAATACCGGATATTTTATAAGCAGATTGTGATAACAACGTGTTTCTTTAACACTAATTAGAAATACTCGACTGGTTTTAAGCCGACCCTTAACAGTTTTGACATTCTATGGATTCTTCTTATTTACAACTCTCAACAGCAGTATTACCCATTTTTGTTGGTGTCTGTTTATTCATATTATCCAACCATGTCAGGATTCCTCCCATCATTCTCTTGCTAACAGGAGGAGTCATTCTTGGCCCCGAATTTTTAGGTTTGATTGATCCGGCCTCACTAGGAGGTGGGTTACAATTGATCATCTCACTTTGTGTTGCCATTATTTTATTCGAAGGAGGATTAACCCTGAATGCAGAAGGTATCAAGAAAACACCGAAAGTAATCTGGCGTCTGCTTACCTTAGGTGTCTTAATAACCTGGTTTGGGACAACCGGCCTTATTTATTTCATTCTGGATTATTCTTTCTCCCTGTCTTTATTAGCGGGAAGTTTGATCATCGTAACTGGACCAACCGTAATTGCTCCTTTGTTAAAGCGAATTCAAATCAAAGGAAAATTATTCAATATCCTGCATTGGGAAGGGGTATTGATTGACCCAATCGGAGTGTTCATCGCCATTTTATGCTTCGAATGGCTTAGTATTGAAGGTAATTTTTTTAAACATATCGAGCAGTTAAGTTACCGCTTGATGATTGGTACTTTGTTCGGCTATGTCGGTGGCAAACTTATCACCCTGTTGCTCAAAAAAGAACTAATTCCAAAAGAACAAATCAATATCTTTGTTTTTGGGTCTGCGATATTCCTTTATTTCGTATCTGACTATGTGTCCCATGAATCAGGAATACTTACCGTAGTAATCGCTGGGTTTGTTTTGGGGTGGACCAATCCTCCACGTTTAAAGCACATTCAAAAATTTAAATCAGAACTGACAGAATTGGCAATTGCTCTTGTTTTTATCTTGTTGGCAGCGAACCTTGAGTTGAGGCATTTTTTAGAAATGGGTTGGTCCGTTATTATTGTTCTTGCCGGTGTATTGTTTCTAGTCCGCCCCCTGAGTATTATGCTTTGCGGTTATCGGACAACTTTGTCTTTTAGGGAAAAAGTATTTCTCTCCTGGATAGCACCGCGTGGTGTTATTGCAGGCTCAATGGCTTCATTGTTTGGATTAAAATTGACAACTCTTGGCCATTCCAATGCGATTTTTTTAGAAACGTTTACTTTTAGCGTTATATTGAGCACTATAATTTTACAGGGTGGATCGGCACGTAAGATTCTGCTGTGGCTAAAGCTAGAGGAGCCGGAAAAGAGGGGCTGGCTAATAATCGGGGCACATCTTTTTTCTCGAAAAGTAGCGCAATTCATAGAAAGAATTAGCAAAGGGAGCTGTGTCTTCTTGGATACAAATAGTGATGCTATTCAAGAAGCGAAACAAGCTGGTTTGGTTGCTTTTCAAGGGAATGCATTATCACTAAAACCATTACCCAAAGAGATTACTGACTCCATCGGTTACGTATTAGCGCTTACGGACAATCGAGATTTGAATCAACTCATCTGTGAAAAATGGTCTGAAGCAATTGAAAACCGTAAACTTTTTCGTTGGACTTCGCAAAACAACGAAGTTGAACAACAAATTGCCGGTAAAGGAATACCTATTTGGCCAACCCTCCCAAAACCTTCACAGGTCTCATATGATCTCAAAACCAAAGAAAAAACACTTCACCAAATGGACAATCTAACGAGTAAAACAGTTGAAAGGACTAGTCTAATCCTGATGACTGAAAGCCAAGAGGAGATCTCTTTTAATAGGCCTGCTGATATATCAACAGCAACCAAATTCCTGGTGCTGCAGCGCGTTTCTGGGCTCTTAACTGGGCTGCTTCGTAAACAGCATGTCATGTTTATCCAGCCAGATTCCTACCAGGAAGCAATAGAAACCGTTATTAAAAGAATGGCGGAAATATACCCTGAATTGGCAAACCGGCACATATTATCAGAGTTGTTAACACGAGAGCTTGCTTTTCCGACCACACTCGCCCATGGTGTAGCAGCTCCACATCTTCATTGCTCCGCTTTAACTGAACCAATCTGCTTCCTCGCACACATTTCCAAGGAGATTGATTTACGCACTTATGAAGGAGAGCCGGTTAAGTTACTTTTTGTTTTACTAAGTCAAGAGAGTGAGCCAGACCTGCATTTGCGTATACTTGCCGAAATTGCCTCCGCTACATCGACACCTGAAAAGGTCCAAACACTTTTGAACGCAAAGACTGCAGCTGAGCTTTCTCAACTTATGGCAGAAGGAAGATGATAAGAAATCGGATTTTCGAAGTCAACGGCATAATTCCGCTTTTTTTCCAGATTCAGGCTCGAAATGGTGTGAAAACGAAAACCGGAATAGGAAAATACAACAAAATGGAATTGAATTCCGAGTTGATCGCCGAATTGTCGACAGGTTTCAGGCAGGGTGTGGAACTCAGAATATAAGCCACCCTTCGTCAAGTCTTCCGTTTTATAAAGCCCCGGAATGTTTAACCCACAAAATCCGGGCTTTCCTGCCTATCCCAGGCAGCATCTTCAAAAGGAACATAAACGATTTCTCCCCCGCAGGAGGAAGTGCAGGGCAAACCACCCGGTCGATTTCGGCAAACCTTTCATTCACGTTTCACATATATCCGTTCGGGCCGACCGACGGTTCCGTATGAGAGATCTGTTTGAACATCTCCGTTTGCCACCAGGTATTCAAGGTAGCGTCTGGCGGTATTACGGCTGACGCCAACAAGTTTTCAAAGTCCTTCCTTTGATTTGCTGCATTTTTACCAACTTACCGTTATTTACTTCTTTTTCATTCTATTTCCTTGTAGTGTGGTCAATTTAGGACAACTTTTAGGAGAAGAATTTTTCGAGAGTACTATTTGGCAAGATTTGTTAAGATGAAAATCGAGAGTATTTTTTCCAAAATGACTTGATAGTAGATGAAATAATTAGGGGTAAAATCCACTGAATTTTAACCAATCTTACCCCAATTTTAAGCATATCAGTCGCCGTATCTGTAGTTTTTTTCTTTAAATTCAAGTATTTCAAAGTCCTTCCTGAGATTTGCTGCACTTTATCTTACTTCACATTATTTCACTTTGTTTCATTTTATCACCCTATGGTTGGTCCAATTTAGTCCAAATTTGGATTCAAGATTTGACAAGATTTTTCAGTTTTGATTTCGCCGGTCGAATTCGGATTTGTTGCTGATATCCGGTTCCGCACCGGCAGTATGTGTTCAGTTTTCCGATTATGCTCAGGATCTATTTTAAGCATAATCGTTTCTTGATGACTGGATTGTGTCAATGTGCTTACAAAAGCCTGCTGACCTTCTTACGGAAAACGGTTCGGTTGAAAGATGGAGTTCCTGGGGTAGTGATGGCCATTCATACCTTCGGTGAATATCCTGAGAAGTTTTTATGTGGAGCTCCACATAAAAGTTTCATCCGCACATTCACGCTATCGTTACCGATGGGCTTTTTACAGATACCGGTCTATTTCATGTGATGAAGCGGGTGGATCTGAAACCTCTGGAAGAGCTCTTCCGGGCTGAGGTATTCAAATTTTTGAAAAAAGAGGGAAAGATCAAAGATGACCCAGAAACTGATGGGTTGGAAACACTCCGTTGTTTGGAGCTGAGAGTCTCGCTCCTCATCATTCGCAACTTCTTCAGTACTGAGAAAATTACCTACATTGAGAAAACCGGAAAGGTCTTGTATCGTTCGATAATGCAGAAGGGGAAGAATAAAAAGAACTTTGTGCTCTATTCAGCAGAGGAGTTTATTGCGGCCATTACGCAGCATATCCCCATTTTGAAAGGTTTCTGTTGCGGGTTTCTGGAGTGAAAGAAACGACGAAAAATAAGTATACACGCTATGTACAAAGATTTTTGCGTGAGAGATTTGCCAACTTTTCCGAAGAACAACTGAGTGACTTAATCCCGATCGATGTCATTCAGTTCATGATGAATCAAAAAAGGATTTATAATACGCCAACTCTCAAAGCAATGAAGAAGGCTTTACGAAGTTTTTTCAGGTTTCTGGCTATGAAGGGTTTGTGCGATGAAAGGCTGGTGAGTGCGGTTCCAGCGATTGCGGATTGGAAGCTTTCTCACATACCCAAATACTTGACTCGGGAGCAATTGGAAGCGTTGTTGTCTTCATTTGATCGGGAAAAGACTGATGGTCTGCGGGGCTATGCGATAGCTCTTTGCCTGGCTCGATTGGGTCTGCGGCGGAGCGAAGTAGCGAATCTCAAACTGGATGATATCGAATGGCATTCAGGCGTTATCCGTATCTCGGAGGGAAAAGGGCGACAAACGAATGAACTCCCATTACCGAAAGATGTTGGAGAAGCTATTGTAGTGTATCTACAAAGCGGTCGTCCTACTACATCTGAACGAAGGATATTTGTCCGTCATCGTCGCCCCTTGGGAGCAGTTCTCAGCGGAGACGCTATAGGCGCTATTATCCGGCGCGGATTTAAGCGCGCGGGACTGGAACTTCCTTCATATGGGGCTCTTGTTCTTAGGCACACGGTTGCCACTCATATGATTCAGCAGGGTGTCAGCATTAAGGAAATAGCCGATTTCCTGAGGCACAAGAGTATTGATACGACTGTCATCTACACAAAAGTCAACATTCCCATGCTCGCTGAAGTGGCTCTGCCTTGGCCTGATAACGGGAGAAAACGATGAAAACATCAACCATGACTGAATAGGCACAACAATACTTGGAGTTTAAGCGAAAACTTGGGTATCAACTGGGTGGTGAGGGTAAGGAATTGCTCCTTTTTGCCCGTTATGCAGATCAAACCGGTCACAAAGAACCAGTAACAACAGAAATTGCGGTTCGGTGGGCAAAACTTCCTCAAAGCGCCGATCCTGTTTATTGGGCGAGACGTTATGAGGTGGTGCGCCGCTTCGCGAAAAACCGGTTCCTGTTTGACTCACGCACCGAGATTCCGCCTAAACGCTTGCTGGGTTCTTCCAAGCGCCAATTGTCACCTCTCATATATTCGGATGGAGAAATAGCAGCGTTACTGCAAGCGGCATCTTTCCTCAAACCGGTCAATAGCCTGCATCCCCGCACTTATGTAACTCTGTTTGGCCTACTTTTAAGTACGGGGCTGAGAATCTCGGAAGCCCTCAATTTGTCCAGGGAAGACGTTGATTTAAAAACGAACATCATTACTGTAACCCGGACAAAATTCAAAAAATCGAGACTGGTCCCGATTAGCTCATCAACATCACAGGCATTACAGGATTACTTGGTTTTTCGAGATGCCTGTTACCCAGGGGCAAAGGCAGAAGGATGTTTTATCAGTAAAAAGGGAATCTCTTTGAATTATCGTCAGGTTTTATATGTCTTCATGAAACTGCGCCTGCATCTGGGTTGGGTGGGCAAAGGTAAAAGATCGCCCAGAATTCATGATTTCCGCCATACATTCGCAGTCAATAGATTACTTAAATGGATTTCAGAAGGCAAGAACCTGGACCGGAAGATATTTACGTTAAGTGTTTATCTGGGGCATGCCCGGGTGACTGATACCTATTGGTACCTCAGAGCTGTTCCTGCTCTTCTCGCGGAAGTCTCAAAAAGACTTGAAAATTTTGTGGGGAGGGACTGTTTATGAGCAAAAACGAACCTGAAATCGAGGTTTCCACGTTAATACAGGAATTCTTCTGTCAGCAGACCTGGCCATGAAGGAACAAGCGCTTAAAAGGATACAGGATCCATCATTGGATAGTGTGCGTTACCAGGCGAAAGATTCCATTCTTGCCTTTCTTGAGAGTCTTTGATTAATCGGCAGTATTATTATGTTGAGTTACATGTTGGCTTTGTTGGATAAACACAAGCTCTGCCAAATAAACTCAGCATAATTTCGAACTCTGCATAATACGGTTTATGCTGAGCTTTGCATAAACCATAGTTGCGGGTCATCTGGAAGATTTTTTAGGAATATGTTGAGTAATAGCAGCGATAAACTCTTCAGCAGTATAGACCTTGAAATTTTGTTTGGCGCTGCCGGTTTCAGCTTTTACACTTCTCACTTCGCTTTTTCCCGGACTCCCGAATGGTATCCAGGGTGGATAGTACATCTCTTTTTTCCAGGTATGGGGCAGTTTTCTGCAGATCGATTCCAAACTCCTCCGCAGCCTCAATATTGGCTTTCAAATCTGGAGACAGTCGACGTTGAATGTTTTGAACACTGTTTAGAATAACACCCAGCGGATTATTAAGCTCATGGGCAACCCCTGCAGCCATCTCCCCCAGGGGTATCATTTTTTCTGTTTGAATCATTAACTCCTGGCTTTTCTTAAGTTCCGCTATATCCGTAAGGAAAACGAGGACTGCCGGACGCTCATTCCAGACAATAGCGACAGCTTTGACATCCACCCACCGTGTATTTCCTTTCTTTGTGATGATGCGATGATTGTATGAACCAATAATTTCTTAATGTTTAATCCTTAAAATCCTTCGTGATTTCACCAATTCCAGATTTTCGGAATGCACCGTTGAATCCACGGACGTTTTTTCAAGCTCTTCCGGGGAATAACCAAAGAGTTTTACCGATTCCGGGTTGGCAAAGCAAACATCTCATCCTGAATCACACAAATCGCCACAGTGGCATTTTGGGCAACATTCCGATACTTTTCCTCGCTGTCCTGAAGGGCTTCTTCTGCTTTTTTTCGATCGGTGATATCAAGAAAGACCGCAAAACTGCCAACAAATATTTCATTTTCAAAAAGGGATTGGGGTGACATATAAGTTACGACCCTTGATCCGTCTTTCCTTATCCACTCGTGTTCGGAGGAAGATGGCACATAATTTTGTGTTTTAATAAGCCGATCATCGATAATTTCCTGATTTGCTTCATCCAAGAACCGTTTTAAGAAAACTCCAATCAGTTCTTTTTTTGGATATCCAAGCATCAGTTCCATTTTCTGATTGACGGATGTAAACCGTCCATCGATATCGATAGTTGCGAATGCTTCATTCATGGTCTCAATCAGCATTCGATATCGTTCTTGACTCTTCTGAAGGTCATGAGCAGCAAGGCTTTTCAGGATTGCATAAAACACAAAAGCCCACCACATCGGAATTAACGCTCCGATTAAATCTTCAATCCTGTCCAATCTGGTGGTTATTCCGGTCCATTCCAAAAAGAGGAAAAAATGATAAAGCGCAGAAAAACCGAGGAGCCCCAGTACTACTATTCTGATTTCACAAAAAATAAATCCGGATCGTTGCGATCTGATAACGAGCAGAATTGCTGCCAGGACAGTCAGTAGGCTTAATAGATCAAGAACTGCGATGATATTCATCAATCCCTCGGCTTGCCCTTTCTGTCAATAATTCCAATCCAGATCGTCAAAAACAGGATGCTGATGAAATAAAACAGATGCTCCAGGAAGTTAAACAGCCGGTCGAACTAAAATCCTTCAACCAGCGTTAGTAGCCAGCCTGAAAGAGAGAAACAGAAACCGGCCAGCAACAGCTTGATGGAATGAATCCGCTTTAGTGTCTGCAGATTTCTCATCACAAAGAACAAAATGATAATGCCGAAGAATAACATTAAAACTTCATTCTCATGTAACATTGTTCCCCGTTCTGACAGGTTAACCACCTCTTTTGATTCAAGGGTTCCTCAGACACAGGCTATCACAAACTTCCGGAAATCCATCAATACTTGCCATAGTCATCGTCATCAAGGGTTATCATTTTGGGTGTTTGCTTAACCCTCTCAACAGGTTCAAGAGCAGGTTGTTCCGTTTTCACTTCCTGTCCTGATTTCTGATCCGGCAGTTTGAAACGTGCCATCATTGCCTTCAGTTCTGTGGCCTGGCTGCTCAGTTCTTCGGAAGCCGAGGCCGACTCCTCAGATATCGAAGAATTCTGCTGAATCACGTTGTTCACCTGGGTCAGGGCATTGCTGATTTCGTTGGTATTGCTGCTCTGTTCCTGAGAGGCTGCAGCGATTTCAGCCACCAGATCATTAACCTTGGCAATTCCCACGGTTATCTCGCTCAGAACTTCGGCTGTCTTATTGGCATTATCAACACCCGATTCCACTTCCTTGACCGAATTCTCAATCAAGGAAGTCGTGTTTTTGGCCGCCTCCGCACTTCTGGCTGCCAGGTTACGAACCTCCTCCGCAACCACTGCGAAGCCTTTGCCGTATTTTCCTGCCCTGGCAGCTTCCACCGCAGCGTTGAGAGCGAGAAGGTTTGTTTGAAAGGCAATTTCATCAATGACCTTGATGATTTTGGATATATCAGCGCTGGAGCTGTTTATCTTGTTCATGGATGAGAGCATGTCCTTCATCTGAGTATCGCCTCGATCGGCAACCCCCATCGTTTTCGTAGCAAGCTCAGCAGCCTGGCTGGCGTTTTCATTGTTGGCCTGTACTCTGCTGGTTACTTCCGACATCGAAGAGCTGACTTCCTCCAGGCTGGCCGCCTGTTCTGTTGTTCCGCTGGCCAATGACTGTGATGCGCTCGATATCTGATCAGCTCCCGAATTCACCTGTTCCGTTGCAGTTACAACCTGAGCAATAGTACCACTCAACATATCGATGGACTTGTTAATACTATCCTTAATCATGATAAGTTCGCCGGTCATTCCAGCCTCGGACATGCTGTATCTGAAATCACCACGGGAGACATGCCCCATCGTTTTACTGATCGACGATATGGCACCCCTCAGCATATGAGCCATCTTATTCATGGCGCCCATCAGTTTTCCCAATTCATCTTTTCTCTGGCTTTCCAGTGAAACCTGAAAGTCGCCCTCGCTGACTTTCTCAGCCAATTCAACACAGTTAAACAGGGCCGACAGGATAGACCTTATCAGGATGAAAGCAACGGCCATGGCCAGGATCAAGGCGATGACGACCGTCACCACATAAATGGTGATGGTGTTTGATATGGAATGAGCCATATTTTCCTCGCCCATCTTAGCCCTTTCATCCTGCATCTCCCCCAGTTTATCGATAGCATCCCGCATGGTTTCAAAGGCAACAGTGCTGGCTTCCGATTCCGTTTTTTTGGCCATGTTTTTTGCCAGACTCTGCTTTGCCAGTTGCACTGCTTTGCGGCTGTTTTCTTTCCAGACGGAAAAATAGTTCTCAAATTCACTTTTAAAAGGGTTGGCAGCTTCTCCGCTAATTTCAGCGGCGGCCAGGAATCGTTCTCCTGTTTGTGCGATATTCTCTTCATTGTCGTGATCCTGCTGTTTCATGTCTTCCTGGCCGAGCACCCGGATTGACAGTAATTGAGCCAAGTAGGCCTGATAGGCATCCCGGTCTCCATTCAATACTAACGATAAAGCCTTTTCCAGCTCACGTCTTCGAGCCGGTGAGACGTTTTCCCCCAGTTGCGAGTCGATCAACTCTCCAAGCTTGTCGATATTATCCCTCATCCTGCCGAATGCTTCGATAGCCTTGGCTGATGAATCAAGCATTTGAACGTTCTCGGATGCTGTTTCCTTTGACAGGGCGATGATTTGACGACTGTGCTTTTTCCAGCTTTCATAATTCGTGCGAAAGCGGGTGAATTGGCTCTGCATTTTCGGTGTAAAATTCTGACCCGGTTCCGTTATCCTTTCCCAGGTTTGTTGCAGGTTTTCCTGATTGGAGGCGTCAAGCTCGTTCAGCAGATTAGCATCAAAAGTCTCGAGGCTTGATCTCTCGTTCAGAAAAGCCTGATACGCATCCCGATCCGCATTGACCATGGTAACTCTTTCGTTTTCCAGCTCCATGAGCGCACGAACACCTTTTTTTATGGAACCGAAATTTTGAATCCCGACGATAAAGATTATAACCATCCCCAATAACGGAATTCCGATGATGATTAAAAACTGTTTGATTAGGCTCATATAATTCTCCTTGTTGAGTGGAATTCGAATAATTGGGAATTATTAAGAAAAAGACTATTCTCCTTTTACGGTTTTATCCCGGGGACTTAGCTCTACTGAAACAAGCAGATTGGCAACATTATATAACAATAGCGATTTTAAAGCAAAGATAATCTTGAAAACTCCAGAGTTGCATCTTAACAAAATGATTACAGAAAACGGCAGAGATCAACCATTGTTCTCTGCTGTTTTACCTATGAGAGGATGTGGCTGGGCGGGGATATCGACTGAAGAGCGGTTTAGCCAGAAACACTTTCAATGATACAATCGGCCACTCTCTGCCAGTCTTTTTCCAGCATCATGTCATGGGCCATATTGACAAAAACTTTGAGATTCGTTCCGTATGCCCGGGCTGTGGCCTCATTGTCCTTCAAGGAGAAGATGATATCGTTCTCAGGCGCCAGGATCTCGACGGGCGTTGTTATCTTGTTCGGTTTGGGCAGGTTTAAGAATAGTCCCGAAATGCAACATGCCTCGTTATGTTATCATCGCCAGCCAGGAAAGCGTGAATCTGGTGAGAGCGAGCATCGCCTCCTTTCTGGAAGTACCGTCTGCTAGGAATGCCAAATTCACCTCTGGGTTCGTAACCAATCGCCTCCATATCAGGATTTAACAAGTCGAGTGTTGATAAATCATCAACTCCAACCAGCATATCGATGACTGGCTTGGCGGCAAGCCCGGGTACAGCTGTACTTCCAATATGATGAATTGCTGTCACTACTTCACCCAGTGTGCGAATCAGGAGTTCCTTTTCTGTTTCGAAGCGCTTCGGCCATGATGGATCATAATTGTGAACCTCAATCTTTCTCATGTTGTTTTATTATTTTACGCCTGATTAACAGGAGGTTCTCCTGACTCATTCTCGTTTTCCTTAACTCTGTTTTCAGCTTCCTGGACGGTTTTATAGTTTTTCTGAAATAACGGATTCGGGGAAAAAAAGTAAAAGTTGCTGCAATCAGATTTGCTCCTTTATTTCCCTTTCTTGCCCAGATCACCAGAGCCGACAACAAGACCACAAGGACAATAACAATAATGCTGATGATCAAAATGTCATGGAATTGTTCCATTGATCCCGTTTTATTGGATTTTGATTTCGGGGAAGAATTGAACAGCTGCTGTACAGGCTGTAAAACTGACAGGTTGGTATATCGGTCAATAGCTATTTTGATGCAAGAACGTAAATCTTATTAAAAGGTAATTGCTTTTCACTTGTCGGTGGTTTTCAGGAAAAAACATCCATCTTAAAACCGACTTTCCGGAGTACGTTATAAATCTTGTCTTCACTATACAAATTTATCAACATTTTTTTTCCCGGAAGGAATGGTGATTCAACAGACACTTCACCTTCTCCCTCTTGCAGTCCCAATAACAGATAGCCGCCGTTTTTTAATGATTGATACATGTTTTCGAAGACACTTCCGAGACTTTTGCATTTTGGGGGTCGGACCAAAGCGATAATCGATGAACAGAGGAAAAATCTTTTAAAATCACCCTTTTTTAAGGCTTAGAGCGTTCGTTTTGATTGCAAAAAAATAGGTTTAACGATCATGCACATATGAGAAATGAGCCAATATAGATAGAAGTAATTTCTTAAAACCATCTTTTGGGTCTCAAAAAGTGTATTTTAAGCCTAAAAAAGGGGTAAAAAATCAACCTAAAAACCAGTTTTATCGAACAATAGCTTGGTCCGACCTAGGGTGTCCGAGACCTAGGGTGTCCGAGACCTAGGGTGTCCGACTAGGGTGTCCGTAGGGTGTCGCATTTTGGCATATTTGAACAAAATATTTTCTCTAATAAAATGCCAATCGAAATCCTTTTAGATCCAATTATTTTGCATATTCTGCATGGTTACATTGGGCAAATTTATGGAGCAGCAAATTTTTCAAAAACTTACCAAAAGCGACACCCTAGGTCCGACCCGACCCCAACAACCTAAAAACCAGTTTTATCGAACAATAGCTTGGTCCGACCCGACCCCAACGACCCCACGACCCCACGACCCCAATGATCCCACGACCCTACTGACCCCGCGACCCCGAATCCCAAAGTCCCAAAAAACTGAAAAAGCGTTTATGCAAAGAATATGGTTCTATGAATTTGCAAAATCCAGAAACCTATCTAAATACCGGTCCAAATTTATTAATGGCTGACAAGAGATCTCCTGCTGCTGGATTGTGGGCAGTGCGGTTAGCTTCTCAGGTGATTTACCAGCCAGTGCTGCACGAGCCAGGATGGCGGCACCGAGAGAGGTTACTTCAGTCACATCGGTGGTCAGAACCTGTGTGTTGGGCAGTAATGCTGCCAACAGGGCAGTATGGGAGTCATTCTTATGAAAACCGCCTTCTACATACACTGGTGTAGAAGGCGACCGTCGAATAGCTTCGATCGACAGTTTGGAATGGATGGCGATGGACAGGTTTAGCACCATGAAAGCCCGATCATAATCCTGGAAGAAAGCCGGTGTTTCACCCATGAATAGCTTATCCAAGCCGAAGAACTGACCGTTCTCAACGGCACGGGAGGAACCGACAGGAAACATTCCCATGGTTGTGATAGATGGAGTGATAAACTGTGTAGCTTCTGCCAACACCAATTCACAAAGATCGTGGTTGAATGGTGGAATATCGTCCCGGTTATGGATGGACTGGATCAACTGCCGATACAAATCAAACTCGATACCACCAGCGAAGAAAACGGTTTTGATCAATTTGGAGAACGCGCCGTTATTATAATAGATGGTTTTGCCAAGATCGTCCTCGTTGATGTCCGGTGCATCTTCGGCAATCATATTGACAATCATAGACCCGGCCGAGCTGAGAATCTTGGGGTGTTCATCCATCAGGGAGAAAGGGATAAAGGCGCTACTGGAGTCATGGATACCTGCTATCACGATCGTTTCTACCGACAGTCCGGTGGCATCGGCAATGGCTCGGGTGACAGTTCCCAGCCTGTCCCAGGGGCTCAGGATATTTTTCGGCAATAGATGTCGAATGCCTAACTGATCGACAAAAGGTGAGAATTCCTCTTTTTTGAAGTCCCACAGATAGGTATGATTGCCCAGGTAGGTTTTCTCCAAGGCGAGATTTTCGGTGAGTCGGTAGCCGATATACTGAGGCAGTCCCAGGATATGAGCTGTTTGGGCAAAGGCTTCGGGAAACTGCTCCTTTGCGAAAGCGATCCCCTTTCCGATACAAACCAGATAAGGCAGCGGTGGTGTAGAGGTTTCGATGTGAAACTGATCGGCGGAACCGAATTTATCGTAAAAACGGGCATGAAAATCTGGTCCCGGATCGTGGGCGTTAAACAGCATGGGGATGGAAAGACTACCGGTCTGGTCCAGACATACAAAACTGCCACCATGGGCGCTGACAGCGATCGCCCCAATCTCGAACAGAGCGGATACCTCTTTCAGGCCTTCCAGAAACCAGTCCATGATTTCTTCAATCGGTTCAAGTGTCAGTTCAGACTCCGAGCGTTCGGGGAACTGGGCGGATCGGGTGTGAACAATTTGGTACGCTGCATCAAAAATCTGCAGCTTCTTGTTGGTGTTACCAACATCTAAAACACAGATGTGAGATGTGTCCATATAGATTCCTGTTTTTGATAATTGGATTAAACGCTCCTTCATTCGAATAGGGAAATATTAGTTACAAACAGGTTCGGTGTCAAATTCCTCTTTTCTTAGTTCCCTGATCAGGTTGACGATATCATCAGGGAGAAGAGTTACTAGGTTTCCTGTTGATTGGGCACCATAGTAGACTTTGGCAGTCTTTTCAAGTAGCTCGACATTCAACCATGCTTTGTCCAATGTTGCCCCGAGGTTCAAGGCACCATGGTTCTGTATCAGATAGCAATGGCAATTATTGCTCAATTTACTCCTGAGATTCTCAATGAGTTCCGGGCTACCTGAAAGACCGTAAGGTACCACCTCAACACTCGGTCCGATATCAAAACTGACTTCATCAAAAAGAGCCGGGATCGGTTTATTCAGAATTGCAAACATACTGGCATGTATTTGATGTGTATGAATGACAGCATTGACATCTTTTCTTTGCTTGTAGCATTCAAGATGAAGCCCGGCTTCCACAGACGGTTTCAATTCTCCTTCAATTTGCTTCAAATCAAAATCCAGCACACACATGTTGTCCAATGACAATTGATCATATGGTAATGTTGATGGCGTGATGACAAACAACTCTTCCCCCTCAATACGCATTGATACATTTCCACCGGTTCCTCTTAAAGTACCAAAATAACCATGCTTAGAAAGCCATTGAGTGCATTTGATAATTTGGATTTTATATTCCTCATGGTTTCTCATTTAATCCTCCATAAATTAATTTATCATTATCGATATACGACAATCATTGTTTTAACCCTGTCAAAAACGTAGGGTGGAAATGGTAAACGATCTTTCAGAAAGCAACTGATCAGCTCTGACAAAATCAGTTGTCTTATATGAGTACGACTGCCGGATCGAACGGATTTGTAAAAACGAAGTCAGCAGGCTCTTGATTTGAAAATCGCTTTTTTATATTGCTTTAATACACCGTAGCGCTTAAGTGAAATAGATCAACTACCCAAACGGGTGGTTTTGTTCGAAGATTTCTTTAGTGATAAATCCAGGTAATGACGTTTCAATTTTTAAAAACTAAACTCGATATTCCAATTCTACAGACCAATTGCTTATCTCGTATGCGCTTGATAAAACGATTGGACTCAGCGGTTTTACCCAGGGTTGTTCTTATTTCAGCACCCGCCGGATATGGAAAAACAGCCTTCACCTGTGAGTGGGCGAGATCGAGAAAGGAACAGGTCTCATGGATTGGCCTGGATGAAGCAGATGATGATCCTGTCAAATTCTTCGGTTATCTGCGGTTGGCTCTAAAGAAGCTTTATCCTGAACTGGAAGAATGTGATGACCATCTTTCTTCATATGAGCCGACTCAACTCTATTCCTCCCTTACTATCCTGCTGAATAGTCTGTGCGAAAGAAGCAAGCCCGGATTCATTATACTGGACGATTATCACCAAATAAAAAATCCGGCAGTTCATGATATCACCGCCTTTTTGATCCGCCATCTTCCGTCAAATTTACATTTTCTGATTTTGACCCGTTCTGATCCGCAGATTCACCTGGATCGGCTTCGAATTCAAAATGATTT
This sequence comes from bacterium, assembly GCA_018829445.1. Classification (GTDB taxonomy): domain Bacteria; phylum SAR324; class SAR324; order XYD2-FULL-50-16; family XYD2-FULL-50-16; genus JAHJTV01. Next base: position 170,606 of record JAHJTV010000074.1, read on the forward strand.
ATGGGAGATCCGTCAAAACGATCTCTGTTTCGATGAGAATGAGGTGTCGGTTTTTTTGAATCGAATCATAGGACTCGACCTGTCAAAAACCGAAGTCACAACGCTAACGGAACGAACCGAGGGCTGGATTGCAGGTATTTATATGGCAGCACTATACCTGACCAAATGTGAAGATAAAAGTGGTTTTATCAGCAACTTCTCCGGTAACCATGCGTACATAATGGACTACCTGGTAAAAGAGGTGTTTTTTCGACAACCTGAGACTATTCGTAATTTCCTCCTGGAAAGCTCCATTTTGGATCACTTATCCGATTCGTTATGTAACGAACTGACTGGCCGGGAGGATAGTGCCATGTTATTGGAACAGCTGATCATTGATAATCAATTCATTGTACAACTGGATGAACAACGTCGTTGGTATCGGTACCATCAATTGTATGGCGATGTTCTGCAAAGCCTCTTGAAGCAGCAATACCCCGAGCGACTTCAACCTTTGTACACAAAGGTCTGTCATTGGTATGAACGGCACAACCATCTGGAGGAGGCAATTAAGTATGCTTTCAGAGGAAATGATATCTCTCTGGCCGTTTGTTTGATTGAAAAGTGCGTAGCAAGCGCAATGATCATTGGCGAACGGATTCACATCCGCAAATGGATCGAAAAACTGTCTGAGAGCATTATCAGCTCCCGTCCGTTACTAGGCCTTGTCCATGCGTGGTCTCTCATGAATGATATGACTGCCGTATCCGATGACTTGATTCGACTGCGATTGAGAAATGCAGAACAGGCTATATCCAATCCCGGAGAAGAGGTTCTGGGTTCTGTCAAAGCTGCGGGTTTATCAATCTCCCGGGTTTCAGACACCATTACCCTGCTGAAAGCAACCCTTTCGTTTGGGAGAGGAAATCCATCCAACAAATATGTTGATGACTTAAAAAAATCACTAGAGAAGTCGGAATGCCAAAGCAATGATCTCAGCAGTGCAACCCAAGTATTGATTGCTCGAATTCAGCTCAGAACCGTTGACTTTGATGCAGCACTTAAGTCACTGGAGGAGACCACTTCGATTGCTAAAACCAAAGGGCACTTGTATCTGACTATATATGCGACCTATCTAAAGGCTTGGGTTCTTTACCAGAAAGGCAAATATCACCTGGCTTGTCAAGTTTGTGAAGAAACCATAAAAGACCACACCCCTTTGGATAGCAAACCAGGACAACACCTCAAATTTGTGAATGCATTAAAGGTTATTCTGGGAGCAGTCTATTTTGAATGGAACCAACTCTCAAAAGCCAATCGGTTATTGGAAGACGCACTCAAATCTCTTAGACTGACGACAGAAAATGGGATCATCATCAATGCAATGGTTCACCAGATATTTGTGAAATTAGCCCTGAAATTCGATAGCTTTGAGCTTAAGAAGCTTATTGCGCAGCTTGAAGGAATGGGAAGATTCCACAATAATGTGACATCACTGGCTGCTGCACTGGAAATGAATTTGTCGTCCATATTGGGTAATTATTCATTGGACTTTGAGAATATGGAACAGATTATTGGCCCCAAAGTTTGGGACTTTGATTCGGAACTTCACTACTACCAGGATTTTGAGTGGCATTTGACAGCACAAATGATAAAAATCCATATTTTCATTAAGCGCTGTAAGCAAGAAAACAAAAAAAACGATAAAAAAAATATACTTTTACTGATCGGTTTTTTAAAAAAACAAATGGCCGGATCCGAAAAATGGGAAATGAAGCGATTGGTCATTGAGACATCAATCTTGCTTTCAATTGTATACGAATTAAATCAGGATTTGGATCAAGCAAAGATCCACCTTGGACACGCCCTGTACCTTACTGCTCCCGAGGGGGCTATCAGACCTTTTTTAGATCATGGCAAAGACATGTTTCGGTTGTTGCATGAAATGCGAAATGATGGCTACTATCCGGAATTTATTGATGATATATTCTCTTTTACAGACTCTGAAGAAGTTGATCGAGAAATTGAAGCAAAGACAGATCCCATTTTGTTCGATTTTCCGGATGGCGAGTTAACCCCGAGGGAACTGGAGGTTTTAAAGCTCATTGCTGATGGATGCACCAATCGTGAAATAGCGACTCAACTCTTTATCTCTTTGAATACCGTAAAATTTCATATTTTACGTCTATACACCAAACTCGATGTACACAAGCGAACACAGGCCGTCGCTAAAGCAACATCCCTGGGGATATTATAGCTGTTTTAAACTGTTTTAGACTCATGCGGTCTCAATATCATTTTCCTTGTAAAGACTGAATAGATTATGATTAACGAGGCTTTTCCATCCAATATTCCATCTATCTTTCTTAAGTATCTTAATTTATAACCGCATATAAAATTTCCTGCTATTAAAGATCCTTCTCTCCAATCCACTACCAACGATCCCCGCAAACCGCCGTATAAAAAACAAAGTTACCACCTCCGCCATTCACCTTCCTATTTTAGGTATATCAGGCGTTACATCTGAAAATTATCCCTGCAAAATCTATTATTTCAAATTTCTCCCTAAGATTTGCCTCACTTCTTCCGCCTTCCCGTTATTTACTACTATTTCATTTTATCACTCTTTGGTTGATCCAGTTTAGTCCAAATTTGGATGTAAGATAGGATAAGAATTTTACCACTGTCCTAATCTAAAATTGAACTTCTGTTGAATCATTTTTCAACACACTGCATCATCATCATTTAGATTCATAATCAATTCTACTGTTCGTAAAGGTGAGAATTCGTATCCAATGATTCCTTGAAGTGAGACACCCTGAGTTCACTACGATAAGAAACCACGGGGGATGCAACAAGCCTCGATATTTCGGTTGAGGAGGTATGGAAAAAGGGAAATGCGGTAAGCAAATTTGTCGAGAATCTGATCAGATCCCGGAATCCACAATGGAATGTCCGGCTCGAGCAGGACAAATACGGTTGGTTACTGGGGTATATCCACTGCTCGGATACGATGCTCACGGGTTTATTTTTGTCCCGTCTAATTTAGAAACCTATTAAGTGCTAATACCTAAATGTTATCGGATATAGAGTAGATCTTATTTGGTTATTCTTGGAATTTCACATCGGTAACCACTAATTTGCCCAGTAATCTATCAATACCACTTTCACTTCTTTCTGAATTTTTTAGTGGAACTTCGAGATTAAATGATATAGAGGTAACCAAATAACCGCAGACCGTTCAAAACGGTATTTGAAATAAAGGATGAATCAGGTAGTGGCGGCATCTATTGGCAGGTTTTTGAGTCAATCAATACATCAAAAATGACATTCAATCAAGCCAATGCATACTGTGAAAGCTTTAATTCAAACCCAAACCAAAAATATGTTCGTCTTCCGACTCGAAACGAACTCTTATCTATTGTTAACTATCGGAAAAGAAATCCAGCAATAGATGAGGATCTCTTTGTACCAACCACTCCGGGTATTTACTGGACCAAAACAGAAAGGAAAGGTGTCTTTAATCCGGAGTATTGGACCGTGAACTTCAAAGACGGCACAAGTTATTTCTATTCTGATACAGCAGCATTTCATGCCCGTTGCGTGATTCATTTTGATGCTCTCCCGCCTTTACCACCAACAACCCACTATAAGGTCGGAACGGAGACGGTTTATGACTACGGAACAAAATTAACCTGGCAACGCGATAGTTCCGATAAATCGCTAAGTTATGAAGGAGCGGTTGAGTATTGCCCCAATCGTAGAATAAATAATCAAGACTGGAGGCTTCCGACCTTTAAAGAACTAATCAGTTTGGTTGATACATCCAGAGTAAAGCCAACACTTGATCCGGCTTTCAGGGGAGCAGTGACAAATAGGTTTATCAGCACAACACCGATGTTCGACGAGGAAATCAATTTCAAACTCTGGTCAATTGATTTTAACAGAGGAGCCATCCCTGAGGGAGGAGCTGTATCATCCGGCTTTGTTCGTTGTGTCAAACAGCGAGATGATAGTGGATCTTCGAATAGAGTATTCAGAGGATCGGTGGATATATTATCCAATCTGGATCTGCAAAGATTTCGAGAGGGGCATTATCAAGGGATTACCGGAAACGTAACAATCCGAAGCAACTAGATCTCCGAAGTTAATTTACGCGATCTTCAGAATATCGATGGAGATTTGACGATTATTGGCAATTCAAAAGCAAGGGGAGCCGATAATAATCAAGAATCTAAGCTTGGAAACAATAAACTCCAAAAGGTTAGTTTCAGACAGCTGAAGTTTATCAAAGGAAATTTGATAATAAATTATAACAGGATCATAGGTAATCTACAAATCAACGAAAATCACGTGCATGTCCCAGTATTGGACTTTCCGTTATTGGAATCTGTGGGAGGTAAACTGGAGATGATTTTTAATCCAAATTTGAAAGTCTTTAAATTTGGAAGATTAAAAAAGATCGGAAATCTTTTAGATATTGAAAGGAACTTTGAACTGATGAGATTTAATATGAATCCACTACAGACTATTGGATTGAGATGTCAGGATAGTTCGAATAACTGCTGTTTTCTTTTTATAAAAGAAAACAGCAAACTTACTTTCACTACCTTTCAACAACTTAGCTATATCTATTCTGGTGTAAACATAAGTGCCAATTCAAATCTCAGCAGTTTAAACGGATTAGGCAGACTTTCAAGAGTCAATAGTACGCTGTATTTCAATGATAATCCTTCACTTTGCGCCCACAATGAAGTTGACATTGGAATAATACAAAGAATTTTCAAAGCTCATGGATTGCCGCCAATCATCGGTATTGATCGAAATGTGCCGATTCAAAATTGCAGATCCAATTGCCCAAATGTGAATTGTGTATCCAGATGCCAGGATTACGATGCATGCAATCGATATGTGCATGAAAACCCTTAGAAAAACCAAAGCAAAGACCTACTTGTTCAGGTTTTTATACTAGATGATTACAACACTTTAAGCCTGCTAAAACGGCAAAATGGTTTTTTCCATGGAATTTGGGCTGGATTTTTGGATTGGCTTAAAAATTATTAAACCAAATTATATGTAGTGTTAAATACTACAACTGCAGATCTACATGAAAACTGTCTTAAATATTGCTTTAGAAAGGCTGCTTGATTGTCACGAACAGGATATTCACTTGAAAATTCCTTGGAGATCCTTTCCATTCTCGAGATGGTGGTGAGTTTACTGTTTTCACACCGAGGGCTTTTAATGAGATTCAAGATTCAAACACTTGAAGAGTCAAATCGCCAATAGCCTCAAAGTGTTTTCTTTTGCATGTGGAAAGTGGAAAGGTGTTTTCTACAGCAGTAGCCCCGATAATTGCATCACCAGTGCGAATGCTATGAGAAGGCCGCATTCTTCAGCGTGGACGAGTGCGCGTGTTTAAGAGCTCTTATGTTGTCGCGGCCCTATTAATCCGAGCGACGTTTTGTGCTTCTATTCCGTCTTTTAGTGGCAACCAGATGATGCTATTCGGTTGGGCGATGGTTAGCGACTGATCTGCCAGATTAATCAACTCCTTAGCTGTTACTGTTTCGATACTCCCGTCAAAGGTCATTACTTCGATTTCGTCTCCGGGAAACAGTCTGTTTTTAACATAAAAAGCGAATCTATGCCGGTCCTTGTCTGTTTCCAACACAGTTCCTGCCATTTTGAAGTCTTTACCACTTTCATATGAAGGATCATAGATGGAATCCAAATCGGCTTCAGATTTTAAAGATCCTTCGGTATATCCCCGAAATGGAATTTTAGTGAGTTCGGTTTTCCAGTTTTCAAAGTTTGAACTTTTACCCTGATTAATCTCTTTGATGACATTTGCATAAGCTCTGACGGTTGAAGCCACATAAAGATTGCTTTTCATCCGACCTTCGATTTTGATTGAGTCGATCTCGGCCTTGATCAGATCATCTATTAAGGAAATGCCACACAGATCTTTTGAACTTAAAACGTGAGATTTGGAGATCTGATGATCCTGGGAATAAAGGTTGTACAGGTAGCGACAATTCTGAATACATCCACCCCGATTACTGTCTCTTTGGGCAACATATGTTGACATGGCACAATGCCCTGAATAAGCCATACACATAGCCCCGTGGATGAACATTTCTATTTCGAGTCCCGTTTTTTCCTTGATGTAGGCAGCCTCTTTAATTGTCAGTTCTCTTCCGACGACAATTCTTTTTACCCCTTCTCCCTTCCAAATCATTGCATGATCAGAATTTATGACAGAAGCTTGAGTTGAGAGGTGAATGGGAATTCCGGTATGTTTTTGAGCGAGTTTGACGACACCCAGATCGGAACAGATTAAAGCATCCGGAGCAACGGAGTGAAGTTCTGCAAGGTATTCTGGTAATTGATCAATCTCATCGTCATGCAGGAATGCGTTTACTGTAATGTAGACTTTTTTCCCCCTTTGCCGGGCAAAGAGGAGTGCTTCTTTTATATCCTCAATTGTGAAATTGTTGGCAGCACTTCGCAGACTAAAGCGTTGACCTGCTATGTAAATTGCGTCGGCACCGTATTGGATAGCGATTTTCAACTTTTCTAAATTACCGGCGGGTGCTAATAATTCGATAGTCATGTCATTTTTTCTTACTTTGAATGTTATAATCGATCCAACAGATCCAACCCAAGTTTACGGAAAATCAGAGGGGAAAAACATTTAATAGGTTGTATTAAAACTTTTGAACGAAAAACTTAAATGAATCAGTTTAGTTTGTCGGAATTAAATCCGCAGCAGAAAATCGCAGTCCAGACAATTAATAAACCGGTGCTTTTATTAGCGGGTGCCGGAAGTGGGAAAACCCGGGTTATTACATACAGAATAGCGCACCTGATAGCAAATCAGAAAATTCAACCGTTTCGGATCCTGGCTCTGACTTTCACCAACAAAGCAGCCAAAGAGATGAACGGAAGAGTTCAGGCAATGCTGCGAGGTCAGACAAAAGGCATCACCATAACCACGTTTCATTCACTATGCGTGCGGATACTGCGTGAATTTATCCATTTGTTGGGATATCAAAAAGACTTTATCATATTTGATACAACCAGCCAACTGGCTACGATTAAAACGATCTATGAAGATGAAGGCATTGACACCAAAGTGTTTAATCTCAAGGCCACATTTTATGAGATTATGAAAGTGAAAGGCAAGGGGAAAGGTCCCGAAGTCTTCCTGGATCAGAAACAGGACCCTTTTGCCCAGGTTACTGGAAAGGTTTTTAAGGAGTATAACCGAACATTAAAAGGATGTAATGCCCTTGATTTTGAGGATATTCTCTATTTAACCATCGATCTCTTTAAAAGATTTCCGGCGGAAGTGGAAAAGCTAAAAAGCAGATACGAATATATTATGGTGGACGAATATCAGGATACCAACAGGGTACAATATTCACTGGTCAAATTCCTGGCAGAAAAGCACAGAAAACTGTGCGTTGTGGGTGATGATGATCAGTCCATTTACGGTTGGCGCGGTGCGGATATCAGGAATATCCTGGATTTTCAAAAGGATTATCCCGAAGCGGAAGTAATTAAACTGGAGCAGAATTATCGATCCACCGATGTTATTCTGGATGCTGCCAATGACGTGATTGCCAATAACTCCGCAAGAATGTCCAAAAACCTTTGGACTCAAGCCAAAGAGGGAGCCTTGATCCGCTGCTCTGCAGAGGACAATCCAAGAGATGAGTTGGAGGAAGTTGTCTCAAAAATGAATTACTATAAATACTCCACGGGAGATTCATGGTCGAATTTTGCCTTTCTATATCGCTCAAATTTTCAGTCCAGAGCCGTTGAGGAACAGCTGAGAGACGCCGGAATACCTTATCAATTGATCGGAGGCACAAAATTTTTCGATCGCAAGGAGATACAGGATTGTCTGGCATACATGAGATTTCTACATAATCTCAAAGATGAAGTGAGTCTTTTCCGGGTTGCCAACTATCCCAAGCGGGATATTGGAAAAAACACCATCATGCAGCTCACACAAGCCCGTGGACCAAGAAATCTATCACTCTTTGAAATGATGGAGCAGGCGGATTCTTTGGAGGAATTAAAGCCCAGGGCAAAAAAAAGTATTCAGGCATTTGTTGACCTTGTGCATGACTATAAAGATAAGCTTGCAACCATGCCGTTTTATGAAGTGTTTCAGAACCTTTTTGAACAGGTTGGCATTAAGGCTGAGATTGAAAAAACCGAAAAACTGGATCATATGCGTGAAATCAGGGTTAACAACTTCCTTGAATTCATCAATACAATGTACCTATACAATGAAAGAAGAAAAGGGGAAGGAGCAGGTCATTCATTGATCGATTTTCTGGATTATGTTTCCCTGTTTACCGATACGGACGAACTTGATCAAAACTCGGGGAAGGTGAGTCTGTTGACGGTTCATTCCGCCAAAGGGTTGGAGTTTGATTATGTTGCCCTGATCGGATTGAACGAAGGGCAATTCCCAAATCACAAGGCAGTTCAGGAAGGTAGTATTGAAGAAGAAAGACGTCTCTTTTACGTTGCCCTGACACGAGCCAAGAAGGTATTGAGCCTCAGTATGTCGCGTCGTCGAATGCAGTATGGTGAATGGTTGTATTGTGAACCGTCCCGGTTTATGCGTGAAATTGATGCAAAACGCTTTGAAAAACCACCTTTTGAAGAGGAAGATCCTGAAATAGCTGAACAAAAAGCGGCAAGTGCGCGGAGTGGATTTTTTGAAAAATATAAGAGTTTTTAGTACCTTATAAAATAATTTCTGTGTTTTTTTGGTAGAAAATACTTTTGAGGTACTTATCCATTTTTTCTGGGTTAGGAGGCTATTATGACTGATTATATATTGGTACAGACCACTACAAACAGTCTTCAGGAAGCTGAAAAAATTGCATCGGAAATCACGGGATTAAGACTGGCAGCCTGTACTCAAATAGATGGTCCGATAACCAGTGTTTATCATTGGAAAGGACAAGTGGAAAAAGATAGCGAATGGAGATGCTCCTTTAAGACATCCAGGAATCTTTTTAAGACCTTGGAAACAAGGATTAAAGAGATCCACACATACGAAACACCTGAAATCATAGCGATTCCAATCCTTGAAACCAGCAGCGAGTATGCGGAGTGGATGAAGAATGAGCTGGAAAAAGGTAATTTATAGCCTTTTATCCAGAGCCAGATGGGAATAGTGACCCAGCACGCAGGCAAAGATATAGATCCAATTATTCTTTGCACTTTCCCAGATATCCTGCAGAGAAAAGCCGTTAAACCATCTTGTGCTGCTTGCCTGAAGCTCCACGATTATAATTATAAAGACTGCCAGTATAAATGGCGTTACCGGTGAATGTGTCCACCCCCTGTGTTTATGCAATACCGGTAAAAGAGAAATAAAAGTGATTGCTGCAAACAAACCCATCTGATCCCCAATGAACAACACAACCAGGCAGAGAAACACCAAGCGGTAAAACCATCTTTGTAGCACAGATGCCGAATCGAGATCCGGGAACAATGCCATGAAAACGGCAATAAAAAATACCCCTGAAAGAATGATTATGTCTTTGTTTGGGGAGAAGGGGTTGCTGATTAAATCAGCAACCATATCCGTGGAAACCGAGGTGTAATTAAATAATTCTGCAGTGAATGCACACACAAGTCCGGCACCAATTCCTCCGGCCAAATGGGAGTTAAATCGCATCTGCTATTCAGGGAGTTTTATCTTGGGATTCTCTTCATTAGGTTTGTACAACAGTAGTGTCTTACCAATCGATTGAGCTAACTGGCAGGGAACCTCAGTGGTTAATCTGTCAATAACCATTTTGAGCTCAACCTCCGAAGTCTTACCCAGTTTGACCTTGATAAGTTCATGTGTGTCCAGGGTACTTCTCACCTGTTTGATAAAATTATCCGTCAGACCACTCTTTCCGATCAATAACAATGGTTTTAATGAATGTCCCAGGCCTTTTAAAAATTGTGCCTGTTTTCCTTTTAGTTTCGAACTGGTTTGATCCATAAGTCTTCAATAAAATGATTAAAATAGTTGAGCGTTATTTGCTGGGATTTTAGTCTTGTCCCAAAAAGTCTATGACAAAGCTTATGGTAGCAAAGTTCTTATCTTATTCGAAAGAAATATTATTAACAGACTGTTTTATTAAGCAAACTACAATTGGTTTTCAGGATAATGTGGGATCAGATAGATGTTGGCTCGGTCTTATCAGGAATCCGGAATTTTAGAAAAAAGGTTGTTCCTTTTCCGCTTGAATTGTTTTCAGCCCAGATCTTACCTCCCATTTCGGTTATATAATTGGCACAACTGTGCAATCCCAAACCATGCCTTCCTTTTTTGGTTGTAAAACCATAAGAGAAGATACGTTCAAGATTTTCCGGAGAAATTCCAGGCCCGTTGTCTTTTAACCTGATGAGAATAGTCTTTGAATCGATAGGATCATAACCAACTGAGATGGAGAAGCTGCGCTCATGATTTGGCACCGATGCCATAGCTTCACCGGCGTTTTTGATAATATTGATCAGTACGTGCAACAGCTTGATTCTTTGAATGGGCACTGGAGGAACTTCCGCAAAATCCAATTTGAGATCAATGTGAAAGGCTTCAATCTGTTGGTTCATTACGGTTATGGCATCGGAAACGGTTTTTCTCAGATCTGCTTCCTCAACCAACCAGTCGAAAGTTGTATAGCTCTGCTGGGCAGAGACAATGTCTGCAATGGCATCAACCATTCTCCGCATTCGTTCAATCAATTCCTTAACCTGCAGTTGTTCTTCATCTAAACCCTCTTCAATTTTAAGGTAATAGTTCATCAACAGTTTTCCCTTTTCATCTTTGCAGATAAACTCCTCCAGAGAGTCGATGTTTTCTCTTAACAGTTCGTTTGCCTTTTTGAAATTGATCATCAGGGAGTTATTAACGACATTGTCGATTATCTGAACCGAAGTTTTAACGCTGTTTAAGACATTCCCAATGTTATGCACGATATCGGTTGCAATGTCAGCCATTCCAGCTTTATGAGCTTTTTCAACCAGTTCTTTATGGGTTCTTTCAAGTTCTTCCGTTCTTTCTCTGACCAGCTCTTCCAAATGATCCTTATGTCTTGCCAGCTCCTCTTCCGCTTTTTTTCTGTCAGTGATATCCATGATCATGGTAAAGCTGGACTGGATTGAACCACTTTCATCCATGATTGGACTCGAACTAACAATTCCCCATAATTCCGATCCGTCTTTTCTTATAAATTTCATATCAAACTGGCTGCTTTCTCCATTAAAGAACTTATCAGTATAATCCATGAACTTGTCGAAAAAAACAGGATCAACAAGACTGGCAAGTTCGATATTCTTCATATCTTCAATAGTATATCCAAACATTTTGGCCGATTGTTCAGTCGCAAATTGAATCCTGTTTTGTTTATCTGTAATCCAAATTCCTTCCCTGGCTGTTTCCACAATTGTTCGGTATTGTTTTTCACTTTTCTGCAATTCCTGGTGCGCTTGTGCCAGGTTTTTGGTTTGTTCCGCGACTTTCTCCTCCAGATGCTCCTGATATTCCTTGTTTTCCCTGATCAATCTCCGCCTTTCCAAGGCTCTTTCAATAGTGTGTGCCAGCATATCCAGGTCAGTGATGGGTTTCATCAGATAATCCCAAGCACCCAATCGAAGAGCTTTAACAGCATCCTTGATCTCACCTGCACCTGAAATGACAATAATCGGGGTGTCAGGTGAAGCAGAGGTGACTTTTTCCAGGACTTCAAGACCATCAACTACCGGCATTCTCATATCGACCAGGATTAAATCAGGTTTCTCGTTTTCAAACAATTCAAGCCCGATTCTTCCATTTTCCGCTTCCAAAACTTGATATTCATGATCTTCCAGCAAGCTGCGAAAACTATCTCGAATATACTTTTCATCGTCAATGGTTAGGATTAAAGGCGTCTTTCTATCATTCATACATCTGCCAGGCAAAATATTTGGAAACCTGTTGAAAAAAGAACATCGTTTGAAATTATCTATCAGTTGCCGTGTTTAAGTCTATTAATTTAAATATGAAATATCAAACTGTTTATAACTTTTGAATTAATATGTGAGAGGTATTAGATCGGTATTTATGAATGCGAAGAAAGAATAAATCTATTCAGAAAAACAAAGGTTTAATCTTCCCGAATAGATAAGAAGAATTGTCTGAATTATTATGCAACTGCGACTTATAGAATGGAAAAAGTTTTTAAAAACAGTTATCTCCCAGGTAAAAATCTGCATACTGAACTGTTTTTTGAATCATACCAATTCTTTTTAAAGCCTTTTGTGTTTTCATAAAACCTTCTTCATTCAGAATGCCCAGGTTTTCCAAGGAGGAACCGGTGAGGAGACCAACCTCTTCCAGCATTTTTCTTTGGTGTGATTTCGAAGTTGGAAAAGCGCTTCTGGCATGATGAGTCCAGGAGCACTCCAAAGCCATCTCTTTGTCGTTTATGGCGGCCTTCCATCCTCTGATTGTTGCCCGGTTAAACTGTCGACAAGCCTCCGGATCATTCAGAAACAAATCTTTAGAGGTATACAAGCCATCTTCGGGGAAATTATAACCGACCTCACTCAGGCGAATTAAAACAAGATCCTCCCGTGAAAATCCCTGATCCAACAAGGTAGTCAGTTCGTTGTAACTCATAACCGCCATCACATCGATTTCACCGGATTGAATCCTGGAGATATCTGCTCCCAAATCCAAAATCTCCATGTCAAGATTATGTTCAAGGTTCATAGCCTGAATCGGATACTCAAAAATACCACCCCAGGAGCTGATCGTCTTTTGTTTCAGATCTTTGATGTTTCGAATACTCGAAGTTTTCAGAGCGACCAGCATCAAGCCGCTTTTTTGAAAGAGCTGAGACATTAAATGAATTCGAGCTCCGCGTTCAAATACTGTAAGAGCAGATGAAAGCCAGGCAGTTGCAAAGTCTATCTCACCTTTTACCAGACTATGCAGTGCATTGGATTCGGCTCCGCCATCAACAAGCTCCACCCTGAGCCCTGCCTCTTCATAATACCCCTTTTCCATCGCGACATAATAACCCGCAAATTGCGCCTGGGGGTACCACTGGGTTTGAATTCTGTAGGTTTTTGGCAGAATCAATTCGGGGGATAAAGTCTGTCGGTTTTCTCCAATAGCCCTGCACCCTTTGCAAATCTGTTTTAAAGAGACCGACGTTTGAATAAGTTTAACATGAATCCGGTCGATATCCTGGCTTCGACTATGGCTGGATTCCTGGATGTTTTTAATGATTATTCCGGCATTATCAGATCGCTCGGAAAGGCTGCTGAATGCTTCCGATGTCTGACGTACCTGGGTTTCAGCGGTTTTTATCTGTTGAATGATCTTATCGGTCAATTCCTGGGTTTGTTCTGCCGCTTTTGATGATTGTCTTGCCAAGGCTCTCACTTCAGTCGCAACAACACCAAAGCCTTTACCGGCTTTGCCTGCCCTGGCCGCTTCCAGGGAAGCATTTAATGCAATCAGGTTGGTTTGAAAGGCGATGCTGTTTATTGATCTGGCAATATTGTCTATCTTCTCGGAACTTTTGCTGATAGATGAGATTGAAGCAACCATCTCATCAACGATATCTTTGTTTTGTGCTGCAATATCCCTGGCTTCAAAAGCAATTCTATTGGCTTTGGCAGCGTCTCTGGCAAACAGGGAGGTAGCATTTACGGAATTTTCCAAATCTGAAGATAGCTCGCTGATATGATGAAATTCCGTATCCATGTTACCCTGGGTTTTGGCCTGATTTGATTTCTCCTTTTTAACAAGTCGATCGATTATGGCAAACATGGATTGTGATAGTCCGGATCCCAGAATTCTGTCAGCTTCTTCAAACTCCTGATCAATAGCCAGCTTCAAACCGGTTACCAAATCACTTTGTAATACATAAGGTTTACGTTTTGCTTCTGCAATTTCAAGTTTCTGTTTTAATAGTACATTGAATACTTCTCGACAGGCCTTGCCAATCTGTTCTGATAGGGTTTTATCAAAAATGAAGCGAGTTGAATCGTAGGGTTGTTTTAATACCTGATCCAGTGCCGGCAAGATGAATCTCCTTTCGATGAACAAGTTGCCAAGGACTTTATAGATTATGCTTCCAGTGAAAACGGAAAAAACCAGGATAAAAAAGCAGTTCAATACCAAAGAGGAAACGAAATGTGATAACAGGAAAAACACGCCAACAGCAAATGCAATGATGGCTGTCGAAATTGAGATGAATCTGATCATTTTAACTCATGTTAAAAAAAGGAAAGTAATTTTCTACGAAAAAATCGTTTATTTCACCAAAAAACAACATTTTCTGTTGAACATATCTGCAGGTTTCCTCTATCAGGTCGTTTTTACCTAGTCAATATCAACTTCACTTTTGCCTTCCAGGCAACAACACCCATAAAAACAAGATAATATGAATAAAATAAAGGGCTCACGCAAAATCTCTTCAATATCAACGTAAGTATTATTAACTCAATTGGAATCAATTAATTATTGTGGAGCAATGTTTTATTAGTTCATCTTATGACCTAATAAAACAGAATATAATGATCATGAATTCATTATGTAATAGAAGATCGAGTTCAAATGACTGCTTGACAAAAAAAATATCAGTAAGTAATACTTACCTTAGATATGTTTTTCATCTTTAAATAATCAACATTGGGATCTTTAACAGCGATAACTACCTGGAATAATGGAATCAAGATTGTTTAGTCTTAATATAGGTCTAATTCTCAGAATCAACCTTGAATTTGCCATTAAAACACAGCCCGCCAGGCCGGAATAAGATGTTATGCCTCGCTGCTTGCGGTGGGGAGTATTATTTGGTCAACAGCTGTTAACTAAAAAGAGTTATATCAACAATAAAAACATAAATTTATATATTTTGGTGCTTTCCAATATTTATCTGTTTTCCTTATGGCTAAATGCTAACAGCTAAAAAACTCAGGAGGTAAAGATGTCTACCAGAACACAGGAATTAATGATTAAAACACCAATCAAAGCTCAGCAGATCGCATTGGAGGAGTTGAGTGATGAAATCAGGGCAACAAGACCGGGATACTCCTGGACCTTGGATCTGGAACGGGCAAGGTTGGTTACCGAATCCTACAAACAAACCGAAAATGAACCGATGGTGTTGCGAAGAGCGAAGGCTCTGGCTCATATTTTGGATAATATGACGCTTTATATCCGGGATGAGGAGATGATCATCGGCAACTTTGCTTCCAATCCGGACTCGGTTCCCTTTTATCCCGAATTGGCCTGGAAGTGGATAAAGCGTGAGACAGCAAAGGGACAGGTTTATGAATCCATGCTTGAGGATAATGAACGTGAGGAACTCAACGAGATCTGCAGCTACTGGGGCAACTTTTCATTGCATCATAATTTGAAAGGGTATCTACCGGAAGACCTGAAAGAGGTTTTCTGGATTTTTAATTGGGAATCTGCAACTCCTAATTACGAGAAAATACTGAAACTGGGATTGAGGGGAATCTTATCGGAAGTTGAAGAACGACTGATCCGTTTGGAAACCGAGTACATGGATGAATCCATGAATGGAGAGGAGTACGTGCACAAGCATTGCGAACTCAATGCCATGATTCTAACCCTCAATGCAGCCATTCGCTGGTCAAAAAGGTATGCTGCATTGGCCAGAGAAAAGCAGAAATCGGAAACACTGCAGGCTAGAAAAAAAGAGTTGGGAATGATTGCTGATATCTGCGAACGCGTTCCGGAGAATCCGGCTCGCTCTTTACCTGAGGCTTTGCAGAGCTACTGGCTGATTCATCTGATTATCAATTTCATCGATCTTCCCCAGGTTGGAACCGGAATTCGCTTTGATCAGGTCATGAACCGGTTTTATGAGCTGGATATTGAAAAAAACAAATTGAGCAGGGCGGAAGCCCAGGAATGGGTTGAGTTTGTCTTCGTCAAATTCCAGGAAACAGGTTTTCTGCATGCACCGATCTGGTCCGGATTTGGAGGAGGTGCCCTAGGATATCAGACTGTTACCATTGGTGGTGTAGATGCGGAAGGTAAGGATATTACCAACGAAATGTCCTATATTGTTTTGGATGCCATTATCAATGTAAGAGCGATCGTTCCCCCCCTAGCCCTAAGATGGCATGACGGCATTCCCAAAAAGCTTGTCTATAAAGCAATCGAAATGATGGAAGCAGGGTTGCCTCAACCGGCCATTTTTAACGACAAGGTCAATATTGTCAGACTAGTAAACTTGGGATGTCCCCTGGAAGATGCACGGAATTACTCCATCAACAATTGCATGGTACCCACTATTCCCGGCAAGAATTTCAATCATATCTCAGCCTGGGCGAGCGGCGTTCCTTTGCCCTTTTGTTTGACGACAGCCTTGGGCATGAAACCCCTGTTTATGTACAACAAAGCTGGAGAAACAATCCTTGATCCCGACTCTGTCACCTCATTTGATGAGGTGTTTGATGCCACCATTGAGAACTTCAAGTGGATTATCAAACGGTTGGTTTTGATAGGGAATATTTCCGATGCTCTCTATAAAAAATTTGCTCCAAGACCGTTTTTATCTTCCATTATCGATGATTGTATCGAAAGGGCTGAAGACGTAAGGGATTGGAATTATAAGCCGGATTACAGAGATGTTACCCTGTTCGGATTGAACACCGTGGCTGATTCACTGGCCGCAATCAAAAAACTGGTATTTGACGAGAAAAAGGTAACATTTGCTGAGATGATAAATGCCTTAAAAACCAATTGGGAAGGAAGTGAAAGATTGAGAAAGTCCTGCCTGAATGCACCGAAATTTGGAAATGATGATGATTATGTCGATCTGATCTCCGCCAAATTGGCCAATAGGTTTTCACAAGAAACCCAACGCTGCCGAACGAATTTGGATACGCCGGTTATTCCCGATGGCACGGCATCGACTGCCTGGTGGAGTTTCGGACGGATTTGTCCGGCTACTCCCGATGGCAGAAAATTGGGAGATGCCTTTAATGACGGTACTATTTCTCCAATGGCGGGAAGGGATAAAAAAGGTCCAACCGCTGTTCTTAATTCAGTGGCCAAAGTCGATCCGCTTCTTAGCTGGAATCAGTTGTTTAATCAGACGATTATGCCAAACTACCTGTCGGGTCCGAATAAGGAGCTCTTTGCCCAGTATCTGAAAACATATGCCGACCTGGGAATTCACCATATTCAATTCACTACGGTAGGTCGGGATATGCTGCTGGATGCACAGAAGCATCCGGAAAAATACCCTACGCTGCAAGTCAGGGTGGCCGGCTTTGCCGCTTATTTCATCGATCTGGATAAAAACCTCCAGGAGTCCATTATCGATAGAACACCCCAGTGTTTTTAATCGGTGAATTACCAAATATTCAAATCATCTGTCATTCCAGCCTTTTTTGCCGGAATCCACAGAAATTATGTTTAATTAAATTTATTAATCCCGGATCAAGTTTCGTAAGCACATTTTGCCAAGAGCAGGGAATATGATAGGGCGGGGTTACATCCCCGCTAGAACTAACTCAAAGGCGGCCACGTAGGGTCGCCCTACCGTTTTGAAACAATGCATTTTTATTTAAAATGTCCCTATTTAAGCGCTTAAGGGATCAACAGGCTGTGACACAATAGAAAAATCGAAGATTTTTCCAACATAAACAGACGTCAAGTCACACTTTTCATCCCAGATCCCCAGTCAAGCAGAGGACAAACTCGATCCGGGATCTAGTTGAAATATATTGATTTTTACCCTGGATGCCGGATCGGAGTCCGGCATGACACAGTGCGAGCTAACTCAGCTAAGGTGCGTTTTTTGTATTGTGACATAGTCTGCAAGTCCGGGTTGACAAGACCCCGCAGGCGGCGGGAATTATACTCAAGCCTCTAAAAAAAGAGAATTAAGTGACAGCATTAAAAGCAAATATTTTTAGTATTCAAAGATTTAGCATCCAGGACGGGCCCGGGATAAGAACAACTGTTTTTTTTAAGGGATGTCCTTTGAAGTGTAAATGGTGTTCAAATCCTGAATCACAAAATCAATATACCGAACTGTTTTTCAGGGAG
This sequence comes from bacterium, assembly GCA_018829445.1. Lineage (GTDB taxonomy): Bacteria > SAR324 > SAR324 > XYD2-FULL-50-16 > XYD2-FULL-50-16 > JAHJTV01. The sequence goes on from JAHJTV010000074.1 coordinate 188,700, forward strand.
CAAAAGTGTCAGGCTTGCGGTTCTTGTGTTGAAGTCTGCAGGGAAAATGCAGTTTCTCTAAACAATGAAAAGGCAGCCATTAATCGCAGCCTATGCAACAACTGCATGGAATGCGTGGACGTCTGTTGTTCCGGGGCATTGGAAACTACGGGACAGCTCATGGATCTGGAGACTGTTTTTGAAGAAGTGATGAGAGACAGCCTTTTCTATCAGAATTCAAATGGGGGTGTAACCCTTTCCGGTGGTGAACCCCTTTCCCAGCCCGAATTTGCTTTGGAACTGCTTAAACGATGCAAGCAGAAATCATTGGATACTACCGTTGATACCTGTGGTTTTGTCAGCTGGGAAACATTTGAAAAAGTGTTACCCTATACTGATCGTATCCTTTTTGATTTGAAGCATTTGGATTCCAGCGACCATTTGGAAGGCACTGCAGTAAAAAATGAAATAATACTTGAAAACCTGAGAAAAATCCTAAAGACTGACAACACTCAATTATGGATCAGAATCCCAGTTATTTTCGGATACAATGATTCAACTGATCACTTTATCAGGATCACCGATCACTTGAAACGATTGAGAATCGAGAAAGTTTCACTTTTGGCGTACCATCAATGGGGAGCTCCTAAGTATGGCTACCTTGGAAAAGACTATCCGTTGCAACAAACAGAATCCCCCAGCCAGGATAAAATGGAAAGTCTTAAGGAAATAATGGAAGAAGGAGGTTTGAGCGTTACAATCGGATATTGAGGAGAGCTTCATTTCATAAAATCTATTTTAATAAGCAAATTCAAAACATTGTTTTGATTGGCATAACAAAAAGGGGAGATATTTATGGAAAATAGAATCTGGCACAAGTCCTATGCACCACAAGTTCCACCGAGTATCAACTACGAGAAGGTAACCATACCCGAAGGACTGGAACGAACCGCATTAAGGTTTCCTGACAAGGTCTCCCTGATTATGATGGGAAAAAAGCTCACCTTTTCCCAAGTCAACGAATTGGTAAATCGATTTGCCAATGCCCTGGCTGATCTTGGCATAAAAAAGGGGGATAAGGTCGCCATAGCCCTTCCCAACATGCCGCAAGCGGTCATAGCAACCTACGCCGTTTTCAAGCTGGGGGCTGTTGTGGTAATGCATAATCCCCTTTATACGGAACGAGAACTGGAATACCAGTTAAACGACTCAGACTCCAAATTGTGTATCTGCTTCGATCTGTTGGTTCCCAGAATATTGAAGCTGAAACCGAAAACGAAACTTGAAAACGTCATTGCCTGCCATTTGAAGGATTACCTGCCCTTTCCAATCAAGCAGCTGTTTCCATATATCAAAAAAGAGATGCATCGTGAGGTTGATCCTAAGGAAGGAGTACTGGATTTTGCTGATTTGATTAAGAAATATCCCGCCAAAGCTGTCGATATGGATCTCTCTTTTGACGATCTCTCAACTCTACTTTATACCGGTGGAACCACCGGTGTATCAAAAGGTGTAATGCTTACGCATAAAAACATCAGCGTTAACGTTCAGCAGTTAAAAGCCTGGATTTATGACGCCAATGAGGGACAAGATATCATCATGGGAATATTTCCCTTTTTCCATTCGGCTGGTTTTACAGCCATTATGAATCAAAGTATGTACCGGGGGCTTACGGTCCCCCTGATTCCCCGACCGGAGCCGGAAACCATCCTGAAGATGGTGCGCAAACACAAACCTAATTGGTTTCCCTGTGTTCCTACCATCTATGTCGGAATACTAAATCATCCGGATTTTGCCAAAACGGATTTCACCTCCGTCAGAGGTTGTGTTTCCGGTGCGGCTCCTCTAGCATTGGAGACTATCCGGGAATGGGAAAAATCTGTAGGGGCCACTATCATCGAAGTATACGGATTAAGTGAAACCTCTCCTCTGTCCCATGCTAATCCCTGGGGTGGTAAAACCAAAGTGGGAAGCGTGGGAGTTCCGGTTTGCGATACCGATTGCCGTATTGTCGATATTACCGATGGTAAAAAAGAGATGCCGCAGGGAGAATCGGGAGAAATTGTGCTCTTTGGACCGCAGGTTGCGTCAGGATACTACAAAAAGCCAAAGGAAACAGCAGAATCTTTTAAAGATGGCTGGTTTTATACCGGCGATATCGGTTATATGGATGAAGACGGATACCTGTTCATTGTGGACAGGAAAAAGGATATGATCATCGCCGGCGGCTATAACATTTATCCCAGGGAAATTGATGAGGTTCTGTTTCAACATCCGAAGATCAAGGAGGCATGCGCCGTTGGTATTCCGGATAGCTACCGCGGTGAGACGGTTAAGGTATTTATCGCACCTAAACCCGGTGAAACATTGACCAAAAAAGAGGTGGATGACTATTGCCGTGAAAACCTGGCGGCCTATAAGGTTCCAAAAAGAGTCGAGTTCCTGGAAGAACTTCCCAAAAGTGCCATCGGCAAGGTATTACGCCGAGAGCTCAGGGATCAGGAAATTAAAAAAATGGAAAAGAAGGAATAAATAGTTTTAATTAATACGGGGATATAAATGATTGAAGAAAAATATAAGGATATTGCCGAATTATCGGTTTCGATTGTGGAAGCAATCAGACGGACGGGTCTCAAGGTCGTCGCCCTCAGGGATCGTTACGCAAAATTTGTGATGCCGCTGGAAGGAAATGTGAATCACGTGGGGGCGATGTATGCCGGATCTTTGTTCACACTTGGAGAGTTTACCGGAGGAATCGTACCTGGGGTCTCTTTTGATATCACCAGGTATTTTCCCATTGTAAAGGAGATTAAAATCAAGTACATCGCTATGGCAAAAACCGATATTCATATCGAAGCAGAGTTAAGCCAGGAGGAAGTAAAAAGAATCGAAGCCGAAGCGGATGAAAATGGAAAAGCGGATATCACCATGGATCTTGAATTAAAAAACACCAATAATGAGGTGGTTGCCATTGTCAATGGGGTCTGGCAGATCCGGAAACTCTCCGATGATATGAAGAATATATTCAAAATACCAGGTACTTAAGTTGGTAGTCTATGGGTGTTGAATGCTGGATATTTTTGGCTGATTTGAATAAAATCCAGAATTCCGGTGATTTATTGATATTTATTTATTACTACGAACTTCAACCCATGAGAAAAGCATGAAAGAGATTTGCAACGATTTACGTGAGGAATGTCAGGCGTTGGATGATATTGTCGCTGAACTGGATGATGAATCCTGGTCTCTAAAAACGTCGTTTTACGATTGGACAATTAAGGATGAGATTGCCCATCTGGCATACTTTGATTATTTCGCACGGTTATCAGCAACCGATAAGGAAGCTTTTGAGAAGGAGATGCTCATTCTTGCCGAAGACGTGGAAAACCTGTTTGAAAAAACACTTGAACCGGGAAGATTAAAGTCAAACAAGGAACTCCTTGAATGGTGGCGAACAGAACGAAATCTGATGGTGGAAGCTTATGGAAAGCTTGATCCCAAAACCCGGTTGCCCTGGCATATTCCCATGAGTGCCAGATCCTCAGCTACCGCAAGACTGATGGAAACATGGGCCCACGGTCAGGATATTGTTGATACCCTTGGACTCAAAAGACCCTCCAGTGATCGTATCAAGCATATTGCTCATCTGGGGGTATCAACCTTTGCCTGGAGTTTTTCCTGTCGCGGTCTCGCTGTTCCAGACGAAAAGGTCAGCGTTGACCTGGAAAGCCCATCGGGACAAATTTGGACTTGGGGTACACAATCCTCGGCGAATATAATAAAAGGGAAAGCTGAAGACTTTTGCCTGGTGGTGGCACAACGAAGACACTATCTCGATACCAATCTGCAGGTAAAAGGTGACACCGCAAAAAAATGGATGGAGATTGCCCAGGTTTTTGCAGGCCCACCAGTCGAAGGCCCTAACCCGAAAAGGGGTCAAGTCTTGTTTTATGGCTAGTGTTCCGAATTTTGAAAACAATTAAACGAAAGACAACGAGATATTTCAAAACTACATTACAGTTTCCAGTTGCACTAGAAGGATTGAGGACGATACCTACAAAATAAACGTTGGAAAAAGTTTTCACAAAACCAGAAATGTAGACATTGGTGTTTTCAATACATGTTCTTAAAATAAGGCACAAAATGACCCCTTTTCTTAAAATAGCGCGTCGATATCAGCCTGGCTCATTTTCCCCGGATCTTCATTCTTACTGGCCTGTGATTGGTCTTTCAATGTCTGCTCTACGGGTTGGAAGAGTTTTAATCTGATTTCGTTTTGACTCTCTTCTGCAACCCTTCTTTCTCCAGTTCCCGCTCCACTCATCGCTTCCTGTTGCTCTTTTTCGCAATCGGAAATCGCGAGAATCCTGGCAATCGATTTATTGGCTGCAGCGGTATATTTGCTGGCAATTTCAAAGATGGAATAGGTAATTTCGATCAATTCATGGTTGGTGATACCAAATTCGTCTTTAAGCCATTTATAAGACTTTGAAATGGTAGGATTGTGAGTGTCATCTAAAGCAAACTTCTCTTTCCACGTTTCCTGGGAAAAAGAGTCGTAACCGTATGAAGGCATGAATTTTTGTAGCAACTCAAAATAGACAATATCAACAAAGTCATCAAAACCATAAACAGCGATATTTAGTGCAGGTTCAGATTTCTTTGTTTTCCCAGAATCTTGAATCCCATTTGAAGTTTCATCAGTATCCTCATAGCTGTTATCAGAAAAAGAGTATAAACTTTGGAGTTGAATATTTAAATGGGGCCGGGATTTTGAGAGGATATCAAAAGTTTTAAGACCGGTTCTGTGCATATTGATAATGCGGCTGATAATCTCTGACAGGATAATCAACAGGAGTTCCAAAGCGACGGATAACTTTTCCTCGGAGTAAGCGGTGAAATCCTCGTCGTTTTCTGCGACTTTTTGATAGTTATTCACCTGGCGGAATAATTCATCAATAATGGTCATTTCAACTCCCAGGGCCATTAATCCGGATTTACCCGCGACTAGATTTGCTCCTCTGGGTTCTCCCAGAATGCATCTTTCACCGACAATGGGACCAGAAGTGGATCCCAGGTTCTTACCTCCAATAATGACATCCAGGTCACCCTTAATTATAAAATAGACCCATTGATCAAAAAGCCCCTCCTTAATAAGGGTTTCCCCCGGAGAAAGGTTGACCGGCTTGCTGTAACAGAAAATCATATCAAGCAACCGGTCTGAACAATCAGAAAATTCCGGTATCAATCTGAGAGATTTCTTGGCAGATTGATTGTCCCCCAGAATGGCTTTACAATAATAGGTGACTGGATTCATGTGTATTCAATATTTTTTAAAAAGTATTAAGAAAATCTTAAATGTAACTTGACGATTGAATATGGCATAAGTATTCGCTGTATGAAAAGAGCTCCGTTATGAAATTGGAAAATCTTATTTCTACGTGCAGTTCTGTAAAAAACGTTCTGCATCGCTTTTACCTAGGTCATAAACGATCTGCAAACCGTCGGGATTGGTATAATCCCACTTTTTGATTGTGATGGGTTGTGATGGTTGTATATAGACGCGTTCTTTTTTTACTTTTATAAGATCAGCGGGATATTGTCTGGTTAACAAAACCAGTATTCTTCCTTTGCTTCCTGAAATGGCTTTAACCGGAACGTTGTCAATAATGCCTCCATCCAGGGCAGGAAATCCATTGCGTTTCATGACGGGAACAAAAGGGGGAGTACAGGAAGACTGTAAAAGCAACTCGGCAAGATCGTCCGTAGTATTACAACTGCTAATAGGAATAATAACAGGAGTGTAACCCAGTTTACAGGCAAAAGAGGGATGAAGAGGGTTTTTTAGCTTTTTTTCTACCATGTAGGCAGAAAATCCAATCACTGTCCCCAAACGAGGTCCGATCCAGGAAGGTGGTTTCGTGATAAGAACGTTGAATGAAGGCCCTGATTTTAAAGTGGATAAGGCAGCCGGATCAAATAGATCCAGAATCGACTGCCGGTAGATATTGTATTGAGGAAAAACAGGATTCTTATTAAAAATGTTTTCCAGATACATATTCTTGCGGTTCTGTGCGGTAACTTTTTTGAAATATCGAAGTCCCTCTTCCGTTTTACCGACCAAGGCAAAACAGGCAATGGTCGCTCCGGCACTGACACCTGCCACCTGGTCAATCTTTAATTCCTTCTGCCGGAAAAGAGTTTCACAAAATCCAGCCTGCCAGATGCACCTGCCACCACCCCCTGAAAAGACAAGCGAATCAAAATCTGAAAGCTTCATATTCGGTTTTAATTGTAAAATTGTGTCAGTAACCGGTTGATCACCAAAATCAAGAGTACTGGTGTGTAACTATAAAAAAAGAACCATTGACTGACAAGTATAAACAGAAACAGATATAATATTAATGATTTAAGATGGTGTCGACCCAAAATAAAATAACACATTTTTATTATTGACTTTGTTTCTCTGGAAAATTATGGTTAAGTAGATTCTGGCAACTGGTAATACCACCAGCCATAAAATTTTAGATAATAGATCTCAAGGAAAACGATAACAAAGAGTGTAATAGGTTATAATAATGCAGGAATTACTACAGCCGATAAAGACGGAAAGTTTAAAACAGGTTTTTGTTACCAGGTTTGAGGAGTTGATTTTATCGGGAAAACTCTCCATTGGGGAGAAACTGCCTTCGGAGCGAGAACTGGCTTTGCAGTTGAATGTAAGCAGGCCGGTGGTTCACGAGGGATTAGTGGATTTGGCCTCAAAAGGATTGATCTCTTTGAAGCCCCGCATTGGAGCTGTTGTTAACGATTACCGCAAGGAGGGCTCACCTGAGATTCTCAACTCGCTTTTAAGCTACAACAATGGCGAATTGGACCCCCAGATTTTGAGGGGAATTCTCTCAATGAGAATCCTGTTTGAGGTTGAAACCTCGCGTTTGGCAGCTTTAAACAGGACTGATGAACATTTGGGGCAGTTCCACGAAATAATCAATCGAGAAGGGAAAATCGGACATGGAAATGTGGAAGCCCTGACGGAAATCGATTTTCAGTTTCATCATCTGACCGCTTTATCTTCCGGCAATTTTATCTATCCATTGCTGATGAATTCCATGAAAAGCGTCTATACGAATTTAAGCCGGCAGTTCTTCAATGATGCTTCGGTTGTACCAAGGGTATTCTCTTTTCACCAGGAGATGGTAAGGGCAATTGAGGACAAAGATGAAGAAACGGCTGAACAGGTTATGAGAAAGATCTTAAGGCATGGTGAGAAGCAATTCATCCTCATGATTAACGAAAGAAAATAGGAGCAAACGATGGCAACGACCGGGTTAGCAAAATCAACCAGACTGATCAAAGAGCCTTCAAAATTATCAGGCAGAATACAATGGCTCCGGGATTATTATTTTCAAGGTGTTAAACGCGCCTGGAATAATGAATTTACAGCCTGGTCAACAGGTACCTCCTGGGATATTCAGTTCCCTGAATTTACTTACTATATTGTTCCCGAGATCTACCTCTTACTTGATACCATGAATGGGGGGTATCAACAGGCTGCAAGAGATGTTGAGTTACCGGGAGGTTTTTGGAATCTGAGCTTGCCTGAGAGACGTGCCTGGTTTGTTAAAGAGGTGATGGTCAAGTACGTTCCCAAGGAGATATTACCGGGAGATCTGATTGCAGGTGCCCGGTTCAATGTCATTACTTCCATGTGCTTTAATAAGGCGGAACGAAAGGAATATGACCGCAGAATCTCCGGGAAAAAAGGTGCGAGGCAGGCCGTGAAATGGTTTCATGATCATGGCTATGGCAATACCGGTTGCACCAGTGGGCATTTGATTCCCGGTTATGAGCAGGTCTTGAAGAAAGGATGGAAGGGGATTTTTGCTGATCTCGAAAAAAGATATAACGCCTTATCCGGCAAGGAACAAAAGGGAAGCAAGGGTGCACAGTTGAGAGCGATGATGACCTCCTCCAAAATGCCAATGGAAATTGCAGGAGAGTACGCTCTGTTATGCAGACAAAAACTGGCCGGTGAAAAAGATGACAATCGTCGTAACGAATTATTGCAGATGGCTGAAAATCTGGACAGGATACCTTGGGAACCGGCGCAAACATTCTGGGAGGCGCTGCAATCGTTGTGGATTACTCATATGCTGGTTATGAGCGATGAGAATTACCCGGGCCCCGGGGTTTCATTCGGTCGCATCGATCAATATCTGTTGCCCTACTGGCAAACCTCAAAAGCCGATGGACTGGATTGGGAATTTGCCAAAGAGATCCTGAAGTGTTTTTGGATACACTGCAATACCGCCTACGATGCTACTATACGCAACGGACACCAAGGAATTACAGCTGGATACGGTCAGTTGATCACCCTTTCGGGATTGGGGGAAAACAATGAAGATAAAACCAATGAATTGACCCATATGTTTCTGGAGGTGGTTGATGAGATGTCACCCATCCTGGAACCAAAACCGAATGTGCGATTGCATCGTAATACTCCTGAAGCATTGCTTGATAAAGTAGTCAGCATGATTTCAACCAGCCAGGGAGCTCCATTTATCTTGAACTTTGATGAGCGCTCCATGGCAGGAATGATCCTGGAAGCGAAAAAAGCCGGGTTATCTCATCTAATCAATGAACACAATGTTCACGAATATGCGCCCGTAGGCTGCCTGGAAAATACCATGGTCGGGAATGATCGTTCCGGGACTGTCGACAATAATATCAATCTATTAAAAGCAGTCGAATTGGCCATAAACGGGGGAAAGAGTCTTTTGCCCTTTGTTGATCCCATGACCGGCAAGGCGGAAAAAATTCGGCAAGAGGGACCTGAAACCGGTGACTGTTCAAACTTCAAAACGTTTGAACAATTCTGGAAAGCCTATCAGAAACAGACTGAGTATATCCTTCAGAAGTGTGTTGATACCTATGAATTGTCCGAATCGGTAAGGGCAGATCTTTTTCCGACGCCCTATCTTTCCTGTCTTGTCAAAGGTTGTGCAGAATCAGGGCGGGATATAACCCAGGGGGCAGCTGAAATCAGCTTTACCACAATGGAAGCCGTGACCTATGCCACCACTGTCGATTCTCTGCTGGCAATCAAATACCTTGTTTTTGATAAGCAGGAGTGTACCCTGGCGGATCTGAAAAAAGCCCTGCAGGACAATTGGCAAGGTTATGAGGTACTGCAAGCCAAAGCGAAAAACAAGGCGCCCAAATATGGCAGGGATGACGATGATGCGGATCTTCTAGCCAAGCAAGTAATGGATCTCTGGTGTGAGGAGACCTGGAAACTTAAAACAAAGAAGACTAATCGACAGTATCGTCCCGGGATGTTGAGCTGGAATTATTGGGCGGGAGATGGACATGTAATGTCAGCCAGTGCTGATGGCAGGCAGAAAGGACAGTTCCTTTCAAATGCAATCTGTCCTTCGAACGGGGCTGATATCAAAGGACCAACCTCAAATTCCAATTCAGTCGGTAAGGTGTTGGGTGGAAAGGCTATTGAAAACAAAGGAGATTGGGATGATTACTTGAACTGTCTCCCCAATGGAGCCAGCCATACCATTACCTTCAATCCCTCTATTTTAAAAGATCCGGAACACACACAGAAATTCAAGGCATTTTTAAGAGGGTATACGGAAAATGGAGGAACAGCCTTACAAATCAACATCCTGGATCCTGACGTTTTGCGAGATGCCCAGAAATACCCCCAGGATTACAGACACCTTCTGGTAAGAATCACCGGTTATAACGCTTATTTTACAACAGTGGGTAAAGAGCTACAAAACGAAGTGATCAACAGGGTAAGCCATTGTGGTTTTTAGTACTTTAGATAACTATTTAGATATGATCATCAATTAAAGAAATGAATGAGAGAATAAACAACGAACCCAAAGCAAGGATTCTGGAGATTCAGAGAATGTCCACCGAAGATGGGCCCGGTTTGAGAACGACTGTTTTCTTTAAGGGATGCAGTCTTCGTTGCACCTGGTGCCATAATCCCGAAAGCATTTCTCTCAATCCCCAGCTGCAATGGATTGACAATCGCTGCATCGGCTGTAAAACCTGTCTGGAAACCTGTGAAAACAATGCATTAACACTCAATGAAGCAGGAATGATTATTAACCGTGAAATCTGTCTGGGATGTGGTCAATGCGCGGAGGAATGCCCAACGACTGCTTTGGAACTCTTGGGTAGCGAATGGCAGGTTGATGCCCTGTATAAAGAGGTTATTAAGGACAAAGCCTATTTTGATAAATCGGATGGAGGGATTACCATTTCCGGGGGGGAACCGGCTCTGCAACCAAAATTTGCAGCTGCATTACTTAAAAAACTTAAAGAAACAGGAATTCAGACGGCATTTGATACCTGCGGATTATGCTCAAAAACGGCCCTGGAAATGATTTTGCCCTATTCCACTATTGTTCTGTTTGATTTGAAAGAATGCAATCCTGACAGGCATAAAAAGCTCACAGGGGGCAATCTTGATACAATTCTCGAAAACCTGCTGTTCATTCGGGATTTTATGAAGTCTCATGTCCATCCCAAAACTTTATGGATTAGAACACCCATTATTCCGAACACAACCGATCAAGATGAGACGATAATGGGAATCGGGAGATTTATTGCAGAAAACCTGCCGAAAGCGGTAGATAGATGGGAACTTTGTGCTTTCAATAACTTATGCAGGGACAAGTATGCGCGTCTGAATATGGATTGGGAGTTTGCAACTGCAAATTTGAAATCTGAAGCAGAGATGAATCATTTGGTATCTGTGGCAAAAAAAAGCGGAATTGATCCCGGGATTGTATTGTGGACCGGATCTGTAAAAATCGAAAAAGCGGAAGGAAAACATGAAAAAAACATCGTTTAATCAAGAAGAGATGGAAGCCTTTAAACCATCGGAAAAGATCGGTCTGATTGCCTGTATTAATCCCGATGGAGAGGTTCATATGACGTTGATTACCAGTATTATGGCATCGTCTCCAAACCAGCTCACTTTGGGGCAGTTTTGTACGGGTCGTGGCAAGTGGTTTATACAGACAAACAATAAATTATCCTTTTTAATCATGACCTTGGATAAAAAGCTCTGGCGAGGAAAGGCCCGCTGGACTCACAAGCGTCTGGATGGGGAGGAGTATGAAATCTACAATGAAATGCCCATGTTTCGCTATAACACTTATTTTGGGATAAATACGGTACATTACCTGGATCTCGTCGAAACTTCCCAAGCCGAGTCCTTACCCATGGCAAAGATTATCCCAGCGGCTTTAGCGACCAAGCTGGCAAAATCATCGGCAAAAACAGGAAACCGGGAACGTATTTTAAAACCGTTCGCAGAAAATCTCTTTAATGACTTGGGGTCATTAAAATTTTTATCCTACCTGGGGGAAGACGGATTTCCGGTCATAATTCCCGTAATTCAATGCCAGGCTTCAGATAGTAGACGGCTAGCCTTTTCAACCATTGCCTTTCGAGATGAGTTAAAAGACATTCCTGTCGATACCCGGTTGGCTGTTTATTGTTTGAATATGAAAATGCAGAGTGTGCTGGTGAGGGGAAAATTTAACGGTTACAGTCGGTTGAAAGGAATTAAGACAGGGACTCTGGATATTGATTGGGTTTATAATTCCATGCCGCCCATCCATGAACAGATTTATCCCGGCATTAGCCTGCAACCGGTTGAAAGCTTTTAGAAATCTCAATATGATGGCTTCGGTTTTTTCTGGTATCTATGCCAAATATGCGAAGCCGAACCCGCAAAAGATAATCTGAAATAGACTATTCAAGAATGTCCAAGGTGTTTTGTTGAAAAATCCGGTTCTCACTAAGCTACTGAATTATTAGTCGTTATGATATTTTAAAGGGAGAGGATTACCATGAAACAGGGGAGTTTCACCAGGCGTTTTGTTTTACCTCTTTTACTGGTTGTGGGAATCAATCTGGTTTCCGCTTTTATTTATGATTCAGCAGCCGGTTTGTCCCCCGGGTTGCTCAGAAACATTTTGATTTCCGTGTTTGCGCCACTTCTTTTTATTTCTCTTTGGTTTTTTGCTTTTCTGGGTCCGCCGCTGGCTTACTTTCTGAAAGCCCGTTTTTTTGAACGGTTTATTATCGCTTTTGCAAATCCCGTTATTTGGGTTGTATCCGTAGAATCAAAACTGGCTTGTCAGTATTGTCTGGCTGAAATGGTTTATTTTTTCTTCCTGCCCTGGACCTTCGGAGTGATTTGTGTGACCTGCGTAGAATTGTCCCTCTCAGAACTGATCTGTCGACTGATCGATAATAAAAGAACCCCCGGCAATGCGAAAGTTCTTCACCCTGCAGTTATGCTGCTGCTAACGGGTGGATTGGTTGGAACCTATTTCGGTCTGATTAAGGGACAGGAATGGGTTTATTTTGTAGTTCATCACTATAAGAGCAATTTTCTTTAACCAACAGAAAGGGAGAGCTGGATGAATAACCAAACCATGACTGGTTTATTGGCACATTATTCAAAAAAACCGATTGGAAGAAGAGAAGCAATAAAGACACTTGGCGGGGTGGCGGCATTGTCAGCAGTAGCTGCTTCAGGACTTCCCATAAACTTGACTGGCAAGGAGATACAGCGAAAGCCAAACTTTATTTTTATCTTAACTGATGATCATCGCTGGGATTGCCTGGGTGTTGCAGGACATCCTTTTTTGGAAACCCCTAACATGGATCGCATTGCAAACGAGGGTGTTTTATTTCAAAATGCTTTTGTAACCACCTCGCTTTGTAGTCCAAGTCGTGCCAGCTTTTTAACCGGACAATACGCTTCGGTTCACGGGGTAAAAAACAATGCTACCCCATGGGACGAGCAACGAAATCGAACCTACCTGGAAACGATGAAGCAGAACGGTTATAATACTGCTTTTATTGGTAAATGGCATATGCCAGGAGGGAAGCTACCAAACCTGCCGGGAGTTGATCTGTTCGTTTCCTTTACTAAAAAAGATGGGCAGGGGGATTATTATGACTGTCCGATTTATGTCAATCATGAGTTGGCTCCCAACCGAAAACAGTATATTACAGAAGAACTGACAGACTATGCCATCGATTTTGTACAAGATAATCGAGAAAATCCTTTCTGCCTTTATCTATCCCATAAAGCGGTGCATCATGATTGGAAACCCCCAAAACACCTTAAAGGACGCTATGAGAATGCTGATCTTTCCCATTTGGCTCCTGAATCGGACAAGTATAATACCTGGACAAATCTCAATTGGTTGGAAGGAACCATGGGGAATATGCATGACACCTACAAGCGGTATTGTGAGTGTCTGGTATCTGTCGATGAACAGGTGGGAAGATTGTTGGATGTCCTGGAAGCAACGGGACAACTTGATAATACCGTCATTGTTTATGCAGGAGACAATGGGTACATCTGGGGGGAACATCGATTGTATGCCAAACACTATCCTTATGAAGAGTCAATTCGCGTTCCCTACATGATCAAGGCACCCTCCCGTTTCCTGTCAAATCCCGGAAGGAAAGCTGATCAGATGATTCTCAATATCGATCTTGCGCCAACTTTTTTGGATATGGCTGGAATCGCCATTCCGGAGAAAATGCAGGGGGAAAGCTTTCTTCCCCTGTTAAGGTCTGATCGTGTCAAGGGAAGGGAATCATGGGTTTATGAGCTTTTTAAGGATTTTCCCTTCGGCGGACGGGTTCCGCCCCACAAGGCTTTGAGAACCGAACGTTATAAATATATCAAATGGCAGCTCTGTAAAAACAAACCCGAGCTTTATGATTTAAAAAACGATCCCAAAGAGAAAAACAACCTGATCGATACCCGGGAAGGAATACTGTTAACTGAAATACTCAATAGTGAACTGGAAAGAAAAATTATTGAGTTCAATCTGGTTTCTTGATTGCAACAATAGTGCTTTTTTGCAAACTAAAAACGACCCGTAAGGTAGCGATCCACTTCAATATCAGGTGTATATAATACAATAATTATCATACACAAAAAGATTAATAAATGGAGGTGACTAACTTAGAATAAAGGCGACAGCAATCCTAAGCCTTTCACGAAACGTTGAGTTACTCACCCTTCACCAATGTTTTCCATTCGTCAGTTGTTCTACAGTTTTGAGGTGACTGATTCACAGTAATAGCAGTTATTCCGGTTTTTTTGGCAATAGTAGCTTGATATTTATAGATACTTAAGGTAAGAACTTGAGAGTATAGGGTTCTCTGTCATGCCGGACTTGATCCGGCATCCAGATTTTTGAAATAATTATGGATTCCGTGTCAAGCACGGAATGACAACATGTCAGCTTTCTATGGCCTATAATTTCAATAATTTAGGAAATAACTCAAAACTGTTCAGGTAAGAAGTATTTTGATAAAAAAATCCACAGTATCCTTTATTAACAAGCCAGGATCCAAAATATGACACTGATTAAGGAAGATCTTATCCGCATGCTTTCCAACTCAACGGATATTGAAGTTAAACTATCAAAAAATATAATCCAGACATTGCTCCGGATTATCAAAGAATCCCTTGCCAAAGGTGATGATGTTTTAATATCCGGGTTTGGACAGTTTAAGATCCGGCATAAAAAACCGAGAATTGGCCGAAATCCGAAAACCGGGGTTGAATTTAAAATCACGGAAAGAGAGGTTGTAACGTTCTTCCCATCAAAGGTATTCAGAAATGAATTGAATGAGTAACCCGCTATAATCATTCCGTCATTTTGAGGCTGCAGGGACTTTTTTTCCTGTTGTAATGGATTTTTAGCTTGTTTTATTTAAAGATAGAATCCCTGCAGGATGACTTTTTGAATGACAGTGTGGTTCCTGAAAAAGATAGGGGCTATTAATCCAAAAACCACAGGTTGATTCCGTTCTGAGTCATCAGCCGATTGCTTTCAGAAGATCGGTATTTGCGGGGACATCACCGATATTCTTGCCATAATAGGCATATTGTATTGTCTTCTCCTTATCCACAAAAAAGACTGCGGGAAGTTGCATCTCCTTACCCTCAGATTTACCATGCTTAAATCCCTTCATTTTGGCTTTAACAGCTTTAATCACCACACTGGGCGGAGCATATTGAAGAAGATTGCCAGGTGTCACTTTGTATTGTGAAAATATCTTTTCACCGGGATCACAGACAATAGTGAAAGGCATCTCTTTTTCTGTGGTCAGCTCCTGGATGTTTTCCGGTAGACTTTGCAGTACAACTAGAATTTGGACATTTTTTTGTTCAAATTCAGCATAATCTTTTTTTAATTCAGCTATTTTTAGCTGACACACCGGGCAACCGATGTATCGCAAGAATATTAGAAACGCCGGCTTTTCATCAAGGATTTTATGAAATTGCAGGTTTTTTTGCCAGGGTGAATCAAAACTGAAGTCAGGTGCCGGAGTTCCCGTGGTGAATTTATCCTTCATATCTTCTCTATGAGTAAATGGGGTGAATGATTCACAGTCGATCTCCTTTTCTTCCAGGAATTGACGGATATCCTGGGGCAACATGGTCGTATCGACGCCTTGGGCTTTATCAGAGAGATCGACGGAATTATAGGTGTGCCAGTAGAGTATCGGGCCTTTTGGTTGTTGACAACAGAAATTCAGCACGGCAGCAAAGGTTTTGGAAGTATAGCAGGGATCCAGGGTAATGTTTTCTTTGTTTTTAAGTTCCAGATAGGCGTTAATCCCTTCCCGGGTAGGATGTCCATATCCCTGGCCGAAATAATTCTCTATGAATTCCGGTTTTTTCAGGTGCAATTCCGGAATCGCCTCGCACCTTTTTTTCAGGAAACGATAAGTCTTCTTCATTAATCCGAATGCTACATCGGGTGTACATGATTGAATCGGTCCCAGGTGAGAAGCAGTCACACGGACACCGATCAAACGTGTTTTCATGCCAGCCAGTTGCACTCCCAGCGATAAACCTGCCAGAGTGCCATTGGACCCAACCGGACAGATCAGAACTGCCGGTTCCGGGATTTGTCCCTGTTCTACTTGAGATTTAAGTTCAAATGCGGCGTTAACAAACCCAATAATTCCTGTAAGACTGGAACCACCTGCAAACAGGTAGTAATCGAAGGGATTCTTCAGTCGTCGAGAAAGATAGTAATCTAAAACCGTGCCTGTCAAGGAACCTTTATAGATGGTTTCAGCTCCGAAAGCGTGGAATAGCAGCAAATTTTTTTTAACATGTTCGGTAATCGGTTGTTTGAACAGCAGTAGCAAGCAATCCATTTCCAATTGTCGGCAAAAAACTGCAGTAGCAAGACCGTGGTTGGTGCCAATACCACCGAAAGTAATGACCCGTTTTTTATTCTTACGCTTGGCATCGGCCAGGGCGAATTCGAGTTTTCTCACCTTGTTCCCGCCGTACAAGCGTGATGTCAGATCATCACGTTTGATCCAAAGATCTTCATGGTCCAGATGGTGTAGACGCTGTACCGGTGTCGGTAAGTCAGCCAGTTGAATCCAGGCAATCTTGCCGGATAAGCCTGGAAAATAGCGGAACAGAATAGGTTTATCGATTCGTTCATTCATTCAGATTCTCCACTTTGTCGCCGGTTCTTTCAATGTTGCTTACCAAAAAGTGTTAATAAAAATCAGGAGTATTTTGATTGTTTTTAATTTATCATGGGATTGATTTTTGGTAGATTGTTCCCATAGATGGTTGAAGAAAATCTATTCTTTTTTACACTATTTGGCAATCATCTGAAAGTGGTGACGAATTGATGTCTTTCACGGCTCTATTCTGAACCAGGACAATATTGAGTAGTATACTATTTAGAATAGTTTTATAAAAGTATAGTCCTGCCCTCTAAATCAGATAATACTTTCTTGATATTTATGGATACTTAAGATAGAAAGAAAGATTGAGAAATTTGATAATTCCTAACCCAGATAAACTGGATAAGTACCTTAAGTTGTTTCCTGCCAAAAAACACAGAAGATAATTTGTAAGGTACTAAATATTCTGCACGAGGCACATACCATGACAATTATAAAAGAAGACATTATCCGAACTCTTTCCACTTCTACAAAGATTGAGGTTAAGCAATCAAAGAGCATGATTCAAGCGTTACTCAAAATTATCAAGGATACCTTTGGTAATGGCGATGACATCTTGATTTCAGGATTTGGGCAATTCAAGATTCGTCACAAGAGATCAAGAATTGGTCGGAATCCGAAAACAAAAGAGGAATTCCAAATATCAGAAAGAAACGTAGTAACATTTTTCCCTTCGAAGGCGTTTAGAAAAGAGTTAAATGATTAAGCCTTTGAATTCTATAGTGTGCGTAAAGGTGGAAGAAAGAGCTTTATCATGTTGGAATAACAACAGAAAGATTTAGAAAACCTGGCAAAATTAATATTCTTTAGAGGTGGATCGGCTACTGTGATTCCACCTCTGAAAATAAAAGAATTAGATTATTTAAAGGAACTATCAAGTTGAAATAATTCTTTCAGATGACATTCTTGTTTGGCAGCTTCAAAAACTCAGTTCTCTGGTCAAAAGTCCATTGATTGCACCATTCTCCGAGTGATCTCAGTAAAATACTCTTATCAAAAATGATTCCCGTTATCGGGTTCCCCCAATCAGTCCCTAAAATTTCAGTTGCCATATCCTCTTAAAATACCGTCAAAGATAACAAGGAAATAAAACTTAAATCTTAATCAGAGTAAATTCACTTTTGGAAGCTAAATTCTAATAGATTCGTCGTTGCATTCTTGCTGCAGCAAATTTCACATCTCATAATCCTCTTTTCAATTTTACATAAAATCAAGCATATAGAGAGCACTTACGACAATAGAGGTTTACCATGATTTCGTCATACGCTTGCCCGGTTCAAGATTGAATTTGGCTTGACAAAGGATGGTCAAAATGGGCAGGATAGTCCATCATATGATGGAATCTAATGATGGTTTCCAGATAAAATAGGTTATACATTGAAATATTGAACTATTATTCAATGGATTATCAGGCAGACAATTTTTATTTACGTCGTTTTTAACACGAACCGTTTCAGGAGGACAAGATGGCTATAAATACAGATATCATCGGTAAGGAGATCAAAGGCGAACCATTTGTTTACAATCAGGACACTGTGATTCTTTATGCATTGGGTATAGGCGCTGGCAGAGATGATCTGACTTTTGTATATGAGAAAGATCTTAAGGTGTACCCAACCTTTGCAGTTATTCCATTCTTTCCAACTTTAATTCCGATTGCCACGGAAGCAAATCTGAACATGTTTACGGTTTTGCATGGCGAGCAGAAGATAATCCTGCACAAAACAATTCCCACATCCGGAAGTCTTGTCAGTTCAGCTGTTTGTAGCTCTATATATGACAAAGGGGATAAGGGCGCAGTTCTTAACATTGATATCAAAAGCTGTGACGAGAACGGTGAGCTTTTGTTTGAGAACAAGGCTGTTGTTTTTGACAGAAGCGGTGGAAATTTCGGTGGTGATCGAGGACCAAAAGGCGAGAAAATAGTTCCTCCTGAGGGCAAGGAGCCGGATTTCAGTATTTCTTATAAAACATCCACAAATCAGGCTGCAATATACAGATTGAGTGGCGATAAAAACCCCCTCCATATTGATCCGGAGTTCTCAAAACTGGGTGGCTTTGATGTTCCGATTCTGCATGGCTTATGCTCTTACGGCTTTGCCGGTAGAGCAATACTGGAAGGTGTTTGTGACAATGAACCGGCAAAACTGAAATCATTTGCAGCTCGTTTCACCGGTGTTGTTTTTCCAGGCGAAACATTGATTACAGAGGGATGGAAGGCTGAAACCGGCAAATATATTATCCAGACAAAAACACAGGATGGACGTCTGGTTTTGGGTAATGGTCTTGCAGAAGTTGGATAAAAACGATTCGGTCATAAAATCCTGTATTTCCAATCGGATATAAGCCCAGTAAAAGGCATATTTTTCCCGATTGGAATCACATTCACAAAAGATCCGGGAGTTGCTCATGTTTGAATTAACAAAACCGCAGAAAGAGATCCAAAAGGCTGCCAAGGATTTTGCCAAAGGAGAATTTGATAAGGAGTTGGCATATGAATTGGAGAAAAACAACGAGTTTCCAACCAGCATTTGGAAAAAAGCGGCCGAATTAGGATTCATTGGAATTCATTTTCCTGAAAAATATTCGGGCGGTGAGATGGGGTTATTCGAAAATTCTTTAATTATTGAAGAGTTGTGTCGAAATGATCCAAGCATCGGAGTTGCAGTCGCACAAGCCTCATTTGCTTCGGAATGCATCGAAAAATTTGGCTCCGAAGAATTAAAAGCATCCTATTTGCCCCGAATTGCCGAGGGAGAAATATTGTCCGGTGGTGCCTTTTCCGAAACCCAACGGGGAGGCGATTACAAAAACATTCAAACCACTGCCGAGAAGAAAGGTGGTCAGTGGGTACTAAACGGCAGGAAGACTCATGTCATAAATGGAAGTCAGGCTGAGGTTTATGTTGTTTTATGCAAAACAGATCAAACCTCGGCTTCGATTGAAAATAATCTGAGCATGATACTGGTTGATGCAGATAGCACTGGACTTTCAGCCGAGCCTTACGGAAAGAAGCTTGGTGAAAACATGGTTAAAACAGCCGTCCTGACCCTGGATAATGTCTCTGTTCCAGAGAATAAACTGGTAGGAAAAGAGGGAAAAGGATATTCCCAGATGCTTGCTTTTCTGGACGACAGTAGAATAATAGCGGCTTCAATGGCCTTGGGCAATGCGCTCGCATCTTTTGACCGCATGCTGGATTATATCAAAGGAAGGGAGCAGTTCGGGAAAAAACTGGCAAGTTTCCAGGTGACTCAACACAAGGTGGCCGATATGGCTACAAAGATCGAATTGTCCAGGCTAATCATTCATAAGGCAGCCTGGTTGAGAGACAAAAAGAAAAGCGACAGTTCATTATGCTCAATGGCTAAAATGACCGCGGCACGAACAGCGATGGAAGTTGGGGCACAAACAATACAGCTCTACGGCGGATATGGCTACATGACAGAGTATGAAGTCGAGCGATTTTACCGAGATGCAAAGATTATTGAACTCCGAGACGGAGCAAGAGATGTTCAAAAGGATATTGTTGCCAGTGCTGTAATCGGAAAGATTAAATAGCTGATTGAATTAAAAGGAGTTAATATGGGAATTTTAAACTATACAGAAGAGCATGAACGGTTTCGACAACGACTAATAGACCATATAGAAAAAGAGATTAAACCGAACGCCGCCAAATGGGAAAAAGATAAAATCGTTCCCAAGGAAGACTGGCGAAAGATGGGTGAGAAAGGATTCCTGTCAACTGCTGTTGCCAAAGAGTACGGTGGACCAGGGCTGGATTTTTTATACTCGGTGATTGTATCGGAAGAGATGATCACCTCAGGGCAAACCGGGCTCGCTGCCGGATTGCATAGTGATATTATCGTTCCTTACATCGAAGCCTTTGGCACGGAAGCCATCAAAAAGAAATTTCTTCCGGGTTGTGTCTCCGGCGATATTATAACAGCAGTGGCGATGACAGAACCGGCTGCAGGAAGTGATGTTGCCTCAATTGAAACAACTGCGGTCGAAGAGGGAGATGAGGTTATCATCAATGGTTCCAAAACCTTCATATCAAACGGTATCAATTGTGACCTGGTAATAGTCGCAGCAAAAGATCCGGGGGTTGAGAGCAAACATAATGCGCTTTCTCTCTATTTGGTAGAGGATGGAACTCCTGGTTTTACCCGGGGCAGGCACCTGGAAAAAATGGGAATGTACGCTCAGGATACAGCAGAACTCTTTTTTTCCGATTGTCGGATTCCAAAAGAGAACATGCTGGGAGAAAAAGGGGGCGGATTCATCATGTTGATGCAGAAGCTCCAGCAGGAAAGACTGGTAAGTGCAATCAGCAATGTAAAAGCTGCTGAATTCCTGTTGGAAAAAGCTGTTGAATTCTGCAAAACCAATGAGGTGGATGGCAAACCGCTCTCCAAACAACAGGCTGTTAAATTTACCCTGGCAGAACTGGCAACGGAAACAAAACTGAACCGTGCATTGCTAGACCAAGTGATTAAAGGTCATATGGAAGGTGAAAACATTATTGCCGAGACAATGATGATCAAGTATTCAAGTTCCGAGATGGCCAATCAATTAGTTGATCGCTTAATGGATCTTTTTGGTGAATACGGAGCATTGGAGAGCAATCATATCGCTGAACATTTCAGAGATTTAAGAATCACAACCATATTCGCAGGTACCACGGAGATCATGAAAACCATTATTGCGCAGGCAATGGGTCTTTAATCAATAAGCTGGTCGGGATTCAGGTTTCCGATCAGCTAAATCCCGCTTTTTCAAGACCTTTTCCCTTATCTGAAATTGATGGCAATTTCGGACATTTGTCCTTTTCTTTCGCCCTATAAAAGCATATTATTTTCTGGTCAATCGTGAATCATTTAACGATAACACGCTGAAGGTTCTTGTATTTGCATTTTCTAATCAGCAGCGATTTTCAGCTATCGTCTGAGTTCAGAAAATTTGAGTAGTATTGCTCAATATCCTTTTAATCGTTTCAAACAAGCAAATAAAATGGCTACAAAAGTTATTATAGATACTGATCCCGGAATAGATGATGCCATGGCCATTTTATTTGCCTGGCTGGTTCCTTCAATTGAGATCGTTGGTCTGACAACTATTTTTGGTAATGTTTCCGTCGAACATGCAACAGAAAATGCATTGCGTCTGGTGGAAATGATGGGTGCAGATATCCCGGTGGCAATGGGGGCAAGAAGGCCTTTGGTTCAGGATCTGCGTGAGTATCCCGATTACGTTCACGGTAAGAATGGTTTTGGTGATGTCCTTCTGGGCAAACCGACATCAAAGTCGTTGGATATTTCAGCCGCTGATTTTATTATTGAACAGATCATGAATCATCCCAATGAAATCAGTCTTGTAGCTATTGGTCCCTTGACTAATCTGGCTTTGGCTTTGAAAAAGGAACCCGCTATCAAACAGAATGTCAAAGAGGTGATATTTATGGGAGGAGCCGTAACAGCGAACGGCAATGTGAATCCTGCTGCGGAAGCAAATATGATCAGTGATCCCCATGCCGCTGATATTGTAGTAACCAGTGACTGGCCGGTTACCATGATCGGACTGGATGTCAGTCATCAAATTGTTATGACCGAATCTTATCTGAAAGAGGTCCACAACGAATCCAGTTTTGCGGGAAGCTTCCTGCACGATATTTCAGGATTCTATCTAGATTTTCATCGACAGTACGGAGTAGACGGGATTTATACCCATGATCCCTCTACTATCGCATATCTGATGGATCCCAATCTGTTTTCTATCGAAGAGGGTGAAGTGAGAGTTGTAACCGAAGGCATTGCTTGTGGAAAGACTATTATGAACAGAGACCAGAATAAATATGGTAAAACTGATTGGTCAGGTATCCCAAAATTGAAGGTTTGCATGGGAGTCAATAATGTCGGAATTCTTGAACTCTACAGAAAAACATTCATAAATTCAAAAGACAATGTCTAAAACAATCAGACTAAATCGCATTTCAAATCATTCAACACTTTCGTAAGAATCCCCAGCTTGTCATTCAGGCTTCACAGTCTGTGGCCTAATTCAGGAATGATTGGGTTATCTCAAGATTAAAGCCGTGTGAAGATATAACGAATTTTTTATCGTGATACTGACAGCAAGCCTCTGCTTAAATATCTCTCCAAATCTCTGTTTTGTTTTCAAAAATATTGACCTTTTACAGATAAGTTAGTAAAACTAACCTGTTTGTAATATAGCCAATAAATCATACGTTTGTCTTCCTCCTATTAAATTATAGTTCCACACAAGGAAAAACTAAAAAGGATATGGTTTTGAAAAATGGAAAGACTCTGATCAGTGAAGAAGAAGCGTTGGATCTGATCAAAGATGATATGACCATCGCCATCGGCGGTTTTATAACTTCCCATCACCCCATGAGTATTCTTCGGGGAATAGCAAAACGGAAGATAAAAAACCTGATGATTATTGGAAGCCTGTCAGCGTCTTTTGAAGTTGATATTCTAATCGGCTGTGGATGCGTAAAAAAGCTTGCAGCGGCCTATGTCGGTGCCGAGTCGGTTGCCCCCATCGGTCCCTTTTTTAAATCTGCTATGGAAAATGGCAAATTGGAACTGTGGGAGTGCGACGAGATAATCCTGGCCGCACAGCTTCAGGCGAGTGCGTTCGACCTGCCATTTTTTCCGGTACGAGGTGGATTGGGAACGGATCTGCCTGTACTAAATCCTGATTTAAAGGAATTTACCGATCCCATCAAAAAAGAGAAATTGTTGGCTGTGCCCGCAAAACGGATTGATATTGCCATTACCCATGCCTCTCAGGCGGATGAGCGTGGAAACGTTCAATATTCCGGTAATTCCTATCTGGATGTGTTGATGTCTCGCGCTGCCGATGTAACCATTACTTCGGTTGAGAAGATTGTCCCAACCGAGTTTATACGGAAAGATCCCTTTAAAACCGCTTATCGGGCGGATTATGTTCTAAAAGCCCCTTTCGGATCACATCCTTTTTCCAGTCATGGGTTTTATCGTGAGGATGAACAGTTCTTAGGCGAATACGGTTTGTTGGCATATGCAGCAACAAAAGGAGAAGATAGTGGATGGATTGAATTTAAAGAAAAATACATAGACAAACCCCGGGAGCATTTTGAATATCTGGAACAGGTTGGAATTAGAAGATTGTTTTCATTGGATGAATTTTAGAAATTGGGGTGATTATGGAGAAATACTCAATCAAGGAATTGATGGCATGTTGTCTATCAAGGGATATCAAGGATGGGGAAAAGGTGGTGGTTGGAGCGAATTTTCCGATTCCGAGAGCGGCAGTTTTATTATCCCGTTTCACCCATGCTCCCAATATTTCCATGGGGATGGGAGCGTTTTCCGTCAATCTAAAAGAGGCGGATGATGCAACCCCGCTTAAGTTTTTTTGCGATTATAGTCCAATTCAGTGGGCAGAAAGCGCAGCTTTTTTTCCGATTGAATTGTTTTGCTTCCATAAGCTGGATGTGTTTTTTATTAGCGGTATCCAGATAGATCAATTTGGTAACACCAACCTCATCGGAATCAAAAATGAAAAGGGAGGTTATAAGTTCAGGGGCCCGGGAAGTATAGGAACGACAACATTGGCGGCTGTTGCCAAAAGATATTACATCGTAACGGAACACCATACCCCCAGAGTATTTGTTGAGAAGTGCAGTATTGTCAGCGCATTGGGATTTGGGGATGGAAGCAAAGGATTAAGAAAGTCATACAGCCTGCCGGGCAACGGTCCCCGATATTGTGTGACGCCCTTATGTATTTTTGATTTCTCTCCAGAGACCCGCAAAATGAGATTGTTTTCTCTACATCCCGGAGTATCCGTTGAAGATGTTATAAAAAACACAGGATTCAAACCTGAAATACCAGACAGGATTCAACAGACAAAACCGCCTTCTAAAGAAGAATTACAGATATTGAGGAATAGGATAGATCCGGAAGGCAATCTCAAATGATTATTGTTAAGGAGAAACGGTTATGAAACTGAAAAAGGCTGATGAGTTGTATTTTACCAAAGATCATGAATTGGTGAGGAAATCGGTCAGGGATTTTGTTAAAAAGGAGATCAATCCTTACGTTGATGAGTGGGAAGAGAAGGGGGAAACCAA
This sequence comes from bacterium, assembly GCA_018829445.1. Classification (GTDB taxonomy): domain Bacteria; phylum SAR324; class SAR324; order XYD2-FULL-50-16; family XYD2-FULL-50-16; genus JAHJTV01. The sequence continues at coordinate 213,397 of JAHJTV010000074.1, forward strand.
TCTGCATGCTTTGTTTAAAAAAATGGGTGATCTTGGTTTTCTGGGTATCAGATACGATCCGAAATATGGAGGACAAGGTTTGGATTTTTGGTATGAGCTGGTTTTAATGGAAGAGCTGGCCCATATCAAAGGATTGGGATTGCCGATTGCAATCGGTGTACAAACTCATATGGCTACCCCTGCCATTGATGAATTTGGAAGTGAATATCTAAAAGATACCTATCTTAAGCCGGCTATTGCAGGCGATATGGTAAGCTCAATTGCAGTTACGGAGCCTGGAGCCGGATCTGATGTTAGTGCTCTTCAAACGCGAGCTGTAAGAGAGGGAGACTCCTATATAATAAATGGCTCAAAAACTTTTATTACCAACGGCACCCAGGCTGATTTTCTGACTTTGCTGGCGAGAACCAGCGAAGAGCAGGGGTATCACAGTTTCAGTCTGTTTGTTGTACCGACAAGCCTTCCCGGATTCAAGGTCAGCAAAAAACTGGATAAGCTTGGAATGAAAAGCAGCGATACCGCCGAGTTGTTTTTTGATGATATGAAAATTCCCGCAGAGAATTTGATTGGTAAAGAGGGGGAAGGGTTCATCTACCAGATGAGACAGTTTCAGCATGAACGTTTTGCCTGTCTTCCCCTAACCTATATAGCTGCTAAAGATGTTATCGACATGACGGTGGAGTATATCAAAGAACGGGTTGTGTTCGGGAAACCCCTGTCAAAGAAACAGGTTTTGCAGCACAGACTGGTTGAGTGGATGACGGAAATTGAATGTATGAAACAGTTGACTTATCATATTGTTCGCATGAAACAGGCAAATCTGGATGCAACCAGGGAAATTACCATGGGAAAACTGAAGGGAGCGAGATTGTTACAATCGGTCATCAGTGGATGCTTGCAGATGTTTGGGGGAATGGGGTTTATGAATGAAATGTTGATATCCCGGTATTATCGTGATGTCAGAGTATTATCGGTTGGTGGTGGAGCGGATGAAGTCATGTGTGATGTTTTGGCCAAATTGGAAGGTTTGGTTTAGATATAATGCCGGGAATCAGCACTATTATTTTTCATCATGCATTTGCAGTGGGTTAGATTTTCCGTCGTTAGATTTTTAATAAATCAGTTGAGATCCGACAGGGATTTATATAACCTTACACTTTGGCAAAAAAAACTAGAACATCAGACATCCCTTCGATGAATTGATAAACAATGGCAGTTGAAAACAAATCGGTTTTAACGATCCCTCATGATTTTGAAGCAGAACAGGCAGTTTTGGGTGCTGTTATTCTAAATAACAACACCATTAACGAAATTGCCGGCATCCTAACTCCGAATTCATTTCACGCTGAAGCCCATCGTCATATCTATCGCGCCATGCTGGAACTGGTTGAAGCCAACCAGCCCATTGATGAGATTCTTCTTGGAGATCAGTTAAAAGAGTTCGGCAAGCTGGAAGATATAGGCGGATATCCTTATCTGGCAGAATTGGTGGATTGTGTTCCCAGTTCCGGTAATATTGTTTATTACGCCAAAATCATTCAGGAGCACTCTTTATTACGGGACTTAATCACCACAACTTCCGACATTGGAAGAAAAAGTCGAGATCCCCAGCAAGGCATTGCTGAACTGTTAGCGGAAGCCGAGAACAAAATTACCGAGATAGCCACCCGATCATCGACAAAGAGTTACAGTCATATCAAAGATATCCTGGCAACAAACTTCAATCGTCTTGAGGAGATCTCAGAGAGCAAGAGTGAAATCACCGGGTTGGCAACCGGTTTTATGGATCTCGACAGACTTACTTCGGGTTTGCAGGCATCTGATCTGATTATTATCGCGGCCAGACCATCCATGGGTAAAACCGCATTGGCCTTGAATATAGGAACCTATATTGCAACTCATTCCGGGGAAAAAGGGGCTGTTATAATTTTCAGCCTGGAGATGTCCAAAGAACAATTGGCCATGCGGATGCTGACTGCAGAATCAAGGATTGACAGCAAGAAGATGAGAACCGGTAACCTCGATCAGGAAGATTGGGATAAACTTGCCATGGCAACGGATAAGCTTTCCATTGCACCGATTTATATAAATGACACCTCTGCCATTACTCCATATGAGGTGATTACCATCTGCAAACAACTGAACAAGGAGCTGGAAAACGGAGTATCGCTTGTTATTGTTGACTATTTGCAGTTAATGCAGGGAAACAAAAAAACAAACTCACGGGAACAGGAGATTGCCGAAATCTCACGTTCATTCAAGGGAGTTGCAAAAGAACTGAATATTCCGGTCATTGCTCTGTCACAGTTAAACAGGGCTTTGGAAAACAGGAGTGATAAGCATCCACAGCTTTCAGATTTAAGGGAATCCGGTTCCATTGAGCAAGATGCTGATATAATCCTCTTTATTTATCGGGATGAGGTCTATAACGAAGAAACGGAAAAGCAGGGAATTGCAGAAATCATCATTGCCAAGCATAGAAATGGTCCTACCGGTGTCATCGAACTTGTTTTCGCAGGAAAATACACTAAGTTTGCCAGTATTTCCAGAATGGAAGCTCCACAAGTTTTAGACGGGGGGTGATGAGTTATTCAGAAGATGGCAACCAATTTACAAAACTGGAAAAAGCCGTTGAAAACGTATTGGTAGAAAACAAACTGCAATCCGTTCTCTATTTCACAAAGATTCACAAGTATTGGGAAGTCATTGTCGGGAAGCCCTTAGCTGGCAAAACCTCTCCAGCAAAGTTGGTTAAGAAAACACTGATCGTTATGGTGGAGGATGCCGCTTATTCCCATCATTTGAAATACTTTGAAAAAAATATAATTGACCTGATTGCATCACCGGAGATTTGTGGAGAAGGTATCGTCAGAAAAGTTGTATTTAAGGTAAAGGAAAAATCCCTCATAAAGCAAAAACAGGTTGCTCAACCGGAATCAAAAGAGCAGGTTCCCATCAAAATCAAGCCAATAAAAAACGAGGCAGCGCAAACTGCAGAAATCATTAAAGACAAGCGATTGAAGGCCTCTTTCAGTCGTTTTATGTCAAGCAATATACCCGATAAAGACACCCAATAAACATGATTCATCGCCGACCGTACGCCAGAAAGAGATTTGGCCAACATTTTTTGCAGGATAACAATGTTCTCAATAACATCGTATCGGCAGCCAATATCTGTCCCGATGATCATATTATTGAGATAGGACCTGGTCGTGGGGCTCTGACCAGAAAACTCCTTGAAAGTGGGGCGATGATTTCAGTAATTGAAATCGACAGAGACCTTGCAGGCGACTTACAGAAAGAGTTTTCCAAGCATTCAAATTTTGAAATAATTACTGCAGACATTTTGCAGATTGATTGGGATGAAATATTGAGCAAGACCAAAGCCAATAAAATCATTGCCAATCTGCCTTACAATATCTCAACGCCATTGTTTTTTAAGTTTATTAGATGGAGGGATCAGTTAAAATCCATAACGGTGATGGTTCAAAAAGAGGTTGCTGAGAGGCTTTGTCACAACGGAGAAGGGAAAAAGCTGAAAGATTATGGTGTTCTTTCTGTTATCTCAACCCTGGTTTTTAGTTCCCGACTGCTTTTTAAGGTGCCGCCTACTTGCTTTATTCCGGAACCAAAAGTTGATTCTGCTGTAATTCAGTTGGAAACAAAGGATATTGTGTTAAGGGACGAGGAGGGTTTTTTCAAATTTGTGCAACGAGCTTTCAATTTGCGCAGGAAGCTGCTCTCAACCTTTCTCAGAAAGAATGAATCTGCGCTTTATGATCAGTTGTCGCAGACAGATAAACAGCACCTGGAAAATCTGAGACCCGAAAATATTCTTCCGAGTCAGTACTTGAATCTGTACTATAAACGCAGGATTCTGGATTGAGTCTTACTCAAAGTCTTTTCCCAAGACACTTGAGAAATCCTGGACAGAGAATGGCTCAAGCTTTATACCGATGCTTCCTTTGCGAATCCAGATCTTGACAATCTGGAATGCCACACCTTCTTTTTGCGAAACTGTTTTAACGTTTTCAGCAAAAACGATGTCATCTGTTTTAAATTCGAGGATCGCGCCGTTGCTGGACAGGGGATTCAGACGCAGGTATATTTTATCCGGTTCGGATTCATGTTGTTTTGGCTGGCCAATGTAAGGAACAGCTTCGTCAATTAATCGGTTCGACTCCGTATACTTCTGTAATTCTTTGTTTTTTGAAATTACTTTTACAATATCAGATGTCAATTGATCCTCCTGGAGTGTTAACTATTCTTAGTCGGTTAATATCCTGTCTAAAAACTTGTGATTTTGACAAAAACTAATGTCACGGTTAGATCATAAGTGTGTTGGTGTGTTTTGAGTATACTATCATATAAAAAGGATGAAAATCAAATTCCTACATTGAACCTGCGTAATTTGCTAAAACAGGCATGAATAATATGTTAAAAAAAACAAAATGCTATTCCAAGGGAAGGATAGAAGACAAAACTCACGTTGAGTATTTGCTCGTCTGCCTGGGGCAAGATCTCACCATCATTATTAGTGGAGGGGCTTCCCATATCGGGTCGTTATCTCATACAAAAAAACAGGGAGATGAAACTACCTATCGATATACTTACCCGACGCATCGGGATGATGTCATAGTGGATAAGGCAATAAGAGAGTTACAACAGGCAATTGAAGGAGAACTGCTTGTAGTTGGCGGAATTCACTATGATGATATTTCCAAGGAACAGATAGAAATTATTGTTAAGAATAGTGATGATCTCCTTGAAGAGATTAAAAATGATTTAAAAAATAGAGTTTTATAGCAGGCGTTAAATAGGATTATCGATTTCAATAAAATTACTGTCGATACCAAATTTCTCGGAAAGATGCTCTCCTAACGCCAAAATTCCATATTTTTCAGTCGCATAATGTCCAGCACTTATAAAATGGACACCATACTCCTGGCTCATGGCATAGTTTTTCTCCGATGCTTCCCCGGTGATAAAACAATCAGCCCCGTTTTCCACTGCTGTCATGAAATAATTTTGAGCTCCACCGGTAATAATCACCACCTTGGATATCCGCTTTTTACCAAATGGTAGTACAATCGGAGGTCTAATCAATTGTTCTGAAACAAAATCTGAAAAATCTTCGATGGATGACTCGACTGTTTTACCAATGATGGCTTCTGCAAAGTCCGCATTTTCAGGGATGGTTTTTATGTCTGACAGCTGGAGTACTCTGGCAAGTTGCACGTTGTTTCCCAGTTCCAGGTGGTAATCCAGGGGAAGATGATAAGCTGCCGCAGCCAATCCATTATCCAGCAAAAGTTTTATCTTTTTCCGAAACGGCCCGCTGATTATCCTAGGATCTTTATCCCAGATCATACCATGGTGGGTGATAATCATATCTGCGCTGTCTTTAATCGCTTTTTCTATCAATTCCAGCGTGATGGAAACGCCGATGGCGATTCTTTTAACCTCTCTCTGGTCCCCCTCTACCTGCAACCCATTGGGACAAAAGTCTTTGTGAACAGCAATGTCAAGCAATTGATTGCAATAGTTGATGATTTCCGCTTGTTTCATGGTTAAGATTACCAGTTTCGTTTTTTAAAATATGATTCAAAATCCAGATTCTTATAGGCGTCGCATCGGCTGCATAAACGGATTTCACAGCGTTTTCCCTCATCCAGCAACTCTCGATAGCGATTCATTTTTTCACCGTTCCAGATATCCAAAGCACTCTGTTGATTAACATCGCCAACAACACCGCGCTCCATCGTATCCCAACAGCATAAGGTTACTTGTCCGTTTACATAAAAGAACATCTCATCAATGATTTTGATACAAGGTCGTTTCAGGGATTCCGTCTGATCTTCCCAGGGATAGTTATACAATTGTGTGAACTCCACAGCTGTTGGGTTTTGGGATTCCCAGTACTTTTTGTATTCGATCTGCTCCTCTTCGGTTCCAGGCAATTGAATCATGCGAACGACTGATTTAATGTCTCTTTTTGACTCATTGGCTGCTTTGATGAAGTATTTTACATTTGTGTAGACTTTGTCATAGCTAATGCCCCTGGACTCATCAAATGTCTCTTTGCGAATCCCATCCACACTGAATTTAATCATATCAACGCCGGCATCTATGATTTCATCCGTGCGCTCGGGAGTGAGGGCTTCTCCATTGGAATTGAATTCAACTTTGGCAGTAGAATCCTGTTTTATATAGCGGACGATTTCCGGCATCCTTCTGTCTACAAACGGTTCATTGAGGAGGAACGGTCTGTAGGTGATTCCCAATCCCCTGGTGTCATCGATAATCTTCTTCCAGACCCTGTCCTCCATCTTTTTGGGCGTTCGCGTCGCTTTTTTTTGCGGACAAAACCAGCAGGATGCATTGCAGATAATAGTGGTTTCAATCTGTATATATTTGGGTTGGGTATCGAACTTAATTCTCATTGATTTCGCGTGATATTATTTGAAAGCATTTTTCTGAAGCTCCGGCCTGGGATTCAATAAACTGCCTCGCTTTTTGACCGAGTTGACGGGCTTTATCCGGATTCGACAGTAATCGCTCCAAACCAGGTTTAAAATCTTCAGAATTGTTTACCGGGAATGCCAACTGATCACTGACCAGTTGCAGAGCTTCCGGAGAATTATAATGAAATGGACCGAAAAAGACAGGAAGTCCAAAGGCACAGGGCTCCATGACATTGTGAACTCCGGTTGTAAATCCTCCGCCGACATAGGCGAAGTCTCCAACCTTATATATGGAAGATAAAACGCCCACTGAGTCGACTAATACGACATTAAATTCAACCTTAGAATTGGCATTTAAAGCAGACAATCGAACCAATTTCTCATCTTTGAAAAAGTCTTCACTGTCCTTCAAGTGCTCCGACGTTGGCTCGTGAGGAGCGATTATCAGCATCAGATCCGGGTATTTGGCCAACGCTTCTTTCAGAACCGGAAAAATGCATTTCTCATCAGGCGGCCAGCAGCTACCGACAATGAACACACGTTTCTTTTGAACATATGCGGGGAAGTCGGGAGGAATCTGTTTGTCTCGGCGACTGATGACGCTATCAAATCGGGTGTCACCGAAAGCCTCAACATTCAATCCGGCATTAGTCTCCAGGAATCTTCTTTTATCATCTTCGGTGACAGTCAAAATTAACTTAAAACGGGAATAGAGATCGCCATAAAGGGACCTCCCAATGGCAGAACTATATCGCTTTGTTTTTGCGTGCAATGTCGCAGAAATCAAGTAGATCGGGATATTTGCCTTTGATGTTTGCCAGATTAAATTAGGCCATAAATCAAACTTCACAAAAACCAATACCGATGGTTTGACAGTTTGAATCCAACGCCTGATAGAGCGCTTGGTATCAAACGGAATGTAATCCAAAAACAGCGGTTCCTTTTTTGCGTTTATTTTGCTTTTATGGATCCATTTTTCGGCTGACACTGAATTATAGGTAACAACGCAGTCATAGTCGTTGTTTAGAAACAGCTCAAGGAGAGGTTGCGCCTGAAGAAATTCACCGGCACTGGGAACATGGAACCAGATGAGTTTCCCAGTCATATCCCTTTTTAACAGATGAGACTCAAGTCTTTTCCAAAGCCCCCGCTTTCCGTTGAGGCTCTCCCGGATTTTTGTATTTCTAAATGAAAACAGATAAGCAAGTATTCTAATTAGAGGAAAGAATAGAAAATTATACAATAATGGCCACATATCAAACAGATTATAGGGTTAAACAGATTCACCGGTTTTATACAATTTATATTCCTCAACCTTTGCTTTTTGAAGGTCTTCGACGGTATTGATGGATATGGCATCATACGGCAAAGGAATACAATTGAGATTATATCCGTTATCCAATGCTCTCATCTGTTCCAGGGAATAGGCTTTTTCCAGTGGAGATTGTGGAAGATTGCAGAAAATCTTTAAGAATTTGGGCGTATAAATATAAACCGAAGTGTGTTTATAAGCGGATTGAATATCATCCCGGGTAAAAATCAAGGCGTTCTGGTTCAGATCAAGAACCACTTTGGCCACGTTACGATCAGTCCTTTCAAAATCCTGAATCTCTGTAACGGTCGTCCAGTATTCTGCAAGATCCTTTCGTTTCTCCAATTCAATAGGAAGTTCACTGATCAGAGCCGGACTAATAAAGGGTTCGTCGCCCTGTACATTGATGATATAGTCAAATTCCCCCTGCTCTTTTGAGATAGTCTCATAGGCTTCCAGGACTCTTTCAGTGCCGCAGGTATGATCAGGAGAAGTCATGACAGGAATTACTCCCTGCAAATGGGATATTTTATCCAGAATCAGGTTGGAATCCGATGCGACTGCAACAGGATGGATACCCCCTGCCAATACCCTTTCAACGGTATGTTCGATCATGGTTTTACCGTCGATCAATAACAGTGGTTTGGCATGAAGTCTTGAAGATCCGAGCCTGGCAGGGATAATAACTATATGTTTCATGGTAGTTTACGACATGATGTTGACAATCATATTTAAAAGTCCATCCAGCCAATGGCTTCTCCAAAGAACAATGAGATAAAGAACAATGACCGCAAGAAGTGTACTTCTTTCTGATTTAAAAGCTTTTTTAAAATCCGGTGTTGTTTTGGCATCAGAGTTAGTTTTTTTGAAGATACTTGGAATCCAACGGGGCACTTTACTTTTATACTCTTCAAACTCTTTTCCAAATGTATTCAGGAGGTTGTTCTCTTCCCAATTAACTATCAGGAAGTACTGCAGAAAGAAGAATGCTACAAACAGAATGGAAAAATAGATATTTACATTGGAAGCAACTACAATTCCCAAACTCAGAAAAAAATTCCCAATATAAAGTGGATTTCTAACATGACCAAATAGTCCGTTGGTAATAAGCTTTTGTCCGGTACTGTAGGTTCTCGTTCGACTAACTCCACCAATATGAGCAACCCCCAACATTCTGATTGTTTCACCAAAAACCGTCAATAAGATACCGACGACAAGGCTTTGCAGATTCACTGAGGAATAAATGATCACCACTATAACAAACGGAATGGGGGTGTAATCACGAAGTTTAAAGAATATCTCTCCAAGTTTCAGCATAAGTCTCACTATTGAATAAATTATAAATTTTTGTATCTCTTGTTTTAAAAAACACGACTGCCGAGGGCTAACCGGGTATTTTAGCAATCTCTCTTTGAGTTCTCCTTGACCGCTTTTACCATCTCTTTGAGATGTTCCGGATTTACGTTTTTATCTATTCCGTGTCCAAGATTAAAGATATGTCCAGACTCTGATCCGAACTTGGTCAGGATTTCAAGTACTTTTTCCTTTATAATCTCCGGGTTGCAGAAAAGAACATTTGGATCCAGATTTCCTTGCAAGGCTACTTTATGCCCTATTTGTTGTTTCACGGTTTGAATATCACATTTCCAGTCCAACCCAATAACATCAGCTCCTGTGCCAGACATGATCTCCAGGAGGTGATTGCTGCCGTTAATATAATAAACCTTGGGGACAACGCCGGTGCCATTAAGGCTTTCAAAAATCCTGGATACATAAGGAAACACAAAAGATTTATAATCGTCAGGCGAGAGGATACCGGCCCAGGTATCAAATAACTGCACCATCTGGGCTCCGTTCTCTATCTGGTAGTTCAGGTACTCGATTGTCATTGTCGTCAACTTTTCCATCAACTGATGGGCGAGTTTTTGCTCATTAAAAAAGAATTTAATTGTCTTGCTGAACAGCTTTGAATTTCCTCCTTCAATCATGTAGCAGGCCAACGTGAACGGGGCACCTGCAAAACCGATTACCGGCGCCCTGCCTGATATCTGCTGACGAATTAGCCGAAGAATTTCTCCTACATAAGAGGTCGATTTTTCCGGAATCAGCGGATGTAAATGATCAATATCCCGTTGGTTTTTAATGGGATTTGCCAGTACAGGCCCAGGCATAAAATCAAGTTCAACTCCCATTCCCACCAGGGGTGTGAGGATATCGGAGAACATGATGACAGCATCAACCCCGATGATATCCAGAGGCTGAACAGAAACTTCTGCTGCAAGTTCAGGATTATAGCAAAGACTAAGAAAACTTCCGGCCTTGTCCCTGACTTCCCTGTATTCGGCCAAATACCGACCGGCTTGTCGCATAACCCAAACGGGCGTCCTTTCTACTGGTTGCTTAAAAGCAGCCTTGATTAAGAGATATTCGTCGGAGCTTGTCATGAATTACTTTAAAATTTATATTTACGGTAAAAACTCTATATTTAGAGTCAAATCAAATAGATTTGGTCTTTTGTTCCATGAAAGAAGATATTTTCACTACTCTTCAAAGCATTCAACCTGATATACGGAAATATCCAGGTCATTGTACTCCCAATAGTCTTTTGTTAACCCGGCTTTTCTGCACAATTCACTGATAAAATCTTCTCTTATGGGAACACTCTCCCATACCTGCGGCAAAAAAGTAGCGTTTTTATGTTCTGAGGATATGATAACTCCATCTTTTTGAGGTCTGATCTTCTGTATTTTTTCATAAGTGGTCAATCCCTCAACTGTTTTAGGAACGCTCAACAGCGATATTTCAATCTTTACCTGCGGGAGTTCCTTTTTAGTTAAGGTTTTAAACCTATGGTCTTCAAAGGCAGCAGCTTTGCTCAACTCAACTACATTTTTAAAAATCGATTTCCGGGCTTCAATCCGACCGATACATCCCCTCAAATTTCCATGTTTGTGCAGGGTAACAAACATCCCCCTTTTCTCTTCAAATTCCGGGATATTAAAAAACGACAGATCATGTCCGGAATGATTAAGTTCGTTTTCCAGTACCTGTCGGGACAGTTTCAGCAATTTGTTTTTTAAACTTGAATCCATGATTATAGAGTTGTTAGTAGTTAAAAACCTGGTTGCCCTCTATAATAGACAGCTCATTGCCCTCGGTTGTTGATCTTTCACAGTGACCAATTACCTGCGCTTCAATATTAAAACCTGAGGCTATTTTCAGCATATCATCCACATGTTTTTCATTAAGAAACATCTCCAATCGATGTCCCATATTAAATACCGGGTACATCTCTTTTAAGGAAATCTCTTTTGCTTGTCGAATATATTGAAATATTGGCGGGATAGGAAACAGGTTGTTTTTTATATAATGTATTTTCTTTCCGAATTTCAAACACTTGGTTTGTCCACCACCGGTGCAGTGAACAATTCCATGAACGCAACCTGGCAGCCTTGAAAGAATCGCATTGATCAGGGGAGTATATGTCTTTGTTGGTGATAAAAGAGCTTTACCAAGGGTCAGTGGAGTGCCTTCGAGTGGGTCAGTCAATCTTCCTTTACCGCAATAAACAAGATCAGCAGGTATTTTTGATGAAAAGGTTTCAGGATATTTCTCGGCGTATTCATGATGCAGACAATCATGCCTGGCTGCGGTCAAACCATTACTTCCTATTCCGCTGTTGTACTCTTTTTCCCAGGCAGCTTTACCGGAACTTGCAAACCCGATGATGCGATCACCTTCTTTGATGTTATCCAGATTAATCACCTCACATCTTTTCATGCGGGCAGTGACGGTGCTATCCACAATGATGGTTTTAACCAGATCCCCCACATCCGCTGTTTCGCCTCCGCAAAAGTCGATCTTAATACCATGATTTTCTAACGCAGCAATGGCGTTGCTGAATCCCTCAATTACGGTTTTTATAATTTCACCCGGAATACGGAACTTATTTCTTCCAATGGCATTGGACAATAGATAGCGATCTACAGCTCCGACACAGGCCAGGTCATCTATATTCATCACCAGGGAATCCATGGCGATGTCTTCGAAAACAGAAATATCCCCGGTTTCTTTCCAGTAAAGATATGCCAGGGATGATTTTGTTCCGGCACCGTCCGCGTGCATTAAAAGACAGTATGCGGGGTCATTGGTCAGGGTATCCGGCAAGACCTTGCAAAAAGTTCCGGCGAAGAGTCCTGCATCCAGGTTTTGAATTGCAGAATGTACTTCACTTTTATTGGAGGAAACGCCTCTCAAAGTATAAATATCGGATTCAACCATAAGTAGAATATATTAAGTTTTACAGTGGTTTTTATTAAGCGATGGACATGGCGTTTTGAACAAAGTCTTTTTCACATGTACTGTGCATTAATAGTGAACGACAGGATTTTGCATCCTGAAATCCGGTGATATAACCGGAGATGTGTTTTCTAAACTCTATCAGTGATCTCTTTTCGTTTTTATATTCCCGAAGCAGTTGGAAATGCTGAACCATAATATCAATTTTGTCCTGCAGGGTTACTTGATCTCTTTTGCTTTGTGACCAGAACACCCACGGATTACCCAGCGCTGCTCTTCCGATCATGTAGCCATCCAGATCCTTCAACTTTTCCAGCGCATCTTCGGTTCCTTTCAGATCACCATTACCAATAACAGGAACACTGATTGCTTTTTTTAAGTCGTAGATAGGTTCCCAATTGGCTCTGCCCTTAAATCCCTGTTTATAAGTACGCCCATGAATGGTTACCATTGAAACCCCTGCTGCTATCAATGCTTTTACGAAAGTTATCAGCTGGTCGGGACTATCCCATCCCAATCGGGTTTTTATAGAAATTGGAATCTTGTTTGCCCTGCAGCAAGCGTCGACTATTTTGCATGCCAGGTCGATGTCTTTCATCAGGCTGCCACCGCTATTGGATTTTACTATCTTTTTTGCGGGACAACCCATGTTAATGTCAATACCACTTATGCCACTATCCTGGAATTGTTGCACTGTCTTGGCAAAAAGGTCGGGTTCGTTTCCAAACAGTTGAACAATGTAGGGTAACTCCTCCTTGTGGAAATCGAGTCTGCTGCGAACCAGTTCGCTGTGTTCAATCCCGTTTATACTGGTAAACTCGCTGAATAGAACGACTTCCGGGTTAAGCTTTCTGACAATACGACGGTAAGCCATGTCCGTAATCCCATCCATTGGAGCTAAACAGACGATTGGTTTTGAGTAGGGCATCATATTCGGGTTTTAATTGAAGACCATGTTTCTTGTTAATTCCCTTATTATCCATTTAAATACTCGTATTGTGAAGTCCTTATAGCTTGTAAATCAAATACCGGAATGAAATTTCACTACTTGAAAGCATGATCTTCCTTGCGCTACGGGGTGAATTCAAAAGGAACAGATCAAGTGTAAAAATATCAGTTATGAGTCCACTTCGAAAAGTATTATAATGTTCAATTTAAGGTTTTTAACTCAATGATCGAAAAACCATAGAAATTCTGAATCGCTGTCATGCCGTATCCCATAGCCGCTTAAAATAAGTACATTTTGCCAAGAGCAGGGAATATGGTAGGGCGGGGTTACATCCCCGCCAACATGTACTCAAAGGCGGCCACGTAGGGCCGCCCTACCGTTCAGGAAACTTGTATTTTGTATCAAAAAGTCCTTAAGTAAATGCTTATGGGACTTGATCCGGCATCCATGGGATTTAACCAAAAATTTAAAAACCTGGATTCCGGCTTGGTGAGGCACGAGACTATCAGTAGTGAACTCCGTCACTCCAAACTTTGATCGAATGGGCTGAAATCATGTGATAACGCTATAGCAGCATGAGGTTTGAGTAGACAAACGATTCTATTTTGCTTAATTGTGAGAAAGAAACCTATAATTTATCTATTAAAAATACTTTGAATTCGGAAAAACCAGAAACGTTTAGAATAGATCGCGCAATCAATTGCCAGAGGAAAGGTCAAAATGAATCTTTCATGATGTGCCCGGTCTGTAACTTCTATCCCTGTAAACAACTGTCAGAAAGCGAGATTCTTGAATTGAACCTGTCTCCATTCATGGATCGAACTATTGTTAAATTTAAAACCCGGAGGTGTAAATTGTATATTATCAAATATCTGGATGGCTCACTAAAAGAAGCTCCCGACCTGGACCCTGCAAATCCTGACAAGGTATTGATGCAGAATGTAGATACTGTTTATCAGGTTGGAAGAGAACTCGTACCGGTAATCATCCTAAAACCGAAACCAAAATCAGACAGGATGGATATCAAGGAAAGAATCGTTGAAAAAGGCAAAAGACAGAACCGGCCAAAGTAACGCTGTGGTCTATGTAAAGAAACTATCAAAATCATCATTCAATAAAGTCAGGAGGACCGATGGTTGAAAAAGACTCCAAGTACAGGCTGTTTGATCTGCCCGAAGTAACAAGGTTTTTGTTTCACCCGAGACAAGAAACCATAGGAGACTCAAATGATTTATCCTATACGGAATTACAGATCCCAGTGGAGGAACAGGTTAGTATAGGAGGCAGGTTTTATTTTAGTAATAAAAACTCTCCAAACCTGATCTTTTTTCATGGAAATGGGGAAATTGTTGCGGATTATCATGACATTGCCGCGTTGTTTTACCGCATGAATGTCAATTTTATTCCCGTAGATTACCGTGGTTATGGAAAGTCATCCGGTTCGCCCACAGTATCCAATATGATGTCGGATTGTCATATTATTTTTAAATTTATAAAGGATTATCTGGCAAAGCAGCAATACACGGGGGCAGTTGTCATTATGGGGCGATCATTAGGTAGCGCTTCTGCTTTAGAGATTGTCTCCAACTACGCTGATGAAATTGACGGATTGATAATTGAAAGTGGATTTGCATTTGCTGTTCCCCTGCTGCAATTATTGGGAATCAACACCGATCTACTTGGACTCGCTGAAGATGAAGGGTTTAACAATTACAGCAAAATAGAGAGTTTTTCAAAACCTACTCTGATCATTCACGCTGAATTTGACCATATCATTCCCTTTTCGGACGGAAGGCATCTGTTCAATAAGTCATCCGATGAGAATAAGAAGCTTCTGATGATTCCCGGTGCGAATCACAATGATATCCTTGCCCGTGGATTGGAAGTTTATATGACAGCGATAAAGGAGTTAATTGAGAGATCAATCACCTTCAGGGATGCTGAGTACATATAAAAAATATCGTCAGAATTTGATAAGCTCCGAATATTTTATTATTTATGATTGACCTACAGGAGTCGTTCAAAGTATCGTGAGTTAATTAAGGTCAGTAAATTATTGGCTTGGTTTAGCAATATCTGCAAACCGCCGATAATCGTCATAATTCTTAAATAAGGAAAATTTTGGTTGAAGAAAAGATTTTGATGCAAGGGACTGTTTTGGATTCTTCAAAAGGTGTTTTTCAGGTTGAACTGGAGAACGGACACGCTGTTATCGGACATTTATCCGGTAAAATGAAAAAGTATTACATCAGGGTGTTAAAAGGTGATGAAGTAACCATTGAATTGTCTCCGTACGACTTATCAAGGGGTCGGATTGTTGAGAGAAAGAAGATTGAAAGAACTCAAAATCTAACAAAAAAAGCGAAAAAGCATAAAACATACAAGAAAAAATAGAAATCCCGGCGCTTCTTCTATTTTTAAGATTTATGAGACACCACTCAAAAAAAAATCCCATAATCATCCTTCTCATCTGCTTCTTTCTTGCATATCTACATACCGTCGCCAGCCTGAAGCACACAGATATATAAAGATTAGAATTTAAGACGCTTTTCTTAATGGAAGAAAACAGGTTATGCTTTTGAAAAAACAAAAGGCTGTTTTCCAATAATTATCTGCGAAGGGAAGAATCATGAAACGACCGCCCTGCCTGTTAATCGTTGTTTTTTGTATTCTGCTGTTTGTATTCAGTGGATGTTCCAGCAACCAGGATGTAAGCGTTCCTCAATCCAACATGCGCAAGCAAATGGCTTTGCAACGTTACCTGTTAAAGCTGAAACAGGAGAATGAAAAACTGCAGAAAGCACTCAAGGAGTCCGCTGTAATTAATATCGAAACAGGGGATGTTCTCGAAAACAATTTTGTCAATAAAGACAATATTCCGGAACTTAATCAAATATTGCAGCAGTATAAACGGGTAAACATAGAGACTCAGAATGCTCTAATTTCGTTTGAAAAGACTGTAAAGGATGATAGCACAAAAATCTCCGAGATAGACCGGATGTTGGATGGAATTGCAATTGAGTGCAAACAGCAGCAGGATCGTATCGATCGCGCTCGCGAATTGATGTATGAAAAGGGTGATGAATTTACCTATGACAATATCCATATCGGGATATCATCAGGGTATATGAAAGGGACTCTGAAAGATCTCGCTCCAGACTATGAGTTCTCCTACCAGGGACATTCTAGTTCAGCTTACCTGCTTCTTGTCAGTAACTATCACACGGCGATTGGGTATCGTTATGCTGTTTCCCAGGGGAGACTTGATTCGGAAGATCTCAAAGATGATTTATCAACAGGTACTGATCCCTGGAAATATGCAAATCAGGAGATGAGTCTGCATATCTTCTCACTGGGTTACAGAATCTACGGAATAGAAACTTTTAACATCGTGCCCCAGTTGCAATATGGAGTGGGTCATGCAAAACTATCCAGTTGCTATGAGTCCGGATGTGACGATACTACCTACATAGATTATAACATAAATATGGCCGGAATTGAGATCCCGTTTTACCACCAGCTTTCATCCGCATTTTCCTGGGGTTTCAGAGTTGCAGTTAATAGAACCAACTTTGATAAATATAAAACGTATATAGATGGAGAGGAGCAGGATTCGGACGAAGAGGAAAAATCCAATGCTTCGATTGAGACAGCAAGCCTGGGGTTAATGATGGGGTTTGCCTGGTAGGAATCGACCTTTGGCGGAAAGATTAGTTGAGGGACTCTGAGTCTTCCTTTTGTTCAACATTTTCTTGAGTCATTTTCCATCTTTCGACCAAATCCTTGAGCATCCGTTTCCGGTTGAGACTCTTATAAATATGTGCCAGGAAGGCAAAGACGTCCTTATCCGCCCTGAGTCCAAACGCATTTTCAAAATTATTGATAGCCGCATCAAAATTCTTCAGGCGTAACTGGATTTTTCCCTGCTCAATATAATCCAATCGTTTGTTCTCTTTGTCTATTTCTATCTGTTTTTTGTAGAGTACCTGCTGCTCTTCATAGAGATCCTGTACCTGACGATTCTTATTCAATCGTTTATACACACTTATCAGTTTTTCTATCGTTTCGGCAGTGCGCACTACATTGAGTGCTCTTTCGTACAAAACGGCAGCTTGTGAGAATTTGGATTCATTAAACAGTTCATCTCCCTTCAAGCAATAGTGGTCATGAATATCTTTCATTTTATGTTGGACCAGCTTGGAATCGGGATCTATTTTTTGTATCTCCTTAAAAGCCTCCAGGGCTTCAATATGCCGTTTTTTCAGGAAATAGATCTCTCCAATATTCAACCAGGCCTTGATATGGTTGGACTCAACAGCCACTATTCTATACAGTTTGAGCGCATCATCCAGTTTCTCGTGCTTAAAATGATTGTCTGCCCTGTCCATCATTTCAGATAGATGCATGCATCCATCCGATTTTTCCAGTAATGACGAAGCAATAGCCTGATACTTATAAGACAGAAGTTTGTTTCCATTCTTTTTGAATATCAATGCCAGATTTATGTTGAGTAATCTGTTTTCGGGATGTTGATTGATCGCCTTTTGCATGATTCTTAAAGCCTCTTCTCGGTGACCATTCAGGTCGCTAGCCAGGGCTAAACACAGATCCAGGTCTTCTATCTCCTGTTCCCGCTGTTTCAACAGAAGAAAATTGTCCAGGGCGGTACCAATATCATTTTCCAATAATGCATACAATCCAAAATTAAAAATATCAGTGTAGTACTGGTTTTGTTCTTCAAGGTTCATTTTTTTTCCCGAAGCCTCATCCCTTTTTTTCTGAAAAGCTTCTGTCAGTTCATCAAGTGAAACCTCAATTTTATCGGAAGTCAATTGCTCAAGTTCAACTTCAATAGTCTCCAGCGATTGATTGCCTTTGGAGTCATCAATACCTTCTTTCAGTGTTTGGAGCTGCTTAATTCGATAGTTCCGCTGTTCAAATTTTGTCTTTTTTATTTCCTCTTTTAATTGATTAATAGTGGCATTTCCCCCTATGTAATTGGGAAAAACATAATCATTTACATCAAAGTGGCGATTGATGAGTTTTATTACATCCTGGTCATATTTATCTACCTTTCCCATACTGGCAGCAAGATTATAAAAAGCCAGTTTGTTGTTCCGGTTGATTTTTAAAGCCTCTCGATATAAGCTGTTAGCCTGTTTATAGTTTTTTAGTTTCCTGGAATAATTGCCCAGTTTCAGAGCCAATTCTTCACTTTTATTGACTTGAAAAAGAACTAAACCGATCGTCAGCGCAATTTCGATGCTTTCGCCCTCTTCATACTTTTCGAATAGGATTTCCAGTTCGGGAATAACGGCGGAAGGATTATGTTGAAGAGCTATTTTCAATTCTATCATTGCTTGCTTATAGAGTTTGTCTTTTAATAAGAGCAATCCCTTTTTTAAAATAGCATCCTGATTTTTAGTTAGTTTATTTTTTTTATATCTGGGAATGAGCATTGTTTCTGTGACGGCTTTGCTGGAAACCAGGTTCAACTTTTTTCCAGCAGGTGTTTAATCTTGTTAATAATATGAGATTCATAAAAGTGAAAGAATCCTAGAATCGTTGAGGAAAAAATACTGCTTCTCTGGTAGAAGATCATATAGTATTCTTACAATAAGATTAAAAAAGAAATCCAGTAAATAATAGTTATGCTTTGTTCAAACAGATTTGACAGGTGTGGATTATGATACTTCAGGATAATATCAATCGATTAAAAAGACTATTAAAAGAAAGCCATCGTATAACGGTTTTTACTGGCGCCGGAATAAGCACTGAATCCGGAATCCCGGATTTCAGAAGCCCGGGAGGATTATGGACAAAACACAAGCCGATACAATTTCAGGATTTCATTACTTCGGCAGAAAAAAGAAAAGAATCCTGGAGAATTAAATTAAAATTGGATTCCATGTTGGCAACAGCCACACCAAACAAAGGGCATAAAGCGTTGGTCACCTTGTTTGAGTCAGGCAGGTTATCAAGTGTTATTACTCAGAATATCGATGGATTGCACCAGGCTTCAGGAATCCCGGATGACAGGGTCATTGAATTGCACGGCAATACTACCTATGCCGCCTGCCTGGATTGTAAGAAACGATACGAACTTGACGTGATTAAAAAGATATTTGATGTGGATGAAACCCTTCCCGTTTGTGATGATTGCGGCGGTATGATCAAAACCGCCACCATATCTTTCGGACAGGCAATGCCGGAAGAGGAGATGAAAAAAGCGGAAAAGGAGACTCTTGATTGTGATCTCTTCCTGGCCATCGGTTCATCTCTCGTTGTATACCCTGCTGCCGGCTTCCCCATCATGGCAAAACAAAACGGTGCAAAACTCGTTATCATTAATCGCGATGAAACACCCTTGGATGAGATCGCGGATCTGGTGATCAATTCTGAGATCGGGGAAACACTGTCAGAAGCTGTTAAGATGTAATTCTCAATTTACGACTTAACCAAGGAAGTTTCCTTTTTCACTATTTCTTCCGCTTATGTGTCACTGTCCCATTTTCGGTCATCTCTTGTGAGAAAACTTCTATTCCAACTTCGCTGATTCTTTGTATACAGCTATTTCGGTCTGAATTGAATACAAAGCCGAAAGCCTTGGCAATAAAATTGTTGAACCACTTGCAGTCCATAATGTTTGTGTACTGTTTACAATCAGCACAACTGGTAAACCCGTTTTTCAAACAACAGGATCTCACCTTGCACCATGAAGCTTTACTGTTTTTGTGGCAGCCCGGACATTTCCCAACTCGATATTTTTTGCACGCGCCGCAGTAAAGCCCACAATAGGCCACTAACGTTTTGTCCGCTGTAATCTCTTTCATCTGTCTCTCCCTTTAATGATGGTTGTTATATCTACTCGAACCATACCGGTAATTGTCCGTACCCGCTATAATCAAACTGTTGTTGAGAATCAAACAACAAACACCGGCAATGATCCAAAGAAATTATTATGATCACTGACCAAGATATCTTTATAACAGACAGGTTTGACAGCGTTATGTCAGGTTTGATTAAAAATATTGCACCTGTTCAGATAAAAAACCTTGATGCGGTTTATTATGCTGAATTATCGGGCTTCAAAATGTATCAGGAATCTGATGTATTTCAATTCCTATCAGACTTGATCATTTCATAAATGCTATTAAATGTGAATCTTGAATAAAAAATCATGTTTTCAAAACGATAAAGCAACTCAACATGGAAGACTTAGTGTACTGAATATAAGAGCAATTGTTTTGCATTTATGTTCTAAATTCCCTCAAAGAAAAATTCTCAAAGCAGGGGCTTTAATCCCAAAAATATAGAGAAAATTCTTAATATGCAGATTCAAAAAAAAACAGGGAAAACATAAAAATTACAGAGACATGAAAAAACAAACATTTCTGGTTGTACTTCAAGAAAATTTCCTATAACTATAAATGCATCAAAGAGTTACAGCATTTTTTCCGGAAGCGATTTTTTTAAATTAAAAACCGTTACTAGATAGAATTTTTTCTCAGTTGCTGGGTCTTAACCGGAAAAACGTAGTGAAAGTTATACTCACTAAATTGTTCGGCAAATAAAGGAGTACTTTTTTGAAACCAATTGAAGTCATTGAACTCAAGAAAACTCACCTCGCAAGACTTGCTAACCAACAAGGTGCAGCCGGAGAAAGCATCCTTCTTGAAGAAATGGAAAATTGGATTCCCCGGCCACGAGGTAACGGCCTAAAGGTACTACTCGAAACACTGAAGAATTTGGGAATCAATATCAGAGGATCAAGTTTTGATGCTATTGCTTTGCCACAAAATCAGGAAATAGATTTCGATAATTCTGAGATTGTCAAAAAGGTTGCTTCATACATGGTATTTATCGAGATCAAAACAGCAAACCAGAAGCGAGTAAAGGATGATTTCTCAGGTTTTTTCTTTGCTCTAACTGAAAGTGAAATATCAGCTTCTGAACAGCTAGGAAATCGTCATAAGGTGGCTCTTTATAATAAAAGAACAGGCAACATTCTAATGACTTCTATTCCAGAGATCATCGAGAAAGCAAAATCAACAAATTGGCAGGTGTCTGTACAACTGTAAAAAACAAACCTTATACACTGCCGAACAAGTGCATTCAGTTGACCGCAATCGCCGCCGGTGAGCCGAAGTGCAGCGGTCTTGGCAAGTTAATCTTTAATTCAACTATCAGTGCAGCGGCAACTGATGCAGGCGTTAGCAGCGCCAAGCGAAGCTTGGTGCATCTTGCGGGGTGCAAGTCCCCGTCGGGTAAGGACTAGCCATCCACCCGTATCGAGTGTTGAGTCTGTGGCGGACATTTGATTTGGATACGTCTGAATCAGGAATGGAAC
>JAHJTV010000075.1 GCA_018829445.1 bacterium
AACGCAGCGACAACACAGGGTGTGGGCATAAAGCAATCGTTCGGCGCGACAGTGAGTACAACCGAAGAACCGGATGCGAGAAAACCGCACGTCCGGGTCTGTGCGGGGGGCTTCTGGTAACAGAGGTTCCTACCGCGAGAAGGGGGCAATTTAGAGAATGAAATTTAACGAATTGGACTTAGTTCAGAATTCCCCTGAATGGGAAACTTGGCGTAACCAAGGAATAGGTGCTTCCGATGCTCCAACGATAATGCGGGAGAATAAGTTTAAATCTCCAGGTCAGCTATTACACGAAAAGAAAAATAGTATTCGACCGCGAAAGAATATAAAAATGATCACGGGGTCAAAACTCGAAGGGAGAGCTAGACTTTCATATATAAGACAATTCAGTGTACAAGTTTCTCCATTATGCGTTGAATCAATTGATTATCCGTGGTTAAGAGCGAGTTTAGACGGAATATCTGAGGATAGGAGCCATCTTGTTGAAATCAAATGTGGAGAATCTGCATACAACCAAGCAAGAAGAAGAATAGTTCCAAAATATTACTACGGACAGCTACAGCACCAGCTAATGCTTACGGGATTGAACACAATTCAGTATTGGTGTTTTTGGACAACCGGGCCAGGAATTAGAATCCCTGTGCAACGTAACGACCAGTATATCAAAAGGCTTTTTGCAGAAGAGGAAAAGTTTTTCAATCTACTTACAACCCCTTAACAAGTGCATTCAGTGGTATTAGTGCTCAAAAAGACTATCTTGCTTATTATACGTAAATTGCGTATGCTTAATTCACGAAAGCAATTTTTATTGAATCAACCATTTTTGAAAAACTCAGATCAGATTACCTCTCAGAAAATGAGTTCCTGGACTTGCAATTGTTATTGCTCGCAAATCCAAAATCGGGATCGGTAATCAAAAATACAGGTGGATTAAGAAAAATCCGTTTCAAGTCCAAAGGACGTGGAAAAAGAGGAGGAACAAGAATCATCTACTTTTTCCTTGATTCAAAAAACCGATTTTATTTACTCACTTTGTATTCGAAAGATGAAATTGAGGATTTGGCTTCAGAAGAAAAGAAAAAATTAAAGAAATTCATGGAGGCATGGCGAAATGAGCAAACGTAATCTTTTCTCAGAATTATCTACAGCCTTGTCTGACGCCAAAAAGCATGATCAAGGCACATTAACATTGAAAACACATAAAGTGGGAATACCAAAACAGTTGGACCTCTCACCAACTGACATAGTAAAAATCCGACAAAAGTACAAAATGTCGAGACAGGTATTCGCTAGATACTTGCATACTTCCAGCCGCACTCTTGAAAACTGGGAGCAAGGAAGAAGTAAACCTAATGAGCAGGCGATTACTTTACTTCATCTTGTCGCCAATCACCCGGAAACTCTTAATTACATAGCTGAACTCTAAAAAAAGGCACTAACAAAAGTTTCAACCCGCTTTCCCCGCCGCTGAAGCTCTGGGGAAAGCGGGTTAAACTCACGTTAAGTGGACATTTGGCAATGCTTGAATGAAGCCATATTCGAAGAAGAGAGCTATCAACAAGTGACAATTCGGGTGTCAACCAATACGGAAACACAAAAAAAGAGGCACTATGCAATCCCAACAATCTACTTCAACTGAGCGAATCTTTTTTTTCGATCATATCCGATATTTGATGGTACTACTGGTTGTGGTTCTACATTCTGCGTGCGCCTACAGCACGTTTACCAAATGGTGGCATGTCAACGATATCAATAAGGACTTTTTCGATTACTTGTTAACGTTTCTTGGTTTTTTTTTGATGCCGGTATTGTTTTTTATTGCGGGATATTTTGCCTTGCCGTCAATCCAGACAAAAAGACCCTTGGAATTTATGAAGAACAAATTAAAAAGATTAGGAATACCGTTGATACTCGGTGTTTTTCTGGTTGGACCCTATTTAAAGTATACTCGAACGTTTCAAAGTTACCCGGCAACGGCAGACTATTGGCAGAAATTCAACGAAAATATCAACTATGCGGTTACTTTTCGAACAGGTCTCATCAGGTCAACGGGTCAATTTCAGCATCACTATTTCTGGTTTATCTCCTTATTGCTCCTCTTTTTTGTCATATTTGCACTGTTTCAAAAATCAGGATTCATGTTCGTACCAACTTCAAAGCAAGCCTCTAAAAAATCGATCCTGCTTGCCTTTTTGATATCGGGATTGCTTGCGTCATTTATCGCTTTGTTCATTCAAGGAATCCTAGGCAAAACGGTTATCCTTGGAGATCCCTGGCTGACTGTTGCCGGTCTGATTCAATTTCGACCGACCGTCATCGCTATGTATGTCATTTGTTTTATCCTGGGGGTATTTGCCTACTCCAGAAACTGGTTTAAAGGTGGTGGTGTTCCGGGGCATTATCTTTTTTGGGCCAGCCTGAGCGTTGTTCTGTTTGGATTATTTATTAAAGTGAGAGATGCAATAACACAAATTGTTTTCAGTGGTTCTAACGTGCCGACTCACTATAGTGTAGTTTACGCTGGGATAAGACATTTTATCGTTTTTACGTTTCTACTGATGTTCATCTCATTTTCGGTTAAGCACTGGAACCGATCGTCCAAATTAAACAATGCTTTGTCTGCCAGTTCCTATCATATCTACCTAGTCCATATGGTATTTGTTGTAACAATCCAGTCTTTTCTAAAACAATGGATTTTTGGAATGGTATATTTTAAGTTCATCCTGGTTGCTTTGGGATCAGTTCTTTTAAGCCTTTGTATAAGCCATTTCAGCATCAGACCTTATCCCAAAAGGTCAATCATCGGAATAATCGTTTTGGCGGGGATTCTGTTTATTATACTTGGACCTTGATATTCGATACTCTGGGGGGATCTGCTTGGTCTCGCGATAGGTACCCTGTCACAGAAACTCACTTAACAAATGTTTCAGCCCGATTTTTTTCGCCGCTACGCTAAGAAAAAGGTGGGTTAAACTGGTGCTGGTAAGAATCAATAATGAAGAATACACAATTGACAACTCCAAAAAATTAACTCACAGTTAAATTTGTTAAGTTATTCACATTAGTCATTTCATTTCAATTTTAGGAGAAGGCATTGATAATTAGAGTTGCAACACAATCAGATCGTAGTGAAATTCTAAATATTCACAAGTATGCTTTTGGCAATGAAAAGGGCCCAGAAATTTCAAGACTTGTCGATGATTTATTAGATGATGAAACAGCAAAGCCCATTTTGTCTTTGGTCGCTGTTGATGATAACAATTTAATTGGGCATATTCTCTTCACAAGAGCCATGATCACACAACCCGAATCATCAGTATCTGTTCAAATACTAGCCCCGTTAGCAATACTTCCAGATGCCCAAAATAGCGGAATTGGGCAAAAGTTAATTAACGAAGGATTAAAGCAATTAAAATCATCGGGAACCGAATTAGTGTTTGTTCTTGGACACCCGACGTATTATCCACGCTGTGGATTCGCCCCAGCGGGAAAACTGGGTTTTGAAGCGCCCTATCCGATACCTGAAGAGCATTCTGCGGCATGGATGGTTCAAGAATTAAATGGTAATATTTTTGGGAATATCAACGGTAAAGTCCAATGTTCACAAGTCCTTAACGAACCACAGCATTGGAGAGAGTAACATTTGCCAACGCTTGGCTAACCCGCACACCCGCCGCTCCTTCGTCGCTTTGGGTGTGGCGGGTTAGCCAAGCGTTATGGAATCAAAGTTTATTAGAAATTAGAAAAATGGAATTCATTAAATCAAATGATGTTTTGGTTTTAACAAATGAAGGTGTAGAGTCTCATCAACTATTGTCTCCACATAATTCAAAATCAGACAAAGTTACAATTACACATGTAATAATTGAACCAGGTAGTTCTCAGCCTAGACATAAACACAGCGATTCTGAACAAATTTGGATTGCTCTTTCTGGAAATGCTAAATTGTTGCTTGAAAATGATTCATCAATAGATTTTCATCAAGGGGATATTGTAAGATTCGAAATTAAGGAAATTCATGGTTTGTTAAACCAAAGTAGTCAAAAATTTGAATATATGACTGTTACCTCGCCTCCAATGAATTTCGAAAGTTCATATAGTCAAAAATTATATTAAAATTTAAATCAGTTCCATAACAAATTTTTACACCGGACTACATATCGTCGCGACAGGTCTTGAGTTAGGTGCCCTTGGCCCAATTGTCGTTAATCAACCATCGGCGTGGTATCCGGTGAAACTCGCGTTTGCTGCAAGCCTTGCGCTGAAAAAGGAATATTATGAATATTAACATTCGCTTAGAAACCAAAGATGATTACTCAAAAGTCGAAGAACTGACACGAGAAGCGTTCTGGAATTTATATAATCCAGGATGTGATGAACACTATTTATGTCATATACTGCGCGACCACAAAGACTTTGTTAAAGAACTTGATTATGTCGCGGAAATCGATGGAAATGTAATAGCTTCAATCATGTATACAGATTCGTACCTTATTAGCAATGAACTGGAGAAGGTGCATATCGTTTCATTTGGTCCTTTCTGTGTTCATCCTGACTATCAGAGGAAAGGAATAGGTACAGCATTAATTGAAAAGACAAAATCGTTAGTAGAAAAAAGAAATATTCCAGCAATTGTAATTTATGGGGATCCTCATAATTACTGTAAGCATGGGTTTAAGAATGGAATTGACTACAAGGTAAGCAATATGGATGGAGAGTATCCATTAGGATTGCTTGTTTTGGAGCTTCAGTCTGGATTCTTTGGAAATAAAGAATGGAAAGCAAAACAAAGTGATGTGTTTATTTTTGATCATGAGAAAATCATAGAATTTGACAAAAAGTTTAAAGAAAAAGAAAAGAAAATCCAATACAGCCAAGATATATTTAAGATGCAGATTAGGTCTTTCTTAAAAAATCTCAGCTAACAAATACATACACCCGCTTTGCCCGCCGCTACGTTTTGGGCAAAGCGGGTGATGCTGGTGTTGAGGCTGTAGAATAAGTTTATTTTGAGTTTAAACATCGATTTTTTTCGTGTCGAGAAGCCTGTTAAATCAATTGGAAATGTAAATTAGTTCCAGAATTTACGTAGCGACGAGGTTTTCAGACAAATGTTGGAGACCTTGTGAAATCGGAAGGACTTATTCTACAGCCTCGTTATCTATATTGGAATAATCGGAACTTAAGTGAAGTATTGTAAAATAGAACTGGAAAAGGGAAATCCCAATGAGTTATCGACAGAGTAATTTTTTTGAAACAACGTAAGCGCTAATTAAACCGCACCTTGTTTTTCACCAGGCGATGTACCAACCTGATATTGGGGGAGTAGAGCCTTCAACTCTTCGTCTGTTTCAGCTAAAGGAAATTTTTCAAACAGCATTTTAAGATATTCATAAGGA
>JAHJTV010000076.1 GCA_018829445.1 bacterium
AGCATTTTCTGATACGAAAGATTGTCAGGCGCCCATGTAAGGGCGCCCTACCGTTTCATTCTCTTTCACCGGGGATTTTGAGTATATCCATAGAATAGCGGTAGGGCGGCCCTACGTGGCCGCCGGAGATGGGTATTTAGGAGATAAATTTATATTACAGCATTTTCCTGATACGAAAGATTGTCAGGCGCCCATGTAAGGGCGCCCTACCGTTTCATTCTCTTTCACCGGGGATTTTGAGCGTATCCGCAGAATAACGGTAGGGCGGCCCTACGTGGCCGCTGCATTATAGAGCAAACGCTAACCGCAAACAGCTAATCGCCATTATGTACACTGATCTGAAAGGTAAATGTGCACTCATTACCGGCTCCGGGAAGATGGAGGGAATCGGCTATGCCGTTGCCCGAAAGCTTGCTGCCTCGGGTGTTAATATTATTATATCCGATGTTGGATTTAATCAGGAAGGTGAACCCGTTATCACCGATGAGATGCAGGAGATCTCTACAGGATTATCCAAAGAGTTTAATATTAATTCCATAACCTGCTGGCTGGATGTTACGGATTTAAAATCCATCAATGACATGATTTCCAGGGTTACCCGGGAGTTCACTTCCATCGACATCCTGGTAAACAATGCAGGTGTGGCGCTGGGAGTTCCCAGTGAGGTTGCAGACTTTGATGAAGACGCCTGGCTGAAAACTTTCGATATAAACCTGCACGGTGCTTTTCGGGTTTCCAAAGCCGTTTTACCGACCATGAAGCAGACCGGAGGAACCATCATCAATATGTCATCCCGAGCTGGCAAAGTCCCTCCAATCTGGAACGGAGCTTATGCTGTCTCCAAGGCCGGGCTGATAATGTTGACAAAGGTGATGGCACTGGAATTGGCGAGTTCCAATATCAGGGTAAATGCCGTTTGCCCGGGATTGGTAATGACCGGATTTCAAAATTTCCGGCTGGAGATGGAAGCGCAGTTTTTTAATTCCACCATTGAGGAAAGGAAAAAAGTCCTCAGTGAACGTGTGCCTCAAAACAGGATGGGGACAGCCGACGAGGTAGCATCACTGGTAGCCTACCTTGCATCAAACGAATCATCCTACATTACGGGCCAGGCCCTAAACGTATGCGGAGGATTGACCATGGAGTTATAGAAAACCTATTAAAAAACCGCTGTTCAATCAGTGTCATTAACTTAAGAAATTATAGATATCCAATTTACCTTCATAACCAGAACACATGAACTTTTAATTTATCGCAGGGAGTAACGGTAGGGCGGCCTTACATGGCCGCCTTTGAGATAGTTCTGGCAGGGATGTAACCCCGCCCTACCATTTGTATTTTGCATTTTTGGTTGTTTAATGAAGGTGTAAGACCTTAAGTTAATGGCATAAGTTATTCAATAACCATAAACCGACCTTTAAATGGAGGTAATCCCATGCAAACTCCTTTTCCGTTCGAACCGTTTTTAACCTTTGGAACAATGGCTGTTTTTTTACTGATCGGAGTATTTTTAAGGGCAAAGGTCACATTTTTACAACGGTTCTTGATGCCAAGCTGCCTGATTGCAGGTGTTATCGGCTTGGTGCTGATTTCTACCGGGGTATTACCAACGCCTGTTAAGTCATTGGAAACCATCGCATATCACTTTTTTATCATCTCCTTTATCTCGGTTGGTTTTCTCTTCATGTCGGAAGTGAGCGCACAGAAAGAGTCGGAAAAAACAAAAGATCTAAAACTGAAGAGCATCCTCAAAGGATCTTTCTGGATGGCTCTGATTGAAGGCATAACCCTCCCCATTCAGGCGATCATCGGTAGCCTGTTCGTCATTCTGTTCGGACTTGCCGGATATAAGCTGTACCCGACCTTCGGTCTCCTGCTTCCGCTTGGTTTTACCGAAGGACCGGGGCAGGCGCTCTCATTCGGAAAAGTCTGGGAGGGGTTCGGGTTTGAACACGCCGCCACCCTTGGATTAACATTCGCCGCCATTGGTTTTCTGTTTGCATTTTTTGTGGGTGTCCCACTGGTTAACT
The DNA here is from genome assembly GCA_018829445.1 of bacterium. Lineage (GTDB taxonomy): Bacteria > SAR324 > SAR324 > XYD2-FULL-50-16 > XYD2-FULL-50-16 > JAHJTV01. Next base: position 2,031 of record JAHJTV010000076.1, read on the forward strand.
GGGGCATCCGACTTACCAGGGGCAAAGGAGAAAAAAAGGAACTACCCCGGGATCTGGTCACCGGAATTATTCCAAAAGACCAGGAGAAAGAGGAATCAGGCAAGCTAACCCTACATTCGGGAAACATCGATTCATTGGCATTTCATACAGCTTTGATTGGTGTGGTTTATCTGCTGACATATGGGTTCATTTTTCTGATGGGAAAGGCATTTTCACCGAGCGTCACCCAATCCTTATGGGGATTTTTCTTCTTTTTTGGGATGTTCATTGCCATGTTTGTAGGCTGGATCATGAAGAAAATCGGGGTTATCCATCTGGTGGATTCCGGAACCCAAAGGAGAATTACCGGCTGGGCAATTGATTTTCTGATTGTTGCAACCGTGATGGCCATTCAGTTTCAAATTGTCTGGACTTATATCGTTCCCATTGCAGTAATGTCCATTTTCAGCGGAATTGCAACCATATTGGTTCTTGTCTATTTCGGAAAGCGAATAGATTCATACAACCTGGAAAGGATGGCTGTCATGTTTGGAACCTGCACCGGTACCGTATCCAGCGGACTGCTCTTGCTAAGAATCACCGACCCGGAATTCAAAACACCTGTTGCTTTGGAAGTAGGGGTGATGAACATTCTGGTAGCGCCCATCATTTTGGCCTGCATGGTACTGGTTAATGCGCATATCTGGTGGCAATGGAATTTACCGGCGATCATTGCTGCATTTACGGGGTTATTAATATTGTGTTTGCTGCTGATGAAACTCTTGAAATATTGGGGAAAACCAAAGTTTTAGGACCTTGTATATTATTTTCTGTATTTTTTTGGCAGAAAATAATTTTTTAAAATTCTCATTCAGATGAACAGGTACCCATGTAAGGGCACCCTACCGTTTCATCTTTGGATTTCCGGGGATTTGAGCAAGCCACAGGATTACGGTAGGGCGGCCCTACGTGGCCGCCAGGGACGATGGTAAATTCAATGAATTCACAATGCACCTTTTCCCGGAGCGCGAGATGAACAGGCGCCCATGTAAGGGCACCCTACCGTTTCATCTTTGGATTTCCGGGGATTTGAGCAAGCCACAGGATTACGGTAGGGCGGCCCTACGTGGCCGCCAGGGATGATGGTTACCGCTTTGAATCCATATGATAGCAACGGTCTAGAACGCGAGATGGTCAGGTGCCCATGTAAGGACGCCCTACCGTTTTATTATTTTTCAACAAGAGATTTATGCAAATTATAAAGCTAAGTTTTAGATTCCCGTAGATTTGAGCAAGCCACAGGATTACGGTAGGGCGGCCCTACGTGGCCGCCACATATAAAACCATATGTCAACTGCTAACCGCCAAAAAATTATGGAGAAAAAATGACGAAGATCCATGGAGGTCAACTTACAGTTGAAGCCTTAATAAAAAAAAATGTTGAGATCATTTTCAGCTTATCCGGGGGACATATCTTCCCCATTTATGATTATGCCGAAAACTCATCCATAAAACTGTTTGTAACCCGTCATGAACAAGCCGCCGTTTTTATGGCGGAAGCCTGGGCGCGCATGACCCGAAAAACCGGTACGGCTCTGGTGACAGCCGGCCCCGGATTTGGAAACGCCCTGACAGCAATTGCCAATGCTCATATGGCGAATACACCTCTGGTTCTTATCTCAGGAGTGGTGGGAATGGGTGCCAATGAAACCCTTGATTTGCAGGACATGAGACAGCTACCGGTAATTGAACCCATTGTTAAAAAAGCCCTGTGCTGTCAGAAAACCGAGCGTATTCCCGAATTTATTGATATGGCCTATCGTATCGCCGAGAGTGATTGTCCGGGACCTGTTTACCTTGAAATCCCCATCGATACCTGGAATGGGATGGTCGAACCGGAAAACGTTAAAAAACCCTCGACAGTTATCACTTCCAGATCGGTCGATGCGGATGGCGCAACAAAGCTGCTGGATCTGATCAAAGAAGCCGAAAAACCGGTGCTGATCGCCGGCAGCGGAGCCTATTACTCCGGGGCGGACGAGGTTTTAAAATCATTCATCGAACAGTGCGGTACTCCTCTCTTTACAGCTCAATTGGGGAGGGGATTGGTTTCCGACACGCATCCACTGTGCTTTGAGTCATCGGTTGTTATTCGACCCGGTGCCGCCTTTGATGCAGTCGCCGGCACCGATCTTCTGGTTTTATTAGGCAACCGGATCAGCTTTATGTATGCCAAGGGAGACGTATTTAATCCCGCTGCCAGGATTGTCCAGGTGGATATCAACCAGAAGGAGATCGGGCGGAACTGTTCGGTTGACCTGGGAATTGTCAGTGATATTAAAGGTTTTGTAGCTGAACTGAGCAGGCAGGTGTCAGCTCAGAACCTTTCGCAAAAACTGACCGCAAAATTCTCCCCCTGGATCGAATTTCTCAAAACCAAAGACAAGGAACAAAAGGAGATGGCCGCCTTCAACTGGCAAAACAACAACTCCCCTATTCATCACATGCGAACCTGTGCCGAAGTCAACAATTTTATGAATCGGGAAGAGGACATCATTGTCGGTGACGGTGGAGACACCCAGGTCTGGATGTCCATGACACGAACTGCCAGAAAAGCAGGACACACCCTGGAATCGGGGCTGTTTGGCTGTCTGGGTGTTGGCTTGCCTTATGCTTGTGCGGCCAAACTCAGGTATCCGGATAAGAGGGTTTGCCTGGTTACGGGTGATGGTTCTATCGGTTTGAATTTTATGGAGTTTGAAACAGCCATCAGGAAAGGATTGCCAATAGTAGTGGTGATCTGTAACGATAAACAATGGGGCATGATCCGACACGCTCAGGAAGTAAAACTGGGGCGAGTTATCAAGGAGGGGTCCGAGATCGGGATGGTGGATTACCACCTGGCGGTAGCTGCGTTGGGAGGAAAGGGAATCCTGGTTGAAAAACCGGAAGAGATCAGACCTGCATTGGATGAGGCTTTTGCCTCAGGAAAAACCACCTGTATCAACGTCATCACAGACCCGGTTCCCATCAGCCCCGGTAGTATCGCCCTGGCATCCATGGGTGGTGTCGATGTTTCTAAATTTTTTGGCTAAACCTTGGGGAACGTCCCCGAACTTTTGCAGAAATGACCATGAAGGCTGATATTGTAATTAAAAGTGATTCCCTGTTTACCGCGCTTGCAGATGAACCTACCAAAGGATTTGTTGCCGTAAAGGGAAAGCAGATTATTGCTGTTGGTAATCCTGATAACATGTACCGCTGGATCGGGCCAAAAACCCGGTTTTATGATGTGAAAGAAAAAACCGTGCTACCCGGTTTTTTTGATTCCCATCTGCATATTAACGAAGGGTTTTTCTCTTCCGTCAGCGTTGATCTGTCAGCTTCAAAATCCGAAGCCGATGCAGCACAGACACTTTTTGAGAATTGTAAGGGAAAGGGGTTGGGAAAATGGGTTACGGCATGCGGGTGGCACCATATGTACTGGGAGAACCAGGAGGAACCAAGCAAGGAGTCACTGGACCGCTTTTTCCCCAATACTCCGGTTTTGTGCATGAATGCGGAGGGCCACGGAATATGGGTCAACAGCAAGGCTTTGGAAATCAGTGGCATTACGGCGAACACTCCCGACCCCAAGGGTGGGATCATCAAACGCGATAAGAAAAATGAACCCACCGGGTACCTTCTGGAAACTGCCGCTTTCCGGACTATGGACAGGTTGTTCACATTGGGGACGGTAATTCCCTCATTAAAAGGGATTCATCGGTTGCTAAAGAATATGTCCTCCTTTGGTATCACTTCCATTGCCGATATGCAGAATAACGCTATCAACAACAACATATTCAAACTTTTCGAAACGATTCATCAGCTGCCGGTTCGGATTCATATTTTTCCCTATCTTTACAGCGCTGATAACCAGGAGAAGCAATGGGCTTATATTCAAAAGCTCCATAGACAATTCCAATCGGAAACGATCAGGGCATGTGGCGTCAAGATATTCTGCGACGGAACACCCTTTTGCCATACCGGATTGATGCTGGAGCCATACAGCGATCAACCGGAAAGCAGGGGAGAGACTCTTCACGGTTATGATGAAACAAAACAGCTCATCATTGAAGCCGCAAAAAGAGGATACAGCGTCCGGGCTCATGCATGCGGAGACGGGGCGGTCCGGCTGGCTTTGGACAGTTTTGAGATTGCTGACAAACAAACTGGAAACCGGAACCTGCGTCACGCCATCGAACATATTGAGGTCATTGATCCCGACGATATTGAACGGTTTTCCAAATTGGACGTCATTGCCAGTGTACAGCCGCAACACATGGAGATTGCTCCCGGTGAAGGAAACAACCTGTTTTATGCCATTGTTGGAGCGGAACGCAGCAAGTATCTGTGGGCTTTTCAATCGCTCTCAAAGTCGGGAGCAAGGCTGGCACTTGGCACCGATATGCCTGTAGCCGATATCAACCCGCTTCCCGGCATCTTCAGAGCAATTACCCGTCAGACAAATAGTGGATATCCCCCAGACGGCTGGCTACCTGACGAGAAACTAACGCTGCCACAGGCATTGAAAGCCTATACTATCGGCGCCGCCTATGTGAATTCCCGGGAGCATGACCTGGGGTCACTGGAAAAGGGAAAACTGGCGGATATTATTGTCCTTGATAAAAACATCTTCAATATCTCCAAAGAACAGATCAAAGATATAAAAGTTGACTATACGCTGATGAACGGGAAGGTTGTATTTGAGCGATAAGAAAAATTTTACGGACGACCCCTGATCATCCTGACTATGAGTTCCAGGATCAAAAGTAAGAGAGTCGCCAGTAAGAAGTGAGGCCAGAGGTTTTTATAGTCGTCTCTTTTTTTGCTGTCCGGTTTTAAGAGATTTTTTGATGGATAGTCGGGGGTGAGTATTTGCCCGTTGGATATATCAGCGATTTGCTGCAGCAGCTCCCGGTTGAGGCGATTTGTTTTGTATTCTTCGGAGTAAGGAATGCCGAAACCGAATGATTGGATATCACTGACTGAAGACCTGTTTTGTTCATGGATACTGAAATAGTACTCCCCAATCTCCGCTGACGGGAAGCGCGTTGTGTAGATACCGGGGGAAACCTGATCCAGGCGATAATTAGTCCTGTTTTTCTCCGGTGATAACAGGGTCATGTGCAGATTAAGGTTATTGATGAACTTCCCATCCCGGTCCATAGCGTCCAGTTTAAGAATGGAAGCTGCCTCATCTCTTTCAACTGTAAGAGTATAATTTAAAGCTGCAGGTTTCTTTTGTACCCAGGTTATCATGCGCGTCAGAAAGCCGCCAAACTCGTCCCATTGCAGCCAACCATAACTCCACCGCCCTCTCAAATCGGACATAAAAGCAATACTCCTTCCCAGTCCATATTGCCAGGCAGCGAGTAAAGGGCCTTCACTGGTTGCCAACACAGTATCAGAGCCCGGTTTACTATAGGTGACATTTATTCCATCAATGACGGGAAATTCCTCCACTCCCGGCGAACTCGCAAGTTGATGCCGGTTTACAAGAACGGGTGTCAGTCTTTTCTCTTTTACACCTGAACGAGCCACAATTTTTGTTTCATCAACAAATATCCTGGGGATGTGAGATGAGGTCTCGGCAAGGTAACTTCTTCCTCCTCCTTTTTCCGCAATCTCCTTCAGCAAAGCCAGATTGGCATTTTTACCGACGGCCACGGAAGAGAGCGTAATATTTGTCTGACCTTTTGTCAGCAGGAGGTCATCAAGCTTCTGATCATCCGCCAAGCCGTCGGAAAGGACAATAATATGCTTCTTGATGGCATCGATCTTTTTGATCCGGTCAATGGCCTCTTTCAGAGCAGGTCCCAAATCCGTTCCCCCATTGCCGGATAACCCGGAAAGTTTTGATTTGATTTTATCCCGTTCCTTTGCGCTGATGGTGGGTACGATCCAGCGATAACCGGAATCAAAGGCTAAAATGCCAACCTGATCCAGGGGGTTCAGGATCTCGATAGAGGAGAAGGCAGCTATTTTGGCAGCTTCCAGTTTTGGTTGGTCTCCCATTTTCTCGGCCATGCTTGATGATTTATCGATCAGCAGAAACAGGCAGAGCCCGGGAAAATCAGTGGTTGTCTGAGGTTCCAGAAAAACCGGCAGAGCTTTTTCAATAGCGGAACCGGAATAACCGCCAACACCAAAGCTTTTGTCACCTCCCAACATGATCAGTCCTCCTCCCAGATCCCTTACATAGCTTTCAAGATTTGCTATCATCCGCATGGGAAGGTCATCCTTTGACACATTGTCGAGAATGACAGCATTATAGGTCAGCAACTCATTCAGATTTGACGGAGACAAACCGGGAGAAACCTTGACAATACCGATTCCATGTTCACTCAGCACCCTGGCAAATGGAGCATCTGAGCTATTTTGATCCACAATATATAAAACACTCGGTATTTCTGTTCCTTTTACAAATGACAGGCTTTTATTATTCCGCAGATTGGCGTCTTCATTGGAAGATATGACTGCCCTGTAAGAGTACAGACCCGATTGGTTCAATCGGTCGGTCATTGTAAAAGAATTTTTCCCGGGTTGAAGATTGAGTCGGCTTTCTTGCAGGAGAAGATCGTTTCGATACAGCTCAACATCACATTCCGTCTGTTTTATACTGGAGATCAGCAATTGGATTGTAAAATTCTGATTTAACTGAATATATTGCGGTGTAATAAGCTGTTCAAAAATGATCTCATTTTTTAAGTTTTGGGAGTGAAGAGGAAAGGGATAAATTTCCACTCCCAGTCGAGACGACAGATAAGCCATATCAAGAGCGTTGTTCCTGCTTTCATTGCCGTCCGACAAAAGTACAATACGGTTGGTCCCTGCTGACGGAAATCTCCCAATGGCCATCTGCAGTGCTGAATAGATATCGGTTTCACTGCCCCCCACCAGGGATCTGATCTGACCCGCTTTTAACGCCGGCTGCAATTCTTTTTCCAAAGAGGGTTTTCCTCCAAAAACAATCAATCCGGCTTGATCGCCGGCTGTCAGTTCCCCGACGGTTTTTCCTATATATTCGAGTCCTTTAAGATTGGCTTCTGAAGAGATACTGTCAGACACATCCAGGCAGAAAAACAGATTCACCCGGTCGGTCTCAAGCTGTAATCTTGGGCCTGCCAGCGTCAAACTTGCCAGAACAATAGTTCCCAGGCGCAGTAGCAGGATCAGACGGATCCCGGCACCTTCCGCGAACTTTTTTCGTCGCCATAGTAAAACCGGCAGAGGCAGCAGCAATAACAGTAATAGATACAAAGGACTTGTTAGGGTAACCATAATTCCTCAAGCCAAAAAAACCACTCTAAAAAGAGAAACAGGGTCGCCAGCAGAAAGAGAAAGCTCCACAAACCAAAATGAGCAAGGTTTACAATCGGTTCTTCCATTATTCCCAGGTTGTTAGAAGTAAGAACCTCACGCCCTCCCCGGATGTCTGATTCATTCGCATCCAACAGATTTGCCGCAAAATAAAACCATCGCCTTTCTTCCTTAACCTTGTAGAAACCTGCATCAACGGTATTCCGGTATATAAAGGGGACAGTTTCAGCCTGGACATTAACAATGGTTCTGTCGGGTCGCCTGATGGTAATCTCCCCTCCCCCGGAATCCAGGTACAACGGCACCGGCTCACCTGTTTTTGCCTGAACTATGTCCAGTTCCAGTTTGCCGGGTGTCATCCAATGCAGAAGATTGCCGAAAAAGACCGGGAATGCGACTTTTAAGGGAAAATTGGATTGTTTAAGGTCAAATGCCAGAAACACAGCCCTGAGAGCACCTTTCTCATGAACAAACCCCAGACCGGTTTGACCTGATTGAATGATGGGCTGCAGATCTTCATTTGCACTTACCTTGAGGGCTTGTTCGATCCGAATTCCGGACAGATCCAGGTTTCTGAGCAAGGGATGATTACGTTTCCAATCCACTATTTCGGGATTCGAGATTTTTCCTGCCACCAGAAGAGGAGCGTTTGAGGGTATTATATTAAGATACAACAGGTTTCCATAATCGATGGCAGGGCTGTCAATACCATCGACGATAACCAGGTGGTTTTGTGCTACTATCTGCTCCCAAGACCCGGGTATCACCTCAGGTGATTTATTGACGATTACGTTGGGAAAGATGGACAACACCTGTTCCAGGAAAGGATTCCCTTTTGTCAGCAGATAGACATGGATTGTACTTTTGGGATTTATAATCGCATACGCCTGGTTGTCCAGTTGAAGATCATCTTCGATCTTCAACCGCACCAATGCTTTTCCGGCCTGCATTCCCTCAAAGTCCAAAAAATACTGCTTTTCCTCACCGGGCAGCAGACCGATTGTCCGATTGTCGATTGGAATCTCATCAAGTGTTATCTCCACCGGGCAGACTGTCGGGATTTCATTAAAATTCTTAACCGCCACCAGGATTTGAAAACTGTCAGAAGTTCCGGACTGCTGCCTGAAAGCAAATTTAGTAATTCCCGTATTCCGCTGCCCCCCCTCAATCACAATCTTTTCAAACAGGTCGGACATAGCCTGTGATATTAACAGGTCATTCCCCGGCCTGTCGGTTATCACCACCACCTTATCACTACTTTCCGGACGAACAAATGACAGGGCAAAGAACACCGAGCTTTTCAAATCAGCAGCTATATCATAGGGGCGCTGGTCAGCCATGACCTGTTTTAACCGGGTTTTATCAGCAGAAAACGCCTGTAGAATGGATGGCTTAATGCCTGCTTCGATGATCATTATCCTATTGGGAGCTTCCAGATTTTCCACCAGTTCAATCGCTGCATCTCGAGCCAGATCAAACCGGGTTTGATTAGATACTCTGGTCTGCATGCTGGCGCTGGTATCCATTACCAGAATAATATTACCGGCCGGTTTTGATTCAAACAGCCAGGTTGGATTTGAAAAGGCCAACGCTGCGAGAATAATAATCAATATCTGAAGGATCAGGGGCAGGTTTTTTCTCAGCCTCCGGAGATGAAACCCACTACCCTGGTCGTGGAGTGCCTCGCTCCATAGAAACAGGGTTGTGGTGCTGACCTGTTTGGCGTTTGGTTTCAGATTGTGGATAATAATCACAAGTGGGATTAATGCAAGCAGCGCTAATCCGAATGGATTGGATAGTATCATCTCAAGCCGTTAGTCTTCCCTCAGAAAATATTCGCAGCAGGAACTCTTCAAATGGAGTGTCAGTATTTGCCAGGTAGTAACCAAATCCCGATTTAGCACAAAACCGCTCCAGTTTTTTCAAATGATGATTGAATCGCACCTTGTACGATTTCAACAGGGATTCCGTTATCTGCATCCTTTTAAACCTTCCGGTTTCCACATCCTTAAGTCTGACATATCCCTGAAGAACAGGGTCCAGCTCTGCAGGTGACAGTACCTGAATCAGCGCTACCTGGAATTTACCATACCCATATGCCTGCAGTCCCTGCTTAAAGCTGAATGGGTCCAGAAAATCACTGATAATAAAAACAAACCCCGGTTTTTTAAGCCGGGAGAGATATTCCAGCAGGGAGGTGTTCAGATCCGTTCCGCCTATTGATTCCAACTCATGCAGGCTGTCAATAATTGAAAAGTAGACATGTTTTCCTTTTTCCGGTGTTTTCACTCTTCCCAGGGTTTTATCAAAATTAACAATCCCCACCCGGTCCAGGTTCATTAAACCGAGATAACTCAGCGCCGCAGCTATCTTTTTGGCATACTGATCCTTTGCAGGGTTCCCGAATGCCATGGAAGAACTTGAATCGATCAAAATATGGATCGACATATCTTTCTCTGCCTGGAACAGTTTTACGAACAACCTGTTCATCCTGCCAAACACGTTCCAGTCAACATAGCGGGGATCATCACCTGCCTGATAGTTGCGGTAATCAAGAAAATCCAGGCTGCCGCCGCTTTTCCAGGAGGTATGCTCTCCAAATTGATGGGATCGGGTACGTTTTTTAACCAGGATTCGAATCTGTTCAAGGATTTTTAAAAAACCCTCGCTTAAGATCTGCTCTTCTTTCCGGGATTTCATTTTAGCATGTTATCATCGTTAACTTATTGGTGTCCAAATTGGCGGCCACGTAGGGCCGCCCTACCGTAATCCTGCGTCTTGCTCAAATCCCTGAATAAACAAAAATGAAACGGTAGGGCGCCCTTACATGGGCGCCGAACAATCTCTCCCATCAGACAAATGTGACCGGATAATCTCATTACTTGTGACATCATTCCCGGCGGCCACGTAGGGCCGCCCTACCGTAATCCTGCGTCTTGCTCAAATCCCTGATTAAGCAAAAATAAAACGGTAGGGCGCCCTTACATGGGCGCCTTAAATATATAAACATTCTACAAACCAGAGTATAAACACCCGATCAGTTTTCAGATACGGTTCCAAGGATGTTTCTGATGATATCATCGGGGTCGATTCCCTCCGCCTCGCCCTTGAGGTTTAAAATAATTCTATGCCTCAAGGCCGGAACTGCAACCTCTTTTATATCCTCAAAAGCAACGTTATATCGTCCTTTAAGCAAAGCAACCACCTTTGCCGCCAACACCAAAGCTTGGGCGCCCCGCGGACTGGCACCATAACGAACATACTCCCTGACCATCCTGGCTCGATTATTCTCCGAGTTGTGGCTGGCCAAGATCAAACGAGCCACATAGTCCTTGAGATTGGAGGCAATAGGTACCTGTTTGACCAGAGGCATCATCTTGAGCAGTTCGCCGGTTGTGGTTATCACTGTGGACTCCCGGGAATTTTCTTCCGTTGTTTTCTCCAGAATCTCCAAAAGATCCTCTTTTCCGGGAAACTCAACCTTTAATTTAAACAGAAACCGGTCGACTTGAGCTTCCGGCAAAGGATAGGTACCTTCCATCTCTATCGGGTTTTGAGTAGCTAACACGGTAAACGGCTGGTCCAGCTGATACTCTTTCCCGAAAACCGTCACCCGCCCTTCCTGCATTGCTTCCAACAGGGCAGATTGGGTTTTGGGAGTTGCCCTGTTGATCTCATCCGCCAATACAATCTGCCCGAAGACAGGCCCCCGGAAAAACTCGAAGGATCGTTGTCCCGTCTCTGTTTCACTGATAATGTTGGTTCCAATAATATCAGCCGGCATTAAGTCGGGTGTGAATTGTATCCGTGAGTATTTCAAGTCCAGCGCTCCAGCCAGGGATTTGACCAGTTTTGTTTTCCCCAGACCGGGCACACCTTCAATAAGCGCATGACCACCGCACAACAAACAGGTAAAGACCTGTTTTATGATGGTTTCATATCCAACAATCGTTTTACTCACTTCGCGCAACAGTGTTTCAAAAGTGGTTTTGATAAGATCAATCTCAGGATTGGTGATGCCTTCAGTTGTCAGCTCTTTTTCCCTCATCTGTTTTTATTCCTCCGTCGTCTCTTGTACCAAACCAATGGATAGAAAATACTGCTTGATATAGTTCCTATAATGCAGAGGAATCTCCTCCCTCTGTATCACCGATGTTACATCTTTCTCGTATGACCTTAACAGTTCTTCTTCAACTCTTCCCGTATATCCCTTTGCCGTTAATGACCTGACCAACGCCTGATACCGCTCTCCCTCCCCTGTTTTGCCTTCCAGTTTGCGGACAGGTGATCTGTTTGCTTGCATTTCACCGCCATGGTTCTCTTCCCAATCGGATTTTGCCTTTCCCGGTGCTGTCGAAAATTCAGGATCAACCTTATTGGAGGCCCCGGTTTGTGGCCCTTTGTTTTCATCATCCAGCTTGAGACCTTTTGTCTCATCTCCTGCTGTTTTCTTCAAGATTAATTTACTGTCCTGCCGATCTTCTCCTTTGGTGACATCGGCTGATCCATCCTCTTCTGAAGCAGCCCATTCATTTTCCGGACTATCCTGTTGCTCCCTGTTTTCATTTGGAGGATAGGGTTCATGGAGTTCCAGTTCACTGATCGCCTCTTCCAGAAAGTCCTTCATATCGGACAACTCGGATAATTGTTTGATACTGTCTTTTAATTCAGAGTTTTGGCTGTTATCCAGAAACTGCTCCAGGCTATCCAGAATCTGTTCCGGATCACTGCTGTTTTTTATATCCTCTTTTAACCCCTCGGTAATAGAGACTTCGGTAGGCTTTACCCTCGCCAGATTTTCCTTTATCTGATCTATAACATGGTCTGTATCAGCCGCAACTCTTTTCAGGATTTCCTCCAGAGACTGCCGGGCCTCTTTGGAATCGATACCGGATTCTTCCAGGGATTGAATGAACTCTTTAAATCCTGTCCTGTTTTTATTCTGTTTCTTTTGAAGAGACGTCTCCTGGTTTTTTTTACTCAAATTGATCGATTGAGAAGTTGGAGATGCCATACTTTTAAGGCGCTTGTCGGGCAGAGAGTTGTAATATAGGGAGGCGCTCAACAAAACCCCGATTATCAAAATCGCCGGGAAAACCGGGGTAAATCCCCGGGGAAACCATAAATGCGGTTCCACCGATCTTATTGAACTGATTGCGTCCCTGATAAGTGGGGTTTTATAAAGAGAATTTTTTGAGGCGATTTCATACTCATAGGTCGTGATTAACCTTTCCTCAAGGTCAAAACGAGAATCCAGCTCGATCAATACCTCCTTAACACTTTTTCGGGTTATCAGGATAAAAGTGATGGAGAAAAATATCGCCACCAACAAACAAGTTCCTAATACCCCGGGATTCATTGACAAGCCGGTTAAAAAAAGGCGACCCACCTGGAAGACAAACAAGGACAGGAGCAACAGTAAGAGAAAAACAAGCAAAAACCTCTCTAATCTTCCAAAAAAATAACGCTTTTTTATCTCTGCAAGCAGGGATAAAAACTCTTCGGATTCCCTCATTTAACTGCGCCTCACAAAAATTCTTCGGGACGTTTACGAGTTACAACAATATGGGTGGACAAAGCTAACACGACTATCATCACGGAAGTCACCACCATGTATAACTCCCAAACGGAAAAAAAGCTATCAGCGGATGATTGATAGCGCATGCTTGATCCATAGACCTGAAACAGAGGGTTTAACGGTGCATACAGGAAAAAGGTTATGATGAAAAAGATTATAAGAAAAAAAAGATTAAAAAAGAATCCCTTTATGCGATCAGAACCAAAATGAAGAAAAAGGTGAAAAGAGAATAGTCTGCAGATCAGGGTTGTCTGATACACCGTTAACAGCAGCTTCAAAAATTCGGAAACGGCAACGGCGGACAAGGTAATGGACAAAACAAACACAGGCAAAAAAGGCGAAATCACCAGCAGATTCTGGATTAAGAACCGGATAAACCCATGGGTGATAAAGGGAGACTGAAGCTCCGGGGCAATCCGTTTAAAATCTATTGCTGCAGCCAAATCATGATGCGTCATCTCCCCTGATCCCGACCTGACAGCTATAATCGTCAACATGATCAGAACAGCGGAAAACACCATCAGGCTGTTCATGGGCAGATCACCGGTCCGAAAATAGCGACTGACAGCAGACTGGGGCCAGAATCCCAACAGGAAACAAACAGCAATACAGATTGAATAAAACAGGGCATTCACCATGGATGGCGAAAACAAGGGAGTTAATGACTTACTGGTATCTTTAATATAATAAAATTGCCCCATGAATAGTCTCCTAAGATTGATCGGACGAATCTCACCATACTTTAGCCGATGTAAACACCATATGTGTTTTGCTGTCAGAATATGTCAACCTTGTTAATCTAGAGTTCAAATAAGTGATGTAAAACGGTAGGGCGGGGTTACATCCCATAAGCGCCTACTTAAGCAAATATTGCCAAGAGCAAGGATTACGGTAGGGCGGGGTTACATCCCCGCCAGAACTAACTCAAAGGCGGCCATGTAAGACCGTCCAACCTTCATGTCCATTAACCGATTCCCTTTAAGGGGTTTGTTTAACTCTCCAGGTTCAGTTTCCAGATCAAAATAGTTTTGTGATCATAAGGAGACACTTCGTTTTTTCCGAAGCTGATCGGTAAAGGATAACCCCTGATTATTCCCGATAATACCGGTTCTTTTTTTTCATTAAACCTGTATTGAATTGTTCGTACTAATTGCTCTGCAACACCATTGTTAGACGGACTGGTTCTTGTGGCCTGCATCTCTGTTCGTTTAAATGACTTACGAATAACTGAACCCGGTTCTATTTCACCCAGTTTAATATGTTTCCCCTCAAAAACCAGATCAATGTCCGTCAAAGTATAGAGTGAAGAGTTGTTTAGATTGACCAATAAAGACTCCTTCTTTAGTACCAGATTCCCTTTGATATCCAAATGATCAACCATCCCGAACTTGAGAAAACGATGGGACCAGTTTGCCTGATTCACTGTGATCCGGATCTTCTCTTCAGCTTCCTCTATTACAAGATCCGCTCCTTGAACATGTGAAGAAAGTTCTGATTTACCCAAAGAAACGGTTGCATGATCAGATTCCCTGTCAAATGAATATGATCCACTGAAAAGAGAAAAGAAACCAAGCTGATGATCCACCCAGACCCTGGAATCATTCATCTTTTTATCAATCAACGTGAATCCTGAAATAAAAGGGGAATAGGCACTCTTCTGCTTTAAATAGCAAGCACTTGCCAAAACCGTAAACATGCCTAAAATCAACATTACTCTAATTATCTGTCGTTTAAAAGACTCACTTTTTTTTACCAGATCTTTTTTGATATAAAAGAGCAGAATAAGTCCTACGAGCGAGCCGGACAGCACAATAAAAAAATCAACCCCCCGGTTCGGCAGATTGTTGACCAGGATGGTTTGAAGTCCTGTTTCATCCAGGCCGGGATCTGAATAGGTCAAAAGCGATTTTCGAGGCCGCCATTGATCCCTTTGCCCGGTTGTTTCAAAATTTGCAGTTGTTTGTGAACCGGTCCACATTAACATTCCCTCGGAAACCAATTGCTTAATTTTAGATTCTTTGAGAGTTCCGGGATCAAACCGACCTGTTAAATACAGCTGACCACCGCTTGTAACCCATTCTTTCATAGCCTGGAATTGCTGTGATCTGAGATCCAGAATGGAATCCACATCGCTTACAATGGCTGCCACTCCCTGGTATGAAATCCAGTGTTCCGGGAGATAGATAGGGGAGGAGTGAATGCCCAGATACTGTTCGGGTAGAAAAGAAAATAATCGGGCCGTCAACGAGTCGTCCAATAATAAAACCAGCTGCTTGTCAGTGAATTGGTCTTTGACAGAAACCGACTTTGATCCGACCAGACTCTCGTTATGCCAGATATTGATTTGCAGGGGGAATACCGGAGAATCGATGGGAAGGGAAAACGAAAAAAGTTTTTGTGAACCTGTTGGAAGCACGATTTTTTTTCTGTAAACAGTCTCGCGAATATTTCCTTTAAACTCACTGCCGGAAGTCAAAATGACCTCCAACCACCCATCCACAGTCTTGCCTCTGTTCTGGAGCAATACGGACAGCGGAGTCCAACTGCCCATTTTATAATAATCGGAAAAACCAAGAATTTCCGTAATGACCAATTCCTTTTCCTGACCCGACACCACGCCGAAGGTTAATAAACCTAAAAGCGACAAGAGTCCTATGCCTTTTAGCATTCTCGATAAGGATAACATCAAGTAAAAGCCGATGAAAAATGGTTGCCGGTGGTACTCAGTTGCCGATCAAAAAGGAAAACCGGACAAACCTGTTCCGGGTTTTCCTGCACCCTTATTTTTGAATCTCCATGGCTGCACTTTTTACTATCTTATCAATCATCACAAATCAAGAAAATCATTCAGTATTTTACTGACACCGGCTTTTTGTGTTTTCCAAACGGTTGGGCAGTCTTGCATAATCACTTTCGAGCTGGTTCCGGGGAGATGTAATCCTGCCCTGCTGCGATCCTTGCTTGAGGTATTCAATCATCCACAGGGAGATAGGTATCTGGAATTCGGTACTGTAACCTGCTCAACCAGATCTGATCAATCCGGTGGGGTGTTTGCCGGGGTTGAATACGGATCGTGTGATCACCGGTGTGCTTCAACAGGATTACAATGGGAATATGAACATCACTGGCCCAGGCATAGACACCCACCGGATGAAACGTATTCCAATTCCCCAAATGAACACTCCCCTGCCAGGTTCCGATCTGATTATCCACCTGCAACCAAATTGAATCCGTCAATTCGCTGTTGGTGTCGCTTTTTCCTCTTAACCAGACATAGTATCGACCTGCCGGCGCAGAAAAACGCATCTCAATGTAAACTTCTGGTTGTGGTTCCACTCGATGACTTCCACCCTCGGAAAACTCGATGGCACGACCGACGGAAGCCTCCTCGTCGTTAATAATTTGAATACCTGTTGATGATTGATTGGTTATCGATGCGGCATTTAAAATAATATCCCACCCATGATCAACCGTAAGTGACATCGGAAACCGGATTTGATGTATGGCTGTATTTTGATTAAAACCTGCAAAAACAGTCAAACTGATCCAGAGTACCGGCAGGATGATCAAAACACTTCTCTTTTGAAAGATGAGGAAAAAAGAATGGGATGTTTTCATTCCAAATAGAAAACGGAGCAAATCCAGTTTACGAATCAGCAAACCATAAAGTGCCCAAATAATAAAAAAAGAGCTGAAAAAAACGACGGCCCATTTTAAACCATCATGGATCTCCCAACTCATGATGAGATAGCCGAATCCCAGCAGGACGGTTTGATGCATAATAAAAAAAGGTAGCACGCCTTCGTTAGTATATTGCAGAACCGGGTGGTTAAAAGCAAGATGCTGCATACCGAACCCGAGAATAGCGAATAACCAGCTCCAGGCACAGAAAAATGAGAGCAGGCTGGATATCCAGTCACCGCCCCTTCCCTGAAAAACGGTATGGGAGACACCAAACAACAGGTAGAGGTAACCGATCGATAAAACCAGACCCAGAAATAAAGAGATCCAGCGCTGCTTTTTTATTGAGGGCTGAAGCCGATCACTGGATACAATCAAAAAACCGGAAATCAGAAACCACAAATAATACAAGAAACCCCAACCACCGTTGCCTACTTCAAGTACCATGCTTGGAATAAGCGCTTTCATGATCACAAGCGGCAGCGTAAACCATAGATAAATCAATCCAGGCAGGGAAAACATTGTCGTGATCCGTTCCAGTATTTTCCGTCCACCTGCCTTGAACCAGACAAATAAACGGTAGCAGATCAGGCTATATAGAAACAAAAACAGCAGATACCACAGATGCATCCCAACATTGGCAAAATTCCCTGAATAGCCAATTCCCGAATAAACACCTTTAAAATAATCGGGGATGAACGAAAGGAATGATCCTGAGAACCGACCATGATTCAGTCGTTCCAGGTATACCTGCAAGGCGCCATGGGTGACCGAGGCGAGCAGAACCGGAATGAACAGTCTCAGGAACTTATCAATATAGAACCTTCTCCAACCGCCGGGTTTCCCGATGGCATAAAACAGACTCGCTCCGGAGATGATAAAAAAGAGCGGCATCATCCAGCGAGTGACAAAAACGTTCCAAATCTCCACCCAGACATAAGTATCAACATTCTTCACATGCCAATCGCCCAGATTAAAAAACCGGGTACTGTGGTAGAGAAATACTACCAAAATGGCAAATACCCGAAGCCAGTCAAGTTCGTACTTTCTATTTAATGCATCGGCAGTCATCTGGTTCTCCTTGTTGTGGGAGGGGGGTCAGGCTTGCGTTATTGCGTTAAATAATTTCTTAAAGCTTGTATTTCTTGTTGGAGATATTCATCCGTCATTATCTTTAGCTTAAGATTTGCGAGTTGTCGGCTCAGGGTTGAAATATCCCTGCCAAAATAGTCAGCAACCTGGCGGATGCTACCTGAATGTCCAGTGAATTCCAAAGCAATGATTGATCTGATTTTTGAGGCTAAGCGAATTCGATTGTCATCCTTTAACAACGATTCCGGGACTTTAAAATAGATACAAACTTTTTCACTGAGCTGAGCAAGTTCCAATGGTAGTTTATTGATTTGACATTTTAACTTTCCAAATTCGGGAATCTTGATGACAAATTCATCATCTCCCAGCACAACGCCTCCTTTATTACCCGTATGAAACTCTTTTCTGTACTTCTCATCCAACCCGCTTAAGACAAAGCGTTGATAAGCTTTTCTAGCTTCGCTTTTTTTTCTATTGAACCGTCTTAATACCCAATCCGTGGACAACCAATCGCATTTTGCTTTTCCCAGATAAGCTTTATGTGCACTCCAGCGGTAGTCATCAAGAGAATTTGCCAGATTGGAACGTACCGGATTCAAATGAATATAGCGGATCAATTCAAGAAGATAATTATCAACATCGATCAAAATCGCTTTGTATCTCCCCTGAAAAAGATGACCTATTCTGTTTTCTCTTTTGTTAATCCAACGAGTATAACGAAAAGAAAGGTTTTGGATGATCTTGGAGAGAGGAATACCAGTGACTTCGACCACCATGTGAACATGGTTAGGCATCCAGCAATAAGCGTGTATTTGATACTGAAACCGTTCAACACCTTCCGCTACCAGTTGTTCGAAGCTTGAGTAATCTTTGGGATCGAAAAAGATGGTTTGTCCGTCATTGCCGCGAAGCATAACGTGATAAACTGCACCAGTAAAGTGAATTCGGGGTTTTCGTGCCATGGTCAAATCCTTAGTATCGCAAGATTGCAGTCTTGAAAACTTACGGTTCTTGGTAACCTATCGAATTAAACGCAATAACGCAAGCCTGACCCCTTCACATTGGAAAACGGATGCAACCGGATATGACTACCTTGCCCCACTGAAAATTACCCAAATTGAGGATCAAACCTTAACAATCTATAAAGAGGGCGATTCTGGTAGTCCGGTTTATGTATTGAGTCACCAAGACCCGGCTTTAATCTGGATAAGTCAGGTAGTCATTACAAAACCTTCCAGAAGGGTTGCTGAATACGAAGGTATTAAATGTAAGACCCTACAAAAATATGGGTGCCCAAAAGATCAGTTGCGGTTGATTGAAGTTCAGACAGTTGAAGAATTTGACCGGTTTTACAAAGATCAAAGCCCTGACCCACTAAGTTATTACGACCTGCACCGGTTTCATTACGTACTTTATTACCATGAGAGCGGAGAAGTACACAGTCTGACCGGGTTCAATACGGATGAGGAGTTTGAAACGGGATGTCAAGCCGTTGCGAATTATCTGAAATAAACCCCAAACTCTTGGTGATGTTAACGAGAGGATGGGTAGCAACGGATTGAATATAGTGCATCATCGGACATATAGCGTCGCATCAGGGTGATAAAGTAAAGACATCAGTGGATATAAAATTATCACTGATATGAGCACTCTTTTGGAGAGAAGATAAAATGGCTGAAGTAATCAAAAAAGAAAAGACCGATCTTGGGCAACAGGAAAAGTCTGGGCGATTCACTTTTTTCAGAGAAAGTCCAAACCGTCAGCGAAACGATAGAAGTGGTGGACAGAGCTTCGGGCAGAGAAGAGGAAGGCACTTAAAATCCAAAATTGGGAGTAACAATGGATAGAGCACTGCATCCGGTTTATGAAAAATACCTGCTTGATTGTTATGAAATGGTGCAGGAGAAAATGGGAACTGGAGAGTTGACCTCAGAAGACGAACTTGAAGCGTATGTAAGGTCTATCTGTTCCTTTCCCAGTGCCACCGACGGGTTCAGTTTCATTTGTCAGTATGCCCCTTATTCGTGGAAAGAAATTGTCTCAATAGAACTGCTGGAGGAGTGCGAACTGGATTTGGTGGAATTCATCAAGCAGACTGTCCAGATGGTTCTAGGAGTTGAGGTTATGACCAACCTGGCAATCAATTCTGATGGATATCGTTTTTTGATGGAAGGGAGTCAAACTGCCACTGTTTGTTTGCAACAAGGATCACCTCCTGTCGAGTTTAAGGAATGCTGGTTAAGTGAAGCAGAACAATATAAAGACTGCCAGTTGATTGAAACAGTTGTGGTGGAAGACGGCAAGCTTGTTATCTATCAACTTCCTGACGATTTGGGTCAGTTGTATGTCATGAATCATATCGATGCCAGTCTTATTTGGATTGGTAAACCCGTTGTGAACTAAGGAGGCTGCCTATGATTAGATTTTTTCACTAAAACCTTTAACAAACGTATGGAGATAAAAAATGAAAAGAGATTTGAATGTATTGATCGCAGTTTTGGTGATGCTGGTTGTTGTGGCAGGTTGTGACGCAATATTGGGTTCGGATGAGGAGTTTAATGCCGGAGAGATTATCAAAGACAACCTGAAATCCCCGTCATCCTTTAAAAAACTGGATGGCAAGGTATTATGGAGAGGTAAGAATGACTTTGGAGAATCATTCGTTGTCAGGATCAATTATGAGGCTAAGAACTCATTCGGTGTTTCAATACAGGACTGTCATGTGGTTGCCTACAGTAACAATGGCAAACAACTTCATTGGAATCCTGTTAGCTCCATCTGGCCGTGTAAAACTGTCGGAGATAACCCTAACATAATTGAGGGATTTGCTGAAGGTAACGGACTTGGAAAGGGAAGTTTGGTCGGTCAGTCCAGTAGTTCAACGGCTAATCCAGAAGTAGCGGTTCAACAAGTTTCTGCAAAGACGTCAGAGTCTAGTTTTGAATCCTCATTTATTAAGAGCTGGAGAGAAAGTTTCGTTACCAGTTGCAATGGTCAAAATGCAGCGGAAGTGAGGGTTAAATTATGTGAGTGTGTGGCCGAGAAATCCATTCAAGCCTTGACCGTTGACCAACTCCAAGATCAAGAATACGCCCTGGATTACATCAAAACAACCATCGTTCCTCAGTGCCAATAGACTTCTGTCGTTTGGGTCTTTAGAATACTGGTGTGAGTCAGATTAACTGTCCGATTAACCATGTTTTTCGCCAACAAATCCTGACTCATCCCTCTGAATGACCCGGATACTCTCCTTGGAGAGTATCAGAACTCAACAGAGTAACTAACCTCCAGTCGCTTACCTGATCCCGATGATAATCATCGAGTTATACAGGAGAAGTTCATATTCCTGGACACAATGAACCAGTCATTGGTTCATTCCCGTGAAGTATTTGCACCAGCCATTGAGTTGAGGGCAGCTGGGATTATATTGATTCATAATCATCCTTATAAGGAGAAATCAATGGAAACTACAATAGTTACTTCAAAACAAGTTTGACAAAGGTTCGTTACTTATATGCTGGATCTGAAGTACAAACCAGAAACGATGATCTGTGTTGAGAAGCCGGGATCTGATGATTACGATGCTGACATTATGACAGCCGATCTTGCCAGAGAAAATGGGATTAATATTCCTGAGAAGTCTGCAAAGGCAAAAATCAGAATCGAAACCTGATCCGAAGAAAAAGAAGTAACAATGCTGGCGGGAGCAATCCCGCGTTCTTTTTTTTTTGGCAGGTGTTAAACCATAAAAATATCTCCAAAAATCCAATTAATCTTGAATTCCATGCATGATTGACGTAGAGTTCAGCAAACATACAATTCAATCCTCATTCTCAATTTGTTGATACCTGAGTTGTTTTGAACTTCGTTCTTGGAGATTATTAATGACAAAAACGCAGGAGCTTCTGAGAGCTAGGGGAATTAAGGCTTTACGAGTTACAATCTACTTTAGACTGATTTTCCTGATTGGTTACTTAGCATTAGGGCCTTTTGTAAGCAAGAGTCAATTTGAAACATTATTAAGCACGTTTCTATTGTGTTTTGCTATTTTGATAGAACTGCTGTCTCTTTATTTGCTTTCAAAAAAGCAGCTATTATTTCTAATTGGATCACTTAACGCTGTATTAGATGCCGTAATTGTCACGGCTTTACCCGTAATTTGGTATCTTTCAGTCGGGGGTGAATCCATCCCACCGGCGTATATGATTAAAGGCCCTTTGTACTATACTTATCTATTTATGTTCTTGTGTTTAAATATTTTATCAATTGAGCCTTTTTTCGTGTTATTCAATGCTATAGGTGGAATCTTAAGCCAAATTGGACATTTCTTATATTTGGTTCTTGAAGGGCGTACAACTATGACGACGGATTATGTGGCTCATAATGTTGGCGTGGATGTTTCTCCTGTTTTTGTTTTTACCGTACTTTTCGTCTATATCATGACAGGAATAACTTTATTCTATTTTCTGAGAAACATAAAAAAAACTATCTTAACAGCCGTTAAAAACGAGACAGCTAACACCCAATTGGGAAGGTATTTCTCTCCTAATATCCGTGACAAAATCATGTCAGAAGAGACAAATGCGATAGGAGAGGGGCAGCAACAAAATGTTGTGGTTCTTTTCAGTGATATAAGAAATTTTACTTCATATTGCGAATCCAGTACCCCGGAAGATGTTATCGCATTCTTGCGAGATTACCATTCCAGAATGGTGAATTCCATTTTTAAGCATAGCGGTACCCTAGATAAATTCATTGGGGATGGTATAATGGCTACATTTGGAACACCAACACCTTCTCAGGACGATGCTTTTAACTCAATCAAAGCTGCACTGGAAATGTCGGAATCACTAAAGGACATTAACAAACAGAGAATTGCAGATGGATTGCCGAAAATGAATCAAGGCATCGGTATTCATTTCGGTCCAGCTATCGTAGGGAATGTAGGTTCCGAAGATAGAATGGAATACACTGTTATTGGTGACACTGTTAATGTCGCCGCAAGGCTCGAAAGTAGCACAAAAGAATTGAAAGAGGAGATTATTATTTCTCGTGAATTACTGGATAGGATATCAGATAGAATCAACTTCAATAAAAAAGGCGAGATCATGCTAAAAGGTAAAAAAGATCCCGTTGAAGCGATCGCTGTGGTAGGGTTGATTTGATCATCACAACCTATTTTTTAGCAAATATGTCCTCATAATCCCTTTACCTTTTACGTCTATTTCGCCTCGTTCTTCAAACACATGCGTATCTTTTAGCAATTCATATGTCTGTTCTGATACTTGTATTTCGCCCGGTATGCCATGGGATTCCATACGACTGGCTGTGTTGACTGTATCTCCCCAAATGTCATAAATAAACTTCTTAAGCCCAATCACTCCAGCAACGGCTGGACCTACATGGACGCCGATACGCATTTTAAAATTATTGTTACTCTTTTGGTTGAAGGCCTCCAGTTCATTTTGCATCTGCTGAGACAGCATTATGAGATCCTCTACATGAGTGTTATTTTTGATGGGTAAGCCCCCTGCCACCATATAAGCATCTCCAATTGTTTTAATCTTCTCCAAACCCAGATTCTCAACTAATATGTCAAACTTTGAAAAGATTTCGTTCAGAACAGATACTAGCTGTTGTGGAGTAAATCTTTCAGATATTTTGGTAAACCCAACAATATCCGCAAACAGCACTGATATGCTGTCGAAACTATCAGCGATGATGGATTGATCCTGTTTTAGTTTTTCTGCTATTGAAGTGGGCAATATGTTAAGCAACAGGCCTTCCGCCCTGTCATACTCCGTTTTTATTTGTACTTGCTGCTCCTTAATCATCTTTTTCTGGATGAACAATCGTCTATTGATTGTTTCCTGGATGTATCCGGCAAAACATGCTGTTCCCAGCATAAGCCAGGTAACGTAGGTTAATACAAGAAAATGCATAGAAGTAACTGAGCAGAAAAAGACCAGGTATATCTGGTATCCCGCTACGTATATTAATGAAGCAACAAACGCATGAATGTAACGTAGCCTGATGATATAATACCCGAAAAAAAGAATAATCATAGTTCCCAACAAAGCTCCATACGCGGAAAATTGTCCGCTCCAATAATGTGTATTTGCTATTGCCAGAAACCCGGCAATGCAATTGGCTGCTGCTGCCATCCATTGATAATGCCCGATATACTTGTCTTTGAATGAAGCATAAACAATAAACAGGAAAAATGGATACGTGCTGATAGATATTATGGGAAACAGGAATCTAAAATGCTGGGGAAATGCAAAGAATGTCACCATTAGGTTAAAGGTCCACCATAGCATAGAGATGATTATTCCAACCCTGATATAAAGCCTTGTTTCCAGCTCGATGAAATGGGTATACTCCTTTTCCAATTGTCTGTTATTAAAAATTAGTAGTATCGGGCTGAGCTCATGTCCAAAGATATTCATAGAATTTGCTCCTTTAGTTTAAGCTTGATTTCTCAACTTCTCCAACTGCTCCAGATCCCATTTCAGCCCCATCTCTTCAAACAGGACTCGGGCTTTCTCCAGATATTCTTCTGCTGTAATACCGTTGAGTTGCTTGTACTTGGATTTGGGTTCGAGAAGGCGTTTGCCGATTTCGAAGTAGGTACGGGAGAGTTCTGGTCGGGCACCTAAACGTTCCACTTCTTTGATAGACTTGTTGAACCATTTGAGGGCTTTATTCTGTTTGTTTATGCACCAAAAGTAAACGGCTTTTATACGTAGTGATTGTGTTCTGGTGGGCGCATATTTCTTTCCAGTTTTTTCTGCCTCTTTAATTGCCTTAGAGGCGAGTTTTTTGTAACTTAACAAGCCTGATTTTTCATCAGATTGCAAAAGGTTTTCTAGTTTAGCAAGCCTATATAAAGCGGCTCCAATTACGTATCGTGAATACCAATGAGGCATGACGCTGTTTTTCCCAATTTTTTTGATTAGCTTTTCTGCTTCTGACATCGTGTTATCTGCAGTATCCAAGCTTTTGTTCTTGATTTCAGCTTTTAATTTTTGTCCCAAAAATGAAATTTTAAAGGCATCTTCTCCTAATTTTTCTGAAACACGGATAGCAGAATTAATACATTCTGTGGATTTATCGTAGTCAAAACGCTGGATATGTAATGCAGATTTCACATCATAATAATCCAATTGCGCATGGGCATAGCCATATTCATTTATGAGGATTTCCAGTTTTTCTATCATTTCATCAGCTCCCTTGAAGTCACCTTTTTCAACGTTTCGCAATCCAGCCCATTCAAGATAAGCTGACACGTTAAAGAAATCCCCTAAATCACATCCGTCTTTTACAATTGATTCATTAAAGTCATCACTCAAGTCACCTGTACAGATGTTATATATTTCTTGCATGTATTCATATAAATATGGGGAAACTCGTTCATCCTGAATCTTAATAGAAGTCCTTACATATTCAATTGCCTTCTGCCCAATTCGGAATGATATTCCTCCCAGAATGAAAAGAGCACCCATGCCAACATTGGCGTTATAACCGATTTGATGTCCCGACCAGTCTCTCCTTAACGCTAACTTAAATAACAAAATTGATTCAATAAAAGTCCTCTCCAAATCGAATATAATCAGAGACATGCCTCTTTTCATTAGTATTTCCATTACTTGCATATCCAAATCAGTTAGCACTGTTTTCTGTTTTTTAGGTGGGTAATAAATGGATTTAAGAAAAATAAATAGACTAAATAAAAGGTTCATCATCAACGAGATTCGATTGCCATATTCTTTTATTCCCAGGTTTTTCAGCGACCTATCAAAATAGTTGACTGCCTCAGTGTGATTACCTCTTGTATGAAAAGCGGTTGCGATATTTTTCTCAATCAAGGCAATTTTGTGGGGATCAACATCAGCACCATATTTATCTGAATAGAGTTCAAGCGCCTTCATGTAATATTCAATCGCTTCATTTGTTGCAGAAGCCTTCATTGCTTCCTCGCCTGCCTTTTCCATATACGTTTCGGTTTTGTCCTGATCACCACCCTGGTTGAAGTGATACGCCAGCATGCCGTAAAACTCGTGAAGCCTTTCGGAAAAGGTCTTCTCAATAGATTCGGCAACCCTTAGATGGAGTTCTTTTCTCTTCTGTAAAAGTATCGACTCATAGACCGCTTCTTGGGCTAAGGCATGCTTGAATAGGTATTCCACCTCATCCATTCGCTTACCTTCTCTAATCAGCTGAATCTCTTTCAGATATCCTAGTTTGACATCGATATTACCAACCGCATCTGCGACCTGTTTGAGGATCTTGTGGAAGAAATGCCGCCCGATCACAGAGGAAGTCCGCAATAGGGACTTGGTGTCTTCATCCAGGCGGTCAATACGTGACATCAGTAGTTCCTGGATGGTATTGGGCACTACAACACTATCAATCTTATCTGTAATCCCAATCTTCCCATCATTCATTTCAATTGCACCCTCGTCGATCATTGAACGAATCATCTCTTCAATGAAGAAAGGATTACCTCCTGACTTTTCCTTAATATGATTTCTGATTTTTTCAGGAATCCCTTCAATCTTGAGCAGGTTATCTATCAGCAAGCCACTTTGTTCAACACTTAGACTTTGTAACTGGATTTCTTCAGAGAGGTTGAAGAATTCTTCGTTCGTGGCTTTTCTAAGGACTTCCCCAGTTTCTTTATAATAGGGTCTGAAAACATTAATGATCAGGATTCGGTTGTTTTCAATCAAACGAAACAAAGAAATGATAAGAACAATGGAACTGGTATCAGCCCAGTGCAGATCTTCAATGATAAAAATAAGGGGTGATACTTCGGCTGACTTGAGTATCAGGGCCCTGATGTTTTTATAAATATGCTTCTCCTTGGCTTCACCTTCTATTCCTTCGACCCGCTCAGCATATTTCCCTGTCAATTTCATTCCCATCAGGGTGGCAATAAAGGGATATATTTCGTCTGCCTCTTCCGGGTGAATATTCCGGATAGCGGTTTCCAGTTTTTGTCGCTGTGTAGATTCACTATCGTCCTCACTTATACCGGCAAATCCTTTTAAAATCCTGATAATGGGATAAAAGCTCAGATTGCGGCCCATAGACAATGCTCTTCCTTCTAGAACCATAGTTCGTTTCACTACATCGCTGTTTTTCAATTCTGCAATCAATCTCGATTTTCCAATTCCTGCTTCTCCGATGACGTTGACGATGGATCCCTCGCCATTTTTGGCATGAGCAACCGCCAGTTCCAGTTTATCCATCTCTGCTTCTCTGCCCACCATCACGGACTGGATTATGCGGTCAGTGGTCAGTCTGTAGTGGATCTTCTCCTTTTGGGAAACCAGCTCAAAAACCGAAACTGGTTTTTCTTTACCTTTTAGTTTGATCGGCTTTAACTCTCGATATTCAAACTCACTTTTCGTTGAGCGATATGTCTCCAGCCCCACCAAGATCTGCCCTGTTTGAGATGCATCCTCCAGTCTTGCTGCTAGGTTAACTGTATCGCCCATTACGGTGTATTCCTTCTTTTGATCCGAACCAACCTCACCTGCCAAAACATTCCCCGAATTGATACCAATGTGAATATCCAATGGGATCTTCAGGTTCTCAGACTTGTTGAACTGATAAAGTTTGTTCCGCAGTTCAATAGCGGTATTTACAGCCTTGTTTGGGGCATTCTCGATAGCTGTTGGAACACCAAAAGTAGCCATCACACAGTCACCAATGAACTTGTCGATCCTTCCTTCGTATTGTTCAATGATATATCCCATCATCTTAAATACAGAATTCATGATGGCAGTGACTTCCTCCGGACTCATCTTTTCCGACATGGCTGTGAAGCCGGAGATATCGGCAAACAGAATGGTCGCCTGGCGCAGTTCTGATTCTTTTTTCATGATGCGATCAAGTTAAGGGTTAGCTTACTGAACTGATGTTACAATCGCCTTATCACAGTTGTGAGTAGATGTCGAGGAAACCAGAATTTTGAATGGTGTGTCCCCCATGGGGGACTATTAGCGGGTTTAAAGCAATGAAGAATTTCGTTTTGGTTTTTTCAGTTGTTTAAGTCGAAGATTTCCAGCGCAAATCCCAGCCCGAAAAAGCCCATTTTGTAGTTATCTAAAACGCACTTCCTTGAACTTCCGGGACACACGATTCTCCAGGCAAAATTCTTAACAAACAAAGAAATAACTATGATATGAAAGAGATACAGCAAGTGATGAAGAAGATATGAAAAGTATTAGGGGTATTTTGGTGGAAATTGTAAATTTGGTATTATTATTAGGATAGCGGGGAGGGTGGTCGGTCTTTAGCCCAGAATGGAGGAAATATTCTGAAAATCACAAATCTTAGAGGTTTTACAATTTCAAGAAGGTTTAGAAAGATCAAGAGTAAATATTTTTGTTTTCACAGAGACATTTTTAAATTTAATTGTCAAAAGGTCATTCATTTCATTCAATGTCTTTGGTAGTGACTGGCCAATCCAACCGCGAGGATTCTTTGGATGATTAGGTCCTAAATAACCAAACCATAACACCAAATAGATACCTCGACCTTTAGAATGATACTCGCGTGTATAATTTTGAAGTTGATCTGCTGCCGCCGTCCATATCTCATCATGCCATTGACCCTTAATCTCTATTGGTACATCCATTAAATTATGCGTAATTAATAGGTCACACCGATTGCTGTCTGGCCTTGTTCCTTCTGTGTGTGCCCGGACATTATAGCGTTCAAGATAGGGGTTTAACGCAGATGCAATACGGTCTCTGCAATAATTTTCGATATGTGGTGTATCATCATCCCAGTATGGTAAAATGTCATTAGTGGAGCTATTTCTGATACGGTCCTGCAATGCAATCAGCTCGTCCATCAGGAGGGCTTGCAAATCATCATGATTTGTTGGCTCACCTTCCAATAAAATGCTTTTTATACCTTTGAGAGGTAATAGTACTTTATTTGCTTCAGCTCTCCGCCTTCTTTGCTGAGCATATGAGTGCTTTATATGGTTTTGATATTCTTCCAATCCCTGCATATTTACTAGACTTTGTAATAATGCTTCAGCTTCATCGGAAGAATCGGCAGCAAGATCAGAAATTCTGGTTTGAATAAACTGATTTGCATCCCATCCATTCTTGTCACCCCAAGTTGCTTTAGAGGGGTGATTTTCGAGCGGCCACAAAGGTCCAAACTTAGTGACAAGAAAGTAGTGTTGTTTTGCACTAAGTTTTGGCCAGCCTTCACTATCTTCCCTATCGGGAAAAGACAAGGCTCTAAATGACCAAAGGTGGTCTTTTGACTCTTCTGCAAAAGAGTTAAGAATTTCTAAGTTATCATCAAAATCTAATAAAAAGGCAGTACTAATCCACAGACTACGCTGCGTTGCATCATTCCAGTCTTCAGCAGCAATGCGTTTTCGTATTAATTCTTGCGCTCTTTCCCAGGAGGCAAAACGAATAACTGTGATAAGAAGACGTCGCAAAGAATTATTGGATAAGTTAGCGTATTTCTCAATCCATTCTACAGCTAAATTGCCAGCAATATCTGAGAACTCCTTATTTCGAGATAGTCGATACAATCCTGAGACATGTTCTTCACCGCTATCTAGGTATGGCTCCACTGTATCTCTAACAAACTTTTCCTTTGTGGTTATATCTGAAAACACAATTTTTTCTAGTTGTGCCTGTACATCTGAAGTAATTTGATCCCCTGAATAATAATCCCAATGACAGGCTGCCAATGCTGATTGTGTAATTGCATAAGGCAATTTTGACAATTCCTGGGATGACTGCAGTATAATTGCGCAATGAGCTATCAAAATATCTTCAATGAAGAATTTCTTTTCTTCATAAGTGTGAAGCTCACTAATTTCTCTCGCTGAAGGGATATCTTTTCCTGTTGTAGCAGCCTTTAATCCTTGAAATGCGATAGGCGCGGTCTTACTGCCAACTAATTCTATTACTCGATCTGTAGGGCTGTCTGTTTCTCTAAACTCGGAAAAACGACCAAGATAGGCTTTTGCAACATCAGCCAATGCATTTAAATACTCTCCTGTACTTAGTTCCTTTTGAATGCTCTCATAGCTCTGATGTCTTTCACGGATTTTACGTTGTTTTTCTTGTCTATCCCTTTGTTTACGTTCCTTTTCCTCTTTTTCGTAGTCTCTTTTAGGCGGCCTCTCTAATTCTGCTAGATGCGATGAGAGTACGCTAAATTGAGTAGCTTGAATGCGTGCAAAATCGAGAAACTCCCCTGTGAAGCCGCTGTTAATCTGTCCCCACTTCACAAAGCTCTTCCATCTCTGGTCCCAATCAGAATACGCCCCCCTCTCCTCTATCAAATCATTCAAATGAAAAATCAAATCACCTTCCCGAAGCCATAGACCAGCATTTATATCTGATAAATGAAAAAACATCATCCACAAATCTTTTGCATTGCTAGTTGATTTCACGGCTTGTGACTGAATGGCCTGTCTATACTCGGTGTTTTGAGAAAAGTACTCATAAATATCCTCTTGCCAACTTGATCCGTGGAAACTAGTCCTTTCAAAGTTTTTCACCCAATTCCATAATTTATCTGCAGGAGGAGAATCAAAACGTTTTAACCGCTCTTGAATGAATCCAGATAACTGGTCTTCCAAATCTCTCAACCTTTCATCAGTTAGTGCATCTGATAGAATGTCTAGGCATTCCTCGAGTTGAGGCAATGATAATCTGCTACTTAGCCGTGAACCCAACCCATAATAGTTTGGACCATTTCCTTCAAATATGGCCTTAGAGGTCTCTACAAAAATTTGGCCAATAGTAACACCATTGAACAGCTCAACTTTGTTATCTATTATTTTTATTGCTATTCTTAACGACTCAATATCTCCTAGTTTCCTGAGGTCATTTACTGTAATTGGCCAATCAGGTTGATTATGACACTCGTCAAGTGATTCAACTGCAGCATGTCTTTCTAGTGGGGTCGCCGAACTATCCAATATGAGAGCTGACAATTCCTTTGATATGTCATCTACAAATGTGTCCCCTTGAATCGATTCGATTATTAAATGTGAAAGTTGGTAGGGCGATTCAGGATTGCGAATAACTCTTATTATATCATCACGCAACTCTAGCCTTGCCAAACCTCTGCCAAAGGTAGCATGCCAATCTTCACTGCGAAAATAAGGGTCAAAATCAGCAAACTTCTCAAGACAATGCAGAAGTGTTTGTGATTGCTGAATTGTAAGGGCTGATGGATCACCATACCTAAAAAAACCATATGGATCCCTTTCAATAAATTTATTAGCAACAACAGAATTTAGCGTTGCAATCCACGCATGTAGCCCTCGGAATGCTGCAGGAACAAAATAATTTACACCATACAAAATGCTTTCCAAGCGTCGAAGAGAAAGCTGATTTCTAAGAGCTTTTGCAATCCATTTAGCAGCCAAGTATTCTGAAACAGTTCTATGGATTGGTTCGAGTAGATTTTTCCCAACTGAGATGAAAAGCTTTGTCGATAAAACAGCTTGAATAACATCATCTTCAATGACTTCACTCGTCAATTCAGATGCTATCGGGTATTCTTCACTATGCTGACCATCAAGCTTTATACTAGTTTTTCCTGAGAGTAACAGCTGCGCAGATATGAAACCTGCAGCATCAATCAATTGCTCCTGTGCTGGCCGGGTTCTATTAATTGAGACATGAATTGGATTATCTTCTTGAACAAGTTCATGACTTGCGTTTTCGTAAAGCTCTAGTCTACTATCTGGCCAGCCCTTATTTTTTATTGCCTTTAATAGCAATAGAAGATTTTGAGGGTTTTTTAGCAAATCAATAACATCGCGCTGCCGAGCCTGTTCATAAAACTCTTCTCCGCTCTTTCCCCCACCGTTAGCATCCACATAATCAATTATCTCTTGCTTATTTAGAGGTAGGAGGTGACCAACTACAGGCTGTTGGTGCCATTTTTGATTAATAATGCTTGAATTGACTGCATCTTGCCAATCTGCTGCTCTGCACGACAGTAAAAAAAGAACAGTTTTGGGAAGTTTTGCTAATATATTATTAACAGGTATCCCGGTTTCGTATGCAGTTATTTCATCTAAACCATCAACTATTATTAACTTCGTTTGATCATCGAATTCTTGGACAGCACCAACGGTTGAAGCATTATATTTTGGAGTGTCAAATTGATCACTCGCAAATCTCAGCAATTCACTCTTTCCTGATCCGGGCTCTCCTATTACTATTAATGGTGCTTCAATGTTAATAAATTCTATATCTGTATACTCAATATCTTCATCATTTTGATCCGTAACTGATATGCGACGATGTATGTATTTCATAATATCTTTCTAAAAACAGCTTCTTTGTTCTTGAACAAGTCATTTATTATCGAGAATTATAGGAGCATGATCACTATACTCAATCCATTGATCCGGATTCGCAATATTCACATCGCTATTCGACAGCAAATCCTCTGAAGCAAAGAAATAATCTATGTGATATGCCTTGTCTGAATTCTTCTGCAGAAACAGTGTCTTTTGCGTCTCTTCCCCTTGCTTTTCTTCTTTTGCGTGATGATAAACACTCCGCAATCCGATATCCTCTAGCTCATTCACAACATCAGAATGATTCCACCAACGCCCTGGCTCATCCCATATTGCATTGCTGTTGAAATCACCACAAATTATAGTCTTATCTCCTGATAAATCATCTCTATGTATTTGCAGATATTTCCAAAACTGCCCCATGTAGCCAATAGAAGTAGAATCATTGGCTTTTGTCCAGACTCCAAGCAGTGTATATTCATCATTGATTTTGCATGGCAGGAAGCTTTTTAACTCTTCACTTCTCCATGTCAAAGCAGGGCTTTTACTCTTTATTCCAGTCAATGTGAATTCGCCTGACCAGTCAAGCTTTTCAACTTTGTGACCATTCCTAGCGAATATCCCAATCCCCTTATTCTTGTTATCGCCATGCCATAAATAATCACCTGCCCATGATCGATATGCTTTGGTTGATTGGCTCGGATCTTCACATTCCTGGATAACCAAAATATCGGCTGAATATGAGTCAATAAACTCAGTCTTCTTTCTTAATGCACCATTGCAATTCCAGGAAATGATTTTCATTGTGGTCAATAGGTTTGGATATGGGTCATCTTATCCAGACACAGTAGGGGCCTACCAATCTTGCCACTGCAACAATTTCACGGTAACGTGATTTTATTTTTTCTGGATTTGATTTCATGTCTTTTTTAACAGCACAGACCGTAGAACAACCAAGGATAAATCTAAGAGGTTTATCAACAGCAAATGCCTCACTATAATTCCATAAGTCCAACGTTCCGCTGACGTCTGTTGTCATCCTATCAAAGACAAGAGCGGTCGCAGCAGTATCCAGCTTTCCTGTGACAGGGGTTATTTCTTTGGGAATCATGTGCCAATTCATTTTATCATCTGAATATTCCTTAGCTACATCTTCTTTTACAGTCGGGCGTGCGCCACCTTTCGTCGCTGGAGAAATAAATATTGCGTATGTTGGATTAGGCTTGCAAATCTCCTGCACCTGTTGTGGCTTCGCTTTTGGCGATCTCATGAGCCAAAAGGTAATACCTGTTCTTGCTATATCCACTAATTTTCTAGTAAAAATTGCATCTGCACTCTCTCCAGCATGATCACCCATGATGCTGATGACACAATTTGGGGAACTCAGAGCTGCATCAAGTAAAGTCATATTGTCCTTCTTCACTGCAAACAGTTTATCCAATAAAGTTTTTGCTAGCTTTCCTCGAAAAAATCCTCGTCAATCTCTTTGACTTCATAGATATTTTGTACTTGTACTCCAATGTTATATTGATGCATCAAATCGACAATTTTATTGCCATCAATCAGAATTATCGTATGATGTGCTTCGCGAGCTTTTTTTACTGCCGAATCATTAAAGGTAGAGGTTGTCACAAAAACACCCTTGCTTGTATCTCCGCTCATTGCTCCAATAAAATTCCTGATATCCTTTTCAGTTACTTTATTGTCTTTGTAGCGTTTGGCTTGAATATAGATCTTCTCCAATCCCAATTGGTCCTGGTTTATTACACCGTCGATACCGCCATCACCCGACTTTGGTGTTTCCGTGAATTCTCCATAACCCATCTTGTTTAATAGAATTAGAATAGCTTTCTCAAAATAATATGGATCCATTTCTTTTAGTCGATCCAGCAAGTCAACTTTCACTTGTGATTCTATGGCTGTAAATCCTGAATCAATCAAATCTTGAGGTGATTCGTTTTCAATAGTAGTTTCTTCACTTTCAATCTTTTTTGCAGCTTTTTTCGCCTGTTCATAGGCCATGTAGTCAGGATCTTTTTTTAATTCAGACAGCGACAATCCTCCTTTTTTAAGAACTTCCAATCCTTTTTCGGTGATTTGTACCATTCCCCGTTTTGGTTGCTGAACAAATTTCCCTTGCTTTAGATATGCTTTGCCCCAATCGATACGGTTGAATATCAAAATTTGGCCGCTTTTTGTCCTCTGAGCCAATAAGGCATCCGGTCGGTCGGAGTAAAATTCATCTCTAACTTTTTTTCGTAGCTCACTCGATTGAATCACCTTCCTATCGCTCAACACTGTTAAAATCGGCATAAACGTTTCATGATATTTTGGTAATTCCATATGTGTAAATTTGAAATAGATTTGAAATTTTTCCGTGATTGAATCCCCTTTTTCATCTCTTCTTGCAGCACCATACCCCCAAGAAAAAATAAATTCAACATTATCAAGCTAATAATTGATTGAGCATCAAACTTATCAATCATAGTGATTAAACATATGGAACCAGCGACCGAAGCCGCCAGTTGCATCACTACGACATTTTAGCTTGCTCAATAATCACCAGGATTGGAGTAATCATCAGGGAAATTGTCCGACAGCGAACCATACTTTTCTTTGTATTCGCTGTAGGTCATCTGCTCCTTTCCTTTTCCACGAATGTAAAGGACAGTGAAAATGACAGCATCAATTGCGATACCCAAGCCGACATAAAACCAAATAGACATACGCCTCCTTTGTTTGAATTGTTAAAAATACCGCTCCCGAAGGAACGGTAAGAGAGGGGAGATAATATCTATATTTGGATGATGAAAACGGTATTATCAGATGTGCAATAGGGTTTTATCCCTTATTAATAAAGGAATTGGGGAGACTTATTCAAAATCGTTTTAAAATCGCAGGAAAATGGATTTGTTTTAATCCAACGGGGAAATGTTGGTTGGGGAAAATTTTTGCAGATAACCAGGGTTAAAATGAGAAAATTTGAAATGGAAGGTTGTGAGAATGCGGAATTAAGGGCTTTTGTGGCGGGATGTAACGGTAATCTGAAAAGAATGATCGATTTGCAGCGAAAACACTGCCTTTTCTTCAAATTGTCATCTCTTCAAATTTGTCTCTTGCAGGAGACTGGAAATTTGGTGTTCGGAGCAATTAGCTAAAAACAGCTGTATAGGCGGAGATAATTTATAATTTTGGTAAGATAAAGGAAGGAAACCATGGCAATGACTGGCTGGTGACGTTCAACGTCCATATTCTAATGAAAAAAAAATCCAGAATGGCCATTGCCACGGCCATTTAAAAACTATCAATTTTGCTGATAAAATCATACCCGCAATAAAGGGTTTTTTTGAAAATCGTTGATTCTACCTAGCATAGACTAAGTCAGGATTATCATACTTCCATAACTCATGCTCAAGATTGCGACATGACTTTAAAATATACTTTGTTTTTTTGTGAGTCCAACCCCAATCACGAGTTGAAAGTGCATCGCCTGGCTCGAATTTTATGACTTTTTTGGCACTACCGGAATTTAAATATGATCTTAAAATTTTCTCCTCTCCCATCGCTTTTGAAAATAAAAAGAGTTCTTCCAAATCCTCAAGCCAGATCTGATAGAATCTAAATAGATCAGGAGGAACTGTGTCCATTTCGCTATCAAAATGATCAAGCAGTCGTTCTATCTGCTTAATAAAGGTCATTGAAAAGTGGTGTTCTTCATAAAAGTACCATACAGTTAAGCGTACCGTCTCTGCTGATAATATGTTGTTAATAACCTTTATGCTATTAGCCGCTTGTTCTGGACTGAATTCAATAGTCGAAAGTTTTTCAGACAATCTTTTGCGTTTCTTGTAAATCCCTTTTTGATTCAATTTGTTTCTGATTTGAGTCCGAATTGATGGTGGTTTCTCTTCTTTGCTTACTGTATCCGCATCTACAAACTGTGATAGATTCTCACTCAATTCTTTGGCGATACTATCATAGATGGATTTTAACTTTGATACGTCATGACTGTCAGAGTCTTTGTCTTGAACCGGTTGACGTTCATCCGGCTTGTTTAAGTCTTCTAGTTTCTTCCTGGCCTTATTCTCTATTTCGTGAATCCTGTTACCCGCTCCACGAATGATGCCTTTGAATACTCCCTGCAGATCGTTTTTCTTCAGCCACTCACATTCATCGACAATCAACTTTGGATTATCGGTATTCAACTCCAACCATCTGTTAAAATTGTCAGTTTCTATTATGCTTGCGTTTTTCTTCTTCGTTTTTCTTTTCCGCTCCTTTACTAGTTTTTCAAATCGTTTCGCAGCGTACGACGGGTAATTGAATCCCTTCAGCTTTTCATCTGATAACTCAATCCCATAGTCTGCTCCCTCTTCAGGCAGTTCCAACTCAAGCGAACCACCTTTGTATGTGGCAACTGCTCTTTCAATCGTATTTTTTAACGCTCGCACGTTACTATTCCAAGAATGTTGGATTAGTGCCTCAAAATGTTGTTCTAATTGCTCAATAGAAACCTGTTTATTGTATTTATCAGCATACAACTCTAAGAAGTGTTCTGCGAGATCAGGAATATCTTCTTTTCTGGAATTAAGAGGTGGCAGTTTTATTGTAAATATATTCAACCTGTTTAAAAGATCTTCTCTAAACAAACCTTGAGCGACCAGAGTAAAAGGGTCTTCTTGAAAAGATGAAATAATCCTAACATCAATCTTTTCAGATTTATCAGAACCGACTGGTTCAATCTCGCCAAATTCGGTCAATCTCAGAAGCTTTACTTGCATCGCCATACTTATCGATTGCATCTCATCAAGATATACTGTGCCTCCATGAAAAGACTTGAATATCCCGGGCCGTTTGCTACTGGCGCTGGTAAAAGAGCCTTTTACATGGCCAAACAATTCAGAATCCAGCGTATTCTCATTCAAAGCCCCACAATTGACAGCTCTGAATAATTTATCTGGTCTGTTGCTAAGTTTGTGAATCGCTTCGGCAACTACTTCTTTCCCCGTTCCTGTCTCTCCAATAATTAGTACCGGGGCTTCTGTTGTTGCGAATTCTTTTATTCGTTCCTTGACTTTAACGATCTCAGGATGATCACCAATCAAATGTTTATCAATGTCATATTCAGGCATATCAAATCAACTAATTAATTTTTTTAACTATTCTAAACTATTCTCAAAATTCACTTATTCTATTCCGAATATAACAGAATTCCTAAGAATAGGAGAATAGTTGAAAATGTTTTTATTAATTATCTGTAATTATAGAATATTTGATTTGGCACATCAACTGCAATTTAAGAAAGTATCAACGTTGATTTTTAAATATCGTCGGAAAATGTTTTCCGGCAAATGACAGGTACCTGTTTCAGCATTTCATACAACCATTCAATGGAGAATGAAAATGAAACAAAATAGCCAGCAAGTCGCTGGCATTCAAAAGCCTTTCAGTATTAAGGAAGGTGATCTGTACAAGTTCTGTGACGTCATGGAGCCTTTTAACAGAGAGGGAAGTATCAGCATCTATGATTCCCAAGCCAATTTCACCGATGTTGATAACAACCTATTCTTCCAATACAACTTTGAAAAGCTGTTTGGCGGGAAGATGGACTTCTTATATGCAGACTGTAAAAACATGCATATAAGAATGAAAGAGATGGCAAAAGTTGGTGATCTGAAATGTATGCTTGTCGGGAATAGGGTTGAAGTAAAAGGCGGAAACCTTACTATGAACCTTGATCTTCCTTCAGGTTCTGAGCGTGAGGCGTTGCCATTCAATTTGAGCAATTTCAAACAATTTGGTGTTGATTTTCCAGTCAATGAAGATACAAGACGGATCACCCATACCCAACGCTCCAAAAAGGACCTTTGCGCTCAACTCTGTTTTGATGGTGACGATCTTGTTTTCATCAACAGAATTCCAAAAGACCGCTTCATGGTGTCAGTCAACTACCAGTTGATGCATGATCGTGGGAAGAAACAAAAAGGTGATTTTGTCCTTGAATCGACAGACTTCCTCAGCATCAAGGCTGACAAACACACCTTGAAACTTTACCACGATGGAACACGTTACCTGCTCTGTACTGTATATGAAATCGGAGGTGAGGTTTTTTATTCATGGGAATGGTTGCGGATTCAGGGTGATTCAGACCCTGCTAACAAGGTGATCAGAATTCCGGAAGCCGGACCTGAGGACAAAGCAACTGTCGAAGGAAGAATCGAAAAGAACTATCTGACCGAAGGCACTGCCAAACATGAAATTTATCAGGATCTGGTTGTTATTGAAAAACACAACGAACACTATTTCATGGGGCAACGGCAGTATATCGGTAACCTCGCGCACTACATTCGGGATCGGTATCAACAGGAACGATCAACCTATTATACCGATGCTCGGGTTGTTGAAATGTACGTCCGAACAGGCCGGGAACACGTTCTTGAATCAAATGTGCCGGGTGTCGTCTCTAAGTCAAAAGCGATTGCCTATGCCCCAGAAGAAATACAGATTGAGCTTCTGGACAAATTTGATGCGATGGACCTCAAAGCCATTAATGATCGAATAAAACAGTTCAATAATGGCAAGAAGCCAGCAACAGTCAACGATATCAAACCAAAGCTTTCCTGGCTGAAGTTGGCTAAGTCAAAAAAGAAGGATAGCTTCACGGCTGATTTTAATGAGAAGGCATATACCGATAAAGGCGAAAGGTTGCGCAAGCAGGCTCAATTTCAGCGGATTGTGAAAATGCTTATAGGCATTGACGATGAAATGTTGCCCCAAGTGTTGCGAACATATGATCAACTGGAATCGGAACGGAAGAAAGCTTCTCCGACTGAATAGGTAAAAAAAGCAGCCTCCGCAATGGAGGCTGTTCATCCCTTAAAACTACACCAATCCTACATTACCCACCAAAATCAGCCCTATTCCTATCTATTCTGACTGTTTTTTTAAAATCATTAAAATCCAGTCTCCTGCAGGAGACAATTTTCACGACCTCATCTTTTCAAGGTTTTTGACTGTTTTAGCAGATTTGCAACACTATCTGACCTGTTTGCACCGTAATTAGATATTATTCTTATGATACTTTCATCTATTGACAGCATACTGTCTGATTCTTCGACTCTTTGAGAACAGATATACCTATTCATAAATAAAATAGTAAGATGAGCGGCGGTGCTTTCTATTGTTCTAGGAGTCGCCGCTTTTTTATCGGATGACAAAAAAAAAGAATTGCTACCCGCAATCATTGAAAAAACACCACATTTCTGGTGACAAAATATCGCAGCGGTTACAAAAATATAAAATGGTGACAATATTGTAACCACCGTTGATTCGCTTTGAATGGTGACAACACATGATTTTCAAGAAAAGTTATTCTCGAAGTTACAGCAGGAACAAATAAACTTTGATCTGATAATTGACATCATGAATCAGGCAGATTTGATTCTCTGAATAATGATCAAACATTGCCGGAATCATTTGGAGTCCAAAATTTAAATGAAAATGAATATATTTTTTGGACTAAAAAAGGCTTTGAAATTCATTGAAGTACAAATTTAGTCCAAAACATAAAAAAAATTTTGTCCTAAGCAAAGTCACATATAACGTAGCTTTGAATACTTTAGGACAAAAAATACAGCTTTTTTAAGCTATTACTTTTTTATATACCTATCTATTATTACTTATTATTTATAAAAATCTAAGTAGTAAATTTATATAAGTTTTTTGTCCTAGCATAGTCAAAGCGTTATAAACAGTGGAGTTGAACAGGACAAAAAATAATTTGAGTTTTGCCAACAAAAACTCAAATCCTTTAATACTGTGCGTTTCCGCAGGACAAATTCATTTTTCATTTTTGTCCTAGAATCACATGCATTCTTTGTTGACGTTTCTGCTCTTTATATTCATAGCCCATTATTTCTGCGTATTGTCTTAACATACTGTAAAATGTCGTTGGTTTCATTTCAATTTGGAACTCATTAGTGAATGCTGAGCATAAATCCTTTCGATCATGGGGCACATTGAGTGGTAACTTTTCAACCCAGCGTATAAATTCAGGACAATCCAGTTTCTTCAATTCATAATTCCTGTTTAAAGTCTGGATTAGTTCTCCCGCCTGTAAATATTTCTGAAGACAACCAGCCATGAATGTATCAAAGCGAGCCCACTCTGTTTCATCCCAGTCATCAAAGAAACGCTTGCCATGCACCATTAACGGCGTTCGTTTGGTACTGTAAAAATCTGAGAATTCCACGACATGCTGCCTGGCAATGTATGACTCCCCGCCTTCCCCATTTCTCTCAAGAGGATGATTGGTTGTGATGATGATCTTCGGTGCTGTACTGAAGGGAATGCTGTATTTTGTTTTGTTCTTCCCCTCCACAGTCATGCTGCCGGTAACCATATGAAACAGGTTTTTGAACTTGAATTTTTCACTTACATCATCGAATAGAATTAGCTGGTGATCCAGTTTGATATTCTGAAAAGCGAACTTGTCACCGCCGATGCTGGTTAACTTCCCGTCATAGGACAACAGATTTCTCAACTTGCTCAATCCCTCACAGAATAAAGATGACTTTCCTGTCTGCCCGTTCACCTGATACATGTTGTGATCCTCAAGAAGAAGACTTGCATCAGTGAGAATGACACACTTTTTGACAGCCGGATCTTTGTAAGTATGAAGAAGATAACCAATGGCGTTAATCTTCTTCTCATATTCAGACTGATTGAGCTTGTAATGCCCTCCCTCCTTATATGAGCTACTGTTTTTTACAAACAGCTCGAAATCCCCTCCCCTTTCCTTCCGAAAATTCCTCCCAATCACTTGGTGTTTCCAAATTAAAGTGTCGAGATCTTGATACTTTATCAACTCATGACCGTCTTTCGTTATTTCCAGCAAACCGTTCTGATAGGGTAAAAACGCTTTATCCTTATCGTCTCGCAACGTGGTCACAGATCGCTCTGGTATTGACCTCAGCTTTTTGCTGGTAAACAGCTTGCTGATATCACGGTGAGCAACAGAACGGATCTTTTCTTCTCCCTCCAATTGTCTCATCAGGATATCAATTATCTGATCCTCAGTGATATTTTCAACCAGGTTATTCTGGACATGAACATAGCTGGTACTCTCCCCATCAACGATTTTGGAAACACCAAGCCTGCCTAGATAATGCATTAGTTTTAACCCATCAATGTCATTTGATTTCTCATCAAAGAAGTCTATTACCGGATCACATGATTCTATTGTTTCACTTTCTACTTTCACTGGTTCCGGTTTAATTTGCTCGTTTATTGGCTTTTTATTGATGGCCATATTAATTGATCGTTCTATGTTGGGCAGACATGCTTCATCTGGATCTTCAATATCATTTTCCAAGTCCAGAAAATCAACTTCCCGTGAGTAGGGATTATCAATTAACTCTTCATATGATGGCATTGCAACTCCTGTTATTATGGTGAATTTGAATTTATGATATATTATAGATTGCTGCAGCCTCGACCAGTTTCCCCAGTGCTTGTTGATAGGTTAGTCCTTCTTTTCTCTGGAGATACTGAATCCAATTACCGCCTGTTTTACATTTAAAGCAGTACCAGACCGGTTTATCTGGGGCGATGGAAAAGGCAGGGCTATTATTTTCATGAAAAGGACAACAGGCTTTATATTGCCCGCTGGGTAGTTGTTTAAATTTATCCAGATATCCAAACAGCACTTGTTGATATTTCTTAGCAATCAGTTCTGCATGGATAGAGTTTAGAAAATTGTTCATCATACTCCTTTAGCAGGCACACACCCGCTCAATAAGCAGATCAATAGATGCATCTGCTTTTATAGTGATTAAAATTTACAATATTTTTCTGCCGGAAAATGGCAGTTATTGAAGGAAAAAGAAGAAGTTTTGCCCCCAAATGAGCAAAACTCATCAGGTACGGCCTAATTTAACCGCATTCTGTAGAAAGATCGAAGAAATGATGCCATTGCATCCCTATTGTTGAAATCCTTAGCATTCTCTAATTTGCGTATATGCGCTGGTTTAATATTCAATGATGCTGCAACATCCTTGACTTCCATTCCCAGCTGCTCTCGCATCGCTTTTAGTTCTTTGGCTTCGATTTTCCATGTTCTCTTTAGGAAGATATCCCGTAGATTCTGAATATCATTTTCTTTTAATTCACCAAAGAAATCAGTCCAGATAACTTTGGCTCTACTGAAAATGATTTGATTATTCCGCAGTTCTAGAGCTTGATCCATGTTTCTCCTTCAGTGATGGGTCCAGCATCCATTCAGCAAGAAGAGATTTCACTTCTTGCTGGTTTAGCTTGCGACCCAGGTAGTGTTCTTCGATTTCGACATGCTCTCGAAACCTAAGATAGTAGACAAAAAAGTTAGCCGCGAATTCTAGATCTTTGATCGGCGGCAAGTTTAGGTTTTCATAGTTCATGTATTCCTTTATAGAAAAGGCAGCGCGGTGCCGCCCAGATTAACTAAATAAATTGACCACATTGTCTGTCTGTGATTTTTGTGATTTTGGTAATTCTATCTGGATCTCATCTGTTGCATTAGCTATATCGACGCCAGCTATTCTGATATACGGAATCATCGATTTTACTGAACTGTGGCCCAACAAACTTTGCACAGTGATAAGAGAACTGCCTGACAAAAGCATCTGCACAGCGAAGCAGGCCCTTAGGCTATGAAATTTGATCGGTGTAATTCCAATGCTGCGACAGAAATCTTTTAAAACACGTGCCTGGTCAGATTTCTTCCATTGATACGGTCTTGGCAGTAATGGTTCATGAATTGGCCCAACCATCAGTTCTTTGACCAACGGCATTATCTTTTCAGAAACGCTAATACGCCTGTTCCGACCTGACTTTGTAGATTTGATTCCCACCCGCTTATTAAAACTCTTTGTTACTGATATGAGTTTGTTCTCCAAATCGATATCTTGGCGGAGTAGGGCATACATTTCTCCTGATCTCATGCCGGTGAACAATGCAAACGCCCATATTTTATACCATTCTGGTCTATGTTTCTTCGCCTCTGTTAATAAAATCTGAATTTCTTTGCGAGTTAAAATTTGTGGTTCTGTTTCTCGCTGCCGTTTATTGCTATTTTTGACTGACGCTACAGGATTCGGTTTGCCATAACCGCCTTGTATTGCAAACTCAAAACAACGATGAAATGAAGATCTTAATTTCTTCACGGTTGCATTAGCCAATGTTTCTCCAGCTTTATCCAAAATCTCCTTTATATCGGTTGGATTAATGGACTCCAGCTTTAACTGCATTATTGGCTTTGCCCATTTATTAATTGTCAGTTTCAGCGATTCATATTCTGTAGGAAACTGTTCATCGACGTATGGATAGAAGTGATGAATCAGGAAATCTTCGTAGGTTAAGCCAGCGAAAGAAAATCCCTGTTTGAGTTGCTGGAGTTCGTAGTTGAGTTCACGTTCCAGTTTCACAGCAGCAGCACGTTTAACATCTCTTAAAATTCTCCTGCGTCTTACCTGTTGACCTGTTCGTGTAGTTCCATACGCCTGCACAGTAAAACAGGTCTTTCCATTCTCCATAAATTGTTTGATCATCTCACTCTCTCTCGTTGATGTTTAAGGAAGTACCGAAGATCTTGTCTTCGATAGCGAATTAGGGATTTTCCTATTTTAAAGAATTTCAAAAATCCATTCACGGAAATCTTTTCCAGCTCCTTCTCGCTGCATCCCAAGTAAGCTGCACTTTCCTTTTTATTGTAATATTGTTTCTTCATAGTTTTAATTGTCTAGCTGCTCCTGGTGAGGAGCGTTTTTTTACCTGCTATCTCTGTAAGACAAACATTTTGTCGAGGTCGCTTTTCTTAAACATATTATAGCGCCCGACTTTATATACAGTGATCCGCCCCTGATTAATCCAGCTGTAAAGGGTTTTATGATTTTTTAATGACAAATAGCTAGCGGCCTGTTTCATGTTGTAAAAATCGTTATTAGGTTTTTCCATTTAAATGCCTTGGTTAAAGTTGAAAAAAGTAGGGGCAAATGCCCCAAAGTTATGAACAATTATATCTGTAGTTTTTTAGTAGATCGGAACGTGATCCAATGAAACCAAATAAGAGAGAGGAATAGCGGAAGGTCTTTGAGTCCATCGAGATGGACTCACTCAGGAGTGACTTTTTTGCACAAATTGCCGGTTATCCAGCCGTGATATAGATATCAAAGGTAAACCATCAATCTGGAGGGAATCATTACGATACTAATAGCGGTGGGACTTAGCTGCCTATTTACGGCGTTCATATATGGCTGGATTCGATCATTTACATCGATCTAGAAAGGCGGTCATGTGCCGCCTTTGTGATATTTTTTGAAAAGAATATAGACAGGCATTGCACCTGTCTATCGCTTACAGAATATCAGCAGCGGGATTATTCAATATACTACCTGAACGATAGTAATCATCAACAGAGCGAGATGTCCTGTGATTTGTTAGCTGCATTATCTCCCATACAGGCAAACCCTTAGATGCAGCAGAAGTGACAAATCCAGAGCGGAGACTATGCGCACTGAACTTCTCAACATCTAGCCCAGCCAATTGGCACCTTTCCTTGAAGATGTAATTGACAGCTTTTGCATTTAATCCATCGCCGACATGATTATACCTGCCAACAGACCTAAACAATGGTCCTGATTTGAGACCAGACATCTCCAGCCATCGCTTCAGTGCAGAAAAGGCTTTTCCTTTTAAAGGGAATTCTTTCCCAACACCTTCGTATTGGCCTTTACTGAAATAGAGTTTGATTGTGTATGCGTCAGGAGCGACCTGTTTAAGATCCTCCACACGCATCTGAATTAACTCTGATCTTCTTCTACCGCCAGAAAACCCAGTATAGATAAGCGCCTTGTCCCTGACATCTTTGATGCAATCATCATCACACGACTCAACCAACTTCTCTATTATGTCAGCTGTTGCAGCAT
Source organism: bacterium (assembly GCA_018829445.1). Classification (GTDB taxonomy): domain Bacteria; phylum SAR324; class SAR324; order XYD2-FULL-50-16; family XYD2-FULL-50-16; genus JAHJTV01. The sequence goes on from JAHJTV010000076.1 coordinate 46,999, forward strand.
CCTTCTTATCTGTCGTGACACCGTTGTTTACCAGCGCACGATGACTCTTCTGTAAAACTGCCAATACAACCTTTTCCCTGACGGGATTGGGTTTTATGTTCTGTGCATTGTGATATGCAGACAGGGAGTAGAGCCTCCTTTTGATAGTAGAAAGCTTGTGTGGCCCTTTCTTCTTAACACCTATTGCCACCAATTTCTCATCAACAGCTTCCTTCATGCCTCCCAGATGATCAGTGATAAACTGGATTATTAATTCAACTGACACTGGATACGACTCCATGACTCCATATGCAACATTGGCCCACTGCCAAAACTTCTCAACATCACGACGATGCGCCTTGAGAGTATTGGGAGCTGTTCCTTGTTCAAATATGGTCGCTAGGAGTTCTCTAGTCTCCTGCGGCAACTGCAATTCCTGATTCTGATTAAACTTCTGTAGTTCATTCATCGTTTCCTCCTATAGATGCATACCGTCGATACTTTACCAATAACGACGGTATGCTGATTAATGAAATATTGCTGATAGTTCAACAGACAAAGCAAACGCTTCGCTATCAATGAATATCTCTAGGTAAGCAGTTGAAATTTATTTCTTACAAAAGGGCTGGGAATTCGATATTCTGGAGTGATTTCTTGGGATTTTGGGATGATATTTATTGTTAACTGGCTAATACAGCGGTTTGAGATAGATATACCTAAACAGTCAGTTACTTATCATAACAATCCTATAAAGGAGGAACGATGGAATTCAAAAAATTGACATCAAAAGCAGTGCGTCAGCGACTGGGTTCAATCCAGTTGGACTTGCATTACAAGCCCGAGACTGTATTTGCAGTTGAGAAACCGGGTGCTGATGACTACTCAGCTATCCTTTGCAATGCGCAGTGGTTGAGAGACCAGGGTGTTGAGATTCCGGCGTTGGAGAAATCCAAGCCTGACAAGAAATCCGACTCAAAAAAGAAGTAAACTGGCCGGTGGGGTGTAAAAGCCCTGCCGCATATTTTTGGAGGAAGTAATGAAGCTCATTACACCTGAATTCGAAGAGCTTTTTAAGGACTATCCACTCTATTCACAAGAAGATGCGGATGACCCTTTGATAGTGGCCAAACTATTCGATCCTGCAGGCAGTGCGACATGGTGGATCTCTGAATATGATCCAATTGAGAAGATCGCTTTTTGCTATGTAACCGGCTTAATAGCTGACGAGTGGGGATACACGAGCCTGATTGAGCTGGAGAGTATTAAGAGACCTTTCGGATTGACGATTGAAAGGGATTTGTATTTTGTGCAGAAAAGGCTGAGTGAGGTAAAAAAGTGATTTAGTAGATCATTCAGCCTGCTGTTTTTAAGCTTAAATGGTGATGAAGTGATTGACGTCATACAGCTTTTTCACTACTCTCTTGTTTTCAATGCATAAAATACGATGAACTAAAATCAAGACAGAAATTTTCCTATCCTGTTTTATAAACATGGAAATCCTTAGATCCCGTTAAAACAGAGATATATCAAATGCACAGCTAGCATTCGAGCGATCGGTTTTATTGTCCAATTATGAAATAACAACCTTTCAAAAAAAATTCATGCTGCTTTAAAAAATTGGCATTTGATCATTAGCAATCATTTACAAGGGTATGAAAAGATATGGAGAAACTGAAAGAGAGAGTCACAAAACTAATTGAACACTTAAATAGCGGAATACATGAGAGGAATGAAATTATTGCAGTTTCTTTTTTAGCCGCTTTATCAGATCAAAACGTATTCTTATTTGGTCCGCCCGGAACAGCAAAAAGTCTTATCGCTCGTCGACTTTCTCATGCTTTTAAAACGCACGCCTATTTTGAATATTTGATGCAACGGTTCAGCACACCGGAGGAAGTATTTGGTCCTGTTTCTATTTCAGAACTAAAACAGGATAATTTCCTACGTAAAACAGAAGGATTTTTACCTCAATCTGATTTTGCTTTTCTAGATGAAATTTGGAAATCAAGTCCTGCTATCCTCAATACTCTTTTGACAATTATTAATGAAAAAATATTTCGGAATGGCACAAAGATAGAGCCGGTTCCTTTGAAAGCATTGATTGCTGCGTCAAATGAAACACCCCCGCCTGGTCAAGGATTAGAAGCGTTATATGACCGATTTCTTATTCGTTTGAATGTCCCTCCGATGGAAGAGAAAGGGAATTTTGAATCACTGTTACAATCTAAACCAACAACAGCACAACTTGAATTACCAGAGGGCTATGCTATAAATCATAAGGAATGGGAGAAGTGGTGTGAGGAAATTCATTCGGTTGAACTTTCCGAGGAAACCAAAAATGTCATCCACAATATTCGACTGACGTTCGAGGAACATGGGGAAAAGCTTGATGTATATGTTTCAGATCGTCGTTGGCAAAAAGCTGCAATTTTAATTAAAGCGGCAGCCTTTTTTTGTGGCAGAAAGAAAACAAACTTGGTTGACACGTTATTATTGCGTCATTGTTTATGGACAACAAAAGAGAATCATGGAGAAGTAACAAAAATCGTTGAAAATGCGGTAAGAAAATCTGGATTTGAAACAGGCTTTAGTCTGCACAGTATAGATTCAGAGAAAGAAAACTTAGAAAAAGAGATTAATAAAGAGCTTTATTATAGCAAAGACGTTTATGAAACAGTAAACCTCAATGGTAATACCCAGTACTTTGAATTCAGTTCTAAATATAAGAACGATCAGAAGCAAGTTACATTTTTTATTAAGGCAAATCTAATAAAACATAAGGACAAATTCAGCCCTGTTGATGAACAGGGAAATGATATCAAATGGATTGAATGCAATTTTGATAACCAAGGTACTTGTGCAATAAAAATAGCTGAAGACGAAGACAATCAGGAACCGTATAAAAACATAAAGTTAACACCAAGGGTGTTGTTTCATAAAGGCGACAAAAAGTCTGATGTAAATAAAAGGTTAATTGAATCTTTGCAGGAAGCAGTTTTAGAAATAAATGTTAAAATAGAAGAAATAATTAATCAAATCGAGGACAAGCTGGCAAAATTTCGAGAAGAACTGAACACTCCATTTATTCCTGACAATATACGTGATATTGCCTTGGAAAGTATTGAGAAACAGTTACATGATTTGAAGCTGAGGCTTAAAGATTGTGACCGCTTAGAAAGTCTAATTGGGTAGTATCATGATTGAAAAACCAGAAAGCGATCCTATGTTGGAGGTATTGCATGATTTATCACACCAGTTCTCTGTGCTAGAAGAGACAAGTATCAATGAAAGATTTCATTTAGAAATAGAAAATCAACAAGAAACCCTCCGAAAATTCCTGAAGAGTGAGAACCCCTTCACAGAGAAACAACTTGCATTAAGATATGCAAAAAAAGAATTAGATAAAAAAATTTCAACAATCGAGTCGTTAGAGCAAGACTTTCACCATTTTAGAGCTTTGGCTAATCAAACAAGTTCAAGAATTGATGAAGATTTTTGGTTGTCAGAGTTTAACAATCTTAAAAACATTCCAAAGATCGAAGTACTTGCTCAAAAATTTAATACAAGAAGAAATAAAGGAGCAGAAAAAAAAATTAGAAATCATCAGGAGGAACTCCTGATATGCCGAACACTCCTATTACAGCAATGGAATAAATTATTGGATACGCAGTATTCAAAATGGGAAATTGAAGAAATCCAAAAGTTTAGACAGAAGTTATGGAACGAATTGAAAGAATGGTTAGAAATACTTCAGAAGCTTGCTGATACCCTAGAAGATTTGTCTATTGAACCAGGGTTGTTATTTGACTTATCAAAAGATAATTTTTCTTTATCAAATCTTGATCAACTTAAAAGGTGGGTAGAGTACATTTCCAATGACAAGGGTGTAAAAGAGCTATGTGATATGCTAGGTCGCCTTCGTCGAGCTGAGAACACACAACGCCAAGAGCTTGTTAAAAACTTCTTAACTGTTACTGAATATGTTCCAGACATCAATTCAAGAGAAGAGATAATTGGTGTTTATTTAGGAAAGGATATCGAACATGCCCTACCACAGGAAATCGCTTTGTTGGCTGATGATGAGACTTCAATTCTGTTTGACATGAAGCTTGTTGAAGGTCGATTGATGTGCTTTGAAATGGAGGGTATGCAAAAAAGCTCCTATAAGGTTGAAGAAGAACATCTGACTGAGGTTGAAGAGGAAGAAAAACTAGGACCCATTATTATTTGTGTTGATACAAGCGGATCTATGGAAGGTTCTCCAGAAACTATCGCTAAAGCTGTTACGTTGTTTATGGCAACTCGCGCTATAGCACAAAAAAGAAACTGTCTTTTAATTAATTTTTCGACAGGAATTGAAACTTTAGATTTATCTGGTCAAATAGGCTTGTCTAAAGTGATTGAGTTTTTGCAGCGTTCTTTTCATGGAGGCACTGATGTTGGTCCTGCGCTTACTCATGCGATAAAAGTAATGAATGACGAAAATTTTTTGAATTCCGATCTACTTATCATTTCGGACTTCATAATGGCTTCATTGCCTGATTCACTCCAAAAGAAAATTACAAAAGCCAAAGAAAATAATAATCAGTTTTACTCTTTATCAATTGGAGACATGTTTTTAAGCGAGAAATTAAACAAGATATTTGACAATGAATGGGTTTATAATCCTAATAGCGCAAGCATTCATTCCATTCATAAAATTGTGAATGAGATTTAGATAATTGTATGGTTCCATGTTTGTTTGTTTTAAAGAAACTAACTCGAATCCCAGCCCCAACCAAATGATCAAGCTGCACAGTTTTCTTCGATTGTTCAAATCAAAAAAATCCAGCCCTTTTGGAGTGTCCAGAAAAGCCCACTTTGTAGTTACCTAAAACACAATAAAGTTAACTTCCGGGACAAACGAATCTTCAATCAAAATCCTTAACAAACAAATGAATAGCATTAAAACTAACGAGTTACAGCAAGTGAAGCAATCGATATGGAAGGTATTGGGGGTAAAATGGTGGAGGTGACGTGGATTTTTCCCCCATCTTGAAGAATGGAGCGGACTAATAATCCTCAATGCTAACTAATCCAACTGGCAGAACCCAAAATTCCACAACGACAGCAAAGCATCCATTCACAACGCTTACCTCAGAATCTAGCACATCGAATTGTCGTTATATTGTGGATTGAAAAAAAGCTTCAACGGAATCATTGAACTTTTTGTGGATTGTTGGGGATTGAAAATGAGGGATTTTAGGCAAGGTTTGTCTAGTAAGTTACTGATATCTTATGGTGCCCCCACCAGGACTCGAACCTGGAGCTGAGGATTAGGAATCCTACAAGATCCTCCTTTAATTAGGCTGTTTTGATAGATGACTCGTGAAGAACATAAAATCATAATGCGGATTGGGTGTGGATTAAAAAAAAACCTTTTGCTAAAGAGTCTCTCCAAATCGATTGATTTTACTTACCATTAGTAGATGATTTGAAGCACTTGAAGGTCATCTATACTAATCGAAAGCCGAAACCTTCAACTTTGACAGACTGGGTTTGAGTTTTTCAAGTTCTTGCAGTGCAGTTCCAAGCAGAAACCTGTTGCCGATTTGAGTACATCAGGATTTGTCTTACTTGATAATATTTGGTAATCTGAAATTCACAGAAAATAAAAATCAAAAGGGGGTTGAATGATGGATGAAAATACTGAAAAAACAATAAATGAAGCCCTTGGATTACCAGCTCAAATTCGTGCTTGGCTGGCAGAGAAACTTTTGGAAAGTTTGGATACTGGAGAAGCGTTCGAGGTCTCCGAAGAATGGAAAATCGAGATTCAAAAACGTTGCGCTAGTATCGATAAGGGCAGAGTGGAATTGAAAGAGGCATCTGAAGTGTTTCTGACAGCGATGGACGCACTCGGATGAAGACAGTCAAGTTTCATCCAGATGCTGAATCTGAATTGATAGATGCAGCGAAGTTTTATGAAGACAAACAGGCGCAACTTGGAAAACGGTATCTTCAGGCTGTTTCACAAACAGTTGAAAGAATCTCTTTGAATCCATCAATTTACAGAAAAATTGGGGATGAGATCAGATGTGCAAGGACAAGCACTTTTCCGTTCGTCATTATTTTCAGAGAAAAAGAGAATCACATCGAGATATTGGCTGTTATGCATATCAGAAGACAGCCTGGATACTGGAAAACCCGCCAATAATACTTCGTCACAATAGTTATCTTTTTTTGAAATAAATGATTTCAAGACAACACTACAGACAATTATCATTTTACAGTCATAAAGAGCTGAATTGAATCTTGGAAAACACCCAAATGATTACCGCAAATCTACTGCCTTTTGGAAAGGGAAGAGAAAAACGTTCCATTCATCCTTTGATATCTTGATAAACGTTGTTTGTGTGATCTTTTACTTGGTTGTCCCCACAACCACGTGGGTTTTCAGGTACTGAACCACAAAATATATCATGGGAATCAACAACAGGAAAAAACAGGTGCCCAGCCAATAGATGGATCGAATCCCCATCATCATTGCCACCGCACCGCTGGTCACCGGCGCAAACATCCAACCTACTGCTTTTGCAGAACCAGCCCAGCCAAAGATGCTGCCTCGAAGGTGGGACGGGGTTACTTTCGCAATCCACACTTGCAGTATCGGATCTAATCCACCGGAAAAGAATATCATGAAAAAACGGGTAATAAAAATAAGGAGGAATCCGTCTGCAAATCCCTGCGGGAACATAAAAATCCCGGCAAACAGGGCTGAAATCATCGCGATCTTGGGCGGGGAAAAACGGTCAGCCAAACGCCCCATTATGATCCCTGCAAAAAAGCCGGCTAATCCACCGATAGCAGATAATGAGCCGGTAATAGATGCAGATCCCTGTAATTTTCCATTCACTTCCTGCACTAACAACGGTAAAAAGGAGCTATCAAACTGACGGGTGAAAGACATGGCAACCAGCAGAACCAGAATAGGTGCAGCCGGACCGATATTGATCAACAACGATTTTATCCTGAATTTCTCTCCCTTTTGCCGGATCACTTTTTTGGGTGGGCAGAAGTCTTCCCGGACACCTATCAGAATAAGCAGGGCAGAGCTGAATGTTAACAAACCGGATAAATAAAAAGCATTGCTGTGTCCGTAAAGCTCTGCAAAATTACCCCCAATAAAAGCCCCGAAAAGTGAACCGGAAAAGATAGCCGAACTGAGTGCTCCCAATGCCAATCCATGTTTTTTTTCGGGAGTATTCACGGATACCAGGGTTTGACTGGCGGTCATCGTCCCGGTGAAAATCCCCTGTCCAGCACGCAAACACAATAAAAGTTCAGCATCGGAAACCAATCCCATACAGGTGAGGATAATGGATGCTGCAAAATTCGCTCGAAGCAGCATTAGTCGTCGACCATAACGATCACCCACCGCTCCCCAAAACGGTGAAGATATCGCCAGTGTCAACGGTGCCAATGATCCAAAAAGTGCCACATATTGTTTAAGCTGCACGCCTTCGGTTATACCCAGTTCCTGAAAATAAAAAGGGACAAACGGTATGGAAAAAGCAAAGCCACTAATTGCTAAAAACTGAGCCAGCCAGATAACAATCAGATTTTTTTTCCAATTCACCATATTTCATGTTTGAACAACAATCGTTCATAAGTGGTTTTAACTACAATTTTTCAGTTAAATTTCGATTTCCGTGTTTGGTTGTTTAACCACGAATACAAGATATCAGTATTTCGCAAAAACAGCCTTCCTTCAAGGGTTATTAGCCGGTTAGGCAAGTAGATCTCAACGGAGGAAACCTCCTATTTCGACCTGGAGTTTATACTGATATAGTAAAGTTGTTTTTTTTCTGAAAGCCATCGATAAGTTTATAAAAGATTGACTCCGGTTGTAAGGTTAAATTCTGACGACCAACTTTTCCCTCCTTATCAATTCGGTCGCACAACATTCTTCCAACAAACAAAGCATGTTGGTTTTCTTTTTAAACAGACGTTGAGACACTTATCGTGGATTTTCGGTAATCCCATTGCTGTGTGACAAGGGCATTCTGCCTCATCAGACACTTGCAACCAGATTGGAGTAGGATGAGAATTTTATAAAATCTATGAACTTCAAAAGTTATTTCAAATACTTAGACATATAATGATTTTTTTTGCCTTGCATTGTTGACATATGGAAGAAATATATTTATCTATGATGTGTTACTTTTTTAAAATATTTCGCACCTTTCCGGATTTTTATAAGGAGACTGATTATGCACATGGCAGATGCGTTGATTTCACCAGCTGTTGGTGGAGGGATGTGGGTAATATCCGCCGGCTTGATTTGGCATTGTTCGAGAAAATTGAAAGACGACCTGGATGGAAGCAAAATTCCACTCATGGGTGTAATCGGTGCTTTTGTATTTGCCGCGCAGATGATCAATTTTTCCATTCCTGCAACCGGTTCAAGCGGGCACCTGGGAGGAGGAATGATTTTAGCGATTCTTTTGGGCCCCTACGCAGCCTTTCTTACAATTGCTTCCGTTCTTACGATTCAGGCATTTTTCTTTGCCGATGGTGGACTGCTCGCCCTGGGGTGCAATATCTTTAATCTGGGTTTTTTCCCTTGTTTTATCGCGTACCCTTATATATATAAAAGGATTGTTGGAACAAGTCCGGGACAGGGAAGAATTATTACGGGGGCACTAATATCCGCTTTGATTGGCTTGCAGTTGGGAGCATTTGCGGTCGTGCTTGAGACTTGGCTCTCCGGAATTTCCGAACTGCCGTTTGGCATGTTTGTACTCCTGATGCAACCCATTCATTTAGCTATTGGTATTGTAGAAGGTTTGGCAACAGCAGCGGTGGTTATTTTTATCTGGAAAGCCCGTCCTGAAATACTAACAGCTTCGAGCCCGGCTGTTTCAAATAACAGTATTTCTTTTAAGAATGTCCTGATTGTTTTGGCCGTTGCAACCCTTATCGTTGGCGGAGCCGTGAGCTGGTTTGCTTCATCTCATCCGGACGGACTTGAATGGTCGATGTTTAGAACATCCGGCTCTTTGGAACTTGAAACTCCCGAAAGCGGCATATATCATTCGTTGGCCGGCATTCAGGAAAAAACGGCTATATTGCCCGACTATGGGTTCAAGCAATCGCCTGATACAGTGGAAGAAGAAGGTACAGAAAGCTGGCCGGCGGTCAGTGCCGGAACAACAATCTCCGGATTTGTTGGAAGCATATTAACCCTTATTTTAGCGATTTTATTGGGATTCGCATTTAAACGCAGGCGTATTAAGCACTGATAAAATCAATCTATATCGAAACATTATCAACAACTATGGCGAAAATTGATAGAGGTTTCATCGACATCGGATATATGGATACCCTATCCCGTCAAGACACCGCCATACATCGTTTGGATCCCCGCATCAAGTTTATCACCACCATGGTTTTTATCACCGTGGTGGTATCATTCGATAAATACACTTTATCCGCACTGATTCCCTTTATCCTTTACCCGGTTTTTCTTTGTGCCGCTGGGAATATCCCAATCAGTCACCTCTTGAAAAAGATACTTTTGGTCTCACCTTTTGCCATCATGATCGGTATTTTTAACCCTTTGATGGATACGCAAACCCATTTGCTTTTAGGTGATTTTCAGGTTTCAGGCGGTTGGGTCTCTTTTTTTTCCATTCTCCTCCGTTTTGTCCTAACGGTTGGTGGAGCTTTAAGCCTGATTGCCGTTACCGGATTCAACTCAGTTTGTCTCGCCATGGAAAAACTAAGAGTTCCCCGTGTTTTTACGATACAACTTATGTTTTTGCACCGCTATTTGTTTGTGCTGACTGCTGAAGCTGCCAGGATGTACAGGGCCAGCTCCCTGCGAAGGCCTGATGGGAATAGCCTGGGAATTAAGACGTTTGGGTCTCTATTGGGACATTTATTGTTAAGAAGCCTGGATCGAGCGCAACGCATTCATTTGGCCATGCATTGTCGGGGATTTGACGGCCATATCCGAACACTCAAACGACTCCATATCGGTCTCCCGGAGGTAGGTTTTGTTCTGATCTGGTGCGGATTATTCCTCCTGATGCGAACCATAAACATTCCACAATTTTTCGGAAGCCTGATCACGGAGCTTTTGCCATGAGCCATCACCTTGTCGAAGCCAGGGATCTCCACTACATTTATTCTGATGGCACCCATGCCGTTAAAGGTGTTTCCTTTCGCATCACACATGGAGAGTCGGTGGCAATCGTCGGCGCTAACGGAGCTGGTAAATCGACTCTTCTACTCCATCTCAACGGCTATTTGTTCCCGAGTCAGGGAACTCTGATTGTTGGGGAATATCCAGTAACAAAAAAAACAGTCTCTTTGGCACGTCGAGCCGTCGGTATGGTTTTTCAGAATCCGGATGACCAGTTGTTTATGCCAACAGTATTTGACGATGTTGCCTTTGGTCCCCTAAATATGGGATTGCCTGAGAGTGATGTTGAAGCGCGGGTAAACAAAGCATTACAAACAGTCGGAGCTTTTCATTTAAAGAACAAACCCCCCTATCGGCTTTCAGGCGGTGAAAAACGAGCAGTTGCCATAGCATCCGTGCTTTCCATGTCACCTGATATTTTGGTTATGGACGAACCCTCCTCCAATCTTGATCCCAAATCCCGAAAGCTTTTAATAGAACTGCTCAAGACATTCAAACACACCAAGATCATTGCCACTCACGATCTTGATATGGCTGTAGATCTCTGTGAGCGCACCATTGTGCTCAATGATGGCAAAGTCACCGCTGACGGACCAACCATGGATCTTTTTCAAAATAAAACGCTTTTAAATCAAAGCAATCTTGAAATGCCTCTTAAAATGCAGGGATGCCCCGTTTGCGGAAATGGTGGAATCCCCGGGTAAGAACGAAGAGGGGGATGACTGTATGTCTATCTGCATTCCTGTATTAACAGGGCTCATGCCCAGCGGCAGGTCAGGTGATTGTCGACGGTATGAATCTGCAGCAACCCTTTGTCTATCAGCTCTTGAACACTGGACAAAACGTAGGTCAAAGGCTGGCCAGTTTGTTCTGCAATTTTCTCTGCAATTTGAGTTCCAGGTTTGTTGCCGTTTACAGGGGTTGGAATCGGCTCCAGCTTCTCAATAATATCCTCGCTAAGCAGTTTGAAGACCACATCCAGTCGCTTGTTTCCCAGATAGACCAACTGATCGGTTGCATTAACAGTCCCCTCCTGAAATTCTTTTTCAATCCGGGCTTCAACCTTGCGAACGGTCTTCATATAAAACTCCTCAATAAACCCTTCAATATCAGCGGCTGACAATGAACTGGTCTTCACAATGGCCCGGTTGGCGTCAAAATCGGACCAATTATCTGACAGTAATTCCAGGTCATACTGATCCATCTGGTCATGAACGGTTGTCCCCGGAAAAGGAGCCAGGAAATGGTAACCATAAATGATATCCAGCTCCTCCGCGAACCGGTGAGAGTCCATCAACGTCTCTCTGGTTTCTCCGGGCAGACCAACAATAAACGAACCAAAAACTTTCATATCCGCAGCTTTGCTATCAGCGACCGCTTGACGGATACGATCAAGTTTGACCCGCTTTCGGACTCGATCCAGCATTTGCTGATTGCCTGATTCCATCCCAAAGAAAATTGTATCACAGCCAGACCGGCGCATGATCTGCAGGAGTTCCGGAGTGACAGAATCGGCTCGGGCAAACGCTGTCCACGGGAATACCAGCCCCCGGTGTTGGATTTCATCGCAGATGGCTTTCACGCGAGTAACATTCGATGTGAAAAAATCGTCCGAAAAATTGATACGCTGGAAACCGTATCGAAGGAGACTTTCAATTTCATCGACCACGATTATCGGATTTCGATTGCGAACCCGATTGCCGACCATACGATGCCCCTGGCAAAAAATACATCGGTTGGGACACCCACGGCTGGTAATGATACTGATTGGAAAACTTAAAGCAAGGTATCTGGAAATCGGCAAAAGATCCCGCGACGGCAACGACAGTTTGTCCAGGTCTTGAATCCATTTACGGGGAGGAGTGACAATCAGCTCTCCATTTTCCATGAAGGCAATACCCTTAATCCGATGCCATTCACTCCGATTCCGTATCACCGGTGTTAATTCCGAGATTGTTTCTTCTCCCTCTCCGATAACGATCAGGTCAATCTCGGGATATTTCTTCAGGGTTGATTCATAATCGAAACTAACATGAGGTCCGCCCATTACAGTCACAGCGGAAGGGAATAGCTGTCGCGCCGATTTGATAATACCTGCGGCCAGATTGAAATTTAAGGTTACCGACGTGATACCAATCAAATCGGGTTCAAAGTCTTTTAACTCAATTTCAAGCTTTTTAACGGTGTATTGTCGGACAATATAGTCAAATATCTTTACTTCAGCTTTCTCTTTTTCAAAAGCCGCAGCAACATAACAGAGCCCCAAAGGAGCTGACGGACCTTCAGCCAGTGGGTACGGAGGGGCGATCAACGCGACCTTCATTAGAGTTTTTCCTGAAAAATAATCTTATCAAAGCGGGACGGGGAAAGGAAATGGTGCCCTTCGTTGGAAGGAATGATTAATGATAAGAAATGGGGTTTTAGGTGTCAAGCTGTGTTTTTTGACGTTACTCGAAAATCATTTTCTTCAACCTGATCCAGGACTCTCTGTGTAAATAATATTTATCTTATCAGGTTGTTAAAAAAACGATTAGAAATAGAGACAAGATGTTTTTCCCATCCGTTTTACGATTTGAGGTTCTCCCGCTACCCGTCCCATCTAAATGATACAACCATTGTCTGCCTCCTGATGATTCCATTCATAAAAACAATGGATTATATATTCTATCAAAGTGTTTAATAAACTCTTTTCTTCAAAGAAAATTAAACCGGGCAGGCATTCGGATTCTACCATGATGCGGTTTAGTCCTTGGGACTGTAGTATCTCCTCAGGTAAGAACTTAGTCCATCCAGTCCCGGGAACAGAACTCTTTCGGTGATATTGCATTGATCCAGCTTGTCTCTGAACTCCCATTTCAGTTCCGCCGGAATGATGATACGTCGGTATAGTTGAGGATGTTGCTGCAGCCAGTCGTCTATCGCCCGATCAGAATTGGGCATGACGGAAAAAAGGGCATACTGGTTGATAATCCGCTCATCCATGGAGGGTGGTTCGAAAAACAGGAGAAACTCCCCGAATCGACTGTATTTATCGAACTCTTCCAGCGAACGGATCACATCATGAAATGAAAAATCATCCGGTAGCAGCCCCTTCTCCACTTCTCCTTTAAACAGAACAGACAATAGCTCGATGGTAAAAGCCTGAGCGCCCTCAGTATGCAGACAATTCTTTAATTCATCCGGCAGAAGATCATGAGCCCGTTGATAGTTAATAATCCAGATAACGCCATCCATCCCGTATCTGACATGATTTGCCGTGGCAAAATGAAGCGCGACATAGGGAGAATAGGTCCAATCCAGCAGCCGGGTGGGCAAACCATAATGCTGGGCAATGGTCAGTAGATGCCAGATGGAATGGAATTTCTGGGAAACTCCCTGTCCATACTTGCGAAAACTCCTGAGCAGATGTTTCTCCAATTTGGAAAAGGCTCCATCCAGACGAATCAGGGAGGTAACCAGTCGGTATGATTTATTCGATAATCCCCTGTACACAAAAGGTGAACGAAAACGTTGGATATCGTTGTTCCACGAGTCCCTGAACAGTTCATCCTGGAGTTCCGTCCAGCTTTTAACAACAACATCTTTTTCTGTTGGGTCCATATGCCGAGGTTTTTTTTGGGTTAAGGGAGAAGTCGCAGTGTTTCGGAACATCTTAATACTGGCATACAAAAAAGTTGTGACAGATTTCTCGATACTTCGTCAACCTTCAATCAAACTGGCCGTCATCCACCGCCTGACTGAATTGATGGTATAGATCCTGGTCGCCTTTTTCAAATCGTCAATCGTGATCACTTTCTCTTTGATTATCTTTTCCCTGATCAGTTGCTCTCGAAAAGTCCCCCCCAACAATCCGCAGATCACGGGCGGAGTCAGCAATTCACCGTTGATGTCTGCCACGACATTTGCCCGGCAAGACTCCGTCACTTCTTCCCTTTCATTCCACAAAATCACATCATCACAATCCGGTTTTGATTGCCGGGCCTGCTCATAAACATCTCTAATTGTTGTTTTATGATACAAAAACCGGTTTTGGGAGTTTACAGGCTCTCTCGCGAGTCCCACTCTCAGATCATTGGTTTTCACACCATCCAAGGTACCAATCTCAATCTCGATGGTCCCTTTGCGATTCATCAATATCTTAACCTTTGCTCCCTCCGGCGGCATTTCATTCTCGGAAGCTTTTAAGCGGGATAATACCTGCTGGCGGCTGAAGACAAACCCAAAATAGTCCGCGGAATCCGAAAGCCTTTTTAAATGCTCCTCCAGCAAAAAGTAACCGGTATCCGCTTCCCAGAGCAGTGACTCAAACAGCTTGAACGGTTGGGGTTTTTGACTTAAAAAATCCGCTTTCATCAGGCACTCCTCATATTCACTATCAGTGTTAGAATCCCAGACTATGCCGCTGCCAACAGCATATTCAGCCAGCCCGGCAGGTTTTTCGATCCGGATGGTACGAATGGCAACATTAAACCGGGCAGTTCCCTCTGTGTCATAATATCCGATACATCCTGTATAAACTCCCCTTGGCTCCCTCTCCAACCGATTAATAATCTCCATGGTTCTGACCTTGGGGGCACCCGTTATGGAAGCACAGGGAAACAAGGATCGAAATATGGCAGTCAGAGAGGTGTTTACCCGCGAACTGACGGTCGAGGTCATCTGCAGCACATAAGGATGTTTCTCCACGTCAAACCGGCTTTCAACCGTTACCGTTCCGGTTTCTGCCACTCGTCCCATGTCATTGCGGATCATATCGACAATCATGATGTTCTCTGCCCGGTTTTTTTTGCACAGGGACAGTTCCCTGATATTCTGATTATCCTGGGCAATGGTTAATCCTCTTTTTGCAGTTCCCTTCATCGGCTTTGACACCAGTCGGTCTTTTTTCAGGGAGAAAAAAAGCTCAGGGGAAAACGAACAGATGATGTTATTTTCCATTTCAAGATAAGCCGCATATTCGGCCTGCAGAGCATCTTGTATATCCAGGAACAGGGTTCTGGTATCTCCCTTAAAAAGAGATCGTAGCACAAATGTATAATTAACCTGGTAGGTATCCCCTTCGGCGATGTGATGTTTGATAGTTGCTATGGCATCCCGGTAGGTTTCTTTTGAGATATTTGGCTGCCACTTGTCGAACTGATAATCCTGTCTCTCATGTTCATTGATGGAAAATGGTCTAAACCCTTCAAAAATACCGAAAACCAGCAGGGGATGCCTGCCGGTTTTATGAACAGTTAAGACCGAATCAAAGGCTGGAGAAGCCTCATAAGCAACATAACCCACCGCGTAGCCACCGTATGATTTGACTTGGGACTCCACGTCTTCCAGGCAAGGCAAAACCTGCTGACAATTATCCGCCTGAAAGGTTTTTATCGGGTTTTTAAACTCAACGATTCCGCCCAGCTCCGGGTCAAAAATCAAAGCATACATGCTTGCTTCTCCATAAAATTTAGGTCCCTGTTTCCCAGGCTCTTAAATAGTGTTCCTGCGCTTCTGTGAGAACATCAATGCTGATGTTCAAGCTGTTCAATTTCAAAGAGGCTATCATCCTGTCGATTCCTTCCGGAACTTTGTGAACGGTAGGCGTAAGTTGCAGCGGGCTTTTAATGAGATATTCCGCACCCAGCGCCTGATTGGAAAAACTCAGGTCAATCACACCAGAAGGATGACCTTCTGCAGCAGCCAGATTAACCAACCGTCCTTCGCCCAGGATATAGATCTTACGCCCGTCTTTCAACTGGTATTCGTCAAGAGACTCTCGCAACTGAGTACTTTTGACAGCAACGGCCTCCAGTCCTTCAATATCGCATTCCACATTAAAATGTCCGGAATTGCAGATGATGGCACCATCTTTCATCCTTTTCATGTGTTCCAGGGTAATAACATGAATATCGCCGGTGACGGTGCAGAAAAAATCACCCACTTCTGCCGCCTTATTAATTGGCAAAACCTGGTAGCCATCCATGACCGCTTCCAAAGCCCTGATGGGATCGACTTCCGTTACCACAACACGAGCCCCCATTCCTGAAGCTCTCATGGCGACTCCCCGACCACACCAGCCATAACCGCAAACGACAAAAACTGATCCGGCCAAGAGACGATTGGTCGCCCGAATGATTCCATCGATGGTACTTTGACCTGTTCCGTAGCGATTATCAAACATATGCTTGGTATCGGCATCATTAACAGCGATGATCGGGTATTTGAGAACTCCCCTGTCAGCCATGCTTTGCAGTCGAATAACACCGGTTGTTGTCTCCTCGGTTCCGCCTTTTACTTCCGACAGCAACTCTTTTCTATCGGTGTGAAGCGTACTGACAAGATCGGCTCCATCATCCATGGTGATGTGAGGTTTTACATCAAGTATGGCGTGAATGTGCCGGTAGAATGTATCCTTGTCCTCTCCCTTGATGGCGAAAACATCAATCCCATGATCCACGGCCAGGGTTGCTGCTACATCATCCTGAGTGCTCAGAGGATTGGAAGCACAGAGTTTGACTTCAGCACCACCGGCCGTCAATGTCTGCATCAACACACCGGTTTCCGTTGTCACATGCAGACAGGCAGCCATGCGGATTCCGGCAAAGGGTTTCTCCTGCTCAAATCGTTTCTGAATGGAGCGAAGAACCGGCATCGATTTCTGCGCCCACTCCGTACGACCTCTTCCCATTGCAGCCAGTGTTTTGTCTTTTATATCCATCTCTTTCTCCTGAATTATTGTTTGTTAAGCTCAATTAAAACGACGCGCTTTTTACCCACTTGTGATATCAAATAAGAGGTAAAACGGTAGGGCGGCCTTACATGACCGCCTTTGAGTTAGTTCTGGCGGGGATGTAACCCCGCCCTACCATAGTCCTTGCTCTTAACAAGACATGCTGATGGAAGCACTTACGGAATGTAGCCCACCCTTCCATTTATCCATCGTTTGTTTAAGTATTAAAGCAACAGGATGACATGCCGGGTAAAAGAGCAAGAATCGGACTCCATCTCCTCTAGTCAAACCAAAGGAAAAAAAAATGCCATCAACATTGACATCACTGGGATTATGGCAGAATATTTGGATATAAGTTAAACTACTTATTCTTTATCATAGGTTTAGAAATTCTAATGCTTCCAGATTTTAACCGGTTAAAGGTTTTCTATTATATCTATCGTTATGGCAGCGTCATGAAGGCGGCGCAGCAGCTTCACGTGACCCAGTCTGCAGTCAGTCAGAGTCTGTTAAAGCTGGAGGAGGAGTTACAACAGCCACTGTTCACAAGGCTGCACAAGAAGCTGGTGGCGACGCCGAAGGCGGAATCGCTGTATAAGCTGATCCTGCCGTTTGTTAATGCGTTGGAAGAGGAGATTGAACAGATTCGGCATTCGAAATCCGTTCCCTGCGGAGAATTACGAATCGGGGCACCGGAAGAGTTTGGGGAGCGTTATCTGATTTTGATTTGCTCAGCTTTTAGACAAAAAAACCCGGATGTAAGCTTCACTATCGAAACCGGCCATCCCAACAGATTATTGCCACTGGTTGGAAATGGTAATCTTGATTTTGCTTTTGCAGACATCTTCTCGAAAAAGGGACAGTTTTTAAAGGAGTTCATCTCTTTTGATATCCGCGAGGTTTTCCGCGAGAAACTGATTCTTGTCTGCTCGGACCAGTATTTTAAAAGGAGACTGCAATCCGAAACTTCGTTTGAAGCCTTGATCAGCAGTGAGTTTGTCTGTTACCAGAAGCAGGCACCGGAGATAAAAAACTGGTTTCTCCATCATTTTGGAAAAACAACCGTTCCCATCAAAAACGCCCTGACTTTGGAAAGCGTACGAGGGGTTATCAGCGGTATCAAAAACCGGATGGGATTGGGAATTGTCCCTTCCCACCTGATTCAGGAGGAGCTGAAAAACGGAGAGCTGGTTCACATCAAGATAACCCCTGATGACCTGATCAACAGCATCTCCCTGGTTCGTTTGCAGGATAAGATAGAAAGCCTGACTGAAAAGCTTTTTATCAGTTTTTTTATGAAGGAGATCGATCGCCTGACTACTAGGATATAATTGCCGCAGATCCCGGGTGTTTTTGCTGAATCATCTTCCCGGCGAGTTCCTTGATAAACTTGGCTGCCACCATGGCGGTCATATCGGAAACATCGCGGCCGGGATTAAATTCAACAATATCAGCTCCCACAATGGGAACCTTGATACCATGTATGAGATTGACGACATCCCTGACAGTTAACCCCCCCGGTTCATGGTGCGATACTCCGGGAACAAATCCCGGATCCAGCACATCCAGGTCAAGGGAGATGTACAGCGGGCCAGTTAGCTTCAAATCGATTCCGGGATCAAAATTCCTGGCTTCAACAACCTCAATCCCAAACCTTTTTACTTGGTCTCTGATGTGATCGGTCAGGGTTCGGATGCCAACCTGGATCAGCCTGCTTGCCAGTTTCTCTTCCATTATTCTGGCAAACGGACTGGCATGAGACAGGCGATTTCCCTCATATTCATCGTAGGTGTCCGAATGGGCATCAAACTGGAGAATAGTAAGCTTCTGGTGAATGTGACTGAAAGCTTTGATAATGGGGTAGGTCACTGCATGATCCCCTCCCAGTGACAAAACCTGTCCTCCTTGTTTAAGCAGTTGAATAATGCCGGATTCTATCTGTTCAAACCCTTTTTTGCCTTCCTCAAGGTTTAAATCACCGCAATCACAAAACAGGGTTTCATTGTCGATATTAACCCCCAATTCGGAGTATAGATTGGCAGCTCCGCAACGGAGCACCTCACGAATTTTTGGCGGGGCCAGGGCAGAGCCCCTCATGAACGATGAGTTTTCGTCCGAAGGGATACCAATCATAGTTACGGCATTGGGAGGGAAAGCTTTAAATGTTTTTTCATTATATTCCATTTTATACTCGCTTTTTTTAGGTTTTCTTCTGGTCTTTCAGTCGATTATCAGTCTATGTCAATGATTTCAATGAAGTCATTGATCTGTGAATCATTCTCAACAAAAAAACCGCTTTATCAGAGCTGTAACAGACATGTAAAAATTGACTTCCTGACAAAAAATTTACAGAATGACTCAACCGTTTTGTTAGTCACTGCTATGACAATCGTATTAACAAAAAAAGGAGTAACACTATGGATAGAGCCATATTAAAATATATCAAATGGTTAGGGCACGATTCGTTTTGCATAGATGGGGGGATAACCATCTATATCGATCCCTTTCAGATTCAATCCGGGAAAAAAGCCGACCTTGTTCTCATCACCCATGAGCATTATGACCATTGTTCGCCGGAGGACGTTGCCAAGATTCGGACGGATGAAACCGTCATTATCACCGAGCAAAAATCGGCAGAGAAACTGGAGGGCCATGTTCAAGTCATGAAACCGGGAGAATCAACCACAGTTAAAGGAATTACCGTTGAAACGGTGGTGTCCTACAATACAAACAAGAAATTTCATCCCAGGGAAAATAGTTGGTTGGGGTTTATCATCGACATCGATGGAACCCGCATCTATCATGCCGGGGATGCCGATTTTATTCCGGAAATGAAAGATATAAAAGCGGACATAGCGCTTTTACCGGTTTCAGGAACTTACGTGATGACAGCTGCCGAAGCCGTGCAAGCCGCCTTGGCCATCAATCCCCAGGTTGCAATTCCCATGCATTATGGTGCCATTGTGGGATCTGAAAAGGATGCAGTTGATTTCAAAAATGCATTGGAAGGGAAGATGGAGGTGCTGATCCTGGAAAAGTCATAGGATCTAGCGCCTTAAGATCCTTAACCAGTTTGCCAGATTCAGTAAACTGGAAAGCGCGGAAGCCAGGTAGGTCAAAGCTGCCGCCCACAGGATACGCCGGACTTTAGGTTCATCCTCCTCGTTAATATACAGACCAGCCTTTAACAAGGGAAGCGCTTTACCGAAGCTGGCATCGAGTTCCATGGGCAGAGTGATAAAATGCACCAAAACCCTCATCAACATCCCTGACAAGCCAAACCCGGTCAACAAAAGCATCACAAATGGTGACCGGGTGAGTATTGTTCCAAATGGCATGAGTATCAATGCAACAACGCCTATCTTGTCAAGTCTCAGAGACATCATAACCAGACGGGTGCGCAGCCTGAGCCAGACATTATCCTGTTCAGCCTGAATGAGGTGACCAACCTCATGCGCTGCAACCGCCAGTGCCGTCAACGATTTCCCATTGAAGTATTCCGGTGTAAGAGCAATAGCGCGGGATTCAGGATCAAAATGGTTGACACTGTCTGATAGTTGGACAGATGCATTTTTGATGGAAAAGCTTTCGATAAAGTGTTCAACAAACTGCCCCCCGGTACCAGGAAAATCGTCACGCTCACCCTGAAAATCTGTGAACACCTTTTTTACCCAGTATTGTGGTAAAACAACCAATCCCAAAAAAAGAATCCCGCCTATTATCAGTAGCATCCGTTCTGCCTTGTTATTTATGAAAGCATCATCATTCATTGAACAGTCATGCACCAAAGAAGAAAAATATGGTGCTCGTACATGACGGACTTGTAGATCACGTCACTGTGGAGAATCTCTAACTTATCGCTTTGTCATCCCGGACTTGATCCGGGATCCACTTTTCTATTGCTTTATAGTTATATAGATTCCGGCTCAAGACCGGAATGACAGGATTAAATGTCTTCCATAAAACACCAAAAATATTTGCGGCAACATAATCTGCAAACCTGAAACATAAATCAGATAAACCATTGTAATCCCTGCCCGGTATATTCGACAAGGAGATATACTGAAAATTTTCCCTTGTCAAAACCGGTTTTGTTCGTTAGGTTCTGATTAATCAAACAATAAATTTTTAATCTTTTCTACAGCAGCGATCATGAACCGATTTTTCCAATTCTTTTTTAGTTTCTTTATCAGGGAGAAAACCCTTTAGCTGATGTAGCAGACCCGTATTTTATATAAAAGCCGTGGCTACATCAGTCACGGCTTTTTTTTTGTCATTTTTTTATTCACTATTAATAATTCAATGTCATTAACTTAGGGAATTATATATTCATTACAACCTCATAACCATACCACGAGAACTTTTAATTAGCTGCAGGGAATAACGATAGGGCGGCCTTACATGGCCGCCTTTGGTTTCGAGTTGGCGGGGATGTAACCTCGCCCTACCATTTATATTCCGCATTTTTAGTAGTTCAATGAAGGTGCAAGACCTTAAGTTAATGGCATTGATTAATCTTTACCAAAAACCTTTAGTAACCAAAACCATAGAGACACAGTGAAACAAACCTATTTCGGATTCAACAGCTTTTTTAGTTTCTTCTTTTTTTTCTACAAATACCGTTATCGGGCTGATGTATCCCTATAGGCTTATCCGATCCATAAAAAGCCGTGGCTGCATCAGTCACGGCTTTTTTTTTTGCTCAAAATCTTAAGAGAGACCCAACCATGGAAACCGTTTATCTCGAATTCAAGAAACAGCTTGCAACCGTTGATTCCTCAACTGCTCTGGAAAACCTAAAATCGCAATACCTGGGACGCAATGGAGTTTTAAAAAAACTGAAAAGCAACACCGACCTTAAAACCTCTACTACCGAAGAGAAAAGAGCATTCGGATTGATGTTTAATGAGTTGAAATCTCAGATTCAACTGATGGTGGAAGAAAAGCAGGTAATCCTGGAGCAAAAACCTTCTTCGAATCCGATTGATTTAACACTCCCGGGGATCAAAAAGGCACCTGGCAGATTACATCCCATCAGCCAGGTGCAGGATGATCTGGAAAATATCTGTCTGAGTATGGGATTTAAGGTATTAGGCGGAGCGGAAATGGAAACTGACTATAATAATTTCGCATCACTCAATACCCCCGATGATCACCCTGCCAGGGATATGCAGGATACCTTCTGGCTGAACAATGGAAAACTGCTGCGAACCCAGACCTCTGCCAATCAGGTGCAAACCCTGCGTCGATACGGCGCTCCCCTGCGAGCGGTCTTCCCCGGCAAGTGTTTCCGCTATGAAACCACGGATGCTACTCATGAAAACACCTTTTACCAGATGGAAGGATTGGTAGTGGATGAAAACATTTCGATTGCCAATCTGATTGCCGTCATGAAGGAAATCATTTCGGCCGTCTTCAAAAGAGAGGTAACCGTGCGATTGAGACCGGGTTATTTCCCTTTTGTAGAACCGGCCTTTGAACTGGATATTCAATGCCTTATCTGCCATGGCCAAGGCTGTCCCGGATGCAAAAAAGCCGGCTGGCTGGAGTTACTGCCCTGTGGGCTGATTCACCCTGTAGTCTTAAAAAACGGAAACATAGATGGGGAAAAGTACACCGGTTTCGCCTTCGGATTGGGTTTAACCCGACTGGCGATGATGAAATTTCAGATTCCGGACATCCGTCTTTTCAACTCCGGAGATTTCAGATTTCTGGAACAGTTTTAATCAATATTTTTATCACCTTTAAAACACCCAAACCAAATACTATTTAGCAGGGGCTCCCCATGAGACTTTCATTAAACTGGATAAACGATTATGTCGATATTAGTGATATCGATCCCGAATTCCTTGCCCATAAACTAACCATGACCACGGCTGAAGTTGAAGATATCACCCCTGTCAGAAGACGGCTCAAAAATATTGTGGCAGGAGAAATTGTCTCAGTAAAAACCGTAATAGCCGGCAGAGGCATCAGTGAGATAATGGTAAACTGCGGTAATCGGGAAATCAGGACCATAACTACAACAAAAGAGTTAAAACCGGGAATGAAAACCGCATTTGCCAATCTGGGATCGGTTTTAAACGGAAAGCAATATGTTCAATTAAAGGAGGTTGCCGGAGTAGAGAGCAGGGGAAAGCTGTGCACCCCGAATGACCTTTGCCTGGGAGAAGTCGATGACGACGTGCTTCATCTTCCGCATCAGATAAAAAACGGAACCTGTTTAAAGGATCTTATCGCCGAAACAGATACCCTGCTTAATATCGACAACCACAGCCTTACCCATCGCCCGGATTTGTGGGGGCACTATGGTTTCGCCCGTGAGATTTCCGCTATTTTACAGAGACCGTTAAAACCTCTTGAGTTGTGGGAGCCGACAGAGCTCGGAAAGTCAGATTCCGTACCGGTGGAAATCAGAGTTGCATCCGGCTGTCAGGTTTATAATTGTATCCGTCTTGGGAATTTGAGCGTTTCTCCTTCTTCTCTGGTCATCCAGAGCAGGTTAAACACCCTGGGACAGAGATCGGTCAATTCAATCGTGGATTTGACCAACTATGTAATGCTGGAAACCGGTCAACCACTTCATGCTTTTGATGGAGACAGGGTATTAGCCGTCACTGTTGATGAGCTCAACAAAAAACAGCAGTTTGTTACTCTGGATGGCACTCGCAGGAAACTGCAGAAAAACGATCTGGTCATTCTGGATCAGGAGAACCGTCCTGTTGCCATTGCCGGATTAATGGGAGGATACGACAGTCAGATGACCCCGAAAACAACAACCGTGCTATTGGAAAGCGCTAATTTCAGCGGTTCAACCATTCGGAAAACCGCCAACAGACTTAACCTGGCAACCGAAGCCAGCAGAAGATTTGAGAAGCAGCAACCGCCGATCATGTCGATAACAGCCTTGACAAGGATGGTATACCTGTTGTTAAAAGAGCACCCTACCGTCTCAATCAAATCCCATTTAACAACCAAAGGAAATCCGCAGGGTGAAACACGATCGCTCGAAATCCCCCTTGATTTTTTCTCCAGGCGAATGGGAACAGCAATCGATGCTGAGACAATCACACACAATCTGAACGCCATCGGTTTTGAGGTAACCCGGAAAAATCAGCTGCTGCAGGTTGGGATTCCCCCCTTCAGGAGTCAAGCTGATATTTCCATTCCGGAGGATATCCTGGAGGAGGCCGCCAGATTGCACGGTTATGATAACATCATTCCGATAATGCCCGCCTCTCCCATGGAGGAGAGTTCAAGGGATCCCCAACTTGAATTGGAGCGAAGCGTCAGGCAAATTCTATCCCTTGATAACCGGTTTCAGGAGATTCAATCCTATAACTGGTTTCATGATGATATTCTCTCTAAGATAAACCATGAGACAAAGGATTGCATTCGATTAATAAACCCGGTTTCTCCCAAAAATACCCGATTAAGAGACAGTATAGTGCCGAACCTGTTGTCCGTTATGAAGCACAATGCAGATCATTGCAACCAGCATAACCTTTTCGAGATTGGACGGATATTCAGTCATGGGCAGGAATCAAGGTCTGTCGCAGTAATTAGCTATACGCAACGATCAAAACATGACCCTGAACGCTTTTTTTTGCTCTTGAAAGGGGTGATGGAATCCATCTTTATAGCGCTTGATATGTCAGCTCCTGAGTGTATACAGGATTCCGAAGTGGGACAGGAATGGCGCCGGGATCATCTCAGACTCTTTGCCGGGGAAAAGCTGCTTGGCAGAATGGGTCTGGTGCCTGAAAATATCTGCAGCGACCTAATGAAAGACCACCTGATAGCATGGTTTGAGCTGGATCTTGACATGATGAACGAGCTACCCCGCGGACAGAAGCTGTACAAACCCATTCCCAAGTATCCCGGTTCCTGGTTTGATTTTTCCGTGCTGTTCCCGGACGATGTCTTGTTTCAGGAGGTTGAAGCCAGATTGGACAAGTATAAAAGCAGTCTTCTCAGGAAAAGAACTTATCTCTATAAATACAAAGGGGATAAAATCAGGAAAAATATGACATCCTACACCTATCGATACGAATTGGCAGTCATTGATAGGACATTGTCAAGTGAGGATCTGGAGAATTTCCATATTGACCTGGTTGATTATTTCAACAAGGAGGGAATCCAGGTAAGGTAGCCCCCCCTTCCCAAGAGAGAAGGGGGATTGAATCATCATTGAATACAGATGGTCTTGATATTAACGAACTCTTTTATGCCGTAGTCGGCAAGTTCACGCCCATAACCCGAGCGTTTGACACCGCCGAACGGCATGTTCGGCATGGAGGTGGTTATGCCGTTGACAAACACCATTCCCGATTCGATCTCCCTGGCCAGACGTTCTCCACGAGCAAGGTCACGGGTCCAGAGACTCGCACCTAAACCGTAAGAGGTATCATTGGCGACTGCGATCGCTTCCTCTTCGTTCCTGACAACTATATTGGCAGCTACCGGGCCGAATGTCTCTTCATCATATGCAGGCATGCCTTTCTTGACATTTCCAAGAATGGTAGGCGCATAGTAATTTCCTGGTCTATCCAGCTTGTGTCCACCGGTTATCAACTCTGCTCCCATCTGAATACTCTTTTCCACCTGGGCATGCAGTTCATCCATCAGATCGGGTCTGGACATGGGTGCTACTTGTGTTGTTTCATCTGCTGGATCTCCGATCATCAGTGCTTCTGTTGCTTTCTTCTGTAGTTCCTGGAATTGGGCCCTAACTGATTCAACTATAATAAATCGCTTGGCGGCAGTACAGGTCTGACCACAATTCAGATTTCTGGCGGTTACTGCCATCTGGGCACATTTTTCAAGATTTGCATCTTCCAGTACAATAAAAGGATCTGAACCTCCTAATTCAAGAACTAATTTTTTCAGCTGCCTTCCAGCTGTTTCAGCGACTTTACTCCCGGCAGACTCACTCCCAGTGAGAGAAATCGCTTTAACTATAGGGTTTTCGATCACTGCTTTGACCTGACTTGAAGAGATCAAAAGAGATCTGAACAGATTCTCTGGGAAACCGGCCTTTTGCAGAATCTCCTCAATCTTAAGTGCAGATCCCATGACATTGGAGGCATGCTTCAATACGCCGGCATTTCCAGCCATTAAACCGGGCGCAATAAACCGGAATACCTGCCAGAAAGGAAAATTCCATGGCATAACAACCAGAATCGTACCAAGAGGATCGAAACCGACAAAACTCTTTTTGTACGATGTCTCCACAATTTCATCCTGAAGAATCCTCTCCGCATTTTCAGCATAGTAGATACAACCAAGGGCACATTTTTCAATCTCCATGCGAGATTCTTTGATGATCTTGCCCATCTCAGCCGTCATGATACCTGCACACTCGTCTCTCTCTTTGATCAGAATTTCGGCAGCTTTTTTCATCAGACCGGAACGCTCTGCAAACGTGGTTTTTCGCCAGGAATGCCAGTCTTTGTCAACCAGTTTAATTATATTCTGCACTTCTGCTGGAGTGTATTCCGCATACTCCTTGATCAACTTGTCATTAGCGGGATTAATGCTTTTCATGATAGCCTTAAATAATCGATTACTTCGAATTGATTGAGATAGTATCCTCCAAAAGAAGGAACAGTTACAGCAACATAGCTACAATCCTATTTCTATCGATTTTGCAGTTTTTATACAAATCATTTTTTCTAATTGGATTCATTAGTTGACCTTATCGGCCTATTTATCAAAGTCGATACCGTAGTCCCATCCTCCAGCAGAGTCCACTGGCATCAAGATCCTTTCTTGTATCGAACAAATCGTCTTCCGCCGGCTGAACCTGTCTAAACATCAGAGTTATCGCTATTCCGAAGCCGTCCTTTTCCCATAATCCCCAGTCAAATCCCAATCCGTACCATTGAGACTTAACCCGTTGTGACTCATCAATATTACAACCAAGAAAATCGTTTTGCCCTTCGCGTTTTGATACGGTTGTTTCATTGGGCATTCCAGCTTCCACTGCCAGGCGAAGCATATCACCCATTACATACCCTACACTTAAATCCTTTTATTTTTACTAAGAGGTAAGATAGCTCTCCCCCCTCCCTGAAAAGAGGAGGTCGACAGGCAAATATTTCAATAACACCTTGGGATAGGATCATCGTACTATTAAGAAAATTGTAAGAGGAACGAAATGGCAAGAAGGATCAAAAAGGGAGATAATTCGGCGATATTGATTTTTTGCGACAAAACCTATTATTTTTGTTAACCACCTTCAGCAGGAATGATGATAAAAATGGAATCAGCTTCTTTCAGTTTATATATATCCCATTGATTTTTTAGCACGATGGTGCCATTGACAACGACGACCAATCCGCTATTTCCGTTCTTGCCTTGTTCTTTTATTAAATCGGAGATTGTGTCGCCATTGAATTGAATAATTTCCCGATTGACTTCAATTTTCATGTAAATTATCCAATGTTATGCTGAGCCCGGAGATACTGAATGGGCCAGTCAATGGATGATTTCAACTCGCTTGAAGTCCTTAATACCCAGTAAGGATTTCTCAGCAGCTCTCGCCCCAGCGCAATCAGATCGGCTCGTTTGTTTTGCAGAATTTCTTCAGCCAGGATCGGAGAGTCAAGCTTACCAACAGCAATGGTCGGCAGTTTCAATTGTTGTCTGATAATTTCGGAGAATTTCACCTGGTAGCCGGGAAAAGCCGGTATCTCAGTATCATCAACCACACCACCTGAGCTGACATGTACAATATCAATCAAACTTTTTATCGGATTCAATAGTTCGCCAAAGTTTTCCGGGTGGTTTCCGCCTGCCTTATAATCCTCTGCAGATATTCTGACTGATATTGGTTTGTCTGAAGAGAGCTGCCGCCGGGCTCTTTCCAAAATTTGCTGTAGAAACAAAGAACGATTCTGACCATATTCGTCTGTTCTTAGATTGCTGAGAGGTGATAGGAACTGATTTATGAGGTACCCGTGAGCAGCATGAATTTCAATAAAATCAGCCCCTGTCAGATCAGCCCTTTGCACTGCAGCTGAAAAGGCATCAATAATCTTCTCAATTTCAGCATGATCCAACTCTTCAGGCAGTTGGTATTTATTATTGAATCGAACAGGGCTGGGCGCCACAATCGGCTCGTTAAAAATATCAGCTTTTCTGCCGGCATGCGATATTTGAATGCCAACTTTGCAGCCATAGCTCTGGCATTTCTCAATTATCTGTGCAAGTGGTTTGATATGATTATCACTCCACAACCCCAGGTCTTTATTGGAAATCCTTCCCCTGGGCTCAACTGCTGTTGCTTCCAGAATGATGGCGCCTACCTGGCCAACAGCTCTGGAGACATAGTGAATTTCATGCCATGATTGAGGAAACCCGTCTTCACCGGCTGAATACTGGCACATGGGTGCCATGATGATTCTATTTTTGAGGTGCATTCCCCTTAAAAAAAATGGATCAAAAAGCATGATTTATCCTTGTTTTTGGTTGGCAGCATCTGCAGAAGTTTTATTTACAGTATCGTTGCCGACGGATCTGATTATACTCTTCCAACATGATCATAAAGTCTTCTTCATTTAACGTCTCACCTTCAACAGTCGCTTCTTTAAAGAAGCGTTTGGGTAAGGTATCAGCTTCAGTACCAATTCCTTCTCTTGCATTGTATTCCCTAGTTCTCTGGGTTATGGTGTTGGCAAAAAACTCAAGCTCTGACTTGGACATGGCCATTCCAGTAACAGCCTCAATGATCTCACCGAGTTCTTCCCATTGATCAAAATCCCTGAAAAATCGGCACAAAATCAAGCAGTCAAAAATGGCCGATCTGTCTTCATAGTCAATGTGGAGTTCGGCTTTTCCTTTAATCTGCTCTTTTGGGATTTGACCTGAGATTTCCGCTTTGTAAAAGGTTCCTCTCAGATGACAGGCTCCCCTGGCTGATGTGGCATAGGAAAGCGCCATTCCCTTTAAAGCTCGTGGATCGTATCCGGCCGGTTCAAGCCCTTTCACGTGGATAGCGATCTCTTCAAGATCGAGATCTTTGGCTGCCTCTTTGATCCCTTTGGCCAGGACTTTGCCAAATCCTTTGTTATGACTTATTAAATAAAACAGTTCGACCACTTTATCCGGCTGATTATAATCAATTTTATAATCGGACTTTTCACGTTTATAGGCCTCAATTGCGAATGCAGCCATGTTGCCCGCACTCATGGTATCAATGCCTAACCTGTCACAAACATCGTTTAGATTCACTACCTCTTCGAATGAATTCGTTTTGATGAGCCCACCCAACGCATAAAGATTTTCATATTCCGGACCTTCAATCATCAGATCTTTATGTCTTCCCTTCAATACTCTTGTTTTCTTGGTGCATCGTAGAAAACAGGCAGGACAGGCATGGGCAGTAACCTCGCAATTATCAAGCATATAATCGGCATTTATTTTCTCGAAGTCCTCGAAATGTCCAGCTTTCCAATATTCGGTAGGGAATGCTTTATTGGAATTCATTGTCGAAACCATCATCGGGGTACCCATCTGCTTATAAAGTGAGGTGGCCGGTGATACCTTTCCTTTATCAGCAACAGTTTTATTCACCTTGGAAAGCAGCTCAGAATCGGCAATCTCGGCCTTTTTCTTACCAAAAAAACTGATCCCCTTGAGATTTTTGGATCCAAAAATCGCTCCAAAACCACATCTTCCAATGCTTCTCCAGCGGTCCGACTTAATGCAGGCAAATCGAACCCGGTTTTCTCCAGCAGGTCCTATGACCATAACGCCTGCTTTTGGTGCTGAACGTTCTGCAATATAATCCCCGGCACCATACGTTTCCATACCTTTTAACAATGTGGCATCTTCAAAGGAAACGCCGTCTTCGTCGATCTTGAGATAGCAAAGCTGATCGCTTTTCCCTTTAATAATAATGGCATCGATCCCACAACCTTTTATTTTTGGCGCAAGAGTGCCACCACAATAGGACTCAGCAAAGCCTCCGGTCGCGGGGCTTTTGCCATACACACCATAACGGGATTGTCCCCAGATTTTAGTGCCGGTCACAGGACCCACACAAATAATGACCAGGGCTTCGGGGGATAACGGATCGACACCAACAGGATTTTCTTCAAGCAGGTAGTGTGTGCCAAGCCCCTTCCCTCCCAGAGTGGTCTTTAAGACACTGTCTGAAATACTATCATATTGGTAGTCTTTATTCGACAGATCAATTCGTAATAACCTGTTAAAAAAACCTTTCAAGTGAACCTCATTGTTGAATTGTTGTAAATCCGTTGATTTGATTTTGCTGTTTCATGAGACCAGTCTAATTTTGATTGCTTCGCAACTTCGGTCTGATTGGGATGGAATCCTCCGAAAGAGGGAACAGTTACCGCATAATAGCCATAATCCTATTTCTATCGTTTTTGCCGTTTTTATACAAATCTTTTTTTCTAATTGGATTCATTAGGTGACCTTATCGGCACGGTGCTTATCAGAACCGATACCTCAATCCCATTCCCCAATAGAGCCCACTGGTGTTAAGATCCAAGCCTGTGTCAAACAGATCACCTTCGGTTAGCTGAACCTGAAGAAACATCAGCGTAATACCTGCTGGAATCCAATGGGATCATTCTCTCAAGATGGCTTCCAACTGTGCGATGTAGTCATCCAGTTTTCGGTTGGCATACTTTCTTTGCTCCGGGATAGCGGTTCGGCTCAGCATCAAGATCATTTCATCTGTTCTGGAGGCAAATATTCTGTTAGCTTGTTTATATTCTTCCGGATAGTATTCTTCAGGTTTGAGATACCAATCCAATAGACCGGCTTTTAGCGTTTCTCTATTGAATCTTGCTTCCATGGTTTCAAAAAAACGCTGCTGAGAGGTCAAGCGGCGCTGATACCGGAGTTCATGACCACGGGTGTTTGGCTGATACATCTGCTCTATCTTTTCCTTCTGTTCTGTTGTCAGCTCCCCTATCCACTCTTCAACCCTGCCGTAGGTACTCTCAAGACGATCCTCCTTTGATTGCTCTTCCGAGTCGTGTTCCTCCAGCCAGGATCTGTTTTCCTCCACCAGCTTTTCCTTCAGATAAACCAGCTGATCATCGCTGATGCCGGAGAGGAATTCCGTCACATCATCTACCAGAATATTGGCAAGGTTGTTATTAAACTGCCAAATTGAGTTGCGGAACCAGTCTATATCCTCAACAACCACATCACGCTCCAGCCTGGATTTAATTTCCTGTAGGAAGGCGATATATTTGGGAATTTCATTGTTTTTATGAGAGTCCAGCAACACTCTCAATCTAAGACTCATAAAGTCTTTCTGTTCCGAGGTAATATCAAAATACTCATCCACCTGCCAGCTGATGTAAGTGTCAAGCCAACCATACCAGGTTTTAAAGGAGAAGCAAGACTGGACAAGAAAAACAGAAGTTAAAATGGCTATAATCCACTTTAACTTTCTCAAATAATTTGTTTTCATCTGTATCTGCCAAAAGCGAAACCTCGGCATACGGGTTTCCGGATTCTATTGTTGAGACTTATAAGACCAGCCGCACTCCATTTCAGACAGCATGCCACACCTGGTTAAAAAATCACTGGAAAAATAAACAGTCAGATCATCAAATTTTATACGGTTTTTTCTCAAGTGACCAGATAAACTTACAGAAGCAAAAAGTGATTATAAATCAACTTAATATGTTGGAGGTCTGGCTAATCTGGGGATGGACAAAGGAGCAAAGACGTTGAGGATACAAAAGCAAAAGCGTTCAGGCTTTTGCTTTTGTATTGTAATCTTAATTACTTGACTACTTCATCACGAAGCACACGGCGTAATACCTTCCCCACAACCGAGGTAGGTAATGCATCTCGAAATTCAATACTTCGTGGGCGTTTATAACCGGCCAGTCGTTCCTTACAGAAATCAAGCAACTCCTGCTCCGTCACCTTCGCTCCCGCCACTTTCTGTACGTAGGCTTTCACGGATTCTCCACTCTTTTCATCGGGAATTCCAATGACAGCGGCATTTTCCACGTCCGGATGGGCATACAGAACCTCTTCAACCTCACGGGGATAACAGTTAAAACCACCCACCAGAATCAGATCCTTTTTTCGATCCGTTATGGTGATGTAGCCATTCTCGTCAATATTTCCGATATCACCGGTGAGGAAATAGCGTTTTCCGTCAATTTCACGAAAGACCTCATTGCTGGCATCCGGTCTGTTCCAGTAACCATCCATAACCTGCGGACCGTTAACAGCGATTTCACCGTCTTCTCCCTGGGGAAGCTCTTTGAGACCGGTATCCGTATCAACGATTTTTACATCGGTACCGGGAATAGGAAAGCCGATGGATCCGAATTTTCGTGTTTTAAGATTGGTCGGATTCATACTGACAACCGGTGTGGTCTCACTCAATCCATACCCTTCAAAAATAACAGCACCGGTTTTGGCTTCAAATTTCTTAGCCACTTCAACCGGCAGGGGTGCCCCCCCCGAACCACAAGATATCAATGATGACAGGTCATATTTCTCAAGCAGGGGATGATTGGTGAAAGCAACGTATATTGTCGGAACAGCCACTAAAAAGGTACATTTATAATTCTGCACTGCCTTTAACACCTCGGTAAAGGGAGGATTTCCCGCTCTTGGATCGGGGACACACACCAATCGGCTTCCGGTACGGCAGGACATCAACATTACCAGGGTCATTCCAAAACTGTGATACCAGGGTAAAACGCCAAGAAAAGTATGAGTTCCACCCACTTTCAGTTTTTCACTGGCTGAACCCGGCAGATGTTCGACCCTGACCCATTCCAGCATGGCTGTCAGATTATGCATGAAACATCGATGCGGAAGTGCGGCTCCTTTGGGAACACCGGTTGTTCCACCGGTATAAATGATCAATGCCAGGTCTTTATCAGGATCAATATCCACTTTGGGTGGCTCCGGTTTGGCGCTGGCAACCACATCATCAAACATATAATGACCCGGTTCATAGCTTTCCGCCTTGGGTATTTTTCCCAGCAACCCGCCGATAAAAGCTTTCAATCCGGGGAGATATGATTTGACATTGCAGACTACCACGGTTTCAACCTTGCTGCTTTTAACAGCCTTAACCGCTGTTTTATAAAATTCGGGATGATCCATTACAAAAACAGCCTTGACACCGGCATCATTCAGCTGGTAGTTCAACTCATCGGCTGTATACATTGGATTACAGGTAACACATACGGCTCCGGCTTTCAGTATTCCAAAATAGATGGCCGGATAATGGGGTAGATTAGGGAGGAAAATTCCCACCCGATCCCCTTTTTTGATTCCTTTTGATGCCAGGAAATTGGCAATTCTGTCAGCAGTATCCTTCACCTGGGCAAAGGTCCTGGTTGCTCCATTGAATATGGTGTAAGTCAGATTCGGATATTTCTGGGCAGATTCATCCAATACAGTATACAAAGGAACATTAATTCCAGTCACATCTGCAGGAACACCCTCCGGCCAGTTTGAGGTTGGCCAATGTTTTTCTTTTGTCATTACTCTCTCCTCCCATTAATGATTAGTGCACTCTTTTCAAGCCAATTAAAAACCATTAGTATTTACTCTTCTCTGCATGATTTATTACATACAGCAGGCAAAGTAAATATTTTTGTCGACTCAACTTATTACTCGATAAGGTACTTATGGTGTATAACCCCATAATAAAGGTCTTTACGAAAAGCCAGCTTGTATGACTCCTTGTTTAGAGGTCAGTAGAATAGATTTTGACTTTGCTATTGAATTCGGTCTTTCCAGTCAATGATACGATTAACGGCCAAGGCCAGATTGCCAAGAGAGTGAAAGACAGGGAAGCCACTATCAACAAAGGCTTTTTGTACTTCCAGAAATTCCTTCATGGCAGTCAAATCCTGTGCGGGTCTCAAAGCCAGCAGGATGGGTTTTCCACCGGTTTCTCTTGCCTGCACCATGGTTTGAATAAGCTGATCCAGGTATTTTTTCTCGGAAAATCGTCCGATCCCCCACATGCCAATGGGATGAAATCCCATATGATATACCAGAATATCCACTTCATCCGATTTACAGAGGACATTAAAGGCTGCAGCGATTGCTTCCGGGTCGATCAGATTGACCGTATCCAGGGGATTCATGAAGATCCCTCCGTCAACGGGTAAAACCGATTTTAACCTGGTCTGGATATCATTGGAAAACCGGGGAATGGTCAAACCGCAGGTTTCCATCTCATCTCCAGCCAGTACACTGGGACCACCACCTGATCCGAACAAGGCTACATTCTTTCCTGTTGGGATCTTTTTTAGAAAACGTAGTGCAGTCATCACATCGATCATTTCGTCCAGATTATCCACTTGAATGGCATTTGCCTGACGACAGACAGCGTTAAAGACATCAATCGAACTGATCATGCTGGCTGTATGCCCTTTGGCAGCGCGCAACCCGGCTTCTGTTTTCCCCCCTTTATAAACGATAACCGGTTTCCTGGAAGCAGCTTTATTCAGAACGGAAAAAAAGTCCCTACCTTTTTTTACTCCTTCGATGTAAGCCCCAATCATTGTTGTCTCATCATCTGTTGACAAGTAATCCAGCAATTCGATTTCATCCACATCCAGAGCATTCCCGTAACTGACAACCTTACTGAATCGTAATCCTCTGAGTGCACTAAAATTAGGCAAATTATTGGCATGACCCCCGCTCTGGGAGATAAACCCGATGGGACCGGCATCAAACGGGATTCCCAGGGTATTGATAGTCCGAGCCTTGGGAATAAACAAACCGACACAGTTGGGGCCGATTATTCTGAATCCCCCTTCCCGTGCTATTTTCAACATCTGCTGTTCCAGATCAACCCGATCCTCCAAGCCGCTTTCCCCAAAACCGGCCGTGAAAAAATGAACAGACTTCACTTTTTTACGAGCGCATTGATGCAACAGATCCAAAACAGATCCAGCCGGAATATTAACAACAACGTGATCTACAGGGCCTGGAATATCCAGAATACTTGGATAGCAGGGAGTATCAAAGATCTTGTCATATTTGGGATTGACAGGATAAACGTTGGGATTCCCGATTTCCAGATGCCCCAGCAAAACCATCTCCGCAAAACCCAGTTTGCCTGATCCTGATACACCAATAATAGCAACACTGCGTGGGGAAAAAACCTCTTCCAGCGAGGGGATCTGAATCAATTCTTGGTTCATAATTAATCCTTTAATTATTGATGTGACGAAAAAACAGATTTAAATATCGCCAAAGCTCTTGCGAATAGCGTTAAACTCATTCTCTCGTAAAATAAATGCCTGAACCACTAAAGGATCAAAATGCTGCCCGTCACCTTCGATGATAATGGCTCTTGCTTTCTCGTGCGAAAAGGCCTTTTTGTAGGGACGTTCCGATGTCAACGCATCATAAACATCGGCGAGTGCTACGATTCTGGCGGACAAGGGGATTCTTTTCTCCGTTAAACCATGGGGATAACCGGTTCCATTCCATTTTTCATGATGATTGTAGGCAATCTCTTTTCCCAGTGTCAGAAACGACTGTATCTTAATCTTTGATTCAACGTTTAAGATTGCATCACCTCCAATAGTACAATGATTCTTAATAATATCAAATTCCTTATCATTCAACTTTCCCGGTTTGAGCAGAATGGAATCCGAAACTCCCACTTTTCCTATATCATGAAGGATAGCGGACTGATAGAGATCATCAATGTAGGCCCCGGTAATATATCCTTTGTATTCGGGTGAAAGAGATAAAGCCTTTGCCAGAATACGAGAATACTCCCGCATACGTTCCAGGTGCATCCCCGTACTTTCGTCCCTGTACTCGGCCAGTTTCGCCAGCCCTAAAATGATGGCAATTCGGGAACGTTCAAATTTTTCATGGCTTTCCACCAGGTTTTCTTCCAGCTTTTTCCGTTCAGTAAGCTCTCTGCGATAGGCAATATTGGTCAGTGACAACTCCGCCGCCTGATTTTCAATCACCTGAAATGTCTTGGAAAACCTGTGTGAGATTAGAAACGCCTGTGACAGAATAAAGATGAAGATTCCAACAGGTAGAAAATAGCCGGTATGGATAACACTGTTAGCATGCAGGATATCATTGGTGACAATGATCCATAAAAAGAGGAAACCAATCGGAAGAATAACGGATCCCTCTCTTTTTCGTTTAATGGTCAGCGCCAGAACAAAAAACAGATAAGCGGCAAATGCCGTGGTAAAAATCTGGTAAAAATAGATCAGGTGAGAATAAATACTCGCGGGTGTTACCAACACCACCAGTGAAAAAACAAAGGCAATGGCCTGCACAGTTCGGAGTATTGTATTTGAAAACTCGCGAGGAAAGATGGAGCGGATATAAAGCGCAAAAGCCGGAACCGCCAGATAGAATGACAGGTATTCCATTTTGTGGATGAACTCCCATGAAACACCTGGAAGTAGCTGATCAATGTATCTTTCGCCTGTTATCAGGGCACGAATGGTAACCAGTCCGCAGATAATACCGAAATAAAAAGCTGTCTTATCTCTTCTTCTAAGTAAATACAGTCCCAGGTGATACAATGCCATGATAAAAATACAGCCGGTTAAAAGAATTTCTATAACAAGACGGCTTTCCCTTATCTCACGAATTTCCTTCTCTCTGCCAAGCTTAATTGAATCAAAAACCCCACCTTGTCGATGGTGAAAATTGGCGACCTGTAATACCAGAGTCAGCTCCCGGTTTTGCGGGCTAAAACCCACAATTGTGGGGGAATATCGGGGAACGGTACTATCCTTGTCGGTTCCTACCGTTCCAACCGCAATAATCTTTTCTCCATTTGCATAGAGTAGATAAGCTGTTTGAATGTCCTTGATAAGAAACGCCAAGTTACCCTGTTCTTCCGGAAGTAAAAGCGTCAGCACAAATGTAGCATACCCTTCTCCGGGAAGGGATATATCGCTAATTTTAAATGAATCCCAATAAGCCGGCAGGGACAGAATCCCGGTTTTTTCCGCCAGTGATTCACTGTCCAAATCCTGAGGAGATAACAATTGCTGCCAGTAAAACAGCCATTCTCCACTGAGATCTATTGATCCATTCCTGTCAAAATCCCAATGGCGTAAATCCATTACACCGTTAACCGCAATCGGTGGTTTCTGCTGATCTTGAGCCTGCAAACTCCAGTGGGTAAATACATTAAAAAAAACAAACAAGTGGATAAAGATTGGAATAAGACGTTTCATTGGTTTTGACACATAGCACAATTAATAAAAAGTCAACAACCCTGCACCGAACCGTGCTGAGTATGATATTATACTGTAGCCAAAATATATTATTAAAACAAGGACAAAACCGGAGGGGCAAGTACTATGAGGCGGCTTCATTCCTAAAATGACATAGGAGTTGGGGTGTCAAGAATCAGAGACGAGACACCGGAATGGGATCAAAAATCGGTAAAGAAAAAGATCGCCTGAAAATCATCGCTTTTTACAGGCGATCAGGATCTTATGAGGACAGGTATTTTGCCGCCATTTCCTCTCCCTCTTTAATATTAACTTTTAGAAGGATAATAAAACCGGAGACAAACAGAATCAGAATGGATAAAATACCAACCCGATTGCTGCCCGAGATTAACGTGATGGTTCCCATTAAAGCCGGACCGATCACTGCGGCAAACTTGCCCATCATGTTATATAAACCATAGAATTGTGCCGACTTTTCGGGCGGTATGATGCGAGAATAGAGGCTGCGGCTGATCGCCTGAATCCCTCCCTGGAAGAAGCCTATCATGACTGCCAGCGTATAAAAATGCCACTGTTGAGTCATGAAAGCACCTAAAATCGTGATGCAGCTATAGGCAAAGATAGCAAAGAGGATAGCCTGTTTGGCGCCAATTTTCCCTGCTACCCAGGCAAACAGCAACGTTGCCGGGAAAGCAACAAACTGAACCAAAAGCAGAGCCAGGATTAATGAGCTTGCCGGAAAACCGATTGAGATTCCATAATCCACAGCCATTCTGATGATGGTATCAACGCCATCAATATACAACCAGAAAGCAGCCAGAAACAACCCTACAACTTTAAGATGCCTGGTTTCTTTCAAGGTATCACGAATCTGACCAAACCCCTGTCTGAAGGCTTCAACGATGCCAATCGGTTTGTAGATTTTGGGCTCTTTCACCCATAACCAAACCGGAATGGAAAAAACAGCCCACCAGACGGCCACAGACAAAAAGGAAAGCTTGATGGCAGTCGGCTGATCAGGAATCCCAAAAAGAGCCGGTTTTTGAAACATGAATACATTGACGGCAAACAAAAGCCCACCACCCAAGTACCCAAGAGAGAAGCCAAGCGAGGAGGCATAATCCACTTTTTTCTTAGTGGCAACACCCGGCAGCAGAGAATCATAAAATATATTCCCTCCTGAAAATCCGATGGTTGCCAGCACATAGAGTGTAGCCGCCAATTGCCAATGCCCCTGTTGAACCATCCACAGACAACCTGTTGAGACCACTCCCAAAAAGATAAAAAGAGTTAAAAATTTCTTTTTTGCCGTCCCCCTGTCTGCAATAGCCCCCAGAAAGGGAGCTATTGCCGCAACAATAATGGACGCGGTTGAGTTTGCCAGACCGAGATAGAACGTGCTTTCGGTAACATTGCTCTGATTCGCCCAGTAAGCTTTAAAAAAAAGTGGAAAAAATCCGGCCATGACAGTAGTGGCAAAAGCTGAATTTGCCCAGTCGTATAATGCCCACGACCAGATAGATTTTCTGGAATCAATCATGTGTTCTCCTCAATATTCTGACTTGTGGATGGTCCTCAATTTGATAAACTCAACAAATAACACTCAGAGTCAATGTCAATTCTCTCTATCAGCTAGCTGTCAGCCTTGTCAATTCTCTATTGTCGGGATTAAAGATAATTATAGTAAGAATTAATATTTCATATAGACAACCCTGGTTTTGAGATATTCTTCCATTCCATGTTTGCCATCATCACCGCCAATTCCAGATTGTTTCCAACCAGCATGAAATCCTTGGTATGCCTCGCTTTGTTTTCGATTGATATAAAGTTCACCAAATTGTATATCATTACTGAATTTTAAAACCGTATTGTAGTTTTTTGTGTAAAGAGTAGAGGTAAGCCCAAATTTGCAGTCATTGGCGAGTTCCAAAGCCTGATCAACCGTTTCAAAAACCATGATCGGCAATACCGGCCCGAAAATTTCTTCCCGCATAATCTCCATTTGATTACTGCAATTTGCCAGAACAGTGGGAGGATAAAAAGCGCCCCTAATTTTAGGGATTTCGCCCCCAGTAAGCAGTTTTGCCCCTTGCTCAATGGCTTTTTTGACCATTGCATGGACTGTGTTCACGGCTTCATGATTGATCAAGCATCCCATGACAGAATCCGGTTTTTCTACCCCATTTCCATATGTCACAGCTTCCATTGCAGTTGTGATCTTTTTTAGAAAAAGTTCAGCCACTCCTTTCTGGACATAGACTCTTTCAACACAGCTGCATACTTGTCCGGCATTTGAAACACGCGATCCGGTGATTGCAGCAACAGCAAGATCAACATCAGCATCATCCATTATAATCGCCGGTGCTTTCCCTCCCAGTTCCAAAGAAACTTTTGTAATGTTCGTGGCACAGGATTGCATAATTTTCTGCCCAGTGGAAACACTGCCTGTAACAGTAACAAAACCGACATTGGGATTTTCTGAGATCTCTTTTCCGGTAACAGATCCCTTTCCGGTAATGACATTGACAACACCTTTCGGCAATTCGATTTTTTCGAGAATCTTAGCAAACTCCAAGGCTGAACAGGGCGTATCACTACTCGGTTTCAATACAACCGTGTTTCCGGTTATCAGGGCAGGCCCCAATTTTCTTGCCAATACGTACAGAGGAAAATTCCAAGGCAGAATACAGGCAACAACACCAATGGGTTCTCTATACAGTAAAATATTTTCATTTTCATCATCACTG
The DNA here is from genome assembly GCA_018829445.1 of bacterium. Lineage (GTDB taxonomy): Bacteria > SAR324 > SAR324 > XYD2-FULL-50-16 > XYD2-FULL-50-16 > JAHJTV01. The sequence continues at coordinate 86,833 of JAHJTV010000076.1, forward strand.
GGAATGATTTCACCCTCAATTCTTCTTGCCCATTCTGCATGATACTCAAGAAGTTCGGCAGCACACAGTGTTTCACCTCTTGCCTGTTTTAAGGTCTTCCCCTGTTCCTTTGCTATTGTTAAAGCTAGGATATCAACATTATTATTAATCTCTTTTGCAATTTTTTTTAAATAATTTCCCCGTTCAAAGGCAGGTGTCTTTCGCCATTTTTCCTGGGCAGCTTTACAGGAGCAGATTGCCTTTTTAACATCTTCCGGCGAACAGGAGGGAACTTGCCCAAAAAGTTCGCTGGTTGCTGGATTAATGACATCGATAACCTCCTTTGAAGAAGCATCGATAAATGTGCCATCAATAAAAATTTTATACTTTTTCCCTGAATCTTCCATTCTTCGACTCCATTTTAACTGTTTTTTCCATTTGTATATCTTGGCATCAGTTTACCGTTTTTATAAACCCGCACGATTTTGGATCTGTTTCTTAATATCGAAATATCCTCTAGAGGATTTCCATCGATTATAATCAAGTCAGCCAGTTTTCCTTTCTCTATAGTCCCGATCCTGTCTTCAGCCCCTAAAATTTGTGAATTGATTTTTGTTGCCGAAACGATAACGTCCATTGTCGAACGTCCTGATTTAACCTGGTGTTCAAGTTCGACTGCATTTTCACCCATGGGTGAAATAGGATCGCTCAGAAAATCCGATCCACAACCAATTCTTATTCCGGATCGCCAGGACTTATCAAACGTTTTTATTTTTTCCTCGACCACTCTTTTAGCTTTGTCAATATATAGGGCGGGAACACCGCTTCCGGGTTTTAAACTGGCAAGAACGCGACCTAATGACAAAGTTGGAACAAGCATCGTGTCCTGTTTCACCATCATCTCAATCGCTTCGTCATCTGCGAGTGAACCGTGCTCAATAATATCCACCCCTGCTTTAAGTGCATTCTTGATCCCGGTAGCACCCTGGGCATGTGTTGATACCATGACACCACCGGCATAAGCCGTCTCTGTCAATGCTCTGATCTCTTCAATTGTATATTGTGACATAGCAGGAGCATCCCGTTCTGATAAAACGCCTCCTGTTGTACAAATTTTGATAAAATCCGCCCCTCTTCTAAGTTGCTTTCTGGCTGCCTGACGACATTGGTCAGCCCCATCAGCTATTTCGACAAGCCCCCTCTGGATTACCCACTCCTCAGGTAAAGAGTGAAATGGGTCTCCGTGACCTGCTGTTTGGCAGATCATGGTCCCGCAAGCAAAAATCCGAGGTCCGATAATACTTCCCTCTGATACGGCAGTTTTTAGATATATTGCATTAAGATCTCCACAATCCCTAACAGCGGTGTAACCAGCATCAAGTAAATTCAACAGATCGGTTGTCGATCTGATAGCCCGGACTTCTGGAGGCACCATAATCAGCTCTTTAGGGTCTGTAGTAAGCAACCCCTGGAGATGAACGTGGGAATCTATCAAACCCGGCATAATCACATTTCCGGTAATATCAATTTCCGTGACATTCTGTGGTATCTCAACTGTCGAGGCTTTACCTGCATATGCGATTATGTTTCCCGTTATAATAACAATGGCATCACTGATCGGCTTTTGCCCATTGCCATCAATAAGGATGCCACCAGAAAATACTGTCGTAATATCATTCTCAGACATTGGTTTACCTTAAATTATAGTAATTAACGAGTTTATACTTCATGACAAGCAACCAGATGATTTTCTGAAATCTCACGCAAAACAGGTATCTCCCTTTTGCATATCTCCTTGGCAATGGGGCAACGTGGATGAAAATGACATCCGGGTGGAGGATCCAAAGGTGACGGAATCTCTCCTGATATCGAAACAAAATCAATAGCTCTTTTATTGAGTTGTGGCACTTCAGTAAGCAGAGCCTGTGTATAGGGGTGGGCAGCGGCACTGAATAGCTTTTCCGTATTTGCTGATTCCACCAGTCTTCCCAGATACATTACCAAAACCCGATCACTTATATGCTCTATAACACTAATATCATGACTAATAAATAGATAGGTTAATCCCAATTCGCTTTTCAAAGTCATGAAAAGGTTCAGAATTTGAGCTTGAATTGAGACATCCAGACCGGAAACAGATTCATCACACACGATTAAATCAGGTTTTACAGCAAGCGCTCTGGCGATTCCAATTCTCTGACGCTGTCCGCCTGAAAATTGATGAGGATAACGACGACGATAGGATGAATCAAGTCCGCAACGGTGCATGATATTGTTTAAGAAATCATCATATTCTGATTTTGATACCAATCGATGTACCCTTGGAGCTTCCCCAATAATTGATTCCACTCTCATGCGCGGGTTAAGTGATGAGAGTGGATCTTGAAAAATCATCTGAATTTTAAGGGATGCATTTTTTGCATCCGCCGGTTTCATCTGGGCAATATCATTACCATGATAGTGGATTTCGCCCGTTGTTGGGCGAGTAATTGCTGCTATTATCCTGCCCAACGTTGATTTTCCACACCCGGATTCACCAACAAGTCCGATCACCTCTCCGGGATTTATTGAAAAGCTAATCTGGTCCACTGCATATACCACCTCCTTGCTGATTTTGGCACCCAGCTTGGAAGCGATTCTAGCTGTCAGATCCACTCGCTTGACAAATCGTTTTGAAACATCCCGGACATGCACTAACGGCGTCTTCTCACTCATGATTCTTATTTGACCTATGATTTTAAATATGGGTTAAAACAATGTACCTTGTGACCTGGAGCAGGCTCCTTCACCGGTGGACTGTTTTCACATTTCGAATCTGCCCTGCTGCACCGTAACCTAAAAGCACAGCCCCCAGGCAGGTTCAATAGTGAGGGAGTCATTCCCGGAATCTGTTTGAGCGGTTTTCCACGGTGCGTATTTCCCGGAACCGAATTTATCAAACCAGCAGTATAGGGATGAAGTGGATTATCGATAATATCACTCGTTTCTCCCTCCTCTACTATTCTACCGGCGTACATGACATGAATCCTGTCGGCTAAACCAGCAACAACTGCTAGATCATGGGTAATCCAAATCATCGCAGTATTATTTTCCCGGCACAACTTTTGTACTTGGCAAAGAATTTGTGACTGAATAGTAACATCCAACGCAGTAGTGGGCTCATCGGCAATAATCACATCCGGTTTATTGAGCAAAGCAATCGCAATTGCAACCCGTTGTCGCATTCCGCCTGAAAATTGATGGGGATAAGCTTTAAGCCGTTTTTCAGGTTCTGATATCCCGACCTGTTTTAAAGCATCAACACATCGCGCTAGTGCTGTTTTACGATCAACACTTTTATCGTGTGTTCTTATAGCTTCCGTCATCTGCAGATCAATCCTGAGAACCGGATTCAATGTCATCATCGGATCCTGGAAAATCATGCTAATACCGTTACCGCGAAGATGACGCAGCTCTTTTTCCGAGAATGTTCTTAAATCACTCTCTTTGAACCGAATTATTCCATTAACAATACAACCGGGGTGATCCACCAGTCCAAGAATGGAAAACCCGGTTACCGATTTCCCCGAACCCGATTCACCCACTAAGCCAATTATCTTGCCCGGTGTTAAGGAAAGATTCACACCATCAACAGCTTTGACAACTCCATCGCGTGTAAAAAAATGGGTTTTTAAATCTTCAATATAGAGCACTGGCGATTCTGAAATCATTTTCTTAGCCTCGGATTCAAGATTTCTCTTAATTGATCTGCAACCAGGTTGATACTGGTTATGGTGAACAATAGAGCAATCCCCGGAAAAAAGCTGATCCAGTATTGACCGCTCAACATGTATTCATATCCATTGGAAATCAGGAGTCCAAGAGAGGGTTCGGTTACAGGTAGACCAATCCCCAGGAATGACAGAGTTGCTTCTAAAGCGATCGCGTTAGCCACTTCTACTGTTCCTACAACAATCAATGGCGGCAGACAGTTAGGAAGAAGATGTCTAAAAAGAATGCGGGGAGTACCCAATGCCAAACAATCTGCCGCTTCTATATATTCCTTCTGGCTTTCCACAAGAGCGGTCGATCTGACAGTTCGTGCAAAATATACCCATTGGGAAGCCACTAGAGCTATGACGACTTTATCCACTCCACGTCCAAGTATTGCCAATAAAATCAATGCAATCAAAATAGTTGGAAAACCAAGTTGCAAATCAACAATCCGCATAATTATGGAATCAATTTTCCCCCCAAAATAACCTGCAATCAACCCGACTGTCAGCCCGATTGCAAGGGCAGCTAAGCCGCTAAAAACGCCTACTCCAAGACTGATACGCAATCCGTAAAAAATTGCACTTATCATATCACGACCCTGATCATCAGTTCCCAGAAAATAGGTCGTTCCATCCATACTTTTTCCTCCTGGGGGCAGACGTCCATCCAAAAAATCGATCTGGGCCAGATCATAGGGATTTTGGGGAGATATAAACGGGGCAAACAAGGCAATAAAAACAATAACAATTAAGGCTATAAGTCCTATTATAGCCAGCTTGCTTTCACAAAAGTTTGAAATGAATCGGGATAAAGGGGTTTGGCTTTGAACAGAAAAAAGTTTATCTTCTGTTCTCTTTGTTTTTTTGTCTTCCGTCATTCTGCTGAATCTCCAAGCCTGACTCTGGGATCAAGGACTGAATAGAAAATATCCACCACCATATTTACCAGGATAAAAATTGTAACCGTAACCAATAAATAAGCAACAATCACGGGGCGATCAAGCAGGTTAATGGAATCAATAATTAATTTTCCCATACCGGGCCAGGCAAAAACCGTTTCAGTAACAACTGCAAAAGCAATGATCGCGCCGAATTCAAGCCCAAGCACCGTAACAATAGGAATCGTGATATTTTTCATAACGTGAAGACAGATTACTCTGACAGGGGAGAGTCCCTTTGCTTTTGCAAACTTAACAAAATCAAGAGGTAGCGTTTCCTGTAAACCTGCCCTGGTAAGTCTGATAACCAATGAAAGGGAGAATAGCGAAAGATTGACAGCAGGTAAAAGGAGATGTTTTAATCCATCCCAGGTAAATATGCTCAGCTCAATTCCCAAAAGCCCAACCGTTTCGCCTCGACCCATGGTGGGAAGCCATCCCAGTTTAACGCCAAAAAGCATCACCAGCATAATTCCAACCCAAAAACTGGGTAAACTGAAACCCAGGATAGACCCGGCCATAATACCCCGCCCTGCAAAAGAATCAGGACGGAGTCCCGCCCACATTCCCAGGGGGATTCCTAAAAATATGGTAATACATATTGCAGTAAATGCCAGTTCGGCAGTTGCAGGCAATCTCTGTAATATTAACTTGATAGCTGGCACATTATGGACAAATGAATTACCGAAATCGCCTTTTAATGCCGCTCGCAAAAAGGTTATATATTGTTTATGCAGGGGCTGATCTAAACCAAGATCATGGGTTATTTTAACCACTTCCTCTTGAGTTGCCCTGGGATCAACAAGCAGTTTTACTGGATTTCCCAGTGTATAAACGCCCATAAAAACAATCAAGGATACCAGGAATAATACAAATATGCTTTGTGAAATTCTCCTGATAAGAAAAACCGTCATAAGGAGATACCCTTCTTTGCGGTGAATGAAGAAACGACCCAGGATCAGATCGTTTCGTATGATTTATTGATTAATTCTTTTTAGCATTCATAGCCAGAGTTGCCTCATCAGCCCTGGGTACAAAATGGATACCTTTGCGTGCAGCTGCAATAGTAAACTGAGTATGCAATGGGATTAAGGCTATATCCTGCATCGCTATTCTTGATGCTTTCTGTTCCAACCTGCTACGTTCAGCTTCATCGACTGTAACCAGAGCTTTTTCTACGATACTATCGAAAGCAGGATTGCCATATCCACCTGCATTATATTGCCCCATTCCTTTCTCTTTTGAAAAAGTGTGCATAAGACCCACCAATCCGTCTGTTTCAAGTGGAGAATTTCCCCATCCCAATAAACCAAGGGCAAATTGTGTTCCCGGAGGTCCAATTTTCGGGAAGAAAACCGCCTTGGGAGACGTATCAACCTTCACTTTCAATCCTATTCTGGACAACATTTGCCCAACTGCCTGACAGATTTTTCCATCATTGACATAACGATCGTTGGGGCCGTGAATGGTGATGCCAAAACCGTCTGGATAACCCGCTTTTGCAAGCAATTTTTTGGCCCAGCTCGGATCATATTCAGGATTTTTCAAATCGGCATTATAACCAAACCAATCTTTGGGGATTGTCTGTGATTCGGCAGTGGCCAAACCATCCATAATGCGGGCTACAATTGCCTCACGATTGATACTTGCTGCAATTGCCTGACGAACCAGTGGATTTCTCAGAGGGTTTTCCGGAAGTGGGTTGCCGTTAAGGTCAGTAAGAAAAGGAGAACTGTCTGCTTCAACATTTACAAACAGATAGATAATTCTGTCGGAAGGTCGTTTGAAGACTTCCAGATTTTTACTTTTTTCCAAAGTAGAAACCTGCACCGGAGGCACAAAATCTATTAAATCCACATCTCCACCCATCAAGGCAGCCACTCTGGCTGCATCATCGCTGATAATCTTAAAGGTCAGGGAGTCCCAATCAGGCTTTTGTCCCCAGTAATCTTCAAATCTTTTAAGAACTAGGCGGTCACCTGAAACATATTTAACAAATCTATAGGGGCCTGTTCCAATAGCGGCTTTTCCTGAATTAAAATCAGCTGTTGATGCTCCTTTTGCTGCTTTTTCCGAAACAATAATCACTTCGGAAAGGTTTTTCGGCAAAAAAGGATTGATCTCTTTTGTTATAAATTGAACCGTATAGTCATCAATGACTTTTGAACTTTTTATAGAGCGTATGGTTCCTGTAAAAGGATTCGGACTATTGGGAACTGTCGGAATCCGATTTATGGAGAAAACCACATCCTTTGCCGTAAATAAAGAACCGTCGTGGAATTTAACGCCCTTTCTTAACTTAAACTCCCAGGTGGTATCATTAACAGCTTTCCACGAAACCGCCAGTCCGGGAGCCAGATTTGAGTCCTCATCCGACTGAACAAGAACGCCAAAGATATGGCGAGCATAGGCTATGTTGGTGGTCAAATAAGAAAAATGTGGATCAATGGCAGGTTCCGACCTCGCCCCAATTATAAGATCACTTGCTTCAACACTGACGAAGGAAAACATCAGTATCAGAATCATTCCCAGTTGAACTAATTTTTTTCGCATATATCCTCCTGATTTATTTATTTATTCATTAAGAAGAAATCATGATTTAGTGTATAAAATTGGAATGAAATGACCAGTGTATAATAAGCAAGGAATGTCGCCTTCTGCATAAGCGATAATATTTAAGAAAAATGGCAGTTTTTAGGATATAGAACTTCCCTGTTTTCAAAAAAATATGCCGCCTGCAATGACATCAAGTTACAATGAAAAAAACACCAGTCAATGGCTGGAAAAAGTGGATTTCACACTCATTCATATCCTGGGGTTGAAATCCACGGTTGTTTGAATCAAAACATCTCCAAAAATATGTTTTTCACTTCCTCAACACTGCATACATGTGGATGTGATTCTAAACAACCGGCCATATACCCTGTTGCATCTTCCGCTAACTTATCCAGATCCGTCTGCCTGACTCCGAAATTACCAAGTCTTAAACTCAGACCCGTTTCCTCAATCAATTCGGTTAAGGCGTTGATACTACTTTTAGCAGCAGACTTAGGGCTCATATTATGGGTACAAACTCCAAGGGCTTCGGCTATTTTTCCAAACTTTGGAATATCCAACATCCAGGTCCGTCTCATCACAGGTATTAGCCCCATAGCTATGGCCTCACCATGACCAATATTAAATCGACCGCCTAGTGGATGTGCAAGGGCATGCACGAGTGTTACACAGCTAGAACTAATAGCAATCCCCGCCAAAGCGGAACCCCATGCCATACTAGATCTGGCTTCAATCTTCTGTCCGCTATTGATTGCAGCAGGAAGGGAATCTGATATTTGCCTCATCGCTTCAATAGCAACCATATCGGAAAATGGGTTTGCATCAGTACTGATATAGGCTTCAATCGCATGGGACAAAGCATCTATTCCCGTTGTTGCTGTTAAATTCCGGGGAATTGTCAGCATTAGTTCAGGATCAATAATTGCCATCACCGGGTAGATTTTCTCGCTGTAAAGCCCCCTTTTTACGTGAGTTTCAGGATTAACCAACACTGAAACCGCTGTCATTTCAGCTCCTGTCCCTGATGTCGTCGGAACAGCTACCACTGGAAGCGTTTTGGAAGTAATTTCTCCAACAGGCCTGCCCGGCTCATTGACATAGTGCCATATATCTCCATCGTGTGTTAAAGCCACAGCAAGCGCTTTGGCAAAATCGATGGAACTTCCTCCACCCACCCCGATTACAAAATCTATATTTTTATCTTTAAATAATTCAGCTGTCTGGTTGACAATAGAGCAAAGGGGATTGGGTTCAACTCCGGTAAAGGCAAACGAACGAACACCATGTTCCAAAAGGCATTGTTCTATTCTTTTATATAGACCGGTTTCAGCTAAAAACCGATCAATAACAATAGCTGCTGTTTTTCCGAAGCGTTTTGTTTGTTCACCAACTTCAGACAAGCGACCAGGCCCAAAAATAAGCCTTGTGGGAAGAAAAAAGTCAAAACCATTCATAAAATTCTCCTTTGATGGTGAGTCTAATCCAATAAAATAACAGCTTCTATTTCGACCAGGGCTCCTTTGGGTAATGCTGCAACCTGAATTGTAGATCTGGCCGGGGGATTGGCTTGAAAAAAACTGCCGTAAATATCATTTACCGCTACAAATTGGGTAAGATCTGTTAGAAAAATAGTGGTTTTCACAACATGATCCAGCCCTAACCCCTGAGACTTTAGGATTGCTTCCATATTTAACATCACCTGTTTCGTTTGTTCCTCTATCCCACCAGCCACCATTTCTCCGCTTTCCGGGACCAGAGGAATCTGACCCGACAGAAAAAGAAAGCCACCAGCTTTCACTCCCTGTGAATAGGGACCAATGGCAGCAGGTGCCTTATCTGTGCTGACAATGTTCTTTTTCATATTTTCCCTTTTATTGATTAAACAGTCCATTTGTTTGAATTTTCCCGATACACCATGCTCTCTTCAAGCTTTGCCTTTAAATTACCGGGCCAATCGTATAAATATCCATTGAACGCGTATAACCGGAAATCTCGGCCTTTGTAAGCCTACCGGATGCAGTTATCAATAGTTCATCCAGAATCTGTTTTCCCAAATCGCCCAACGTTGTATCCTTATCTTGAAATGCATTAAGCCAGAGATCCATATGATCCCTAAGGCTTTTCCATGTGTTTTCATTTGCCGTAATTTTTAATACAGGTATAAACGGAAATCCCTGAGGTGCACCCTTACCCGTTGTAAAAGCAATAATATTACAACCTGCTGCGGCCAAGCCCGTGAGAATTTCCGGCTCTCTTCCAGGGGAATCCATTACAACCAGCCCTTTCTTATCAGGCTGTTCACCATATTCATAAACCCCATTAATGGGAGAATTTCCCGCTTTGGCTATTGCTCCCAGTGATTTTTCTTCTATTGTGGTTAAACCACCTTTTATATTTCCGCCAGTGGGTTGCCCCCCTCGAATATCACAACCTGTAGATTTTGCGCGATTCTCCATGTTTTTGGTCAGGTTACTAATCTTTTGACCAATTTCTGGAGTTAGGGCATGCTTGGCAAGAATATGTTCCGCACCAATAAACTCTGTTACCTCTCCCAGAATTGAGGTCGCTCCCATTTCAACCAACCTGTCTGAAGCTATTCCTAATGCCGGATTGGAAAACAGTCCGGATGTAGTATCTGAGCTACCACACTTCAGGCCCAAAACAAGCTCGCTCACCGGACAGCTAGTCAGCCTGATGGAAGAGGCCTCATGCACCATATCCTGAGCCAGTAGAGTACCCAAAGCAATTGCTTTCGCTGCCCCACCAACTTCTTGAATTTTGAGAGATTCAACCCTTTTATAAGATGCTTCAATGCCACATTTTATTTTTTCAAGCTCAACACTTTCACATCCCAGGCTAATAAGAAGAACAGATGCTAGGTTAGGATTCTTACCCAATCCGATCAGGGTTTTTAATACTCTTTTTAAATCAATAGGGGTTTGGCAGCACCCCTGTTGATGAATAAAGAAGGAAGTCCCCTGAACATTCCTTGCGATAGCTTCAGTTACTTCGTTAGCGCAAACTACTGTGGAAATTATCCCGACAAGGTTTCTGGTTCCCACTCTTCCGTCTTTTCGACAATATCCCAAGAACTTCATAATCTTCCGTTTTGCAATTGATGATTTTTCAGTTTGTTTTTAATCAAGATCGCCTCTACCCCTTAGACTTTCAATATTGTGAACATGTGCGACGCAACCGGGAGCGATTCTTGTTGTCGCCTGTCCAATCACCTCGCCATACTTAATAATCTTTTGACCTGTTTCAATTTTTTCCAAGGTAATCTTATATCCATAGGGTATCTTTTCGGCAGACTTAAAAAGGATCAGCTCGTCACCCTTTCTTATTTTGATAGTCAAACCGGCGTCTATTTCAGTCAATACAGTCGCAACATTATCTGATTCAGACAGAATAATGGCGTCAATTTCCATGTTTAGCTCCGAATTATATAAAACACTATTTGTTAATCTTTAATTTTTTTAAAGCCTTTTCCATGCGGTCAAGCGCCTCTTTTATCACAGCCTTGGAAGTTCCGACATTAATTCTGATATGACCCTCTCCCGGTGGTCCGAAAGTCGACCCACTCTGAACCGCGATCCTTGCCTCATGGAGTAGATAATCTGTCATCTCATTGCTTGAAAGACCGTAAACCACAAGATTCGGAAATAAAAATGGCGTTGCTTCAGGGATTGAGCACCAAACTCCCTTCATATCTCTAAGCCGGTTGAGAGCGTAACCATGCATCTCGTTAATGTGTTTTCTCAAGCTGGGAAGCCAGTTACCGGATTGCGTCAATGCAGCTTTAGCCGCTGCTTGTGCCAAAGTGTCCGTATGAACGATTATATCATGAATCTGTTCTTTAAGAATCTTCATTCGCTTTCCGCGGTGAACCAGATAAGCAATTCTGTAACCTGGTATCCCATATGCCTTGCTGAATCCAAATGATGTTATGGTTCGCTCCATCATTTCGGGTGAGAGAGACGCGATGCTGATATGTTTACCTTTAAAGACCATATCTTCATATAGCTCATCGCTAAAGATCAGAAGATCATTCTCAATTGCCAACTCTGCGACGGTTTCAAGCTCCTTTTGTGTCAATACCCGACCACAAGGATTATGAGGATTGCATATCATGATCATCTTTGTTCGCGGATTGATCTGAGACCTGAGCAAATCCAAATCCAAGGCGCAATTATTATCATACTTTACTGGTGAAAAAACCGGTGTTGCACCAGCATTTATGATATTTTGTATAAAGGGCGGATATATCGGCGCCGGACAAATGATCGCCTCATCTCCTGGCTTAAGCGCATGATAACATGAAATAAATATTGAAAACATCGTCCCGGGAATCATGTGAACATCATCAAACGATGCCTGTATCCGATTTATCCGATTTAATTTTTCACATACTACCTCAAGCACATCCGGATCACCGGCATGCATACCATAGGGCGTCCTATCCTCTTCAATAACCTTCAATAGCGCGTCTTTGATACCTTGTGGCGGCGGAAAATCTATATCAGCTACAGACAGGGCAATAACATCATCGTCCCACCGCCCCCATTTTAAAGCCGATCTTTTTCTCAAAAACGCATGATCCACACTCTCAAAACTACTCACAGCTGTCTTTCCTCCAAATTTAATTATATTTGCAATGCCACCCACACTTCAAAAACCCTGCATTGATCATTCACTGTTCCCGCTTTGTGAGCTGTTGTTCTACTGAGTGTATAATCGGTTTTCAACATTGTTCAGATGGTTCGTTAAAGAATCTATTGCTTTTTCTTTATCATTTCCGATGATCGCATGAATAATCTCCTCATGTTCTGGCAGGGTTGCACCCATATTTGCCTCCGATCCGAAAGTGTCACGAATTCTCAATAATTTTAGAGAATTTTTCATGTTTTCATAGACTTCGGCCATTTTCCTGTTTTGGCCTGACTGAATAAGGAAATAGTGAAATTCATCATCAATTTCTAAGTAGGGCTCAACTTTTTGCTCTCTCAGTAAAACATCATGAGCTTTTTTAAAATCGATCAGAAAGCCTTTTAGACGCTCCCTGTCTATCCATTCAAAACCTCTTTTTAGAGCATGAATTTCAAGCGCCAGCCTTAAATCTGCCAAGTCCTTTAATTCATCCACCTCCAACACAGAAATAAAGAATCCCTTTCTTGGAATGTGTTTAATAATACTCTCTTGTTCCAAGAACTTCAGAGCCTCTCTGATCGGCGTTTTGCTGACTTCCCAATCCTGACTTAGCTTATCAATGTTGATTTTTTCCCCAACTTTAAAAACCGACTCACTAAATATCGCTTTTCGTAGCTGGTTATATACTTGTGTCACTATATCTGTACTATAAATCTCAGCTTTGAACACCATGAGTACCCCTACCAAATCATTTCAAAGAATATTGCAATCGATCATATATGAGATATCGGATCCGATATCTCATATATGATCGATTGCTTTTTAGATGTCAACCTAAAAAATCCAAAACCAGGATTATTAATCTGAAAAAATCGGTTTTACAGCGGAAAATAGATATTACTTAGTCTTTTATAATAAGAAGTTTTGAGGCGAGTAAGAGTATGTGTTGAAATAGAAAAACACATACCCACCTGTATTCATAAATTTCCCTGAGAACATTTATGAATTTCAAGCCAGTCACTGTGAAAAAATTGAAACAAGGTGTTGAAAGAGATATGGATCCAACCTGCCAGCTCCGCAACAAACGGTTGGATATCCAGAGATTCGTAATAAAGGGTGTTAGTCACTATTCTTTACAATGATATAACGGGCACCGGTTTTTGTGCCGATCAACAGCATGATACCTTTTTTGATATCGACCTTTTTTATCTCTTCCTCGAAGTCAATCATATTGTTAACAGGCTTCGAGTTGATCTCCAGAATCAGATCTCCAATTCTCAATCCGGCGTTTTGTGCCTGTGAGTTAGGGGCTATATGAGTGATGATGACACCAGCATCATACCGATCATAGCCATATTGTCTGGCCAGGCCGGGAGTGAGCGTTTGGACTTTAATTCCCAGGGGATTTTCAAATCCTGGAAGTCCTGACATGGCAAATTCTTTAGTCGGTCTTGATCCAAGTTTAATGGTTAGTATTTCCCGTTTTCCTTTCCGGATCACTTCTATTTTTACCTTGCTGTCCGGGTTGCTCATTCCGACTTCATTCTTCAAATGGTCCGCATTTCTGATGGCTTTATCCTTGAATTTGACAATCACATCTCCCCGCTTTAACCCTCCTTCTTCAGCCGGAGAACCTTCTGTTACTTCAGCTACCAAAGCCCCATCGCTGCTCTTCAGTTCCATCGCTTCCATCAGATCGTTGGTGATATTCTGCAAGAAGATACCCATCCAACCTCGTGAAACTTCACCATTCTCAATCAGCTGATTCATCACCTGTTTTGCCATATTAATCGGTACTGAAAAGCCGACTCCTTGGTATCCTCCGCTCCTGGTGAAGATGGCAGTGTTTACACCAATCATCTTACCCTCAAGGTTTATCAGGGGGCCCCCACTGTTTCCCGGATTGATTGCTGCATCGGTCTGAATAAAATCCTCATAATCAGTGATATTGACATTTGAACGCCCTTTTGCACTCACAATTCCCATGGTGACTGTATGAGACAATCCAAACGGATTTCCAATGGCAATCACGGTTTCACCGATGCGGATCTCATCAGAATCGCCCAAGGGAAGTACATCCAGATTATCAGCATCAATCTTGATCACAGCGATATCGGTCAAAGGATCTGTCCCAATCACTTTTGCCTTATATTCTCTTCCGTCAATCAGTTTGACTATAATCTTATCAGAATTGCCAACAACATGATTATTGGTTAAAATATGTCCGTCCTTGTCTATGATGGCACCACTTCCTGCACCCTGCTGTTTGAATTCTTGAGGTCGATCGGGCTGATATCGCTTGGGTCTCATGTTTGGGAAAAACCGATCAAAAAATTCATCATCAAAATGATCAAAGGGATTATCAGGGAATTGACTGCCCATCCCGGCTTTTACTCTCTTTTCGATTGTGATGTGAACAACCGCTTTTTGCGTAGACTCAACAATATCCGCCCTTGTTTTGGATTCTTGAATCATGCGCTGCAGGGTGGAATTGTCGTACCCAAATCCGATCTGGGGTATAAATAGAAACAGACTCATGTATAATAATAAAATTCCTCTCTTCATTTTTTCCTCCTGATCAATCGTTTAATAAAATCAAAAAGAGTTTCTGCCAGAGGACCGCCGCTACTATCCCGCATCTGTTTTAATCCTTCAATTTCGATTCTCCATATTTAAAGGATTAACTTAATACTCCAGTGGCCTCTTTCAAAAATCCAACAGAAAATCTGTTTTTAACTAATTAGACTTAAAAGACCGGGAATTGATTTCACTTTTCCTGTCGATATTCAATATTTTGTGTTGCTGACAAAAACAGCCCGATTCATTCACTGCTTTAACGCTGTAATTGTCAATCTTGCAGGATGATAATGTTATTCAAAAAGACTTAATCTGAAGTATGATTCCCTGCACTGCATAAAACAGGAAAAGTGGAATCTGCAGCATCAGAAGATATATTGCTGCGGTGATTGGCCGGTGATGCTGCGGGTTTTAAAGCCAGCCCCGCAAAATGAGAGCGAGCAATATCTTATCATCTGAATGCGGGACTTGTGGGAATATTTATGAACTTTTCAGCTACACTTTTTCTGTTTTCCAGAGTCCATGCAGATTGCAGAATGCCCTGACCTTCACCAGTCTCTTGGGGCGATGAAACTCTCTTTCCGGTTCATCCCCCGGAGACAAAAAGATCTTGGCATCTCCATTTTCAGAGATGGTTTCGATCCACTGGATATAGTGATCATCCGCCATAGGATGAGCAGTTTCACCAACCTTGACTTTCATGCGATCCCCCTCAGCTTTGATAACGGGGACATGCTTTTCCAATCCCTGGTCGCCGGTTTTTTCGACCTGCATTGTCATGGGTTTATTGCAACATACCAACTGTCCGCCGCCAACCAGGGCCATAGTAACGGTATTCCCACAGATATCACATTTGAACACATCAAATCTTTGAGCCATTTTTACTCCTTTATTCTGTTTTGTTTAATCACATAGAATTGATTCGGTTGAAAGATTCTACAACAATAACCAATAAAAAATCAATCACTAAGACAATTGCCATTTCGAACTGCAATACAACAGCAGAAGACCAGGTTAATAGTATCCATTACCTTTTGGATTTAAAAATAGAGCAGCAAGCTTACGCAAATGTGCAATCGAAATGATCTTTAATCCAAAAAGGGGACGTTGTGTACTAAATGTACATACTAATTTACATCATTAAAACAACTTGTATTAATACAGTTAATATTTCAGAAGCCAGCGAGCTGAATCCTTGTAAGTACTTTAAGATCAGTGTATTCTGTCTTTTTGTATACATTGTCAACAACGTCCCCAAACTATGAAAACGGATTTTTCGCACTTTCTCGCATGAAATATGCATTAACTGTATTATCGAAAAAATTGAAACCTCCTGCAAACGGAAGTAAAAGCAAAATAACGAAAGTCACTCTAAAAACACTATTTTAAGCGAAGTATCAGCTGGGATCATCATGAAAAGGCTTGTTGCAAGATTATTATTACTGACATTATTCGGTTTTACGCTGTTAACCGTTGGCTGTAACTCCTCCTCAAATAGTGGAAGCGGTAGCGGCAGCAATGACGGAAATGATCCGCTTCCACCGGAAGATCCAGCTGTAGTCGAACAAACCACAAATTTCAATTTAACACTCTCCTCATACGCTAAAAGCGACTCTGTAAATAGTGCCAGTTCCAATAATAACCAGGTTTTCATTCATAATGAGACCATGGCTGAGACACTCAGGCTGGTAACAGGGATAGTTATGGTTGTTAATAAGGAAACCGGGGATGAAAAACTTTATAATTGGGCTCTCAATATCGACGTAAATGCCATTGAAATTGAGACTGAAGTGACATTGCCTTTGGAAAAAGGGTTTTACGATTTTTACTTCCTGATGACGGCCGACCAAAACCAATATGCTGCAATTACTGGGTCCTGGCTGATACTGGAAGGACAAAATGCCGTTCCCTTTATAATTCATCCGGTTATTGGCGAAACTATTCCTGATGTTCATATATTAAAGGAACTGGCTGAATTTCAATTCCAGTATGATAATGACGTGGTTTCAGGTTTTGCAAATCCGGCTTTTGGTATCTCCATTGACGGCAGTAAAGAACACCTGTTTTCAGTGAATCCGGAGACGGGTCTTTCTCGAGCCTTTATCTATCTTCCTGCCGGAACATATACCTTCGGGCTTAGTTTTTATGACGGAGCCCTGCTGAAGAGCGTATTGGTGGATTCACAATCCAGGATAACCATAGCTAAAGGTGGCGGATCCATTCAGTTGGATATTGAACCTTTGATCATCGAGAACACCTTTACCTATGATACTGATAATACGTCAGGAATTTTCCATCTGGTTATCCCTGATGAGGTTATTGGAGAAGCCGGAAGTATTTCCAACGTGATAGCTACGTTCTCATTGACTGGAGTAGGAAACCAACCCATTGAAATAACGGTGCCTCTCAGCAGTGTCGGATCGAACTATGAGGGAACCGCCATTATATCTGACTTTGTACCTGGTTCAATCTCTTGGTCATTGCGGATATCAGATACCTCTGGCAGCGATAATGAAGTTTATGCTTATTGTGGTCAATCGATCGAAACCTCATATGAATCCCAGACTTTTTCCTGCGATTTTACCATGGTGGTTCGCGATTTCACTGCTTCTAATCCGATGAGTACTTTGACGGTTGCTGTTGAAACCAATGGTTTTCCTGTTACCGGTTCAGTTATTACCGCAAACGACATTTTTGTCGGATTAACCGGCAATGGCGAAAATGGTTCAGTTTCAGGGCGACTACAGCTTTTTCTGCCCGGGGATACGTACTTAATTAAAGCTACCTCCGGAGACGGAACGCGAATAAGTGGTACTACAATTACATTGGTGGGAGGCGAATCACATGATCTCAACCTCCAATTACCATCACCTCCAAATAGTCCCCCCATTGCCGAGGATGTAACTGCTCAAACTGATGAAGGGACATCGGTTTCAATCTCTCTTCCGGGAACAGATGTCGATCCCTGGGATGAAATTTCCTGGGAACTGGCCAGTGAACCGTTGAATGGTGAAGTTCATCTTATTAACAATACTGCAACCTATACCCCGAACGAAGGATTTTCCGGAACGGATAGTTTTACCTACATCACAACAGATGATGATCTGGACAGTGATCCTGCCACAGTGTTTGTCAATGTAGTGAGAGTCATCGTTCCTTCGGTGAACAACACTCCAACGGCTGAAGACATTGTTGTTTCAACCAACCAAAACCTGCAACTTAGTATTACTCTGTTAGGTTCCGATGATGATGAAGGGGATATCCTGACCTACAATATCCCGGCCCAACCGGAAAACGCTACCGTCACGATTTCAGGAAACACTGCTTCTTTCACACCGAATGAAGGCTTCGTTGGTACGGTTATTTTCACTTATTCGGTAAACGATGGTAGCCTGACCAGTGAGCCGGCGACTGTAACAGTTGTCGTTCTTCCGGTGAACAATGCACCAACCGCTAGAGATATTACCGTCTCAACCGATCAAAACCTGCAACTTTATATTACACTGTTGGGTTCCGACGACGACGGAGATATCCTGGTCTATAACATCCCTACTCAACCGGAAAATGCAACAGTCACTGTTTTAGGAAACATCGCCACTTTCACACCAAACGGAGATTTTTTCGGTACGGATAGCTTCACTTATGCTGTAACCGATGGCAGCCTGACCAGTGAGCACGCTACCGTTTTCGTTACGGTTAACGAGATTATTGTTCCACCAGCGAACAATGTCCCGACAGCAATAGACGTTTCAGCATCTACTGATCAAAATGTACCTGTTGAGTTAACTTTGGTAGGGTCCGATAATGATGAAGAAGATATTCTGCAATATCACATCAAAACACCACCTGAATACGGAACCTATACCATTGAAGGCAATGCAGTTACCTACACTCCCAATGTCAACTTTTTCGGTTCTGACAGTTTTACCTACACTGTTTCAGATGGAGTGGACAGCAGCAACCCGGCTACCGTTACCATAACCGTAAACAAGGTGGAAGAGCCGCCACCAATAGATGATTTAGTCCTAACTGCCTCATTTAATTCAGCAACCTGGAAACGGATTGACGGAGTGATAAAACTGGAATCTCCACTAGCCGTTAAGATTCCTTACCTTGACCAATTGGAGGTCCTGGAGGGAAATCCTGACTGGTTTGTTCTAAAGCTAAAACTCGGCAAAATAAGTTGTTTCTATCTGGGAGGAAACTATAGTGCCCCCTTTGGCGGGAAAAAAGTCGGTCACAATGAGAAACATAAGAAATACTGGAGCCCGGTCTGCAGCAATGGAAAATATAAAGCTGGAAGCATTGTCGAAGCCAGGGGAAAAATAACAGCACGTATACTTTTTGCCGATCCCCGAGAAGAAATGACCACTATTAGAATCGAAATTGAACAGGTGGAATAAATCATGAGTATTATCCCTATCCTGTTTTATGAATATCCCTCTGAAGATCCAAAATTAGAGGCAGGATAGCAACCTGATATTCTGCCGCTCAGTTTTCCCCTTTTTTCTCTTCCAATCTCTCCATCCTCTTCTGCAACGCTTGCGAGAGGTACTTATTACCATTTTAAGGCGGAATCAAATAATACAGACAATTTTAATCAATTGCCTTTTTGGTCCCTGAAAAATATAATCAAAGCTAAACCATCTATTATGGTTATCCGAAAAAACTTCTCCTGAACAAGGGCACTCATAAAAAAAGTGAGTGTCCCCCCTTTGGAAAAAATGTTTCCGGCTTATTTATAATCGACCCTTTCAAACGTATTAGAGATACATGACGATTCCAAGAACACTTCTTTCTGTTATATCCACCAAATTACCTCCAAAAATCAAGACATGACCTCCCGCAAGTCTGTTGATTTTTCCCCGGTTTGATGAGAGAGTGGGCATCATCTGATTCGATTCAATAATAAAGGGGTTATTATGGCAGGAGCCTATTGGCATTTTTTAGCAGCGATAGAATTGATTGATCAGATTCATACGATTAAGGATCAACACCAGGGATTTGCAGCCATTCTACAACACAAAGAGACATTTTTAGCAGGAGTGCAGGGCCCGGATTTTAACTTTTATCCCGGGGGAGACAGGAAAATATCCCTGTTGTCTCATGAACCCAATCCGGCAGATGTTGGAAGAGCCTTGTTAAACTTCGCCAAAACCGACAGGGAAAAAGCGTTTGCTTATGGTTGGCTCATGCACCTGACAACCGACCATATCACTCATCCCCTTGTCCATACCATGATGCGGGAGCACTTCTACGGAAAATGTCGAAACGGTACTGATCACTCTGTGTATCCCCTGGGTCATCACAGGGTGGAATGGGGAATTGACGTGTTTTTGCTGCAGGAAAAATCGGTTTATCCGCTTTTACCCGGTCTTAGCGAGATATTGCCATCGGCATTGGATCTTGCAACTTTTGCTAACCAGGCGTTTAAGGAGGTTTACGATTACCCTTTTACAGCAACTGACTGGGAAGGCTCCATCAAAGGAATGATAAAGTATGAGGAGATCTTCAAAGTTGTCTGGAGATTGTCCGGCAGATTCAAAGACACAAATCCGATCCGCCAGGGTTTAAAAGATATTTTGTATCATCTACTTTTAACGCCGATCTTAAAAGTAGCAGCCATCAGAACACCGGATAACGGAGCCGGCGTTTTTCTACCGATCAAACCAACGACCGCCGATTTTGAAAGAATCAGGTTTCACAATGAAAGGGCTTGCAAGGCTTTTCTTCTGTTTATTCCGGAGAATTTTGCCAAACTGGAAAACAATGTCACTTAAAGATTACATCCATACGAGCAAAAAACTAAAACTTATTGTCTCTTGAGTTTTCTGATCACTTTATCGGTCACTTCAAAAATCTCCTTCACCCTGAAAATGTAAGCCAGCAGGATCGTGACGATACAAAACAAAATGGAAATACAAATCAGGTTTATCAAGCAACCGATCAAAGTCGTTGA
Organism: bacterium; assembly: GCA_018829445.1. Classification (GTDB taxonomy): domain Bacteria; phylum SAR324; class SAR324; order XYD2-FULL-50-16; family XYD2-FULL-50-16; genus JAHJTV01. Next base: position 107,244 of record JAHJTV010000076.1, read on the forward strand.
AGGCACACCCGACAGCAAAACCTCTTTTGCAAAATACAGTAATGCACCGTCAATTACACTCAATACGATTATTTTCAGGTAAGCAAGATAGACGGAGCGACTTCCGGTATTCCCGCTTTTCCGGTTCCACATGATAAATAACAGCACGACTTGAGTAATGGTACTGACAGAGAGTGCCAGTGCCACCCCATAAATCCCCATCTGTTGCATGCCCAGGTAGTATAAGGGAAGTGTCAGGATTACGGCAGCGGACACATAAATAGTTGGAAACAGGGTGTTCTGAAGGGCATAATACCCACGGTTGACAATCGTCTGCGCCGTAAAACCAAACGCTCCGATCATCAGGCAAACCAGGATATTTGCAGTCATGTTGGTTGAACTGATATCAAATCTTCCCCTTTGAAAAATCAGGGATACAATTTCGACCCGTAGCACAACGATCAGAATAGAAAAAGGGATAACCAGCGCTATGTGTCTTAAGGTTGTATTGAGAAGGTTATTCATCTCATCAATCTTGTTTTTAGCTGCCAATTGACTAAGGTAAGGATAAGAAGCGACTCCGACCGCCTGCCCGAACAATCCCACCAGCAAAAACATAATACGAAGTCCATAATTAAAAGAGGCAACACTGCCACTGGACAAGTAGGAACCAAACACCTTGGGAAAGATCTCCGTTGAAAAAGTCACGGTGAGCCCCAGCATCAAGGGGAGAGTCAATGCTATATATTTCCTGAGATCCGGGTGTTTGAAATTAAAGTGCCATTTCAATTTCATACCGATTTTTTTTGCACCAATCCACTGGATGCCAAAATTCCCCAGAAAGGCACCTATCAGCACTCCCCATGAAAACCCCTCCATCCCAATCAGCGGGAAAAGAAATAACCCGCTCAGAATAATTGAGCCGTTATATACCAGTGGAGCCAGGGCAGGGATTAAAAACCTTTCATTGGCAAACTGAACTGCCATCAACAATCCCCCCATAAAAAAGAACAACTGGGCAGGAATGATAATCCGGGTCATTCGAATGGCGTCAGCAACCACAACCGGATCTGTAATTCCGGTTATGGCAATAATCTCCCCGGTAAAAAAGATGGCAAAAAAAGCCAGCACCAACAGCAACAGACTAAAACTGCACATGATGTTGGAAAAGGTTCTCCAGGCTTCCTCTTCTTTATTTGCCGAAAGATATTTTGTAAAAATCGGGATAAATGTAATGGATAAAAAACCACTGGCCAAAACATGATTAAGGATTTCGGGAATGATGAAGGATATCTGGTAGGCATCAACCGAACTGCTGGTACCGGCAAGATAAGCAATGATCATCTCTCTCACAATCCCAAACACCCTGCTTAAAAAAACCGAACTCATCATAATCAGGGAAGCGATACCCACCTTTTTGTACATGGATTTTGTCATTAAGTCCTAACCTAGTTTACTTTTAACACCCAGATTGCTCGAAATGCAGTTGAGATAGCTCGCAAAATTCTAATATGCCTGCAGATTAAGGCATTAAATGCCTTCTGATGTGGTATCGAAGAGTGGTTGATTCGTCAATAGGAAGTCCTGGGGATGATTGGGAAAAAGTATCATTTCTGGCTGAAAGGAATAACAAACCGGAAGGTAGCTCCTTCCCTCTCATTGTTCTCAGCCCATATCTTCCCTGAATGAGCCCTGATAATCTCATAACTGATGGCCAATCCCAGGCCGGTACCCCCCGCCCCGGTTTTGGTCTTGCTGCTTTGAATAAACTTGTCAAAAACCACATCCAGCTCATCTTCGGGTATGCCGACGCCTTCGTCTATAACTGAAAAAGAGATCCCTTCCAACACCACGCCCTTTTCATTAATATAGGTTGATTGGTTGAAAAGCATCTCTATTTTTTTCCCCTCGGGAGTAAATTTAATCGCATTTGAAAGCAAATTGCGGATTACCTGCCCAATTTTAAGATTATCACAGTCCGCTGTTGTGTTCACGCCATTATCATGGATCTCTACAACAATCTCCTTTTCAATAATGGCGGGTTGCAATTCCGTGACAATGTGATCAACAACCCTTTTAAGGTCAAATGGCTCCATTTTGTATGACATTCTTCCGGCTTCCAGTTTTGAAAGGTCCAACAGATCGTTCAGTAATGTCAGTAATCGATCTCCCGCCATGTTTACCTGGGTAAAGTAATGAAGCAACTTCTCCCGGGAGACCTGGCTGATCTTCCTTATTCCGAACTTTGAAAAACACAGAATTGCATGCATGGGCGTCCGCAATTCGTGGGACATATTGGCAAGGAACTCGGATTTCGCCCTGTTTGCTGTTTCAGACGCCTCCTTTGCTCTTGCCAGTTCTATATTTTTCTTGTTCAGGTCTTCAATATATTTCTTGGATTGCCGGTGCAATGAATACTTCTGGGTCAATGCCAATGCCATTTGCACAACTGTCACCGTATCAAACGGTTTTCTGATAAACATCAATTGATCCGTTTTCCCCAGGGTAGAGATGATATCCTTCAGGGTATATTCCGAGTGGGCGGTGCAAAGAACAATCTCAATATCAGGAAACTCCTCCCAAATCTTTGATACTGTAGAAATCCCATTTAGACCGGGTGGCATCCTGATGTCCATAAAGATAAGAGAATACGGGAACTTCTCTTCGGCAGCCTGTCGCACCATTTGAAGGGCTTCATCGCCCTGATAAGCATGGTCTATCCTGAAATCTCCAAGAAGATCAGCCCCTTCCCTACCCTGAGTTTTTTCCTCTCCCCAAAAATGTTTTTCGAAACTGGGAACTTGATTTAAGGTATATGATTTATATGAGAGCACTCTTTCAAAATCTTCATGAATACTCTCATTGTCATCAGCAATCAAAATTCGATGTAGATCCTCGGTCAGCACTTCACTCATGGTATCAATCCGGGGTTTTTTACTATTAGGTAATTATAATCAATTAGTTAACCTCTACCTGTCTTTTTTGTCATGCAATATAAAGTAAGACCCACTTTTTGCCCATGGGAACGGGGAAACTGACTTTAAGTTTACTGTAATTCCGATCCTGGTTCAAGAAAAAGTAATTCTCAAGTTCCATTGGTCTCAGGTTGCAACACAGCCGGTGGATTCTCCATTCCCTTAATCACGGATTTAACTTTCGAAAGCATGGATTCGGGATCATTAAGAAGATCCTGTAACGTCACCTTTTCCATAAGAAATCCCGGGTGAATGTCCAAAAATTTTATCAGTTCATTGAGTTTTTCATCAAAGACGATATGATCCTTGGGGCTGTAAAACAGGGGAATTAAACTGATAATGGTTATTTTATCCGGAGAAACTCCCAACTGGTATCGTGTAATATTCCGGCGTCTTGAATAGACTTCCTCATAGGTAATTACCAGTTTCTCTGCTATCAATGTGTTTAGAATATGAGAAAGCCGATGGCGGTTTAATCCCAGCATCAATTGTATCCGGTCAAATACCGGAGCTTTGCCTTTCTCTTGAAACGATTGAACCAGGTACATCATCACCTGAAGGGAGGAGCAGAGCAACGATTCGTCATTGTACATTCCCTTGACATCCTTATACCCCGTATTGCTATGATAGTGAAAGATAAAAGTTAATGCGGCTCCCGAAAGTACAACCATCCAGATGATATACACCCACAGCAGGAAAATGGGAAACATCGCCAGAGAACCATAGAACACATCCAGTTTGGAGAATGACTTTAAATAGAAACTGACCAGATAGTTACTGCCTTGAATAACAAGGGCCGCAATCAAAGCCCCCCTCACAGCGGCCAGGTACCTGACGGTAATTGATGGAATATAGAGATAGAGAGTTAACAATCCGAAAAAGATGATCGCGATTGGAATCAGCTGCGTAAAAACAGTCTCTACATAGGCAAAACTGAGTACCGCCCGATAATAGGGGATGGTTTGCAGATAAGGCGGCAGAGAAAACACCAACACCAGAATCATCGGTCCCAAAAAGAGAGTCATAAAAAATGACATGATGTTCTTAAACCACATGCTCTTTTTTTCCGAAAGCCAGATCTCATTGATGGAAGCATAGACTTTCACATAGAGAAAAACACCGGCTAGGAACAGGGTCGGGAAACCAACCACTCCAAAAAAGGTTGAAGCTGCCGTTAATTTCTCAAATTGGTCGAAAATTGTATTGACATACTCGGGGAAAAAGTAAGTGGCGATCGTATCCCTGATCTTTGTCTCCACCATCTGATTACTGGTCACAATCCCCAGGACAGAAAAAAAGGCCGCCAAAATGGGAACCAGGGTAAAAATGGTTGTATATGCCAGGGATTGTGCCAAAACAGGAATCCGCCTTTCTCCAAATACCTTCTTAAAAAGCACCATAACCCGAACGGCTTTTAAGAGAAAATTCCCACTTTTATTATCGATAACCTTTTGAACAAAAACGGAATCGGCTAAATTCATTCACTCTCTTCAGATTCTATTCCTACGATTATCATCATTACCTCCTGGATTCTGAGGAGGTTAACAGGGTTGTTTCTGTTTTTATAAACGGTCTTTCAACTGAAGATGAGAGGGCAAGACCATCTATTGATCCGGTAAGAAACATCCATTCAACCTGTTGAAAAATAATGACTGTTGTTCCCAAAACCTATCTTTTTTCCTCATTTTTCTTTCAATACCAAAAAACAATTTCAACTCTGAAATGCAGGCAAACACTTGGTTCCCCTAAAATATTTCATTGATGCTTACGTCTTGGCAATCATTATTTATCATAAAAGCGGGTTGATTTTTCTTTAAATTTATTAAAAAATTAATAATCGCCTTAAAATTGAACGAAAAACCCCAAAGTGTTATTCTTCAAATCTTCACGTAGCGCTTTTCCCGATTTTACGTGATTCGTAAAATATCTTTGGTTGAATGCGATTTTGATTTTAAGACCTATTGTAAGCTTCGAAGATATTCATTTCAGCCCGTAGAAGTATATCCAATCCAGTCTCACCCTGGTTCATATTTACTACTCCTATCACAGAAATGACATGGTCGCCTTAAAGCTTGCGAATGCGTTGAAAAAAGGTGATGCAATTACATGTATCTTGAATCAAAACCATTGTAATAAAAGTTTAACTACTTAAATCAACTAAGGTTAACATCCAGTGGCAAAAACAATTAAGAAGCATAATGTTGTTGTAAAAACCGAATACTGCAAAGGATGCAGTCTTTGTATTGAGTTTTGTAAGCAAAATGTTTTGGAAACATCGGCGGATCTCAATAAAATGGGGTACAATTACGCAGAAGCGTTACGATCAGAAGAGTGTAACGGATGCATGGTTTGTGTTCTGGTCTGCCCAGATCTTGTACTAGAGGTATACAATGAATAAGATTTTTATCAGCGGAAACCATACTTTTGCAGAAGCTGCAATCAGGGCAGGTTGCAAGTGTTATTTCGGTTATCCCATCACTCCCCAGAATGAATTGGGAGAATACATGGCGGTTAATCTGCCCAAAGCAGGCGGGGTATTCCTGCAATCGGAAAGCGAAACAGCAGCCATCAACATGATCATTGGGGCATCCTCAACCGGGACCAGAGCGATGACATCCTCTTCCAGCCCCGGTATCAGTCTAAAGCAGGAGGGACTCTCTTTTCTGGCAGGATTCGAATTACCGGCAGTGATTGTGAATGTCATGCGGGGAGGTCCTGGACTTGGAAATATTGCTCCTGCACAGGGAGATTACTTTCAAGCCACTCGCGGCGGTGGTCATGGCGATTATAGAATGCCGGTACTGGCACCGGGGACAGTGCAGGAAATTGCAGACCTGACCGGTCTCGCCTTTGATCTTGCTGACAAGTATCGCACCCCCGTTATGATTCTGGGTGACGGCATGATGGGACAAACCAAGGAACCGGTGCAATTTGCAGAACCTGTCAAAAATCTGCCGGAAAAAGAGTGGGCTCTGAAAGGCATGGGAGACGGTCCCAGCAAATATATGGCTTCATTGATATTGGACCCGGCAGAAATGGAAAGGCACAACTGGAAACTGGATCGCAAATATCAGCAGATTACGGAAAACGAAGTCCGCTATGAAGCGCACCGAATGGAAGACGCGGAAATCGTCATCATTGCCTATGGAACCACGGCCAGAATTGCTAAAGGTGCCATTAACCGGGTACGTAAAGATGGCATCAAAGCGGGTCTGATACGGCCAATCACCTTGTGGCCATTCCCCAAAAAGGTACTGCAGGAATTAGCCCGAACCATCAAACATTTTATTGTATTCGAAATGAGTACCGGACAGATGCTTGAAGATGTCCAGCTGTCCATAATGGGAAAAGCCGGAATATCTTTTCACGGAAGACCTGGGGGTGTTGTACCTACCCCGGCTGAATTTGCACGATACATCTTTCGAGAGTACCAAGAGAAAAAGGATTTAATCTATGAAACTTAAAAACGAATGGCCAAAGTACTATAAAAAAGATGTTGTCACGCACTATTGCCCGGGTTGTGGCCACGGTATTGTCCATAGGTTGATCGCTGAATTACTGGAAGAGATGGATCTGGGGAAGAAAACAATCGGGGTTAATCCCGCTGGTTGTGCCGTATTAGCCTACAAGTATTTTGATTTTGATATGATCGAGTCGGCCCATGGCAGGGGAACTGCCCTGGCTACCGGGATCAAGCGCACCAGACCGGACCTTTTTGTCCTGTCCTACCAGGGAGATGGTGACCTTTCAGCCATAGGGACGGCAGAAACTATCCATTCAGCAAGTCGCGGAGAACTGTTCACCCTGGTTTTTATCAACAATGCCGTTTACGGCATGACTGGTGGACAGATGGCACCCACTTCGGTGATCGGGCAAAAGACCACCACCTCACCTTTGGGCAGAAACCCCAAATATGATGGGCACCCATTGCACATTACCGATATTATTGCCACTTTTCCCGGGGTTGCCTATGCGGAAAGAACGGCTGTTAATTCGCCGAAAGCCATTCGCAAGACCAAAAAAGCTCTTAAAAAAGCATTTCAGACCCAGCTTGATGAATCGGGGTACTCCGTTGTCGAAATATTGTCTCCCTGTCCCACTAACTGGAAAATGAATACCATCGACTCCTGTCATTGGATAGATGATGTTCTGGCCAAAGAGTTTCCATTAGGTGTGTTAACCGATAAACGAGGAGGACAGTAAAATGTTAGCCAGAATTTTATTTGCCGGTTCAGGAGGACAAGGAGTGTTGACCATAGGAAATATTCTTGGCAATGCTGCGATGTTACAGGATTTTCATGTAACTTTTCTACCGGAATACGGGGCAGCGATGAGGGGCGGTACCGCAAATTGCACCATCTGTATTTCCGATGAAGAGATCGCCTCCCCGGTGGCATCCAATCCGGATATTGTCCTGGCGCTGAACCAGCCTTCGGTGATCTCCTTTATTAACAGACTTCAACCCGGCGGACAACTGATTTTCAATTCCAGCATCGTCGATGACCTGCCTTCCAGAGGTGATATAGGTACCTTTGCCGTTCCGGCCAGTCAACTCGCACAAGACATCAATGACATAAGATCAACCAACATGATCATCCTGGGATCATTTGTAAAACTGGCCAATCTTGTGACAATTAAAAAGGTTCATGAAAGCGTTGACGTGTTAATGGGAGGGAAAAAGAAAGTCGCTGAAAGTGTTAAAAACGCTATTTCCCTGGGATACGATAGATTTCCATTTGAAGAAACAACCTAATCACAAAGAGGACAAATCATGCCTATCAGACAAGTATCAGTCGCGGTGAAAAATCAACCGGGCGCTGTGCATGAAGTATGCGAAATACTGGAAAAGGAACAGATCAACATCAAAGCGATCATGGGAACCGCAAAGGGCGACCACCCGCAACTACACCTGGTAACCGACGATCCGGACAAATCTGTCTCGGTCTTAAACGGCAAGGGTTACACAACCTCAACAAGAGAAGTGTTGGCCGTTACCGCCCCTGATCACCCGGGTGGGCTTAATGCTATCTTAAGAACTCTTTTGGAGAAGCAGGTCAATGTTGAACTGATCTACCCTTTAATTTATCTTAACAATAACGAAGCCATTCTTATTCTTGAAGTTGACAACGTATTGGCTTCAAAAGAGATTCTGAAGAAACACTGGATTAAGGTTGTTGGAGAGGAGATCTACAAGTCTTGAGAAATACCGATCCGGATTGAGTCTGGATCACCCCTGCCCTTGATTCATAAGGGCAACATCCCCTCTCATCTCCTCAAATTCCCTGTTTGAATTATTGTTTCTATTTAGTACTTTATAAATTTTTTTCTGCGTTTTTTTGGCAGGAATTAATTTAGAGAGTACTTATCCAGTTTATCTGGGTCAGGGAATACCTGTTTTGAGCAAAATCGGATTTTATCGTTCAATATTCAAAGTGGAAAAAACCGTCACATCAAAAATTTTCTAAATCATTCCCTTTCAAATCGTCTTTATACGTTTTATAGTATTAGTCCATGAGATGCCCGTCACCCAATCTAAAAAACAGACCGCTCAATTCAACTTGATTTTTCACCAAAATGCGAGTAAGCCAAATTAGATAAAACAAAAACTAACCTATTCGTCTCTGCTTGTCGTCATGGACACACATTCAATCGTATTTAGTTCCATTGAGTCTATCAGCAAGAGACCGTTTTCCCAGAAACGGTACAGGCAGAGAAGTACCTTTGAAGCCCCCAATGGTAAACATTTTAGCAGTCATCTGTTTGATATCTATCGTTTCCTGTTTAGAATCCTTGAAGAACACAATTTAGAACTGGCCTATCGATTTCGTTATGTTGTTGAAGCTGCGGGCAGTAAGCCTTTTATAGAACGACAAAACAGGTTGGACAAGGCATTAAAAAGTGCAAAAAACAAGGCATACCAGCCCCTGAGAAATCTGCTGAACGAAATTCAGCTGGAGCTGGAACTCGATTTTGATTTTCTGATGCCGGGAATAAAACCGCCTGGGATTCTTAGGCTAAAACAAGCAGATGAAACCCATGAGAAAATGAATGTTGCTTTCGGATATCTTCCGGAAACCAGAGCTCCCTATCAAATCGATTCTCCTTCTCCCCTGGAATGGATGAATCGATATACAATCGTGCTGGAATATGAGGATGAAACTCCAGATCCGTCAACCAAGGAATCTGCTGTTGGGTTGCACGAAAACGCTATATTTGAGCTGGACAAGATTCGCAAGCTTACCAAGAAGGAACCAGACATTGAGACGGTAACTCCCAGAAGAACTGTCAAAACGATTGTACCTCCACCTGTAAAGAAAGAAACACTCCCAGTTGCGCAGACAATCTCGGATGAAAATGAAGAGATTTTTGAAAAGCAAGACGCTCCGACAACCAAATACTCTTTTGATAATTTCAAATTACCGCCTGCTAAAAATGGTGAATTAATCGGGTCTTCCGAGAGTCAGGAAGAGGAGAATTGGGAATCTCAACCTGTTGCCGAAACTCAAAAAAAAGGTGGGGAAGAAAACAAATCTGATAACAACGATGAGGGAACTTCCTCGAAGGGGTTGAACCGGTTTTCTTTCGGATTAAGTCACTCAGAGTCTGCTGCAGTTCCAAATCGAAATGAGCTACTGAATCAGGAGGAGAATAAATATCGGCAAAAACGCTCCATTCCGCCGCCGCTTTACAAATTCAAAATTGAGTTAAAAAAACCCAGTAACAAACCCGCCAATGAGATTAACGACCCCGGGGCAATGCTGGTGATATCGCAGGAATGCATTAACAGAAGGACAAATACCAATCCGGAAAGCATCCATTTCCTCAATGGCAGCACGTTTTGGAACCATTTCCGCAAACAGAATACATCTCCTGGCACCCACCGGGATACTACATCGTTATTGGTCGACCCTGATTGTATTAAGCATCGAATTGACAATATCAAGCTGGAAAAACGACATGCTTTGGAACTATCCCAGGGTGAGGAAGAAACCTTCAAAGCCTTTGATTCCTTTTTCTCTCTAAAGAAGGAATTTGATAAAACCGTTGATTTGAAAGAAGCCGCAACAAATGTGGTAAAAGACACTGCTCAAAATATCGATAAAAAACAGGAGTTAATCGATAATGATGAACAACGACATGCCATTTATCAACAGAGTCTGGACAAATTGGTAAAAAAAGACGGCACCCTGTTTGATTATTTATCCGGAAAAATCTCAATCGATGAAACAGACAAGCTGGAAATCGAAAGATGGGTCAGGGCGCAACGCTCCGTTCATACTGAAATGTACCGTGTATACAGTGAAGCAATTCTCCAGCCTGATATCTCTGATATCTCTGAAATACAGGAGTTTGCCAAAAGCCGGTTAAAAACCCAGGATTTTCCTTCCCAACGCGTGAGGGATATTTTTGACAAGATAAAAGAGAGCAGAAATATTGAACCCCTGGGACGGGATGATCTTGTCAGGATTTTGAAACGTCAGGACTTTCTGCAAAATGTCGATAATGAGAATGATACCACCATCATATTTTCCAGGGCTTACTCCAGATACAGGGAATGGCGCAGTGGCCTGGAAAGTCCTGATATCAAAGTAAGAACAGTCGATTCAGCCCACCGTTCTCATATCATTCCCAAAACCGATTTTATAAAACGATTGAATTTTCTTGAATCACCGATAATCAAAGTAAGAACCTCATCCGACTACCTTAAGAACCAGGCTCTTCCAATTTTAGAGAAGATCTCCAACTGGCGCAAACCCCACGGTCTAATAAAGATCAAACCATCTGAAAAGCAGCATTAACCAGGACGAATATTTTAAATTCCCCTCCTGACGTTATTCTTTGTCTCGAAACTCCTGTGCCACCTCAATAAACTGCTGCTCCGTCGATAAAAAAGCGTCAACCAGCCGTGGATCGAAATTTTCACCTCTCCATCCCACTATAATCTCCTTTGCCTCGTCATGACTAAACGCTGCTTTATAAACCCGCTTGCTGATAAGTGCATCATAAACATCCGCCACAGCCATTAACCTCCCTGAAATCGGGATGTTCTCTCCTTTTAACCGTTTGGGATAACCTGTTCCATCCCATTTCTCATGATGCGTGAGGGCGATCTCCCTTGCCAGCTTTAGAAAAGAATTACTCCCCAATTTTTCCTCGGCAATTCTCAAGGCTTCTCCTCCCAGATGCGGGTGACGACGCATGATGTTGAACTCCTCGTCGGTTAGCTTCCCCGGTTTTAAGAGAATATTGTCGGGAATTCCAACCTTGCCGATATCATGCAAGGGGGCTGATTTAAACAAAAGCGAAATTGTATCCTCATCCAAAAAATCGGAGAATTCGGGTTGCCCCTTCATGTATTCGGCTAGAATTTTAACATAGCGCTGGGTTCGCAGGATATGATTTCCCGTCTCATTATCCCTTGTTTCCGCAAGTGATGCCAGAGAAACAATCGTGACATCCCGGGTCAGTTTCAATTCTTCAGTTTGTCTTTTCAGACTGTCCATCATAATATTGGTGTGCTGCGCAATCACACCGAATTCATCATTGGTGCTGACGGGAACAAGGGTGTCAAAATATCCGCCTGTGGCGCGTTGTAAAACCGAGGTTTCTTTTGTTAAAAAGTAGTTAAAATTTCTCGAATAGGAGAGAACCACGTTGACAATGTATGCCAGCAATCCGCTCACCACAAATGCCACTTCAATTAGAATCGATCTCTGGGCTGATTCCAACGAGATAGTTTCACCAACATTTACCAGCCAGTCCAGATCCTTATTAATGACCAAAAAAATGATACCGACCAATGCCATGGAACAGATAGTAGAAAATATGACCAGTTTTTTAGGTTGGGAAAAATAGTGCTCACTGGGATCAATATTGATCCCTTCCTTTTCAAGGAACTGACTGAGCCGCCATTCAAGATATAAACTCAGGTCAATGGCAATAAAAAAACCCAGGATACTCATCGCCAATAGTAGTTTTGCACCACTTCCCGGGGGAAAACCATAAGCAACCATGTTGAAAAAGGTTACGGTAACCCCACCGATAATGAAGGCTCCCCAGTCATAAAGAAAGACTTTCCTGGATTGAATTGCATACGGTTGTTTCATTGTTAAAGGCTCTAACCACACGCCAATAGTAAAAAACTGCAACAGAAGAATCCCCAGAATGGGCAGTGACAGTTGAAGGACGGTCAAACTCTCCAGAAAAGGGCAGACCTGGCCACCGTAAATCACAAGAATCGTAAAACTTACAGCATAATGAAACAACCTTCGTTTTTTATTGGTGAGCAGACTCTTTTGATCAATCATGATTAGATCCCTGAAATAAGCTGTCAGAAAGTTCGGCCAGCCTGGTGCCCAAACTAATGAGTTCTTGAAATCAAAAAACCATTTAAACGATGCTTTAAAATACCAGTGTTGAAAGAAGAACACAACCCAAAGAAAAAATCATCCGCCGGTTGATGCACCTCCAATCGGTTCACTTAACACAGTTACCTTCTCCCGATTGACTCACCGGATATAAGCGGATACTGTTTACGTAAAAAGCCATTTGATAACTTCAGATAACTTAATAATTTTAAACAGCTAACAGCAGGAGAAAAAAATGGGTGTGAAAATAGTATTAATCGGTGCAGGCAGCGCCCAGTTTGGGTATGATACCCTGGGAGACATTTTTCAAAGCAGCGTGTTAACCGACTGTGAAATTGTTCTCCATGATATCAATCCAAAAACCTTGGCGACTGTTGAGAAAACCGGGGCGAATTTTATCAGGGATCAGAAGCTGCCTTTCAAATTGACTGCAACAACCTCCCGTGCCGAAGCACTCAAGAATGCAGATTTTTGCATCATTTCCATTGAGGTTGGTGACCGTTTCAAGCTGTGGGATCAGGATTGGAGAATTCCCCAGCAATACGGCTTCAAGCAGGTCTATGGCGAAAATGGAGGCCCCGGCGGACTATTCCACTCCCTGAGAATTATCCCCCCCATTCTGGAAATCTGCGGAGATATCCAGTCCATCTGTCCGGACGCCTATGTCTTTAACTACAGCAACCCCATGAGCCGGATTTGCACCACCGTTCACCGCAAATACCCGGATCTAAAATTCATTGGTCTCTGCCACGAAATCTCCTCACTGCAACATCATCTTCCCATTATTCTGGAGACACCCTTTGAAGATTTGAAACTGAGAGCAGGTGGATTGAATCATTTTAGTATTCTTCTCGAAGCAACATACAAAAAAAGCGGAAAAGATGCCTATTCGGATATCCGGGAAAAAGCACCGGCTTTCTTTGAAAACCTGCCAGATTTGGGGAATATTATGCGGCAACTACTGGAGGCGCAAGCCGGTTCCACGCCGGGGAGCGAGCCCGCTCTACGCGCAGGTGCGAATAAGTGGGCCGAACGGGGTCTGTTCAAGCTGATCCTGGAAAAATACGGATATCTCCCCATCACAACCGACAGCCACCTGGGAGAATACCTGCAGTGGGCGCACGATGTGGTTGATCATAAGGGAATTCTTGATTTCCAGACCTATTACAAGCAATGGATACTCGATCAGGAACCGAATATAGAAATGAAATTAACAGAACGTGTTGTTCCCATAATGGAAGGAATTCTGGATGATCTCAACTACGAAGAGGCTGCGGTCAACCTCGCCAATCATGGACTGGTCAACGATTTCCCCGGATTCCTGGCAATGGAAGTCCCGGCAATTATAAGCAAAAAAGGCGTGGTGGGAGTCCCCTTGGGCGATCTTCCCAAAGGATTTGCCGGATTGCTACACAACCAGGTTGCCATACATGATATGACAGCAGAAGCCTGTTTATCCGGCTCCAAGGATATAGTCATGCAAGCTCTGCTGGTAGACCCGGTGGTTGATAAGGTAAGCGCCGCCGAAAAAATGCTGGACACCATGCTGGACTTACAGCAGGAGTATCTGGGATATATTAAGTAGCTCTACTGTCGCACCCTGGTTTACTCTTTTTAAAACCCTTTCAGCTAAAAGCTATCAGCAGGTAGCTTTTAGCTTTGTTTTACGCACCTTTGGTGCGTTTTAATATATTTTCAGTACAATGGAGTGAAGAGAATCTGATTAAAGCTAACAGCCATTTGCTAATCGCTAAGAGCTTTTAGGCAAGCTTATAAAAAAAGAATGCTCATCAGTATGAGCACCAATTGTCATAACAGGTACGAAACTTGAGTATTAACTTGATGTTTTTCTGAGTAAGAAGACCCAAAATGGGTGCAATAAAAAAGGAGAGAAACACTGTGAAAACACTGGTAACAGGAGCCACCGGATTTATCGGTTCCACCATTGCGAGGCAATTGCTGGAAGCCGGTAAAGATGTGAGAGTGATATACCGAAACAACAGCGATACCGGAAATATCGATGATCTTGATGTGGAGAAGGTAAAAGGTGATATTCAGGATGGGGATTCCATCCGCAAAGCCCTGAAGGGTTGTGATACCCTGTACCACGTTGCTGCCTATTTTGCTCATTGGTCGCTCAATAGAAAGCTGTTTTATGATATAAACGTTGAAGGAACGAAAACCATTCTTGGACAAGCCCTGGTACAAGGCATGGAAAAAGTTGTCTATACCAGCACTTCCAATACTATCGGCTCCCACGGTGCCGGGAACTATGTCGACGAAACGGCTGAGTTCAACGGATGGAAGACCGGCGACCACTACGCCATCTCAAAATATCTGGCCGAGAATGAGGCAAAAAAACTGTGCGAAAAGGGCCTTCCACTGGTAATCGTCAATCCCACACTGGTAATCGGGGTAAGGGATATCAAACCGACACCCTCCGGGGCAATGATTGTGGATATTGTCAATCGGGATATGCCGGGTTATATCGACGGCGCCATCAATGTGATCGATGTTAAGGATGTTGCGTGCGGACATCTGCTGGCAGCAGAAAAAGGAAGGATTGGAGAAAGGTACATTTTAGGTAATGAGAATATAACGGTTAAACACTTTTTTGATCTGGTCGGGAAAATATCCGGTGTAGCACCACCTAGACTGAGATTACCTTATCCCATTGCCTTATTGTTAGGGCATGTGTTTGAATTCGGTGCCCGCCTGACAAAAAAGCCCCCGGTTGTTTCGGCCTCCCAGGTCATCATTGGAAACATGGGTGAGCATTTTGACAATTCCAAAGCCGTTAACGAACTGGGATTACCCTTAACCCCGATTGAAAAAACTGTCGCTGATACGATTCAATGGTTTAAGGAAAACGGATATATTAAAAAAAAATAATGGATCAGATATGAAACTCAGCGATAAAACGATTCTTGTTGTCGGGGCTTCCTCCGGCATTGGCAGAATTGTTGCGTTGCAGCTCAGCAAACACAACAACCGACTTATCATCTGTGCCCGACGTGAAACTGAACTAAAAAAACTTGTTGAAGAGCTTGAAGGCAATGAATCAAAGGCGTTATCATGTCCCTGTGATGCCAAGAACAAGCTGGCAGCTGCTTCCGTTGTCGAAAAAGCAGTCGATACCTATGGAAATATTGATGCCGCTTTGTTAAATCTAGGTGCTGGTCCAGCTTTTAACATGAGTCGTGTTACCGTGGATGAAGTCACTGAGAATATGGAGCTCAACTATACTACCTTGGTAAATTTCCTGGTGCCTCTGATCGCGCAGATGAAGAGCCAAAAGCATGGACTGATAGCCCATACCAATTCTTTGGCGGGATTCCTCGGCCTTCCCATGCAAGGCCCCTATTCTTCAGCCAAGGCTGCCTGTCGAATTCTGATGGATACCTGTCGTATCGAACTAAAACCTTTCGGCATAAGATTCGTTTCGGTTTATCCAGGTTTTGTCGCCACCGAACGGGTAGCGGATAACGGTATTCCAGCCCCCTTTGAAATCAGTGAAAAAACGGCGGCGCGTCATATTATTAAGGCTTTGACAAAAGAAAAGTCCGACTATCTGTTCCCTTTTTTTACCGAAAATCTGATTCGACTGGCACTGGTTTTGCCAAAACCTGTTTCATCCTTCCTGCTGACAAAGGCTATTCCCGAAGATTATTAGCTCTAAAACAGAGGACTTTTATACTTCAACTTCAAATCTGAATGTTTAATGAAAAAAAGAGGAGATATGAACAAAGATACCAAACCATCACGACATTGGTTACGAAATATTGGACTATTTTTCGCCGGTCTTATTGTTTTACTGGCAATCATTGCAGCCTTTAACGCCAGGGAAATCTTTCGCTTCTGGAAAGTGGTAACCCTGTTTGACAAACAAAATATTACTGAAAACTTCCAGAACATGGCCGGGATTTTCCCTTATCACGAAGTCAAAAATGGAGATCCGGTTTATCAATTCAAGAAAAACCCGCGGCAATTGCCGGAGACCTGTCGCTATAACGGGAAAAGCCATAATTTTTTACAATTGATGAAGGATACTCGCACCACAGGTCTACTGGTGCTCAAGGATGATACTATCGTTTTTGAAGATTATTATCTGGGCGCAGACGAGAACTCGCTACATATCTCCTGGTCAGTAGGAAAATCATTCGTTTCTGCGCTGATTGGGATCGCTATTGACGAGGGTTATATTAAGAGCATTAACGATCCTGTGTCGGATTACGCGCCTGAGCTGAAAGGATCCGGATATGATGGAGTTCCACTTAAAGATGTGTTGCAGATGTCATCGGGAGTTAAATTTAATGAGGATTACGCTGACTTCTATTCTGACATCAATCGAATGGGAAGAACCACCGCCCTTGGCAATTCCATCAACGGATTTGCAGCCAGCCTGAAGTCGGAAAGATCCTCGGGGGAGTATCATCACTATGTCAGCATGGATACTCAAGTCTTAGGTATGGTTCTCAAAAACGCCATTGGAATAACACCTGCCCAGTACCTGGAGGAGAAAATCTGGAAGCAGATAGGTATGCAGGCCAGTGGAAAATGGCTGGTTGACGATCTTGATATGGAGTTGGTGTTCGGAACGCTGAATGTCACAACCCGCGATTACGCCAGGTTTGGTAAACTCTACATGGATGGTGGAAACTGGCAGGGCAAACAAATCGTACCAGCGCAATGGGTAAAAGACTCCATAACGCCGGATGCACCGCATCTGCAACCAGGTGTAAACCCCCTTTCCAGCTCCAAAATGGGGTATGGATACCAATGGTGGATTCCGGAGTTTCCCCAAGGTGACTTCATGGCATTAGGCGTTTACGGACAGTACATTTATATTAATCCCGGGAAAAAAGTCGTGATTGTAAAAAACTCCGCAGACTCCGAATGGCGATCCGGAGCAGATACAAACTATATCACCATGTCCTGCTTTCAAACCGTCGCCAACGAAATTTAGTCATTCAGCTTTCCCAATTACATGGCTCTTCCAAAGGCTGTCGCCACGGGTGACAGCCATGGCTTGTTTAACCCTGTCGGAAATATACTGCCGATTTCCCAATAGAGCTCAATCAGCGACCGATTGATGCTTTGATAGGCGGTTTTCCGCGCCTCCTGAATCTGCCCCAGTATTTCCTGAAATTGATTTTCAGTTACCGATCAATTCCCTGTTTTCTCCTTTTATAAGAGGTTTGTAACCGCACCCAACCGGTTAACAGGTCATGCATCCAGGCTGATTTTAGTTTTTGGAGTTTATTTTTTTTACTTCAAGAATAGTAAAGCAAATAAAGTTTTGAAAACGTTTACCAATCCTGCTTTGCTTATTAACGTAACTTGTTGGGGACATTCTATACTTTTCCTGTAAAGAAAAAAGTTGAAGAAAAATAACCCAGCAATATCAATGTGTTTCGGTGTTTCCTGGTCTGAAGACACACCTTTCCTGTTGAGTTTTGGTGGTGTTGGCATCGTCTCATCTTTTGGCAACCC
>JAHJTV010000014.1 GCA_018829445.1 bacterium
ATAAACTAAAGTAATCCTTTAGAGTTATTACTCTACTCAAATTTGACGTGTGAACAAGATTTATACTAAATCCTGTCCCCGCTTCTTTTTTACTTGGTTATATCTTCTTACACCCGATTCTGTTGTCAATGAACTTAAGCTTTGATTATAAGATCTTTGTTAAATTTTTGCAAGAGAAAAATAAAAAAAAATCTTTTCTAAGCTACTGTAGTATAAACGCTTTTCAGTTTTTATACTACCACCATCCTTTTGATTTTCGCAACCCCCAAAAAGGGTTTTTTTTAAAAATCTGATGATGACTTAATTTTTGGTGGCGAGACCAGGAATCGAACCAGGGACACGGGGATTTTCAGTCCCCTGCTCTACCGACTGAGCTATCTCGCCAACCAAAACGTTAATATTAAGACCGGAGTTCATTAGTGTCAAGATAAAATGTCTTAAAAAATATAACCCATTCTAATCACGGATTTTTTCAGCTGTTTTTTTTACTTGTGAACCCACTCATTCGAACCTGAGGGGGAAATTGACGTTGGCATAAAACTTCCTTCAGTTCTTTTATCCCATGGTCCATAAAAAGATTTGTACTTGAAACGCCAGTAAAAATGGATTCGACGAGGGAATGTTGAATTTGATATATAATCTAAAATAAAAGGATTCTATTGTAGGGAACAAGGTCGGCTCGGTTTATCCTGCCGACTCTACAGTCTGCAGACCTGGTATTGTAATAATTTTAGAATACCAGGTCATAAGAGGCTTCTCCAATAAGCCTCTGCACCAGGTTGCCTGGCGCAGCACCGGTTAGATTGGACAGCATTCGCATTTACTTGTATGAGGAGGAGAACAGGACATAAAGTCTGATTTTGCTCGGGAAAATCGGTTTTTTGATCTTAAGTTTGAAAATCAATGCATTTGGTCATCAAAATTTGATCACAAAGGTGGTAGACTTAGGATCGGTATGGGGAGAGAATTTGGCAGCCACACTAAAAGGCTGTATTTTTATAAATGAGTCATTATTGTTAAACACCAGAAAAAATATGATATGAAGTTTAGACCTTGCATCGATCTCCATAATGGTAGTGTAAAACAGATTGTTGGATCAACTCTTTCAGCTAAGGCAGAAGAGAGCTTACAAACCAATTTTACGAGTAAAAATCCAGCTTCCTGGTACGCTGAGCTTTATAAATCAGATCAATTGACAGGTGGTCATGTTATTCGACTTGGACCCGGTAATGATGAAGCAGCACGGGATGCTTTGTCCGGTTGGAGAAATGGTTTTCAGTTGGGTGGCGGTATTACGGCAGAAAACGCTGAATATTGGCTTAACGAGGGAGCAAGTGATGTTATTGTAACCTCTTACGTGTTTAAGAACGGGCAGATTCATATGGATCGGTTGAAAAAGCTTTTTAAAACCGTTGGAAAAGAAAATCTTGTTTTAGATCTTAGCTGTCGAAAAAGGGAAGGGAACTATTGGATTGTGACGGATCAATGGCAAAAATTCACTGAAGTAAGAGTTGATGATGCCAGTCTGGACTTTTTTTCTGAGTACTGTCATGAATTTCTGATACATGCAGTTGATGTTGAAGGGAAATGTAATGGCATTGAAGAAGAGCTAGTTGAATTGCTGGGAAACTGGAATAAGACGCCAATCACTTATGCCGGTGGGATATCAACCTGGGAAGACATAGAAGCCATTAGAATTAAAGGAAGAGACAGATTGGACTTTACCGTTGGGAGCGCATTGGATATTTTTGGTGGAACCAAACTGAAATACAAGGATTTGGCCGAATTATCCAAAACACAGGTATGCTGATATGTTCACCATTGGATTGATTGAACCGCAAATTCCACCAAATACGGGAAATATTGCCCGTCTTTGTGCTGCCACCAAAACAAAGCTCGAAATTGTAGGTAAGATTGGCTTTGAATTAACTGATCGCTACTTAAAAAGAGCAGGCCTGGATTACTGGCAGTATGTCAACTGGGAATATTTCCCTGATGTTGAAACCTATATTTCCGGTTTGCCAAAAGACAGGATCTATCTTCTAACCACTAAAGTAGGCACTAGCTATACCTCCGTGGAATTTAAGGATGGCGATTATTTACTTTTCGGCAGTGAAACCAAGGGCATTAATGAATCCTATTTAAACCGCTTCCAAGATCGCTGCTACACGATTCCCATGGCAAATAATGGGGTTAGGAGTTTAAATCTTAGTTCATCTGTCGCCATTGTACTTTATGAAGCATTGAGACAAAACAACTGGAAGACGTTTTAACAAACTATTGCTATGAAAACAATAATTTAACAACAATCAATTATTAAAAGTCATGCTAATTGAAATCCACCCACATAATCCACAACCCCGCTTAATTAGCCAGGTTATAGAATTGATTAAAAACGATGGGGTGATAATATATAGTACAGATACCACCTATTCATTTGGATGCAGCATACAAAGCAAAAAAGCGATGAAACGCATCTATCAGATAAAAAAGATTGATAAGAAGAAACCGTTGACTTTCATCTGTAACGATACCAAGCAGTTCCAGCAGTATACTAAAGGGGTCAGTACTCCAATTTTTCGAAAGATTAAATCTATTGTACCAGGCCCCTATACCTTTATCTTTGAAGCATCAAAAATGGTTCCCAAGATAATGCTTTCTCCAAGATCAACCATTGGTGTCCGTATGCCGGACGCAGCTATTGCCACAATGTTGGTGGAACAAATGGGAGAGCCGATTCTTAGCAGTAGTTTACCCAGCGAAGGCCTTGAGTTTCATGATCCTTATGAGATCCATGAGGAGTATGAGAAGCTGGTTGATTGTGTCATCGATAGCGGAGGTCTGTATCTGACCAGATCAGCCATTATTGACTTTTCTGTTGACCCGGTCGAGATAATCAGGGCTGGTGATGCTGATCTGGGATGGATTGTTGATTAAGTTGACATTATCACTGTTACCCGGGAATTTTTTTCGGAATATTAACACAATATATAAGCCTGCCGCTTTTGGCCTTAAAGTTTTGCAGCTCCTCAATTAAAAACCCGACACAGGATTGAGTATCTTTGGCTTTCCAAGCCTTCTCCGGAAGTAAGTGGAGAATCAAGTACAAGGCTTCGTAATATAAAACCGCATTCTTATTTGAAAACTCAACTTCGCCAAAGATTTTAAGTTTCCCGTTAATTACCACCTCTCTGCTTAAAATCCTGCCGAATTTTTTCTTATTAGTCTCAGAAAAAAGCAGTATGTAGGGAAACAGATCCTTTTCTTCAATAATGATGGAATTTGCAGTTTTTAAATGGGTTATTCCTATTGAGATCATGTAATTTCCAAAGGTGTAGGAAACGGCATGTTCAACTATTCGGCTTTGATTTTCAAAACGAATCTCTTTGACTTTATTGTTGTTGTTTAGCGAAGCGAATAACCTCTCAATGCAATCATAAAAATCCATTAGTAGATTTTCATTCTTTTGAAAGATCCTGGTATTGTAACCAAAATCCTTGTGAGTAGCTCCTTCATGTTCGCCTCGAAAGCCGATGATATCGGGCTCAACCATCTGAAAATGCTGAGTCATGATGGCAAAGCTTTCCAGGTTTTTCGGAATGATCTCCCCGTTTTTATACGTTAAGTCTGCATCTCTTCCGGAAACACTGTCGAACTCAGCTTTTTCCTCCTCACTTGTTTCTTTGATAAAAGCGTTGTAGGTACTCCTGATGATATCCAGAACCTTGACAATCGGCTCGGCTGCCTTGGAAACACTTTTATCAATTACCTGGATTATGCCGGACCAGATCGTTTTAAGAATTGTCCTAACAGACATACGCTGAATTTCCTGAAATTCCTCAGAAAAATCTGTTCTGGAAAGATGCTGCAGGCTGACTTTCATCCTGACAATCAGTTTATGAATAGTTGTGGGGGTGAGCCTGTCGAAAAACTGTTTTTTTGCAAGCAGAGTTGTTTTTTCCTGAAACAACTCCTCATCAATCATGCTGTCTATGAGTTCGTCTTCGGGTCGCAGTTGTTTGTTGGCTACCAAACATCCGGCCAGAATTCTGCTGACGTCAATCGGGTCCATCTCTTTGAACCTGCCGGGTTTTGTAAGTCCATGCAAAAAAGATTTATAGTAAAGATGACGTTTAACTGCATAATTATATAAAGAGCTATGAGATTGGATCATTGTTACAAAATCCAGAGTTATTTTCCTGACAACAGACTCTTCATCTATTATCTCCTGATAGATAAAACTCGATTCCGTATTGATATTTGATTTTATCCGAAAAGTTCCCGGCTCAAAAGCTGTCAAGAAGAACTCAATTGGAGAATTGATATCGCCGAGTCCGGAGACAAAATCGTCCTTAAACAATCCAATCAGAGTTTTGGCCAAATCTGAAATAAAGGTATATAACAATCCGCGTTCAATGTGTAACGTTTTGGGATCAAAAAGTTTATCATCCGCAACCAGTAGTTCGACATTCTTATTGATGCTAAGAAAGGTAGGTAAAATGAATTCACAAATCGCCTTTTTCTGATCCTCCCCCTCCAGAATTAATAAAGCCGGAATAAGCTTACCTATGCTGATCTGGTTACGGAAGAAATTTACGGTTTCCAATATGAAAAATCTTTTTTTTGCGGACAGATGGTTTACACTTTCCTGCATATTCTTGAGTGCCCGATGAACCTCTTCCACGACTTCCGCTGCTACTTGAAACTCTTGGTTTTTCTCGAAAAAGACATCCACATCCTTATCAGTCAGAATCGGGGAATAATCAATATGCTCTTCCAAGGTCTGGTTTTTTACCTTTTCCCTATTTTCAGGCAGATCTTGTTGTTTCCTATGATGATCGACAAAAAGCTCAACTTGTCTCTTAAAGGTGTCGATATCGGCAATTTGGGGTCCTTTAATATTTTGAGTATCCATAACTTTCGTTCTCTTTAAAAAGATACAAGTATTCTTACATAAACGAGTAAAAACGGTTGTTTCGCTGTAAATAGTAACAAACCTGAATAAAGTCAGAAACATATACCTGAGAAATGTTACCTTTTTCAGGTGTTTTTTCTAAATACTCCAAAACAGAGTGATCTAATTCATCGTTTTTTTAAAACCCAATCACTATTAATCGGATGATAAGTTTTCTTAGCTTGCACCGAGACCAGGGTTCTTTCAGGTAAAATCAAAGCTGTAAGCTTTTTCCCATAGACACAACCCGTATCCAATCCAATGGAATTTTGACGTACAACTCCTTCCAGTGCTGCCCAGTGACCAAAAACAACAAGCTTGGAATCGGTGTATAGTTCAAACCATGGGGTGTTTTTGGGATGATCCAGAATATCGCCCTTCCCATCCCAGGTTCTAATTGCAGTCAGGATTTTGGGATCAGTCACCTTTGGACTTTTCCCTGGAGCAAGACCGCCGTGAACCAGAATAAACTCGTCATTTTCGATAAATAGTGGCCATTGTTCAATATCATTCAGAAAATCATCAAAGGCAACTCCGAATTCCGCCCGAAGTCTCTGACAATATTTGCTGATTCCATGGTTTTTCATATCGGTAAGAATATGCCATTCATGATTACCCAGAATCGAAACTGCTTGTAACTCCTTGTATCTATGATAGGTTTCCTTGGAGTAAGGCCCCCTGTTGATGATATCTCCGAGAAAGTATAGACTGTCCTTTTCAGGTCGATAATTAACCTTAGCCAACAACAGATCTAATTCTTCAAGGCAACCGTGAACATCTCCTATGATTACCGTTCTTTTTGATTGAGAGTCTTTCATTCAAATAAACCTTTTAGAATCGGAAACCGGATATTATCATATCCTATTAGTATCATTTACGTGATAAATATGGTTTTTTACAAGCCTGTTGGCGCATTCCCATAAAATTTAAGTGCTTTATTCCGATTCAGTCTGTTTCCGATATCGATACGATTTCCAATCCAAATCCCTCTTTGAATTTGTGAAAGAGAGATACTTCCAGAACAATACCGAAAAAGATCTCGATCTTATTATCCAGGATAGAATCCGGCTTAACAGTAATCCGGTTGACCCGTCCACTATTATCTGCACCGGAGACTGGCTTGAGTATACTCACTTCCGCGATGATGAAGAGCTAATTGATTGCGACATTGACATTCTCTATGAAGATGAATTTATCATAGCAGTCTCCAAACCTGATTATTTACCGGTAACACCTTCGACTCGCTACTACTATAACTCAATGGCCATCCTGCTTAAGGAAAAGCTGAACAGTGAAAACGTCAGCCCTGTTCACCGGTTGGACATTGAAACCAGCGGTGTTCTGGTATTCGGAAAGAGTAAAAGTATCCGCCGCAAAATTCAGATGATGTTCCAGGATCACAGGGTGGAGAAGCAGTATCAGGCCATAGTATTTAATACACCGACTGTTAGTGAAATATCCGGTAATCTTGTTCTGGATGAGAATTCAAAGATCTTCACCAAACAAAAACTTGAGGAAACGGGTCAGGCTAACAGTCTTACGCTGATTAAGAGGAAAGAGATTTGGGGAGATTATACACGCTTATGGATCAAACCGATAACCGGCAAAACAAACCAGATCAGGGCTCATTTGGCGGCAATTGGCTGTCCTATTGTTGGAGATAAAAAATACTATCCGGATGAGGCAATCTTTTTGGATTGGTTTTTACATCGGGATATCAATCGTATTCTGCCCACAATCAAACTGCAACGCCAGGCTCTTCACTGTGACTACTTGTCTTTTCTTCATCCGGTATCAGATCAGAAAATCACCATTGAAGACAATACGGAAAAATGGCAGCAGAAAATTGATCAACTACTAAATTAATAACCCATTATCAAATTTCAAAATTATGAATTACATCGTCATTCGCTATTCTGAGCTGGCTTTAAAGGGTAAAAACAGGAACTGGTTTGAAAACCTGCTGATGAAAAACATCAGAAAACACTTGTCTCAATTGGGATCAGTCACTGTCAGCAAGGTCTACGGGAGAATCATTATTGAGAACGAAGCCCAGCTGGACAAAACAATTTCTGTTTTAAAATATATTCCCGGTATTGCTAATTTTAGTATCGCACATCCTTCTACGCATGAGATGGAATCTATCTCGGAAAAAGTGGTTGAACTCTTTGATGATTATCTACTTGAGCATAAAACCAAGCCGAAAACCTTCAAGATACAAACCAGGCGAAGCAGCAAAGATACTCCCATGAATTCTCAAGAGATCTCCGCCGCCATGGGCGGTGTTATCCTTGATCATCACCCCGAACTGAAAGTCGACCTACATGATCCCAATGTAATAGTGGGTATTGAGATCTGGGCAAAAAACCGTTCCATTATCTATATCGATAAAATCCAGGGACAGGGAGGTCTGCCTGTGGGATCAGCCGGGACAGTGATCTCCTTTATCAGTGGCGGAATCGACAGCCCCGTTGCAGCCTGGTTCATGATGAAACGGGGTTGTACTCCGGTTTATCTGCATTTCCATTCCTATCCTTTTATTGGAGAACAGAGTCGACAAAAAGTCATTGACCTGGTGACTCATCTGAGCCGGTACCAACCTAATTCAACCCTGATCATCGTCCCCTTTGCCGATATTCAAAAAGCGGTTCGTGAATCATGTGAGGAGAAAAACCGTACTATAATTTATCGAAGGTTGATGTACAAGGTAGGTGAAGCCCTGAAGCGGAGATACAAAGCCATGGCATATGTAACAGGGGAAGCTGTTGGTCAGGTGGCATCGCAAACACTGGAAAATCTGGCATGCACCGAAGCGGCTTCAACATTGCCGGTGTTAAGACCTCTCATCGGCATGGACAAGGCTGAAATCACTGAATGGGCGAAACGAATCGGTACTTATGAGATCAGTATTCAACCCTTTTCCGATTGCTGCACGGTATTCCAACCTCGAAAACCTGAAATACGTGGAATTCCGGCTAAAATCGTCCACGATGAGAAAAAATTGGATCTTGACGAACTAATCGCTGCTGCAGTTGAAAATGTTGAAATTCTGAAAATGGAAACAAAAGTGGAGAACAAATTCTGGAGCCGAAACGAGGATGATAGGCTAAATCGGCATCCATATAAAAAAACAAGGATTAGTTTTTAGCGAGGTATCTGGTCAAGATTTCCGTTAACTTACTAAATTGCAAGGGTTTGGTGAGATAATCCTTTGCGCCTGCCTCAAAAGCAGCTTGTTTTTGACTACTCAAAACATCGGCAGACAGAACAACAATGGGAATGGTGCTCCCTTTGGGATCTTCAAGTATCCTTTTTGTGATTTCCAGGCCACTGATATCCGGGAGCCGGACATCCATCAGAATAAGATCAGGTTTTAAAGACAAAGCTTTCTCTATCCCCTCTTTTCCGGTGGTTGCCAGCTCCATTTTCACGCCGAATTTATCAAACAGAACAGACAAATAATCCCGGGTCATTTTATTGTCTTCAATAATTAGGACAGTGTTATTGGAAGAAAACTCTTGTGTGTTCCAGGCAGCTACAGGTTCACCTGGATCTGTTTGTTTTGATTCAATCAGCGGTAGATACACAACAAAACAGGTCCCATCACTCTCGGAGCTTTGCAAACTGATTCGTCCGCCCATCAGCCTGACATTCTCCCGGACAATGGCCAGTCCTAATCCTGTTCCCTCATGTAATCCTGTCACCGAATTACCAAGCTGTTCAAAGGGGTAAAAGATAATTTCCCGGTGTTTTGCGGGTATCCCGATCCCTTCATCTTCCACATCAATTAAAAGCTCACCTCCTTGTTTTTTAAGTTTAAACCAAACAGACTTTCCCTCCGGGGTAAACTTGATAGCATTTCTGACAAGATTTAACATCACCTGGTTTAATCTGTTATGATCCGACTGTATGAAATCCGATAAATCGGAATCATAACTGTAATTAAAGATCAAACCTTTTTTTAAGGATTCTATTTTATTGATTTCATATATATCTTTTACCAGTTGTCTGAGATTAACTTCTTCCAGTGCTATCTCCGATTTTCCTGCTTCAATTTTTGATATATCCAGGATATTGCTAATCAATTCCGAGAGTTGTTCTCCACTGGATTTGATGTTTTGAAGAAAATGAGAAAAATTGGCAGGCAGCTTCTGATCTTTGCTATCATTCACCAGGATCTGGGCAAACCCGAGGATTGCATTGAGGGGAGTTCGAATTTCGTGGCTCATATTAGCCAAAAATCTACTTTTAGCCAGATTTGCCAGCTCGGCTTCCTGCATCGATTTTCTCAGTTTTGCTGATTTTCTCCCAACCTCTCTTCGAAGTGTCCAGGACCAAAGCAATAAAATCAGAACCACAACTAACAGTGTTACCAAAATATACTTGGCATACCGGATTCTTTTTTCCAGCTGTTTGTCATTGAGTCGCTCACTGAGCCATCTGTTATGGATCTTTTCCAATTCTCCGTTGCTCTTCAGTTGGTCTATTCCATCGTTGAGCACTGTCAGTAGATCAACATCCCCTTTCCTCACTGACAAACGGTACAGTATCGGCATAATGGGCTGACCGACGGCTTTCAACATGCGCGTGTCACTTTCCCTATTTTCCTCACTGATTTTATTTATAGTATTCATACCGATAGCATAAGGTGCTATTACAAAATCGTGTCTGCCGCTATGGAGAATCTTTATCGCCTCGGGAAGAGAGATGGCATAATTAATTTTTTCCAAAAGCCCCAATGGTTTTATAAATTCCTCAATGGCTGCATCACTCTGCAAAGCTATCAATTCCTTATTCTGAAGATCAGCTACACCTTGAATCTCGGAATCCGGACGAACAAAGATCGTATAATAATCCGTACTGTAAGGAATCGAAAAATCAAAGATATGACTGCGGGGATCAGTAGCGAGAATACTCAGCAGCATATCCACCTTGCCAATCTCCAGATTTTTGAGAGCCACTTGCCATGGGGTAAATTTGAACTCAACATCAAAATCCATCTTTTCAGCTATCCTCAGAATGATTTCGACATCCTGCCCCATGGGGTTGCCATCTATATCCAGGTAGGTATAGGGAGGATAATCAAAATCTCCGCCAACAATGATTTTTTTCCTTACAAGACCCTGATCATTAGCCATAATATCCGGGAAAAAAAATGAAGTGGAAAATAAAAGAAAAATAGTTACAACATTTAAAAAAATATATCTCATAACCCCTGTAATTGATTAAGAATATTACCCAACAACATAATCGAAAATCTACAATCATCCTCGTACTTCATCTAACCCCTGCCGGTAAATAACCTCAAGTTGTGGTTTCCACTCTGTTCAAAAGCGATAAAGCTTTCACTTATGATACGGGCAATATTAAAAACCGAAAACTCATTGTTTGATCATTCATTGACGTTGTACGATAGAACACAGGAATTCTCCGCAAACGGAGCTCCAAACCTGGTGAAAAAGCTGTTTTCGTACATATTTCTCACAATAGTAACACAAACAACAGAAATCATATCCGAATGAATGAAAGGAATTATTACAGAATCATCCTGGTAGATGATCACGAGGTTTTCCGGCTGGGTCTAAAGACATTAATCAAAAGAGATCCGGAGCTGAAAATTGTCGGGGAAGCAAAAAATGGAAAAGACTTATTTGCTTTATTGAATCTTGTTTCCTGTGATTTGGTAATACTGGATCTGCTAATGCCAGAGATGGACGGTTTTGCCATTTTAGAGGAGTTGTCTCGCAACCACTCTCAGGTTAAACGTTTGGTCTTATCGATGAATACCAGTGATTCATCAGTCCAAAAAGCCTTAAGAAAAGGAATCGATGGTTTTATCAACAAAGAGGAGGTCGCAAAAAAAATACTAACTGCAATACAAGAGGTCAGAAACAATAAAAAGTTTTTTTCCAATGACATTCAGGAATATATCCTTTCAAATTTCGATTCCCTCATGCAAAACAAGACCCTTCTCACAAAGATAACAGCAAGAGAAGAGGAAGTCGCAGGCCTGATTGCATCCGGGATGAGCAACAAGGAGGTTGCCAGTACATTAAATATCAGTAATCATACCGTTCAATTTCATCGCTCCAACCTCATGAGAAAACTCAACCTGAAAAATACCGCCGATTTGGTCAAATTTGCTATTAGACATGACTTGTTTCCCAAATAAACACCCCTGCCAATAGCTATACCCTCTGTCTAAAATCCTATAAACGCCCGTAAATCTGTGTCTGGTCCGTGTAAGATCCTTTGTTGTTTTTTTTTGACAACAGGCTGAAAACTCTATACAATTTCGGTGTCCAAAAGTGAGTAATATCCACGGATACAGGCTGAAATCCAGATTTTTTGCCTACGCTTTTATTCTGATGGTTTTTTGTAAATGGTCATGACTCAACAGCAACAAACTGAATTAGAAGGAGAAAAAATGGGTGAAAAAGGACATGGCGGCAAGGAGATTGTTGAAAGAATAATGAATCCCGCTGAAGTCGCCGGAAAAATAAAAGGTTTGACCCCGGTTCCTATCCGAAGTCAGATCGCTAATGAAGTAATTGATATCTCTTTTGGTTACTTTACACCCCTCCAGGGATTCATGGGAAAAGCTGATGTTGATTCTGTCTGTAAAAACATGAAGCTGACCGATGGAACTGTCTGGAGCATTCCTATTATCTTTGATGTGACTGAACAGGAAATAGCTGAATACGGGATTAAAGAGGGTGAAAATATCCTGCTGACATTTCAAGGTAATCCCATGGCTGTTTTTGAAGTCAAGGAGATTTTCCAGTACGATAAAAAGGAGATGGCCAGGGCTGTTTATGGAACCGATGAAGCAGCACACCCGGGCTGTTCAAGAACCTATAACTATAAAGATAAGTTTATCGGGGGAAATATCACTCTTGTAAACAGACCAAAAATCAATACACCTTATGAACCTTATTTTATCCCTCCCCTGGAGATGAGAAAAAGGTTCAGGGAAAAAGGCTGGCAGCGAATCGTTGCGCACCAGACCAGAAATGTTCCACATACCGGGCATGAATGGCTTATGAAGGGAGCGTGGTTTCAGACTTACGCCGAGCTTCCCATCGAAAAACCTCTGGTGGGGGTGCTGGTAAATGCCATCATTGGCGAAAAGCGAAAAGGGGACTATATCGACGAAGCCATTATTCTAACCCAGGATGAACTAAGAAAATCAGGCTATTTTGGAGACCATAATCACCTGACCTCATTAACGTTCTGGGACATGCGCTATGCCGGTCCCAGGGAAGCCATATTCCATGCCGCTCTAAGAACCAATCTTGGTCTAACGCACCATATGTTCGGTCGGGACCACGCCGGAGTCGGCTCATATTATGGTGCCTATGATGCTCATAATCTGCTCGCCACGGTTCAGGACGAATTGAATATAACTCCGGTTTACTCAATGAACTGGCTGTACTGCCCGCATTGCGGAGAAATCACATCGGAAGGGCTGTGTAATCACGGGAAAGAGCAGCAGAAGTTTAGTGGTACCCTCATCAGAAGCATTGTGCAGGATGGGGTTAAGCCTCCACGATTGATTTTCAGACCGGAAGTCTTTGATCTGGTGCTGGAATGTGCCGAAAAATATGGATTCGGGTCTCCATTCGTGACTGAGGAATATCTAGAAAAACGAACCCCTGTATTTGTAATTCCACCATTGGCATAGGAGGTACTTAAAATGGCAGAAGGTAAATATCCGATCAACATCTGGGTGAATGAAGAGCGATATGAAAAGCTACAAAATGCTGGACTGGCTGACATGTGTAAGGAAAAACTAGCCGGAATGAAGGTCATCATGGTCTATGCCGATGATGCTCAAAAAGATAAAATCCTGAAGGTTTTCCCAACAGCAAAATTCGATACGGCCACCACCAAAAGCATTGAACTCCTTCCCCGTGAAGTGAAAGATAAAATTTTTGATGTGGTCGTCGAACGAAAGAACATTGATATACTGGAGGAATTTCTCCGCGATTATTGATTGTTGTTCTTAAGCCGTTGATTTGAAGCCATCAAGGTATTGCAGAGAAACTCATGATGTTTTTCCAAGTCTAACAAAAGAGTTACAGGGATTTTGATTCAGGTTTTTAACATACCTGAGACGAATAGCCAGACAAAAGAAAAATACATTTTACATTTGGTCAGGGGTTGAGGTGACAACCTTAAAAATTTTGAGAAAGGTTTATCACCTCAACCCGACTTTGAATAATAGCCAGACAATGCTTCCAAACAGATAGGATCTCCGGTGTTGTCATGGGCAGCATTAACTGAAAAACTGATTGGATTAACAGCATAATTTTTCTTGTTTTATACAGAAATCGAGCAGCGAAACACTAAAAAATGTGTCCCTCACAATGTGAGGATCATTGATTTAACCGAGCATCCTGCCTTCCATCCCTACCGAAAGAAATCCCTTGTTCCCGGCTGTTGTTTTGACTATTGTAAGATGAGTCACCCCCATTGAGTCATTTTTGAATCATCCAAAAGTGACAGAGATAACTAAATATTACAAACATATCAGATATGTGGCCTGTGAGCAGGAATCAAATCAAACAATTCTTGATAATACCGTTTATTCTCATCGTCAATAACTCAATATTTGCGATGGTTCCAAAGGCTGCAGAAGATAGTAACAGCACTTTCCTCAGCAGCCTTGAAGTTTATAAACCTATCTATTTTCTTAACACGTGGTTTTTTGATCATGAAGGCAAAGATGAGGGATATCACGACCGGGAAATTCACCTTCAGTTCAGTTTTAAAAAACAGGTCTATCAAGCGGTTTATTTTGGGTATTCTCACAAAGCGTTCTGGCAAACCTATGATAGAGAGAACTCCCGCCCCTTCAGAGAACAGAATTACAATCCGGAGGTTTTTCTGCAATTTTCAGAAATGGAACCATTGGATCTTGTCAGAGTCGGAATATGGGAGCACGAGTCTAATGGTGATAAACAAAGGTATGATGAGGAGGGAAACGAAGTAAACTATTCCCGAACCTGGGATAGGTTTTACCTTTTTGGGGAAAAAAAATTAACCAAACATTTGAGTTTGGGATTAAAGCTCTGGATTGTAACCAGTCTGAAAACTGAAGAGTACAGGACTTTCTACGACGATAACCCCGATATGCAGCAATATATGGGAAGCGGTGAAATCTATGTTACCATCCCTCTCGCCCATGCTGATTTTACCGTCATGCTAAGACGTGGTTGGAGAGAGGGGACAGATACGATTCGAGTTGATGGCCGTGTGCCTGTTCTCAAGCTGTTGGGAACAGAAGATAGCGGCGTAGATATCTTTTTTCAGTATTTCTATGGCTACGGAGACAGCCTCATCGATTACAACCGTTGCATAAGACGGTTTTCACTGGGAATCTCTTTTACTGGATAGATTACTTTGGAGTTATTATGCGAATTGAACAATTTGATTTTGGGACGACAAAAGATGGTGTTTTGGTGAAAGGGTACCGACTTAAAAACGCCGACCATTTATCCATATCTGTTATTAACTGGGGAGCAACCCTGATCTCGGTGAAGACCCCGGACAGGAATGGAATTGTAGAGGAAATCACCTTGGGATTTGATACCTTCAAAGATTATGAAGATCACAGTCCTTACTTCGGTTCAACAGTTGGCAGGGTAGCGAACCGAATCAAAGGAGGCTGTTTTGATCTTGATGGTGTCCAGTATCAGATGGAAAAAAACGAGAACGGGATCAATCATCTTCATGGTGGGAAAAAGGGAATCAGTAAGGTGGTATGGGAAATTGAAACAGAAAATGCGACGGATTCGGCGTCCATTAGGTGTAAATATTTCAGCAAAGATGGAGAGGAGGGATATCCGGGTGATCTGAGTATTGAGATGACTTTTACCCTCACCGAGTCCAATGATCTGATTTTTGATTATCAGGCAACCACAACCAAAACATGCCCGTTGAATCTAACTAATCATGCCTATTGGAATCTCAGTGGAGGGAAAAAAAGATCTGTCTTAAATCATGAACTTCAGTTGAATTGTGATGCTTTTTTACCCGTTGATGATCATTTGATTCCAACCGGCGAGATAAAACCGGTGGCAGGAACACCATGGGATTTTAGAAAGGCCAGAAGCATCGGCAAAGAGATCGAACAGGCCGGGGGTTATGATCATTGTTATGTTTTTCGCCGGGACAGGGGAGATTGTGAACAAATAGCCACGGTGTTGGAGCCGATTAGTGGGAGAGAGATGATAGTATACACCACAGAGCCGGGTGTTCAGTTTTATAGTGGGAATTTTCTTCACAGAAAAGAGAAACAGGGATTCAAGATTCATGACGGGCTCTGTTTGGAAACACAATTCTTTCCCAATGCCGTTAACCAGGAAAGCTTTCCTTCAATTCTTCTAAAACCAGGAGAATTCTACAGTCAAAAGACAATCCACCGGTTTAGCACCAAGTTAGCGGATTAATCTGAACTCCAATATTCAATTATCCGGCTTATTTACTGAACAGTTTTAAATTGTTATCTAATCTATTGAAATTAAAAATCATAAAAATCTGACATATTGTCATTCCATGCCTGACACGGAATCCATAATTATTTCAAAGCGCTGGATACCGGATCAAGTCCGGTATGACAGAAAACCCTAAACTCTCAAGTCATTTTGATAAACAATGGTTGATGTTCAAACATTGCAAATTCTGGCAATCATTTTTCTAGCTACCTTTATTGGTTCCACCTTCGGTTTTGGTCTGGGGTTGGTAGCCATGCCCCTGTTGGCGTTTATTGTAGATCTTAAAACGGCCACTCCCCTGGTAGCAATCGTGGCGGCCACAACCGCCTTTTTTATTTTCATAAACAACTGGCGTCAGGTCAATTTCAAGAGTATTTGGAAAATGATTCTGGCGAGTATAGTGGGAATTCCTATCGGTTTGTATATCTTGAAGGGAGCCGGTGACAGTTTCATGAAAACCATGTTGGCCCTGATGATTATCCTGTTTGCCGCTTATTCGCTTTATGGTCGTGGCAGGTTGAGGCTGGCAACAGAAAGGTCGTCAGTTATGTTCGGTCTTCTATCCGGGATTATCGGTAGTGCATATAATATGGGAGGCCCACCGGTTATTATCTACGGGGCCCTGAGAAACTGGCCCCCGATAACCTTCAGGGCAACCATGCAAAGCTTTTTTCTGCCTGTTGGCATCTTCATAGTCATTAGTCACACCCTGGGAGGACTGGTGACATCAACGGTTTTGAGATACTACGGCTATAGCTTTCCAATTCTAATCTTTACTACCTTCATGGGTGGGATTCTTAATCGTTCCATCCCAACTGAACGATTTAAACGCTATATCTTTGTCTTTCTTCTGCTCATCGGCATTTTTCTTTTGTTGAAAACGATGTTTTAAGGTCATGGAGTAAAGATTCCCCGGTATTTGTTCTGCTTTTACCTTCGGTGGAGTGATTCATTTTCCTGCCATTAACCAAGAAAATACTCCTTTCCAAAAGTATATTGCCATTCGATGATTTACAATACTGGTTGGATTGATTATTTCCAATATTAAATTAGAAAATCGCTCCTGGAAAAAATTGATAGTAGGTACAATTTACTTCAGTCTTTTGTTTTCCAGTAATCAGAAAGAGTACATACTATTTTTTGTTTTTCTTTAATATTTATTAAAATATTAAAGAAAAACAAAAAGATAAGTCATAATATCTTATTCGACGACTGCCCGATAGATATCTACAAAGGTAAGATTTTTTTCCCCGCGTTCCTTTGACAATAATTGGTTTAGTTGTTATATTCGCATAATGCGATAAAAGGAACATTAAAGTACTTTTTATCATTCATTTTTAAGAAATTACCTAGAATCAATTGGCATTTGGGTTTCCATCGAAAGTGTATTTAAACCAGAAATACTGGGACCATGACCTGTTTGACTGCAAGGTTGGGCTTGGATTCAAATGACTATTATAAAAAGAATCTGGTGTTTTTAAAATGAGATCCAGAAATCGCTGACATACTGTGAAATTTCATCTGAAAAATGAAACGAAGATACCGACTATTCCTGAATATTTTATTCATACTGATACTCGGGATGTTCTTGTTTACTTGCAGCTCCGGGGGCGGGGGCGACAGTGGCAGTGCCGATGGCACCACAACGGCAGATGGAGGGGGAACCACCGATGATGGAGGTGGAACGGACGAAGAAGATCCCACCGATGACAGTGAAATCCCTCAAATATTGCTGAACAGCATCCAGTTCAGTTCAGATTCTGACAGCATCATCCTGAAGGAAGGCCTCACCCAGCAACTGGAAGTTCTAGGCGTTTTTTCCGATGAATCCACCCAGGATTACACCGATTATGTGGAGTGGAGCTCTTCTGATTCTGCCATTCTTGAAATAGTTGCAAAGGGATTGATATCCGGGAAAAGTCTCGGAACGGCAAAGGTTACAGTTCGCTATGGTTCCTTTGCTGCTATCTACATAAATGTCACCGTTAAAGCCAGAGAGGTGAACTCTATCCGTATTTTTCCAAGGCCCGAATCAGCCGGGGAGAAACTGGCTGTCAGTGATACATATGACACCTATTTTATTGCCAAAGCGTTGTATGATAATAACACCGAAGAGGTGCTATCAGACAATGTCATCTGGAGTTCCGTTGATCCTTCCCAAAAGTCGCTGATTAACCGTTTTTCCGGAAAATTTACTCCTTACGATTCAACCAGTGACAATATTACCATTCGAGCCGAATACTTCGGGCATAACGATGAAATCTCAGCTTATATTAACACCCTGATACTGGAATCGGTCGAACTTAAGATCTACCAGGGGACCCCTCCGAACGCGGATGAGCATCCTGATTCTTTGGAAATTGTGGAAGGCGAAACCGCCAGGGTTATTGCTGTCGCAACTTACCAGGGGGCCGAGACCATTACGGGGGATATCTCCAGCAATGTGATCTGGACTTCGGATAACAGCAATGATGCCAGTATTCTGCGAGATGGAACTATTTACGACACTTCTACAAACGGAAGTCCCGTCACCATTTCCATAGATATTGAGGATATTGATGGCAATAACCCTTCACCGGTTACGTTGACCATAAGAGGAAAAACACTGACCAGTATTTTGTTTACGCCTTCATACGCAGATGTGGTCAAAGGAGCCCAGTTTCAACTCTTTGCCACGGGATACTATGACAACGGTACCTCAGAAGATTTAACCTCGTCAGGATCAAATTCTGAGTGGTATTCTTCAAACACAGGGATTCTCCAGGTCAATTCATCGGAAAACCGAGGGTTTGTGACTGCCCAGCAGTCAGTGGGTTCGGCTCAGATTTCGGTTAAAAAATGCAAGGATGGAGGGGACGATTGTTATCAAAACGAGGACGACTATCTGACAGCTACCAAGACCATCACAGTGCATGATCAAACCCTTTCATCCATTAAAATCCTCACAAGCGGCATCAGCCGTGATATAATCGGGACGGGTACGGTAAGTGTCAATTTTACGGAACCGGTGCCCGAAGGACTCCTGGTTGATATGACTGTGATCGGATATTACGAAGGCGGTGCAGTCAGTGAAATGGATCTGTCCAAAGACGGCAATATCAAATTTTCAGTAGCAGGCACCGATTTAAGTTTATGCAGTGAGCATGACTCGCCAGGCCGGACAACGCAATGTTTTGTTAAGATTGAAAACAGCAGTGCCTCCGGAGTGGTTACTGCGGAATATACTCCTACCGGACTGGTTACAGATGCTGATAATGATCTGAGTATTACAGCGACCGATAAACAAATTTTGTCATTTGATATTTACGAGGGAGCTTCAGCTCGAACCAGCTTATCCTTAATAAAAAACAACAGCAAACAGTTAAGACTTCATCGAAAATACTCCAATGGAGATGCTCTGACTGAAGATATTGATACAAACTCTGGAATCAACTGGGAATTTTCCACAGATGGAGTCAATTTTTCTACAGACAGCGACAGGATTTCCATTGATAGCAGTGGTAACCTCACAGGCGAAACCGTGGGAACAGTTGTTTTGAAAGCTTTAGTTAATGGTTATGCGGGTGTTTTAAGTAGACTAATCTCAATTGAGGTGTTCCCCTCCGAAATTACGCTGAACGAGGAATATATCGGGATAATAGATATTGAAAATGAGATATATTTGACTTTCGATTTTCCGGAGGCAGGAGACTATACATTTACATTTATTTCCGAAGAAAAATCAGTTTTAAGTGATGTGAATCCAGGAAGCACCTGGTTTTTTATGGATGATCCTTTCCATGAATGTGAGCTGGGACATGCAAAACCAAGAGTGTCAATCCCCTTATCAGCTGGTTCTCAAACATTTGGTTTTGATAATTTAGATGAGGATGAAGGTGGAGAGTTAACTGTTTTTTCTTTAAGGATTACCAGCGGCGGTGGGTATGACTGTGAGTAGTTACCACTGTTTGCGACATTCAGTTTGTTAGTGAATTATTGACGAGGTGTATCATGAAAACGATTGTTAAAACAGTAATAATTGGATTGTTTGTCCTAACCTCAACAGGTGCATTTGCAGCAAGACCAGTTATTACGGGTTTAACAAAGACAAATGGTCCTTTGTCCGGTGGCTCCTATGTTGGAATCATTGGAGAGAATTTTACAAAAGCCACTTATTTCAAGTTCGGTGATTACAGAGTTATAACCAAACGTTTCGTTAATTCTTCCCTAGTATATGTTATGACAGTGGAACACAGCCAGGGGAATACAACGGTCAAAGCATATACATCTGATGAACGTCCTTCTCTTCCATATAATGGCTTTACATATACAAACGAAGGGCCGGAGCTTGACAGCGTCAACATCAATAACGGACCGGCCGAAGGGAACACCATTGTTCACTATTATGGTCGCAATTTCACACCCAATATGACCATCCGCTTTGGAGAGAATGAATCAATCCGACGCTATTTCTATCATTCGGATCGTATGTACAGTTATACGCCGCTCTGTGATCTGGATGGGGAAACCAGCAAGGTTGTAGATATTGCTGTTGCGGTTGGCGATCAGCAGGCATATCTGGATGATGCCTTTACCTTTCAGCGGGAGAAGCCTGTTATCACCAAAGTCTGGCCGGCAAGCGGGATCAAGCAGGGCGGAAGCCTGCTTCAGATATGGGGAACCAATTTCAGGGCTACAGATCGCTGGTACATCGGGGGGAAAGAAATTCAGTTTTATATTCCCAATTATCACCATGAGTTTAAATATGGTCATTCAAGCTACGTGTTGCTGAAAACGGAAGACGCGGGTGAATTAACCGTGGGGGAAGCTTTGGATGTGACCGTTGAACCTGTTGTTGAGGGAGTCGGTTCCGATACCAAATCAGATGCATTTACCTTTACCGAAGATGCTCCGGTATTTGAGACTGTTTACCCCAACAAGGGATTTGCTTCCGGTTCCACTGTGTATATCAAGGGGAAGAACATCTCCCAGGATATTACAACCAATTTTCTTAAACTGGCAAGTGAGGATGTCTCTGCGGATATAAACGGAGGGACGACTACTTATTATTACCATGATGGTTTGATCCGGGTAAAAACACCTGCTCGTGGCAGCACACCACCTGAAGGAGTGCTGGTTGATGTCCGCATGGAAAATACTAACGGCTATGCCTATAACTACAACGGGTTTTTCTATCAGGATCTGGCTCCCCGGATTCATTATATTTATCCAAACAATGGGGTTGTAACCGGGAGTCAATACGTCTATATCAGGGGGAGAAATTTTACCGATGACGATATGTCGGTTTCTTTTTCCACTCAACCCGATCCAAACATCCATCGCATCTACCGATCTGATCTGATGGCCATCAAGACCAACGCCGCTCTCTCCGCCGAGGCAACCACCGTAACGGTTTCGTCCCTGGCGAATGGTGCCACCTCTTTGAACGGTGGATACATCTATACGGAAAACAGTCCGTGGATTCGATCCATATGGCCTTTGGCTGACACGGTACTTGGAAATCGTAATCTGTATCTTTACGGTGAGAATTTTACCCCTGCTTCCACAGTGCAGTTTGACGGTAGTGATGATCCGATAGCCATCAATTATTTCTATCATTCGGGAGCAGTACGAGTGAAAACACCGGCACATGATGAGGGGAAAGTTGATCTAACGATTGGGACTGAATTCGGTGATCCCTATACGGCGGAAAAGGCTTATAGATTCCATGTAGCTCCGCCGGTTTACGATCCGGGCACTCCAATTATCAATTATGTATCTCCGTTATCAGGTACCAGAGCGGGTGGTGCTTATGTCTATCTGTATGGGAAGGATCTAACCAAGGATACAAAAGTTACTTTTAACGGACAACCGGCCAATATTATTCATGTTCATCCTAATGGAAGCCGTATTCTTATCTTAACCCCGGCCGTCGATTATCTCGGGACTGTGGATATTCAAACCGTCAATGTAGTAAATAACAGTTCGCTGGATTTCACCCTGGAAGACGGGTTTAATTACACCGATGATCATCCGGTGATCACCATGATCAATCCGGCCAAAGGGTTTGTCTATGGGGGCACCTATGTGTATCTTTATGGAGAAAACCTGACCAAAGACGTGGAATTGCGGTTGGGTGGGAAAAAAGCGATTCTCCAACATTTCTATCACAGTCGTCTTGCGCGGTTTATTACTGCTCCCAATGATACCGCCAGCCTGGTCAATCTGGATGTTGAGACTCAATTTGGCAGTAAACTATTAGCAGATGCCTATCACTACGCAGAATTTTCACCGGAGGTTACGGCGATTACACCAAATCATGGCAATTCGGATGGCGGCAACTGGATCAGGATATACGGTTCTTTTTTGACGCCAAGTACAAAAGTATACGTTGATAATGTGCTGGTTCCGGAAGATCAGGTAAAATATTATCATACCCGTTATCTTATCGCCAAGGCTCCCGCCAACGCGACAGATCCTTATGATTATAAAACCGTCGATATCAAGATTGAAACTGAATACGGAACCATTGTTGAAACGGACAGCTATACCTATGTTAAGCCCGGCGTCCAATTGTCTTTTCAGAATTAGTTTTCAGATTATTTATTATTCCCCTTTGACGAGCGTCAGAGGGGATAGTTCCTTATTCCAGTACCTCATTATTGTTTGAATCCGATCCGGATTGAACAAGATGGGGATAGTTTTTGGAAATCTGCTCTAACAGATCCCGGGCATTGCCAGTATCTATCTTTTGCAGGGCTTGCACAATTAAAACCCGGGAAGAATATTCCGTACTTGAAAAAATCTTGGCAAAGGGCTGTATGGCTCTCTCCTCTTGTGCTTCCCCCAACGCAACAATCGCACTGTTTCTTAGATCCGTATCCTGACTGGTGAGGTAGGAAAGATAAAGATCAATGTTGTCTGTATTGCCTGTTGTGGAAAGCGACAGGATAATCTCCGATTTTAAAAAAGGGTTCGTCTGTTGGGTCAATTCCGATTTTAAAAAATCTGTGCTTTCCTGGGTTCCCAGGTATCCGAGACTTTCATAACAAACTCTCAGGGTGCTCTCATCAGCATTATGATGGGAGGCAATGTCGATAATGCTGCCAACGGCAGAGCTATTTCCTCTTAAACCGGTCACCCTGATCGCACTGTTCATCCTGTTGGTGGCAGCAGATAGATAACCTGCACCTTGCTCTTCATTAAACTCCTCGCCCGTTAGTGAGAGATCCATAAATCCATCGTCGATCATTTCATCCAGCGTTTCATCTATCTCTTGATCCTGAGAGAAAGCCAGTAGATGTTCCAGATAATTCCGGTCGATATCAGGTAAGTCGGATGCCAGTTTTGTCAGGATCTCTCTTATTGATAAACCTACGTATTTTTGCTCCAGATTGGATGCAAATTGCTGCAGTTCCTTTGTGGAGGATCGCTTTTTCTTAACCCGAGTTGGGGGCTGAGGTTGCTTTTCTCCTTTTTGCAGGGGAATCTTCCGGGTGACGTCCGAATCCGGAATGTCAGCTTTTATGATAGGTGCAGATTGAGACCGGGAACCCGGAAAGTCGGATTGATCCTTTTCTCCTGACCACCAGAAAAAAAGAGTACCAATCAGAACAATTGCTGCAAGTGCGATCAGTTTTATTTTTGGAATGTTCATATGCCGGAATTTCCGATTTTCATTTACCATGGTTTTTACTCCATATTGTCTCTTTTGATGAACAGAATCAAGCACTAATGGAGAAAGCATGCGACACACTCAAAAAATACAGTTATACAAATAAATCAGAGGTGGTTCAGTCTCCATGATCAATATTGCTTTCATCCAAACACGGGAGGTTCATAAAAAAAATGGTTTTATCAATTATACTCATCATACTGGCGTTCGTCGCTATCATCGTCGTAAAAACTATTCTTTTTAAATCCAAGCAGGAGTCGGTTAGCCCAGTCGAACCGGTTGCCATAGATGCGGAACCGGTTCTGGCCAGGCTGTCAAGTGCGATTCGGCTGAAAACTATTTCCAGTCAGGAACAAACCGCATCTGACCTTGAGCCTTTTTTAGAATTCCATCGATTCTTGGAACAATCTTATCCGCAGGTCCATCAGAAATTGAAGCGTGAGGTAATAAACCAATATTCCTTGCTTTATAAGTGGCCAGGTTCGGATGAATCGCTGAAACCGGTTGCATTTCTAGCTCATATTGATGTTGTTCCGGTAGAACCGGGAACGGAAAAAGAGTGGCGTTATGACGCTTACGGCGGAAAAATTGCGGACGGTTTCATCTGGGGGCGTGGGTCCATGGATATGAAAGCAACTCTGACAGGTTTAATGGAAGCGGTTGAAGAATTGGTCGGACAGGGATTTCAGCCCAAACGCACTTTTTATTTTGCTTTTGGTCATGATGAAGAGGTCGGAGGGAATGAAGGCGCTGCAAAAATCGCTGAACATTTAAAAAACAATGGTGTGAAAGCTGAATTTACCTTGGATGAGGGGATGGTGATTCTCAATGAAGATTTATCGCCGACAAAGAAAAAGTTGGCCTTGGTTGGGATTGCGGAAAAAGGGTATGTCACGCTGAAACTAACCGTAAAAACAGAAGGTGGCCATTCCTCCATGCCGCCGTCTGAAACTGCGCTGGGGACGTTATGTCAGGCGATTAGTAATCTTGAGACGAATCAAATGCCAGCGTCTTTGTCAGGGGTTGTGGGTCAGCTGTTTGATTATATTGCCCCTGAAATGACGCTGGTGCAAAAAATACTGCTTGCCAATCGTTGGTTATTCAAACGCCTTCTTTTACGCCAGTTAACTAAAACCAATTCAATGAACGCCATGATGCGAACGACCACAGCTCCTACGATAATTCAAGGAGGTGTCAAGGAGAATGTCCTTCCCAGTCAGGCTTATGCCTTGGTTAATTTTAGGGTTTTACCAGGGGATACAGTTTCTGATGTAATCGAACACGCCAAAAAGGTAATCAATAACCCGGTCGTAGAAATTGCTTTACATGGCAGAGCAAATGGAGAAGCATCCCCCATATCCGGGCTTGATACCTTGGGTTATAGAATGATTTCAAAAACAATTCGCCAACTATTTCCAGGCACAGCAGTAGCTCCCGGACTTGTAATGGGTGGTACAGATTCCAAACATTATACCTCAATTACCGAAAATAACTATCGTTTTGGTCCGGTGATATACGGTCCTGACGATCCGGGCCGCATTCATGGAACGGATGAAAGGCTGAGTATCGAAGATTATATTAAATCGATTCAATACTATATACAGTTTATGAAGACAGTTTCGAGTGGCAGTTGAACCTGTTCAATCAATATCCCCTAATAATCTTCACGGTCATCATCTTTCCGGGTTGCATGATGATGACCTGAACTGGCCTGGTTAGTTATCCCACTTCTCCAGGAGTTCATTTATATCTGAAGAGGTTTTTAAGATTCCTTTTTTTAACTGTTCAACCATTAGTCTTCTAAAAGTATTATTCTTGAAGCAGTTGGAGAAGAGCTGTGCTTCACGATCCAATCCCTCTTCCAGTCCGTAATATTGGGACGCTCTGATGGCTAACTTGGCGTTTGAAAGAGCTGTTTGTGGGTTTTTAAGAATGGGTTTGAGGAGATCCAGTACTTCCTTTTGAAGCATTTCAGTATCAGGGGCTAATTTGTGGATCAAACCCAGCTCTTTTGCCTCAATTCCGGAGTAAAGGCGTCCCCCGAGAATAATCTCGGTTGCCTTGCCAACACCCACTAATCGGGTTAATCGCTGAGTGCCACCTCCACCGGGAATAATACCAACTTTAACTTCCGGCAACCCGATCCGGGATCGTTCTGTCGCAATCCTGAAATCACAGGCAAGGGCAAACTCGTAACCACCGCCGAAACAGAGACCATCTATGGCCGCAACCAGAATCAACGGGCTTGTTTCCATGCGATGAAACAGTCCCTGTATTTTTTTTGAGAAGGCATTGGCTTCTTCCGTAGCTGCCTGCATCATCTCAATACCATCGGCACCGCCGATAAAATGGTCTGTTCCTCCCCCCAGAAAGACAATGGCGTGTGA
The DNA here is from genome assembly GCA_018829445.1 of bacterium. Taxonomy (GTDB): domain Bacteria; phylum SAR324; class SAR324; order XYD2-FULL-50-16; family XYD2-FULL-50-16; genus JAHJTV01. The sequence continues at coordinate 25,495 of JAHJTV010000014.1, forward strand.
TTCGGTTTTTTCAACCAGTTCCAGTTGTTTTTCAAGATCGTTCATCAATTGAGAGTTAATTGAATTGCGATCCTGCGGTCGGTGGATCGTGATCCAGGCAATATCATTCTCCAGGGTTAATGCCAAATTCTTACTGATCGATTCCATACTGTCTCCTTTTTATCAAATAACCCATCCTCCGTTCGGCCCTATCACTTGACCGGTGAAAAAATCTGCTTTTGGTGAGGCCAGAAAAGCGACCAACTCTGCTATCTCTTCAACCTCTCCCATTCTTTTCAAGGGTGTATTCTCGATGACATGTTTCATGAATTTCTCGGGAATCATTTCGGTCATGGCGGTCTTTACATAGCCCGGGGCGATTATGTTGACCCTGATATTGTGTTTGGCAACTTCTTTAGCCAGGGTTTTTCCCAGCATGTTTACCCCGGCTTTGGCAGCACTGTAGTGGAGACTTCCAGGCGAAGGGGTTAGGGAGGCCACCGAACTGAATAGAATGATGCGACCGGTGCCATGCTCTTTCATCCAACGGACCGACTCTCTGCAGCAATAGAAGGTTCCATTCAGGTTAATATCGATTACCTGTTGCCAGCAGTCATCATCCATCTCTTCAATAAATGCAACTTTTCCCAGGATGCCTGCGGTATTCACCATTAAGTCAAGTCGCTCCACAGTCTGTTTCAGAGTATTGAACAACGTTTGTACTGATTGACTGTCTGCGATATCAACTTCCAAGGCTTCTGCGTGGGACTGCCCGGATTCGATGGACATCGCTGTCCTTTCCGCAGCTTTCTTGTCAAGATCCGCGACAAAGACATGAATTCCCGATGCTGCCAGTCTTCTGGAAATAGCGGCGCCCATCCCGGCCCCCCCGCCGATCACCAGGGCGGTATTTACCTCTTTTGTTTTCATGTTTATTCCTGAAAAATGGTTATAGGTTTATTATTTGCACATATTTATTCAGAAATCAGATGCGCGGAAAATCAACATTTAATCCCCCTTAAAAAAATGAAACCATACTCGAATCTTTTTGATCTGTCAGGAAAAGTGGCTATTGTTACGGGTGCCTCATCAGGACTGGGAGTGACACTTGCGCGTGGGTTGTCAGCCGCCGGAGCCAAGGTTGTTGTGGCTGCACGAAGAAAAAGCCTTCTTGAAAATCTTGTTAATGAAATCCGTTCAGCAGAAAACCAAGCCATCTCAGTTCAATGTGATGTAACCGATCCCCAACAGGTAGAGCTTCTAGTCAACACTGCCATGGAAAATTTCGGTACAGTTGATATCCTCGTCAACAATGCCGGAATAGCAAATGTAAAACCCCTTGAAACCGAAACTCTGGAAGAGTTTCGCAACGTTTTGGATGTCAATGTCACCGGTACATTTCTCTGCACCAAGGCATGTGGCCATGTCATGCTGAAAGCCGGTAAAGGCAGTATAATAAACATAGCATCCATTATGAGCTTTGTTGGTATAGGCGTGATTCCCCAGGCTGCCTACAACGCTTCCAAAGGAGCCGTTGTCAGTTTTACCAGGGAGACAGCAGCCCAATGGGCCAGAAAGGGAATCCGACTCAATTGCATTGCCCCGGGTTGGTTTCCCAGTGAAATGACTGACGAAATGTTTGCCACGGAAAAAGGAATAAATTTCCTTCGGCGTCAAACTCCCATGGGTCGTCCGGGAAAACCGGAAGAACTCCTGGGGGCTCTGTTATTGCTGTCTTCCGATGCATCAAGTTACATTACAGGCCAGACTATCGTTGTTGACGGCGGTTGGACTATTATTTAAAGTTAAAACATTTAAACCTGTATTAAGGATGTCGCATAACATCAAAAACAGTAGAGCGCTCTACTGTTTTTGTAGCTGTTTTGATACAATTGTATCTTGAGCACCACAACTATCCCCAACGAATAGAGGCTGCTCCCCAGGAATAACCGATACCAGCCGCTGCCAGCACAATCAGATCGCCTTTTTTAATCTTATTATGCTTGAGCCCGAATTCAATGGCCATAATTCCGTCATTTTGCCCCATATGTCCCAGATGTACAAATTCATCAAAGTAGGTTGTCTGATCCTTTACATCAACTCCCAATTGTTCGGCGACAAATTGAAAAGCACTTCTTTTCATGTGCAACAATCCCAGGTAGTCTATATCTTTTCTCGACAGATTCCGAGGGGTTAAAACGCCATCTATCACCTTGATAAAGTTTGACAGGGATAAATTTTCCAGACGCGCTTTCATCCCCGGAGGGTCAGGAACATCAAGATAGTACAGTTTGTCCTCAATAACATTATAGGCGGAGGGAGGAGTTGTTTCACCTCCGGCTACGGTCAAGGGATTTCCACTGCCACCTCCCGGGACAACAACATCTTCGGCAAAACTGCCGTCTGTCATGACTTTGCTCTCAAGCAGAATATTCTCGGGATGATTTCTAGTGACAATGATGGCAGCGCCACTTGCAGCGAGATTTATCATAAATCTGGATCGTTTGTTTTCATAGTTGATCAGATCACAATTGCGGTATCCGGAAGCGATTAAAACCCTATTAATACCGCAATCGGTTGCCAGTAATCCGCGAACCAGGTTAATCGCCAGCATGAAGGTGCAACAGCGTTGATTAACATCGAAGGCCCAGGCATTGGTTGCGCCGATATCATTTTGCAGTTTGATCCCATAGGTCTGCATCAAGTATTTATCATACATTTCACCAGCCCAGACCACTACATCAATTTGTCGTGGATCGATTCCGGCCCTGGAAAGTGCAATCTCGGAAGCCCTGCACGCCATGGTGACGTTGTGTTCTTCGGGACCGGCTATCGTTTTGCTTTTTAATCCAAATTTTGTTTCAAGTATATCTTGCGGAATACCCGATCTTTCAGCCATATAGGCGGCGGTGTGTCGACCTTCCGGTATGTATATTCCCAGTCCTTCAATTCCAACGGATACTGCATTTGTATCACCTTCCATTTTATTTTTCCTCGGTTATTGATCAATCATTACTCAAATAGAGCCAGATTTGTGATCCACATTTCATAGCTTTCACAAAAGCAGATTGGGCTACAACTCCAACGTTAGTTTGATGCGAGTCTGTTTCCCGGTATCTCCGCCTTAGTGTCTCTAAAATGCTACAATTCTGTTCTCCTGCTTTGGTTCCATTACATTGATAAGTTATTCCCTTTATTCGACACTGTGACCATTGGGTTCCCGGAAGCTCTTAAAGGCCGATATACTCTTCCTAAATTTCGTTCTTCATCTGCAATAGGTCTGCCATAATCAGTAGTGGAGGGCTGAAGATAAACTGTATGATAACGAGCCTGAAAGGATTAATATTTCTGTAAACAACGCCATTAATTATAACCGGGTATACTTTGAAATCAGGAAGTAGTATCTGGATAAATGGTCGTCTTTTTGCAATTGTGAAGAGCGGGTAACAATACTTTGAATGATAACAACTGACGGGAGGTATCCATGGGGAATCAAGTCCTTGTAGCAACAGAAGGTGCAAGAGGCATACTAACTTTGAATCTACCGAAAAGACACAATAGTCTCACCCCGGATTTTCTGGAATCAATTTTGATCGGAATAAACGAGTTGAATGACAATCCAGAGGTAAAAGTTATCCTCCTGAAAGCTGAAGGAATTTCATTTTCCACTGGAGGTGATGTCCGTGTCTTTCGAGAGCGCCTGGCGGATATTTCTTTGTATTCCGAAGAGATAGTGGGAGCCCTTAATCAAGTAATGATCGCCATGGTCAAAATCTCTATTCCGATTATTACCTGTGTTCAGGGAATGGTAACTGGAGGTTCTCTTGGGCTAGTGCTGGCATCGGATATTATCCTGGTGACACATGAGGCCAGTTTCACTCCCTATTACAGTGTTGTCGGGTTTAGTCCCGATGGAGGCTGGGCTACCATTTTACCAAGGATTATTGGGCAGAAAAGAGCGGCAGAGGTTCTATTGCTAAATGAAACTATTACTGCCGAAAAGGCCGTCCTATGGGGGTTGGCTAATAGATTGGTTGATAAAGAGGAACTCTTTAATGAAGCCCGGAAAATAGCCAACGTTCTTATTGAAAACAAAACAGGTAGTATTGCCCGTACCAAAAATCTGTTATGGCAGGATATTGACCAGCTTGAGCGATTACTTGAAAAGGAGCGACAGCAGTTTGTCGAGCAGATTCAAACAGACGAAGCACGGGTAGGTTTACAAGCGTTTTTAAGGCGATAATTTTAGTAGGAGCATAATCAGGAGAGAGTCCCCTCTTGGAAAGTGCTAAAATAAACACATATTTCTAAAAACAAGGATTAAGGTTGGGCGGGGTTAATCTCCGCCAGTTCTCACCCTAAGGCTGCCATGTTAGACCGTCCTAACGTCCTGAAAACAAGAATTATCTCAAAATGCTCTTAAGCGTGTACTTATAGGCGTCAAAAACAGTTGTCAGAAAATTTTAAGACCAGCCTGAATCTGGTAACTCAAGCGCCCAGGAACCCCTTCAGAAGTTTGGCCAGTTGTGGAACCGCCTCAACGTTCAGAGTATGTCCAATATTTTCCAACAGTTCAAACCTGGCCTCAGGTATCGCCTCAGCCACAGCCTTACCCATATAGGGGAGGCATAAGAAATCATATTCTCCGTGGATAACCAAAGTACTCACATTGACTTTATGTAAATGTGAAAGATAGTCCTCTTCAGTCATCAAAGCATCCATCAATTTTCTAATCGCCTGTCCTTCATTTATATCCAACGATAACTTCTTAAGTTGCGGAATGGGTAGTGGAGGGTTTTCAAAAAATTCCGGCCCTAACACAAACGGATACAAAGTATTAATCAGATGCTCCAGACCACCCAGTTCAAGCGATTGATGAAGTAGTTGGTCAAACTCTCGGTAACGGGCTGTCTTTTGGGCAAAGGTTGCAAGTAACGCTGCTTTTTTAATTCTTTCAGGATACCTGAGCAGCAAGTTCTGACTGACGATGCTGCCGTAGGATATCCCCGCAAGCAAAGTTTGTTGCAGCCCCAGTTTATCCAAAAGCTCGATTACATCATCGGCATGCCTGCTTAATGATCTGGATGTTGCTTTTTTATAAGACTGGCCCTGGAAAATGAAATCCATGAGAATAACCTGAAAATCCTTCTCCAGGAGGGAAGTTAGGGCTGTCCAGGTGACCGTTGATTGACTCAGGCCGTTTAAACACAGTAGCGGTTGTCCTTTGGGGTTCCCCTGCAATGTGTAGAAAATTTTTTCTCCATCGGATAGTGTCAAATACATATTGGTCTCTTTCGAATAGTGTTGGCTTATGAGTTAAGTCGGGGATTTCTGAAATCGTTGTTTTAACCAACCGATGATGCCTGAAGGGAAAAAGAATACGATTAATACAAAAAGCAGTCCGAACAGCAACAGCCATCTTCCGGTAATGTCTCCAAGCCATGGGTACTGGGGGAACTGCTCATCAGCTATTATGCGTAGTTGAGGTAATCCTCCTTCAAGCAATTGCAGAATAAATGATCCGATGATCCCTCCGTATAGTGTCCCCATACCACCGATCAGAACCATGATTAAAACGTTCAAGGTGATGGGAATTCCCAGTGTTGATTCCGGGCTGACAAAGGAAAGCCACAGAGCAAACAGTATACCGCAGAAACTGGCAAGAATGCAGCTGAAAACAATCGAAAACAGCCTGAAGTAAAACGTCTTATAGCCAAGCGCCTCCGACCGATCCTCGTTTTCCCTGATCGATTTTAATACTCTGCCGAAGGGTGAGTTGGTAAACCTGAGCATAAGAGAAAACATGAGAACACAGATTACCAGTATGAAATAATATAACAGGGTTTGGCCGGTTAATGATCCCGTAAGTTCATATGATAAGTCGAAGAAATAGGGAAGCTGCATGGTGATACCGTCCTCACCACCTGTAACGGAGGAAAGCTGGATGGCCAGGATTTCAGTAAATGAGGCGAAAGCGAGGGTAATCATCGCAAAAAATATGGCAACTACTCTGAGCGAAAAAAACGCCATCAGCGAGGCAACGATTGCTGATATAACGGCTGCAATAACAAAAGCCAGAGCGATCGCCAGGACAGGTGAATCAGGTATCTCCCTGAATAACATGGCGCAAGAATAAGCGCCAAATCCGAAGAACATACTATGGCCGAAAGAAAGTACGCCGGTATAACCCAGCATAACGTCGAATGTGGCTGCGAAGACTCCAAAAATCAGAACCTTTACAGCCAGATCAATTGTAAAATAAGAAGGACCAAACAATGGCAACACTAAAAAAACAAATAGCCCCATAAGCGGAAAAATTGTAGCCGGGGATTTTATACGATTGTCCCGGGCCAGCAGTCTGGCCTGAACTACCGGTGTGAGCGATGCATTCATGAGTTTATTTTTGAGGAAACAATCCTGATGGTTTAAGCATTAAAATAATACACATAAGAATAATCAATGATCCAGCCGCAAGCTGCGGAACGAAAAAGGCAACATAGTTAAAGAATATACCCACCATGATTGCGCCGATTATACTGCCTTTAACCGATCCCAATCCTGCAATAATGACCACCACAAAGGCATATATCAAGTTATGATCCCCCATGGCGGCATCGACGTTCTCTTCAAATCCGGCCCATATCAACCCTCCAATCCCTGCCAATACTGCCCCCATGGCAAAAATACCGGTGAAAACCTTGTTGAGATTATAACCCATGGCTTTTATCATCTGTGGGTTTTCTACTCCTGCACGCACAATTAACCCGATTTTGGTGCTGTTTAAAAACCATTGGATCAGGACAAAGAACAATAGTCCCATCAGTATGGAAAACAATTGATATCTGATGACCATAACCTCGCCAATAAAAAACGCTTCCGTGAACCAGCCGGGTATAATGAAGGTTTCCACTTCGGCCGATCCGATAATGCGAATAAGTTCCACCACAATAATCCCTACTCCCATGGTGACCAGAATCTGCTTGAGGTGGTCACCGTATGTTTTTCGGATGATTATTCTTTCCATCAGTATACCCAGCAAAATATTGACCAGCGAGGCCACTATAATAGCCAGAGTGATGGCTGCAATGTTCAAAAGGAAACCATCCGATTCAACCCATTCCAGTAGCAAGGTATTAAACAGTTTCCAACCGATGAAGGCACCAATGGTAAAAAACACTCCATGGGCAAAATTCAGGACATCCATCAGCCCGAAAATTATGGTCAGGCCGACTGCCATTAGAAAAATAAGGCATCCCATGGCAATCCCGGAAAGAGTCATACTGGCCCAGGTGGGAAAGTCCATTAAATCAGGCTTGATCCAGGTAATAAACAATGGGATAAACCAAACCCCGATAGCAATGGCTTTTACCCAGTGGGGCATGCTTTTGTCCTGCATTCGTTCGCTCATAACACTAACCTATTCCAAGAAAATTTTTCTTCAATTTTTCATTGTGCTTCAGATCCTCTATCTGACCTGAATGAACAACCCTACCGTCATCAATGATATAATAATCATCACCGCAACTGGTAGCCATGTGAAAGTTTTGTTCCACCAGGATGATAGTCTCTGTTTTTTTTAGTTCATTGAACGATTCAATCAATGCTTCAGTAAGAATGGGTGCCAGGCCTTTACTGGGTTCATCGATTAACAACAGTTTGTTGTCATTAACCATTGCCCGTGCAATAGCCAACATTTGCCGTTGCCCTCCACTGAGGACGCCTCCTTTTGAGCGCCAGTACTTTTTCAGATCGGGAAACAAAGCCAGCGTTTTTTCACACCTTGCTTTTGTTGAATCGTCATTTTTTAACATGGCAAGGGTCATATTCTCTTCAACCGTCAGATGATAAAAAATCGCCTGTGATTCCGGCACATAGCCGACACCTTTCCGGGCGACTTCGAAGGATTCCGCACCGCGGATTTGCTCACCATCGAACTCTATTTCCCCGCTGTTGGCCTTATAAACCCCCATTATTGTTCTCAGAGTACTGGTTTTGCCGGCCCCGTTTCGTCCGAGCAGTGTGGTAACACGACCGCTTATTACTTCGAAGTTCATTCCTTGCAGAATATGATGATGATTCACATGAGTATGAACCTCCTTCAGTCTGAGTATCGTATCATCCTTCATAGGCCTTCCCCAAGTAAGCAGCTTGAACCTGTTTGTTTTCCATTATTTTCTGCGGATCATCATAAGCGATTAATCTGCCTTCCTGTAGAACAGCTATTTTATCGGATAAACGAATAACCATATCGATTTTATGTTCAACCAGGAGAATGGTTCGATCTCGCTTATCACGCAGGGCTTCCAGTAGATCCAAAATGGCCGGGACTTCCTCGATGGACATTCCGGCTGTCGGCTCATCCAGTAACATGATTTCCGGGTCCATTCCCAGAAGGATTGCAATTTCGAGTTTTCTCTGCTCTCCGTGACTCAATGTTGCCGCCGAATGATTCCATTTATCCGCCAGTAATACCGATTTAAGTATCTCGTATGCCTGATCCTCGAATTCCGGAAAATCAGAGGTTCGTTTCCAGAAAACCCAACTCTTCTTTTTTAGAATCTGAATGGCCAGACAGACGTTTTCCAAGACTGTCAGATTGGGATAATAGGAAGCCAGTTGGAACGACCTACCGATACCGAATTGGGCGGTTTCAGCCACGCCGAACTCCGTGATCTCTTTTCCTTTTAAAAAAATGGCTCCTGATGTTGATTGATACTGCCCACTGATCAGGTTGAACAATGTTGTTTTACCCGCTCCGTTCGGTCCGATCAGGGACACAAACTGATACGCCTGAACCTTAATTGTCACTTCATTGACCGCAATGTTCCCTCCGAAGTTGATGGTCAGTCCGGAGAGTTCCAGGATGGGTCTGATTCCTTCCTCCATAAACATCTCTGTATAGATTTTATTTTGAGTATGACAAACTCCGTGATCCTGAACTTAAAAATACTCGCCAGAAAATCGGCTCATTTGGAGGTAGGCATACCTCCTCTTGGCGAGCGATGTCTGTTTTTCAGGTCCGGATATTACTTCCGCTGAGCCGGATCGAAGCACTCCTTAAACTGGATATTTTCTGAAAATCTAACGCTCTCTATCCAAATGATTATTCTGTCAATGGTTTACAAGATCGAAAATCCACTTTTGATCTTAACTATCAGATAACTTCGATTCCGGCAACGAATGATCGGTTATGCAGGAATATTAATTCCTAATCGGAATCTCCATGCTTTCTTTGGAGATAATCCTTTTCAGCACAGGCACTCCGTGATCTATGTCGTCATAATTTGTGGAGACAAAATGATACATATCCTGTAATGCCTGGTGGTCTTCTTTACGAAATACCATTTCACCTTTGGGAGTATCGAATTTCATACCTTCCATGGTGGAGATCAGTTTTTCGGTATCGGTGCTCCCGGCATTTTTGATGGCTGTGACTACGGCACTTGCGGCAGCCATTCCGCCTGCGGTAAAGAAGTCCGGGGGTATATTGTATCGTTCAATATGATTTTTAACCAACCAGTCATTCATGGGGTTATTGGGGATCTTATGGTAATAATAGGTTGCGCCTTCCATTCCTTCAAACTTTAAAAAAGACTTCAAAACGGCCATGATGTTGCCACCGGTAAAGAAGTCGATTCTTTCTCTTTCCATTGGTTGCATTCTGCGAAGTTTGCTCATGGGATCACCGGCACCGGCCCAAATGACGAAGACCACTTTATCCCCCTTATATTGTTTGAATTTCTTGACGATTCTTTGATAGGGGGCACTGAAGTCTTTTGTGTCAAACGGCAGTAGTTCATTTCCCAGGTAAGTTCCACCCGCCTGTTTTACGCCTTCCTCAAACGCGTCTACTCCGCTTTGTCCAAAAGCGTAATTTTGAGCCAATCCCATTGCATAGGTTCCCGGTTTAACCCGTGCCAATGCATTGGAAATCCCATCATGATAGGAATTTCTGGAAGTTCGGAAAATATAGCGATTCCAATCCTCGCCTGTTATATTTGCAGCAACGGCCGGTTCAACGATCAGGATTTTTTTAAAACTCTCGGCAACGGGAAGACACGCTGTTGCAACACCGGATGACACAGGACCAACAGCCAGATCAACATCGTCGTCCTGGTAAAGCGACGTTAATACCTGCTTACCGATGGCGGGTTTGGTTTGCGTATCTCGTTTCAGGATAACCAGCTTTTGACCATTAATCTCCATTGTCCCATTGGTAAGATACTCAAAACCCATCTCAAAACCGGTAACTGTTTGATTACCGTAAACAGCGAGTGCACCGGAAAGACTGGTGATAATCCCCACTTTGATATCCTTGGCAAAGGATAAGGGTGTGATCAAAACCATAAGACCCACTCCCAGTGTTAATCTCTTAATTGCGTTTTTGAACAAATTAATTTTCATGACTGCCCTCCGCATATTTGAGTTTAAGTTCCCGCTTCAGGATTTTTCCCGATGCGGTTTTTGGTAAACCATCTACAAATCGGATGATTTTAGGTTGCTTGTATCGAGCCAGCTTGTCTTGTATCCAGATCTTCAATTCATCTTCCGTCAAACTTGATCCCTGTTTCAACACAATCACGGCCATTGGGCTTTCCCCCCATTTCTCGCTGGGAATACCGAAAACTGATACTTCTGCAATAGCAAGGTGTTGGTAAAGAACAGATTCAATTTCGGCCGGATACACATTTTCTCCGCCTGAAATCAGCATGTCTTTCTTACGGTCGACGATATAGAAAAAACCGTCTTCATCTTTGTATCCAAGATCACCCGAGTGAAACCAGCCCCCCATAAAAGCTTCTTCTGTCGCTTTTGAACGATTCCAGTATCCCTGGCAGACAACATTCCCCTGCATCACCAGCTCTCCAATGCCATTAGGCGGCAAGTCGTTCATTTTCTCATCCACAATTCTGGCCCGGCAACAGATGCCAGGCTTACCTGCACTTCCCTTTTTCTCCCGTGAATCTTCAACCCTCATCAACAAAGCTATTGGCGATGTTTCACTCATTCCGAACCCCTGGGTCAACTCATAACCGTTTTCATGATAAGCCTCTATCAGAGATACCGGACAGGGAGCGCCACCACTGCAAAAAAGTCTGACAGTGGGTAATCGTGTGGATTTAAACTCGGGAGAAAGCCTGATCTCATTGAGAATCGTTGGAACTCCCATGAAAACAGTTACTTTGTGCTCATTACAGTCTTTAAAAACTCGTGAAACATCAAAGCCGCTTATGATTAAAACAGTTCCCCCCTGGAATAACGTCGGAAGCAGAAACAAACCCCAACCACCGATGTGAAAAAGGGGTAATACCGTAATGGAAACATCGTATTGTCCTATCTCCATTAACTGAGCCCCCAGGACGCAATTCCACAGGTTATTGCCATGACTGAGAATCGCTCCCTTGGGATTCCCGGTCGTTCCTGAAGTGTATATAAACATCAGGGCACTGTCTTCTGTCAGATCGGAAGGTTCAGTCAGGCTCAGCTTATCAGCCTTTCTGACAAGACTTTCGTAGGCTATAATGTTATGATCCGGAATTCCAAAAAACTGAACCATATGAGGTATCTCAACAAGTGCGGCAAGATCAGCGGCAAGTGAAGCTTGCTCATCCTTGAAGAATAAAGTTTTTACAGCGGCATCACCGGCAATGAATTGAAGCTCTTTTGCCGTAAGTCGAATATTCAACGGAACCATGATCGCTCCCACCCGACTGATTGCAAAAAGCAATTCAACCATTTCGATGCAGTTGCTGCTAAGTACCCCAACCCTGTCGCCCTGGCAGATACCAAGTTCTTCCTTGAGTGCAAAAGCCAGTCTGACAGACCGATTTTCCAATTCACGATAACTTTGCTTTCTTTCCTCTTGAATCAGTGCCGTTTTATTCGGCGACTGGTCACTCCAGTATGAAAGCATATGATGAAGTAACATGTTGATTCTCCCACTCTGTTTTTACGATACGGTTTTATGCAAAGATCAAGAAATCTTCAAAAAATGAAGAACCTTCAAGTGTAAAGGCGAATGGGTTTTAGTCATAAGATTCTTCGTTGTCATACCGGTCTTGAAAATAACTGCCATTCGAGATTTGAACCCGTGTAAGATCTATCTGAATTATTTTTATTTTTCAAGGTGATGGTGACAAAGTCATCACACTTTTTTCTCCGGTATATTGGCGTACCCATCTGCAATTATAAGACCATTGAATGTGGAATCGGATATTTATGCCAGTGTTATCAATTTCAATATAATACAGCCACGCCGTATTGATATCAGCAAGACACCTGTTGGCTCTGAAATACTTCGGATATCGGCCGTTTGGAAAATTAATGATAATATTAAGAGAGTGGAGAAGGTGGTAAAAGAGGGGTGTGAGCAATTTAAAAAAACAGATTTTGGAGATAGGGTTGGCGTTTCTATTTGTATCAATCAAACTACACTGTATCTATTCTGAGACAAACAAAGTCTTCTCAATACGACTAAATCAAAAACTCTAAAATTATTTCTGCCAGGATTGCATAAGTTGGGCGAACATATCGATTGTTTTGGGTAGAAAGTTCTTTTTTCTGGGGGATCACCTGCCAAGAAGGAGCTCTATCTTGCGAGTCAGTTCATTGATGTCAATGGGTTTAGCAACGAAAGCATCACATCCTGCCTGCCGATATTTTTTTTCATCGCCTTTCATGTTCTGGGCGGTAACGGATATGATAGGTAAGTCTCTCCATTTTGGAGTCAAACGAATCTTTTTTACGGTTTCAATTCCATCCATGATGGGCATTTGCATATCCAACAGTAGAAGATCATACGTGTTCAACTGCAGAGCATTTAAAACCTCCACACCGTTTTCTACCATGGTGAAGTTGAAATTCAATTCCTCCAGAATATAGGCCAGCATCTCCTGATTCATCTTATTGTCTTCAGCAACAAGAATATTCAGATTGTTTTTCCGGTTTTGCCTTGGCTTTTCCAAAGAAAGATCTTCCGTACTTGTTTTTGCAGGAATCTGATCCAGGAGTGCAGACAGAAAGTTATGTAATTCATCGATCCGGGTCAACACCACATCCTTGTCTTTGTTTTCGCTCTGCAAATGTTTTTCGATAATCTTTATAAGACCGGTGAGTTCAGGCAATTCAAATCCTGCCGGGAAACCCTTCATTGAATGCAGAATGTGATGACAATCCTCTAACTTGTTTCCAAGTACTGCTGTTTTAAGCGCGGTTGTTTCGTCGATCATGTAGGAAATACCTCTGTATATCACCTGAGAAAAACGGGTATTTTCCGTTAGCTTTTCAACCAGCCGGGCCATTAAAATGTCATGGGAGATTTTTTGCGGCCTCGGAGTCTGAGAACTCGGAAAAGGTATGTTCATGGTTACAATACAACCGAGCCTTTCTTCTCCTTTAACAGACATTGAACCTCCCAATATTTTTACAACTACACCGGCTAACGCCAGACTTTGTCTGGGAGGGTTTAAGAATTCGAAAGCTGAATCCGGGGCAGAAAGCACCTCTTTTTCTGCGCTGGAGACACCGCTGCTGGTATCGGAAAAATTGAGCAGAAGATGTTCCCGTTGATAAAAACAGGTAACGGAAATGGCGCCTTTTAAGGTGTGAGTTATCGCATTATCCAAAACCAATATCAGTAAGCGGAAGAACATTTCAAGGTCTCCTGTCACCTGTTCAGGAATTAACTGACCGAAATCCAGTTTTAATTCCAAAGCCTTTTCTTCTGCTACAGGACGGAAGATTTCACAGACCAGGCGAATTGCCAGGATCAAGGAAAAGGCTTTTGATTCACTTTGAATTTTATCAACCGGACTATCAAGCTGGTCAATCACCGTTGCAATGATTTTTGGATAATCAAGAGCCTGATCGTTATATGTCAGGAGGTCTTCCCCCCCGTTAGGAGTGAGTTTTGGTTTTAATACCTGTTGTAATTGAATCAGGTGTTTGGAAAGCAAATTACTGTCGGAAGGGTGGTCTTGTTTTCCACTGCTTTTTTGACACAATAAGAAGGATTTTAGCCTTTGCAGGAGTGATTTTTGATACATCGCCAGAACTACCCACCGGTTATTACCATTCTCCTTTTACAGGGTACTGACAGCATGCCAGTGTGCGTAAAAGGAGTGGATTTTTTTAATTCGATTCCTCATTGGGACAAAAGATCGCCAAGGGAATTGATCCAATTCTTACAGCGAAATATGGATAGATCAATGGGAAATTCGGGTCAAGAGCCTTTTTATCATCATAAAAAAGCTCTTAATCCATGTGTCAAAACAGTGGATGATTAGCCCTGAACCTTCATGGTCTCTTCTTTAATATAGGCATTAATCGCTTTCAGGTCTTTGTCAATAACTTCGTCAACCATTTTCTGGAGATTTCCACCAGCGAATACGCCATGGGCCTGTGTCGTTGTTGTATCGGAAGGTTCACTGGCTGTTTTTTGCAGAATGATCTCTCCAGACTTGTTATATAAATAGAATGTCATATCGCCCCAAAGAATAGCAGTTCCACCGGCAATGGTATCAATACCTTTTACCAGCCGACATTTCAGGGTGATCAGCATTGCACCATCTGCACCTTTGACTTCCTTAATTGCTTGCAGAATATTCTCGGTCTGGTTTCCAGCAATCACTTTGTATCCCTTAGGAGTGACAAAATTGCCGAACATGTTTGCATTTGAATCATCAATTGCCTGATAGCTCTTTTTCTTAATGACCTGGTTTTCGTCGATCATTTTAAAGCCAAGAATAGACGGAGCTTGCTTAAGGATACGATTTTTGGCACTAACCATTTTGGGTTTCATATCAGTAGCATCACCTTGAACGGCATTCGCTACCAATCCCTGAATGCTTCCTTGTGTTACTGCGCTTGTATCAATAGATTCTTCGGCCATAAACGAGATCAATGCAACATTCTTTGTGCTTTTCAAAGCCTCAACGTTGATTTTTCCGCAGGAAGCAACCAAAAACACTGCCAAAACCGGGATTAGAAATTTAGCGATACGAATTCTCATAAATTCTCCTTTTCATTGAGTATTAAATAGAGGTTTTTTAAAGGATGCTGGAATCTTTGCTAAATGTAGAAAAAGCTACATACGAAAGACTTGTAACCAGCAGATTATTACCTGGAGATCTTTTAGCAGTGGTATCACTGCAAATCGAATGTCCCCGCAAAATTTGGTTTGTCGATCAGTGCTTTTGAGTTAAAACATAATCGACAGGTAAAGTTTACCATTGAATGGGATAATCCGGTCAATTCCCACTCTGTATAGGTTTTAACCGGTTAAAAAAAGGAGGAAAAAACCCATAGAAATCTATAGGTTTAAAAATAGAACCGCTATTCATAAGTTTGAAACAGGGAAAGGAAAGAGGTATGCGTCAATAATAAATGGTAATATTCTGTGACAAAATGGTAAATTTCAGTTATTTTTTCCTCTACAATTTAGTTTTCCCGGGAAACCTTTTTCTCAACAAGCATAGAATCATTCAAGTTATTCCCAAGTAACCATTAAACCTGACAAAAGCCATGACATTCACTCCCAAATTCTTAGCAACCGGTGTTGGCAGTATGCCTTTTCCAGATACTGAGTCTGCCATCCGGCTTTCATTTGATGAATTAAAGGAATCACCAATTTGGCCGCAGCTTCCGCAGACAGGGTTAAAAGAGCAGATGGATGTCCAATATTCCGAAGGAATTCCCTGTATTAAGATCGATTATGAAAAGAATCGAATGTATTTTGATACGTCGGGAGATTATTCGGAAGCATTTGCCGAGTTTTATGAAGCCTATATGATGGCAATGGACCCCGATGAAGGAAATGGGGATTGTTCTGCCCTGGCAATCAGTCCGGAGTTTTCCAAGGGGATCTATGCAGCAGAAAAGGCTTTGAAGGAGAGGAACCTGTCTCTTCCCTATTTTAAAGTTCATACAACCGGGCCCTGTACCTTTGCTTTAAACACTGTTGATGAAAACAAAAGGGCGATCTATTATAATGAGGAGTTTTTGGACGTTATAGTCAAAGCCCTTGCCATGAAATGTCGCTGGCAGATTCAAAAATTCAGTTCCTTTGCAGATCAGATCATCTGCTTTATCGATGAACCGATTCTTTCCGCTTTTGGGAGCTCCACTTATGTTTCTGTCAAACGGGAGGGAATAGTCAGCCAATTAAATGAAGTCATAGAAGCCGTTCACATGGATAACGGGATTGCCGGTGTTCACTGCTGTGGTAACACGGAATGGAGTATTCTGGTAGATGCCGGGGTGGATATTCTGAATTTTGACGCATTTGAATTCGGAGAAAGTATCACCATGTATCCCGAATCAATCAAAACGCTCCTCAATAGAGGTGGCTCCATTGCATGGGGCATTGTTCCAACCTCTCCTGTTATCAATGAGCAGACAGTGGAAAAACTGGCTGACCGACTGGACGAAACCATGAATCAGCTGGCTTCCAAGGGGATAGACAAACAGCTGATGCTGGAACGAGCCATTATCACCCCCTCTTGTGGCACTGGTTCTTTGAGTATCGAAGATGCAAGAAGAGTATTTCAAATGACGAATAAACTTTCCCAACACCTGAAGCAGAAGTTTGGATTCTGATCCGTATATTATGAAAATTGCAATATCCGGAAAGGGGGGGGTTGGGAAGTCCACAATTGCTGCAGCTTTGTCACTGCTGCTGGCCAAACAGGGGAAAAACGTCCTGGCACTGGATGCAGATCCTGATGCTAACCTGGCTGCCGCCCTGGGCATCACCAAAAGTCTGCAGGAAACAGTTATTCCCATTTCCCGGCAAGTGGAGTTAATTGAAGAACGCACAGGAGCAAAGATCAATCGATATGGGCAGATTTTTAAGCTCAATCCTGAAGTAGCGGATGTCTCCGGAAAATTTGGTACCCGCCTCAAGGGAATCAACTTGATTGTCCTGGGAGCCGTCAAACAGGGAGGAAGCGGTTGCGCCTGTCCGGAGAGTGTTTTTATCAAATCACTGGTAACGGACCTGGTTCTTTATAAAGACGATATCCTCATCGTGGACATGGAAGCCGGCGTTGAACATCTGGGACGGGCGACCGCCAGGGGAGTTGATGCGATGCTGGTAGTGGTTGAACCCGGCCAGAGATCCATCGATTGTGCATTCCGTATTATAGAAATGGCAGCGGAGATCGGCATCAAATCTGTGCAGATCATTGCCAATAAAATTTGTAGTGTAGAGGATGAGATCTTTATCAAAGAATCCTTCCCTGGCAAAACAATTCTTTCATTTTTTCCTTTTTCAGACGCCTTCAGACATTCCGATAAAACCGGGCTCTCGGTTCTCGATTCACTACCCGCTGAGATCACGGAACAATTTGAACGTCTGTTATCTACTCTATTTTCAATCAAAGATCCATCATGAGTTTTATTATTGCCGTCAGCGGAAAGGGAGGCGTGGGTAAAACCACTCTTGCCGGTTTGCTCATTACCAGATTAATCGCTAATCAAAAACGACCTGTTCTCGCAGTGGACGCTGATCCAAACACCTGTCTGGATGAAGTTCTGGGAGTCTCTATCAAAAGCACCATCGGCGGAGCCAGGGAGGAAGCCAGGGAATTAGTCGGAAAAGGGTTGTCTGCCGGTGTTTCCAAGCAGGAATTATTGGAGATGAAGATCGAACAGAGTATTGTTGAGGCCCAGGATTTCGACCTGATCGCCATGGGACGTCCCGAAGGACCCGGCTGTTATTGTTACGCCAATAATGTTCTCAAAAATGCCCTGGCGAAACTGTCTGATCAATATCCTTATGTGGTTTTGGACAATGAAGCCGGATTGGAGAATCTGTCCAGAAGAATCGTTCGAAAAGTTAATCTTTTGGTAATGGTAACCGATCCCTCCAAAAGAGGTTTGGAAACGGTGAAACGGTTGCATCAATTGGCAAAAGAGATGGGCGTTCAATATGATCGTTTGGTAATCGTAATTAACAGGATGCGGGTTAATGCTCTCTCACCAGCAGCCGAATCATTACAGAAGGAAACTGGCGCAGATCTAGTCCTTGGTCTGCCCGAAGATGAGGAGCTTGCAGAGTTCGCCGAACAGGGAAGGTCATTAACTGATATCTCCGAAAATAATGCGGTAGTAAAAAAAATCAATGGGCTTATAAAAGACGAATTGGCACAGCCGTGAGAAAAATGCTTTTTTTGTTACTAATAACAACTGATTAATCATTAAAACCTATGACACAAGAACCCATTATTCCTATTGACAGAGTTTCCGATCTTGCTTCTATTGAGACGCTGGCCAAAGCAGCCAGAGACTGTGTTGATACCTGTTATGATCGTATGGAGACCCAGAAGAATCAATGTAAGTTTGGGAAATCCGGAATATGCTGTCGCATCTGCCATATGGGACCCTGTAAAATTACCAAAAGATCTCCCAAAGGAGTCTGCGGAGCCGATGCCGATACTATCGTGGCACGCAATTATCTCAGGGAAGTGGTTGGCGGCTCGGCCGCTCATTCTGACCATGGACGACATCTTGTGTTGCGACTTAAAAAAGTTGCCCAGGGAAACGGGGGGGGATATGAAATCAAAGACGAAAAAGCACTGAGACGGGCAGCAAAGGATTATAAGGTGGAATCAGCCGGAAAATCCAAGGAGGAGATCGCTTTAGATCTGGCCAACCTCTTCCTGGACGAATTCATGCGTCAGGAAGATCCCCTTGTTACCCTTAGCCTGGCGCCACTAAAACAACAATCCTGTTGGCGGAAAAACAACATCGAACCTTTTGGTGTCGACCGTATGATTGTAGAATCCATGCATCGGACCACCATGGGGGTTGACCATCATTACGAAAACCTGTTGCTGCAGTCTTTTAGAACTGCTCTGTCTGATGGTTGGGGAGGATCGAGAATAGCCATGATTGTGTCCGACATTCTTTTCGGTACTCCATACCCGGTGAAAAGTGACGCCAATCTGGGTGTGCTGGGAGAAAACACGGTAAATATCCTTGTTCACGGGCACGAGCCTGAACTTTCGGAAATGCTGGCCGTTGTGGCTCGTGATCCTGAACTGATTGCTTATGCAAAAGATGCCGGGGCGGAAGGAATCACTCTCGCCGGGATATGTTGCACCGCTAACGAAATCCTGATGCGCCACGGAATTCCCATTGCAGGAAGCTTTCTGCAACAGGAGTTGGCGATCATCACGGGAGCGGTTGAGATTATGATTATTGACGTTCAATGTTGTATGCCAAGTTTGCCGGAGGTGGCAGCTGCCTATCACACTGAAATCATCTCAACGACTGATATGGCAAAAACCAGTGGCGCCACTCACCTGGCATTTGATTCCGACGACGCAATCTCTTCAGCAAAAGATCTTATCAAACGAGCTGTTGATAATTATAAAAACCGTGATCCTTCAAAAGTGGCCATTCCCAAAGCCCAAAGCCCGGTGATCGGCGGATTCAGTGTCGATGCTATCAAATACATTTTAGGGGGAACCTTCAGAGCCTCCTTTCGTCCCCTTAATGACGCCATTATTGCAGGGCGTATAAAAGGGGTGGTGGGAATTGTCGGCTGTAACAATCCCAAGGCCAAAACTGACGCCTACATGAATATTCTGACCAAGGAGTTGATCAGACAAAACGTTCTCGTATTAAAAACGGGTTGTGCTGCCGTAGCATCGGCTAAAGAGGGGATGATGCTTCCTGAAACAGCTTTGTCAGATGCAGGAGAAGGTCTAAGGGAAGTGTGTGAGGCTGTTGGCATGCCACCGGTACTCCATATGGGAAGTTGCGTGGACAACTCACGAATATTGGAGGCTGCCGCAGAGATTGTTAAAGAGGGCGGTCTTGGCGATGACATATCGCAACTTCCCGCTGTCGGGGTTGCCCCTGAATGGATGAGTGAAAAGGCCGTTGCCATCGGCACTTATTTTGTCGCTTCCGGAATCGATGTGATCTTGGGGCAACCCTTCAGCATCGAAGGGTCTGAAAACGTTAAAACCTTTCTCAATGAAAAGACCAGGGAGCTTTTTGGCGCATCCTTCCATGATTGCGAAGACCCCTATCAGGCCACTGCCAAGATTTTAGAAATTCTGGATGAAGCCAGAAAAAACCTGGGAATCAATAAAAAGCAGGAAAGAAAACTATACGATATGAAAGATAGGAGAGAACTCAATGTCTAAGATAATCTGCTCACATGCCATTGACGGCGCTATTGAATGGGTCGCCAAGGCTGAAGCAAAACTGGATGAAGCTATCAAACTGAAGGGGGAATCAGCCCCGGTTGCTTTTCCTGAAACAGCGTATTTTCTGCCTATCATCTATTCTTTCACAGGCGAGAAAGCTCAAACTCTATCTGATTTACGGAGGGTGTTACAGCGGTCAAAAATCATGCTACCCGAACGACCTTCCGTAAAAAACTGGCTGCCCTATTTGGGTAACACACTGGATGCAGGTGTGGCGTCTCTTTTTGCCTGCGAAATCATTGAAGTCTGCAAGTATCTAATCGGACCGAACCCCATTCATGATATCTGGCTGGCAGCAGCTAACGATGTAATTATGCGGGAACGGGGAGTGGAATTTGTCGATGGCACGGCGCCCGGTTTTGCAGCCATAACAGGTGCGGCTCCTAGTAATGAGATTGCGGTCAAAATAGCCAAAGAACTTCAGGAAAAGAATCTCTACGTCTTCATGGCCGGTTCAACCAATGGAAAACAATTTGCGGAGCAGTTGGCCGAGGAGGGAGTGCAGTTGGGATGGGAAACCCGGCTGGTTCCCTTTGGAAAAGATGTGTCTGCACTGGTGTACGCTCTGGGATTTGCCAATCGGGCGGCACTCTCCTTTGGCGGGGTGAAACCGGGCGATTTTGAAGCAAATATGAGATACAACAAAAACAGGATTTTTGCCTTTGTCCTCACCTTCGGAGAAGTTACGCCGGACAAATACTCAATTGCCGCCGGTGCGATCAACTATGGTTTTCCGACCATCTCGGATACTGATATCCCCCAGATTTTACCCACGGGTGTTTGCACCTATGAACATGTGGTTTCCAATGTTCCCCATGAGTCCATGGTGGAAAAGGCGTTGGAGGTGAGGGGATGTAAGATCAAAATCACAAAGGTTCCCATCCCGGTCCCTTACGGTGCCGCGTTTGAAGGGGAACGTATCCGCAAATCGGAGGTCCATGCCGAATTTGGTGGAAACCTGACCGACGCTTTCGAGTTTGTCACTTCTGCGGAGCTGGATGAAATCAATGACGGTGAGATGGAGATTATAGGCCCGGATATTGATGAAGTGGAAGAGGGAACAGCCCTACCTCTGGCTATCTGGGTTGAAGTGGCAGGACGTAAAATGCAACCGGATTTTGAACCGATTCTGGAACGACAGGTTCATCATCTGGTGAATGGCGCCGAGGGAATCTGGCACATGGGACAAAGAGATATCGTCTGGACCCGTGTTTCTAAAGATGGATTTAAAAAAGGTTTGCGACTACGTCACTATGGTGAGATTTTGCACGCCCGGTTCATTTCCGATTACCCGGCTATTGTTGACAAAGTCAAGGTAACCCTGATTACTGAGGCCGATGAAGTGGCCAGGCGTCTTGCGGTTGCCAGAGGTATTTATAAGGAAAGAAACCTGCGGCTGGCCGCCATGACGGATGAATCCGTTGACATCTTCTATTCTTGTCTCTTATGCCAATCGTTCGCTCCCAACCATGTCTGCATCATCACTCCCGAACGGTTAGGGCTTTGCGGAGCTTATAACTGGCTTGACGGCAAAGCTGCTTATGAAATCGATGAAACCGGCCCCAATCAGCCGGTGAAGAAAGGTGAGGTTATCGATCCGGTAAAAGGAATCTGGAAGGGCGTTAATGACTATGTCTATACCAACAGCCATAAATCCGTTTCCACCTTCTGCGCCTACTCCATCATGGATCGCCCCATGACAAGCTGCGGCTGTTTTGAGGCTATCTGTGCCTACGTTCCGGAATGCAATGGTATCATGGTTGTTAACCGGGAATTCCAAGCGGACACACCGGTTGGCATGAGCTTTTCCACGCTGGCCGGCAATGTTGGAGGAGGACACCAGACTCCCGGTTTTATGGGAGTCGGTAAGGTGTTTTTAACTTCCAAGAAATTTCTGGCTGCCGATGGTGGCTTTGAACGTCTGGTTTGGATGCCAAAGGAGCTTAAAGAGCAGATCGGTGATGATTTGAGAGAGGTGTTTAAGGAGAAGGGATTCCCGGACCTGTTTGATAAAATAGCGGATGAGACCATAGCCACAGATCCCAATGAGATAAAGGCCTATCTGGAAAAAGTGGATCATCCCGCACTGAAACTGGATGATATGAGCCTGTTTTCTGAGCAGATAGGTGAAGAAGGGCAGCAACCAGTGGTTCAGGATCCCGGTACTCAAATTGAGGAATCGGAAAAGCCCAAAGATAAAATAAAAGATGACTCAGCAGAAAGCTCATCCCAGCAGATAACGCCTGATCTCATCGAACAGATTAAGAACCAGATCCGGGATGATGTCATGAAGGAAGTAAGATCTTCCATCACCAAAGAGATTGTCAGTGATATTATCGGAACCCTCAGCTCAAAATTCCTGGGAGAGACCGTTGAGATAAAAAAGGAAACAACGGTTGTTAAATCTCAACTTCCGGTAGAGAAAAAGATCCGGCCCAAGGCTAAAGAGAGAATAGAAGGGATTGGCTCCTTTGCCATTCCAAAAGAGAAAAACGATCTACCGGTATGGACGGTCAAACTGGGAGCCACCAAAGAGGAAGGAGGAACGCGGGGAATAACGCACACCATCGGGGGGCAGTCCTGTATGCCTTTTCACCTTTGGGAAGGGGAGATGCCTAACCGGCCACTTGTTGCCCTTGAGGTGTTTGATATTGTCAGTGAAAAGTATCCGGCTGTTTTGCGACAGATCTACGGAGATAGTATAAAGTCGCCTGCAGAGATGGCAAAGGTGTGTGTTGAAAAATACGGAGCGGATCTCATCAGTGTCCGCCTGGAAGGAACGCATCCTGAAAAAGGGAATCGATCTGCAGAACAATCGGTTGAGGTTGTCAAATCCGTATTAAACGCAGTTGAGGTTCCATTGATTATCACCGGCCACAATCATTTCGAAAAAAACAACGAGGTGATGAAGGCGGTGGCGCAAGCCTGTGCCGGCGAAAACCTGCTGCTGAACTGGACAGAGCAGGACAATTACAGGGTTATTGCCGGGGCGGCCATGGCTTATAATCACTCCCTGGTTGCTCAAAGCCCGATTGATGTCAACATCGGCAAGCAGATGAATATTCTCCTGACCAATATGGACATTTCAAAAAACAAAATTGTGATGGATCCCATGACCAGTTCAGTGGGATACGGATTGGAATACACCTATTCGGTTATGGAGCGGATTCGGTTAACTGGCTTGGGCGGCGACAAAATGCTGGCAGGTCCCCTGATTGTGTCACCCGGGCAGGAATGTATTAAAACAAAGGAATTTAAAGCTGAAGAGAAGGATTTTCCGGAATGGGGAGACCTGGTAAAACGTGCCGCTGCCTGGGAACTGGCCACCGCGATTAACCTGCTGTACGCAGGAGCGGATGTTTTAATCATGTATCACCCGGAAGCAGCCATGGCAACAAAACGAACGATTTCCAGGTTGATGGGGGAATAGGAGGCAGAAAATAGGAGCTAGAAGGTAGGAGTTAGGAGCAGAAGATTTGAAATTGGATTTTTTTACCTTTATTAGAGGTTGCACAGAATGGAACCTGCTAGATCTTTTACTGATCTCATAGTGTGGCAGAAAGCACACGCTCTTGTGATGGATATTTATAGAATTACGGAATCGTTTCCGAAACATAAGCTCTATGGTTTAACTTCTCAAATTAGAAGATCGAGTGTTTCGGTTCCTGCCAATATTGCAGAAGGGTTTAGGAGAAAAGGAATTGCGGATAAGAAGCGTTTTATGAATATAGCAGAAGGCTCACTGGAAGAAACGAAGTGCTTTTTAATATTAGCGCGTGACCTCAGCTATGGGGATACAACAGGTTTAATGAATAACTTAAATGAGGTAAGCCGGATTTTAGGGTCCTATAGCCATGCTATTGGTAAAAGCACTTCTTAGCTCCTAACTCCTAACTCCTAACTCCTAAAATACAGTTACTGATTCAAATTGAATTGATAATAAAAAAAGAAAAATGAAAAAACTCACAGGATTACAGATTCAAAAGTATCTGCCAAAGACCAACTGCAAGGAGTGCGGCTCCAATACCTGCCTTGCTTTTGCCATGAAACTGGCGGCAAAAAAAGCGGATCTGGCAGACTGTCCTTATGCTTCTGATGAGGCAAAAGCGGTTTTAGGCGCAGCCAGCGAACCCCCGGTAAAAGGTGTTGCTTTTGGTACTGATCGGTCTTTGAAGATAGGCGAGGAAACCGTTTTTTATCGACATGAAAAAACCTTTGTTCATCAGTCTTTGATTGCTGTTAACATAAATGATACCGATTCCAGCGAGAAGATCGAGAGCACGTTGCAGGCAATTAAGGATTACCAGCTGATTCGGGTTGGAGAAACCTTAACCATTGACATGGTTGCCATCACTCAGAAAAGTGACAGTGTTGCACAGTTTGTTACACTGGCAAAAAAAGCTTGGTCAATGACGCAAAAACCAATAGTCTTACACAGCCAAAATCCTGAAGCTCTAATAAAAGCTGCTGAAGCAGTCAAGGATTCCGGAAGTCTGATTGCTGCGGCTACCGCCGAAACTGCTGATATGCTCATGAAAACAGCCCGGGAGAACAATCATGCCTTAGCTGTAACAGCAGCAGATCTCGACAGCATGGTCAAGATAACGTCACAATTGAAAGAAAATGGCTTCAATGAGATTTTGCTGCAGTTTCAGACTCACTCACTTTCAGAACAATTTCAAACCAATTCCATTGCCAGAAAATCAGCATTAACAGACAATTTCAAACCGCTGGGATATCCCACGCTTCGTTTTATCGAAGGGGATGACTATTTGGAAAATATCATCATGGCGGTTAATGAGATTTCCAAATTTGGCGGAATCTTTGTACTGCCTGAATTCGATCCTGCGCAGATTGTGCCTCTGATGACGGCCCGCATGAATATTTTTACCGATCCTCAGAAGCCGATTCAGGTTGAGCCGGGGGTCTATCCGGTAGGAGAACCCAATGCCAATTCGCCTGTGTTTGTAACAACCAATTTTTCCCTGACCTATTTTATCATATCAGGAGAGATTGAAAACAGCGGATTAAGTGCCTGGCTGGTTGTACCCGAATGTGAAGGAATGAGTGTCCTCACCTCCTGGGCAGCCGGGAAATTCTCAGGCAGCTCCATCGCCGGTTTTATCAAGGAAAGTGATTTGGAAAGTAAAGTTAACACTCGTGAAATCATTATTCCCGGTTATGTTTCTCAGATCAGTGGTGAACTGGAAGAGAATCTTCCCGGATGGAAAGCGATTGTCGGGCCACAGGAATCAGCCGATCTTGAAAGCTTCATCACCAATGTGGTGAGTCCGAGGTAAACGCGACAACGATTTAAATATAAAAAATTCCCATGCCAACAGTTCGATTCTTACCTTCCAATCAATCGGTGGACGTTCCTGTGGGAACTGAATTAATTGATGCCGCCTTGAAAGCAGGTGTGGAAATCAGCGCGCCCTGTGGGACCAAGGGCACCTGCGGTAAATGTGTCGTTAAGGTAACAGAGGGCGATGTTAAAGGTGAGGAATCACTGTCACTTTCTAAAGAAGCAGTCAAGGAAGGATATGTCCATGCCTGCAAGACTATTGTCAGGAACCGAAATTTCACCATTGAAATCCCGCAGCAAACTTCCAAAAGAAGTCAATTTGCCCCTTCCGAACATGACCTGATGCGAATTAAAGCGGAACTTCTCCCCGGTGAATGGGAGATGCATCCCATGGTGAAATCTGTGGCACTTGTAGTTGACAAACCTCAACCGGAGGATGGTCAGTCTGATCTCGACAGGTTTTTGCAAAGTTTACGAAACAATATTGAAAAGGACATCAAAGTATCCCTGGATTATCTCAAACAACTGGCTATAACGCTCAGACAGGATAACGGCAGGCTAACAGCATTCGTTTTTTGCCATGAAGAAGAAAATTACCTGGTTGATATAAAACCCGGTCATGAAAAGTCTGATCAATATGGTCTTGCCATTGACCTGGGAACCACTTCGGTTTCCGTTCAGTTGGTATCTCTGCCCTCTGGTAAAATCCTAAAAACAGTGACCGATTATAACCAGCAGATATCCTGTGGGGTTGATATTATCGGCAGGATCAACTACGCGCAAAGACCTGATCGGTTGGAAGAGTTAAAAAACCGTGTTTTAAAAACTTTTAATGGTCTTATTCAAAAACTGATAGATGAATTACAACTGGAGCGAGAAAAGATTTATTCCGCGGTGATATCAGGAAACACCACCATGACTCACCTGCTACTGGGCTTAACTCCGGAGTACATCCGATTGGAACCCTATACACCAACCATTCTGAATCTGGAGATTCAAAAGGCCGGAGAAATCGGGTTGAATATTCATCCCCATGCCCCTGTTCATATATCCCCGGCTGTTGGCAGCTATGTGGGAGGTGATATTACGGCAGGTTTGTTGTGTACCGATTTGGCTTCTGATTCTGAAGAGATCAATCTCTTTCTGGATATTGGAACAAACGGGGAGTTGGTGGTGGGTAACAATGAATTTATAATGACATGTGCCTGTTCGGCGGGACCAGCCTTTGAGGGGGGCGGTATCATGTGTGGAATGAGAGCTTCCGGAGGCGCCATCGAATCAGTGAAAATTGACGCAGAAACCGGAGTTCCTGTTTTGAAGACCATACATGGCGCTAAACCTCAGGGAATCTGCGGTTCTGGAATCATCTCCTTGTTGGCCAGCTTGTTTTCTTCGGGATGGATCGATTCAGCCGGAAAATTTGACAGATCGCGACTTAATCCGAGAATCAGGGTTGAAGGACGTCAGGCATTCTACTTACTGGCTAACGGTGATGAAAGCGAAACCGGCAACCCCCTGTTGATCTCCGAAGCAGAAATCGAAAATGTTATTCGCGCAAAAGCGGCTATTTACTCTGCTTGTAGTTTGATGCTGAACCAATTGGACATCGGTTTTGAGTCCATTGCCTCCTTTTATATCGCCGGAGGCTTCGGGCATTTTCTTAACCTGGAAGATTGTATCACCATCGGTCTGTTGCCCGATATCGACCGGAATAAGTTCAAGTTTATAGGAAACTCATCATTGTTGGGTTCCTATATGCTGCTTATTTCAAAAGAGTATCAACAAAAACAAAAAGCCCTGTCCAACCGGATGACCTATCTCGATTTAAGCACCGACCCTGCTTACATGGATCACTATACAGCCGCCCTGTTCCTGCCTCATACTGATCTTTCCCGGTTTCCATCTCATACTTAGAAAATTAGGCTCAAATCGACAGGGACAAATTCAAGTTTATTAAAAATTCATCCCTGTTGAGTTCCTATATACTTCTTCTTTTAAAAGAGTAGCAATAAAAGCAAAAAGCCCTGTCCAACCGGATGGCCTGTCTTGATTTAAGCCCTTACTCTGTTAATATGGATCAATATACAGGTGTATGATTAAATCTTGTGGGGTGGAACCTCTGATATTATCTCCTCAAAATCCGATTTTGAGTGTATTTGATGAAAGATGGGATCTATCTGTTAATCTTACTGTCTATCGGGGGTGGTTGCCTTTCAAGAAGCGACGTTTACTTCAGGTGTTCAAGGAATAACTGGTCCATTTTCACCGGGAGCGAAACCATTGGAAGTTAAAAAGACTAACCTGCACCAGCCATCGTTTTTTCAATCTCATTGACAGATTTGGGAATCGGATCGCCTAAAATACGGCTTGTTTCTTGTGTGACCAGGACATTATCTTCTATGCGGATGCCTCCGAAATCAAAATAGGTTTCAGCCTTCTCATAGTTGATATAATCCTTAAATCGTCCCTCTTGCCGCCACTGCTCTATCAATAGAGGAATAAAATAGATACCCGGTTCAACTGTTACCGTAAAACCGCATTGGAGTTCTCTTGCAAGCCTTAATGCGGATAAACCGAATTGAGAGCTTCGCTCCGTTTTACAGTCATAACCCACATAGTCTTCGCCCAAATTTTCCATATCATGGACATCTAACCCCATCATGTGTCCAATACCACAAGGAAAAAACAATGCATGTGCTCCTTGAGTAACAGCATCTTCCAGATTCCCTTTCATGATATGCAAGTTCCTTAATCCTTCTGCAATTGTCGATGAGGCAAGAATATGCAGATCTCGGAAAGGGACTCCCGGTCTGATCGCCTCGATTACCTTTTTCTCAGCATTTAAAACGATTTCATAGATCTCTTTTTGGCGGGATGAAAAGGCTCCGCCAACTGGTAAGGTTCTGGTAATATCGCTGGCGTAGTGAGACTTTGTTTCGGCACCTGCATCAATTACAAGCAGTTTTCCCTTTTTCAGTAGATTCTGGTAATTATAATTGTGCAGTATTTGACCATCAATGCTAACGACGGGAGGATACGCAAGTTGTCCGCCACCTGCAACAGCAACACCTTCAATGGCACCGACTATTAATCGTTCATGCGTTCCCGGGGTGGCCATTTTCATGGCAGTTAAATGCATTTGGCGCGTGGTTGTCAGCGCCAGTTCGATCTCAGAGATTTCCTCCTTCTCTTTGACCGACCGCAGGTCAACAATTGCGTCTATCAACTCACGGGAGGCTTGATTGTTGATTTCCCATGCCGCTTTTCCCAGAAGTTTTGTCAGAAATATCAAATTCTCAGCTCGGTATTGGGGAAGGAGATGCAAGGATTTACCGGGTTTACTGCAATGCTCTACGGTTTCTTTTATTGTTTTTAATGGATACCAATGTCCCACCCCACTCATGGAAGCAAGCTGCTCCAGCGTTGGTTGATTTCCCATCCAGACAATATCGTCCAGATCAATATCATTACCAAACAAGTATTCCCGATCCTCGTCTATGTCAATCAGACTTACCAGGCCCGGTCGGTCTAGTCCCCAAAAATAGAGAAAGGTGCTGTCTTGCCTAAAAGGGTATTTATTTTCCATATAATTAAATGGAACATCTGTATTCCCGGGCATAAGGATCATGCCTGAACCCACCGCTTGTTTGAGCTTTTTTCTTCTTTTAGTGTATATCTCTTTTGTAAACACGTTTATTCTCTCGGCAAAGGTTTACCAGCAACGGAAGATTAAAGATTGGCCAGCAGGGCCTTAAGAACATCTATTTTGCCAACACTAAGATAGATCTTTTGACTGGTTTCTGAAGGTGTCACTAACGATAATCTAAATCGATATTAACTCTTTGGGAGAATTAGATAGTACCTTGCAAGGCCCATTCTTTACTGCAATAATATCTTCAATTCGTACACCTCCCCAATAAGGGATATAAATTCCTGGCTCGATTGTTACAACACAGTTTTCTTTTAACTCATCCCCGCAGGTTTTGTTCATAAAAGGCAACTCGTGTATGTCCAATCCAACGCCATGTCCCAGCCCTTTTCCAGCGAATTCAATATAACCATATCCTGATATTATCTTCATTACCTCTTCATTTACTTCCTTTCCGGTACGGCCAGCCCTTGCTGATTGCAATCCCTGTTCTTGTGCTTCCTGAATAATCGCATAGATTTTCTTTTGCTTTTCATCGGGTTTCCCAACAACAATCGTTCGGGTCATATCTGATCGATACCCCTCAACCAAAGCGCCAAAATCAATTGTCACCAGATCGCCCTTTTCGATTTTTTTCCGGGAGGGAATCCCATGGGGTAAGGACGTTTTTTGCCCCGAGATCAAAATAGTTTGAAAAGCGGATGAATCTGCCCCAAACTCCCTCATGAAGGTCTCAAGTTTCCATGCTGCCTCCAACTCGGTCATCCCGGGCTTCAATGTGTCCAATATTTGATCGAATGCCTTGTCGGCTATGCTTGCAGCAGTCTGGATATAATCGATCTCTTTATTGGTTTTGATATAACGTAAACTTTCAACAATACCATTTGTGGGAACAAATTCAATCCGGGGCATTGCACCCCGCAGCTTCTCCAGTAGTTGAAAAACGATATGATTTTCTTCAAAACCGATGTTTTTTAGACCGGTAGAATCGGCAATTTCTAATATAACTTGCTCCAGCGGTTTTTCCTCCCGGTCGACGGTAATAACCTCAAATCCCTTGCACTCTTTTTCTGCCTGCTCGGAGTAACGGTAATCCGTTAAGAAATATTGCTTTTCTTTCGTAATCAATATATAGGAATCGGCATTTGTAAAGCCGCTCATATAGCGGATGTTTGCGTAATCAACTAAAAATAAGCCATCCAGGTTTCTTTCTTCCAATTGTTTAATTACTTTTTTCATCGCTCTTCACATTTTTGATATGAACAATAATATGTCGCCTTTGTCTTCTGATTAACTTGGCAAGCATAATTCATATTATGATTATACGGGGCAGATAAGGGACGTCTTGTAAAAATCTATTTTTTTATTGCAAATTTCTATGAATATCTGTGTTGTAATGGATCATTCAAACATCCATCACAACCAACAGCAGAAATAGAGTGGAGGGAATGATACATGGGAGTCTGCTAACAGTGGTTGCCGGGTGGCACCACTAAATATCAGATTGATATTTAAAAATCCCCGGTGTGCAACCGAATTGTTTTTTAAAGGTATTGCTTAACGCACTCTGACTGGAAAACCCGACCTCCTCCGATATTTCGGCAATCGTCAGCTTTGTGGTCTTCAGTAATAGCTTTGCCTTTTCCAACCGTTTTTCAATGACGTATTGGTGGGGCGTTTTGCCTACCTCTTCCCGGAATAAGGTAAAAAAATGACTGGGACTGATATGGACTGATTTTGCTATTTCTTCCACTGTAATCTTGCAATCCAGTCGATTCATCACAAACCGGTCAATCGAATCCAAATCAATTCTCTGTTCGGGTCTTTGATGCTTAAATATCCTGCTTTCCATTAACCCTGTAAAAACAGCCGCAATGTGTTGGTTAAAACGCATATTGCAGTTGGTTTCCAAATCTTCATACTCTGGTAACTCCATGGCAGAGAACTGGACAAATTTACGCATGCTTTGATCCAGAAGAAAGAACCTTGGTCGTTCAAAAATCCGCTTGATTAAATCATCCTGGATTTTTTGCCGAAAATTGATGGTCAAACTTTTATTTTTTCCAATTCCAGAGAACTGATGCGTGGTATTAGCTGGTATCACACATCCTTTCATCAAATCTAATTTGATTTCTGTACCATCAATCTCTATTTTACTGACACCGCTTACACCAAGAACCATTTGCAAATGATCGTGTTTATGGCCGGTTGGTATCTCGGGTGTTTGAAATAAAAAGGCGGAAGCAGACATATGCATTCTACGGGTTTGTATGGACGGCAAAAACTATCCGGTTTTCGATTTTAATACACAATATTGTTTCTACTCGCAATGGTTGTGATATACAACTAACAATAAATTCTTTTTTTAAAAATGGAAATATCAATTTTCACCTTCTCCATAACGAATTGATCTTATTTAATATGAAATTTCGAATTCTTTGAATTCTGGCCTTTGTTTTTGATTGATGGATTTTAGTAGAATTTTGCAAAACAAAAATAGATTTTTGCAAGACGTTTTTAGTGAAAATTGTTGTATAAATGATTTGATTCTTCAAGTAAACTGAAAATGATTAACTTGCAGCAAGCCGGTGCAAGTGGAGGTCAATAATCATTTTGCATTCCAGATAATCAAATGGCTATTAATTCAAGGAGATTAAGAATGGTGCATTATTCGATTAAAAAAGTGATGTTGATAGCGGGGTTAGTGCTAACGGTTTTATCATTAACATTGTCTCCGGTTCAGGCTGCGAATAAGTTGGTTTTCTCACAAACCAGTGATGGTACAACACTCGATATTACAAAAGGCAACAGTATCCCGGATCAGAACATTGCAAAACTGATGAGTGAAGGTCTGGTTCGTACAAAGTCTGGAGAACTTACTCCGGGAATTGCGAAAAGTTGGGATATTTCTAAAGACGGAAAGATCTACACCTTTCACCTGCGGTCATCCAAATGGAGTGATGGCACAAAATTAACGGCATATGACTTTGAGTATTCCATCAAACGTTTGATGGACCCTAAAGTGGCCTCTCCTTACTCTTTTATTGGAATGACAATCGAAAACGCCGGACCTGTTAACAAAGGTGAAATGGGATTGGATAAGCTGGGGGTTAAAGCAGTTGATGACCTGACTTTGAAAATTATCCTTGAGAATCCGGCGGATTATTTCCTAAGTTCTCTGGCACTCAGCAATTTCTCTCCTGTGCGTAAAGATTATGTGGATAAATACGGACAGGAATTCGCCACATCTGCGGATAAACTGCTGTATAATGGTCCATTTTATCTGGCTGAATATACCCCTCTAAGCAAAAAGATCTTTAAAAAGAATCCGTATTACTGGAACGCAGGCGCCGTAAGCCTTGATGAGATAGAGGTGATTGTCGTTGAAGATCCAATGACCGCATTGCAAATGTATCAAACAGGGGATCTGCACTTTGCCGAAGTTCCTGAAACACTTTACCCGAACTATAAAGACAATGCGTTTTCCTATATGTATTCAATTGAATGGATCGGGTTCAACAAACGTAAAAAAGACAGTAAACCCTGGCTGGCAAATATGGATTTTATCAAAGCCATCAATCTTTCCATTGATCGTGAGGTTTTTACCGCATTGTCTTCCAGGGGATTGAACCTGCCTGCGCAACGCTATATCATGCCGATTCTGATGGGAAAAACCAAGAGTTATGGTGAGGACTATCCTTTAAATTTCTATGATAAGAAGGCACAAAAAACAGAAGCGGTCAAACATCTGAAAAAGGCAATGCAAACACTCAATATCAGCAATCCAGCTGACATTGAGGTTTCCTATCAGATCACTTCAAACAACCCGCAATTAAAACGCCAGGCAGAAGTATTGCAGAGCATGATTACCAAGAACCTTGGCATCACTTTCAACATCACCCAGGTTGAATACAAGCATCATTGGGCAAGTCTGAAAAAAGGTGATTATGAAATGGCGTGGCAGGGTTGGGTACCTGATTACAATAGCCCTTTTTCTTATCTTGAAATTTGGCAAACAGACGGATATTATGCTGCACGGTGCGGTTATAGTGATGCGGGATTTGACTCCCAGATCAAAAAAGCCTTGGAATCAACTGATCGAAACAAGAGTCTGGATTATTACTACTCAGCAGAACAACAGCTTCTTAAAACAGCACCAATGGTTCCGTTACACATGCGACAAAAAGCGGTGCTGATTAATCCTAATGTCAAAGGACTTGATTTTTATTTTATCGGATATGATATCGATGCTTCCTTTGCGAAAATAAAATAAGAAGCCATCTTTGTACCTGA
Source organism: bacterium (assembly GCA_018829445.1). GTDB lineage: Bacteria > SAR324 > SAR324 > XYD2-FULL-50-16 > XYD2-FULL-50-16 > JAHJTV01. The sequence goes on from JAHJTV010000014.1 coordinate 58,940, forward strand.
CTGGAACAGCGCGAAGAATCAGCTGTCTATGACTTTTCGCGCTGTCAATTACTCAAAAATGATGTAATCATTGCTCGCAATTAAGGTCTGAATCCCATGCTTAGATATATCCTCAAGCGATTGGTCATTTCCGTATTGACGGTGTTTGTGTTAGCCGCAACTGTTTTTGTCTTGATGCATGCTTTGCCGGGAGATGCATTTGACGGAGAAAAAGCGACTGCACAAGTTCGGGCTAATCTGGAAAAAACATACGGATTTGACAAACCGCTGCACATCCAATTTTTTAAGTATATTGGCAACTTGGTAAGAGGAGATTTTGGTATCTCCATGAAACACCAGGGGCAAAGAGTCAATGATTTAATTGCTGTAACATTCCCAATATCTGCGGATCTGGGAATTCGGGCGCTTCTATTTGCCATCATTCTGGGCCTTTTTCTGGGAGTCTGCGCCGCCCAATTATACAGGCACCCTTTGCGGCACGGTGTGATGATTATCGCGATAATCGGAATCTCCGTTCCCGATTTTATTATGGGCAGTATTCTTCAATATATCTTCGCTTATAAAGGACGATTGTTTCCTGTCGCCGGTTGGGGAGAGATGAAATACACGGTTTTACCGGCTTTTGCTTTGAGCTTTTACACGATGGCATTGTTGTCCCGCTTTATGAGGACCAGTATGCTGACCGTAATCAACGAAGATTATATCAAAACAGCGCGAGCCAAAGGACTTCCCAGATATAAAATAGTATTGAGACATCAGATTAGGAATGCCATGTTGCCGATTATTACCATTCTGGGGCCAATCGTGGCAGCTGTTCTGACAGGGACCTTTGTTATTGAACGAATTTTTAACATCCCCGGCATGGGAAAGTTCTATGTAAATGCCATCAGTGACAGGGATTATACTCTTACACTGGGAATGACCGTTTTCTATGGGATATTCTTAATTGGTGCTAATTTTATCGTGGATGTTTTATATAGCATTATCGATCCTCGAATCAGGATCAGTGGAGAACGGGATGTCTGATACGAATACATGTTTTGATGCGGAATTGTTTCGTAAGCGTGTAGAACAGCATGATTCCGATACAATACATCGACCAAGTTTGACTTATTTACAAGACGCCACCCATCGCCTGTTCAAAAACAGGATCGCGATGGTCGGTTTGTTGATGATTCTACTTTTGATTGTACTTGCCATTATCGGTCCTATGGTTGTTCCATTCGAGTATGATGCTCTGGAGGACTTGCCATACCTGACAACAGGTGAGAACGGGCACATTTTCGGAACAGATGGCTTGGGACGCGATCTCTGGGCCAGACTCTGGATGGGAGCCAGAACGTCTCTACTGATCGGATTTACGGCAGCTATTGTCAATGCTGTTATGGGAACGTTCATCGGCAGTATCTCAGGGTATTTCGGAGGAATTGTCGACACAGTTTTGATGCGGTTGATAGACGTACTCTATGGAATTCCTTACATCATTGTAGCTATCTTGATGATGGTGGTGATGGGACCGGGATTTGATTCGCTTATAATAGCCCTCATCATTATCGGCTGGATATCCACCGCCCGATTGGTACGCGGACAAATTCTCCAACTAAATAATCAGGAGTTTATCCTGGCAGCCCGCAAGCTTGGGAGTTCACACGCCAGTATCATTTTCCGTCATATGGTTCCCAATTTTCTGGGGTTGATCATCACCAGTATGACCATGGCAATTCCCTATTATATTTTTGCAGAAGCGTTTTTGAGTTACATCGGTTTAGGCATTCAACCACCGGAGTCAAGTTGGGGAGTCCTAGCCAAAGAGGGGGTGGAACAGTTTCAGGTTTCAATTCACCTGATAGCTTACCCGGCGTTGATCATTTCCATCGCCATGCTCTCCTTTAATCTTTTTGGTGATGGTCTTCGCGACGCACTTGATCCGAAAATGCGACAATGACGAGCTCGATCATGACTGAAGAATATGACATTTTACATGTAAAAAACCTGAAAGTGGATTTTAGTACCTATGGTGGTACTGTTCAGGCAGTCCGTAACATTTCATTCGGAATTAACAAGGGAGAATGCCTTGCCTTGGTTGGGGAATCCGGATGTGGAAAATCCGTATCCGCACACAGTATTTTGCGAATTGTTCCCGAACCGCCTGGCCAGGTCAGTGGTGAAATATTGTTTAAGGGAAATGATTTAACCCAATTGAGTGAAAAGCAGATGCTGAAGATTCGGGGAGCGGAGATATCCATGATTTTTCAGGATCCCATGACCTATCTTAATCCCACCATGCGTATCGGAACCCAGGTAACAGAAATCTTCAAAGAGCATGCCCCGAAAAGAATCAGCGGAACCGAGCTTAAAAGGCTTTGCATTGATGCATTTGATATGGTGGGAATAACGGACCCTGAGCAGCGATTTCGGCAATACCCTTACGAGTTCTCTGGCGGTATGCGGCAAAGGGCGCTTATCGCCATGGCTCTTATCAATAAACCAAGCCTGATTATTGCTGATGAACCAACCACAGCTTTGGATGTAACAATTCAATCCCAAATGCTTGAATTAATGAAGACCCTGCAAAGAGAGACCAAAACAGCGTTAATTCTAATAACGCATGACCTGGGTGTCGTTGCAAAGATGGCACATCGTGTCGCCATAATCTATGCAGGAAAGATAGTTGAAACCGCACCAGCTACCGATATCTATCGCAACCCGAGACATCCGTACACAATCGGGCTTTTAAATTCTATTCCGTCTGTCAGTAAATCATCGAAGGAACCTCTCTATTCAATCAAGGGCACACCTCCCGATCTGTTTAACCCACCGAAAGGATGTGGTTTTGCTCCAAGATGCGAATTCGCAATGGATATCTGCGATAATTACCCCCCTCCCGATTTCCAAATAGATGAAGGACATCATTCTGCATGCTGGTTGCTTCATCATCAGGCACCAACCAATAACTTAAAAACCAGTGTACTATCCAGGGAAGGTATTAACCCATGAGTTATCTGATCGAAGCCCGAAACCTCAAAAAACACTTCACACTGCGGGGCAAAAAAGTTTTAAAAGCCGTTGATAATGTCGATATCGCCATCGCTCCGGGTGAAACACTCGGTCTGGTGGGAGAATCGGGCTGCGGGAAATCCACAGTTGGTCGTACCCTGGTAGGGTTGTACAAGCAGACTGCGGGAGAAATCTATTATAAAAACGAAAATATCCAACACCTTGATAAGCAAAAAAATCGGGAATTTATTAGAAAAACACAAATCATCTTTCAGGATCCCTACTCTTCCATCAATTCCTATATGACCGTAGGCGATATTATCGCTGAGGGAATTGATAACTTTAAACTGTTTAAGGGGAAAGAGCGACAGGAAAGGATTTATGAACTATTGGAGCTTGTCGGACTCAATAAGGATCATACCACGCGTTACCCCCACGAGTTTTCCGGGGGACAACGACAACGGATCGGAATTGCGCGATCACTTGCTGTTGAACCGGATTTTATTATTTGTGATGAACCCATCAGCGCGCTCGACGTTTCCATCCAGGCCCAAATTGTTAACCTGCTATCAGATCTGCAGAAAAAATTCAAACTGACGTATCTTTTCATTTCCCATGATCTCTCCATGGTGCAGTATATTTCCGATCGAGTAGCGGTGATGTACCTGGGGAAAATTGTTGAAACCGCGAATTGTGATTCACTTTATTCTGATCCGCACCATCCTTATACAAAAGGATTGCTGGCATCTATTCCTATTCCCGATCCCGAAATTGAATTTTCCAGATCTGCCCAAGTTATGACCGGTGAAATCACTAGCCCGCTGAACCCACCTCCCGGGTGCAGGTTCTCGACACGTTGCCCTCTTAAAAAACAGATTTGCGAAGAACAAGCCCCACCGAATGTTCCCATTTCGGATAGCCATTTTGTTGCTTGTCATCTGTATACTTAGGTTCAGGAATATTTTTGCGTTTGGCTGCGCACGGGCTTCTAAATTAGATTCGTTGCCGGAGTTCCGGTTCTTTGACAGCGAATTTAAAAAACCGGTTAAAATCGAGTAAAAACCATTTGACGTGAATTTAGTTGCGGACTACAATTATTGCATAACACAACTACTAAATATAAAAATGGAATTGAAAACAATACAGCAATTCAGAACGACTCTCAGAAAGTTTGAAAGAGACGTTGCCATTGGTCAGCAAAGGGATGAGAGAACCGGCGGACTGAGTGTTGTGCAGACACATACGGTTATCAACCTCGGAGAACTAGGGGAAACTACTATCGGACAGATGGCCGGGCATATGGCTGTGGACAAAAGCACTTTGAGCCGTACCATCGACGGTCTGGTAAGAAAGGAGCTGGTTTCACGCAACCCGGATCCCGATGATCGTCGTTTCCAGAGGATAAGTTTGACAAAGAAAGGGCAAAAAGAGTGTGAGCAGTTGAACCGTGTTAACAACGATTTTATAGATCGTGTGTTTTCCAAGATCCCGAAATCGGAACATGAGGCGGTGATTAAATATTTTAAAATCTTTGTAAGTGCCATGCGGGAGCAAACCGGTTAACCATGAAAACAGGACTGATTTTTGATCTGAAACGCTTTGCCATACATGATGGACCTGGTATACGCTCAACAGTCTTTTTTAAGGGCTGTCCCTTGAGATGCTGGTGGTGCCACAATCCCGAAGGAATAGGGAACGGGGTACCAAAGTCGGATAGCGCAGATATCCAAGCTGATACCTGCAGGCTTGAGAAGGTCGGAAGAATCTATTCGATCGACCAGCTTATGGTGGAAATCGAGAAGGATGTCATTTTTTTTGACGATTCAGGAGGCGGTGTTACTTTTTCAGGGGGTGAACCCCTGTACCAGGCGGAGTTTTTAAAGCTGGCTTTACAGCGTTGTCGCGAGATTGAGATCCATACGGCTCTGGATACAAGCGGGTTTGCTTCTGCCGAGACAATTCAGGGACTGTCCGAGTTTGTAGACCTTTTTCTTTTTGACCTTAAATTGATCAACAACGAGAGGCATTTATTATACACTGGTGTTTCCAACCAACAGATACTGAAAAACCTGCGTTGGCTGGCAAAAAAGGGGAAACGGTTGAATATCCGTTTTCCGGTGATCCCGGGGATAACAGACACGAAAGAAAACATAAAAGACCTGAAACAGTTGTTGAAGGAACTGGAAAACGTAAACCATATTTCCCTGCTTCCGTTTCATAATATCGCGGCAGGAAAATACGAACGATTTGGTATGGAAAACAAGTTTGGCGGAGAGAAATCATTGTCCGAGGATCAGGTTCTGCCCTTAAAAGCGGAATTGGAATCCCTTGATAAAACCGTTACGATTGGAGGCTGACATGAGTAAACGAATTGAGATGCAAAGGCAGGACAGTATAGACGCTGTTGAGAGAATATCAGTTGAGCGGGCGTTATTGTTGACCGAATTCTACCGAAAGAACGAGGCGGAGAGAGTTTCGATCCCCATGAAACGGGCACTTGCTTTCCAGCACATAATGTTGAACAAGACCATAAAAATCAATCGGGGGGAACTGATTGTCGGAGAACGGGGTGACGAGCCCAAAGCAACGCCGACCTATCCCGAAGTTTGCCTACACAGCCTGGAAGACCTTGATGTACTCGATAGCAGGGAAAAGGTTTTTTTTCGGGTCAGCGAGAGTATTAAAAAACAATATGAGGAAACCATTATTCCCTATTGGACTGGTAAATCCATGCGTGAACGGATTTTTAATGAGCTTTCGGACCAATGGAAAACTGCCTATGAGGCTGGAATGTTTACGGAGTTCCAGGAACAGCGAACCCCGGGACATACTGTACTTGGGGATAAAATCTATCAAAAGGGGCTTGAAACGTTTATCGATGAAATAGAGAGTAAGATTCAGAGCCTGGATTTTCTAGGGGATATGGAAGCATTGGATAAAAGGGAAGAGTTGCTTGCCATGAAAGTCTCAGCACTGACCCTTATCGATTTTTCCGAAAGATACGCCGATGAACTTGAGCAGATGTCAACCAAGGAGAACAATGCCGAGAGAAAGCAAGAGCTATTGTCCATGTCTGAAATCTGCAGACATGTTCCCGGGAAAGCACCGCGCACTTTCTGGGAAGCCCTTCAATACTATTGGTTTGTGCATATCGGTGTTATAACTGAAACCAATCCCTGGGATTCATTCAATCCAGGCAGGCTGGATCAGCATCTTTACCCGTTTTACAAGAAGGATATCGAGACCGGTACCTTAACAGTTGAGTGGGCAAAGGAATTATTAAAGTCATTCTGGATCAAGTTCAACAATCATCCGGCACCACCCAAAGTAGGAATTACTGCAAAGGAAAGTAATACTTATACCGATTTTGCCCTGATCAATATCGGAGGGTTGAAAGCTGACGGTTCCAATGCTGTCAATGAACTTAGTTACTTGATCCTGGATGTCATCAAGGAAATGAGGTTGCTTCAACCCAGCTCCATGATTCAGTTGAGCAAGAAGAGTCCGGATCGGTTCTTAAAGCATGCTTTAAAAATCGTTAAAACCGGTTTTGGTCAGCCCTCTATCTTTAACTCCGATACCATCGTCCAGGAACTGGTAAGACAGGGGAAAAGTGTGGAAGACGCCAGAAATGGCGGTGCCAGCGGCTGTGTCGAGAGTGGAGCCTTTGGCACCGAAAGCTACATACTGACCGGTTATTTTAACCTGACAAAGATACTCGAAATTACTCTGCACAATGGGATCGATCCCCTTACCGGTAACCAACTGGGGCTACTCACGGGCGAACTGTCTGACCTCAGAGATTTTGAGGAATTCATGTCTGCTTATGAGAAGCAACTCCGTCATTTTATCGACATTAAAATCCAGGGGAACAATATTATCGAAAGATTGTATGCCAAGTATTTACCAACTCCTTTCCTTTCTCTGTTTATTGATGACTGCATTGCAAATGGCAAAGATTATAATGCTGGTGGCGCCCGTTACAATACCGCTTATATTCAGGGAGTAGGATTGGGAAGTGTCACCGATTCCCTGATATCGATTAAGAAGAACCTGTATGAGGAGAACAAGGTAACTGCAGAGGAATTGCTAAACGCACTTCAGGTCGATTTTAAAGGTTTTGAAAATTTGCAGACTTTGTTTCGGTTCGAGACGCCAAAATATGGAAATGACCTTGATGAGGCCGACCAGGTGATGCAGAAGGTATTCGAAATCTTCTACGATGCGGTTAACAACCGACCGACAACGAAAGGTGGACGATACCGAATCAACCTGCTTCCCACAACTTCCCATATATACTTTGGCAACATGATCGGGGCAATGCCGGATGGACGCAATGCAGGCAAACCCCTTTCCGAAGGAATATCACCTGTCCAGGGAGCCGACACAAACGGTCCCGGAGCTGTTGTCAAATCTGCTGGCAAAATAGACCATATCAGAACCGGGGGTACGCTTTTAAACCAGAAATTTACGCCTCAGCTAATGGAAAATCAGGAGGGAATAGATAAGGTCGCCTCGCTGGTACGGAGTTACTTTAAGCTGGATGGGCACCATATTCAATTTAATGTGGTTGACGCAGAAACCTTAAAAAAAGCGCAGCAGAATCCCGAAGAATATCGGAGTCTTATCGTCAGAGTAGCAGGGTACAGCGACTATTTTGTGCATCTGACACGTGAGCTGCAGGATGAGATCATTATGAGAACGGAACACGCTAACACTATGTAGAACCTCAGAACCTGCCTTCACACTGTTTCCATCGTGAAAGAGGTATAACAACCTGGTCATCAAACTGTATATTTTCATTTTGAATGATCTGGAGTACCTCTTAAATCCGGCCCGTTGAGGTATCGTCACTCCTCCTACGATTTCTTAACAGGCCGGGCAAGATATCACAGTCTTTTCTAGCCAGAATTTCTCTTCCAAGTTGAATCTCCAATCTCCGGAAAGTCTATTATTATGCTGGATCCTGTCGTGTCCGCCCCCGGTTCGTTACCTATTTCTCAATACACTCCCGAAAAGACTCACTGGCGCACTACCTTTTTAATGTTGTTCCATGTACTTAACAGCAGTCCTGAATCAGAGCCTGCAAGAACAGACCTAACTAAAAGCCGAGATAGCTTGCAGACATTACTGATTACCTAAAAAAATTGGGTTCTTATTAGCATGATACCAATTCTTTAGTTGTCGTTGAACATGATGAAACACCAGCCGGTTATCTTTATCTATTGTTCGAAATAGGGTATCGTCGTTACTATTAAGCAAAATCAATCGCAGTTTAACAGGATCTACATATGAAAATCGGTAAATTTCAGGTTTTGGAAATTGTAAAAAAGGAAAGCTATAAGATTGTCTATTTGGCCACCAGTACTGATCAAAGCTCATATTTTTTACACGAATACTCAAATTCGATGACGGCCAATCATGAATTTATAATTTCTCAATCACTACTGTCCGGTTAAAAAATGTAATATTTCTTATAAATAACTATCATTGTTGACTTAGCAAGCTTTTTTCTTGTCCGTCGACTTGAATTTTTTTGAATTTCCCGTCGTTATGTAAATTTTATCGGGCATAACGATGTATGCAGGGAAGACGATATTTTCACAGATCTTGGATCATGCAC
>JAHJTV010000077.1 GCA_018829445.1 bacterium
GAAACTGGTAACAGAAATAACAGCCCTGGCCAAAGCCAGAAACAATGAGATTTTGTAGGATGGGCTACTTGTTGCCCATCTTTATATGTTTATTCAGCATGGGCAACAAGTAGCCCATCCTACGAATCAATGGAAATTGAGACGAATGCCCAAGTATAAAGATATCGATTACACCCTGACCAGGAGTGGCAGAAAGAAAACCATCAGTATCTTTATCGAACGAGATGGTCAGGTATCCGTCCGTGCTCCAGAGCTGCTGAAGATGGATAAGATCGAAGAGATCCTGGAGAGTAAACGATTATGGATCTATAAGGGCTTAGCTGAATGGGAAGACTTGAATGCCCGTCGTGTTGAACGTGAGTTTGTGGCTGGAGAGAGCTTCTTGTATCTTGGCCGGAATTACCGACTCCAGATCGTGAAAGATCAGCCAAAACCGTTGATCCTGAAAAACGGTCACTTCTGCATTAAGGGGAGTTCCTTGTCCAAAGCAGATGAACTGTTTAAGGAGTTTTACAGGGAGAAAGGGATCAGCAAAATTAAAGAAAGGATCAAGTTTTACCAGGGAAAGCTGGGAGTGACTCCTGGCCAGATAAGAGTAATGGAGCTGAAACACCGATGGGCTTCCTGTTCTGCCAAAGGAAACCTCAACTTCCACTGGAAATGTGTCCAGTTCCCATTATCTATCCTGGATTATGTGATTGTCCATGAGTTAACACACTTGATTCATTCCAATCACACCAAGGCTTTCTGGAATCAGATTGATAAAGTGATTCCAGATTTCGAGGAACGGAAACAATGGCTGAAGGTAAATGGTGCTGGGATGGGGGTGTAGTGTTTGAACATATAGTTAAATAACACCCAAATGCGGGTTGATAAATTGACGGTTTTTTATCTTCAACAAATCATTTTAGGGGAACTGGTTCCTCAAGATCCAAATGATGAACCGGCAGAGAAATTGCCAGAAAAAATAATGGAAGGTCTCGACATACAGAATTTAACAAAAAGAAAACCCAGAAAGTCAAATGGCAAAAAATAATCATCCCTTTTCTGCAAGTGCGTCTACATTGGGTTACATATATCAATGCAGGTATGCCCTTCATGAAGCTTTGCATAAGCTCCGAAAAAGTGAAGAATTTGCTGTGTCTATCGAGACTCTGGACGACGTAGTATTCGAAAAGGACGGGGAAGCATCGGATTTAATTCAAACCAAGCATCATGTAAAACAATCTGCTGATCTAACAGACGCTTCTCCAGACCTTTGGAAATCGATTCGGATATGGGACTATGATGATGTGATCCAACTTGCACTTCACAGGTTTCAAACTGTGTCTCCTTCTCAAGAAGACAGAAAAGTACCTAAATCATTTAATATTGACAATTATATCGCAGAAAAGCATTTCAGCTATGTTGAAAAGGATGAGCCATGTTAGTCCTCAAATTACCTGAACATAAACCACCCCTGTTTTCTCACATTATTTGAAAGAGAAGTTCCATTTTCTCAGATTATTTGGAGGTTTGGACTTTGCATTTTCTCGGTTTATTTGGCAGCAAGTTAACTGTCATTTAATTCGGTTAAACCCCCTATTTTTCTCACATTATTTTGGTACTATTTTTTTTCAATAAAGTTAAAGCAGCTGGCTGAACTGGGCAGGGAATTCCCCTGGTCGATTTTAGAATATATTTTCAGATAATTAACCAGGGTGTAGTTGCGACAGAATTCAATGTCAGGTCAAAATAACCGACCTGACAAATTGCCAAAATGACCCATTTCAATTCTGAAACTCATGAGCAAGCAAGATATTGAAGAAGCAGTGAGAAAGAATGCATCATTCAAAAATGACAAATGTAATTGCATTTTAGATTGATGTATTTTTCAAGTTGTTTAGCAGAAAGCAACAGGTACCAAATATTGGGCCTTGTTTTTAGATCTGTATACTGGTACTATTGACTACATCAAAAGCTTAAAGGGAGGTTTTTATGATGACACAAGCAAAATTCCAGATAGATCAGGAGGATTACGATTTTATCAAATCGACCTATAAACTGCTGGATTATAACAATTATAGCGAATACATGAGAGACGCGATCAAAGAGAAGATTAAAGCTGATCGAAAGAAACTCCGTGAAATAAAAAGGAATCTGGCAATGGAACATCTCGGAGAAGTGGCTTATAAGAATCATTTTGAAACATTAGATGGAGAAGACTTTGAAGACAGGTGATATATTCTGGGTGAATCTTGATCCGACAGTTGGGGATGAAATCAGGAAAAAGAGACCTGTCATTGTACTTAACCAGGGGCATGAAAAAAATCTCAGACTATCAATTGTTGTTCCGATTACAGGCTGGCAAAAGCATTGGGAAACAAATCCGTTTTTCGTAGTGATTAAACCAAGCGATCAAAACGGGCTTCAAAAGAAATCGGCCATAGATTGCTTCCAGATAAGAGCGATCAGTCACACTCGATTCATGGATCGTATCGGAAAAATAACGGATAAACAGTTAGGTCAAGTCAGGCAATCAATAGCCTTGATTCTTGATATTGATTCAGAAGACTGCCAATAAATCACGATAAGGAGATTTGGATGCGATCTGAAAATCTGGGGGTCAGGTCTTTAATTTTGACATTTCTAAATCTGGTGACAGCACACCAATTTGTGTGCTGTCACTTAAATCCGTGAAACCTGTTAACAACAATCAAGAGTTGATTTACTAACTGAACAGTTTTGAGTTCTTATATAATTTATTGAAATTTAAGACTATAGAAAGCTGATATGTTGTCATTCCGTGCTCGATACGGAATCCATAATTATTTCAAAACGCTGGATGCCGGATCAAGTCCGGCATGACAGA
>JAHJTV010000078.1 GCA_018829445.1 bacterium
AAATTGGTTTTATCATCCCAGAAGAGTCAAATTAGACTTCTTAAATCCGGAGAACAAATTTATCAACCGGACCGCTGATCGCCGCCGATAAGTTCAAGTTGGGTGATTCTGGTAATTCTATCTAAGAATCAAGTTTTGTGCGGCGGCCGGTTATAACGGTGTTGGGATTGATAAAAGAAAAGCAAAATAAACATTGATAATAGTACCACAAATTAGTACCATTTATTCATGAAACGAAAATATCAGAAAACTCTTGAAGCAATATTTTCACATCCCATTAGCAGTAATATCAAATGGGCTGATGTAGTCGCGATGCTCAACGCCTTTGGAGCGGAAGTGGATGAATCACGAGAAGGTTCACGCGTAGCAATCATCTTGGATGGGAATATTGTAATTCAGCATAAACCACATCCTTCACCGAATATGGACAAAGGAGCGGTTGCGTCTCTTAGAAAGTTTTTGACCGATTGCGGAGTAAAACCATGAATACAATGGATTATAAAGGATACATTGCAAGAATCGATTTTGATCCTGAAATCAAAATGTTTTGTGGAACAGTTGTTAATGCCACCCCGAACACATTTTATGGGAAATCTGTTGAAGAACTTGAAGTAGAATTCGCCAAGACAATGGAGGAATATTTCAAGTTGTGTAAAGAAAAGGGAGTTGAGCCTAAAAAACCATATTCAGGAAAATTCAATTTAAGAATCTCACCAGAACTTCACGGAATGATAGCAGTAGCCGCAACCTCCCAAAGCAAAAGTCTTAATCAATGGATAGCGGATACTTTAGAAAGCGCTATTGATTAAGTTTTTACGGTAACAAAATCCCAACAAAAGTTTCAACCCGACGTTTTCCGCCGCTCCTACGTCGCTCTGAAAAACGCGGGTTAAACTGGCGTTAACTGGCTGGAACTGAAACATAATGAAAAGCAATTCTATTTTTTGTTGATTTCGCAAGGAGGAAAAATTGAGTCGATATAATAGAAGACAATTTTTGAAGAAAGGCGCAGTGACAATTGTTGTTACTTCTACTTGCTTATGTGGTTTAAATGGTTGTGCTACAATCACTAAAATCGGTAACACTCCTGCCATTAATCCAGATTCTTATGCGTTAACAAACAACATCCTGACAATCGATTTGTCAAAAGAAGTAAATTTAAGCCAGGTTGGAGAAGCTGTCAAAATAAAACATTCTGATATCCCGAATGGATTAATAATTGCGCACGTTGAAGAAAATAGATTTGAAGTTGCCTCTCTTCTCTGCACTCATAGAGGTGTAGAAGTCGAATATGATCACGAACAAACAAATTTTAGCTGTGCAAGTTTAGGAGGTTCCACATATGAAATTAATGGTAAAAACATAAGTGGTCCAGCAACAAAACCCCTTAAAGATTCTGAAGCAGCATTAAAAGATGGGATTTTGACAATTAAAATATAAATATCTTTCAGCTAACGAATGCATCAAGATCAACCGCCATCGCGCCTTTGCAGGATTCAAATTGGTCGATCTTGGCAAATATTTCGGACACACCAAAACCAGTGCAGGCGGCGGCTTATGCCGGTGCCCGAAAAATACAATGAGCAAGATTATTTTAAATACACAAAGGTTGAGATTAGAAAAGATTGAAAAAAGTCATTTGAATGATTTATATGCCCTTGTGTCTAATCCTAAAGTACAAAGATATTTCCCAAAAACATTGAATAGAAATGAGACCAAGGAATTCTATGAGAAAATTCAAAATCGCTATGAAACGGATGGATATTGTTATTGGGCAGTCGTAAGAGAGGGTGACAATCAATTCATTGGGATTTGCGGGATTTTAAAACAAGAGGTTGATGGGCAAGTTGAAACAGAAATTGGTTATCGAATCCTCGACATGTTTTGGGGCAAAGGATATGGCACAGAGGCAGCGGAAGGTTGCATTAAATATGCAAAAGAAAAGTTGAAGAAAACATCTGTTATATCTCTTATACGGTCTGTGAATGCTCCTTCAAAAAGAGTTGCTGAAAAAAATGGATTAAAATTTGAGAAAGAATCAATATTTCATGGGCTACCCCACCTTGTATATAGGTTGCTGTTAAAACAGTGACTTTACAACAGGATTCACCGGACAGCAGATCGCCGCCGGTGTACTCAAGTGCGGTGTTCCAGGCTGCATGTATCAATAATGAACCATCGGTTCAGCTACCGGTGATCCAGGTGTTGGGTGAAAAAAGGATGCGGGAGATAATCAATGGAGAGAGTCAGGAGAGATGACTGATAAATCTAAATGCTGTTCCATCGGATCAAAATCATGATCGTCATGAAGCAATGAGATACTGTTTTCAATGCAATATGTTCCGATCAAAACATCAATCGTCTTTCTGACCGTTATTCCTTTTTTTCTAAGGAAGCGATAATTGATAGCTGATCGAATAGCGTTATTGTAACCACCGATTTCAATGAAATCCAATATACTCAAAAACTCTTTAGCTTTGTTAAAATCCTTGTTGGTTCGGAAACCCTGCAAAACTTCAGTAAGTACTAAATCGCCAATGAGGATTGGTTCCTTTTCTAGTAATTTATCAAGTACATCTGATTGCCATGTTAATTGGCCATTAAAATAGGTAATCCAAACAGAAGAATCGACAAGAATCATTTATCTAACCTCATTTCATCAAGATTTCCTTCCCAACGCAGTTTACCACGGAGGGATTTTATTTTTTGCTGTTTCTTCAACTGTACCAACAATTTTAAGCCTTCTTCAACGACGGCTTTCTTCGTTTTCAAATCAGTCAGTTTTAATGCTTCATTCATCAATTCGTCGTTGATTATGATGTTTGTTCTCATTGCAGCTCCTTTGTGTATGTGTTATTCATATTATACACATTGGCTTCGGAGATTGGAAGCATTATTAACATTCAGCACCCAACAAATGCATTCGGTTGACCGCCCTGGGTGTTTGCAAGTAAAGCGTTCATGGTAAAGTTACCATTAATCGACCATCAGTACAGCGGCAACTGATGCAGGTGTTAAATCATTTACCAAACCAACAGAAACTTCCAAATGAACTCCAAAATCAACCTCAGTTTCAGCTGTATGGGACATAATGAAAAAGAACATTTAGATCAACTAATTCCTGAGTTACTTAAATACGGAGACAGCATTGTCCGGTTAGAAATTTGCATCTGCTCGTAGGTTGGGCTACTTGTTGCCCAACATTGCTTTCTATTGATGGGCAACAAGTAGCCCATCCTACTTTTTCTAAACAAGAAATAGCTAAAGTTAAAGATGGGAAAGCCGCCTGAATTTTGTTTGGCCGGTGTGAAACAGGCGTTCGAAACAAAAACCATATCCATTGCATTCAAATTTTCTATCGATTACACTACGGTTAAACAACAACATCGATGGAGAACTGGCATGACGACAGTAATTGTATCACCAAAATATCAAATAGTTATTCCACGTGATATCAGGGATAAACATCATTTGACACCAGGGCAAAAAGTTCAAGTAATATCCTACTCTAATAGAATTGAAGTAATACTAGAAAAGAAAATAGCGGATATGCGTGGTTTTCTGAAAGGCATTGATACTTCATTTGAGAGAGAGGCTGATAGGCAAAGTTGAAATCCTAAGTTTCGAACAAGTTTATTGGCCGGACTGCATATCGCCTCTGCAGCCCGAAAGTTAGGTGATTTTAGCAAGCTCAAGTTGGTTCAAAACCCAGGGTAACAGCCGGTTATAATGGTATTAGAACTAAAAATCGGGACACATTCGAATTTAGTAAAAAAATATGAAATGGCTTTTTATTGATCATGAAAACATTGGAAATCTGGATTCTCTCGATACTGGTATATATCGAAAAGTTTATGTATTCGTTGGGGCGACACATAAGGCATTAAAAATCAATTTCATTAAACTTCATCAAAATGTCTCTCTTGAAGTAGTAAAAATTAAAAACATTGGTCAAAACAATCTAGATTTTCATTTAAGCTACTTTTTGGGAAAACTGGATACGACTGCAGATAAAGAAATTGAATTTGTTATTCTCTCAAAAGATAAGGGATTTGATCATTTGATTAGCTTTATTAACGATTCTGGGCGTAAATGCAGACGTGAATTACTTTCAGAATCCAAAGACCAAAGTATTGACCTCCATGTTGAAAGCCAAATAAATAGTAAGGTTATTGAACCTGAAAAAACGCCAACCAGAACAAACCCAATACTTAGTAACGATTTGCAACAGAATGTATCAGATATTTTAAACCGACTGAATAAAATTTCCGGACAAAAAAGACCAAGAAAGAAAAAGACATTAATCAATTTTATTAAAACTGTTCATAAAAACATGGCTGATGAAATATTTAACCAATTGGAAATTCTTAAGTGTATTCAAGATAATGGCAAGTCAATTACTTACTCCATCGACACAAGTGCTTCACCAATTTCAAATGACATCAGTAGTGATGAGATATTCAAGGAGATAGCATCCAAATTAACCAATTTGTCAGGTCAACAACGCCCCCGAAAGAAAAAAACATTAATTAACTACATTAAACATCTTAAAAAAGGTGATCCTGAAAAGATAATGAATCTATTGATTGAGCACGATTTGGTTGTTGTCAGCCATGATGGCAAGGCGCAATATAACTTATAGTTTCTATCCATCGTATTCTAACAAATTCATACGCCCTACCATCCAAGTCGTTCGTTCCTCTCTCTCTAGGCATGGCGGGTGATGCCGGCGTTATATTCGTATAATTTAATAGTGGTTACCATATGATAAACCAAAGTCGCCCACCAGCATTTTGGATACTGATAATTTTTTTTACAATATCAGTATCCAAAATGTTTGTAGTCCAATCAATAGTCAGACTAATTCAAAGAAAGGGCAAAAGCATAACTCTGGCGGCATAGCGCTCTCGATACCCCCCGGTTTGTCGTGTATGGTATAAGTTTTCGTTAGCGGCGTTTTTATCCTGACTGCAATTCAGTTCTGTGTTTGTTTACAAAATTCTGGAATGGTTTTCAACTATGGCGATAGTATTAACAAAGTATGCATCCTTGGAACACACCAAAAATCATATCCATGTTGAACTAAGCATTCAACATCGAGTGGCTAGTTCGGCAGTGCTTAACGGAGGTATGGTTCAGGCAGATCACATCGTCAATATGAAGGTTCCTAAAACTAAACCATGCACAGAGTTACCGGAATTAACTCTTTCAAAGTATTGTGATGAATATGGTTGGAGTGGAACTGCTGTTGGAATGATGACAGCAGCTTCAATGGATTCTTTTCGCATGAGGAAAAAATCAGAACAAGGCATTGAAATTGTAGTTTTGGTTACCTCAGGTCTTTCCAATCCAAGACGCGTAGGTGACTTTGCTGAGCATAGACTCATGGCTTCTGAATCCGCAGAAGCTGGGACAATAAACATAATTGTGATAACCTCAGCGAGACTAACTGGATCAGCCATTATAGAAGCTCTATTAATAGCAACAGAAGCAAAATCTGCCGCTCTGCAGGAAGCTGGGATTTTGAGTCCAATTTCAAACAAGCTAGCAACAGGTACAGGAACAGACTCTATAGCTGTCGTTAGTGGTCAAGGGCCAGGGGATGTAAAATATTGTGGCAAACATGTTTTATTTGGAGAATTGCTTGGTAGTTCAGTTATCGATGCCGTG
Organism: bacterium; assembly: GCA_018829445.1. Classification (GTDB taxonomy): domain Bacteria; phylum SAR324; class SAR324; order XYD2-FULL-50-16; family XYD2-FULL-50-16; genus JAHJTV01. Next base: position 5,671 of record JAHJTV010000078.1, read on the forward strand.
TCCTCTTCAATACAATGGGGAATTGAAAACAAAACTAATAATATTTAGACAACAAAGATCGCCGATACAACCAATTGCATACACCTGACCTTCCCCGTCGCTCTGGGCAAGGCAGGTAGGGCCGGTGTTGAAGAAAATAATACTAAATAAAAGGAGTCAGAATCATGTCACTAGTTGCAGTAAAAGAATATTTTTCAAATTACAAAATGGATCAAAGAATAATGGTTCTTGAAACCTCCACAGCAACTGTTGAAGAGGCAGCGGAGGCACATGGAGTAGATCCGGACCAAATTGGAAAAACACTATCATTTAAAATTGATGAAAAACCCATTTTAATAGTTGTTGCCGGAAAAGCGAAGATTGATAACCAAAAGTATAAAAGTCAGTTTTCAAAAAAGGCAAAAATGCTAAATCATGACGAGGCACTGGTACATACAGGACATGCAATTGGGGGTGTTTGTCCTTTTGGGTTAAAGAAACAGATTGATGTCTATTTGGATATATCGTTAAAAAAACACCCGGAAATTATCCCCGCCGCCGGTGATCAGAATTCTTCTATTCGATTGACGATAGAAGAACTTGAAAGGTATTCAAACTTCAAAGACTGGGTAGATGTGTGCAAGTAGAAATCTGTCTAATGAAGCAACAACTTACAAAAGCTACCAGCGGTCCGCCCTCTATACGCTGTAGAATAGTATCCATTGCTAATTCATCATTAATTCGAACCTGTGGCAGCGGCCGCTAAAACAAGTGCTCGGCAAGGTAAGTCCTATGATATATTTTCAAAGACATGGGGAAAGTGAAACAAACGTAAAGAAAATATTTACCTGCAGGAAAATAGATCCAGAATTAACAGATCACGGACAACAACAGATAAAAAATAAAATTCCATATTTTGAAAGCAGGAATATCAAAAAAATAATATCAAGCCCCTCAAAAAGAGCTATTCAATCAGCAAATATTATTGGCGAAGCATTAAAGATAGAAGTTCAAAAAAATGAAAACCTTCTAGAAATAAATATCGGAGATTTAGAGGGTAAATCAGAAATGGACCCTGTTCATTTAGATTCGTTTTTTCAGATACTTACAGATTGGCAAATCAATCATGTAAACAGTAGATTCACAAATGGAGAGTCCAAATCAGAAATGGACATTAGGGTGAAGAATATTTTTTCTATTGCTGAAAGCGATACCATATATGTATGCCATGCTGGTTTCATTGCATGTGCAATGGCGATTTATTCTTTTCCATTTAAAACAATACAAGACCTTTTTTTACCTCGTGCTGGTACAGCTACCTATTCCCTCAAAGAAAGGGTGTGGGAAATAATTAAATAACCGAACAGGTCACTTCACCTGAACGCGACCGCCCGCCTGCTTCGAACGTTTGCAGCAGGTGGTTTCGGTGCTATCTTCAAAAAAATGAGTCTTAAACATGAGATCAAACAGAGAAAAATCTACAACCATAGCAGGCTTGTTATACTTATTGGCAATTATTGCGGGAATCCTGAGCATTGCATATGCCATAGACGACCCGGAATACTTGATTAAAGCTTCATCAAGCGTTACTTCCGTTATGATTGCAGCTTTTTTTCATTTTCTGATGGCTCCCATATATTTAGGGATAGCCATTTCTCTATATCCGGTTTTAAAGAAAAGTAATCAATGGTTAGCTTTTGGATTCATTGCTTTTAGGATAATTGCATCCGTTTTTATTATTATAGGAGTGATTATCCTATTATTGCTCCTAACATTGAGTCAGGAGTATGTTGGCGCTGGAACACCGGATTTTCCATATTACCAGACACTGGGTGGATTACTTCAAATGGGGCGTGATTTGACAAATCATGTCGCAACGATATTAGCAGTAAGTTTTGGAGGACTGCTATTTTATATTTTGCTGCTAAGAGGCAAATTGGTACCTCAGTGGCTATCTGGCTGGGGGTTGCTTGGTACAATGTTAACTATTGTGGCAAGCTATCTGGTTATGTTTCAACTTATCAAAGTGATATCTCAGGCGTATATCATAATGAACATTCCAATGGCCTTGCAGGAAATTGTATTGGGTGTGTGGCTTATAGTTAAGGGGGTTAATAAAAAACCGTGATCGTCCTCGTAGTCGTGCACGATTATTGTTTTACATAACTTATGACTTTCATTGAACCATGGCAAATTCCAAAGTCAAACATTCTGTGTGTAAAATGAATTTTCAATTTTCCGAGTACGTTCACGTTTACGAGCACGGTTAACATATAATGGCAAAGCCTCTGAACATAACCTGGCCCAGAGTACCAGGTTTTCTCTGAACAATTAAATAAAAGACAAGGTTGCCGAATTATGAAAATTTATCGATTCTGGCTGCGGCGTCATTTGGCCTCTGGGCTAATGTATGGTAAGTCTTTGAAACATTTAACCACACCATCTTTCCAGAGTTGATTTGTTACCTCATGTCAGTTGAATAAACAAGAGGTCTCTTCGATTAAAAACCAAAAAATATGAGTAACTGACCATGAAAAAACTGATTCTACTTGCTGTTCCTCTGTTGCTCCTGATTCTTATTTACATCGGCTATCAGAAATTAAAGATGCCGACCCTGTCTGTAAGAAAAAACCTCCCCACCGTTCCCGATACGATTCGCCCAACTCTTTACGGGAAGGTGATTGGCAGTAGTGAACAAAACGGCAGTCATGTCTGGCTGGGGATTCCATATGCAAAACCTCCGGTTAATCAACTGCGTTGGAGACCCCCTCAACCTCCCGAACCCTGGGACAATGTTAGAAAAGCTGTTTCAACAGAGTCGATCTGTACCCAGATCGGAGGGCTTTTAGGAGGTGTTCCCCAGGATCAATTTGACAAACCGATTGGATCTGAAGATTGTTTATATCTGAATATCTGGGCCCCTCCCTTCAGTCCGGATAACCTTCCAACCGGTGATAAGCAGTTGCCGGTTATGGTTTGGATTCATGGTGGCGGAAACAGCATCGGGCATGGCGGTAATTATGTCGGCAAGGATCTGGCGATTAACCACAAGGTAATCCTGGTAACCATTAACTACAGGCTGGGCCCGTTCGGTTGGTTTTACCATCCGGCAATCAGAGAGCAAGGAGAACAGGAGATTGATAAGACAGGTAATTTTGGGAACTTGGATACCATTCGCGCGTTGACCTGGGTTAAAAACAACATCTCCGGCTTCGGAGGAAATCCTGACAATGTAACCGTTTTCGGGGAATCTGCAGGGGGAAGAAACACACTAACCTTGATGCAGTCGCCCTTGGCAAAAGGATTGTTTCACAAAGCTATTGTTCAAAGTGGTGCTTTCGAAACGATTTCTCCAGCTGTTGCGGAAAACTATCAAGACGCTCCAGATCCGGGTAGCCCCCACAGTTCGAGAGAAATCATCAATCGATTGCTTATCAGTGATAAACTCGCTGAAAATCGTGAACAGGCAAAAGCATATCAAAATAATATGTCATTGCTAAATCTCAGAAAATATCTGTATAATAAAAGCAATTTTGATCTGATAAAAACTTATAAAATCTGGGCTGGAGGAATGCTACATATTCCAAGAATGGTAAAGGATGACATCGTTTTCCCAAGCCTGGAGTCCCATGAGATTTTCAAAGATACAGGCAATTACACCCCCATTCCCCTGTTGATAGGAACAAATCGGGACGAGTTCAAGATATTCATGGCTGAGGACACCCGTTTTGTTGATATTTATTTTGGGCTCTATAGAAAGATTAAGAATACAAAGCTTTACAACCTATATGCCAAATACCGATCAGACGCCTGGAAAGCAACCGGAGCCGATAATATTGCACGGCAAATTGCACAATCGGACGGTGGAAATGTTTACGTCTATCGTTTCGATTGGGACGAGGAGCCGTCAATCTTGGGAATAGATGTCAGTGAGTTTTTAGGGGCAGCCCACGGCGTCGAAATTCCCTTTGTGTTCGGAAACAGTGAATCGGGATTCACGTCATCATTTACCGATTCTGAGGAAAACAGGCAGGGACGGATGCAATTGTCTTCAAAGATCACTTCCTATTGGACCCAATTTGCATATTCGGGGGCACCGGAAAAAGGAAGAGACAACAACCAGGTTTACTGGGCCCCCTGGAATGGCGCTAACACCGGAAGAATGATGATTCTGGATAGTGAAAAAGCCGGTGGAACCCGAATGGTTGAATTTCAAATCAGTTTACATGATATAAAAAAACGATTGATCGAAGAAACCGAAATCGAAAACAGAGAAATCCATTGCTCACTGTACCTGGATCTTTTCTTCAAGACTCCATTCTGGAATGAAACAGAGTACATGAAGTTAAATGATGTTGGATGCAAAATGCCCTTGGCAATTAATCCGATTCTATAATTTATTTATGAAACTCCAAACGGTGGGTTTACCCAATCAAATCCCAGGTAAAGTGCTTTTTTTAATCCTCCTGATGGTAATTCCACTGGGATTTTTCTCATATGCAGACGTAGAATCCACAGTATTTGATCAGTTTATTCCCCAACTCAGGCAAAACCTATATCTCACAACTGAAGAACAGCTTTGGATAAAAAACCACCCTGTTATACGAATCGCCGGACCTAAGTCTTTTCCGCCTTTTTATTTTCATAATGAAAACGGTATTGAACAGGGCATCGGTGCTGACTATTACAGACTGATTTTCAGATCACTCGGAGTTGAAACGGAAACTCAGAGGAACCTGCCCTGGACCGAGGTTTTATCCGGAATAAAAGACAAAAGAATTGATGTCATTGCTTTCAGTGCCAAAACCGAAGAGCGGGAGCAGTACCTGGATTTTACCCGCCCTTATTTATCCTTCCCTTTGATAATCGTAAGCAGAACTGATGCAGCCTATATCGGTGGTTTGAATGACCTGATTGACAAAAGAATCGCATGCGTACGAAAAAATGCTGCCTGTGAGTGGATTAAACGGGATTTTGGGGCTTTGAACTTTATCTGGGTTAACACCCCCCTGGAAGCGATGGAATATGTTGCCTTTGACAAAGCTGATGTTCATATCGAGAACCTGGCTGCTGCCACCTATCAGATTCAGTATAAGGGGTTTAACAATCTAAAAATCGCAGCCCCTACCAGTTACGGCAACTATAATATCCATTTTGCCGTTCGCAAGGATTGGAATGAATTGGTGACTATCTTGAATAAAGCATTGTCGGCCGTCCCCGCTGAAGCTGATATCGCCATTCGGTCCAAATGGTTATCCCAAAATTTAGATCAAGAATTTCAGCAAACCCTGATAAAGTGGATATTGATTATTTCTGGCGTTGCCCTGGTCATTATCCTGATCATCCTGAGATGGAACCGTCGTCTCAGAAATGAAATCGCGGAACGAAAAAAACTTACAGCAGCTCTTAGCGAATCGGAGGCGGTTTTTTCCGCTGTGTTTCAAAACAGTCCTGCTGCCATCACTATCTCTTCTATCAAGTCAGGCAAATATATCAATATCAACGACGCGGTTACCACATTTACCGGTTTTTTACACTCAGAAATGATTAATGGCACTGCAAACGATTTAAATATTTGGGAAAACCCGGCTGATCGTCAACAACTGGTCGAAAAGATATCAGATGGAGAAACAGTACGTAACAAGGAGTTCTCTTTTATCGACAGAAACGGGAAACGAAAATTCGGGCTGATATCCGGCACCAGAATAAAAGTCGGTAACGACCCCTGTGTAATGCTAGTCACCATGGATATCACCGATCTCAAGCAAACGGAAAAAAGACTTGAAGAAACCAAGGAAAGGTATACTTCCCTTTTTGAGAGATCGCTCGATCCGGTAATTATATATGATTTACAAGGCCAATTGATCGACGCTAACCTTATTGGGCTGGAACTCCTTGGTGTTACAAAAGAGGAGCTCTCTTCCATCAATTTATTTGAATTGATGGATCAGGAACAACAAAAGATGCTGATACAATCTAATGAAGAAATTGTGCAGTACGGGGGGCAGAAAGAGCTTAGAGAATACAAATTGCGTCATAAAGACGGAAGCAATTACTGGTTGGAAGCCACGGGAACAGCTATTTATGAAGATGGAAAGCTGATTGCCATCCAGGGACTTGGCCGCAATATTACTGATCGGAAAAAGGCGGAACAGGAGCAGAAGAGGCTTATCAGCAAACTTCTGGACGCCCTGGACAATATCAAAAACCTCAAAGGAATGCTTCCGATCTGTGCAAACTGTAAAAAAATTCGAGATGATAAAGGGTATTGGAACCAGATAGAATCCTATATCGAAGAACACTCCGAAGCCCTATTCAGCCATGGCATCTGCCCCGATTGCGCAGAACAATTGTATGGGCATGAACCCTGGTTCGGCAAGAAAAAATAATGGCAGGAAATCGAACCTTAACAAAACGGGTTATTACTAACTCGATAGCCTGGCTTTCGGCTGACATAAACCAGCCTGCGCCAAATCATCAATAAAAGTCTGTACCGCTTGATAAGCCGAAGAAACCGCAATACCCGATCCGCTTTTTTCCCTGGCCCAATCCTGGTGAGCATTAATAATACCAATCGAAAACAGGTTATTAAAAACAGGTTTTAAATTTTTATTCAGAGGTCGGAATCCACAATCGGTCTCTATTCCCACCCTGTTTATCTCATGTCCTTGGGGATTGAAGAACCTGATCCGATAAGGATTTTGCTTCTGCTCCAGATGCGCAACAGGGAGATTAAACAGGCTTTCCTTGACCTCTCCATTGTTAAAAATCAATCCTTTCCCCAGGAAACGACCTGTTGCCAGAATTACGCCTTTGGATCGTATCCGGACAGATCCGGTATCTTTATCCCATCCGGTGTGAAATACACCGTCCTTCGCTCTTTCAATTGTTTCAATTAATTGACGATGAAATCGCAATACTCCGAGTCTCTGCAGCCCTCTTTCAAACGCTTCCTTAAGCCTCAAACCTGGAATTGATGGCGGCATCGATGGGATTTCAAAAACCGGAACTCCCAGTTTTTCTACCATTATTTTTAATATTTTCCCGGTTTTAAGTATCCCTAAGATCGCCGGAAGTCCGACATATGCTGCACCATTCAGGTGAGGTTTTATGGTTTCAATCAGAGCCATCAGGTTCTTCTCATTCTCCAAAGCCCATGCCATGTGCTCTGCTGAAACTTCAGAATAGCCTTCGAATCCGGGAAACTCGATTCGTGCAGACGTCAAAGTTGGCCATTTCTCTTTTATGGTCTCAACAATCTGCCTACTGCTAAAGCCTCGCAAACCTTTTATATCAATAATCAGGCTCGGTTTTTTACTCACATAGGCATCTACACACGCTTGCATGGTTGAGGGGACAAAACAGCTTTTTTTTAGAGTTCCCATGGATGTTAGCACCTGTAAATTTTGATCCGTGGATCCACTGTAATCCAGCCCCTCCTGCTTTAAAAACCCGATTATCTGGCTCAAAGAGTCCATCAGGTCATTTTTTGCAACCTTGGAATAGGGATGATCGGCAGAGTGTTTTATAATTTCCCTTACCGCAGACAGAGGACTGTTCCAGCTTTTTGTCGCTGCCTGAGAGGCAACCTCTGCAATATCCAATAATCCGCTATGAAAACCCAGCGTTGTATGTTTACTGACCTGGACAGTTGACAACCCGTTTGCTGCAGCAAAATATGCAGCACACATCCCGGATAATCCGGAACCGATAATCAGTAAATCGCAGTCTATCTGTCTCTCTTTAACCATTTTTAAAAATCCAGTAGGGGTGCATGCTTTGAGTTGATTGAATCGTCAACAACACAGGTAGTGAGTCAACTCTAATCGAGGATCTCGTCATCTTTTACCGCCAACTCAAGCCCGAACAGATTGCAGTGTAGGCTTTCCATCATTTCAACCTGTTCTGCAGAGATTGCGGAAATGACAGGCCTGATACCACGCCAGCGGTTTTCAATAAAATCATGAATTATCTTCAGTCCGGAATCATTTTCGAGATAACCCTTGTCATATAAAAAGGAGGCGACCCTCACACTGCAAAATGCGCCTTGACAGGGCCCCTTTCCGATTCGACTGCGCAAACCGATCGCTTTCAAATCCGGAATCAATCCCTGAGCTCGAAGTGAATCTGCAATGTTCGCAACTGAAGATGCCGGAACCATCTCACATTCGCACAGAATTCCACCCATTCCCTCCCGACTTTTAATCCAGATTGAAGGAGCCAGTCCGGGTTCTGTCCATTTATTTGCAGTCGAAGAGCCAATCTTCACCTTCCGCGTACCACACTTCTCCTTTACGCCCAGTTTCCTGCAGACCAGATCAGCCGTTTTTTCCGCCATCAGTCTACAGGTTGTCAGCTTTCCCCCGGTAATCGTTATGAAATTCTCAATGCCATCTGCTTCATGATCAATCAGTGCAAATCCTCTGGATACGGAACGACTATCCTCATCCGTTTCCTCTCCGACACCAACCAAAGGTCTTACACCCGCATATGCCCTGATAATACGGGTTGATTGCAAAATAGGGATCATGGCGGCGCATTCATCAACAATATAATCAGTTTCAATGGTTGTCGGTCTGATATTATCCAGGTTTTCCGCCAGTATTGAAGTAGTACCTAAAACCGACACCGTTCCGCCCGGGACAATAATATCCGCATCAGCCGGGGTGCGAAGGCGGTTTATTACCCTGGTTGCCAGGCGATTTTGAGTAATTATCAGGCTCCCTTTGGAATAGATCATATCAAGACCAATACCGGCTAAGGCTGCCACTTCACCCGCCCATGCGCCCGATGCATTGATAACCAATTCAGCGCTGACTTTGATCTCCTGTTTCGTATTGATATCTGCCAAAACAACCTGATCGATCTGTTTCGCTTTCCGAAAGCCGATCACCTTATGGTAACTGAGATATCTGCTTCCCAGTCTGCAGGCATCTTCCATCATCTCCAATGAAAGCATGAAGGGATCAATGGCTGCATCCTCAACCTGGAATGCAGCTATCGTTTTCGCCGAAAGTGCAGGTTCCAGATGTCTTGCTTCTGCGACACTCAATGCCTTGACCGATATTTTCGCTTTCGAACATAAGGCGGGGAACTCCGCAATATAACGTTCATCATCCCCTTCTACAGCCACAAATAGTCCTCCTGTATTTTCAATGCAATGAGGAGCAATCTGTTTGAGGATTAACGATTCCTGCTTACATTCCACGGCAGCACTCAAATCAGAATATACATAACGGGCTCCGCTATGAAGCAATCCATGATTGGCTCCGGAAGCTCCCGAGTTTATATCTTTCTGCTCCACCAGCAGACAAGAGATTCCTCGTAAAGACAAATCTCTTGCTATTGCCGTTCCTGTTGCACCACCACCGATGATCAACACCTTTGCTGTAATCTCAGACATGATTTGTACTTTTGGAAGTTTTCGAAAAAATGGGAAGCTTTTAAGTTCATTTCCAGGCAAAATGTTCTTTTATGAACTTTCCATATTTTTTACCACTTGTCTATCTCAAAATTCAATGATAATCATTAATTATACAGAAATGGTGATATTGCCATTTTATACCATTCTTTCAAAATGATAAAGTTTAAGTTTACTAGCGAATCCATGGAAACAGAGTTAAGCAAAACGGAAACAAGGAACAGTGATGACCTGATGCCTGATAGGCATATGCACATTATAGAACTGATAACCGAAAGCGGATTCGCCTCCATCGAGTCCATGGCTAGTCACTTCAACGTCACCCCACAAACCATTCGCCGTGATATTAATAAGCTTGATGAACTGGGATATGTTCGGCGGTATCATGGAGGAGCCGGTCTTACCTCCAGCTCCAAGAACATCTCCTATCAAGCACGAAAAGGAATATGTTCGGTAGAGAAAATTCGAATTGCTGAGTTCACAGCCAATCATATTCCCGACTATGCATCCCTCTTTATTAACATTGGAACAACTACGGAAGAGGTTGCACGGGCATTGGGTAAAACCCGTAAGGGATTGAAAATTATTACCAATAATCTTAACGTTGCTACTATTCTGGGCTCCAGGGAAGATTTTGAAGTGATTATTGCGGGGGGAATGGTTAGAAGCAGAGACCTGGGTATTACCGGTGATGCAACCGTTGATTTTATAAAACAGTTTAAAGTCGACTTTGGGATTATCGGGGTAAGCGGCATTGATGCCGATGGTTCACTGCTTGATTTTGACTATCATGAAGTCAGGGTTGCAAAAGCAATCATAAAAAACTCCCGGAAGACTTATCTGATTGCGGACAATTCCAAATTTGGCCGTAACGCCATGGTCAGGTTGGGAGATATAAGCGAAATTGATGCTATCTTTACCGATTCCGAACCTCCAAAGGAATTCCGAAGTGTTTTGGTTGAAGCCGGTGTGAAACTGCATATATCATCACACCAGAATCAAAACGCAGCCGTTTCTTCCCTGACGAAGGCCTAATTCGGACTTCATATCTTTCATCAATGGCAGTCTCTTTTTTGCCTCAATTGACCTCGATTGATCCAACATAGTTTTTTTCTTAAGGCTTGACGGAAAACAGAAATTGACTTCAACGGAACATCTTCATAGAATCTCATCTTTTGCTTATATAATCCCCGGATTTGGATTACCAACTATTAACAAAAAATATTCATGTTTAATATTTATTTAAGTGCTGTAATTATTGCCATTGTTGAAGGATTAACAGAATTTATACCCATATCATCAACCGGCCATATGATCCTGGTTGGCGATCTGCTTGCTTTTACCGGCGAAAAAGCCGCCACATTTGAGATTTTTATTCAATTAGGGGCAATCCTGGCAGCCTTTTTAATCTACAAGGACAAATTTTTAGGATTGATTCCAAAGAAACACGGAGGGAATTGGCTCACACAGATTTTAAAAGGAGAAACCTCGCCCACCGGTCTTCATCTCGTCTGGGCCATTCTACCCATTGCACTTGCAGGATTGTTGCTACATAAAACAATAAAAACCCATCTTTTCAGCCCTATAACTGTTGCCATCGGATTGATCGTAGGGGGAGTTCTAATGATCATTGTCGAAAGACTGCCCATCAAACAATCGGTTGAGACGGTTGAAAAGATATCGATTAGACAAGCATTAATCATAGGTATTGGACAGTGTTTCGCCATATGGCCGGGGATGTCCCGATCAGGGTCCACAATGATCACAGGACTACTGCTTGGTGTGAAGCATAAAGCGGCGGCTGATTTTTCCTTCATCATTGCCGTACCTGTAATGTGTGCAGCTGTGGGCTACGATTTGCTAAAATCCTGGCACTTCCTGGAACTTGGAGACCTCCCCTACTTTCTGATTGGATTTTTGGTAGCATTTATCGTTGGATGGTTGTCCATAAAATGGTTTCTCAGCATTCTGGAACGTTTAAAACTGATGCCATTCGGAATCTATCGCGTTATACTCGGGGGAATATGTCTGTGGTTTTTTCAGTAGAGTGAATGACTGCACCCAATTATCCAGAGAATGCACCTCCAAAATGGTTATCACACCTTTTTGCATCCGGTTTCCGGAACCCCACCTCGTCAGAAAACCGGCTAGTCTGAGAGTTAATACCTGATAGTATCAAATTGAGCCTATCGGAACATCCGTCGGGAATTATTCCATCCGGAAATACCGGTTAATTCCCTATACTGTATTGGAATCGCCACTTTATAAGGACGGGCAAACCGCTTATAACTTCAACGTGAACATCACCCCATCAAGATGCTGGGGAGAGATCTTATTGATAATCTTTTTTAATCAGAATTTTGTTTTCCGCATGAAAGATAAATGATTCTCAAGATTCGGGGTTCACTCTTTATAACCGGGAGCAAGATTTCAAGTATCATGGAAGATATACAACGATTATTAAATCGTTGCTGTGCAGGAAGTTGAATGTTAAGATTGTATGTGTGGCTGTTTTTATTGTTTGAACATCTCTATAATCATTTAATTTTCACAAAACAATGAAGATATTGGTAGTTGATGATAACGTAACCGTGAGGCGCATGATTCGCATGGAATTGGAAGCTGGCGGTTATGAAATATTTGAAGCTATTAACGGCACCATGGCATTGGAAATGATTAAGGAGATCGAGCCGCATCTTATCACCATGGACATCTATATGCCGGATATGGATGGATTTGAAGTGGTTGATATCATTCGTAAACAGATCGAGCCCAAGCTTTTAAGAGGGAACAAACGACCCATTATATACGTCTCTGTCAGTGACGATATGGAGTTACGACAAAAGGGATTTGCTGTCGGGGGTTCTGATTTTGTACTCAAGCCCTTTTTGAAGGGTGAACTGCTGACTCTTGTTAATAACATGCTTCAGCCGGAAGCCCGTTATAACGGACTTACTGTGCTGATAGCCGAAGATAGCGGTCTGGTGGGAATGATTCTCCAGAATATCATGCAATCAGAAGGCTTAAATACAATAATGGCCGTTAACGGTGAAGAGGCCTACGACTTGTATAAGATCCACAAACATGACATCAATCTTGTATTGATGGATTACCTGATGCCCAAAATGAAGGGGGATGAGCTCTGCCGAAGGATTCGTCAGGAGCCGGGTCGAAAGGACATCCCAATCATCATCCTAAGTGCCACATCGGAGCAGCAGAATGTACTGGAGCTTTTCAAAGCGGGAGCCTCTGATTATGTTTTCAAACCCTTTTCGAAGGAGGAGTTGTTAGCCCGGGTGAAAGTTCATCTCAATGGGGAATTGCTCAATCGCAAACTCATGGGACACGTCAATGAACTTAAACAGCTCAATAAACTGAAGGATGATTTTCTTTCGATTACTTCACATGATTTGCGTTCGCCCTTAAACGGTATTCTGGGAATGACCGAATTGTTGCGGCTCAGTGAAGGGTTGGACAAACAGCAACAGGAATATCTTGGATATGTAAGTAAATCCGGTCAATTTCTGCTGGAATTGATTAACGACATTCTGGATCTTGGGCGAATCCAGTCGGAGAACCACAACCTGGAGACAAAGCTGATCGACATTGATGAAGTTATTCGATCATCAACCCAGATGATCTCGCACATGGCCAAACCTAAAGGTATAGATATCAAGATTGAGAATCGATGCAAAATGACACCCTTGATAATGGGTGATCGTCAATCACTAAATCGTATCTTCAATAATCTGCTTTCCAACGCTATTAAATTCACCCAGAAGAACGGTCATATCAAAGGGATCATAAAAACGGATACCAACAATAACATCACCGTCTCCATTCAAGACGACGGCATTGGAATCTCTCCGGCAGTGATCCCCACCCTTTTCGACAAATTCTCAAAGGTATCCCGTCCGGGAACGGCAGGTGAGAAAAGCACAGGACTGGGGCTACCGATTACCAAAGAACTGGTGGAACTGCATCAGGCAACAATTGAGGTCTCAAGCGAAGAGGGAAAGGGTTCCTGCTTCAAGGTATCATTCCCATCGGCTCACATTTCCGAGATCATCGACGATGAGCCTGACCACGTGGAACGAAAAACATCGATTCAGTCCAGGGCACAAAAAGTAAGAATACTGCTGGTGGATGATCAACCTTCCTACATCCTACCCACGATTATGCTGCTGGGGAAAAGTGGGTACAATATTGCCACCGCTTTAAGCGGCAAGGAAGCCTTGGAGCTTTATACCGGCACATTGCAGCAGGAAACTCAGGAAGAAATGTTCGATCTGATTCTGATGGATCTGAACATGCCGGTAATGGACGGTTTCGAAGCCACTACCGAGATTCGTGCTTTTGAAAAGAGATATGCCATTCGTCCCATTCCCATAGTAGCCCTTACCGCCAATGTCAGTGAAGATGCAAAAATGAAGTGCCGTCAGGTTGGAATGAACGGCTATCTTACTAAACCTTTCCGGATCGATCAGTGTGATAAACTGATTCATCGTTTTGTTTTTGTAGGAAAAGACTAACAATTTTGCATTTTCCCATCTTTTTCCTTCTACACATCCGGGAATTCTTTTGTTATTGTTCAGAACAATACCCTTTCCGATGATAAATAGTCTGTTCATCGTAAAATTTTGATTTGACAAAATCTCTGCCGCCCGTAAAATCAGCTAACATGTAGTTTTTAAAAACACCCGTCATCTACGATCTCTGGTTATATTTTTAACGGATTTTTTGGGAATATGATCAGCTGAAACTGTTTTAATCGGGTTTAAGCTCTCTAAAAGCCAATCAATAAAGTCTATCCATGAAACCATTAAAATTGATTGCTTTATTCTTCATACTGATTCTTTTCCTATCATCCAGATCTGTGTTCAGTTTGAATCCAAAGCGGGCTATGACTCAATATGTGCAGTCCGTCTGGACATCAGATAATGGACTTCCCTCCGACAGCCTGATGGAACTAGTTCAGGATTCCAAGGGATTCATCTGGATAGGATCTTATGAAGGATTGATCCGCTTTGACGGAGTGGAGTTTAAGGTTTACTCCAAATACACCCATCCCGACTTCAGCAGCACATCAGCCAGGATTCTCTATTCAGATTCCAAAGGCAATCTCTGGATCGGAACCAATGGAGATGGAGTCGCCAGATTCAACGATGAAACCTTTACCATGTTTACCACAGCCCGGGGTCTACCCAATAACTCCATCCGCAAAATCCTTCAAGACAACTCCGGGTCAATCTGGATCGGCACTACCGGAGGGCTGGCAAGAATGGAGGAAGGGAAACAACGTTTTGAAGTATTCAACCAGTTCAAAAACAGTCTGATTGAATTGATCTATCAGGACAGTAAAGGTAGAATCTGGCTAGGCCCGGGAGAGGGAGGGATTTTTAAACTGGAGGGTGACCGATTTGTCTCACCTCCAGAATTTAAAGAGATGTCCGGGAAAGTACTTCTCAGCATGCTGGAAGACAATGAGGGTAATCTCTGGCTGGGAACCAAAGACCATGGTCTCCATGTCATCAAAGACGGGATGATATCCCAACTGGGAGAAGCGGAAGGAATCGGTGCAAAATCTATCAATAAACTGTGGAAAGGACTCTATAACAGCATCTGGATTGGTACTGATTCCGGTTTATTCAGGTTTTTTAATAATCAGATCTCCCATTATTCAGAGAAAAACGGACTTAATAACAACCTGATTACCTCCCTGCTTGAGGACAAAGAAGGTAGCCTCTGGATCAGTACCGCTCGCGGAGGATTGGCTAAACTCAGTGACAGTAAGTTTCTGACTTTTTCCACTCCCGAAGGGATGGTACATAATAAAGTGAATTCAATTCTGGAAGACCGCAAGGGTTTGATCTGGATAGGTACTGATGCCGGTTTAAGCCTTTTTAAGGATGGCCGGTTTATTAAAAACGCTATCACCGATCAGTTCCTGGGAACTCGAATTCGTCAAATCTATCAGTCAGACGATGGTATCATCTGGCTAAGTACTTACAGCAATCGTGGAGTGGTTGCTATCAAAGAGAATGCATTTCGCTCCTATTCAACCAAAGACGGGATTTCGAGCAATCGTTGCCGCGTAACCTTCAAAGACAGTAAACAAAATATTTGGATAGGAACATCAAAAGGATTGAACAAAATCAATGGAGAGTCCCTAAAAACCTTTACTCGTTCCAAAGGTCTGGAAAACGATTACATTATGACCATATTTGAGGACTCAACGGGAAAGATCTGGATCGGTACTGATGGAGGAGGAGTTGCCTATCTTGAAAACGGAGAATTTAAATCTTTGACTACAAAGGACGGTCTGGCTGCCAACATTGTCTTTAAGATCTTCGAGGATAGCCGGAAAACTCTCTGGATAACAACATCCGGGGGGATCAGTCGCTTCAAGGATGGGAGGTTCTTTAATATCACTGTAAAGGAAGGATTAAAAGGAGACGCCATATTTCAAGCGATTGAGGATAATAACGATCAATTGTGGATGATGGCCAATGTCGGTGTGTTCCGCGCCTCACTGCAGGATATGTATGACCTCACCGACGGTATGTTTGATGATATTATTACCGACCTGTATGATACAACAGATGGATTACGGGCTTCGGTCACCCCTACTTCCTGGGGAGTAAAATCGGCAGAGGGAATGCTCTACCTTCCCACCATGGATGGAATCGTCATTATCGACCCCCGACAATTGCTTATTAATCCCATCCCACCGCCAGTTTATCTTGAATATGTTCAAGTCGACGAAAATATCAAAAACCCCGATACTGTAAAAACCCTGGCACCCAGTGATAAGAGAATAGTGTTTAAATACACAGCTCTCAGTTATGTCGTACCGGAAAAAGTAAAATTTCAATATATGTTAAAAGGGTTCGAAGACCACTGGTCAGAGCCGACCTTTAAAAGAGAAGCTTCCTACACCTCGTTACCCCCGGGAGATTACTCTTTTAGAATTCGTGCTGCCAACAATGACGGGGTATGGAATGAATCACGGAGTTATATCAGTTTTACTCAAAAGCCCTATTTTTATCAGACCACCTGGTTTTTTGTAACGCTTGCCAGCAGTTTCGCTTTGATGGTTGTCTTGGTCTATTATGTTCGTATCCGTACCTTAAGACATCGCCAGCTGGTTTTGGAGCAACTCCTCTCCGAACGCACCAAGGACTTGGAGATAGAAAAGGAAAACTACCGCGGAATAGTTGAGGATCAGACTGAACTGATCTGTCGATTTGGATCATTTTATCAATTGTCATTTGTAAACGTCGCCTTTTGTCGATATTTTGGAAAAACATTTGATGAATTGATCGGAAGCAGTTTTCTGATGTTGATTCCCGAGGAGGAAAAACCGGTTATTGAAACCCTGATCGCTACCTTAAACTCAGACAGGCAATCAACCACGGTTGAGATTCCTACCCGTATTACCGGGGAAACCCGGTGGATAGATTGGACTATCAGAGTGTTGCTGGATTCGAATGAGCAGCTTATCGAGTATCAATGTGTCGGCAGGGATATTACCGAACGGATTCAAATGGAGAACCAGTTGCTGGAAGCAAAAAACCTGGCGGAAGAGGCAAACCAGGCCAAAAGCGATTTCATCGCTGATATCAGTCATGAGATCAGAACCCCCATGCACGCGATACTGGGGTACACAAAACTGGGAATCAGTAAAATTGATAAGCTTTCCAGAGAGACTATCGCAAAGTATTTTGCCGAGATTCAATCCAGCGGAAAACGAATGATCATGCTGGTGACAGATCTTTTGGATCTCTCAAAACTCCAAACCGGAAGGACTACCTATGTTTTTGAAATGTACTCTCTGTCAGAAACCATAAAAGAGATCATTGGCGAATTCCAAGCCCTGGTTGCAGAAAAAAATATCACTCTCCAGTTTATCAATACCAATCTGATCGATCACCTCATGATGGATAGGGGTAAGATTCACCAGGTTTTGACAAATCTGCTGTCAAACTCGATAAAGTTTTCCAATCAAGATGATACTATTAAAATACAGCTCGAAAATCGAGAAGATCAATTTCAAGTATCCATCAGAGACCAGGGAATGGGGATTCCGGAAGATGAACTGGAGGTTATTTTTGATAAATTCACCCAAAGCAGCAAAACCAGGTCCGTATCAGGGGGAACAGGTCTCGGTCTTTCCATATCCAAACAGATCATAATTGATCATGGCGGGAAAATATGGGCAGAAAACAATGAAACCGGAGGAGCAACTTTCCATTTCGTTTTACCTGCCTCCTTGCCATTATAAAATTCGAGATCAATGATGACACTCCTTTTTCACCCCTGATTGTTGATATCGACACATGAAGGCACTACCCCGAGTGATCCATACAGATTTCAGTTTTCCGTATAAAATTCACCCTTGTCCCTATAAGCAGCCTCTCCGGATCAACGATCTCAATAGTACCTGCGTTGAATTCCCGGCGATCAATGATACTGATCGCTTCATGCACTATACTTTAGCCCTTTCCTTCACTTTTCAAAAACCTAGACATCATTTGACAGAGGGTTTTGATTTCTAATATTTTATGCGAATACATCAAATCATATGAAAAGGAATTTCATTCGGAGAAAACAATGAAACTTAATGAACTATTTGATTTAACGGGGAAAGTGGCCATTGTAACCGGCGGTGCCAGGGGAATAGGGAAGTTCCTGGCTACCGGATTAGCTGAAGCGGGAGCCAATGTCGCCATTGCATCGCGGAAAATTGAAAAATGTCAGGAAACGGCAACCATGCTTCAATCTCTCGGAGTCAAGACCCTGGCTCTGAAATGCGATATGTTGAAACAGGAAGATATTGAAAATGTCGTAAATGAGACTATAAACACATTTGGACGCATCGATATCCTGGTAAACAATGCCGGTATCACCTGGGGAGCCCCAACTTTGGAATATCCCCTCGATAAGTGGGAAAAGGTGTTTGATGTTAATGTGAAGGGGTTGTGGATCATGACTCAAAAGGTGGCAAATATCATGAAAGACCAGGGAGGAGGGAAGATAATCAATATCTCATCAGTAATCGGTTCACGAGGAAGTGATGAGATGGGTCATCCTGCTGTAGCCTACAACTCGACAAAAGCCGCTGTTGAAATTCTCACCAAAAACCTCGGAGTGAAGCTGGCCAATTATAACATCAATGTTAATTGTATTGCTCCCGGTTTTTTCAGAACCGACATGATGGAATACCTGTTTGATCCCAAATTCGAAAAAGTTAAAGAGCTTACCTTGCAACAGATTCCCTGCGGGAGAATTGGTTCCGAAGATGACATGAAAGCAATGGGAGTTTTCCTGGCATCCAAGGCATCGGACTACATGACGGGAGCAATCATCGGGGTTGATGGCGGCATGGGCGCTAAATAGAGATCTTGCCGATATTTCCCAATGAGATATTTCTCAGTTTTGAGAAATATCTCATCTCATCTTATCAGAAAACTCCCTCCTACCATACGTTAACTATCTGCCATAACAAGCTTTTCCCTGGTTAATCCTCCTTTGGCATTTATTTTGCTGATATATCGGATCATTTCACAGGGATCTTTCTTGGTCTTTGAGAAAGAGATAAGAATTGTTAAACAACCTATAAAAGGGATAAAAATACGATTCCTTCGTTTTATCCTGAAGCAAAAAGCATAGCCTCAGTGCCTCCCAGCCTGCGGCTATGTCTCCTCTCTATGATTAAAGATTTGAATTTCAGCTAACCATCCGGATTTATTCTATTAAATCTAAATACTCTTCTAAAAGGACAGGTTGATCGCTTGTCCTTTTTTATCCTTTTTTTTAACTCCAAATATTGAATCTATTTGACCTCTGCCGTTGACAGCGATTTTAAACCAATGGTATTGCTGTAAATTCGGTCGGTTTTGATACTGTCCACAAAATCCTTAACTCAACTAATCGTAATCAGGTATGACCCGAATAAAAGTTTGTTGTATCAAGAGCTTGGATGAAGCCAAGATGGCGATACGAAATGGAGCCTCCGCCATTGGGTTGGTCTCTGAAATGCCAAGCGGCCCTGGTGTTATTGATAATAATCAGATCAAAGCCATCGCCGCTTTTACACCGCCGGGAGTAGCCAGTTTTTTACTGACCAGTAAACAGGATACAGCCGCCATCATTCAGCAGCAAAAGGAATGTGGAACCAATACAATTCAGCTTTGTGACCGACTCACCAGGGGAACTCACCTGGATTTGAAAGAAGCCATGCCGGGCATCAAAGTTATTCAGGTTATCCATATCACCGGAAAAGAATCAGTCAAAGAAGCCTTGGATATTTCTCACCACGTTGATGCCCTACTCCTGGATTCTGGAAATCAATCCCTGGAGGTCAAGGAGTTAGGAGGAACCGGCAGAATTCATGATTGGTTGTTGAGCAAAAAGATCATCGATTCCGTCAATGTTCCCGTTTACCTGGCGGGAGGACTGAAACCGGCTAACATCTTTAAGGCTATTGAAACCACCAGACCTTTTGGAGTAGACGTCTGCAGCGGTATTCGCTCAGATGACAAGCTGGACGAGTTAAAACTCAAACAATTTTGCGCCGAAGTTCGCGCTGCCGATTTCAAATAGAGTAGACCGTGAACGCACTTACCTTGTCCATATTACCTGGCGTGTATTCAATTCATCAGGTTAATCCGGAAGAGCCTCTGCCAACTAAAATTTTTAAGGCATCGTTTTTGTCCATCACCAAAACCGATGAAGAGGTCTCCCTGGTTTTACCTAAGGAAACGCCCTTTATCAGCAAAAAGGCGGATTCTAACTGGAGTTGCCTCAAAGTTAAAGGTCCTTTGGATTTCGGTTTAACAGGCTTACTGGCTTCTCTCTCCACCACGCTGGCGAATGCAGGGATCAGTATTTTTGCGATCTCAACCTATAATACCGACTATATCCTGGTAAAAAAAACCAACCTGGAAAAAGCTATCCGAGTTTTGGAAGATAAGGGTCATGAGATAATCAGGTGACCCCACCAGACCCTCGGAGAAAAGCAGGTGGTATTCCCGGACAAATCCGGGAAAAACTTTAAGCTGTGGTGTTTTAAAAAACTGGAACAACCGATTTTTCGGTACTTACGCATTAACCCAACAATAAGGAATGTACATGACCACCAAAACCACCCCCTTTTCAAAAGATGATCTGATTAAAATTATTACCAGGTTTCCTACTCCGTTTCATATTTATGATGAAAAAGCCATTGTTGAAAATGCCCGACGATTTAAAAAAGCTTTCTCCTGGAATAAGGGATTTAAGGAATACTTTGCGGTTAAGGCAACTCCCAATCCGTTTCTAATTAAGATATTACATAAAGAGGGATTTGGTTCCGATTGCAGTTCCTTAACCGAATTGCTGCTATCAGAAAAATGTGGGATTGTCGGCGACGAGATCATGTTTTCCTCAAATGATACCCCGGCCGAAGAATATGTAAAAGCAATGGAATTAGGCGCTACTATCAATCTGGATGATATCAGCCATATCAGTTTTCTGGAACACCTGACCGGCGGACTTCCCGAATTGATATCGTTTCGCTATAATCCCGGCAAATTGAGGGATGGAAATTTCATCATCGGTAATCCGGAAGAATCCAAATATGGATTTACCAGGGAACAGATTTTCGAGGGGTTTAAAATCATCAGGGAGAAAGGAGTCAAGCGGTTCGGGTTGCACACTTTCGTGGCATCTAACGAACTGGATCCGAAGTTTTTCATTGAAACGGCTGATATGCTTTTTGAACTGGCCATCGAACTAAAACGGGAGATCGGTATCCGACTTGAATTTGTGAATCTAAGCGGGGGGATCGGAATTCCCTATCAACCTGATCAGAAAGCTGTTGATCTCGAATTGGTCGGAAAAGGTATTAAAAAACTATATAATTCAAAGATCGTTGATACCCAGCTTGATCCCCTGAAGATTTTTATGGAATGCGGTCGAATGATAACCGGGCCCTATGGCTACCTGGTTTCAAAAGTTTTGCATAAAAAATATATCTATCGGAACTATATCGGATTGGATGCCTGCATGGCCAACCTAATGCGGCCTGGTGTTTATGGGGCCTACCATCATATTACAGTTATGGGCAAGGAAAACGAAGCACACAATCAGGTGTATGATGTGACAGGATCACTATGTGAAAATAACGACAAGTTTGCAATAAATCGATCCCTGCCCAAGACAGACCCCGGCGACCTGGTTGTGATCCATGATACCGGAGCTCATGGACATTCAATGGGGTTTAACTATAATGGAAAACTTCGCTCATCTGAATTATTATTGAGGGAAAACCGGGAAGTTATTGAGATAAGGAGAGCGGAAACCGTCGAAGATTATTTTGCTACCCTTAATTTTGAAGAGCTTCGGAAATTTAAACCATAAATCGGTTGATTTTCCTTTCGGAAACAACAGATAAACTTGTTCACTCCTTTGTCATTTGTTAATGTCAGTTTATACAATTTTCGCCATTGGTATTGGAGGTTTCTTTGGAGCCATTTGCCGCTACCTGGTCGCAAGCCGCATATCAATCTGGCTGGGACCCTTCTTCCCGTTTGGAACATTAACAGTTAATGCAATCGGCTCCTTTCTCCTCGGCATATTAACGAGATTCTTCCTGGAGCATATTGTTTTTGATGAACTACTGAAAATCGGAGTCCTGGTCGGGTTTTTAGGTGCGTTTACAACTTTTTCCACTTTCAGCTACGAATCCGTCGTCCTTTTACAAGAGGGCGATTTTTTCAAAGCGGTCTGTAATATATTGGGAAACGTAATTATCTGTATTTCACTTTGTTTACTCGGGTTTCAGTTAGCTAAAGCTTTATAGAAAGAGCCATGTCAGAAAAATACAAGGGAAAACGTCTTCGTGTACGAATTACCGTGGGCAGTTCTGAACGTTATCAGGGCAAACCTTTGTTCAGGGCTATTATAAAGAAACTGGAAGAGCACAATATCTTCGGGGTAACTATAATTCGGGGGGTTGGTGGATTTGGAAGCCATGCCCGTTTTCATACGGATCGACTCCTAAGCCTGATTACCAACCTGCCCATTATAATCGAATTTGTTGATTATGGAGAAAGGATTCACAGCCTGTTACCGGAATTTGATCCCATGATATCCAAAGGAATGATTACCCTGGAAGAGGTCGAAGTTATTTTTTACAGACACTCACCCCCCAAACACAAGCCATGAAAGCAATGGTATTAAGGAAGCTCCATGATCTTGAAATGTCAAAAAATCCCTTGGAGCTTCTGATCCTGCCCAAACCCAAACCAAACCCCGGCGAAGTATTGCTGAAGATTCTTACATGCGGGGTATGCCACACAGAACTCGATGAGATAGAGGGAAGAACTCCTCCACCAACTTTTCCCATCATCCCGGGACACCAGATAGTCGGGATTGTGGAAGAAAACGGGGAGGGTGCCTCTCTGCATAAAATAGGAGCTCGTGTTGGTGTTGGCTGGATCTTTTCAACTTGTGGAAAGTGTGAATTCTGCCGAAACGGACTTGAGAATCTTTGCCCCGATTTTCAAGCCACAGGCAGGGATGCAAACGGGGGTTATGCCGAATACACAACAATTCCGGAGGGATCAGCCATTCCCATTCCGGATACCATAACCGATGCTGAAGCCGCACCTCTCTTGTGCGCCGGTTCAATTGGATTTCGATCACTGCAACTTACAGGATTAAAAAACGGTCAGTCACTCGGTTTGATGGGGTTTGGAGCATCTGCTCACCTGGTGCTGAAGATGGTCAGGCACCAATATCCAGCTTCCAAGGTATACGTATTCGCCAGAAGCCCTAAAGAGCGTGAATTTGCACTGGAAATAGGGGCGACCTGGTGCGGAAACATTCATGAAGCCCCCCCGGAGCAGTTAAACAGCATCATTGATACAACTCCTGCCTGGAAACCGATTAAGGAATCGATGCTTTTTCTTAAACCGGGAGGAAGGCTGGTTATCAACGCTATTCGCAAAGAGAATCGGGATAAACATCTGTTTTCACGCCTTGACTATGAATCTCACCTCTGGCTGGAAAAAGAGATAAAAAGCGTTGCAAACGTTACCAAACAGGATATTAGGGACTTTTTGAATCTGGCGGCATCTATTCCCATTCTTCCTGAATACCAGGAGTATAACCTGGAAGAAGCCAACTTGGCTTTGCTGGAGCTAAAAAACAGGAAGATTAAGGGTGCTAAAGTACTACGCATTTCAACACCCTGAATTAACCATCCTGTCGGCTTTCCAGTAACAATGAGGCGCAATATCAATAGATTGGTTTAACAAAAACGATTGTACTGTGAAACGAATCGCAAAAAACCGGTTGCTTTTTCTGCTGAATTATCAAATGCTTTGCGTATGGTTCACCAATACGATTTTTAACCTTATTTTTGCTTATGATGCAGGCGTCAAAAAAAACAGCTCCTTCAGGGAAACAAACAGAGAAGAAAAAAAAGAGTTCATCAGCCTTTAATATCTCCGAATTAGCCGCGCAAGTAGAATCAGAATTCGATCCTAATGCAGCAGGGGCCAAAAAAAAGGAAAAAGCTCAACAGCCCCATAGAACCACCAGCAGAATAACAGGTTCTGACGACCTTGATCCCATTGATCCGCAGATTCCCTATAATCGCAGATTCTTAAAAAACAGACAAAGCAGTAGTGGAAGTGAAGAAAAAGGTGAAGGGCTTATTGGTAGACTGGGATCTAACGTAAAGGGACTGATTGGGAATTTTCGTGTCAAAGAGATGGAGAAGGAAAAAATCATTGAACTCCGCAAAATGATTGGGCACCTCAAGGATACCAAGGTCACCAGTTCTACTGCTGCTACCACACCGATTACGACAGCAGAAGATCAAAAAACAAAAGCCCAGCTCCTGAAAGAGTCACGGAAGAAAATCAACGCCAATGCAAAATTGAAAGAGGAAAAGAAAGATAAGAACATTATCGGCTTGCGCAATGAAATTGAAAAGTTGAAGAAAAGATATCCCAACGACGATAACCTGGTTATCCTGGATTCAATCTTAACAACACGAGACGGCTGTTTAATTCACAGGACAACAGAAGAAAGGGTGTCATCTCTGACTTCTGCTTTGCGGGAAGCAGCAAAAACCGTTGCAAATCAGTATCTGACAACCTATTCCATTGAAGTCGTCATTGAAATCTATTTCCTTTATCTTGAAGCATTAAAGAAACTTTTCCTGGACAAACTTCGGAAAATATCCGGAGCAGATATTCGTCCGGATCCAATTGCTGTGGAATCCTTACGGCGGGATATCAGAGTATTGAATGTTCTTCTGGAGCAGCACAAACTAAAAAAAACCATCTCCAACATTGCTCAAAAACTGCACGGATTCGGTTATCCCTTTATCGCGATGACACCCATGCTGGTGTCCAAAACATTTTCCTCCTCCAGTCGAGATGACAATGAGAAAGTTGGTCCCGGAACGATCAAACTCAACAAATTTCTGATCAGAATTTATCTGAATGTATTTGCCCAGATTCCCATTTTTCAGCCCATTGCACAAAAGATATGCGATGCTTTGCCCGATGAGTATATGTGCAAGGTTTTAATTGCCAATGTGAACATGGATAATGCCTATACCCAGCTTAAAATATCCAAAGCGGCCAAAGACAGCACCCTCGGCAAACAAACCCTGGCATTGTTCAACTTTGGAAAACATTTTATAGAAACAAACATTAAAGACTCGGCGAGCACCGCCAGCGAAGGTCGCATTCTGCTGCGAACTGCAGAAATGGCGGAAGAATATGCCTTTACGAATGACAAAGTGGACGCCAACATTGTTAAATATGGATACAAGTGTGCCAACATGGCTATTTCCTTCTACGAAAAGGAAGTAGAGGGAATCATCCGACGATTGTATGAAGTTGCGGATATCAAAAAGATCGATCTACAGGAGCCAATCGGCAGTGTTTCGGAAAGCCGATAAAACCTGCCTGCTTTTTCCCCGAATTAATTTTTGAAGGCTAGACTAACCAAATTTCTGTCACCAGACATGCTTCAGAGGGGGATACACTCTCCGATGATGCTATAGACGGACAAACAAATATCCGGTTATAATTAATACAAATTTAACATAGAAAAAACCAGTTTTTCAATTGACGGTATGATTGCATGGTAACAATTGGCGGAAGAGCTCACAATATTGATGAAATCAACCAGGTTGGGAAGCTCGGCTATCCTTTTGCCGAGATCAATATCGATAGCCCCGAAAAGATCGAGTCATTAATCCCTGAATTGCTCCAATTAAAAAAGAGATACGGCTTTTATTACCTGGCTCATTACCCTAATGAAGGGAACCCGGCGGATTTGGAGAATTTACGCAGGGTTTTTGTTCCCAAATTAAAAAAGCTGATTGAATTCTCCCCTATATTGGGTATCAAAAAAGGAACCATGCACTTTTGGATGGACAGAAGATGGGCATCCGAAGAGGTCATTTCAGAAAAAATAAAAATGCTGGCCGAATTATGTGAGCACGCCGGAAAGAATCAGATGGTACTCTGTCTTGAAAACCTGACCGCCAGACAGGATAGTTTTCGCCGCTATTTCGAAGCAGTCCCCCAATTAAGAATGACCATGGATATTGGTCACGGCCAGTTGCTCAGCAAAGAAAATACCTCATTCGGCTTTATGGAACACCTGTTTGAAAAGATTGAACATGTCCACGTACATGACAACATGGGAGGAACCGGAGTTCAGGATGACCTGCATCTTCCCCTGGGAGATGGCATTGTTGACTACCCAAAAATCTTTACCATTCTCAACAACAAACAATACAACTCAACCATTACAATGGAGGTGAAACCTGCTGATATGGCTAGAACGCTAAAAGCCATAGAGCAGTTTTTTGCGGTAACCTTCCTTCCCTTTTCAGGATTCATAAAGAGTCAAAGTTCCTGAACCAAATCATGTTTTTCATAGTTTTGATCCTGTTAGTGTAGACCTGAATCGGCTTGATTACATTGTTCCGTTTCTTCTCTCCACTCTACTGCACAACAACCACTAAATTTAAAAGTACATCATGCGAAGAAAAGAGAAAGAGATTACTGATAAAACAGAAATTGAAGAGATCATTGCCAAATCATCCATATGTAGAATCGCCCTGGCCGTTGATAACGAGCCTTACCTGGTACCGCTTTGTTTCGGCTATTTGAATAACACCTTGTATTTTCATTCGGCTGATGAGGGCAGGAAGCTGGAGATGATAAAGATGAATCCCAGAGTTTGTTTTGAATTTGAAGGGGATACGGAGATAATCAAGGCAAAGAAAGCATGCAACTGGGGACTAAAATACCGGAGTGTCATCGGGTTTGGAAATGCACGCATCATTGAAGATGAAGCAGAAAGAATGACAGCATTGGATGCCATCATGAATCAATATTCCAACGAAAAATGGGATTATGCTCCCTCAATGCTGACAAAGACTCTGGTATTTAAAATTGAAATAGACACGATGACCGGGAAAAAAGCCAGTGAATAAGTCTGTTTTCGGAATTGATCAACATCCCTAAAGAGAATGAGAGAAGAAATGGAGAAATTATTAATCAGGCCTTATCAAAACAGCGATGAAGATGCCGTTATTCAATTGTGGACCGATTGCAACCTGACTGTTCCTCAAAACGATCCTAAAAAAGATATCAAAATAAAAATGGATTTCCAACCCGATCTATTCCTGGTCGGAGCTATTGACAATAAGGTAATAGCATCCGCTATGGCAGGTTATGATGGGCATCGCGGCTGGGTCAATTACCTGGCTGTGGATCCGAAATTAAGGAAAATGGGAATCGGAAGAAGAATAATGGAGGATATCGAAAACAGGTTGAAGGCGATGGGCTGCCCCAAAATCAATATTCAGGTGAGAAACACCAACACCGCCGTTATGGAGTTTTATAAAAGAATCGGATTTTCGGATGATAATGTGATCGGAATGGGAAAAAGATTTTAGGAGAAGTGTCCGGCTGATAACTGGGGTTTGATATCAATCACACCCCAGTTACTACAACTGGAATTTCCTCAGCTATCAATTCTATCTTAAACTTCCAATACTGAAACGTCTTGCCCTCAACTCGGTCACCAACTCCTGTTCATTCTCGATTTTGTTCTCAAAAATGGTCACACAAGTGCCGATTTCATCCAGATTATGAGCATCACTGCCAGCAGTTCCGGGAAGCCCCAGTTGTTCTGCCACATTTTTTGCCATTTCATTATCCAGACCCGAAACCTTTCCATTCATGATCTCGATGGCATCGACAAATCCCAGCGCCTTTTTTTTACTGGCCTGCTCTACACTCATTTTCAGATCAGATATTCCAAACACCTTAAATCCCCTGAAAGGATGAGCCAGAATGGAGAAAGCTCCTGCCATGTCCACCTCCTTTTTCAGCATTTGGATGGGAATGACTCCTTCAATGTTTTTCTCCAACCCGAAAACCAGAACATCACCCTGGGCCGTTGTGATCTCATTTCCCCTGAACAGCTTGATATTCTCCTGACCTGCCAATTCCGATATCTCTTCAGTGGACCATAACACCTGATGCTCGGTTATACAGATTCCATCCAACCCGATTTTTTTTGCTTCAGCAATAATCTCCTTCGGATCAATGTTGCTGCACTTGGAGCGAGGTGCCGTATGCACATGAAGATCTATTTTCATTTGGCCTCTCCCCATTGATCCAAAAATTCCTGTTGATTAAGGGTTGGGTTTTGGCAAACAGCCTCCCATAAGTCCCTGGACTTTAAAGCCTGATCAAAACACCGTCCACACTCTATGATGATTTCCGCAAAGTGTTCACAGCCCTTTCTACCAATCTCCCGCATCACGCTTGTATCCCACCCTTCTTCACGCAGGGATAATCCGACCGCTGTCTGCAAAACCGGAACAGCTTGCGGACAGACATCATTGGTGTATCGTTTCATATTCCCGGAAACCTTGATAATCCGGCCCTTTTTAATGGACACATCCATTTGAACTTCCATTCCGTAAATATGATCCTCCTGGATGCCGTTAAAACGGATAATGTCTTCCTCAACAAATTCAGCTCCTATCAGCTGGCTTCTATTAAATGTGATCATTCTGCCTCCTTTACAATTCCAGACCTTGCATTATGGGACTATCATCCTGAAAAGAAATACAACTTCTGACCAATCTCGGGTTAGACTTTAACATGCCTTGCAGCGCTGCCAACTTTTGCTCCGAGTCGGTCAGTGACTCCAATATTTGAATCCCTGGTCTTGTAAAATGTAAAATAACGGCATTGGCCGATTCCAAAACGGCATCCACCAGCAAGGAACAGCCATCTTCTCCTCCCAAAACGCCCTTAACAATCTTTCTCAAACCGGACCCGACCGAAATGCCCTCCACCATTTTGATTTTTTCAGCCGCATTAACACACCCCTTCGGCGGAAACCGACCCACTGAGGCATCGGCTTCTATGATTTCCATCTCCGGTATCTGTACTTTCAGCTGCACGTCCAATTTTAGAAGATCATCCGTCAAACGCCAGGAAACGAACAATTCCGTCGGCGATAACGGTTCAACTTCAACAACTTTATTCCTGAAAAACTTGATTGTCATTCTGGTTCCCTCCTTTCGCAGTTTTCCTTCCTGGTTAACACACCAAGCTCCTCCCTAATTGACAGAGCTTTTTAAAAAATCAATGATCAGATTTTAGTCCTAATCATTGATTTATCTTCCCTTAAATTCGGGTTTCCGCTTTTCAAAAAAAGCAGCCTGTCCCTCTTTCAGATCCTCGCTTAAAAAAGAGTTAACTGCAATCTCTTCGGCTTCCATCAATGCTTCTTGGCTCATAATAGTCGCGTTGCTGATCAATTCCAGAACCCGCTTGGTTCCTTTAAGTGACAAAGGAGCATTTTCAGAGATCTCCCTGGCCATTTCGCTGGTGAATGTTTCCAGTTCAGTCCTGGGGATCATATAGTTCAGATAGCCAATCTCTTTTAAGAATGGAGCCTGGTAGTGACGACCGGTAAAAAACAGCTCTTTGGTTCGTGAAAGCCCAACCGCCCGGATAAAGCGTTTTAAACCGGAGGCCGAATAGACCACACCCAGTTTGGCCGGAACCATACCAATCCTGATATCATCAGCACCAATACGTATGTCACAGGAAACAGCCAGATCACAGCCTCCGCCAAATGCATACCCGTTCAACATCGCAATCACCGGATAGGGGAAACTGACAATAGCTTTCATTGCCTCTTCAAATGGATTGATTCCCTCTCCGTTATCCGTGTCACTACTCCCGGTTGGTAGAAGGTTTAGATCATATCCAGCACAAAAAGCCTTGTCTCCTGACCCCCTGATCACAATAGTGCGAATGTAATCATCCTTTGCCAGCTGTTCCAGGGTAGACGTTAATAGTTTTAGTAACTCGGGAGATAGTGAATTTCTCTTCTCAGGCCGGTTTAACACTAATGTACAAACCCGACCATCAGTCTGCACTAGTAATAGATCATTCTGCATCATGCAATCCTAGTTGTTTTTTCCGATCCTCAATTCTCCCCCGGGAATCCGGTGCTTCACAAAGTCCACATATAATCCGAACCGCTCCCATCATCCCGGCGCACCACTTTTCCTTGGCAATAGCCGATGGTAAGTGCATGATTCCACTGTAAGGTTTGCTCAGTATCTGGAAGCGCTCCCCACTGAGCTCCTTAATCGCTATTCTTGCTCCTCTTCCTGCAGATCCACAGCTAAAATTACGATAGCCCCTTGTATCTATGTACATAAGCTCAATCGCATCGACAAGAGAGGGAGTGGCGACCAATGTGAATATCAGGACAACTCCGATCCATTTCTTCATGGCAGACCTATAAGTTCATTTTGAAAGATTATCCATTTCCTGAAAACCCGGGGAACCTAATGTTAAGTCATTGAAACAAGGGATTTTACACCATTGTTGCCTTGCGGATTATAACTATCATATCAACCTTAGGCAATACGGAATATTCCAAACTACCTCAAGTGATGAACCTTACAACCTGTTTTTATTATATAATTTAATTAAATATTTTACACCCACCCTGAACCTCGAATACGACAAACCCGGTGAACTTTAAACCCTTTTTTGAAAAAAAAACGCATTTGTCAAGATGGGGGGATCCAACACAGGGTATATTTGTTCTACGCTGCAAACCATTGACCAGTTTGGATTCATGGGGCGAATCTGATTTTCGGTTAAGCCCGATGTTATATGAGGCAAGCTATTATCCTATTGAACGCCTTCAGCGTTCTTTTAGCGGAGGGTGATTGAATACCCAGGGTGGCGTTCGCAAGCTCCCTGACCCTGGGCTATCGATCTGTATCCCCTTTCGGGGAATGCTGTCCAGAGAAAACACCCCAACGGGGTTAAATATTCACAGCCTGGGGTCAGCGAACTTGTGAGTTCCCCCCCAATTATCAGAACCCTGAAGGAGTTCCATCAGCTCTTTTGAGCCATAGAACAAATTTACCCAGGGATTCAACACCGTAAATGCTTGTTTAAGAGCGTTTATGGTGTTGATAATACAGATAATTTGGGGTAAGTATCGATTTTGATACCGGCCATTTGCTCAACAACACGTAACACCTGACAGCTGTACCCGAATTCATTGTCGTACCAGACATACAAGACACAACGTTTTTCCTCGACAATTGTCACCTGAGAATCAACAACACAGGCAAACCGGGAACCAACCACATCTGTAGAGACAATTTCTAAGGAACTGGTATAGTCAATCTGCTCCTGCATTTCCGAATGAAGAGCTTTCTGTCTCAGATACTCATTTAACTCATCTTTGGTCGTAGCAGTTTTAAAATTCAGGCTTAAAATTGCCATGGAGACGTTAGGCGTGGGAACCCTGATTGCATGTGCGGTCAGCTTTCCCTTCAATTCAGGAATCGCCTTGACAACAGCTTTAGCCGCACCTGTATTGGTTAAAACCATATTTAGCGGGCCACTACGCCCTCTGCGATCGCCCTTGTGAAAGTTATCCAGCAGATTCTGATCATTGGTGTAGGCATGAATTGTTTCCAGATGGCCGTTTTCAATACCAAATTTATCATTAACAGCTTTCAACACGGGAACGATTGCATTTGTTGTACAACTGGCCGCAGACAGTATTCTGTCTTCGGGTAGAATTTCACCGCTATTGATGCCATGAACGATATTCTTGATATTGCCTTTCCCGGGAGCCGTCAGTAAAACCTTGCCAACTCCTTTGGATTCCAGGTGCCTGCCAAGCCCTTCCTCATCCCGCCAAACCCCGGTATTATCAATAATAATGGCATTCTTGATCCCATACTGTTCATAATCGATCGAATGGGGCGAATCAGCATAAATTAGATTAATATAATTTCCGTTGACAAGCATTGACTGGCTTTCCTCATCAACAGTAATGGAGCCATTAAACTGTCCATGAACCGAATCAAGCCTTAATAAACTTGCCCTGCGCTCAATATTGTCATTCTCTTTTTTTCTGACCACAATCGCTCTTAATCGCAGTTTACTGCCTCCACCGGTATTTTCAATGAGCAATCTCGCCATTAACCGTCCGATTCGACCGAATCCGTATAAAACGACATCCTGTGGTCCATTGGGCTTGACATCCTTTTTGCCGATAACATCTTTGAGTTGCTCCTTAACAAAAGTTACCGGGGTTTGCTGATCCTTAACCGCTCTGTATGCGGTAGTCATGATGCCAATATCAATTCGAACAGAAGGCAACGGCTGTTCAGCAACGACTTTTAGCAATGGTAAACTTTCCCTGACCCAAATCTCATCCTTCTCTATCAACCTTACATAGCGATGAGCTTTAATCAGATCAATCGGTGAACAATTAATGACCGGACGACCATAGATCATGATTATCACGCCTTTGTCTCGATACAGCTTACCAACCAGATGCAGCATCGTTTCAGCCAATTCCTCTCGTTGAATCCAATCTTTTAACTTATTATCTTTTTCCTGGTTTTCCATTATAATTCCTGGTTTGGGTAAAATTTACTGCCTGATAGTTTTCCTCTTCGGGAAAAACCGGTCAATTCGCAATCACACAAACAGATTGTGTTAAAACATTAATCCGTGAGCTTTGAAATGGATTCCAGATGAAAGATCGGACCAAGCCTTGTAGGGATTTTACAGGTCTGCAATTCAAGACAATATCACACTCCATAACCTCCACTCACCCGGGAGGTTTACGTCTGGCAATAATTATCGTCCAAAGCCAATCGAATCATTTTCCGTTTTTTATCCCTCTCAGTCAAGGGTTTCAGTTCCCTCAGGTTAAGCCATAATCGCCCGGGAAAAGGGAGTCTCATCAATCGATTCCTGTCAGGACAAGATTGTATTATCCGTCAGAGGTTTTTGCAATGGCAACGGAGACTCGCTGTAAATCACTTATCTCAAGTAGGTAGTGAGCACCACAAAACTCGCATTTCAAATCAACGGTTTTGCCCTCTTTGATCATTTCACTTATTTGGCTCTGGCCAAGACTCATCATACCCGATTCGAATCGTTGCTTTGAACAGGTGCATTCATAAACCACCGGTTTTCCTTCAAAAACTTTCACTGTCTCCGCATGAAAGAGGCGATACAGAATCGTTTCAAAAGACTCCTCCAGCAATTCCTGATCGGTGATGGTCCTGGCAAGAATAGTAATATGCTCCCAATTTTCAGGGCTGCTTTCTTTTTCATTCCCGGGGAGTTTCTGTAACAGGAACCCGGCACAAGATTGTTGGTTGACTGCCAGCCATATCTGGGTTGGTAGCTGCTCGGATTGCAAAAAATACAGTTCAATGCATTCAGCAAAATTTTCACCCTCCAGAGGGACGATTCCCTGATAGCGCTTCCCCTGTTCGGGTTCGATGGTGATAGCCAGTTGAGCCTTCCCTATTAACTCCTTAAAATTCTTGCCGGATACCTCCC
The DNA here is from genome assembly GCA_018829445.1 of bacterium. GTDB lineage: Bacteria > SAR324 > SAR324 > XYD2-FULL-50-16 > XYD2-FULL-50-16 > JAHJTV01. The sequence goes on from JAHJTV010000078.1 coordinate 39,025, forward strand.
CTTGCCATTTGGCCGTAGCCCGAAGTTTTTGTTCATGAGTTGATTGTACCAATAGCAGTGAAACCAAGCCCTGCCCTTGAAGCTGTATAGAAAGCTTGCCTTCAAATTTTAAAGTGGCGGTCAACAGGGTAGCGGTACACATGACTTCTCCCAACAATTTCTTAATCTCGATGGGATAGTCAACGTGTCTGGAAACTGATCGATAGCTGTCTGTCAACCGAACAATCTCACCCCTGGAACCACTGCTTTCAATAATGAAACGTTGAAGAAAATCATTTTCAGGCATTCAAAATCCTCCACAATTGTTGATATAATAATTCTTAATCTATACTATTAGATGATATTCTTGGTGAGAAACTAGGCAAAATCTTGATCATATTCAGCCTTGAGCCAACAAACCGATTGATAAACCCTGGAGAAGTCATGTTTATTGAATTATTACGCAATCGCAGAAGTGTCAGGAAATACCAGGACAAACCGGTAGAAAAGGAAAAACTGGACCTGATTGTGGAAGCCATGCTAAGGGCTCCCTCTTCCCGTGGATTCAACCCCTGGGAGTTCATTATCGTTGATGATCCAGTTATGCTGGAGAAACTCTCCAGATCAAAATCCCATGGTTCCTCATTTCTAAAAGATGCCCCTTTGGGAATCGTTGTTTGTGCAGATAACACTGTGGATACGTGGGTGGAAGACTGTTCCATCGCCGCAACCTTTATTAAACTGACAGCGGAATCCCTGGGATTAAAAAGCTGCTGGATACAAATCCGGGATCGGGATCACAGTGATTATAAAAGCGCCCGCGACTATATTGCAGAGCTGCTGGGAGTCCCTTCAAATTTAAATATTGAAGTGATCATCTCAATCGGGTACGCCAACGAGGAGAAAGCCGGTCACCCAAAAGAGAAGCTTCAATACGAGAAGGTTAAACACAACGCCTATCAGCAAGATTATGTTTAACGACAGGATCAATTTCCAAACGGTTGAGCGGCCCAACGTGGCCGACTCTGAATGCGCACAGGCAGGGATGTTGCCCATAAGCGCTTATTTGAAAATATTTTAGGGGCAGAATTCAGTTTTTAAACGGTAGGGCGGCCCTACGTGGCCGCCTTTGAGTTGTTTCTGGCGAGGAGTCTGTAATCCCGCCCTGCCACAATCCCTGCTTTAAGCAGCATATACTTAAAATTAGCGTTTATTGGGTTATAAACCCACTAGAGTTACCTATTGGAAAACGGAAGCGTCACAAGAACACAACCATTATGATTAAAATCCCGGACATCAGTCTAACCACCTAAGTCGCACCAACAAAACATTCTCAGTAGGACAAAATTATGATTACCATTGTGGATTATGGAGCAGGAAATATTCGTAGTGTGCAACGCGCCTGTAATGAAATCGGAATTGATTCGGTTGTCACCCAGGACCCGGGCACCGTTATCAGTTCCGATCGTGTTATTTTCCCCGGTGTCGGCGCAGCAGCCAGCGCCATGGAGAATCTTGTAAAAAGCGGTTTGGCTGACGCCCTTAGAGAAACGGTAAAAAAAGGAACCCCGACTCTGGGAATCTGTATTGGTGCCCAGATTATCCTGGATCGTTCCGAGGAAAGCAATACGACCTGCCTGGGGATTATAGAGGGAACCACGGTTAAGTTCAAACTGAATGATCCCTCGTTTAAGATCCCCCATATAGGATGGAACAACGTAACAATTACCCAACCACACCCGTTATTGGAAGGAATAGAAGACGGTGACGAGTTTTATTTCGTTCATTCCTATTACCCCAATCCCAGTAACGAAAACAATATCTACGCCCTTTCGGATCATCAAAAACCGTTCTGCTGTGCCCTTGGGAAAGACAATCTGTTTGCGACACAGTTCCACCCGGAGAAAAGCGGGCGCTTCGGACTCAACCTGTTAAATCGTTTTTCCACCTGGGACGGAAATCCAAGTTAAAATTCTGTATTATTATTGAGAGACAAATCATGTTAAGTAAACGACTCATTGCCTGCTTGGATGTACGTGAAGGAAAACTGGCAAAAAGTGTAAAATTTGTAAACACGAAGGATATCGGTGATCCCGTTGAGAAAGCCATTGAATATTATAACGACGGCTTGGATGAACTGGTGTTTTACGACATCACCGCTTCCAGCGACAAACGCGATATCATGATCGAAACGGTTGAAGCGGTTGCGTCCAAAATTTTTATCCCCTTTTCCGTGGGCGGAGGCATTCGCTGTGTGGATGACGCCACCAAACTGAGAATGGCCGGTGCCGAAAAGATTAATGTCAACACTGCCGCTGTCAAACGAAAAGAATTGATTTCCGAATGTGCCTATGCCGTGGGAAGCCAGAGCACGATTCTATCCATGGACATCAAACAGGTGGAAAAATCGGAAAAAATCCCCTCGGGATACGAAATAGTGATTAACGGCGGCAGAACCCCCATGGGAATCGACGCCCTGGAGTGGGCAAAAGAAGGAGAACGACTGGGAGCCGGAGAACTGGTTGTTAATTCCATCGATGCCGACGGCACCAAAGAGGGATATGAAATCAATCTCACCCGCATGATCGCCGAAGCTGTCACTATTCCGGTAATTGCATCCGGAGGAGCCGGGAAACCTGAGCATCTCTATCAAGTCCTGACTGAAGGCAAGGCTGATGCAGCCCTGGTAGCTTCCATGGTTCATTTTGGGGAATACAGATGCAGTGAACTTAAACAATACCTGCATGATAGAGGGATTAAAATCAGGATGCGGTACTAAAATGGCTAGAATCAATCCACCCTACCAGGGATTCGAGCAAGGTCCCATCAGGCCTCCAAGTGAAGCCCGAAGTCTTCTGATCCGGATCACCCGTAACTGTCCCTGGAATCGCTGCACCTTCTGCTCCATCTATAAGCAGGAAAAGTTTTCAATTCGACCGGTGGAGGATGTCAAAAAAGATATCGAAACGGTTTCCCGCCATCTGCAGCGAATCATGGAATTGTCTGATTCCACCGGAGCCGTTTATCGGAGAGATCTTGGCAGACTGGCGGGGGATATCGACCAGAATGAAATCGAAGCGTTTAACGCCGCTTTGAACTGGTTCGTTTGCGGAATGAAGTCTATTTTCCTGCAGGATGCCAACAGTCTGGTGATTAAAACAGATTATCTGGTGGAGATCCTTTCCTTTCTCAAGGAAAAATTTCCGCAAGTTGACCGGATCACATCATATGCCCGCTCACATTCCCTGGCCAGAATTTCTGATGAGGATCTTATACGGATTAAAGAGGCTGGACTCAATCGCATTCATGTCGGCCTGGAAACCGGTTCTGATACCCTCCTCAAACTAATACAAAAGGGATCAAGCAAGGAGATGCACATCGTAGCCGGACAGAAAGTTAAAAACGCCGGAATGGAACTTTCCGAATACATCATGCCGGGTTTGGGTGGATCAAGTCTGTCAAAAGAGCATGCCCTGGAAACAGCAGACGCCTTAAACCAGATTGATCCTCACTTTATCCGCTTGAGAACCTTGATTATTCCTCCCGAGACTCAACTCTTTAACGACGAGACTGAATATCAGTTTAAAAAATCAACTGATATTCAAGTCGTGGAAGAGATCCGGCTTTTAATCGAGAATCTGAATGGTATAACATCTACGTTTAAAAGCGATCACATTGCAAATCTGCTGCAGATGATCGAAGGAACTTTTCCGGATGAAAAAACCAAGATGCTTAAAATAATTGAAGATTTTTTCGCACTACCCCTGGAGACACAGATTCAGTTTCAGGTGGGAAGACGGTTCGGTTTTCTGCTCCATCCGGACAACCTGAAGACAGAGCACCTGAAAGCAAGAGTGGAATCCATTTGTCAGCAATTTTTGATTACCCCGGAAAATGTCGATGAGGTAATTGATCGCACCATCCAACGAACCATGTAGAAAAGGAGATCAACATGGCATCCCTGAAAGATCTGATGGAAGAGAAAATACATCACCGTGATCTAAAAATTTCGACATACAAGGCGAAAGATAAATGCATCATCATCGAAGGTCAGCTGATCGACAATAGCCTGATCGAAACGCACCACTACTCCGGAAAGATGAGACCGGCCAAAACAATCCATCACATGATCATACGCCTGCTCATCGACAGCAAACTTACCATCAGGGAAGTTGAGGTAGAAATGCCGGCATTCCCCCACGAAGAATGCCCGGAAACCCAGGCCAGTCTCAATGATGTAATAGGGATGAAGATATCCCGCGGATTTACCATGAAGATCAAAGAGATGTTCAGCGGTGGCCGGGGATGCTCTCATCTTGCCGAATTGATCATTTCAATGGCTCCTGCAGCCGTACAGGGGTATTGGACTGCCTTTACCAGCGAGCCTCTCCCGAACAACCTGCAAGACACCATGAGGCTGATGTTATCTGATACTTGCTGGGTTTGGAGAAAAGACGGCCCCGCACTCAAACGGGTTGCAGAATCGGTTTAAATCATCTCAAAAAAGATCAAGGTTTAAACGACTCAATGCATAGGAATTACCTGCATGAGCGCTTGATTGTATGTCTTTTCAAACCCGGATAAACTGGATAAGTACCTTATAAACGGTAGGACCGCTTTTGGATACATTCTAGCGGGGATAAAACCCAGCCCTACCATAATCCCTGGCCTTGGAAACGTCTGTCTGTTGATGAGTTTTGGGGAGCAATCCCGCTATACCCGCGGTAAAACCAGGTTTAAGTTCATTGTAACAAGTAATTCAAGTATCCCCCTAGTTCAACTCAATCCTTGTAACCAAAATAGAGAATCAGAATCGTTCAATTATTATAATATCCTCTACTAACAAGGGAAATTTCGTTCCAGATGTGTTCGGCAATTAGACCGGCGGAGCGGTCCGATCTGCGGACAATATGCATTTCGGACTGAACGGGTTTAATTGTTTTTGAGTTGAGGGGAACCAATGTCCGGGATGCCAGTTCTTTATGGATCAGGTATTCAGGCAAACGCCCCCAGCCAAGTCCTGCTTTAATGATCTGTTTTTTGATGGTGTTATCATTGACTATCCAGTGTTTCCCGTCTTTGAACAATCCTACAGCTCCGGTGGGATAATTGGGGTTTGTCTCCTGACGAACGCTTCGGCTGCTGTCTCCGACAATAACCTGGATATACTGCTTCAATTCATCATCATTCAATTCTCTGTTCAGTTTCGCAGCGGGAAAATCAGGAGTGGCCACCGGAATCAATGAAACAGTCATCAGCGGTTTGGATTCCAACCCTGCAATAATCTGATCTTTGGAAAAAACCGCCAGATTGGCATCACTGTTAATCAATCGGTCTTTTGCCCCCTCAATATATTCAACGGTTAAATTAAAGCGGGTTTCGGAGTAGGTGTCGATATAATGTTTTAACAGATTCGTGATGATGGACGTGGGAAACAGGGAATCTATTGCGATCCAGATCTCCGGTTCGATTCCGCTGGATAGCTGCTTTCCCAGATTAAGCAATTCATCCGATTGCTGGATGATTCGTTTGGCTTTCTGGTATATTGCGTTGCCTTCAGGCGTCAATTTTGCCCGATATTGATTGCGAGAAAAAAGGCTGACTCCCAGCTCTGTTTCCAATTTCTTGATAGCGATGCTGATACCTGGCTGAGTTTGGGACAGATTTTTGGCCGCTCCGCTAAAACTTCCGGTTTCGACAATAGTTAGCAGTATTTTTAATTGGTATAGATTCATAGGCTCGGTAGATAAATTTCCATCTTGGTCTATGGTATCCGTTTGTTAAATTTTGATGTTAACTTTGTTAAAACTTCATCAGATCTTGGTAATTTTCCCTGAACCAATCGATCAAATCCTTCACTCCCCGGATCAATTTAAGCAGACATAAGACAATTTATTCAGATCTTTAGGCCTTATCTGAACTTTTTCCCCATGGGGGGATCTTATAAGATAATAATTATTAATGGAATCCATATATTATTTTTATTTGACTGCTATTCTTAATTTCAATATAGAATGTCTTAAGACATTTCCTCGATATGAAAGAGGAATTAATTTGATTTCCGGATATAGAAAACTACTATCCGGAGTCAAAGGATGAGGTGTTTTTCTGGAAATATTGTGGTGAATCGCCATGGTGATTCTGATTCTGGATTTCCCTGGCTGACCCTTCAAATTTGAAGTTTTTACATCTTTTGATAGGAGATTAAAAATGCGGATTTATAAGAGAACGTTGTTTCTTCTTTCTGTTTTTGTTCTGGTGGCAACCCAGGTATTTGCCGTGACTGAAATCCAGTGGTGGCACGCTATGGGCGGTCGATTAGGAGAAAAAGTCAACGAAATTACCGATGGATTCAATTCCAAGCAATCCAAATACAAGCTTGTTGCTGTTTACAAGGGTAATTATGCAGATACAATGACAGCCGGAATTGCAGCCTTTCGTTCCAAAACACAGCCTCACATCCTGCAGGTGTTCGAAGTCGGAACAGCAACCATGATGGCGGCCAAAGGAGCTATTAAGCCGGTATATCAGCTTATGGCGGAAGCAGGAGAGGTGTTTAATCCTGATTCATTTCTCTCCACTGTCACCGGTTATTACACCAATCCCAAGGGCGAGATGCTCTCCATGCCTTTTAACAGCTCCACTCCGGTTTTGTATTATAACGTGGAAGCTTTTCAAAAAGCAGGTTTGGACGTAAACGATCCTCCAAAAACATGGCCTCAAGTTGCAGAGTATTCAAGAAAACTAATCAAAGCCGGTTATAAATGCGGTTTTTCAACTGCCTGGATCTCCTGGATTCAATTGGAAAACATGTCAGCCTGGCACAATGTTCCGGTCGGGACAAAAGCCAACGGTTTTGAAGGCCTGGATACCGAATATTTAATGAATGGTCCACTTCAGGTCAAACATGTCCAGCAACTTGCTGATTGGCAGAAGGAAAGGATATTTGTCTATGGTGGAAGGAGAAATCTGGGGAATGCCAAGTTTTCTTCCGGAGAATGCCCGATGTACACCGAATCCTCCGCCGGATACGCCGGTTTTAAGAAAGGAGCCCAATTTGAGTTCAAAACATCCATGCTGCCATACTGGCCTGATCAGTCTGGAGCCCCTCAAAATACAATCATTGGTGGAGCCAGTCTCTGGGTACTCAATGGTCATTCCCCTGCGGAATATGAAGGAGTTGCCAAGTTTTTCTCATATCTGTCAAGCCCCGAAGTCCAGGCCGATTGGCATCAATTCTCCGGTTACCTGCCAATCACACATGCTGCCTACAGTTTGACAAAGGGGCAGGGTTTTTATGAGCAAAACCCAGGTACCGAAACCGCATTAATACAGATGACCTTGAACAAACCAACCTCAAATTCACGTGGTTTGCGGTTTGGTAGTTACGTTCAAATGCGCGATATCATCTACAACGAACTGGAAGCTGTATTCAATGATAAAAAATCGGCGCAAGAAGGTTTGAACGATGCAGTAGCCGCGGGAAACAAGATGTTGCGTCAGTTTGAGAAAGCAAATCAGTAAATTTGGATTTACTCTTCGGTCAGACTGGAGACTAATACATGGCAGGAATACGTTAAATTACCTATTCCTGCTATTCAATTTTGGGCAATGTTCATGGAAAAACAACGCGTTGTTTTCAACAATCAGGTCTTACCCTATCTTTTATTAGCCCCGCAAGTGGCAATTACCCTTGTATTTTTTATCTGGCCGGCTTCGCAGGCATTGTTTCAATCTGTCCTGCAGGAGGATCCATTCGGACTTTCCAGCACGTTTATCTGGTTTGATAATTTTAAAATGATCTTCACCGATGAGAACTATCGGAATTCATTGGGAACAACGGCGATTTTTTCGCTTCTGGTAGCAGCCTCATCCATGAGTATCGCCTTGTTGCTGGCCGTGCTGGCGAATCGAGTGATATTTGCCGGAAGGTTATACAAAACACTGGTTATCTGGCCATATGCCGTAGCAACAATGGTTGCCGGAGTCTTGTGGTATTTCTTGTTTAATCCGACAGCCGGGATTATCTCCCATTTTTTAAAAAATATGAATTATGACTGGAATCACAGCTTATATGAAGGGCAAGCTTTTTTTCTGGTTATTTTAGCCTCGGTGTGGCGGCAGATCTCTTATAATTTTATTTTCTTTCTGGCCGGTCTTCAGTCGATACCCCCTTCACTGATTGAGGCTTCTGCCATTGACGGGGCTTCACCCTTCAGGCGGTTTTGGACCATTGTTTTTCCACTCCTGTCTCCAACCAGTTTTTTCCTGATTGTTGTTAATGTTGTCTACGCCTTCTTCGACACCTTCGGTGTAATCGATGCCGTAACAGGAGGTGGTCCGAATAATGCCACCAACATTCTGGTATTTAAGGTTTATCACGATGGTTTTAAAGGTCTGGATTTCGGTAGTTCCGCCGCGCAATCGGTGATATTAATGGGTATTGTTATCGCTCTGACCATTGTTCAATTTCGATATATAGAAAGAAAAGTCCATTATTAACGAGTTTCATTATGGTGCATAATCGTCCCCTGTTGACCGTTGTAACCCACGGAATTATTCTGTTGGGTATTCTGGTGCTGATATTTCCAATTTATGTTACCTTTGTCGCCTCCACTCATACACTGCAAGCCATTCTTGAAGTGCCCATGCCCCTGTTACCGGGAAAAGAGTTCATTAACAATTACCTGATGGTATTGACATCCGGTTCCAATTCGGTTGGTGTCTCGGTGGGAAAAATGATGATCAACAGTCTGATAATGGCATTGGGAATATCAATTGGAAAAATCATCATTTCACTGCTGGCTGCCTACGCCCTGGTGTATTTTAGATTTCGATTCAGAAATTTTTTCTTCTGGTTAATCTTCATCACACTGATGCTGCCGGTGGAGGTCAGGATATTACCGACATATGAGGTTGTGGCAAAAATGGGAATCCTCAACTCTTACACCGGCTTGATTTTACCCCTTATTGCATCGGCAACGGCAACCTTTCTTTTTCGACAGTTTTTCATGAGTATTCCCAATGAACTCTGTGAAGCTGCCCGCGTTGATGGAGCCGGACCTGTTCGTTTTTTTATCGATATCATTTTACCCATGTCCAGAACCTCAATAGCAGCTCTGTTTGTAATCTTGTTCATCTATGGCTGGAACCAATATTTGTGGCCACTGCTTATCACCACGGATGAGCAATTCTACACCATGCTGATCGGAATCAAGAGGATGCTGGATGTTGGAGAGGGACAGGTCGAATGGCAACTGGTCATGGCAAGCACGATGTTGGCCATTATTCCCCCTGTTCTTGTCGTTGTACAGATGCAAAAGCAATTTATCCAGGGATTGACGGAAACAGAAAAATAGGAGCGTTGGTATGGCGAATGCCAGTATAGAAAATGTAAAAAAATCATTTGGTGAGGTGGAGGTCTTACACGGTATCAGCTGCGAAATCCATGATGGCGAATTTATTGTAATTCTTGGACCTTCCGGATGCGGTAAGTCAACCCTGCTTCGTCTGATAGCCGGTTTGGAAAAAATCACTTCGGGTATCATAAAAATAGAAGAAAGAGTTGTAAATAACCTGGAGCCTGCTGATCGTGATATTGCCATGGTTTTTCAGAATTATGCGCTTTACCCGCATATGACGGTTTTTAACAACATGGCGTATGGGCTGAAAATCAGAAAAATGTCCAAAACAGAGATTGAACGCCGTGTAAACAAAGCAGCTGACATCCTGGAGCTTTCCGAGCTCTTGTCCCGAAAACCCCGACAACTATCCGGAGGTCAAAGACAGCGGGTGGCCATGGGTCGCTGTATCGTGAGAGAGCCCAAGCTGTTTCTGTTTGATGAACCCCTGAGCAACCTGGACGCCAAGCTACGGGTACAAATGAGATTGGAGATCCGCCGTTTACATCAGTCACTCAACATTACCAGTATTTATGTTACCCACGATCAGGTGGAAGCGATGACGTTGGCCGACCGGTTGATTGTAATGGACAACGGATTTGCCGGACAAATCGGTACTCCTTTGGATGTCTATAAAAAACCGGCTAACAAATTCGTCGCAGGTTTTATCGGATCACCGGCCATGAATTTTTTCGACACAACGATCAGTGATGACGGCAGATCTATCTTGCTATCATCCGGAGAATCAATGAAGCTTTCAGGACAAGGATTACCCGAGAACAAGGGAAGTACAGTCACGGTCGGTATCCGCCCCGAACATTTTACCGTTTGCAGTGAAAACGAAGCGCAGTTTCACTTGAGAACCGATCAGGTGGAAAAGCTGGGAGCCGACACACTTGTTCACGGTTTTTTCAAAGATAATGGGGTTTCCTTAACATTGCGATTGAACGGCATTCAACATTTCGAAAAAGATAATCTACTACCGATGCAGGTTGCTCCGGAAAACGTTCATGTGTTTGATCAGAATACTGACAAAAGATTGAATAAATAAAGGAGACCATTCCATGGGTAAGATCGGAACCCAATTGAATCTGGCAATAAAGGTCACTGTGACAACCTTAACTCTACTGGCAGTCGCCGCATCTGGTATGGCTCAGACAAGCGGCCCAACAGACGTCTCCAACCTAAGAAAAAAACCACTTATTATCGGCCACCGGGGAGCTGCCGGTATATTACCGGAAAACAGCTTGGCTGGTTTTAAAAAGGCCTGTGAACTCGGTGTTGACGCCATTGAGCTTGATGTGCTGGTTTCAGCTGACGGTGTGCTTGTAGTCCATCACGATTACAAGCTCAAACCCGAAATCGCCCGTTCTACAGACGGAGACTGGATTATTCCCGGATTACAGCCTTCCATAAAAGAGCTAAGTCTGGCTCAGCTTAAGACCTATGACATCGGTCGATTACAGCCAAATACATCCTATGCTGCAAGATACCCCGAACAAAGCCCGATGGACGGTGAACAAATCCCGACATTCAAAGAAGTCATCGACCTCTTTAAGAAATCATGCAGTGCCAATACCCGACTTTTTGTAGAAATCAAAACCTCGCCCGAAGAATCGGATCTGACTCCGCCTCCCGAGCAACTATCCGACATGGTTGTCAAGATGCTAAGAGAAGAGGGAATTATTCAACACACCTGGATTCTCTCTTTCGACTGGCGCAATCTCGTTCACATCCAGAAAACTGCCCCGGATTTAGTGACGGTTTACCTCACTATCGACACAGCCAAGTTTAACAACCTGAAATCTCACCAAGCCGGGGCTTCACCCTGGATGGCCGGGCTTGATATCGACGACTTCAACGGTTCTGCACCCCGTGCTATCAAAGCAGCAGGCGGCCATGTCTGGTCCCCATACTTCCGGAACCTGACGCCCGAATTACTATTGGAAGCCCACCAGCTTGGCCTACTGGTGTCGGTCTGGACACCCGATAAACCCTATCAGATGAAAAACCTGATTGAGATGGAAGTGGATGCCATTACAACCAACCGACCCGATCTACTCAAGGAGCTACTAACAAAAATGAAATAGGTTTTCCAGTTCAGATTCAGCATGGGCAAAACTTTGCCCATCCAACGTATATTGAACGTTTAGCGTCGGTCGGACAATACTTTGTCCGACGAAACAAGGTCTATCTCTGCCTTTTACAGGCCTACTTTATCTGAAGGCTGAATGGATACGATAAAAAAAGCTAACTCCCTATTACCTGCTTATAAATCTTTCTAATACCGCGTTACAGGATTCCCCCACCAGTTCATCATAAATTACCGGTATTTTGCTTCCCATCTGGAGGTGTCTGCGAACTGCCGCTGCAGGCACTTCCACTAAGGCAAAAAGAACCCTGGAAAAACTTTCTGGTGTTACTTCTCCAAACACCTTTTTGGTATATTGCTTCAAACCATCGTCCAATTCCTCTTTTAACAACTCAGCCTTCTCCTTAACTTCCATTGGCCAATCTCCTACCATCAGCTCTTCTCTACGGTGGAGCAGTAAAACTCTGGCCCTGTTCGGATGTAATCTGGACCAGTTCAGAGTGTACAACGCAGCCTTCAACTCCTCACCCGGAATCAATATTTCCAAAAAGCCCTTTTGAAATGACTCAACCACTTTCAGCCACACTTCCGCCAAAATCAATTCGCGAGATACAAACCGATGATAAACAGAACCGACCGGAGCATTCAACGAAGATGCAATGGCTGCGATAGTCACTCCGGACAATCCCTGTTGCGATAAGATCTGCAATGCTGCATTAATAAAATCCTCTCTGAGAAACCGAGCCCTTCTCCCCATATTGGTTCCACCTTTAAATTTTTTTAAACCCAAATATTGCGTACAACACCCATTAACCAAACCACAATAGAAGAGAAATAGCCAGAAACACAATCCAGGAAAAATGTCTACCACGCGTGAAAACCAAAGCCATTAAACAGGACACCAGAAAAAGAACTGCTATGGATCGAATCTGTACCAAGGTTCCGGTGGTATTTAACGACCGGGCATAAAATATAACCAAGACTCCCAACCCCCACCAAGCGACAGTTGTCAGATGCCAGGCGAACCGCATCACTCTTTTGCTAGCCAAAGAAGGCAAAGGCATGAATGACAAATCTCCCTTATAAAGAGGCATTATCAACAATCGCTCTCCCAGAACCGAATGAGCCAAAGCAATCAAAACAATCAACAAAGCTGCAACCAGATAGAAAACATTCATTATCCCTCCATAGGAAAAATTTAAGCATTTAAAAGAAATGCTATACTAGAATATGTATTCTAATAAATCAATAAAATTCTAAGAACACATTGTAATTATTCGCCCATTATCCCAACATAATGTTCTGTTAGAAGTCATTTAGTTAACAAAGAACCCTTCATCGTATAAGGAATTGGCTTCAAACAGATCCCTTTTCAGGGACAAAATCGACAATGACTGCTTGGGGTTATTATTGCACCACAAAAAATGCTTCCATTGGCAGCTATTAGATCGGAAAACTTCCTGAAAAAAAGAACAGGTAAATGAGCAAAAATTCTTCCTTTTAAATGTATAACTCATTGTTTCCGAATATTTTAAAGACTTGCACCGATATAATTATACTGCTGTTATCAGGCTTTATACTTTTATAACCTCTTGACGAAACCGAACACTTGCTCTATTTTTATGCTGAATCGAGTTCAATTTATGAGAATGGTTCAAGACGATCGTTTGGTGTAATTGGCTATTTAAAACCATTTTGGACCCGAATAAACGTAGTAATCCACTCTGGACCATTAATCAGTGTGGACAGAACCCCTTATCGGAGACTGCAGATGGTATTGGTTTACGAAAAGAAGAACAACATCGCTTATTTGAGGCTTAACAGACCGGAAGCAAGGAATGCGTTTGACCCGGAATTGGTTGTAACCATGTCTGAGGCCTGGGAGGATTATAAAAATGACAAAGAGATGCGTTGTGCAATTCTGACTGGAACAGGGGACAGCACTTTCTGTGCGGGTGCGGATCTGGGAAAATTGATACCCCTGATTACCGGTGCCAGAAAGCCGGAGAATGAGTTTGATGAGAAACTGGTAAAAGATCCCATGACAACACCCAGAGCTTTTTTAAGGGGATACCAGTTATATAAACCGGTAATTGCAGCCATCAACGGTCATGCCATCGCCGGAGGCTTTGAGTTATTGTATGGTACCGACATACGAATTGCCTGCCCGGATGCAAAATTTGGGTTGCAGGAAGTCAAATGGGCAATCTTCCCAGCCGGCGGTTCCACAGTGCACCTAACAAGACAGATGCCCTACGCCAAAGCAATGGAGATTTTATTAACCGGAGAACTGATAACTGCAGAAGAAGCGTTGCAGTATGGATTTATCAACAAGATCGTACCAAGAGAGAGTTTAATAGAGGAAGCGGAGAAAATCGCCGGTATTATTGCTAAAAACGGACCTTTGGCTGTTTCGGCAGTGAAACAGTCGGTTCTCAATAATATTGGTTTGCCAGTCAAAGAGGGGCTGGAGAAAGAATTCGAATACTCGGCACCTGTGTTTATGAGTAAAGATGCACAGGAAGGGCCGAGGGCTTTTAAAGAAAAACGTGCCCCCCAATTCAAAGGGGAGTAACGGTTATTCAATTTTCTATCAAGGGAGAAAAACCATGGATTTCAGATTAACCAAGGAAGAGGAACTGAAAAAGCAGGAGTTTGAAGCCTTTTTTGAAGAGGAGATGAAAAAAGCACCCCCGGAATTCGGAAACGGCGGATTGGAAGGTGTCTATGCGACCGAAGAGGGTTTTCAGTTTCACAAATACATGGCCAGAAAGCTGGGTGAAAAAGGATGGCTTTCCATGGGGTGGCCGAAACAATACGGCGGCCAGGAAGCATCCATCATGGAGCAGGTCATTTTTGATGAAGTGCGAGGATACTATAACGCTCCCGGCGTTGACGGCTTTGCCGTGGGGATGTTCGCCCCAACTCTGTTAGCAGGAGCCACCGAAGAGCAAAAACAAAGATTGCTGCCCCCTATCGCCAAAGGGGAAGCATTTTACTGCCAGGGCTGGAGCGAGCCCGATGCAGGTTCTGATCTGGCTTCCCTGACAACAACTGCCATCAGGGAAGGAGATCACTATATCGTCAACGGCCAGAAAACCTGGACAACCGGTGGACATAAAGCCGAATTCATGTTTTTACTGGCTCGCACCGATCCTGAATCAAAACGAAGCAAAGGACTTTCCGTCTTCCATCTGAGAATGGATCTACCGGGAGTTGAAGTCAGACCGTTACTCTACATGGACGGGAAACATGTCTATAACGAAGTGTTCATGAACAATGTCAAAATTCCTGCAGAAGATTTAATTGGGGTTGAGGGAGAAGGCTGGAACCTGACCCGACAAACCATGAATTTCGAAAGAAGTGGTGCCGGAGGTTTCTCCGGGGCTAAACGTTACCTGGAGAAAATCATCGAATACGCCAAGGCTACCAACCGAAACGGCAAGCCTATTTCCAAAGATCCCAACGCCAGAAGAAAAATTGCAGAGATGTTTATTGCTTCGGAAGTGGGACGCACCCTGGCATACAAAATTGCCTGGATGCATCAGAAAGGTGATTTCATGGGACTGATCACAGCAGCATCGGAGTCCAAACTGTTCTCTACCGAATCAGCCCAGTTGATGTCCAACTATGCTACAGAATTGATGGGACCATACGGACAATTGGAAGGCGGCGAATACGCACCATTGGATGGAGGCATGGTTGAGCTCTACCAGTTCATCAAAGGCGCAACCATCTTCGCCGGAACCAATGAGATTCAAAGAAACCTGATAGCCTGGACAGGATTGGGATTACCGCGGTTGAAGTTTAAATAGCAGCGGTTAGCGGTTAGCGGTTAGCGGTTAGCGGTTAGCAAAAATTTGTTCGAATTTTTAATTTGTCTACCAGATTTTTAATGAAAGATTACAAAACTTTAAATGTTTGGAAGCATTCTCATGAATTAGCATTGAAGGTATACCAGCTAATATCTGCGTTTCCCAAAGAGGAAAAGTATGGCATTACAAGCCAGTTAAGAAGGGCTGCAACTTCAATCCCAACCAATATTGCCGGAGGTTGTGGTCGCGATGGAGACCTGGAATTAAAACGATTTCTGCAGATAGCCATGGGCTCAGCCAGTGAAACCGATTATTTACTTCTTCTCTCAAAAGATCTCAATTTTCTGGATGAAGGCCCATATCGAGAGCTTGAAACTGAAATTGTAAAAATCATGAAAATGCTAACCTCTTTTATTAAGAAACTTAGAACCGATAGTAAAAAAAGCTAACCGCCAAATGCCAATAGCTGTTCCAAAACAGGTGGCAATAACATGCAAACGAAATAACCTTATAAGAGAATATACTAGGAGATAAAAACATGGACCTCGACTATACCAAAGAACAGGAGATGCTGCGAAAATCGGTGGCGGAGTTTTTAGCCAAGGAATGCCCTTTTGACTCCGTTAAGGAGATTGAAGACAGTGAACCGGGTTATGATGAGAAATTATGGAAGAAGATGGCCAAACTAGGATGGATGGAGCTCCACATTCCGGAGGAGTATGGCGGCTTGGGTGATCCCTTTGTGGATCTGACCATCATTATGGAGGAGATTGGTAAAAGAGCATTTCCCAGTCCTTTTTTTACAACCGTGCTACTGGGAGGCTTGACTCTGATTGAAGGCGGAACGGAAGAGCAGAAAAAGAAGGTTCTGCCTAAAATCGCATCGGGTAATCTGATCATGTCCCTGGCGCAACTGGAGGAAGATGCCAGTTACCTGGAATCGGGAATCAACCTGCAAGCGAAACTTGAAGGAGACAACTATGTCTTAAACGGAAAAAAGATGTTTGCCGTTGATGCCAATATTGCCGACAAACTTATCATCGCTGCCAGAACAGCTGAAGGTGTTACCCTCTTCCTTGCTGACGGCAAAGCCCCCGGTATTACCTGCCAGAAAATGCAGACCATCGGTAAGGACAATAATTGTATTCTCACCCTGGAGAATGTCTCCATCCCCAAATCAGATATAATCGGAAAACCGGGTGAAGGCTGGCAAATTCTGGAAAAAATTGCACCTAAGGCTACCGTGGCTAAATGTGCTGAAATGCTGGGTGGATGTCAGGAATCAATTGATATGACTGCAGCCTACGCCAAGGAAAGAGTGCAATACGGCACGCCCATCGGGGGATTCCAGGCAATTCAGCATTACATGGCTGATATGAGAGTGGGGTTTGACACCAGTCTCTATTATATGCACAAGGTCGCCTGGATGATCGACGAAGGGATGGATGTCACCAAAGAGGTTTCCGCTCTTAAAGCTCAGGTGAATGAGCAATATAAGTTTATAACCGAACGGGCTGTCCAGATCCATGGCGGCATCGGAACAACCCGTGAGTTTAATATCGGTCTGTTTTACCGAAGAGCCAAGGCTTTTGAATATATTCAGGGAGATACCGATTATCACCACGAAAAAATTGCCCTTGCTCTTGAGCTGTAGCGATAATATAAGCGGTGAATCACTTCCCTGCCAGTATTTTAGCCTGGTTTGTATCCTCACTTCATTCAGCGGGGTATTTTTTATATCATTCCAGCCTTGAGCCGGAATCTAAATTATTTTCAATACCCAAAGGCGGCCACGTAGGGCCGCCCTACCGTTCAGAAAACCTGTATTTTGTATAAAAAAGTGCTTGAGTAAGCGCGTCTGGAATCGAGTCCGGGAAGTATCAAACTTAAGCTTCACAAAAAAAAACAGACTTTATCTTCACCAGGCATTTTCCCCAGTAAACCTGATAATAGTCCACAACTGAGTCAACAGCAGGAAAATATATTTTGCCTTGACATCAATCTGCCTTCAGTCTAAATTTAATTCAGTTATTGAATTAGATTCAATAAAAAATTATAATTCAATTTTGAAGTGTGAATTAACAGCAATCATCCATTTTATCAGTGATTAAATGGTTTTCGTATTTATCAGATTGTTTCAGATCGGATAAAGCAAAAAACAAAACCGATAAACTCCAACCTTGGACGATAAATAAAAGAAGCAAAACCGCACATGGACAAAGCATTAACAAAAAACAATGGGGAAACCCTTTCGCGGAGTGCTCTCAGGCGCCAAAGGGAACGAGAGGAGCGTTATCAAACCATTCTCAAGGCAGCTGAAACTCTTTTCGTGAAAGAGGGGTATCATCAAACCAGTATTAACAAAATTGCAGACCTGGCTGAAGTGTCTGTCGGGACGGTTTACTTCTATTTTAAAAACAAAGAAGACCTGTTGATTCAACTATTGGATGAGATCAGTTATCTTTTCCGTTCCCGTATCGGCGCAGAATTCCGTAATGCCGATTCGACACTGGAAGGGTTCACAAATGCCGGGAATATGTTTTTTGACGAGTTCTGCAATAAATACCCGGAAAAAGTTGCGATCATGTATCGCGAATCAGTCGGCCAAAGCCCCTTGGTGGAAGAGCATCGAAAAAAGTTGCATGACAAAAGCATCAAGGATATTAGTGAAGCCCTGCAACGCATGAGTGAAAATATGGGATTTCAATTTCCCAGTTCTATGTCGATTGAGATCATCGCTGTCAGTATCATGGGAATTTACCAGAGCATCGCTTCTCATTTCCTGGTGTCCCGGGAAAAACCGGAAAATCTCAAACAGATCGGGGATGACGCTGTAAATTACCTTGTTGGTGGCATCAAGGATATGTGCGGCTTAAATTAATTATACAGGAGAGTTTTTATGTACAATAATCTGTTCAGTCCAATCACCATCAACACCCTTGAAGTCAGAAACAGGATTGTCTACCCGGCATTGGGATTGATGTATTCATTTGATGGGACATTAAACGACCGTTATTATAACTATTTTCAGGAAAAGGCTCGGGGTGGCGCCGGAATTGTTACCGTGGGTCCGGTGGGAATCGATGAATTAGGGTCCGGCATGATCACCATGTTATTAACCAATGACGATGCAATCCCTGCTTTTAAGAAAATGACAGATCTGATCAAAAATGAGGGGGCACGGGCGTGGATACAACTGTTTCATGCAGGTGCTTATTCTCATCCCTTTTTGATTGGTGGCAAACAACCCATGGCTCCTTCGTCCGTCTTCTCCAACTACTCGAAAACAACACCGAAGGAGATGAGCAAGGAAGAGATTAAAGGAGTGCAACAAGCTTTTATTGATGCCGGTGTCAGGGCTAAAAAAGCAGGGTTTGACGGCGTTGAGATCATCGCCTCCGCCGGTTACTTGATTACCCAGTTCCTGTCACCCTTAAAAAATCAGCGTACAGACGAATACGGCGGCAGTTTTGAAAACCGGGTGCGATTTCCCCGTGAAATCATTGAAGGCATGAGGGAGAAATTGGGTGCCGATTATCCGGTCTCCATCCGCATGGCGGGCAACGATTTTGTGGAAGGAAGCAACACGGACTCGGAGACTCCCGAGTTTGCAAAAGTGTATGAAAAAGCCGGGGTGGATATGATCAATGTTACCGGCGGCTGGCATGAAACCAACGTTCCCCAGATGACTACCAACATGCCCCGATCCGCTTTTGCCTACCTGGCCTATAATATTAAACAGGCGGTTTCCATCCCGGTTATCGCTTCAAACCGCATCAACACTCCGGAAGTCGCCGAATCAGTATTAAAAGACGGTTATGCGGATATGGTTAGCGTGGGTAGAGCGCTGATTGCCGATCCACACTGGGCTAACAAGGCAAAATCCGGAAGAAGAGATGAGATCCGGCCTTGTGTTGCCTGTTTGCAAGGCTGTATGGATGGTATCATGAGTGGCAATTCCGCCAGTTGCGTCGCCAATCCCTTTGCCGGTTATGAAAATGTCAGGGAGATCAAAAAAACCGAATCCCCCAAAAAAGTGATGATTATCGGGGCTGGCCTGGCAGGTCTGGAAGCTGCCGTTACTGCAAAACAGGCCGGTCACGACGTTCACTTGTATGAAAAGAAAAGAGATATCGGCGGCCAGATCTGGATAGCCTCGGCTCCGCCTCATAAAGAGGAGTTAATGGAGTTCATCCGTTACTACCGGACGATGTTGCGAGTCCACAATATTCCGGTTCATCTAAACACCGAAGTAACACCGGAACTGATTGAAAAAGAGAATCCGGATCACATATTTGTTGCCGAAGGAGCCGGACCTCTCATTCCACCCATCCAGGGTACGGATGATCCCTCCGTTATGACAGCGTGGGATCTGCTGGAGAACAATCCGAGATTGGGGAAAGAGGTTGCCATCATCGGTGGTGGAGCAGTTGGACTTGAATCAGCACTATTTGTCGCAGCCAAAGGAGCCTTGCCTCCCGATGCTCTTCACTTTCTCATGACCTATGAGGCCGAATCATATCAGCGGTTGAAAGAACTGATGTTTAAAGGCTCCTCCAGGGTAACGGTCTTTGAAATGTTGCCAAAAGTGGGCAAGGACGTTGGCAAGTCCACAAAATGGGTACTGATGAGTAATCTGGGCAGATTTAAGGTGGATATTAAAACCGACGCAAAAGTCATCGCCATCAAGGACGGGAAAGTAATCTATGAGAGAGACGGTGAGACGCAGAGTAAACAGTTCGACAATGTGATTATGGCATCAGGTTCTAAATCGAACAAAACCATGGCAAACAAACTGGAAACAATGAACATTCCCTTCACTGCCATTGGTGATGGTGTTCAAATTGGAAAGATTGACAACGCAATCCATGGCGGTTTTCTGGCTGCCTTGGAGATTTAAAGCTATTAGCTGTTAGCGGTTAGCTTTTAAGGAAAACGGCTAAGTATTAAAAAATGAACTTGTCATCCTGACACAGTCTGGAATTGCAGCACAGTTCACTAACACAAGAAAATGGAAACAGCATCAAGCAGGACTTTTTCGATAAAAGTTAACGGCTTTTGTTAACTGTTGATAATCCCTTAAGCAACCAGGATATAGAATGGAAGTTATTGAAAGCAAGATCGATAAAAATTCGGATCAGTATAAAAAAAACTATGATGACATGAAAACCCTGATGGATGATCTCAATGCGGAGCTGAAAAAAGCATCCGATGATCGATCTCCAAAAGCAATCGCACGGGAACAGGAATCAGGAAAGCTGCCAGCTAAAAAGAAACTTGAACTTTTGCTGGATAAAAACACACCCTTCCTGGAAATTGCCCCTTTGGCAGCAAAAGATATGTACGACGGCAAGATCCATAAAGCCGGGTACTTTTCAGGAATCGGCGTGGTCAAAGGCAGGGAAGTCGGGATAGCCATCAACGATGCCACCATCAAAGGCGGTTCCATGTATCCCATGGGCGTTAAAAAAGGGTTACGCATGCAGGCTATCTGCATGGAAAACCGATTACCGGCAATCAACCTGATCGATTCGGCAGGAGCCTATCTTCCGATGCAATCGGAGATTTTCCCTGATCTCTGGGACGGAGGACGGACATTTTTTAACCAGGCACAGATGTCTAAGATGGGGATTCCCCAGATAGCGGCAGTTATGGGACTTTGCACAGCAGGCGGCGCTTATGGTGTTGCCATGTGTGATGACATTGTTCATGTCAAAAATCACGGGGCAATTTTCCTGGGTGGGCCTCCCCTGGTAAAAGCAGCAACGGGAGAAGAAGTCACAGCCGACGAACTGGGTGGTCCAAATCTTCATTGCATAGAATCGGGGGTTTCTGACTATATTGCAGAGGATGATGCCCATGCCATCCAGATTATCCGCAACATTGTTGAGAATCTTCCCGCTGCCGACAAGGCAAAACTGACCATGAAGGAGCCAAAACCTCCCATTTACGATCCGGAAGAGCTATACGGCATCGTCAGTCCCGACTTAAGCAAGCCGTTTGATATCAGAGAGGTCATCGCCAGAATCGTGGATGGCAGCGAATTTCTGGAATTCAAGGAACTGTTCGGATCTACCATGGTATGCGGCTGGGCACATATCCATGGTTATCCGGTCGGAATCCTGGGAAACAACGGGGTGCTCTTTTCAGACAGTGCATTAAAGGCGACCCAGTTTATCCAGCTTTGTGACAAGCGGAAGATTCCCCTGCTGTTTTTGCAGAATATCACCGGATTTATTATTGGTAAGTCTTACGAACAAGGCGGCATCACCAAGAATGGTCACAAGATGGTAAACGCTGTCTCAACGGCCTCCGTTCCCAAATTCACCTGTATCGTGGGAGCGTCATTTGGAGCAGGTAATTATGCCATGTGTGGTCGTGCGTATTCCCCTCGTTTCCTGTGGATGTGGCCAAATGCCCAAATTGGCGTTATGGGGGGTCAGCAAGCTGCAGGCGTATTAATCTCCATCACCAATGATCAGAATGCCCGATTGGGAAAACCGCCTTTAACCAAAGAGGAGGAGGAATTTATCCGGCAACCGGTTTTGGATAATGCTTACAAAGAGGGTAGCGCTTACTACAGCACTTCTCAACTTTGGGATGATGGTGTGATTGACCCTGTTAAAACAAGAGACACACTTGGTCTGGCTATATCCGCAGCACTAAACGCACCCATAAGAAACGACATATACGGTCATGGTGTTTTCAGGATGTAGCATCAGATTTGAACTTAAATAAGAACATTTTTATGGGTCTCTGTTTGAGAAAGACACAGCCGATCACCCATGGGGTTGAAACCTTAATAGATAAATTCCCAGATAAGGAAGAACAATGTTTAAAAAAATCTTAATTGCCAACAGGGGAGAAATTGCCAGGCGAGTTTTATTTACCTGCCGTGAAATGGGAGTCACCACCGTAGCTGTCTATTCCGATGTTGATAAGGAAGCGATTCATGTAATCGAAGCCGATGAAGCAGTCTGCCTGGGCGATGCCGAACCATCCCAAAGCTATCTTAATATTGACAAAATTATTGCAGCCGCTAAACAAACCGGGGCGGAGGGGATTCACCCCGGCTATGGATTTTTGGCTGAAAATGCAGAATTCGCTGCGCGATGTGAGCAGGAAGGGATTGCTTTTATAGGCCCACCCGCACAGGTAATCCGGGATTTGGGCGATAAAATCACGGCCCGTAATATTATGCTGAAGGGAGGTGTTCCTGTCATTCCCGGCATGACACAAGCCGGAGCAAACCCGAAAGAGATGGCAAAAGCAGCCGAAGAGATCGGATATCCTGTCCTGATCAAAGCTTCTGCCGGTGGTGGTGGAAAAGGGATCAGGATTGTCAGAACACCGGCGGAAATAGAGGAATCCTGTGTTGCAGCCTCAAGAGAAGCTCAGTCTGCTTTTGGCGACGGGACTATCTACCTGGAGAAGTTCTTTGATAAAGCCAAACATATAGAATTTCAGATCCTGGCTGACAACCAGGGCAATGCCATCCATGTCCTGGAAAGGGAATGCTCTATTCAACGCCGTCACCAGAAAATCATTGAAGAGACACCATCACCAGCCGTAACCCCCCAACTGAGAGAAGAGATGGGGGCAGCAGCCGTAACTGCTGCCAAAGCCTCCGGTTATGTCAATGCCGGTACTGTTGAATTTCTTCTGGATAAAGACAAAAAATTCTACTTCCTGGAGGTTAATACCAGGCTTCAAGTAGAGCATCCCATCACCGAGATGATCACGGGTATAGATCTCGTGAGAGAACAATTGAAGATTGCAGCCGGGGAACCGCTCACACTCAAACAGGAAGATATCGTTGGCAGAGGGCACGCCATTGAATGCAGAGTTTATGCAGAAGATCCGGAAAACAACTTTTTCCCGTCTCCGGGTAAGATAGTCTATATCCGCGAGCCGTCAGGACCCGGTGTCAGAAACGACTGTGGTGTCTATACCGGCTTTGAAGTTCCGGTTAACTACGATCCCATCATCTCCAAACTGGTCACGCACGCAGGAGACAGGGAACAGAACATCCAGAGAATGGTGAAATCACTCAAAGAGTATATCCTTTTGGGAATCAAAACACCAATTCCGTTCCTGATCGACGTTCTCCAGTCACAGCCTTTTCAAAAAGGGGAGGTCTATACCGATTTTATCCAGACCCATTTTCAAGATTGGAAACCGCAATTCAAGGATGAGGACATCGCCAGACTGGTTTACATTGTTGACGAGATCAATGCCAATCGTCGCAAGAAAACGGCTGTGACGGCAGATAATGAAATTCCGTCACCATTTTTCACTTTAGGCAATTGGCGATTGAATTAGGAAATTGAATCAATATTCATCCCAAACACCAACTGCTAATTGCCCCTAAGAGGTTTATATGGAATACAAACTGATCGTCAATAAAGATACAAAACCGGTTGAATTTGATACCGTCGACAATAATCACCTGAAAGCAACCATCAATGAAACCGAGTACACCTTGGATTATTCCCTGGTTTCAGACCGGCAGATCCACCTGACCGTCAACGGCAAAGGCGTTAACGCTTTTGTTGCCGATGGCCCTGAAGGGAAATGTATCATAATCAATGGAATACAATATATCGTTCAAGATGAGGATGTTCTCAACCAGTCCTCTACAAAAAAACGGGGAGGAAGCAATCTGCCCACTGAAATTACCCCGATTACCCCTTCGGTTGTGATCTCTGTTCTGGTTAAAGAGGGAGATAGGGTGAAAAAAGGACAGAGCGTGGTTGTTCTCTCAGCCATGAAAATGGAAATTACCCTGAGTTCAGCATTTAACGGAACCGTAACCGCCGTTAACACCCAGGATGGAGACAAAGTCGCTCCCGGTGATATCCTGGTGGACATTGAAGCCGATGATGAATCAACAGAGGATGAAAAATCAGAGGCGTGAGAGTTGAATTCACCGACTTGAGTCCGGTACCTGATTCAGGTTGAGATAGTAGTTCAAATTAATGAATCGGGAAAGACAACACAAAGTCTTAAGCGTCTACCCAGATAGACTGGACAAGTACCTCAAAAAGATATTTCCTGCTAAAAAACGCAGAAAATATTTTATAAGGTACTAAAACACTAAAAGAAAGGAGAGAAAAATGGCTGAACAGGATCTACTCTATGAGGTTAAAGACAGAATTGCCTATTTAACCATCAATCGTGAAGCAAAGCGAAATTCAATCAGTGCTGAAGTCACCAACCTCTGTCACCAATACCTGAATGAAGCGGAAAAGGATGAAAACGTCAGGGTGATCTGTATCACCGGAAGCGGGGATAAAGCCTTTTGCTCCGGAGCTGATTTGGGTGGTGCCATGGGAGCAGACGGTATGGACGCTTTTCTTAATTACGCCAACCTGCTGAAACGAATCAGTGGATATCCCAAACCAACTGTTGCCAAAGTTAACGGTTACTGCCTAGCTGGGGGAACCGGCTTCATGCTGGCATGCGATATTGTGATTGCAGCAGACCATGCCAAATTCGGCACTCCTGAAGTCAATGTGGGATTGTTTCCCCTGATGATCGGGGCACTGATCTTTAGAAATGTTCTCAAGAAAAAAGCCATGGAGATGTGCCTGCTGGGTGAAAAGCTGACTGCGCAACAGGCTCTGGATATGGGAATGCTGACCCGAGTTGTCTCTGCGGACAAGTTGAATGAAGTGGTGGGAGATGTGCTAAAAAAACTGGCTGGAAAAAGTCCCATTGGAATGAAGATTGGCAAGGAAGCTTTTTACAAAATGTCCGACATGCCCTTTGAAGAGGGATTGGACTTTTTAGCCAATCAATTAACCGCCATCGCCTCAACCGAAGATGCCAAGGAGGGGATCATGGCATTTCTGGAAAAACGAGAACCCAATTTCACCGGGAAGTAAGAAAACCAAAAAGAAAGGAGAACCAATGACCGATAAAAAAACACTGTACGATGATAAATTGATCATCGCCAATGCCAGCGGCTTCCTGGGTGATCGTTTCACCGCCGCCAAAGAAATGGTGCAGGGTGGACCCATCGATTTCCTGACAGGCGATTACCTGGCTGAACTCACCATGGCTATTCTTTTCCGCAAGATCCTAAAGAGTCCTGATGGAGGCTACGCGTCAACCTTCCTGAGACAGATGGAAGGAGTCATGGGTGAATGTCTGGATAAAAACATCCGTGTGGTTACCAACGCCGGAGGTTTGAACCCAAAATCCCTCGCCGAAAAACTGGAAGAGATGGCAAAACTGTTGGGGGTCTCACCAAAAATTGCATACATTGAAGGCGATAATCTGATGGGACGAATCCCCGAGCTTCAGGAAAAAGGGGAAACTTTCACCCATCTGGATAAAGGAATTGCCCTCAAAGATGCCAGTGCACACCCTATTTCAGCCAACGCATACCTGGGTGGATGGGGAATTGTGTCAGCTCTGGAGCAGGGTGCCGATATCGTCGTAGGCGGGCGGTTGGCTGATGCTGCTGTCGTCATGGGACCCGCTGCCTGGAAATTCAACTGGAAAAGGGATGATTGGGACAAGCTGGCAGGAGCAGCTACAGCCGGTCATATCATTGAGTGTAGCGGACAGGCAACCGGTGGCAACTATTCCTTTATTCATGAAGTTCCCTCCTATCAAAATGTCGGCTTCCCCATCGCTGAGATGCATGAAGACGGATCATTTGTTATCACCAAGCATCCCAATACCGGCGGACTGGTCTCAGTGGGAACGGTAACGGCTCAGTTGATGTATGAAGTCCGGGAACCAAAATACCTGACGCCGGATGTAGCTGCCCGGTTTGACACCATTGAAATATCCCAGCAGGGAAAAGATCGGGTAGAAATAAAAGGAGTAAAAGGAGAACCGGCGCCTCCAACCACCAAGGTTTGCATCAACAACATGGGAGGACATAAAAACTCAATGACCATCGTCCTAACCGGACTGGACATAGAGGAAAAAGCCAGGATTGTCGAGGATACCCTGTTTGGAATCCTGGGTGGAAAAGATGAATTCCAGCAGGTGAATGTTCAACTCATTCGCCTGGACAAGGAAAACCCAAAAACCAATGAGGAGGCTTGCGCTCACCTCAAGATCTCCGTCCTTGATCCTGATGCTAACAAGGTTGGAAGAACCTTTTCTGCCGCAACTGTAGAGCTGGCTTTGGCGAATATCCCGGGTTTTACGATGACCTCACCTCCAGGAAACGGATCACCCACTATTTTCCACTGGCCAACCCTGGTTTCAGAAAAATATATCACTCAGAAAGTGGTTATGGGCAACCAGGAAACAGAAATTGTCTTTGAAGAGTTCAGTCCTTTGGAAAAAACACCCGAGCCTTTGATCCGCCCACTACCGGACGTTCCCAAGGGGAAAACAATAAAAACTCAACTGGGTCGCGCATTTGCAACACGCTCCGGAGACAAGGGAGGAAATGCAAACCTGGGAATATGGGGGCAAACACCGGAAGCATACGCTTTTCTGGACAGGTTTCTGACAGTTGACAAGCTCAAGGAATTGTTGCCGGACATGCAACCGTATGAGATCGAGAGACATCAACTGCCCAACCTGCTGGCACTGAACTTTTATATCAAAGGTGTCCTGGGAGAAGGAGTCGCAGCTTCCGTACGCTCAGATCCCCAGGCAAAAACACTGGGTGAATATCTGCGGGCAAAAATCATTGACCTGCCGGAATCCATAATAGTTAAATAATTATATCAGCGATTGGTAAACAGCAGTTGGCAGTTAATCAAAAAAAAACTCTAAATAAAGGAAAATACAATGGCGAAAGATCTCTATTTTACCAAAGAACATAACCAAGTGCGCAAGGCTTTCAGGGATTTCATCAAGAAAGAGATTAACCCCAATATAGATGAATGGGAAGAGCAGGGAATTGCTCCCTTACATGACCTCTTTAAAAAAATGGGCGACCTGGGTTTCCTGGGAATCCGGTATGATCCTAAATGGGGTGGGGAAGGATTGGACTATTGGTATGAACTGGCATATCTGGAAGAATTGGGAAATATCGATTGCGGTGGATTGCCCATGGCAATCGCTGTTCAATCCAATATGGCGACTCCCGCCATAGACCAGTTCGGGTCCGATTATCTGAAAGAAACCTATCTGAAACCTGCCATCCTGGGAGACATGGTAGCCTCCATCGCGGTTACTGAACCGGACGCCGGATCAGATGTTGCTGCTTTGAAGACTACAGCAAAAAGAGAGGGTGATTATTATGTAATTAACGGATCAAAAACATTCATCACCAATGGAACCCAGGCCGATTTCCTGACCTTGCTTGCCAGGACCAGTGATGAACCCGGATACCATTCCTTTGGTCTGTTCATCGTTCCCACAAACCTGCCCGGTTTTGTCGTCAGTAAAAAACTGGATAAACTGGGAATGAGAAGCAGTGATACAGCGGAACTTTTTTTCGACAACCTGAAAATCCCGGCCAAAAACATTATCGGAGAAGAGGGAGAAGGCTTTATCTATCAGATGCAGCAATTTCAGCATGAGCGATTTGCCTGCCTGCCCATGACATACGTCAGCCTTAAAAACACCATCAACATGACCCTGGACCATTTGAGAACCCGGATCGTCTTCGGTAAGCCCTTGATTGCGAAACAGGTACTCAGGCATCGAATTTCCCAATGGTTAACAGAGATTGAAGCGCTTAAATCATTGACCTACCACATCGTGCGTATGAAATCGGAAGGCATGGACGCCACCAAAGAGATCTCCATGGGAAAACTGCTAGCCGGACAATTGTCAAACAAAGTCACCGGCGGATGTTTGCAGATGTACGGTGGATTGGGATTTACCAATGAGATGAGGATTTCACGCGCATTCAGGGATTCAAGACTGACGGCTATTGGAGGCGGGGCAAATGAGGTAATGTGCGACATTATCGCAAAGATGGAGGGGATGTAATGGAAGCCATCTGCCGGGATCTCGCGGATGAATACCAGGAACTGGATGATACGGTGTCCAAATTGAGCGAAGCGGAATGGAACCAGACAACTCCCTTCTTCGGCTGGAGCATTAAAGATGAGATATCCCACATTGCTTTTTTTGATTCAACGGCCTACCTGGCCACGCAAAACCGGGAAGAATTTCAAAAGGGGTTTGAAGATTTCCTGACGAAAATGAAACCGGGTGACAGCATGTACGGACTGATTAATGATGCCGGAAGAAAAAAGCCCGTGGATCTTGTATTGAAAGAATGGCGAGAACAAAGAGATGGATTGGTGAAAGCATTGTCCATCCTGGATCCTAAAGCCCGTCTCCCCTGGTACGGACCGGACATGAGTGCCAAATCGTTTGCCACAGCGCGCCTGATGGAAACTTGGGCCCACGGTCAGGACGTTTATGATACTTTAAAGATACGCCGAAAACTGACGGACCGAATTAAACACATCGCACATCTCGGGGTTACAACCTATGGTTGGAGCTTCATGGTGCGGCAACAACAAGTCCCCGCTCCGCATATGAGAGTGGAGTTGAACTCGCCATCCGGCGAACTATGGGTCTGGGGCCCGGAAGAAGCAGAAAACTCTGTTAAAGGCGACGCAGGAGAGTTTTGTCAGGTTGTCACCCAGAGACGCAATGTTGCAGATACAAACTTAAATATGACAGGCGATGCAGCAAAACAATGGATGCAGATAGCCCAGGCATTTGCCGGCATGGCCGAAGATCCGCCAAAACCGGGTCAAAGGGTTGTAGATTATAACTAAACCGCCTTGGACCCGCGAAGGGTGCTTATCTTAAAAAAGGCGACAGGGTAAAAGATCAATGAATTTATAATAAGGATTTAAATTAAAAAATTCAAGGACATCCCTAAAATTAAAAAGGAGAAACTATGGTTGCGGAAAGCAGTGGCACCGCTTATCAGGAGTATTTCAGCAAGGAGCATCAGATGCTCCGCAGGGCGGTGAAGGATTTTGTAAAGAAAGAGATCATCCCTTATATTGAGGAATGGGAAGAAGCAAATGACTTCCCCCGTGAATTATATAAAAAGCTGGGCGATCTTGGCTTTAATGGGATTGGATATCCAGAGGAGTACGGAGGAACCGGTGGCGACATTTTTGATCAGGTTGTGATATCCGAGGAACTCTGTCGGTGTGGCTCCACAGGACTGGTGGCCAGTATTGGATCTCATGGAATCGCTTTACCACCGATTGCAGCCCATGGAACCCATGAGCAAAAAGAGAAGTATCTGCGCCCTGTTATAGAAGGAAATCGGGTGGCAGCCCTTGGTATTACAGAGCCCAGTGGAGGATCTGATGTTGCCAATCTTAAAACAACCGCCGTTAAGGAAGGCGATTATTACATTGTTAACGGAAGCAAAACCTTTATCACCAGTGCTCTGCACGCCGATCAGATCACTTGTGCTGTCAGAACGGGTGGGGAAGGTGCCCATGGCATCAGTTTTCTTGTTATTGACACCGATTCGCCCGGTTTTTCGGTCTCCAAAGAACTGAAGAAAATGGGTTGGTGGGCTTCCAACACAGGTGAGATCTTTTTTGATAATTGTAAAGTCCCGGTAGAAAATCTGATTGGTGAAGAGAACAAGGGATTTTATTATATTATGGAGAATTTCCAAGCCGAGAGACTATCACTTTGCATCATGGCTAACATCACCTCTGAATTGGCATTGAATGAATGTCTGAAATACGCAAAAGAGAGGGAGGCCTTCGGTCGTCCCTTAACCGGATTCCAGGTCACCCGCCATAAATTGGCCGATATGGCAACCCTGCTGGAAGCCAGTAGGGAGTTCACTTATCGGGTAGCTGCCAAAATGAATGCCGGTGTCAACCAGGTGAAGGAGGTTTCCATGGCCAAGAATTTTGCCTGTACAGTCAGCAACCAGGTAACCTTCGATGCAACCCAGATATTCGGCGGCTACGGATTCATGCGTGGATATCTGGTAGAAAGATTATATCGGGATAACCGCATTCTCTCCATTGGCGGGGGAACCCAGGAGATCATGAAAGAGATTATTTCCAAGATGATCCTTTAACCGCATATAGCTGATGAGCTCTCCATTATAGGGAGACAACTGCAGTCTTTGGCTCCGGAATGCTAATCTAAGGGGTTGCAGATGGAGAGTAATACATCTAGGATTATTATGTTGATTCAAACCAGGGGAGGTATATGAAACATAATACGAAGGATCTTCTCGACAACCCGGGGCCATTGGAAGGCTTAAAGGTTGTCGTTCATGTTGAGCTGCACCCGGATGAGATTGTGAAAAAATTGCACCACTGGGAAGACGATATCAAGGCCCTACTGGAGGTAAACACAATTGGATAATCCGGATTTAACCAACAGTATCGAACCGCTGGAGCTGAAACACAGGGAGCAATTAATGCAGTCCTTGGCACCATTAGGGCACGGACTGTCAGAATACTGTTTTTCCAATCTCTATCTGTTCCGCAAGATTCATGATTACAAAATTTTACGGGATAAGCGAATTTTCATACAGGGAAAAACCTATGATGATTCTTCTTTTCTCATGCCGGCTTTTGATTTGAATGGCGTATCCGGAACGTATTTGAAACATATCATAAAAGATTTTGATTTTTTCTTTCCCATTCATCAAACAGATCTGCACTATTTTGATCCGAATGTTTTCAGCTTCGAGCTTAACCGTGACGATTCCGATTACATCTTTTCCACAGAAAAGCTGAAAACATACCCCGGGAGAAACCTCTCCCCAAAACGAAACCTGGCGAAGCAATTTGCCGATAACACCTTTCACAGTTCACAGCCGTTAACAAAAACAAACAAGTCCGATGCCATGGAGGTTCTGCAGGATTGGTTGACAGATGTGAGCAAACCCGTTGATGATACAGACTATGACCCCTGCCATGAGGCATTGAAGTGTATGGACTCACTGGGCATATTTGGTCATATCTATTTCTCAAAAGAGGAACCCTGCGGATTTGTACTGGCAAAAGAGGTCTTGCCTAAAATCTGTGTTTTCCATTTTGCAAAAGGAAAAAGGAAATTCAAGGGTGTCTTTCAGTTTATGTTTAGCCATATTGCTAACCTTTATGAGGACAGGTTCAGCTTTTACAATTTTGAACAGGATCTGGGAAAACCGAATTTCAGGAAAACCAAACAATCCTACTATCCGGATCAGCTGCTGAACAAATATCGGGTTAGATTAAAGTAAGACCATAAGCAAGTCACTCAACAGTGCATGCTGACGGGAATGTAACCCCATAAGCGCTTAAATAAGGATATTTTCGATACAAAATTCAGTGTTTCAAAACGGTAGGACGGCCTTACATGGCCGCCTTTGAGTTGGTTCTGGCGGGGATGTAACCCCGCTCTACCGAAATTCTTGCTCTTGGCAAAATGTGCTTATCTAAGTGCTTATGGAGGCAAGCCCGGTATGATACTACGCGGTAAGCTGTGAGGAATGAAACCCTAATAAACAAACTGTTTTTGCAACCCAAGGAAACAATCAAAGGAGAATTCCATATGAAAACAAAAATAGACTGGGAAAAACCCATTCGCAAAATGGAACAATTACTGAGATTAAAGTCGTTTCCCATCGCCTTTAAAATGCTGGAAAAGAAGGAGATGCTGGACGAAATCCCTTTTATCCGGAGACCCGGGAAAAAGGTCAGTCTCTGTCAATTAATTACTCAGGTCAGGAATTTTGACTGGACTGTTGGAGCTGATGTTGAAGACTTCATCGGACCGGTTTGTCCATCCATCATCGGCCTCTCCAAACTGCCCGAGGTTGGTTTTTATGATGGAACTTTTCGCAATATCGTCTGGACAAAAACCAAAAAGGACGCCATTAAATTCGAAAAATCGATCCCTCGCTTACCCACCGGGAAATTCGAGGCTGTCATCATGGCTCCCCTGGTCTACAATCCTTTTGATCCCGACATTGTGCTCATCTATGCCAATCCGGCTCAGATGATGCTGTTGATTAATGCATTACAATTTGAAGATTATGAAGTAATGGAGTTTTCCTGTGTTGGAGAGTCATCCTGTTCCGATGCTATAGTTCGCTGTTATGAAAGCGGAAAACCTTCCTTGACTATCCCCTGCTATGGAGAACGTCGATACGGACATGCACAGGACGAAGATCTGGTAATGGCCGTACCCACCGATAAAATTGAAAAAGCGGTTAAGGGGTTGGAAGCCCTTTATCGGAGAGGAATACGGTATCCCATCAGCTATGCCGGCGCTGAGTCCGACCTGTCCTCCGCGTACCCCGGTTCTTACGGAAGCATGTCCCAGCTTGAATTTGTGAGGGGTAATGACAATCGATTGCTGGTTGGTGTCACCGGAAGTATTGCGACCGGAAAAAGCACCGTAGCCAGTATGCTGGAGGAACTGGGAGCTCCCATCATCGATTTTGACATTCTGGCCAGAGAGGTTGTCGAACCCGAGGAAGCTGCCTGGAAAGACATTGTCGAATACTTCGGGAAACAGGTTTTAAATGAGGATAATTCTCTGGACCGAAAGAAGATATCCGATATTGTTTTTAACGACCTCGAAAAACGTAAAAAACTGGAAAGTTTTACCCACCCCAGAATCCAGGAGCGATTCATTACTCAGTTGTATGAAATCACCCAGAAAGATCCCAACGCCATTGTGCAGGTGGTCATTCCGCTTCTAATCGAGATAAACCTGCAATATCTTTTTCACAAACTCTTGGTGGTATATACCCCCCAGGAGATGCAGGTAAAACGTCTGGCTGCCAGAGATAATATTACTGAAGCGGAGGCACTGAATATCCTGCAGTCCCAGATATCCATCGAGGAAAAAGCGAGTTACGCGGATTATCTGATCCACAACGACAAATCCATTGAAGACACCAGAATCCAGGTGGAGGAATTATGGAAGGAACTCAAAAAAGTGCAGGCTGAGATGAATGAAAAAAAATAGTACCCCAAACACATTACCGGGCACATAATCGGTGCCTATCGCTAATTCAGCCGATTCCAGACTTCAGTGGCTGCTTCCAGACGACATTTTTCCTGGACTTGGGAATCAGTACCAATTTTTTTAGGGTTGCATTTAAGATAGAGGCGTTCATTAAGCCAGGACCAGCAGCCGTCCTGGTTGATCTTTTCGCAGATCTTTCTTTTCAGGGTGATTAACTCGTTTTTCTCCCTGAGTCGTTGCTTACCTCTCTCCATTGTTGTCGACCACATGTTACCAATCTGCTTTTTGATATTATCCAGGTTGCTCTTTATTTTTTCACATCGGTCCTTTTGAAAGAGGGTGGATTTACCACATAGCCTCTCTTCAATATTTAACAACTCATCTCGTATCAACACCAGAATATTGGATGCTTCATCGATCCCACCCCTGGAAAAACAGTTTAAGACCCCCTTTATCGAAGATTCTTTAAGGCATTCGGCAATGATTTCTATCTGCGCTTCGGAAAACTCCCGACTCTCCTTGAATTTATCTTTAATTTCATCTCGATATTCCACCGGTATCTCAAGCAGGTCTTCAACCTCATTAAAATCGGCAAACACACATAAAGGAGATAAAAGGGCAAATACCAGTAAGGATATTCTAATCAGATTTTTCATGGATCAGCAAACTGTAAGCGGTCAGCATTCTCCTGTTATTTGTCTCTCTTTTGTTATTGTGAATCGACAAATAATCATGGGAGATATTTTGTACTCGCCATAAGTTAATCAAAATTCTGAGAAACAGTCCAGGCAGATTCCTGCCAAAGTTCGCCCAGA
This sequence comes from bacterium, assembly GCA_018829445.1. Classification (GTDB taxonomy): domain Bacteria; phylum SAR324; class SAR324; order XYD2-FULL-50-16; family XYD2-FULL-50-16; genus JAHJTV01. Next base: position 73,025 of record JAHJTV010000078.1, read on the forward strand.
CTCCGGATACCATTGTGATACCTATCAAAGATCTATCTCGCTGTATTTTTTAATCAAACGTATTACAGGCAGGTAAAACGATTGTTTGGTCACCACCAAATGCAGTCATATCGTTGACCGCAAACAGGAATTCATCTAAAAATCCACTTCGATTCGTTGATTTCAAAAATAGCATGGGTTAGAAGAATAAGTTAAAGTACCTTCTTTTCTAAAATGATCAACGAACCAGAAAGCGATCCATGACTAAAAAAATTGCGATATATCCCGGTTCTTTTGACCCTGTGACAAACGGTCATCTGGATATGATTGAAAGAGGTTTGAGACTCTTCGATGGATTGATTGTTGCCATCCTTCATAATCCTGCCAAAACTAAAGCCCTGTTTTCCGTTGAAGAAAGAATGGAAATGTTAAGGGAGATCTTCAGGGATAAACCTAATGTGGAAGTGGATTCACACAGCGGATTGTTGGTCGACTATGCGGAAAAGAAGCAGGCGAGTGCAATACTGAGAGGTTTAAGGGCTGTTTCCGACTTTGAATATGAATTCCAGATGGCCTTGATGAACAGGAGACTCAATAGAAAGGTGCAGACCGTTTTTTTAATGACGGGATTGCAGTGGATCTTCACCAGCTCCTCCATTGTGAAAGAAGCGGCGACTTTCGGCGGAGATGTTAAGAGCATGGTACCGCCATTGGTTAATGAAAAGCTAAGAGAACGATTCAGCAAGAACGGTTAGATTTTAGATGGAGTACTTCTCAATCAGCCGCTTGATGATGGAGAGATTCGCAGAAGAAAGATCAATCAATTTTAACCCGATATTATAATATTTGAAGTCTCTATCTTCATTACATCGAACTGATCGGGTTACAACCTGCATTTGCCCCCCTTTATCCACCTCCTTATTTAACTCAATGCGTAAAGGAAGAACAATATTGGTTTGAACCGGATACTTGCTGACTAGCATAATTCCTCCATAGGAGACGTCGGCAAGATACCCCAGAGATGAGTTTGAATTCATCTCATAAGTATCAAAATAGGAGCTCAGTAACCACCGCTTATATTTTCGGCGTTCTTTCATTGATTTTCCCGAAGGCTCAATCTTTTGCTTCTTAATTTTATCTGATGTCATTTTTCCACAAATGAATTTCCAGAGTTATTCTCATTGGAGTTAGGCCAAGTAACAGTCATTATAAACGCAACCAGTGGCAGAAACAAGAATTATAAAATAATTTTTCCCCCTTACCTGTAGGAGCATTGCTTAACATATTGACTTTAAACCACAAAGAATAGCCGTTACCACTCAATTCATTTGCATTCTTGGTACTTAACAGGAGAAAGTTCTTAGGAGTTTATCCTGTAAATATCATCCCTATGTCTGATTCTTTCAAAAATAAACGCATCATTTTCAAGCTTAAGTGCGATTCGATACTCATCAAATAGTATTTTAACCAAGTTACTATTTTGTTTGAGTGACCGAACATTTTTCCAGTATTTTAACGATGGATTTGCCGGGAACTCTTCGAAAACAAACTGCTCAATATCTTTTCGAATTCCAATGGATAACTTTGATAATTCAAGTAGAAACTTTTTTCTTATTTTAACCTTCATTTGGCCTTTTCCAATGTTTTGTAAAATGATTCAGCTTCGAAAAGATCAAACGCCTGACCCTTCTCATTTTTGATTATCAGCTGTTCCAGAGCATAATCCTCAAGAATGACCTCAATCTTTTCAAAGGTTTGAATATCAATCTGCACGGCAATCTTTCTATTGTTTTCATCAAAGATATACTCCCTGGGGATTGGCTCCATGATTTATGGTCTCCTTGTTTCCATCAATTGTGGTTTAGTACTCGCTTTAAAATCAAAAAAACATCAAATCCGGTGATTATCTGTTGATATCGTTAGTAGTTCAGTGTCCATCCGAATAAAATAGGCAGTATTGTTTCAGTAGAAAATACGGTTAACACTATAATTCCAGCCTTTAAAAACGGCTCAGGAATAAATGAAGTTCTTGCACTGCAAGAAAAACAAACAACTCAATCCACGATTTCTAAATGTAGCAAAACACTCACAGTTCCTCAAGAACAGGAGACAATTGATTCGACAATTCCCCCCTCCCCAAGCATCGTGATTTACCGATAAAAGTGTTTGACATGTCACTTGTAAATATGTACTAACCGACTGTAAGCAGAGCAAAACAGGAATTATCTACCAGTTCACATCTATTATCCTGGTCTCGCTTTATTAAGTCCAACTGATATTTTCACTAACTATCCGCCAATCTTGCATCTCTCTTTCAAGTGCGGTACAATGAGGCAGTATTGAATGAGGCCATTCACATCAATCGGAGCAAAATCATGAAATTTTTAAAAGCTTTTGTATATATTTCAATGGCTGCTATTTTCGTCGTAACAACAGCAAATGCCGTTGAAAAAGTAACTTTTGCTACTTTCCCTATCCCCTTGATGGTTGTTGATGAAAACACCGGGGTTTTTATTGAGCTTGTAAAAACTATCAGCAGCCGGGCTGGTTTCGAGATCTCAATTCAAATAACGCCTCCGGTTCGTACCGTTTCCAATTTTGCCAATAACAAAGCGGAAGTATTGTTTCCAGCAATTGATGTATTCTTCCCACCCGACCAAAAATATCTCAAATCAAGTGAAATCATTTATGTCAAAACCGATTTCATTTTTACCAGAAAAGGTGATCCACTCTTCAAAACCATTAATGACATCGAGGGGAAGAAAGTCGGTATTACAAGAGGTTATCCTTATGCCAAAGCACTCATGGAAAATAAAAGCATCATATTCGATATCGCCAATGGGGATGAAATCAACGTTCGTAAATTAATGGCTAAACGAATAGATGTATTTGTTGTGGAAGAAAAATCAGGCCTCAAGGCATTTGAAGATGAGGGGCAATTGGATCAAATGCATTATGACGCGACCTCTCCCGTTTCAAAACAGGATGTCTTTTTTGCATTCCAAGCCGACGCAAGGGGCAAACAATTGGAGCAACTGATTTCAAAGGCTCTCCTGGAGCTAAAGAAGGATGGCACCTTTGGAAAAATCATGGCCAAAGCACAATAACAAAGGATCTTAGCTTCTGTTTGCATTATCAAAAGGTGAGCTTGCCGGTTTTTGTGCCAGAAAAACCCCATGATGGCTTTTAACCTGAACCGGCTTTTCTTTCCATTGTTGATACAGATAGGATTTAAACAATTCCAGCTGATTCGCATTTAAGTAATTCAGCAATGGCTGTGATTTTATCATCCATTGAAAATGGCTCTCGGGTTCTGAAAAGGGGACAAACACCTTCTCAATGGATTCAAGCAGCTCAAACCCGCATTGTTCAATCATTGTGGCGCACTGCTTATAGTTGAACCTGCTCCTTGACAGGGTGATACTATTATCATTTAAAAAATATCGAAGCTGTTTTTCTAAAAAACCTTTGGTTTCCTCAGCATTTCCCTCCAGAGAAAAACGTACTGCCAGGCACCCCTTGTATTTCAACACTTTATAAATCCCTGCAAATGTTCCAAGTAAGTTCGCAGCCGTACTTAGCCAATGAAACACAGCATTGGAGAACACTATATCATATCGATTTCTATCCGAATCAAGCCAGGGAAGTAAATCTTCCCGACAGATCTTAACCCGATTGCTTCCCGCCTTTTCCTTAAAAACTTCAAGCATCCCCTCATCTCTGTCTACAGCTGTAATACTGCCATTTAGCCCTATTTTATCCGCCAAAACCAAGGAGAGTTCCCCGTTTCCACAGCCAAGATCAAGTATGTCTCTGTCTTTCAGATTAGTAATGGCTTCCAACTTTGAAATAAGATCCAAGCCATTTTTTAGCTGGTATCGTTTTTGAAATTGATCATATTGATCGGCTATCCATTCCATTAGCAGTTAGCGGTTAGCAGTTTAAAGAACGGCTGATTGGATTTGTTGTAATCGCTAAAATCACACGTCTAGTAATTTCACTCCAAAGCCTGATTCAAAAATCCTGTAATCAACGGATGAAGGTTCTCATCAGAGCTTGAGAGCTGAGGTAGAAAAAGGATTTCCACAAAGAATCGAAGATTAACAAGAATTTATCGTAGCTCGCTTTTTTCAAAGCGTTAAATATAAATTTGATCATTATTGATACTGCTAATGATATGTTAGACTTGAATCATTTATTTTAATGCACCAAAATGATCTTCTATACTAAAAGACAAAATTGCAGAACAAGATTCAAATCGTTTGAATTCTCAGGAAAACTGCATCCCCGGTGTTCCATATAGTCAAAAGTAATGGCGTTCTATCAGGACTCAAAACTAACCTGTTTTACTCCATATCTACTCTGGTAGCATTAACCGTTTATTACTGACAGAAATCGGCAATCTGCTGTTTAAGTTATTGAGATCAGGAAAACATTGAATATCTGCACTCTTTTATATAGAAAATATCTTTTTTATCTTGGTTTTTCATGCGACAATAGGTTTAAACGCTTTTTTACGCACCAACGAGTAAACTTCAATCATTTTAGATGACTGACGGAATAGGCACCATGACACAAAATAACTCAGCAAACAAAACAGTAAGCTTAAATGACTTAACCAGCCAGATGGTAATCCAGTCGTACTCGGGCTTCCCCGGAAAATTCCGTTCCATGGATAAAGCAACTTCCGAATGGGTAAAACACAATTTCAAGGGAACATCCATTGTTGCAGAAAGAGAAGGAAAACAGTTGGAATTTCCCGTTGAAAATCTTAACGAGGGAGATACCCTGCTTCGTATTCAGAAATTCCCCCAAACCCTGGAGAGACTCCTTATTGTAAATGATAAACTTATCAACGAATTGAAATCCAGGGGATTTACAAAATTTGAAGTTAAAATAGTCAATAAACCTACAAATGCGGTACAGGAAAAAAGGAAAAATTCCGTTCAGAAAGCTGAAAAGCTGATTCAGCAAGTTAAAGAAAGTATTGAAGTCAGAGACAAAGCAAGCTTTGCCGTTGAAAGTCTGATGGATAATGGACGTAAAGGCAAAGCCAATACAAAAGAGATTATCAGTTTTGTTGATAATATCATCACCAATTCATCCGCGGATGCCATCACTGCCATCGCCAGTCTGAAACAAAGCGATCAAACCTATGCTCACTGTGTGGACGTCGGTGCAATTTTTCAGGTTGTGTACCAGAAACTCATTGAAAACATGAAGGTTAAAAATGTCTTCAAAGATGGTCGCGAAGTGCTGTTAAGCTCCTTCATGCATGACTTTGGGAAATCAAAAGTACCGAAAGAAATTCTGGATAGCACCGTCCGCTTCGAAAGAGACAGTAAGGAGATGCAGATGATGCAAAACCACCCGGTTTATGGGGCGGAGTTGCTGGCAAATATGAATATGCCTAGTTATATCATCGATATGGCACATTTCCATCATATTAAGATGGACACCTCAATGGCATCCAGTTATCCAGACAGCATAAAATGGGATGATGTCCGTTTGGAAGCACGTTTGATCGCTATTATTGATATTTACCAGGCTCTGGTCGGAAAACGAAGCTACAAAAAATCCTGGGCCCCCCCCGCTGCCATGAAATTCATCGATAACCTCGCAGGTGTTGAATATGACCTCGATATCTGGAACGAATTCATGAAAATCATGGGTCGTTATCCCAAAGGATCAGCAGTCGAACTCAGCGACGGTTCCCAAGCCTTTGTCGTCAGTGTCCCGGAAAAAGATCTATCCAGACCGTCAGTGGTAATTGTACGAAATGCCAGTGGAGAGGATCTGAAGCATCACACCCTCGTTGACCTTGAGGTTGAAAAAGACCTCAATATCAGTAAAGAGATTGACAGTTTTGAAACCTTTGGTGATAACGTCATAGAACTGTTTGCTAGCCTGCAGGTCATTTAATCAGTCCTTTTTTGTTAAAAGCGGTAGTTGTGAACCTACCGCTTTTAGTTTCCCTCCATAAACCCACCCTCCTGACAATAGTCGTTAATACAATAAGTTAGGTCTCCATAGGTGAAAGGTTACACTTTTTACTTGACAAGAAGGTGTGAACATCTAATTATTAACCAACTGGTTAGTTATGCAAGAGGAGAGAAAATTGCCCAGAAACAGTGAAATATCCCGCAGAAAAATCATGAAGGTTGCCGAAAAAATCTTTGCACAAAAGGGATTTGACGGCGCCAGGGTTGACGAAATCGCCAAAACTGCCGGGGTCAATAAGGCTTTAATCTACTATTATTTCAAAAGCAAATCGATGATTCTCGATGAGATCTTCAAGGATTTTGTCAATGAAGCAACCGAGCTCATCTATAAATATTTCGATGAGGATATTGAACTTAACGAACCGGAGTTTATGAACCAGGTGTTTGATATCTATATGGAATATCTTGAATCGAGAAAGGATACACTGAAGATTATGCTAACTGAATCCCTGAAGTCAGGTGATGAGGCGCCACCCCTGTTTAGTTTTGTTGAGGCCTCTTTGAACCATGAAGCGGACTCAATAATAAAGTCAATGAAACAAAAAGGGTATAATATCGCTGATCAAAAAGATCAGATCAAAGTCACCGAGTTTTTTACCAGTTTTATGCCCGTCATCAGCTATATCGTGTTTCGGGATAAATGGTGCCGCTTTTTCGGCGTCAGCAAGGAACAGCTAAAAAACATGTTCTTTGAAGCATATAAAGCCACTCATATTTCCCATCATATAACCCAACATCCCTGATATTTCATGCAAAACCCAATTATTAATTTAAAATATGCGGAGCAGATCATTTTCCAATTATCTAACTAAACAGTTAGATAATTGGAAAACTCCCCTGAGCGGGGAAGTATCCTTAACAGTTTATCTTAAAAAGCAGGAGAGAATTTGCAATGAATTCATTTAATATCGACAGGAAACTAGCTAAAATCGGAACCGACGTGATCCTGAAATATCGTTTTCTTTGGGTCTTTCTGATTCTTTTGTGTGTTCTTTTATGCGGATACGGGTTAAAAAAACTACGTCTGGACTCCTCCAATGAATCATTCCTACCGGAGACCGATGCCTTGTTTGAAGCTAATGAACGGTTTAAGGAGCAGTTTGGGAACGAGGAATTTGTATTCATCCTGGTTGAAACCAGTGATCTTTTCAAGGCGGACACATTGTCTCGAATAAGAGCCCTGCAGGAAGATCTGGAAAAGAGACTTCCCTTTGTTGATGAAGTTAACGCCATCAGCAATATAGAATACATCGATGCGCATGATGATCACTTGATTATTGGAGATTTAATCTCAGAAGAGAGTCCAACAGATCCTCTAGAGATTGAGGAGATCAAGCGCAAGTTGATCTCCTCCAAATTATACATCAATCGGATTATATCATCAGACTTGAGGTATACCGGATTGGCCATAACCTTTGAACGGATTCCGCAGTCGATCTGGCTCAAAGCTGATACCGGTTTTTCTCCCATGGACCAAGTCAACTGGCCGGATGAAAAGGTTGTTATGCAACCAGATATCCACTACTCACTGCCAGATGGGGAGAGCTCCTTAAATGATCTGGTGGAGGTTGTGGATCCCAGAAAACTCATAGCTCCCTCACTTAATGTTATTTTAAAAAACCACCAGGCAGATGATTTTAAGCTGCTGGCCACCGGCATTCCAATTGCTGACTTTGAAGGGGATCGGATCACTTCAGAAGAGGGAAAAAGAATAGGATTAATCGCGATGACTGCAGCGTTTCTCTTTATGCTTCTCCTTTTTCGCAACCTGGCAGGTGTGATAGCTCCGATGATCGTAATGGTTTTTACTGTTGTGATATTATTTGGGTTACTGGGTTGGATGAACATTCCCCTGTCCATGGCAACAATGATAGTGGCGCCATTGTTAATGGTGTTATCAGTTAGTTATTCAATACATTATATTAACCATTTTAACTTCCACTTCAAAAGGAAAGGGATTCGACACCAGGCGCTTCACTATGCCTATTCGCAAGCCACATGGCCCTGTTTCCTAACAGCTCTGACAACCGCTGTTGGATTCATCTCTTTCATTATCGTCTCCATGAAACCGATCCGCGATGTTGGGATTGCCTGTGGGGCAGGAGTTTTAATTTCCTATCTATTAGTAATGATTCTTGTTCCCATCGCCTATTCCTTTGGTAAAGATCAGACAGATATGGCTAAAACGACTGCAACCAAAGTCTCAATCTTTCCACTGGGAATGGTTCCTTTTTCCAAATGGGTATTGACCAATAGGATTCCTATTGTGTTGTTTTCACTAATAACACTGGTAGTTGGGTTGAGCTTTTTACCCAAAATTCCTGTGGAAACGGATTTCCTGAAAATAATGGGCGAACAGAGCCAATTTGTAAGGGATACAAGGGAAATAACCCACCATTTGGGAGGATTCTATGCTTATGAAGTTTTGATTGAACTGGAGCAGGAAGGGATGGCAAAAGACCCCAATATTCTAAAATCGTTGGCAATTTTGACTGAAGAGATACAACGTTGGGATACTGTTAAAAACACCATGTCTTTGACAGACCTGATCAAGGAGCTTAACTATGTGATGCATGATCGTAACCAGGAATACTATTCCATTCCCGAGAGCAGGGAGATGATTGCACAATACCTCTTGTTATACAGCATATCGGGTGGAGAGGAACTGGATAAATGGATCGATTTTGATTACAAAACACTAAGACTCTCTGTTCAGCTGGATGACTCCAAAAATCTTGAATCCCACATCAATCAGATGCAGGCTTTGGCAAACGAACTGTTTCCAGAGAATACTAAAATAGTTTTTGTGGGGGATATCCCCATCATGCTGAGACTAATGAACCTGCTCAACATCGGACAGTTAAAATCCATTGCCGTTGCCTTTATTTTCATCTGCATCATCATGATTATGATATTAAAATCATTTAAAGCCGGACTGATTTCAATGGTTCCCAATCTATTCCCTCTGGTTGTAATCGCTGGAGTTATGGGATTTTTTCAGATCAACCTGGATATCATGACGATTATGATTGCCCCTATGGTCATTGGGATTGCAGTTGATGATACGGTCCATTTTTTCATCCACTTTAAAGCGGAATTAACCGGATTCAGAGATTACGAGAGAGCAAATCAGCAGACGTTTGTAAAAATAGGATATGCACTACTCTACACAACCATTGTCCTATCCCTCGGTTTTGGGATATTGGGATTTAGTAGTATTTCCGGCATAATGCATGTCGGTTTCCTGTCAGCCATCGGGATTCTGTCCGCCCTATTAGCCGATTTTTTGATAACGCCGCTATTGTTGGTTTACCTGAAACCCTATGGAACTTTTGCTATCGCTTCTCAGCCACTCCCCCGATAAATCCCTTATCTCCCTGGTCATTCATTAATTCAGGGAGATAGATCAGCATTTTTTGACATAAGTTTTACAATATTTGCCGTTGTTTTCCTACTGAAAGACGGTAGAGTATATGGCGTGAGTAAAACTCATTTTTTGGGCTGAATTATCGGATAATCCCTTACTTAAAGGAACCAGTTAGTCATCTCGTTTGTCTGCTGCCCTTTTTTACTTTTCCCGATTTTCAACAAACCCCTGTCTTTCTGTCCGCCATGATTGCCAAATTAAGAGATCCCGTGAGTGGTCTCACCCATTTTATCGGAATAATTTTAGCCATAATCGGCTTTATTTTGTTGATATTAAAAGCTACAGACCCGATAAGACCGTGGCATATTGTTTCTTTCACAGTCTTCAGCACCGGAATGGTTTTGGTTTATCTCTTCAGCACCCTGTATCACTGGCTTCCTTTGTCGGAGAGAGGAGTGCAACGCTTAAGAAGAGTCGATCACATCATGATTTTCATAATGATTGCAGCGACGTATACGCCAATCTGTCTTATTCCTTTGAGAGATTCCATAGGTTGGGAAATGTTCGGCGGGGTCTGGGCGATTGCAGCTGCAGGTCTGTTTCTTAAGGTGTTCTGGCTGCAAGCCCCCAGGTGGTTATCAGTTGCCATCTATATCCTGATGGGCTGGCTGATCATACTGGGAATCGTTCCCCTGGTTGAATCACTCCAGCCGAATGCTTTGTTCTGGTTGGTCAGTGGCGGGCTTTTTTATACGTTTGGCGCTATCATCTATAGCCTGAAACGCCCCGATCCTTGGCCAAAACGGTTTGGATTCCACGAGATTTTCCATGTTTTCGTGATGCTCGGTACCTTCTCGCATTACATAGTCATGTACAAATATATCTCCCTAATCCATCCGGGGACTTAGGGACACTCTTAACTCTTTTCTCTATAGTTTTTTTCAATCCTTCCTCCGGTTTCTATTAAGAAAAACAATTAGACTCCTCTATTTTTGCCATGATAATCTGACATCCAGCGCCTTTTTCAAGGCGAACTGCGATTCCTGTTTATCTGGGGTGGCAATACTGAAGTAAATGATAAAAAGAAATATTCCTTCATGTTCCCCTTCTCTAAAAAATACCCGCAAGCAAAAGATGACCGATAAAAAAGAAAGAATTCGCTTAACCCAATCTGTTTCCGGTGCCGGTTGAGCCTCTAAACTCTCTCCAGGGGACCTGGATAAAGCATTATGCGGACTTGATTTTCCAACCGATCAGAATGTATTGGTTGGACTTCAAAAAGCTGATGACGCTGGTATCTATAAGATTACTGAAGATATTGCGCTGATTCAAACCGTGGACTTCTTCACACCCATTGTCGATGATCCTTACTGGTTCGGCCAGATTGCAGCCGCCAATGCCTTAAGTGATGTTTACGCAATGGGCGGCGTCCCAAAAACGGCAATGAATCTGGTAGGTTTCCCCTCGAAACGGATGGATATGGGAATTTTGAGAAGCATATTGCAGGGTGGGATAGAGAAAATCAGGGAAGCCGGTGCCGTTTTAATCGGAGGTCATAGCATTGAAGATGTCGAACTGAAATATGGTCTTTCGGTTACGGGTTTTATCCATCCATCTAAAGTGTTAACCAAGCAAAACCTGCAGGTTGGCGACCAGCTCATTCTGACCAAACCATTGGGGACAGGGATTATCAACACGGCCATAAAAGCCAAGCTAGCTGATGCCGGTCTTGAGGAAAGAATCAGCATTCAGATGGCCCAGCTGAATAAAGAAGCGGCCGAAATAATGGATAAATACAAGGTTCACGCCTGCACTGATATTACGGGGTTTGGTCTGCTGGGGCATCTTGCAGAAATGGTGGTGGGATCTGGAAACAGCTTGCGTATTTTTTCAAAACAGGTACCTATCATTCCGGAGACGGTGGATTTCGCAAAAACGGGGATCATCCCGGGAGGTGCCCATCGTAATAGAGAGTTCAGGAAAGGGTTGGTATATTTTGATTCAGCCCTGGAGTTATACATACAGGATATTCTGTTCGACCCGCAAACTTCAGGTGGTCTGTTAATCTGTGTGGATAAAACCGATGCACCGTACCTGCTTTCCGAGCTTTTGGAGAAGGGATGTCCGGAAGCGGGTCTGATCGGCGAAGTAACCTCTACCCCTGCAGAAAGAATCTCTGTGATGTGAAATGCACAACCCGTAGTGAATCACTACACCTCAATGTTGAAAACAAAACCAATGATAAAATGGAGCAAAGATGAAAGAGATTGATGCACGAGGGCTATCCTGCCCAACTCCGGTACTAATGGCAAAGAAAGCAATTGAAGACAATTCTCCCAATCAGATTAAAATTCTCGTGGATAATGAAGCAGCCGGCGAAAATGTGAACCGTTTTCTGCAATCGCAATCCTATGATGTGACTATCGAAAATGTGGGCGCCGATTTCCAGATTATCGGTAAAAAAGGGGAAAAAACCGTGACCGAAGAGGTCACAAAGCCTGATGAAGATAAAGAACAGCAGAAGATCATGATTATGGTAACAACTGATCGTATGGGGTACGGCGATGATGAGCTTGGTCTAAAGCTGATGATAAGTTTTCTGAAAACTGTCCGGGAAATGGGAAACGATCTGTGGCGGTTGGTGTTTGTCAATAATGGTGTAAAGTTGACCATAGCAGAAGCTGAGACATTACCTGCATTAAAGGAACTCGAAGCAGAGGGGCTCCATATTCTTGTATGTGGCACCTGCCTTGATTTTTTCCAGCTACTGGACAAAAAAGAGGTGGGCCTAACAACCAATATGCTGGATATTGTGATGGCAATGCAGTTTGCTGATAAGGTAATCAACCTCTGATTTCGGAAGTTCAAAGGATCCCGCATCCAATACGGACAAATCTTGTATCCCGCAGATATAGTTGAAATTTTTCCTAAGTATCTCTTGACAACTCCATTGTGTTTCACTATGGTGCAGTCGTGTTCATCAGAGGAGTTTTGGAAAGGCTTTAATGTATTGCAAGAACACTTCCGCCATTCGGAATAAGACTCCAAATCAAGGTATTTCGGATTTATATGGTAGTATCAAATAAATCTTTCCTACGGTTATCTCAATAACAGAAAAACAGACAAGGGGGAGAGAATGAAGGGAATTTCGGGTTTTTCGTTTTTGTTAAGCATCATCTTATTATTTACGTTTGTTCCCCTTTCAGCAGTGGCTCAAACAGAAGGATCACCGGTAACCGGTTTTGCTGATATTCATATTCATCAAATGGCAGAATTCGCATATGCCGGCGCTTGGTTTCACGGCAGCCATAAGGGACCTGAAAGTGTTGCTTTAAAGAAGTGCAGCGGAGGTAGTTTGCTGGGTGGCGATCATGCCCGCACTGTTGCCGGACCTTTGAATGAATTATTAGGGAGTGTTCCGGGTACTGATGGTGACACAGGGTGGCATTTTTATAAACGTTATGGTTATCCCAAGTATACCGGCTGGCCCCGGTGGGACACCATTGCTCACCAGCAGGTTTGGGAGGGACATCTCAAGCAGGCTCACGACAATGGATTGAGTCTTTATATCATGTCAGCAGTTGATTTTAAGCCGTTGTGCGATGTAATGCCGAAGAAGAATAAAAAACCGGGTTTAAGATGCAACGAAATGTCAAGTGTTCAGGTACAGCTCCAGGCTGCCATTGATTTTGCTGCGGAAAGGAACTGGATATCGATTGCCCGTTCTCCGGAAGAGGCACGTGAAATCAACGATGAGGGGAAACTGGCGGTAATCCTGGCCATTGAGGTCACCCAGCTTTTTGATGATGATAACTGGGCCGAACGATTAAATTATTATTACGACCATTACCATGTCAGATCCATCCAGTTAGGGCATCAGTTGGACAACCGGTTCACGGGTGTCGCTCCCCATCATTTTATTTTCAAGCTGTTTCAGTTTATTGATGATATCAATAATGGCGACTCCAACCTGGGATTTGATCTGGATGATGAGGGCAAAAACAGGAAAGGGCTTACCTCAGAAGGAATGGATCTGATCCGCGCAATGATGGACAAAAAAATGATACTTGATATTGCCCATATGTCAGAGCGAGCAATAATGGATCTATATGACATTTCTATAGAATACAACTATTATCCCTTTATTCTGTCCCATGGACATTTAAGGTCAATCATGTTGGATAAAAAACAGAAAGAGGAAAAAACAACACCGGATTCCGTTATTCGACTGATTCGGGAAACCGGCGGAATGATCGGTCTGAGAACAGCACCTGACCAGGTAAAGACCTATACCAGATCAGGAGTTCCCAACGATTGTGACGGATCAAGCAAGTCATTCGCCCAGGCATATCAATATGGCGTCAAAGGATTAAAAGTTGACATTGCTTTTGCCAGTGATTTTAACGGATTCATTCAGCAAACCCGGCCCCGCTTCGGCAGTAAAAAGGAAACCTGTGCGGCTTCCGGCGACAATAAACGACGTGACAAACAAAGGAATCTGCAAAAGAATCCCCTGGGAACGCCTTTTGATTACCAGGGTTTTGGCCATATCGGTTTGGAAGGTGATATTGTCAGGGAGTTAAAAAACCTGGGCGTTGAGACATCAGGTCTTGAGAATTCAGCCGAAACGTTTGTACGTGTCTGGGAACGCTGCTATGATCAAAACCGGGTTGGGCCCCTGGATACCTCAGATTTTGATACTAGCGGAATAGTAGATGAGTAGGAATTAGAAACGCCCACCTAATCAAGGTGACTACCAGGGCTGATCATTGCCCTGGTCCAGATGCCCAATACCGCTGAAAATGGGCATTTTCCCAAAACCTAAATAATATACCCGCTTTAGGACTAGCCTTGATTTCTTTTTCTCTCATGCAGTATTTTTTTTCAATAATGATCTTCAATCGCAAACTGAAAGTTATACCCGGGCTTGAATAGCATGATTTGACTGCGCCGGCATTTCCATTGAAAGCCAGTTACAGGGACCACCACCTGAACCGTCTCGTCTTGGTCCCTTTCCATCTCTTGGCCCACCACCAACACCGAATAGACCACATCCGCTTACCAAAGTGACTAGAAACGCAATTATTGTAAGAGACAGAATAATTCTTCGTTTTGTTTTCATAGTGTTATCCGTTTAAACTTGAACATTTCTTTTTTTTGAATGATCTGAACGGAACCAGAGATCCATAGTTACCGCCAGTTCTTTTACTATACAATCTAATATAAAAGCGGCAAATTTAAACCCTTGATCCATCCAAAATTTGACTGTGTTGTCCATCAAAAGATATTAGTCATACCGCACGACCTGTGCCAAAAACCAAAAAGTGAAAATGTTTATTCTTGCATAGTATTGAAAATACGGGAGATAGATGCAATTAAAGTTGTTCACACAAGACAAGCACTGATCAAAATCTAAAAAAGAGATGGACCAGGTGGATAATATCTACCCGGAAAGGCTGGCTAAAAAAGTTACAGTGGATACTAAATATCCATAACAAAGGGGACGTTGTTGACTATGTATACAAAAGTTTCAGTAGTTATTAGGGGATTAAGAATTCATACCATTTCTGATTTCAGTCACAGTGTATTTTATTTGCTCAAAAACATAATATCATCAAGCAACAAAACTGTTTCAATCAAGTGATAACTCCGTTGTTATCGCTGATTGTTTTAATGCCGTTTTTGAAATCGAGTTATCGAACAACATTGAATCTCCAACATGAATACAAATATTTATCTATGCTTTGTCAGCGATATCCCTAAGTAACATCATCCAGAGATGGAAGGATGAGAGCCGCTTCGGCTGTTGCCTGATGTTGTTGTCCCTCTTTTCCTGGATGTAGTTTGTACACTTTGTCAACAACGTCCCGTTGTTTGTTGATTTCTCAGCCCTGAATCTTTAAGTTTTTTTGACTTATACAGTGCCAGTCATGTATAACTGTATCAAGACAAGAGAAACAGATATCTTGGGTTGATGATTGCTAATTAGCATCACACTTTGACACTTATCGGGTTTGGATAATTTAAATGGGCATCGATAAAAACATACACATTCTCATAGTTGAGGATGATGATATTAATAGAAAGCTTTTGGCAAATATTTTAAATACCATCGGTTTTACCAATGTCCTGCAAGCCGAAAACGGTCAATTGGGCTGGGAATTTATCCAGAAAGAAAAGATTGATCTGGTGATGACCGACTGGATGATGCCGGAATTGGACGGATTAGAACTGCTAAAGCGAATCCGCCTCAGTGACACTCCTTTAAAAACGTTGCCTGTAATCATGATAACGGCACTGGGAAAACAGGACGATATCATGAAAGCAGCGGAATGGGATGTTAACGGCTATGTTGTTAAACCGTTTAGTGTGAACACGGTTCTTTCTAAAATTGAGGAGATTCTGGGATAGGTTTTAAATCTTCTATCAGCCTTCAAATCCATATTTTCCGATCAGGGGAACAAACACCACTCCCCCGATATTTTGACGGGACCACTTATTCTCCGATACTCTGACAATCAAAACCAGTTCCTGATAAAAGTTCTTGCTCCCCACCGGAATGATCAATTTCCCGTCTATTTTTAACTGTTGTTTCAAGGAGTCAGGAACTTCAGGACCAGCCGCCGTCACCAGAATTTTATCATAGGGGGCTTCATGCTGGTATCCAATAGTGCCATCTCCATGAATCACCTTAACCCGGTCTGAGTATCCAGCTTTTTCAATATTGGTACGGGCATATTCCACCAGTGGTTCAATTCTTTCAACAGTTATCACCTCTCCTGTTTTGCCTGAAAAATCTTCATATATGGATTCATCATAATAGCGAGTCAATGGTTTCCATTCAGGTGGTTTGACAGTACTGGGAGCGCACATCTCTGCTGAAATACATGCATGATAACCACTGCCACTACCAATCTCTAAAACTTTATCTCCCGGGACAATATCCAGGGCGTCGCATTCCATAAATGCCATATGGGGAGCGCTAATCGTTTGCCCGTGTCCAATGGGTAAGGGGTTGTCATTATAGGTGTGAGGTCTCTGCCCATTCGGTACGAACATGCTTCTGGCAACCCGCTCAAAGGCATTAATACATAACTGGGAATTTGCGTAATTCATGGTGACGTAATATTCCAACAGTTTTTGTTTAATATGGTTGAATTCCGGGTTTTCAGGACTCCAAGTTAATTCCCCCATCGCCTTTACTCCTCAATTATTCGAAAAAAAAACGGTTTTTTAATCAGTGCAATGATATCAAAAGTGATAGTGGCTCAATTAAAACATTATGCCAATAAAGACATAACTACTTGCCAATAAGTATATAATAGATGACCCTATTTTTGGAAATCATTTTTATCGATTTTAAGATAATGATTGATGCCCCATCGGAATAAAATCATCAAACCGGTGTCGTAATAAAGTACTCAATAACAGGCCTCTGCCATGTTGACAATCCACGATTCCAGAAGTTACCATTCAATGATTGCTGCCCCTTCTCCAGACACCATTATTCTGTAGTTAATTCATGAAAAACCTTGAATCATTCAACCATGTTATTCTTTAAGAAAAATAGGGAAGAAGCTCCCCCTAACATTCCGGAAAAAGAGCTCTTAAAAAAGGTCAGACAGATCCATATCCGATCCAAACGGGTTGTCAACGATGTGATGGCCGGTGAGTATCAGAGTGCATTTAAGGGTCGGGGAATGGAATTTGATACGGTTCGGGAGTATCAGGAAGGTGATGAGGAAAGGATGATCGACTGGAATGTTACAGCGAGGTTCGGGCATCCCTTTGTAAAAAGTTATGTCGAAGAACGCGAATTAACCGTTATCTTTTTGGTTGATATTTCAGAATCAGGCAAGTTTGGAAGTCACAAACAACTGAAGAAAGAGACTGCTGCAGAATTTTGTGCAATTTTAGCGTTGAACGCCATTAAAAAAAATGATCGCATCGGACTTATTCTTTTTACTGACAAAATCGAATTGTTTGTTCCGCCAAACAAGGGGAAAACGCACATTTTGAGGGTTATCCGCGAATTGCTCTATTTTAATCCTAAAGGGAAAAAAACGTCTATCAACGCAGCCCTGGAATACTTCAACCGGGTTAATAAAAAGAGGGCGGTTGTCTTTTTAGTATCTGATTTTTTGGATGATAATTTTTTCCACAACATTAATCTGACCAACAAAAGACATGACCTGGTTGCTGTTGAGGTTTCCGATCCAAGGGAGAAAAGCCTTAAAAAAATCGGACTTATCGCGCTTCAGGATTCCGAAACCGGGGAAGAAATTTTGGTGGATTCCAATAGCGAAGCCTGGAATCATTACCATTCCCTCTCTCGTTTAAAATCGGAGGAGAGTAAAAAAAGTCAGTTCAGAAAATTTGGCGTCGATTATTTGCAGATCAGGACTGACAAGCCGTTTGAAAAAGATCTGATCCGGTTTTTTAAAAGTAGAAGGTGTCGATGAAAAAAACAGGTTTTTTAATACTGTTTGGGATTATTATGATTCTTTTTGCCTGTGAAAGAAACGGGGGTGAAGAAGTGAAAGAATCTCCCGACAATCATCGGGATACCGAATACACATTCAAACGGGGCGGCTCTCCTGTTGAAGTAGTTGTAAAACTTT
Source organism: bacterium (assembly GCA_018829445.1). Classification (GTDB taxonomy): domain Bacteria; phylum SAR324; class SAR324; order XYD2-FULL-50-16; family XYD2-FULL-50-16; genus JAHJTV01. Next base: position 90,994 of record JAHJTV010000078.1, read on the forward strand.
CCAGCGTGGAACTGGAGTTGACAGATTTTCTGACTGTCACCATCGAGAGCCGGTTTCCAGAAGATACTCATATTACTCCTCCTTATCTTTCTGAAGAAGTTTACGCTCCCCTGCTGTTAATCGAAAATCCCAAAAATGAGACTGTCTGGGCAGAGAAAAAGAATCTGATGATCAACCGATGGACATATAGATTCGAACCTTTGATCTCAGGAGAATTCGAGTTAAACCCCTTTATCATCAGCTTTCGGTTGGAAAAAGAAAAAACGGATAACCTCAATAATTGGCCGGTATACAAGATTTATACAGAACCGATAAAATATTCAGTTTCGGCAATAAATTATAATGAATTGGATGATATCAGGGATATAAAGGGAATGATTCTCCCCCCTTTTAAGTATCTGCCATTAATCATCTCCCTGGTTATCATCGGTTTTATAATATCATCCATATTTTTATTTCAGAAATATGGAAAAAATGTCGACGCTCTGGACCCGACAGTTCCAGAGGTTGACTTTCACCAACAGGCCCTGCTCAGATTAAAAGATCTGGAGCAACGAGATCTGATCGGTCAATCCGCATTCGATCAATACCACACTGAGTTAGCCAACATTTTAAGGGACTACATTGAGAATATCTTCGGCTTACGCGCCAAGGAGCAGACCACCGAGGAATTCATAAAAGAGGTCTACGAAACACAACATTTTAATACGGAACAACGCCAGATTCTGGATCGATATCTTCGTCTGGCTGACCTTGTGAAATTTGCAACTTTCAACCCGGGATCAGAAATCAGCATTAGTGCTCTGAATAACGTCCGTACCTTTGTCCAGACCACGGGGAGAAGTGATGAAGTTTGATCTGTTTGCCTTAAGCATTGCAGTTGGAGGTTTTTTAGCATTTCTGCTCCTGTTATTCTTTATCTATAGGCGAAAACAACCTGTTGCAACCCTTAAGTATTCGGGAATCGGACACCTGAAAGCGGCGGGCTCTACCTGGCGGGTTCGTTTTCGGTGGAGCCTCCTAATATTGAGGCTCTCGGCGATTCTGCTATTTCTGATTGCCTTTGCCCGTCCTCAAAAAGGTTTGGAAATGATCCGCACCTCGCGAGAAGGTATTGCTATTCAGATGGTGATTGATCGATCTTCCAGTATGAAGAATCCGCTGACTTACAAGGGCAAAGAATCGGATCGCCTGGACGTGGTAAAAAAGGTTTTGGAAGAATTTCTTAAGGGTAATGATGGAAAATTAAGGGGACGAGGCAATGACATGGTCGGTCTCAGCAGTTTTGCAGGATTTGTGGAAGAAAACGCTCCACTGACACTCGATCACAACACGCTTGTCAGCTTTGCCAAGACCATCCGTCCTGCCACTCGAATCGAGGATGGTACAATGATCGGAGATGCGATCTACTATTCAACCCTGAGGCTGGTCAGTGTGGATGAACTACTGCAAAACGCAGGTGAGAAGAATAATGATTATAACGTAAAATCGAAAATCATTATCCTGTTAACAGACGGTCAACAGACAAGAGGAGGAAAAGATCCGCTTGAAGCTTCCGAATTTGCCAAGGAAAACGGAATAAAAATCTATACGATAGCGATTGTAAGCGATCAAAACTACCAACAACAAAACTCGGTCTTTGGCCAGTTTTTCTCATTAATGAATAACCAACTGGATACCCGTCTGCTGGAGCAGGTCGCTGAAATAACAGGCGGGAAATTCGCGAAGGCAACCTCCGGAGAATCATTGGTTGAGATTTATGAGCAGATCGATCAGCTGGAAAAAAGCAGCTTTAATGAAAATTTTACAACCTATCGAGAAATATTCCCTTTTTTTGTTACCATCGGATTTTGCCTGTTAATACTGGAACAGATTTTATCCCAGACTCTTTTCAGGAAAATCCCTTAATTATATTGCGCTTAATGGAGCTCTGACTTGACCGTTACAATCCGGGTCAGGAAATTGTATCCGGCTTTACAAAAACCCGATCCATCCGTTTGGTCCAACCGGAAAGGATTTCGTAAGTGACTGTTCCCGCCCAGTCAGCCAACATCATAGCTGTAATCTCTTCATCTCCCTGTTTTCCAAGTAATACAACCTTGTCACCCGGTTTAACATTGGAAATATCCGAGATGTTAACCATGGTTGCATCCATACCATTTCCGCCGATGATCGGAGCCTGCTTGCCGTGTATTAAAACATGTCCCTTATTGCGCAATCGTGGATATCCGTCACCGTAACCAACGGGTAGAATCGCTATCTCCGTCTCCTTTTCAGCCGTGAAATGCATACCATATCCGAGTTTATCTCCTGGCAAAAGCTGTTTTACAAGGCTAACGCAGGAAAAGACCTCCATGGCGGACTGCAGCTCTTCACCATTAAGGTTTATTCGCCTGCATATTTTTGAAGGATACACACCAGTAGGCAGGATACTGATTCTCACCATGTTTCCATGGGCATGCGGCAGATCCAGATAGCCTCCTGTGTTACAAGCATGAATCAGGGGAGGTGCAATATTCTCGCTTTTCAACTGCTCAATGATCTCGCTAAATCGCTGCCATTGCAGATTGGCAAAATCTTTGACCGCTTCATCCGACTGAGCGAAGTGAGTCATGATACCTTCCAGATTGACCCCTTCAATGGAACTGATTGCTTTATATTCCTCCACAGCCTTGTCCCAGCGTACACCGTACCGCCCCATCCCGGTATCCACCTTGAGGTGAATGTTGGTAATATAATGTTGCTTTCTGGATAGTTCTCCAATGGTTTTTGCCTTGGATAAAGACTGAACCTGCAGGGTAAAATCGTGACGGATACATTGGGGCAGTTCCTCATCCAATCTCTCGCCAAAGATAAGAATGGGGAAGTCCTCGAACTCTTTCCTCAGGAGTAGCGCCTCTGAAATACAGGCAGTTGCCAAATAGGAACACCCCGCCTTAACAGCTGCCCTTGCCATTTCCATCATTCCATGACCAACGGCGTCATCCTTTACCACAGCCATTATTTTTATTTCTTCCGGTTTATCCTTAAAAATAAGCTTGTAATTATTTTTGATAACAGCTGTGTTGACTTCAATCCAAGCCCGGGAAAATCTGTTCTGTTGAGACCTAAAATAATCCTGGACAACTTTACGATCATGAAAGGAATGTTTTGTTTTTCCGATTATCTGGTAACCCTCATGCCCTTTACCGGCAATCAATACGGAATCATCACTGGACGCCATTTCCATGGCCGTATAGATTGCTTGACGACGGTCCGGTTCAACAATTATCTTGCTTTTTGCATCCTGCTGAATACCATCCACAATATCTTTTATAATCGCCTGTGGGTCTTCGGAGCGCGGATTATCGGAAGTAATAATACAAATATCGGCAATCCCGGCAGCAATTTTTCCCATGATCCCCCGCTTTGAACGATCTCTATCGCCCCCGCAGCCAAAAACGGCTATGACGTTTTTTCGTGTTATATCTCTAATTTCACTAAGTATCTTCTCCAAAGAGTCCGGGGTATGAGCATAATCGACATAGACCTCAAAATCAGTGTCACAGTTCACCCGTTCAAATCTCCCATCAACATGTCTAGCGTTTTTCAAGCCCTTTACAATATCATCAATACTTATTCCCAAAGCAAAGGTAGCCCCGAATGCTGCCAGGCTATTGTATATATTAAATAATCCTGGCATGGGAACATGGATCTGGCTGAGATGGTTTCCTTTCAAAAAAACATCAAATTCGCTATACCCACCTGTCATTTGCTTTGGATAGGCCACCAGATCGGCGTCCTTATTGCGAATTCCATATGTCAGGATTTCAGCTTTGCCTGCTTTTCTTGCATGTTCATCAATGGCATTAACAAAGTCGTTCCCGCTAATATCATCAACATTTACAATCCCATAAGCCTTTTTCTCTTCGGTGCCCAGCTGTCTAAAATGTTTAAGCTTGCACTCCTTATAAGCCTCAATTGTTTTATGATAATCGAGGTGATCCTGTGTTAAGTTGGTAAAGACAGCGACATCAAAATCGATTGCATGGTTGCGGTCGAAAGCTCCGGCATGGCTTGTCACTTCCATGGTCAGACTGTTAACGCCTTCCTGATGCATTTGATTTGCGATATCAAATACTTCTGTTGCCATGGGATTGGACAGATGGCTTGCTTCCTGTTTGCCCGAAGGATAAAATGTTCCAATGGTGCCAATCACACCGGTTTTATTACCGGCTTGCATAAGAATGGAATCGATCAGTTGTGATGTTGTTGTTTTTCCATTGGTGCCGGTGATGCCGATGATTTTCATATCCTTCATCGGGTTTCCAAAAAACTCCCTGGCAATTAAAGCCACGGAAGGGTTAAGTCTATCAACCTCCAACAAACTGATCCCTTTTGGCTGGTTTCTGATTTTATCTCTGCCTGTCATTAAACATACTGCACCTGAAGCAACTGCTTTTTCCCAATAATCAAGCGCATTCGTTTCTATGTGATTTTCCTGAAACTCCTCGTCTTCAACGCAGAAATAGAGTGTATTTTGTTTTACCCTCTCATAATCCCAGGTTGTCCATTCTATAACCTGTTCCAGGTCTCCCTGGAACCTATAACTGTCTTTTGGTAGTGATTGGATGAGTTGACGAATGGTGATCGGTTTTACTGATGTCATACCTTATTTCCCAAAACTAAAACTACGTGATCCAAAGCTTTTGGAACGAAAAGAGCCGCTACTTGATGATCGGCTTCCAAAGATTGAACTTCTTGAACCAAAGACGCTACCGCTTTTTTGAGATGTCCCTGAACTCCGACTCAATCCCGTGCCAGTACTGGCAGGTCGGCTTGCCTGACCGAAACCACCGGATTTAATATTCTTTCTTTGTGTGGTTTGAAAACTCTTTTGAGAAGCCGTCGGCTTTCTCAATGATCGAGTGATACCTTTATTTGCCGCTTTACCCTTGTTCGGATTTTGAAGTTTTGTAGGTGACGTTTTTTGAAAACTGTTTTGTCCGGATCTAACGGTTGAAGTGTTATAGCGATTTGTACGACTGACATAAGCTGAACGCGACACAACCCCGTAAGGACTGAAGAAAGGCGGATAAAACCCGAAAAGCCACGGAGAGATCCACAAAGGATGTGGATAGAAAAAGCTGGAATACAGGGGAGTCCCATGAGATCCTGTTACTACGTCAGCACTCTGTGCTCTTGTTATTGTTGTTGAATCGTTATAAATTGCATCCGATCCGTAAATCTGTTCATTTCCTATAACCTGGATTTCTGCTTTATCCCCGTTCTTTTCGATTGAGATTTCGGCAATCTCCTGAATCTCACCTTTAGCTGGCTCAGTGGTTACGGAATAGCCGATTTTTTTATTGATATCGCCAAATTCCCTGACATTGAGATAATCGACTTTTCCATCCTCATTTAAATCAAGATTATTAATTCCGTCGGTTTCATTGAGCCTTCTTTCAAGCTCCTGGCCGGAACGTATTTCTTTAACCAGGGCTGTCAAACCAAGCAGGCTAAGTCCCTCGGCTGCCGCCGCCTGCTGCTCCTCAACTGGCTGAGAATATTGTTGGCTGCTGTATACTTGACTTGTTCGGCTATCTTCAGAGAAAAGCCAATTATGAACGGAATAAATAACGTTTAGAACAAGAATCATTACCAATGCTATTTTGATTGCTTTCATACGGTGTCCATTCTTTGTTTATGTTATTCAGAGAGTTCTGATTCATCTGCCGTGTCAACCGGATTATACTCAACCACAACTGATAATATCTGATTTTTTCTCATCTTGGATACTGTAAACCGATGGGGATCAATATACAAGCTATCTCCTACCACAGGAAGTCGATTGAGTTTTGACATGATTAACCCCTGCAAAGTCTCGAATTCGCCGTCAATCTCAATATCACCGAGGATATACTTGTTAACGGTCATGATATCGATTCTGCCTCGGATCAACCATTTTTTTTCCCCCAGTTTTCGAATCAGGGAAGATACTTCATCCTTTTCATCATAGATTTCTCCCACCAGCTCTTCAAGAATGTCTTCCAGGGTCACGATTCCAGCCATTCCACCAAATTCATCCACAACAATCGCCATATGATTCTGTTCGGACTTGAATTTTTCCAGCAACGAGGTCAAGGACATCGTCTCATAGACAAACAGCGGTTTTTGAGCCAAAAAGTGGAGAGAAACATCCTTTTTATTCTCAAGCAGTTCCTTAAATGCCGTTTTTAGATTGATTATCCCGGTAATATTATCAATGGTATTCGAGTAAACCGGAATCCGGGAAAACTGTTTCTCCAACAGTTCATCCTGAACCTCGCCCAACGTTAGGGAGTCCTCCAAGGCAAAAACAGCCGTTCTTGGAGTCATGACAGGATAGACTTCCCTTTCATCAAACAGAAAAACGTTTTGAATCAATTTTTTTTCTGTTTCCTTGATCATGCCCTGTTCCTCCCCTTTGGAGACAACATTGATGACAGTGGATTCCGTAATCTGGTTCTTCAGATCTTTACTTCGAAAAAGCAGGTTAATTAATTTACTGATTTTGTCCAGGAAAAAACTGATTGGGGTTAGAATAATACTCAGTAACCAAATGCCGCGGGCATTAAGCAGCGCCAGTTTTCGATTGTGGTTGATGGCGATTGTTTTTGGAACAATCTCACCGAAGAGTATAATGGTTAAGGTTAGAATCACTGCTGAAATAGTTACAGTCAACTCTTCAGATAAGCCTAATTCAATAGAGTAACGAATGGCAAGTGTAGTATTTAATGCAGTTGCAGCAATATTGACAATATTATTTCCAATCAGAATGGTACTTAGAAGTTTCTCTTTGTTCTCAAGTAGTCTAAGGAGGATTCTTCGGTTTTTCTTTCCGGATTTTGAGATCTCAATAAGATCAATCTCGCCCAAGGAGATAAAGGCACTCTCCATGCCCGAAAAAAAAGCGGATAAGAAAATAAGTATCACCAGGATGATGATGCCAGTGATCACCTCTACCTTTATTTTATGTTTTGATTAAATTCAGTTTAAATAATGGGTCAATCTATTTCTTAGCTTTCTTTTTCGGTTTTGTCTTCTTCTTTGGTTGCTCCGCAGGTTTTTCCGGTGCTTTGTAAAACAATAATCTATTACAATGGGGGCATCTGCCGAAAGAATCCCGCATGATCTCATTGAACAACTGAGCCGGGATTGCCATAGCACATCCCATACAGTTGCTTCTGCTAATAGCGACTGCAGCCGGGATCACATCTCTGTTAACCAATTCCTCATATTCTTTAAAGACATCAGGTTCGACATTTAGCATTACTTCGGCTTTACTTTTTTTGCATTCATCGATTTTACTGAGAATCTCTCTCTCAATATTCAAAACCTCCTGCTCCTTTTCACTCAAAACCTCTTTTTCCTGTTTGTACTCCTCCATCACGGATGAAAGCTGTTTGGATATCTCCTCTTTATGAGCTTCCAATTCCAAAATCTGATCTTCAACTCTTTTTATGGTTTTTTTGGCGATATCGATCTCTTTCTGACTGGCCATGTACTCTTTTTGATTTTTGATAATGGCCATTTTACCATCAGATTTCTTGATCTTCTCATTTTCAACGTCAACAAGAGTTTCGCGTTCTCTGATCTTGCCATAAATTTCTTCCTCTTTCTCTTTGAGTTTATCAAGATGAAATTCGACCTTTTCGACTGGAATACGCAGTTTTTTCTTTTTTTCAGGTATAGTCTTTAAACGCTTCTTGCTAGTGGCAAGTACCCTGTCTTGTTGCGATATTTGAAGAATCGCATCTATTGAATTCGGCATGTTAAGCTCCTGTTACTATTACATTATTAGTGCCAACTTACTATAACAACCCCCCAAAAAAAAACACCGGGACTCAAGATAGTATCTTTTGCCCCGGTGTTCTGAATTGGTCGTTCCCGGTATATTTTGATAATATTGTCTTTCTTAATATTGGATCTTTACTCGTCCCGTCCATTCGAGTATTTTTCTAGTAATAAATTGGTGGGCCCACCTGGACTTGAACCAGGGACCGTCCGGTTATGAGCCGGATGCTCTAACCAACTGAGCTATAGGCCCTCGAAAGCTATAAATTAATTCAGACTGAGAAAATGGTCAACCCTTAATACAATGCCAAAGTGCATTTTTTAAGGTTTGATTTCTGAATCATAATTAACTATTCTAAGAAAATTGGTGCATTTGATCAACCAAAGATCGCAGTTTTCATGATAAATGACAATGAATCTTTGCTTTCATCTGAGACAAGGTGGAAACATAGCACCTGTGTTTGAGTGGATAGGTAGAAAGCGATAGTCTGAAGGTAAAATATCGGTCAGTGAACAAGCTGAGATCAAATCCAATTTACTTTCTGGTTTACTGGGATTATGGAACTATATGGTGTCTGAACGAAAACCCGGTTGTTTTGCCTAAACCCCTTCAGCCCGATTTTCTGGGCAGGAGAAGAATACACACTGCTTCTTCATTTTTGAAAGTAAAAGAGTGGAGAACTCAAATAGCACTATTTACAAAAATTCTGGTTTCTCCTTTTTTTCAGAACGGTATTAATCTTAAAACAGGAGCATCGTATGCACGGAGAAGAGTTAGTAATCGAAACAATACAGGCTCGCGAAATATTGGATTCTCGCGGGAATCCAACCGTTGAAGTTGATGTGATATTGACAAGCGGAGTTGTGGGAAGAGCTGCTGTCCCATCAGGAGCATCAACCGGTGCACATGAAGCCATCGAACTGAGGGATGGAGACAAAGCAAGATACATGGGTAAAGGTGTGACCAAAGCGGTCGAAAACGTGAATGAGATTATTGCTCCGGAAATTGAGGGTATGATCGTTTCTGAACAGCCTGAAATTGATCAGCAGTTGATCTTATTGGACGGAACGGAGAATAAATCCAAACTGGGAGCCAATGCCATTCTGGGCGTTTCATTGGCATGTGCCAAAGCTGCTGCTGAAATACACGGAATGCCTCTGTACAGATATCTGGGTGGATCCAATGCTAAAGAGTTACCGGTTCCCATGATGAATATTTTGAATGGAGGCTCACATGCAGACAACAACGTTGATATTCAAGAGTTCATGATCATGCCGGTGGGAGCCAGATCTTTCCGTGAATCCCTGAGATGCGGAGCGGAAGTCTTTCATGCTCTCAAGAGTGTATTAAAAGGAAAAGGATTGAACACTGCTGTTGGAGATGAAGGCGGTTTTGCACCGAATTTAGGGTCTAATGAAGAAGCTTTGCAGGTGATCATTTCAGCCATTGAAAAAGCCGGATACAAACCAGGAGAGGATGTAAAAATTGCCATCGATGCTGCTTCCAGCGAGTTTTATAAGGATGGGAAATATATCTTGGCCGCCGAAGCAAAACCCGAAAAGTCGGCAGTAGAATTGATTGAGTTCTATGCCGACCTGGTCAACAGATATCCAATCATCAGCATTGAAGATGGTTTAGCCGAGGACGATTGGGATGCCTGGAAGTTAATGACAGATAAGTTCAAAAACAGGATTCAGATCGTTGGTGACGATCTTTTCGTAACCGATCCCAAACGTTTGAAAAAAGGGATCGATGGGGGCATTGGAAATTCCATTCTTATCAAGGTCAATCAGATTGGAACCTTAACCGAAACTTTTGATACTATTGAGTTGGCAAAAAGAGCCGGTTATACCTGCGTGATTTCACACCGTTCGGGGGAAACCGAGGATTCAACCATAGCAGACATCGCTGTCGCCACCAACTCCGGCCAAATAAAAACAGGCTCATTGAGTCGATCGGATAGGGTAGCCAAATATAATCAATTGTTGAGAATTGAGGAAGATCTGGGAGAGAGAGCACTATTCTCCGGGAACCAGACTTTTTACAATCTTCGATAGGCTGATGACCAGGCTTTGGGTCATTTGGAAAACATAAACAACCAGATGACCCATGCACGGAAGAGTCCTTTGCTTTTAAAAGGGGTGATTCAGCCCGATTCTTTTTCCCTTTGCCAGTTTGTAAGTATCTATTCATGAAATTAAAAGAGAATAAAGTTATTCAGGGACTTATTATTTTCTGCATCATCATCGTTGTTGTCATCTCCATTTTTGGAGACAAAGGTTTTCTGCAACTGATGGAACTGAAGAGACAAGAGAAAATACTGGTACAGGAGATAGAAGATCTGAAGGAGGAACGCCGAGAATGGATCAGTAAGATAAATTCGTTGAAGAATAATCAGACCTATATGGAAACGTTGGCACGAGAACAACTGGGAATGGTTCGCAACAATGAAATGATGATTCGGCTCTATTATAATGTTAACTTCGAATCGCCCCTCCCTTCTCAAGAAACGGAATAAATCCTGGTTTCAAAAAGAATCTGGTTACAATTGAAATCGAGATGAAAATGTTACCAAAAATTCTCTTCGCCCTCCTGATGATTTTATGCCTGGATTCAAGATCGGTGAGATCAACCGATAAAATGAAATCCCCCTTCACATATCAATCAACAAAATCGGTAAGACTTCAGTATGAGACTTCAGTCACCAAAATGATATTAAAGGGATTGATTCGGCTCTATTCGGGAACGATCAGTCCTGCTGATGGACCCAGGAGTCCTAGTTATCCGACAGGTTCGGCCTATGGAGTGGAGGCCATCGAAATCCATGGCTTTTTCCCGGGGATTGTTTTGATTGCGGATAGACTTATTCATGAATCTGATGTCCATCCCGGAGTTTCGATTTTGAAGTATGACAGGTTACGCTATTATGATCCTTTATGGCACAACACTTACTGGTGGGATCAAGAATAGGAGCGATCAGGTTGTTTATATAGACTAGCTACTGTTTTCTTTGGAGTTTAAGCTGCTTCTTATAGATACTCCTGATTTCCATCAGGTCAGCATCGTAAATCCCGCTTTTAAAATCGGGAAATCCCCACATAAATGATTTATATGCCCCCGATTCATAGTAAAGGATCATGTCAGCCCATACGTCATCTGACAAGTATATTTTATTGCTCCGACCTTTAAAGGACGCCAGAACGACCTTAAACATATCCATGTATCCGATATCTATGTTCACCCTCCTGTTACTATCGATGCTGAACTGATCTTCAAGGTCTCTTGATTGATGTTTGACTTCAGCCAAACACCCCGGATGAACCAACTGCTCAAATGAAATCATCCCTCGAACCAGACCCTTTCCCATTTCCATTTCGTAATAATCAGTTTCTACAAAAGGAAAAAAATTTCCCTGATAGTCAACAGCAGAGTAAGTGTCCTTTAACAGGGGAAGCAATTGTTCATACTCTTTTTCGCTACGATAGAGTATTGCCGCAATCAGCTTGACGCTTGTATTTTCGTTCATTTCTAGACCCACATCAGTTTTTGCCGGCCTGTTGCTACAAAACCGGATCTGCCCTTCCTGGAATTTTAATTTAAATAAAGCGGAGAAAATCGATCCCTGGTTTGTAACCAAATCCCAAAAATAATTTTTCCACTTCTACCCTGCTCTGTTCAACACCAATACATGACAGGAATAACGGGTTACTGATTCTACTAAAAAATCCTGCCGCATTTCCAAGATTCAGAGAATGAGACGGGAGACCAAAAATTTTTTGTTCGTTACCTGCCCCGGAGTTGTCAATAATACCATCTACACATATATTTTCATGTTTCAGTGCGGTCATTACCATTTTCCCGGATGATCCTGATCCAACCAGATAAAGCTCTCTGTTTTTCCACAGATCCTGCCTTTTTTTAAAATAGTGGGCTTTGGCATGGAACATTGCCTTGCGTTTGCATCTTTCGTCGGTTCTGGCCAATCGCAGGGGATGATCACCTTTTTCAACCAGGTTCCTTGGAAGTTTTGCAAAAGTTGCATCAAGTTGATATGCCCGAAACAAAAAATCATAATCTTCCGGCCAGGGATTATCCTGGTATCCCTTTAAAGATTGATAAAACCGCTTGCTGATAAAAAAAGTCGGATGCATGATGGGAGATTCTGCAAAGATATTGGCTTTTATCTCCCGATCTGACAGGAGGGAATTACTCCAGTCTTGATATCTTAACTGTCCCGGAGTTAACTCCCCATTATGTCTAAACAGCTTGATCCGGCAGCCCAAAACATCAACATTGGAATGTGTCAGCATGTGCTGCAACTGAAGATCCAGACGTTGTGGATGCATACGATCATCGGCATCAATTCTGGCAATCCACCTGCTACTGCACTGCTCAAGACCGAAATTTAAGGCTGCAACGATTCCCCGATTTTCAGGGAATCGGTATAGCTTGAAGCGATGATCACTAGCTGCCATGTTCGCAAGGATCTTCGGACTGGTGTCGGTTGATCCATCATCTACTACAATCACTTCAAATGACTGATAACTTTGTTCCCTGATACTGATCAGACATTTTTCAAGGAATTGTTCAGCATTATAAACCGGCAGCAGCACAGATATTAAGTCATTCACATCAGATTGCCTTGCTACGAGGTGAACGGGATTTGTATTCATCCAGCAGAGCAGAGATCACCTCTTCGACCGGTTTGGCACCCAAAACCTTATTGGCAGCCCTGACCGTAACCGTTTCAGATTCCACCTCTTTATCCCCGACAACCAGAATATAGTTAACCTGGTCAAGCTGAGCCTGTCTTACTTTTTTGTTAACCGACTCCGAGGTAAGATCGGTTTCAACCCTCAATCCGGCTTCCTTAAAAAGACCATAAACTTTGTTGGCATAGTCGTTGTGGCTATCGGAAATTGCCAGGATTCGAACCTGAATCGGGGACAACCACATGGGGAATTTGCCTGCAAAATGTTCCACCAGGATTCCGAAAAAACGTTCAACAGAACCGTAAATGACACGATGAATCATGATCGGCCGCTGCTTGCTCCCGTCTTCGGCGATATAATTCAAATCGAATCGTTCGGGCATCATCATATCCAGTTGAACCGTTCCACATTGCCAACTACGGCCAATGGCATCCTTAATATGAATGTCGATCTTCGGTCCATAAAAAGCGCCATCTCCCTCGTTCAAGATATAGTCATAACCGCCCGATTCCAAAGCATTAACCAATCCATTTGTCGCCGCCTCCCATTGTTCGTCCGTACCAATTGATTTTTCCGGCCGGGTTGACAGTTCCAGGTGAAATTCCAAACCAAACATGGAATATATCCTTTGTGCCAGGGCTAAAACCCCTTGAATCTCACTTTGCACATTCTCCGGTAACATAAAGATATGGGCATCATCCTGATGGAAACACCTGACCCGGAACAATCCGGACAGGGCACCACTCAATTCATGTCGATGAACCAAACCGATCTCCGCCACCCGCATGGGAAACTGGCGATAGGAATACTGATCTTCCTTGTAGTAGAGCATACCGCCGGGGCAGTTCATGGGTTTTATGGCAAAAGCTCGATCATCGATCTCAGTAATATAGATATTTTCTCTGTAGTTGTCCCAATGACCTGAGTTTTCCCACAACTCCTGAGTTAACATGATTGGGGTTTTAATTTTTACGTAACCTTCCTCTTGATGGCATTCTTCCCAGAATTTCATCAACTCTTCCCAAATAGTCATCCCCTTGGGATGAAAAAAAGGCATTCCGGGAGCTTCCTGGTGAAATGAGAAGAGACTGAGCTGCTTGCCCAGGGTTCTGTGATCCCGCCTTTTCGCTTCTTCGAGGAAATTAAGGTATTTTGACAGCAGCTTCTTGTCGGGATATGAAACCGCATAAATTCTCGTCAACTGTTCATTATCCGACTTAGCTCTCCAATAAGCCCCCGAGGTCTTCATAATTTTAAATGCCTGAATCAAACCCATATGCGGAATATGAGGCCCCCGGCAAAGATCGATAAAATCCTCCTGCTGATAGGCACTTAACCCCTCCTCCAATTGTTCAATCATCTCTTTTTTAAACGGGTTGTCACCAAATACTTGCAGGGCCTGCTCTTTGGAGGAGTAATCAACCCGCTGGGGTTGAATCCGGCGGCCAATAATTTTTTTCATTTCCTCTTCAATTTGAGGAAAATCTGTTTCAGAGATGCTCAGGTTGGCAAAATCATAGTAAAACCCCTCTTCAATGGAAGGGCCGATGGTTGGTTTTGCACCCGGGTAAAGGGTAGTAACGGCTTGAGCCAGTACATGGGCGGAAGAATGCCAGAAAATGTCTTTTCCTTCCCGATCCTCAAAGGTGAGAATTTGAACTTCATCACCAGTCTTCAGTTCTGTGGTCAAATCTTTCTTCTCGCCGTTGATTATAGCCGCAAGAGCGCTTCCATTAAGTTCTTTTTTAATTTTTCGAGAAAGATCCAGAGCACTGCTTCCGCTCGGCAACTCCTGTTTATTTCCATCCGGCAAACTTATTTCCATTACTGACTCCGTTTATTCTTACCTGAATTAAAGCATTCTTAAAAATTATAATCTCTTTTACGCCTTTTTTAGAAAGGATGCGAAAACTGGATTAACCCACCAAACAACCGCCTGATTCTTAGGTTCTGCTGTTTAACCTGATATCATAATACTGTATTGAAATAATAACTATAACAATCAGTAAATAAGAAGATTTCGTCCCCAATACTGATGACAGGAAATCGAAGCTGTTAGTGCGCAGAAATCAAAAAGCAAACTTATTTTCCCTGAATCAATCTGAAAAGAAAACCATTAAGTCCCTGGATAATTGACAAATCGCCTCATTCAGGAATGGAATTGTTAGCAGAATACAATTTCCCAGATAAAATCAATGAATCAAATTTGACATTTGACATGCAAAAATGTAGCATTTATATAGCAATAAACCAATAAATTTATAATTATTACAACAACATCACCACTCTCTTGATATTTTCCCTGTTCTTATTATTATCGAGGTTGTTAGACTCAAAAATCTTAATTAAATAACCAAATCAATCGGGAAAATGAGTCTCTTTAGTTTTTACGAAATCAAATCGCAAAAATCACTGGAGTTCGAAAAAGGATTACGGAAGACAAGTTTGGTTTGCCTTGACCATCCCGATATCCTGCTGTTTCTATGGTTAAATGAAGATTCTGAACTGAAGCAGGTTCAGTTTTTATTTGACGAAAACCTGATTGAATGGGCAGATGGCAAGAAAGGTCTGACAGCCGCTGAAACCAACCGGAAAACAAACGATTTTCCTCAGAAAACCGGGCTGCAAAAAGGAGCCAGAACCATTCATGATTCTCAAGACCGGACCATTATCAAACGAGGGTTGCAGATCATCAACGCTTCTAAATTTCCCGATTCCTATGATCAGATGATTCGTCACAACCTGCTATTCCCTTTCATAAAGAACAAAAGTGCCACTCTCCCGGTAAGTTGACTATCAACATTATTAGTTTAATTCCCCTTCTGCAGATATTTTTTTAAAAAATAGCCGGTTTTTCTGCTCCAATTCAATTCTTGAGATCAGCAAAAAAGCATAAAGGATAGAGAACACGGATACACAGATTATAAGAGTAGTCAGAATCTGGTCATTAATCACTTCCGGTTTTTCGGAAAAAACAGTTGAAGGTTGATGCAATGTCCGCCACCAAACAACGGACATGTGCACCAGAATAATGTCCAGAAAACCAATAATTGCTATTACTGCGGATATCCTGGCTTGTTTCTCCCCGTATTCTGAGAACCGCCTTAATAACAGGTACCCCATTATAATCAGAAAGAGAATTAAGGTGGTTGTCAAACGGGCATCCCAGGTCCAAAAGGTATTCCAGGTTGGTTTTGCCCAGATTGATCCTGTTATCAAAGCTAATCCACAAAATATGGCTCCTATCTCGATTGAGCAGGAAGCTACCACATCAAATTGTTCAATTCGTTTCCATAGATATAAAATTGAAAAAATAAATGCGACAGCAACCGCAAGATAACCGGTCCAGGCTGACGGGACATGGACGTACATGATCTTCTGCACGAGCCCCATCGAAGATTCAATGGGAGACCATAAAAAAACCATCAAAAACATAACAATAAAACCAACAATTGTGGTTAACCCGAGTATCCTTTTCATAAAACCTGTACTTAAACTCTTCTTTATGTTTAAAAAATAATACCTGCTGTAAAATTATACTTCCATGACAAATTCGAAAGTCAGATAGGAAATTATCAAAAAAATCAGATCAAATCCGGCCAATAATCTAAACCAATCCACTACTGGAGACAGACCCTCGCCAGCCAGAATTGATTGTGAGATTTTTACGCAAGCCAACAGCAATGGTACCAGCAGCGGAAACAGAAGGATGGGTAACAGGATCTCTTTAAAACGAATGTCTGAAGTCATCCCCGCCAAAAGGGTACCCAGGGATGAAAATCCGATTGAAGCCATAAAGCTGATAAAAATAAAAATGGCCACATGGTCGAAAACGACCCCATTGAACAGAACCCCAAATATAGGAATAACAATCAGTTGCACTACGATGATCATGGCCATATTCGCCAGCATTTTCCCCAAAAAGATAGAGCCACGACTGATGGGAGAAATCAACAATGCATCCAGGCAACTGTTTTCTCTTTCCAGGCTAAAGGATTTGCCCAGACTTAAAATTCCGCTCAACAGGAAGGATATCCAAAAGACACCGCACAAGATCCCAATATTTTTTGTTTGTTCCGGAGACAGGGCAAAAGTAAAAACCAACAGGATAACCAATGAGAAAAACAACATGGAAAAAAAATTCTCAACTCTTCGGTAATCCAGTTTAAGGTCTTTTAGAAAAATCGTCCAAGCGTTAGATATCATTCTTTGCAATAAAAACTGGCGATTGGTTAATTCAATTGATGCCATCTGAGACATGAAATTTCCCAGGTAGATCAGTTTGGTTTAATTCAGATTTAGGAACCAAACGTGAGATTTCTCCATTAATCAAATAGGCTGCCCGATCAATATAATCAAAGCAGGCATCCACCTGGTGACTAATAAGAAGAATGGCCCCTCCATTTTGTTTGATTTGCGCAATATACTCGTTTAAAAGCGCAATTGAATCAAAATCCAATCCCGAATACGGTTCATCCAAAAAAAGGATCTTTGGTCCGGACAGCATCAATCGTGCAATATTCAAGCGTTTGCACATACCGCTACTAAAGGTTTTTACCGGCATATCGGTTGCTTTTTGCAGACCGGTATCTTTTAATGCCTTTTGAATCTCCTTGTCCAGGTTTTCGATTGATCTCAATTTACCAAAAAACCTGAGATTTTCTCTTGCTGTTAAATCTCCATAAAAAAGAATGTCATGGGTAATCACTCCAATGGCTTTTCGATAGATTTCGGCTTGATTCTGAATGTTTTCTCCTCGAAAATTTACGTTTCCTTCGGTTGGACGCATCAGCCCCGTTAGAATTTTAACAAGGGTTGATTTACCAGCCCCGTTTTTACCAACAAGCAAGGTTACTTGATTTTCGCTAAACTCCAGATTTATGCCTTTTAGTACTTGTTTATAACCAAAAAACTTATGGATGTTTCTGATAGAGAAGAGCGGCCGGTTTAATTGATTACTATTCATTTTGATCGAGCTCTTTTTCACACTGGTTCATACTTCATCCGGAAAATACTTCTCCAATAGTTTTTCCTTGATCCCTGGAAAAATCTCACGATATTCTTCCACTTGCGCTACAAATTCAGAATAGTCAAAATCTTCCAAACCCCTGACTATTCTTAAGTGAATTCTGTCTTTAACCAAACACAACTTGGAGGTTTTTGCCCTGTGAGCGTTCAAACTCAGCAGATCTTCAAACAGCATATTCTTTTGTTCGGGGAGATGATCAAAAAGAATGGCATCAAATACGATGAGCAACGATGTAATAATGATATTGAATGAATAAGAAGCTTCCCTCACAGCCCAGATATTGTGCCTAACCCTAACTACCTCCTCCCCGGATGCCTTATAAAACTTATTAACATATTCATCTATCAGGTAAGCGAGATTTTGATCCGGTGGGTCAGCTTCAATTTTGTTGTCTACATCAGCCATGGCTATCAGAAAATATTGTTTTTGGTTTCAGATTGTTTTAACCGGAATACAGATCGATTTTCCAACTATTCCCAACAGTTTAATCATCCAATGTTAATTTGTCATTAGATTACAGGCAAAGATCAGGGCCTGTTGACTGGGATGTTTGAAGATGAAACCGGCAAAAAAACATAACTACCTGTGTTGACACACACATGTTATGAGCATTTTCTATAAATTCAAATGATTAATCATAATTAAAGGTTGCCAATCAACAGAGTCTCATGTTATTTTATCGACTCTGTCACATGATTTGCGCACTCATGACCAATCACCGCCGGTATAACCACCATTGTTCAACCGAAAATGGCTTGACAGGCTAAGGGTTACAACATTATAGTGGCACTAAAAATCTACGCTGTTAAATTTAACACACATATGAAATCATCAAATCTGTTCCTGTCAAGTAAACAAGAAACAGGTCTTGAATTTATTTAACATGACGAGGTAGTTATGGCACGAGGTTCCTATTTGAAAGGTCCCAATTATGTACATCCAGAGCGTGGCAGCGCCGTTGGATCACGTAACAGTCTTAATCGGGATGGTCGTAACGAATATGCTGAAGCCAAGTTACTAATTGACGAAGAGGTGGATAAGGTACTCAACCACGTAACAAACAAATTACCTCCGGAAGTCCTGGAAAAAATTCATGTCGGTGGAACGGTAAAAGAGGTTTTGCACAATTACTACAATCAATCTTACCACAACATGTACAACCGTTACATGACATCGGTTGAAGATGAAATGGGGAAAAAATTCCGCGATCTTGTTGATAAGGAAGAGGCGCAAAACCTGAACAAGTACAATCCGCGTGATGTCTCTTACCTTCTTGATTCCATCGGGAAAGAGGGGATGTTTAATACGGATTCCATGGAAAACTCCGTCGTCAATATTTTTGGGCATCTGCAAGGGCATATCCAAAAACGTGCCTTTGATCTCGAAGACAACACAAGAAAACTCCTCAGTGGAAAAACTGGGGTTGGTGGTTTTTTAAGGGGGAAATTTGCCGGATCGGTGGTTAAGTGTTCTTTCAGCAATAACACTTTAAAACCGGACACGGTTACCGATGTTGACCTGGTTTTAAGTATTCCCGAATCGACACTGGTAAGACCGATCTATCATTACCAGGCTGCCAGTGAAACCATCGTTAAAGACATCATTTCGGAGCACGTTATTACCCTCATTAACAAAGAAGTGCATAAGATTGATGAGGAGCTTAAGGATTCCAGGCAGAATATACTCAATCAGGAAAAGAGGGTTTTTGAAAAAGTAAAAAAGCTGGAGGATCACATCGGATTTGGTGATGATTCCAACGATTCGCCACAATATGCCCATATGGCAAAGAAATTTGTCGATGCGATTAAAGGGATCGGACCGGAGCTCAATGCCATTGATCATGATCCGCTGGACATCCGTGAAAATGTGCTCAGACTGATTAGTGAAGAGAATATCCGGGATCGGGGATTCAATAATGCCGTTAACAAGCTGGTGGGATTACTTGATATTTCGCTTTTAGGATATCAACACATTGAGAATTTCAAAAACTGCAGGAAAGTGGTTGTTCGGGAATATGAAGATACCAACAAACCATTGCTACCGGATGAACACTATGCCGTCACCCTGACCTTCCTTGATGATCTCCAGCTCAGAGAGTTAAGAACAGCTTTCTGTCAGCAGCTTGATGATTTTGTTTACGAAACAGACAAACTAAGAAAAGTGTTTGAAAAGATTCACGAGAACGAGAAGGTTGAACAGAGTTTTAAAGATTACGAAGATATCGCCAGCGAGATTTTGAATGAAGTAAATCGAAGTAAATCAAAATCAGCTCAAGTGGAAGAGTTACCTCGGGCCGAGCTTTGGGATGAAATCACCTTTGTGCAACCTAAAGTGGCTGATATCGAAAAATTAAATGAGACTTATATTCAACAAAAAAGCCATCTGAAGAAACAATTTAATATTTTGAGAGATAGGATTGCAAATCTATACGAAAATGCTAATCCCCCCGAAAGAGTAATCCTCGAACAACGATTGGATTTTTTACAGGATGAAATTTTGAGGTTCGACAAGCAGTTTAATCCCTTCCAGGTGTACCCCGGATTATTTGTGGAGGTTTCCTTTGCATCCATAAACAGAAGGGATCAGACAACCAGTCGGATGGGAAATGTCTTGACTCAGTTTTTAAATGAGATTGCCACAGATATTCCCGATTTTGCACATACCGAATTCCACGAAAGACATGCAGGCCAGGAAAAAACCCCCGGAGCTTTTGCTTCAATTGTCTAAACCGTACCAATGGTCAAGTGATTCTTTTCACCTGACCATTAACTCCCTCTATCTCTTTGCTTTGCTTCTCCACATCAACTCCCTTTATCCAGCTTTGTCGATTTACTTGAAAAAATTATCTCCAGCCAGTAAGGTATATGCGTCACCAAAAAGTTTTCTAATCTGTTTTCCAGATTCGGCAAAAAACGTTTTATTTATTGACTCTATATAATTCGAGTTTCTCGAATATAACCCTATTCCTTAAAATTAAGATGTCTACCGAAGTCCTGAATATTAAATCATTAAAAGATTATAGTTTATTGGAAAGTCAGATGACAATACTCTCCAATATTCAAACTGAATTAAACAAAGGGGAAAACCTGGCTGATATTGTTTGGAATCTGGAGGCAAACAATCAGATCACCAAAGGTCAAATCCCGGCAATTATTTACACCTTGTTGATCGAAAAATATAACTACTCCTGCCTGTCTTTCAATCTTTCCACTACACTCGCCGACTGGGAGAAAATACATCATGTTGTCAAAACCTGGGATCAGTTTGACACTGTTCTGGCTTATTATCATCCGCAGCTTGACGTTTCGCTGATAAACCCATCCAATAAAGATCATTGGGCCAGAATCGAAAGTCTTTCTCAATACGAACTCATGATTATTTTTGCCAAGGCAAAAGACAGCTCCAAGCAGCTAAAAGAGCTTCAATTTTTGGCGGATTTTAAAGCCATTTGCAGTGGTCAGCTGGAAAAGGATTACTCACAATACCAGACAGGTGAATTATCAAAGGAAGTATCAAATGAGACGGGAATCCAACCCCCTCCTGATAAAAAACCAGAAAGAACAGCCGCTGATGATGCAGCTCCCTCACAAGATGCTGAGCTTGCCAAAGGTGCCAGGAGAATCACTCCGAAATATGGCGTTCCTGTTACCAATGAATTGTTTCACAACGGCAATGTCGAAGCCTGGCGCAATATCATTGAAAGTTATGAAAAGAAGTATGTGGGAAGCACAATTCTGCTTTTTCACAATGGACAAAGAATCAAGCATATTTCATCTCTTTTTAAATGGGGAAAGGTCAAAACCGGAGATTCCATCTTCTTTTCGATTGTGGGAGAAGAAATAAAGGATGTCGCCAAGTTGAAAAAATACCTGTATGAGGGAGCAAGTCATAATTTTAAATACTTCGTCAAAAAAGATGTTAATCTAGTTCTTAGCCTATTTTAGAGATATGACCAGTATACACTATGTTCAAAAGGGACTTCCCATCAATGATCCCAATATAAAAGAGAGAGTAGGAATTACCGGATATTCACTCCTGGAGCTTGCTGCTCTTAATATCCCCGTCACCCCGGGATTTATTATTGACATTTCCGATATCCTCGATTTGCCACAGGAATCGGTCAGAAAAACCTTGGATGAGGGTATCAAAAAGCTGGAAAACCTGACAGGAAGACAATTCACGGACGTCAAATCACCATTGTTGCTAAATGTCTGTTTGTCTCCCAGCATGATCATGGAAAAACCACCCGTCATCCGACACGTAGGATTAAACACTGCCATCGTGCAGTCGCTAAAGGAATTTTTTAAAGAGGAAAGTGTTTACAGCGCATTTTTATCCTTCATTGAAGAGTATGCGGCACTTTGCCTCGGGGGGGCGGCTCCTGAACCCGGCAATGAAGCGCTGGCACCATCTCAAAACGATGTCAGGGTCACCTGCGAAAAGCTTCTGTCTTCACTGGCCGGTGATTTTCCCCAGAATCCCTTCAATCAGTTGGAAGCCGTCGTTTATTCGATAGCCAAGAGCTATCATTCCGATCCCATGAACAAGGATATTCCCGCAGCGGTGGTCGTTCAATATATTCCTCATGGCGATTCCGAGCAGCAGCTTATCAATGGGCACTTTTTGACGAGAGATGTAACAACCGGAGAACCCCAGTTAAACGGAGGGATTTCAGCAGGTGTCTTTATAACGGAAGCTGAAGCAGAACAAGATATCAATACGTTAGACAACACCCTGCTGGACGAATTGGATCTGATCGCAGGCACCCTTGAAGGATATTTTCTGGATGTTCGTCAGGTTGATTTTGTGGTTGAGCAGGGAAACCTGTATGTCATTACAAACAGGGAAGTTAAGCAAAAATCGATGTTAACAAAACTGAGAATTCTTGCTGATCTGAAAGCCGATGACCAAATTTCTGATGAAGAATATGTGACCAGTATATCACCCCAAGAGCTTAACAGCCTCCTTTACTCAACCATCAATATCCAATCGGTCTCCGGTCATACGGTGATCCGAGGAGGAATTGCCGGTTCACAGGGGGCAACCTGTGGCAAAGTCTATTTTTCCACCAAAAAGCTGATTGATGCCTATTGGAAAGCTAAAGCCGAAGATGATGATACCAACCTGATTCTATTAAAAAAGAGTACCTTTGCAGAAGATGTACAGGCTGTTGAAATTGGATGTGGCGTAATTTCCAGTGAAGGGGGATACACTTCGCATGCTCCCATAGTCGCTCGCGCCTTGGGAAAACCTGCTGCAGTTTACCCTGGTATCACCTACCATGAAGATCATGTTATGATCGACGGCAATAAAGTAATGGAGGGAGATTATCTCTCCATGGAAATCACCAGTACTGCAGAACCAACTTTCTACCTGGGCAAATCCACTCTTGAGTATCCCGATATTGAAAAGAACGGGGTTAAGGATCTTCTAAACAAGGCTAAAAGGTTCGCCATGGGGATAAAGGTTCTTGCCAATGCCGATACTCCCCAGGAAGCCAAGCAGGCAAAAATTCTGGGTGCCGACGGGATTGGCCTCTGTCGAACGGAACATATGTTCCACAGGGAAAAAAGAATCTATGATTTTCGTGATCTCTTAATCACAAAAAATAGCGAAAGGAAAAAGGATATCCTGGCGAAAATCAAATCATTTCTCACCAAGGATTTCGAGGAGATGTTCGAAATAATGGATGGTATGCCCATAACCATTCGCCTTTTGGATGCCCCGATGCATGAATTTCTGCCCACTGATGAAACAGAACTGGATGAAACAATCAGACAACTACCGGAACTCTCAGCTGAATTCAGCAAGGAGGAGATGAGGCAATCCTTTCTGAGACTGAAGGAAACCAATCCAATGCTTGGCCACCGGGGATGCAGAGTCGGGATCTCCTCTCCTGAGATCTATGATCTACAGACAGCCGCCATTCTTGAAGCCGCTCTGAAGGTGAAACAGGAAAAAAATATCGATGTCCAGCCTGCCATTATGATCCCCCTGATCATGTGCAAAGAGGAGATGTATCTCATCAAAAACGGACAGATCATGGAAGGGAAGGAATCGGTAAAAGGGATCATTGGTGTTATTCGCCAATTCATGAGGGAAAACGGGCTCAAGCGTCAACCATTTGAAGTAAAAATCGGCGCCATGATCGAATTGCCTGCTGCAGCATTATCGGCAGCAGATATTGCAAAACAGTCTGAATTTTTTAGCTTTGGAACCAATGACTTGACCCAAACGACAATGGGTTTATCCAGGGACGATATAAATTCGTTCCTTCCTGCTTATACGGAGATGGATGTCTGGAAGAATGATCCCTTTCAGAATCTACTTGAACCCGTTAAAATCCTGATTGATCGAGCCATTCAATCAGGCAGACAGGTCAGACCTGATCTGAAAACGGGGATTTGCGGCGAGCATGGTGCAAATCCGGAGGTTATCGAATACTGCCTGAATATCGGAATGAATTACATCTCCTGTTCACCGTTTGGAATTCCAATCGCCATTTTAGCCGTTGCCCGAACCAACCTGGCGAACAGAAAATCTATTTAGGTTTAGATTTAGGAAATGCCACTTTAAAAACTTCCTGGTAGTTTTTTGCATAAAAAACTTCCAGGTTTTCCTTAAGATGATCGGGTAACTCCTCAAAATCCCTTTTATTTTGGATAGGGATTATAATCCGTTTGAGTCCCGCTCTCCTGGCAGCAATAATTTTTTCCTTCAAACCTCCGATAGGCAGGATTTCACCTGTCAATGTCAACTCGCCTGTCATCCCCAGTTTTGGTACAACAGCCTGATTTCTCATCAACGAAAAGAGAGCCGTTGCCATGGTAATCCCGGCGGATGGTCCATCCTTTGGGGTTGCGCCGGCAGGAACATGCATGTGAATAAAATTATCCTTAAAATAATCTGTTTTGCCACCAAACGCTTCCGTATTGGCAACCACAAAACTATAGGCGATCTCAGAAGATTCTATCATCACATCACCCAATTGTCCGGTTTGTTTGAAGCCTTTACGTCCTGAATGCATGGTTGTTGCCTCAATTGACAGGATAGCACCTCCCATGCTTGTCCAGGCTAACCCTGTCACTACTCCAGGTTTTCCCTCTGCCAGAATCTCATCATCTTCATAGATGGGATTCTTCAGAAACTCTTTCAGTTGTGCCAGTCCAATATTAATTTTTTCCCTTTTGGGGGAATCTTTCTTAACAATCTTTTTCGCCAGTTTCCGGCAGATTTTTTGAATCTGGTTTTCCAGATTCCGCACACCAGCTTCCCTTGCGTAGCCATCAATAATCTGTTTGATCGCAGGTTCGCTAATGGAAAAATCAGAAGCAGTCAATCCAGCGGCTTTCCTTTGTTTGGGAATGAGATAGCGTTTGGCAATCTTCAATTTTTCCTGGGTAATATACCCCGACAGCCTCAACACCTCCATCCTATCCATCAAAGCCGGAGGAATCGTATCCATTTGATTGGCAGTGGTAATAAACAATACCTTGGAGAGATCAAAAGGCACATCAAGGTAATGATCAACAAACGCTGAATTCTGTTCCGGATCGAGTACCTCCAATAAAGCACTGGCAGGGTCGCCATGATAACTGTTTCCGATTTTATCGATCTCATCCAGCATTATTACCGGATTACTGTACTTGGTTGATTTCAGTGCCTGGATAAATTTCCCTGGCATCGCCCCTATATATGTCCGGCGATGACCTTTTATTTCTGCTTCATCCCGCATCCCTCCAACCGAGAATCTGAAAAATTTCCGATTTAAAGCACGCCCGATCGATTTTCCAATAGAGGTTTTCCCCACACCCGGAGGCCCTACAAAACAAAGGATAGTTCCGGACACCTGGTTTCTCAATTTTAAGGTGGCAATAAATTCCAATATCCGTTCTTTGATATCTTCCAGCCCGTAATGATCAATATTTAATATCCGTTCAGCCTTATCAATATCAAGGTTGTCTTTGGATACAACGCCCCAAGGCAATGAAGTGATCCAATCGAGATAGGTACGGGAAACATTAAATTCGGGAGACTGGACATCCAATAATGAAATCTTGTCCATCTCTTCATCGAATCTCTCTTTTGCTTCACCGGAAAACTTGAGACGGCCTGACCTTTTCCTGAGCCTCTCAAGTTCCTGGGTTTTTTCATCCTTGCTCAACCCCAATTCTTTCCGAATCTCCTTCAATTGCTCCTTCAGGAAAAACTCTCTCTGATGTTCGGAAATTCGATCCTCGATTCTTTGTGATATATCTGCCTGTAATCGACTGAGATCCAATTCCTTCTTGATCAAAAAAAGAGTTTTACGCAAACGACTGACAATTGGGATCGTTTCTAAAATAGATTGAAGCTCATTCTTGTCTGCCGATGTCAAAGTCGCTGCAAAATCAGCCAGTCTGCTGGGATCATCCAGGCTGATCTGACTGACAAACTGATTCAATTCCTCTTTGATTAAAGGATTAAGGTTAATCAACTCTTTCATATTGGAAAGGATCTCACGGCTAAAAGCCCTGATTTCATCATTTATTTCAACTTCTTCCTGTTCAATATAATCCACTTTTGCAATCATCAGTGGTGGCTTGGAGGAAACTTCGTCTACAATTCGTATCCTGTCAAGCACGTCTAAAAGAAGCTGACTACTGTCTTCATTTTGCAGAAAGACTTTTGCAATTCGGGCAACTACACCAATCTTATGTAAATCAGTTACCTTGGGATTCGCAGGATCAAATTTTGAGGTTCCAAGGACGATTCCCACATATCCGGGCTCATTTTTCTGGGCGAATTTTATGGTTTTCTGATACAACTCTCCTTCCACGACCAGCGGAATTACCATGTGCGGGAACAAAGGGCGGTGTTGCACAGAAATGATACCCAGCGTTTTCGGAAGAATATCCACTTTTGGCATCAAATCTTTAAAGACGCCTTCTGCAATAACAGTCTCTTTTGTTGAAGACTTATCATCAACAATCTCTTCCTCGATGACTTCCACCTCTATTTCAGTGATTTTACTGTTCTGTGGCTTTTTCCCTTTTTTTTCCTTTTTAATTGGTTTTACTGCCTTTTTGCTGGGCGTTTCTTCTTTCTTTTTCTTTTTTTCGCTCATTAAAGCCTTGACGGTTGAGAGATTAAACCTGCTATACCTGTTAAACCAAGGTGATTCCGGACACTCCGGCCAGTCGATACATCTCCATTAACTCATTTGTTAAGTTTCTATTAAGGAGTTGTCAATAGATGAATCAAATTTGCTGGAAACAGCACCCTAAAAACAAATTTCCGATACTTTTTTAAATATATCTCTCCAGAAAAGTTATCCCAAATGGGGAACATGCTCTTTTGTTATGTGTACCCTATTTGGGAAAAACTTTTCTGGACAACTATAATTCTTTTATTCGGGTTTATCCTGATATTGTAATAATGAATAATACAAGAATAGATATGATTGAGCCAAAATATTCAGTTGCCAAGACATCCGGGAAATGAAGACTGCCAATAGGTCTTTTTATCGTTATAAAAATCAAAGGATATTATATTAAGCAAGAGTATTACAATTCATTTTTTGCATTAATAAGGTGTTCCCCCACAATGAAATGATTTTTACCTAAGGATCTCGCAGGGCTCCTTTCCATTCTTGTTAAAAATGGGGACAACAATTAATGAATCACGTTCAATGAGATTATTCTAATCCGTCATTCCTGCTTCTATATTATTTTTTAAAAAATTCTCAGAATTGACCTTGACAAAAACGATAGTGAACTATAGTTTTATAGATTATCAGCGAGTTCCCCGATAGCTCAGTTGGTAGAGCAGACGGCTGTTAACCGTCTTGTCGCAAGTTCGAGTCTTGCTCGGGGAGCCAAAACCACACTCCCGCAAAGCTTAATCATTCCGCTCCTGCTTCAATTTGAACCCCGGAACGTCTTCACCAGGATAAATTCAACCGTAATCAGAAGAGAAACAGCAATTTTGGATGTGAGACGGTATAAATACAGCCTACTGTCCCATTATGGTGTGCCAGAGTTCCTCATCAACATTATCACCGAATTGACACCCGATTTTATAGCGATCCATCTCCTCTTCAAAAACACCACGAACAATAATCTCAAAGTCCATAACCAAAACTTCTCCACTGGCATTATATTTTAGAGCCGCGGTAATATTCTCCCCGAGAGGATATTTCCTATCTGCCATGAACCCCAGGCCCCCGGCGGAATAGTCAAGAAGCGGAAATACCAGCTCTTCCTGCTCTTTGACAATGGTGATGTTACCCCGAGCTTTATACCGTTTGTGCTTCCTCAGTCTTTCGTAATACTCCTCCTCATTTTCATCTTCCGGAATAACCTGTCCGCTTTCGCTGACGGAACTCTCATTATCTGTGTCTAGTTGAGAATCAGGAAAGGGGAATTCATCATCAAGAAAGGTAATAATTACACTGGTTTCTCCTTCCAGGTCTATAAGATCCAATAATTTTATGGTCCCATTCTCATAAGTTCCTCTAATTGATTTCATCATATCGTGCCCTATTATTTATATCTTGAGAGTTTAGGTTTCTCTGTCATGCCGGACTTGATCCGGCATCCAGCGTTTTGAAATAATTATGGATTCCGTATCGAGCACGGAATGACAACATATCAGCTTTCTATAGTCTTAAATTTCAATAAATTA